>CAXVYQ010000004.1:0-341653 GCA_963662495.2 Terriglobia bacterium
ATCTCATATTCGTTACTAAAAAATTCATAGGGTATGAAATTATGAGCGACATAATGGCACATGAGAGTTCCTCCAAATCGCAAGGTGTTGCCAGTTTCGAATATTTCCTCGCACAGGACCAGAACCAATCGCTGCTTGAGCTGACTAACCCATTGGACGAACTACAGCAATCACTCCTCGAATATTTTTCTGGTCGACAATTAAAAGTTCGGTCGATCTATGAAAACCACGAGCAGCATCAACAAAAATCGTTCCGACGTCCCCACACATTCCGGAATTATAAGGATGCCTTGATCCAACTTCAAAGTTCAGGCAAGATCACGCGTATGACACCAGCACCGAAGGGTCGCGAGGAAACTATGGGAAAGAATGTCATGATAAAGTTTCCTCCGAGGAAGAGCTTCAATGTCCGCTAATTCTCATATTGAATGGACTGATGCTACGTGGAACCCCGTGAGGGGTTGCGAAAAAGTCAGCCCAGGATGCAAGCACTGCTACGCGGAAACATTTGCAGAAAGATTTCGTGGCGTGCCTGGCCATCCATACGAGCAAGGTTTTGATGTCCGGATGGTTCCGAAAAAACTGACCGAACCATTTCTCTGGCCACGCTCCAAATTTGTATTTGTCAATTCGATGAGCGACCTCTTTCAAACAGCAGTGGCTGATGACTACATCACCGCAGTCGCAGACGTAATGGAGAATTCCGGCTGGCATGTTTATCAGGTTCTCACCAAGCGTGCCGAGCGAATGGCAGGTCTGCTCTCCTCAAAGCTCCGCCATGTCGCGACTCTTCCTCATATATGGTGGGGGGTGAGCGTCGAAGACAAGAAACATGGCTTGCCACGAATTGAAGCTCTTCGTTCGGCTCCGGCTGCTGTTCGGTTCCTGTCGATAGAACCGCTGCTGGAAGACCTTGGCGTGATAGATCTTTCTGGCATTCACTGGGTGATCGTGGGTGGTGAAAGCGGCCCGGGTGCCCGTCCAATGAACAAAAGATGGGTGCTGTCGATTTTAAGACAGTGTAGAAAATTTGGAATCCCGTTTTTCTTCAAGCAATGGGGGGGGACGCAGAAAAGCAAAGCTGGCCGGTTGCTGAATGGAAAAACCTACGACGAATTTCCACAAATCGAAACCGCGTCAATTCCCCTACGCATGCTTCGACTCTCACTAGCCAACGAATTCGGGATGTTGTCATCCGGTTCACCGATCGCAATAGGAGAACTTGTAAGTGCTCAGAACAGGGATTGGGGGTCCACGTCGATGATCAGCGATCCGGCGGGAAATTTTTCCCGCCGCGCAAACTCCAAGCACCCCCGCAACACTCGCCGCAGCGTGCTCCGCCGTCCGGCCTTCAGCAAAAAGTGATAGCGATACGACTTCTTCAGCTTTGGGATCGGCGCCGCCGCCGGACCCAGCATCCGCCACCCGGCCCCCTGCTTCCCTTCCTGGAGGCCCTCCAGATACCTCCCCAGCTTTCCTGTCAGTTTCAGCACCGCCTCCACGCTCTCGCTTTTGACCATCACGTTTGCCAGCGCCGCGAACGGCGGATAGTGCATTAACTGCCGGAACCGTGCCTCCTGTTTATAGAACTGCCCGTAGTCCTGCGCCGCCGCGGCCCGGATCGCGTAGTGCTCCGGAAAATAAGTCTGGATAATCACCTCGCCCGCACGCTCGCCGCGCCCGGCGCGCCCGGCTACTTGCGTAATCAACTGAAACGACCGCTCCGCCGCGCGGAAGTCCGGCCGCGCCAGTCCCATGTCCGCGCTGACGACGCCCACCAGCGTAACGTTGTGAATATCGTGGCCCTTCGCGATCATCTGCGTTCCCACCAGCACATCCAGTTCATGGCTGCGGAACGCCGCCAGGATCGTCTCCGCCTTGCCGCGCCCGCTCGCCGTGTCGCGATCCAGCCGCCCGATCCGCGCTTCGGGGAACCGCCGGCCGAGCGCATCCTCCACCTTCTCCGACCCCTCGCCCATGAAGTAGAGATACTCGCTCTCGCACTCCGGACACGCCTCCGGCACCCCTCGCGTATACCCGCAGTAATGGCACAGCAGTTGCGCCCGCCGTTTGTGGTGCGTCAGCGCGATACTGCAATCAGTGCACTCGATCGTCTTCCCGCAACTCCGGCACAGCACAAAGGCGGAATAGCCGCGCCGGTTCAGCAGGATCAACGACTGCTCGCGCCGCTCCAGCCGCTTTTCTATCTCCTCGGTCAGCCGACGTGAAAGAAACGTCTGCCGCCCCGTCTCGGAGAACTCCTGCCGCATATCCACTACTTCGGTGCGCGGCAGCGGGCGGTCCTCCACGCGCTGCTGCAGTTCCAGCAATTCGTACTTGCCCGCCTCGGCGTGATGGCGCGTCTCCACCGCGGGCGTCGCCGACCCCAGCACCACCGTCGCGCCTGCCTCCTTCGCGCGCACGATGGCTACGTCGCGCCCGTGATAGCGCGGCGCCTCCTCCTGCTTGTAGCTGGCGTCGTGCTCCTCGTCCACAATCACCAGCCCGGGGCTGGCCAGCGGGGCGAAGACCGCCGACCGCGTCCCGATCACCACGTCCGCGCCGCCGCCGCGCACGCGCAGCCATTGCTGCTCGCGCTCCTTTTCGCCCAGCCCGCTGTGCAGCACCGCCACCCGGCTGCCGAACCGCCCGGCGAACAGTCCGGCCATCTGCGGCGTCAGGTTGATCTCCGGCACCAGCATCAGGGCGTTTTGTCCTCGCGCGAGCGCCGTCTCGATGGCGCGCATGTAGACCTCCGTCTTGCCGCTTCCCGTCACGCCGTGCAGCAGCAACACCCCGAATTCGCCGGAATCCATCCGGGTTCGGATTCTGTCGAGCGCCACCTCCTGCCAACGCGTCAATTTGTGCTGAGAGACGGCAGGAGCAGCATGCACGATCTCCTTCGCTAACTTCGCAAGGTTGGAGGATTCCGAGTCTTTCGAATCCCCGGCGTCGAGCGTGCTTTCCATTGCCACCCAGCCTTTGCGCCGCAATCGTTCCAGCATCTCTCGGGCGTCGCGCAGCGTCTGCTTCCGCAACCCCTTGCGCTTGGCGATCCGCTGCAGCAGCAATTGCTCGGGAGTCGGAATAAGTCTTTCTGGATCAGCTTCTTGCAGCGCCCGCTCACCCGCCTCGGTCAGCACCACGCGCACCTTCCGGCGCAGCGAGGCCCGCTTCGGCAACATCGCCGGCAACACCCCGCCCAGCGGCACCAAATAGTATTCCGCTACCCACTTCGCCAGCCGCAGGAACTCATCGGTCAGCGCTGGCGCTTCATCCACTACAGCTTGTATCTGCTTGATTTGTTTAGGTGTTAAATCATGGACTGCGACACCGGTGCGGATCACCACTCCCACCATTTTGCGCCGCCCGAACCCCACCACGACACGCACGCCAGCCTCGACCGCCATCCCCGGCGGAACCGAGTAGGTGAACAACTGATCCAGCGGGACCGGCAGCGCGACTTCACAATAGTCCGGATGCGATTCAGCCATTCCCAGAGGATAGCAATAGATTATGGTTTCCGGGTAGCAGCGGATTCCCGAGAGCCCAGCAGCGCGAGAAGCATCTTCAGATCCTCCCACGTATCGGCCTTGCGCGAAGGGTCCCGCAACAGGTATGCGGGATGATAGGTAACGATCAACGGAATGCCGGCAAACTCGTACCAACTACCCCGCAGGCTGCCCATGGATTGCTTCACTCCCAGCAGCGTTTCCGCCGCCGTGGCGCCCATGGCGCAGATGGCGCGCGGGCGAACCGACTGCAGTTGCCGCTCGACGAACTGCCGGCACGCGGCGATCTCATCCCGCTCCGGCTTGCGGTTGCCGGGCGGCCGACATTTCACGATGTTGCAGATGTAAACATCGGGGCGCGGAATCTTCATCCCCTTTTCGATCATGTCGGTCAGCAACTGTCCGGCGCGGCCGACAAAGGGCAGCCCCTGCTCATCTTCGTCTGCGCCCGGCCCCTCCCCGACGAACACAATCTCCGCCTTCGGGTTCCCCGATCCAAAGACGATTGTTTTTCTTCCACCCGCCAGCTTGCATCGCTGGCAATCTCCCAGGTCCTTTCGGATCTTCTCCAGTGTTTCCCGCGGCTCGACTGCCGCGAAAAGGTCCACAGCCTTTGGGGGAACGACCGGCGGGGATGGCGGGGAATCGGTGGTGCATTTTTTCGGCACGTGCTCTTGCTCTCTTTCCGGCGCGGGCTGCGGCGCGGCAGCCACGGCAGGGGTTTCGATGGTCGCCGCGGCTGCCGGCAGCGGGCGATAGATCTCGGTGAACCCGATGTCGCGATAGAAGCGCAACCACCGGGCCAGCTCTCGAACCGTGGATCGATCAGGACCTTCCATTGCCGCGCAACCGCACTACCTCATTCAGTATTTCCTGCGCCACCTCGGACTTTCGCATCCGCTCAAGAGTACGCTTGAAACCATCGGCGCCCAGAATCGTTACGGAGTTATAGTCGGAGTCAAATCCCGTCTCCGAGCCGCTGACGTCGTTTCCAACGATCAGGTCCAGATGCTTGGCCGTGAGCTTCTCCCGGGCGCGCGATTCCAGGTCTTCCGTTTCGGCGGCAAAGCCGACCAGCAGACGGTCTCCCTTCCGCTCGCCGATCTCCCGCAGAATGTCTTCCGTGGGCTCCAGCACAACGGTCAGACCATCTCCGTTCTTGTGGATCTTCTGCGGGGCCGCGGACTGCGGGCGAAAATCAGCCGGCGCGGCGGCCTTGATCACGATGGTGGCCTCAATCCACCTAGCCAGCACCGCGTCGCGCATCTCGCGCACCGTGGTTACGGAAACCAGTTCCACATTCTCAGGAGGCTTCTCGGCCGAAGGACCGCTGACGAGCAAGGTGCGCGCCCCGCGCAGCCGCGCGGCATCTGCGATGGCATAGCCCATTTTCCCGCTGGAACGGTTGCTGATATAGCGGACCGGATCGATGGCCTCCCGCGTGGGGCCGGCCGTTACCAGGACGACCTCGTCCTTCATATCCTCCCGCAAACCGAGGGTTTCGCGCACGCGGGACAATATGGCCTCATTCGAGGCCAGCCTTCCCGGCCCCGTCATGCCGCAAGCCAGGTAACCTTCGTCCGGATCGACGATCTCCACGCCCCGGGACCGCAGTTTTTCCACGTTCTCCCGGGTCGCTGGATGGTCCCACATGTTCACGTTCATGGCGGGCACCACGATCACTGGAGCTTTCGTGGCCAGATACAGCGTGGTCAGGAAATCATCGGCGATCCCGGCTGCGAGCTTTGCAATGCAACCGGCGGTGGCGGGCGCAACAACCAGCAGATCGATCGACTGCGCTACAGCGATATGCTCGATGGCGCTTTCGACGTTGGCCTCCTGCTCGCCGTCGCCGAACATCCCGGTGATGACTTTTTTTCCGGTGAGGGCGGCGAAGGTGAGCGGGCGGACGAACTCCTGCGCGTGCGCCGTCATGACGACCTGCACTGCAAGGTTCAACTGTTGCAGCTCGCGGACCAACTCCGCCGACTTATAGGCGGCGATGCCTCCGGAGACTCCCAGCGCCACTCTCACGATGTTTCCCTCTGCCTTCCACTGCCGCAGGGCTAGCCTTCCACCGCTTCGGGTGCGTCCTCTTCCATGTCCTCATCCACGCCGCCGGTGGCTATATCATAGGGCAGCACACCGGCTTTCAGCTCCTCCAGGGCGATCCGCGTGGCTTTTCGCGCCGCGGTATGCACCAGCGGCTTCGACCCGCCCTGAATCTGGCGGGCACGCTTGGCCGCCAGCAGAATCATCCGGAACTTGCTGTCCGCAATCCCTGTTAACTTACTGTCCGCACTCCCTGCTAATGGTGATGACATTCACTCTCCTCCAGACATTTCATGTTGAAAACTCTCCAGGATTGGCTGAACCTGACTCCGGAGCCGTTCGGTCCTGCAACCCTCCGCCATCTCGCGCAGCAACGAAGGATCGCCCTCGGCGAGGTCGCTCCCATGGCGCCACCGCTCGTGCAGAACGATGGAACGCAGGAAGGCCGCCGATTGCTCCAACTGGTCGTTTATCAAAACGTAATCATATCTATCGTACCCGACTATCTCCCTTTGTGCATCGCGTAAACGCTTCCGGATCACGGCCTCGGAGTCCTGGCTGCGGTGGCGGAGACGCGCTTCCAGCTCGGGCCGCGACGGGGGCAGGATGAAAATGGAGACCGTATTAGAAACTCTGGATTTCACCTGCTCGGCGCCTTGCACATCAATATCCAGCAACAGGTCCTGCTTTGCCGCCTCGGCCTCCTCCAGAAAATGCCGGGCCGTTCCGTAGTAGTTCCCGAACACAGTGGCCCACTCGAGCAGTCTGCCCTGCTCGATCATCTCCTCGAACTGTTCCCGGTTGACGAAGGAATACTCCCGTCCGTCCTGCTCCTGCCCGCGCGGTGAGCGCGTCGTATAGGAGACCGAAAAGTGCAGTCCGCGAACCTCACCCATCAACCGCCGCACCAGCGTCGTTTTTCCGGACCCGGAGGGCGCGGAGATGATAAACACGACAGGCGTCATTGCGGTTCTCCGGCCTGCTGGCGCATCGGCTTGCGCGCCGGCGTGCAGAAGAGTTGCAGATTCGTCATGAAGGCCGTTTCCCTTATTGCAGATTCTGTATCTGCTCCCGCAGCTTCTCGATTTCGGCCTTGCTATCGAGCCCGGCCTCGGTCATCGCCAGAGAGCACTCGCCGAGCCCGGTCATCTTCGAGAGCAAGGTGTTGTTCTCGCGGTTCATCTCCTGCAGCAGAAAATCCAGCTTCTTGCCGGCATCCGCGCCGCCCGCGAGCAGACCGGAAAACTGCTTCACGTGCGCCTTCAGACGGGTGATCTCCTCAGTGACATCGGTGCGCTCGGCCAGAATCGCGGCCTCCTGAGCCAGTCGGTCCGGGTCGATCCCAACAGAGCCCGCCAGCGCCTGCAGTTTGTCCACCAGACGTTTTTGGGCCAGCTCCAGCACCTCCTGCTGCCACTGCTCCATGCGCTCCGCCGCCGCGCCGATCCCGGCAATGCGCGATTGCAGATCCACCACCAGCAACGCGGCCTCCGCGGCCCGCACGTCGTCCCACTTCTCCACCACATCCTCGACCGCGGCGAGAATCTTCGCCTCCGCCTCGGCCGTCAGCTCCAGCAGCGACGACGCCAGATCCTTTTTCAGAATCACGCCGGGCATCTGCAGGATGGTCTCCATCTCCGGCTGCGACGGGATCTGAAACCGGCTGCCCAGCCGCAGCATCGTCTCCAGGTACCGCGCCGCCAGCTCTTCATCCACCGCCACATCGGACGCGCCACGCGTATCCAGGACCAGCTTCAGATTCAAGTGCCCGCGCAGCTTCCTGTTCTGCAGGATGGCGCGGATTTTGTTTTCCAGCGGGAGCAGCAGGTCAGGCATGTGCAACCGCAGATCCATATAGCGATGATTCACGCTGTGCAAGCTCGCCGTGAGCGAATAGTCTTCCTCCTCAACCCGCACCACGGCGTACCCGGTCATCGACCGGAGGCCGGTTTTCACTTTCGTGGCCGTTTCCGTTCCCGACATCGGACTCCTTATGGAGAAACCGCAGGCTGCGCTGCCCGCGCCAGCTCCTGCGTCTCGTCCCAGAACTGCAATGCATGCAGCTTCTGGTAGATGCCGCCCAGCCGCAGCAACTCTTCGTGCGTACCCGTCTCGCGAATCCGTCCGCCCTCCAGCACCACGATCCGGTCCGCCCGCCGGACGGTCGATAGCCGGTGCGCGATCACGATCACCGTACGGCCCGCCATCAGATTCGACAGGGCCTCCTGCACCAGTTGCTCGGATTCCGTATCCAGCTCCGAGGTGGCTTCATCCAGAATGAGGATGGGAGCATCCTTCAGCAGAGCGCGGGCGATTGCAAGCCGCTGCCGCTGCCCGCCGCTGAGCCGCTCGCCACGGTCAGCAATCATTGTCGCATAGCCGTCCGGCATCCGCCCGATGAACTCATGCGCCATGGCAGCCCGCGCCGCCTGCTCCATCTTCCCGGCGGAGACTTCTTTCTGTCCATAGCAGATATTGTTTCGGATCGTGTCGTTGAACAGAATGTTCTCCTGCGTAACCATGCTGATCTGCGCGCGCAGCGAATCCAGGCTGGCGTCGCGGACATCCACGCCGTCGATCAGCACACGGCCGCCGGTGGCGTCAAAGAAGCGCGGTATCAGGTTCGCCAGCGTGGTCTTGCCCGCGCCGCTCGACCCTACGATGGCCACCACCTGCCCGACCCGCACCTCCAGCGAGACGTCCTGCAACACCGGCTCCCGGCTGTCATAGGAAAAGTCCACGTGATCGAACCCGATCGACCGCGAAAACGGCGTCAGTGTAACGGCATCCGGCTTTTCGGCTATCTCCTCCTCCAGGTCCAGCAACTCGAAGACTTTCGAGCTCGCTCCAATGGCCTGCTGGAAGGAGTTATTGATGCCCGATAGCCGCTTGACCGGCTCGTACATCTTGAAAAGCGCGTAGATGAAGGTGACGAACATGCCCGTGGTGAACTGGCTGGAGCGGATCTGATCGCGCGCGTAGAGCAGCAGGAACACCAGCGTTACCGCGCCCAGCACCTCCATCAGCGGCGAAGTGGCGGCCTGCGCGCGGGCGTAGCGCAGGTTCACCCGCAGCAGCTTGCCGGAGGCCTCGCGGAAGCGCCGCAGCTCCCAGTGCTCCATGCGGAATGCCTTGACGATGCGGTTCCCGCTGATGGTCTCCTGCAGGAGCTGGCTCAGGTCGGCCAGCTTGTCCTGGCTGGTGCGCGTGGACTGGCGGATGCGACGGCCGATCTTCGTCGCGGGCACCATCACCAGCGGCATCAGGCTGAGCGAGATCAGAGCGAGCCGCCAGTCGATGAAAAACACCACCCCCAGCAGGAAGATCAGCGTGAAGCATTGCCGCAGCAGGTCGGCCAGCACCTGGGAGACGGCCAGTTGAATCCGTTCAATATCGCTGAGCACGGTGGACATCAGCTTGCCCGTCGAAAAGCGGCGGAAGAAGCTGACCGACTGATGGATGATCCGCTCGTAGAGCTGGTTCCGAAGGTCCATGATGACCGAGAAGCCTACGTAGTGGATGGCGTAGGTGGCCAGGTATTCGCAGACGGCCTTGCCCAGAATGACCCCCACGATGAAGATCGCGGTAACCGTCCAGACGTTGTGCACCCAGGCGGGCACCAGTTGGTCCAGATAGATCGTGTAATCGAGATAGGGGATCGTAACCAGGACAACCGTGGAGTCGGTCCCCTCCGGGCTCAGGACGCGGTCGAAGATCGGGCCAATCAACAGCGCCGAGAGGGCCTCGAACAGTCCCACGCCAACCATCAGGACCACCCCGGCCAGCAAATACAACCGGTAAGGGCGCACCGAGCGCAGCAGCCGCATCAGATCAGACACGTTTGATTTCTCTCCCCGCGGTGGGTTTCGTCGAGCCAGTGCGTGAGGACCTCGCGGCCTACATTCCCCGCTTACTCCCGGCCTTCCCTGTAATTGTGCGTAATCTTCTGATTGTACCCTATCCGGCGGGCCGGGGTTGGATGGAGAGAGGAGGCGGCGCGGGCGCCCTTATTGCCGCTCCCGGCCGATCCCGTCGCGCAGCGAGGTCAGCGTGGACTCCACGACTCGCGCGGGACGGAATTCACCAGGCCCCGCAGCATCCATCCCACGCCGAACGGGATGCCGCGGCTCAGGCTCAGCGACTCGCACTCCACGTAAACACCCCCGTCGGCCTGCTGAAATCGCCAGTAGGCGTTCAGCCGCCATAGATAGCCGCCATCGTCGCCGATGGGCTTTTCGCGTTCCTCGTCCGTGCCCGGGTTGTCGAGCTGCGCGATCCGGGTGGCAACGCTGCGGCTGGAGGCGCGCTGCCCGTCGTGCCGCCGGTAGATGGCCGTGTGGTCCGTGTTGTAGACCACGGTGATGATCTTGTGGCGGCGCAGGCGGAAGAAAAAGTGAAAGGTATCGCCGCTCCGGGAGATGAGCCTGGATTGTTCCATCTCCGGAAAATACTCCTGGTGCCGGTCATAATTTTGTAGCCACGCGAGCAACCGGTCCAGCTCCATCTCCGGCAGAAACGCCGCACCGGTCCAGTGATGGATCAGCCCGTCTTTCACATCGATTTCGCCGCTGGGGTTCCGGGTTTCCATCCTTTCGATGTGGATTTCGCCGCGCCGCAACCGCTCGCGCAGCGACGGAGCCGCGTTCGTGTCTTGAAGATCCAGCGCCAGAAACTTTTCCCCGTTGTCCAGCTCCTTTGCGATCCGCTGCTCGGTCAACCGGACGTAGGTCTCCCAACTGTCTCGCGTATGGTCTTGCAGCTCGGCGCAGATGGCCTCTGGCCCCAAAGCCAGCAGCACGGCGAGCGCCACGCAACACCCCGCCACCGTTTGCCACCGGGATCGCGTGAGCCAGCCTGAGCCCTGGAACTGTTTCGGTTTCATAGGGGTCCTCCGCCGATGCCAACCCAAATCATAATTCATGACGATGCTCGGAACTCTTCCCTGTAAATGCTCTCCATCAGCGTGCGCGCCGAGAACGGCAGGTACGCCAGGGCCGCGACGGATGCCAGAGCCAGCCCCGTTCCGATCTCGTCGGCCAGTAACAACGGGGAGGCCGCCCAGACGGCATCGAAAAGAAAAACGGCCGGGAACAATTGTCGAAACTTTCTGCCCGCCTCCGGATGGCTCAACCCCACCGAGGTGATCAGGTAGAGCCGCAGCGCAATGCCGCACATCGCATACGCCAGCAGCACCGGCATGACGGCCGGGGACCGCACCAACAGGAATCGCCCCAGAACGGCCACCCCCGCCTCCGACTGGAACAGGAACACGCAATACATGGTCAGATAACCGGCCTGAATGGCGAGAAAAAGCAAGCGCGCGACTCCGCGGTCGATTGCGAAACGGGCCGGGGCGGGTGGCGAAGAGGACGCCTTCACCGGAAGCATGTCTCCGGAAACCGTCTCCCGCAGTTGGGGACCCGGAGGCTGGGAAGCCGCAGGCGCGGATCGTGGCTCCCAGCCGGCACCGAGACCGATTATTTCCAGTGATGGGTCCGGGGCGGCGGCGGAATCCGCACTCCCGCCCGGCACAGTTTCATTCGCCACCAACTTGCCTGCATACGGCACGGGTTCACTCGGCGTCAGGGGTCCGCTCGTCGCAATGATCGTGCCGATAAACCGGTAGCCTTTGCGCGGCAGCGTCTCGATGAAGCGCGGCTGGTCGGGTGCATCTTCCAGAGCGTCCCGGATCTTCCGCATCGCGGTGTTGATTCCGTGGTCCACGTCCACGAACTGATCTTCGCCCCAGAGCGCCCGCTGGATGTCGTCTCGCGTTACCAGTTCCCCGGCGCGGTCCGCCAGCAGGATCAGCAGCCTCACCGGCTGATCCTGGAGCCGGATCAGTCGTCCGTCCTGCTTCAGCTCCAGAGTGCGCCGGTCCACTGAGAAGCGATCAAAGCGAATAACCGGCGGGGAATCGGGATGTGCCATTAGCTGACTCAAATATAGGGACTTAGCCCTCCGATTATAACACCGAACCGGGCCCCCTCTGATTCCCCCTCGCCAGGCCGCCGCTATCGAGAAAAACACGGTACGCGCCCCATTCGGAAACGGCCGGGAAGCGGTTCAGCACCAGTTCAGCAATGGTTCATCGGGCGGCCATGTCCTCCTGAATCCTTGTAATCCGTTCCATTAATTATATTTATAGTTCACGCAACCCCTTCACCGCCAGTTCAGCAACAAATGACCCGCAGTGCATTGAGCCCGCATCCGATCTGCCCGAAAATCCCCCTCAGAAGGAGCTCATGGATGTTTCAAACAGCTTTGCGGCGCGGTTCCCCGAATCGACTTTCCCGTTCGGGGAACCTGTCATGAACCACGGAAACGGAGCATCGATGACTTCCCGGCAACTCAATCAACTCAAGGAGCAACACATGCGAAATCTGACATTTGCAATAGCGATCCTGATGACGTTTTCCATCTCCGCTCTGGCGCAGCCGGACTCGGCGGGAAATCTCCGAGGAGAGGTTTTTTATGGAGCGGGCGCGGGCATCGCGGGAGGCGAAGCCCAGGGATTGATGCATCTGGGCGGTGGATTCGACAAAACCATTTACAAGGGCTTGGGCGCAGGCGCCGAACTCGGGTATCTCTTCCCCCGCCAATCGTTCGCAAATGGAGTTGGCTTGTTCTCAGCGAACGCCTTTTACCACATCCAGCCCGATTCCTCCTTCCTCGTTCCCTTCCTGACCGGCGGTTATTCGCTGGCCTTCCGCCAGGAAACGGTAAATCTGGCCAACTTCGGCGGCGGAGTGGATTACTGGTTCCGGGGCCGCTGGGGGCTGCGCATGGAGGTCCGGGACCATGTGTCATAGAGCGTTCCATCCTTCGATCCGACGGCTCACATCCTGTCGTTCCGCATCGGGGTTGTGGGCCGTTGAACCGCCTTGCTCCTCGCGGCAAATTCTACTGGAGAGTCGCCGCCCGTCATCCGGAGTCCATCAGGAGGTTATTGTGATGAACACCAGTTCCACACGGTTACTGCACATCGTCTGCACCATATGCTGTTTGCTTGTTGGGGGAAGAGCCCGTGCGGAAACCATTTCTTCGCCGCCGCCGGTCTCCCCCGATCAGGTCCTCGCGCGCATGGAGCAGCGTTTCCTGCAGCAGATGCATGACATTCAATTCTATGAGGCCCGCAGAAACTACCGGGCCTCCAACCCCCATCTCAATACCCCAGCCCTCTGGAAAGTGGATGAATCCTACCACGCCCCGGGCGTCCGCATTCTTCACGTCCGGGAGCGCAGCGGACCCCGCTTCCTGGAACGGGTCCTTCTCGACAGGATTCTTGCGGTGGAGAGTGAAACAGCCACCGAATCCGTCCGCCGGGCAGTCGACCTGAACCGGGATAATTACCGCTTCCGCTTTCTGGCCTACGACCCGGAACAGGACTCCTATCGGTTCGAGGCAACCCCACTCACCGAGCACCCGTATCTGTTCCGCGGCACCGTCTGGATCAACGGTGATGACTTCGGCGTGGAACGCATCGAAGGGTCGCCCGCGGGCAAGACATCCTACTGGGTCCGCGAGACCCATTTCGTTCACGAGTTTGCACGGTTCGGAGACTACTGGTTTCCCGTGCATCACAGGTCCGTCGCGCGTCTCCGCTGGTTCGAAGAAGCCACGCTGGAAGTTACCTATTCCGGCTATCGCTGGACGATACGCCGCTGAACGATGCACCGCTGGAGCAGTTGCCATAGAAGAAGATTTGAAAAATATTTCAAGGAGGTTCCGATGAATGTCTTGTCTTTACCGAAAGTAACCGCCCCATTCCGAAATGCCGAACGCAGGCAGGAGAGCTGGCTCGCGCCGTCCGAGCGGCGCTGTCTGCTCTGGCTGGCCGGGCGCATGCCGGTCAGCATCCAGCCGGACCATTTGACCCTGCTGGGTCTCGCCGCCCTGGCGCTGGCCGGGGCGTCCTACGCCCTGTCGGCCCTGTGGGCGCCGCTGTTGCTGGTAGTCAACCTTTGGCTCGCCGTCAACTGGTTCGGCGACAGCCTGGACGGCACCCTGGCCCGCTACCGCAACCGTCAGCGCCCGCGCTACGGATTCTACGTCGATCACATGGCGGACTCGTTCGGGGCGCTGCTGCTGATAGGCGGCCTGGCCCTTTCCGGCCGCGTCTCCGGACTCGTCGCGACCGCCCTGCTGGTGCTGTTTCTGCTGCTCTCCATCAACAGCTACCTGGCCACCTACACGCTCGGCACGTTCCAACTCTCCTTCTGGAAGTTCGGTCCCACGGAACTGCGCATCCTGCTCGCCATCGGAAACGTCTTTGCCTTGTGGAGGCCCGAAATCAGCTTTCTCGGCGACCGCCAGATGTTCTTCGATGTTGCGGGCGGCATTGGAGCGATTGCGATGGCGGTGGTGCTGGTTTGCTCGGCCATCATGAACACGACGGCGCTTTACCGCGCGGAGAGGCTCTGATGCGCTGGGTGAAGTTCACCGCCGTGGGCGCGCTCGGCATATTCGTACAGCTTGGCGCGCTCGCGCTGCTGGTCCATGGGGGTGGAGTGGACTACCTGCTGGCGACGGTGATTGCGGTGGAGGCGGCGATCGTGCACAACTTCATCTGGCACTGGCGCTGGACATGGTCTGATCGCCGCCGCGCCGGGTCCGACCGCTATCGCTATGGGCCTGATAGAAGTCGCTCCGGACCTGATCGCAACGCCGCTCGTAATCGCTGCAGTGCTGGGCTGATGCTCTGCTTTCTTCGCTTCCAGTCGGCCACGGGAGTCGTATCCTTGCTCGGAAACGTCCTGTTCACGGGCCTGCTGGCCAGCGCCGCTGACCTGGACCCCGTCCTGGCCAACGCCGCCGCCATCGTCCTCTGCTCGCTGCTCAACTACCTTGCCTGCGACCGGTTCGCCTTCGCGCGCCGGTAACGATGCCCCCTTCGGACCTCCACCCGGCGGCCCCGGCCCGTGTTACTCTACCAGAGCGCATATGGAACTGTTGGCCACCATCGTCCTCTGGGTCTACGCGCTGCTGCTGATTGGCGGCGGCGTTGCGGGCTGGAAGCTTTCCGGCAGCCGCATCTCGCTGACCGCGGGCCTGGGCAGCGCGGCCCTGCTGTTCGTGGCCTACCGCATCTCGCTATCGGCCCCCTCCACCGGCTATCTTGTTGCCGCCTTCATCGCCTTTTTCCTGATGATCCTGTTCTCCTCGCGCTACCGCAAGACCGGCAAGTTCATGCCCTCCGGCATGATGCTCATCGTCAGCGGGCTTGCCACGGCCCTTTTGGCGTTCGTAGCCGTGGTCCTCTGGTAGCCGGTTCCCGTCCGATCACATCGCCCGACACCCCCGGTCCCCATCGTCTTTTCCATGCTACGCTTGCGGTCGATGAGTACCCCAGCCTGGCTACGCGACCCCAGAGCGTGGGCCGCGGGTGGAATCTCCCTCCTGCTGCTCGCCTCGCTGCTGTTCTGGGCGATTCGCGCACACCAGCGTACCGAGGCGCGCGATACGCTGAACGCCTACGAGCCGTTTAGCAACCCGCCGCTGGAGCTGCTCTTCCCCGCCTCCGTCGCCGATCAGCCCGGCGCCAGCGACCTGCTCGAACCCGGCAGCCGCGAGCGCATCTGGGCCGTGCGCCAGCGTGGCGGAAGAGTTCCCTCCCTGGAGGTCCGCCTCACCAGCGACGGCCGCCGCTGGTTCTCCACGGTCGGCAACCGGATCATCGCCACCTTCAAGGCCGGCGAGCGGTCCGTTACCCGGATATTGTTGCTCGGCGGCACGTTCCCCAGCCGCCAGATCGGTTTTGAATACAGCTGGTCCTCGCTGCATCCGGCGATGAAGATTTTCGGGGAAGATGCGCCCGCTCCGGGCGAGACCTACGAAGGAGAAGCCCTGCTCTATTATGAGAACGATGCCTGGCGCGTCCTGCACTGGAGCACGCCGGATTTCGACCACGCAGTGGAACGCTTCCGCTCGCTTGCGCCCGCCCGCCGATAATGCCGGCTCAAACGCGCCCTGCCGCAGTCTTGCCGCAGTCTTGTCGCTGGATTCAGTTCAAGATGGGAGCGGTCCTCGAAGGGCGCTGGCCCGCCTTCAGGGCGCCATCGACTCGGAGGCCGCGCGCAACCCGGCTTCCGCGCGGCGTATCATCCGCCGGGCCCGTGCCACCTCAGCGGCGTCCGGATGCAGCTCCAGGAACTCGTTCAACTCTGCCAGGGCCTGCTGCCAGCGCTCATGAGCCATGTGGATTCGCGCCAGCGTGATCCGGGGATAGATAAAGTGCGCCGGGTCCAGAAGCTTGGTGCGCTCCAGAAACTCGACGCCGGATTCGTCGTGGCCCAGCAGGAAATGCGCCAGGCCTAGTTGCGCGTTGGCCAGAGGGTCCACGGGCCGCAGGAGCTGCGCCTCTTCGTTGTAGGGGAGCGAAGCGCGGGCGCGGCCCATGGACAGCAGGACGCCTCCCAGATTGAGCATTGGCCCGAATGCCTCCGGCTCGATCTCCAGCGCCTGGCGGAAATAGGACTCCGCCTTTTCAAACTCTCTTCGATTGAAGTAGATCGTTCCCAGGCTGTTCAGCGCCTCCATGAAATCCGGCGCTTCCCGCACTGCTTTGTCCAGGTGCTCGATAGCCCGGTCCACTTCCGCCCTGGCCAGCCGGTCCTGCGCTCTGCGGAACTCTCGCCGCGCCCCCCGGGGAAGCGCCAGTTGCCGTACCGAAACGGTTGCCTGGGTAACGATCCGCGTATGCTCCTCAAGCATCTGCTCGGTGAATACGAACTGCTTATCCACTTTCGCGGAAACATCCGCAAAACTTTCCGTCACCTCCACGGTTCTGGAGATCTTTCCGGCCGCCGGGATCAGAAACGTCAGCGTGTAGGTCGCCGGCCACAGGCCCTTGAACTGGAACCGTCCCTTGGAATCCGCCCGCTTCCGTTCATTGTAGGAGTAGCCGATGCCGGATATCTTCACTCCGATCCACTTGCCGAGCGTGGGAGTATCCTCCGGCAGCACGACCTGCCCCCGCAACTCCAGCCGCCGGCCGCGCTGGCCCGGGTCTTGGGAGTGCAGGTAGCTGGATGGAGTGAGGGCGATGAGAAAGAGGAGAAAAACGGTGGTCAGCCGAAGGGCGGCCGGCCGGTCGGATTGGGCTCGAATCCGCATGTCTGCCGGATGGAACTACGTTGGGAAATTATAACCCGTCTGTCCGTCTGCGGAGAACCAGCGGGTCGCTTCGAGTGTTGCCCGCTGGCCTCTGATTGAACATTTATTGGACACTTATTGGGCTGGCAGCGGCACCGCGGATGTTACCGCGGTCAGTTGATCCAGCACATCCCGGTACACCACGATCTCCCCGGAGTCCGACAGTTGCTTGCGCAACTCTTCCTGATACAGCGAATAAGCCAGGTTTTTCTTCGCCGTCAGCAACTGTTCCCGGACCGATTCCTTCCGGATTTCGATGACCGAATCTTCCGGCGCCTGCCGGGTCTGGAGCTGGAATACCAGTTGCCCTCCGGTAACGGAGACCGGACCGGCAACCTCACCCGGGCTCATGCCCTGGAGATTTGCGGCCAGTTGCTGGACCGAACCAACCGTCCCGATCGTGCCGGCCAGCGTAACCTCACCACTTTCCGCCACCGTGGCCCCCGCGGCACGTGCCGCTGCAGTCAGGTCCTTGTTCTCCTGATTCTCCAGTTCCAAAGCCAGGTCCTGCGCCTGCGTGGCTGCCTGATTGCGGGACTGTTCGTCTTTGTACGCCTCGCGAACCTGATCCTCCACCTCGGAATATTCCGCCTGCCGCGGCAGATGGATCTCCTCCACCATCGGCACGACCACGCCGGACGATACTGAAATCGGGCGGCCCACCCAGCCGGCTTCCAGGCTGAAGATCTCCTGGGAGACCTCCTGATTATCCGGCATCCCTGGCAAGGGGTCCCCCTGTCCGTACATCGGCAACTCCACCAGGCCGGCGCCCATCCTCTCGGCAACTGCTCCCAAATCATCCAGCTCGTTCCGCCAGGCCACCGCCGCCTCTTCGCCCTTCCCGTTCAGCGCGGCCAGTACCTTCTCCTCCAGCAGCGCCGTTTCGATCTCCGGCTGCACTTCCTCGAATGGCTTCAGCCGCGCCTCCTCGCGTTCGCTCACCCGGATCAGATGAAATCCGAACTCCGTCTTGACCAGCTCGCTCAGCGCGCCGGGCTCCAGGCTGAAAACCGCCGCCTCGAATCCCGGAACGGTCTGGCCGCGGACGATGAATCCCAGTTCCCCGCCCTGCGCCGCGGAACCCGGGTCCTCGGAGTTTCCCTTCGCCAGTTCGGCGAAATCGGCGCCGTCCTTCAACTGTTGCAGCAACTCTCCGGCCCGCGTCTCGGCCACTTCCATCGCGGCCGGGTCGGTGGCCGAAGCCCGCACCAGGATGTGGCTGGCCGAGACCCGCTCCTCGGTCCTGTAACCGTCGATGTTCCGCTGGTAGTAATCGCGCACTTCGTTTTCCGGCACGCTGATGGCTTCCTGCGCCTCACTCCTGGAAAACACCATGAGCTTCGCATCCCGCTTCTGCGCTATCTGATACTGGTTCCGGTGCGATTCGAAATAATCGGCCAGGGCGGCGTCGGTTACCGGAATATCATCCCGCAGCTCGGAGGGCTGAAAGAGCACATAACTCAGCACGAACTTTTCATTCTGCTCGATCACCGCATCGCGCACTTCGCCGTCGCTGGCCGATACAGAGTCGGTTACCAACTGCTGCAGCCGCTGCGTAATGATCGAATTTCTGAACCTCCGCTCGAACTCCGCCACGGGAACACCGAAACGGTTGAAGACGATGGTGTCATACTGCTCCTGCCCTACGAATTTTCCGTCCGGAAACAGTTCCGGAATCTGCCGCAACCGCTGCACCATATCCTGCTCGGAAACACGCACGCCCAGCCGGTCGGCTTCGTGCAGAATCGCTTTTTCCATCAGCATCTCGTCCAGCACCTGCTCGGTGTAGAGCCAGACCATCTCGGGCGGAATGCGGCTTTCACGCGTCAACTGCATTACGCTCTGCTGCAACTCCACCGTCGTGATGCTATCGCCCTGCACCTCGGCCACCACTCCGGTCGCGACGGATGTCAGCGGCGTCATGATTCCCGGAATCAGCGTGATCACCATGGTGAGCGACACCAGCACCAGAATCGAGCCCACCAGTATTCGAATCGTTAAGTCTCTGCGGCGAAAAATATTCAGCATACCTAAATCCCGTGTACCATCCTGTGATTATCTTTTGACACTGTAACATAACAGCATATTGCATCCGGAACCACATTGACCAGAACAAATCCCGCCCCGTGCCAGAACAAATCCCTGTCCGACGCCGGAGAGTTCCAGCCATCCCATCCCCCGGTCTCGCCCGGAGAAAGGCAGCGGCGCCCCGGAAGCTGGCGGCCCTGCCC
The DNA here is from genome assembly GCA_963662495.2 of Terriglobia bacterium. GTDB lineage: Bacteria > Acidobacteriota > Terriglobia > 2-12-FULL-54-10 > 2-12-FULL-54-10 > SHUM01. The sequence goes on from CAXVYQ010000004.1 coordinate 18,950, forward strand.
ACCCCCGCCCATATTATCTCAGGAATGGTTTGTGCCGGTTTCCGCCCGTTGCGCGGTTCTCACGTGCCATGCGAACCATCCGATAGTTCCGAACATTCCGGTCCATCCGAGCAGACGGAACACCCGCGCAATTCCCAGGTCATGGCGCAACAGTCCGAGGCTGGAAAAGATGTTGAACCAGTCGTGTCCGGCCTGATCCGGGTTTCCAACCGTAACCAGCGGGAGCACTTGCGCCCTCGCATCCGCCATGTATACGGAGATATTCAGGAAATTTTCAAAGAAAAAGAAGGCGCAGAAAACAAACCCGGTCGTCTGCCGGTGAAAAGAAAAATAGCTCGCCAGCATCGCCGGCACCATTAGCTGGAACAGCGTCCCGCCCCACAACCCCAACGTGCGTCCAAAGTGGCTGAACAACAAGTGTCCGGCTTCATGCATGATCAGATTGGCGCTGTCCACGATCAGGAATCCGGACTTATTCGTCGCCGCGTGAATCAGAAACAGCGCGTAAAAAACAACCCAGGACCAGAATGCGATTTTTGATACCCGCTGCCATTCACCCTGCATCCGAACGAATCTCCTTCCCCGCAAAGACCGCGAACCCGTGAAACTGATCCGCCTATCATGATGACCCTATCGGCCGATTGCCGGAAATCTCCTCCACAATATCTATTGACAAGCCTGTAGCAGAATCGAAATACTCACCTTTTTGACTTCATCATTCCTTCACAGGATTGCCTCACAGGCCGGCGGCGGAGACAACCAATGAAAAAGAGCTTGCAGGAGATTGAAAAACGGCACCTGATCCAGACCTATGCCCGCCTGCCTCTGGTGATCGAAAAAGGGAAAGGATGCTGGGTCTGGGATGACCAGGGGAAGAAATATCTCGACTTTCTCTCCGGACTCTCCGTGAACGCGCTCGGACATTGCCACCCCCGTCTGGTGCGCGTGCTGCGGGAGCAGGCCGGGAGACTCATTCACATCTCGAACCTTTATTATCACGCCTACCAGGCGCCGCTGGCCGCCGAACTGAAGAGGATCACGCACATGGACCGTGTCTTTTTCTGCAACAGCGGCGCGGAAGGCATCGAGGGAGCCATCAAGCTGGCGCGGTCGCACGGCAAGAAGATCCGCAAAGGGAAGTTTGAGATCGTCGCTCTGGAAAACTCCTTTCACGGACGCACGACCGGAGCGCTGGCGGCCACCGGTCAGGAGAAATTCAGAAGGGACTTCGAGCCGCTGCTGCCCGGGGTGAAATTCGTCCGGCTGAACAACCTCCGTGATCTGAAGGCAGCCATCAACCGGAATACCTGCGCCGTGTTGCTGGAACCGATTCAGGGCGAGGGTGGGGTATACGAGCTGAGCCGGGAGTTTCTGCAAACCGCGGCAACGCTTGCCCGGGAGAAAAAGGCGCTGCTGATACTGGACGAGATTCAGTGCGGATTGGGCCGCACGGGCCGTTACCTGGCTTCGCAGCAGTTCGGGATCACCCCGGACGTGCTCGTGCTCGCCAAGTCGCTCGCCGGGGGACTACCGATGGGAGCCATTCTGGCGCGCGAGGAAGTTGCCGCGGACCTGGGGCCGGGAATGCACGGCACCACGTTTGGCGGCGGCCCGCTGACCTGTCGCGTGGCACTGGAGTTTCTGGCCGTCCTGAAAGAGGAGAATATCCTACAGCATGTCCGAACCACCGGGGCTTATTTCAAACAACAGTTGAAGCAATTGAAGTCGCGGCACCCGATGATTCGCGAGGTGCGCGGACGGGGCCTGATGCTGGCGCTGGATCTGGACCGGCCCAGCCGCCCCATCGTGCTGCGGGCGCAGGAGCGGGGACTGATCCTCAACAGCACGCATGGGTCGGCAGTCCGCTTTCTGCCTCCCCTGATCCTGGACGCTAAACTCGTGGACCGGGCGATCCGCATATTGGAAGAAGTACTCTGCGAAGCTGGGAAGCAGGAGGCCTCCGAACCGCCTTCCAGCAGGGCCGCTGTCCGCTGATGCGGACTCTTCCAGCAATCAAGCCACGGGGCGGGGAGTGACGGGGTGAGCGGGCCGGGGGTGAGTGGACTAGATGTGCTGGTCTGGATTCTGGCGGCAGTCGTCGCTGGCTCCATCGCTTACACCGGCATCTCCCTCCATGGCGCTCTACGGTTTTTCCGTTGCTTCCCCCGGCGCTTCCTGCCCGCCACGCCTCCAAGCATCCCAGGAAATTTTTCGCCTCCCCTGTCCCTCTTGAAGCCGCTTTACGGCGCGGACCGCGAACTGGAAGCGAATCTCGAAAGCTTCTGCCGGCAGGACTACCCTCATTACGAAATCCTGTTTTCCGTCCGGGACCAATCCGACCCGGCGGTCGCAATCGTGGACCGGCTTCAGCAGAATCATCCCACGATCCCGATCCGTCTGCTGGTGCTCGGACCGCCCAAATATCCGAACGCAAAGGTGCACGGGCTGGAGGCGATGATGGAGGCCGCGGCGCACCAGATTCTGGTGGTCAGCGACAGCGACATGCGGGTTTCCCCGCAATACCTTTCGAGCGTGGTGGCGCCGCTGGCGGACGAAAAGGTGGGGATGAGCACGGTGATTTCCCGCGGCGTGGCCGGCCGGTCCATCTGGTCGCTGCTGGAGACGCTCGGGATGAACACGCAGTTCACTCCGGGGATTCTTTCGGCATGGGTGCTGCTGGGCCTCGAATTTGCCCTGGGACCGACGATGGTCGTGAGAAAAACAGTGATCGAGCAGATGGGTGGGTTCGGTACACTGGGCGACTATCTGGCCGATGACTTCGTGCTCGGCGAGCGGGTGGCGCGCCTGGGACACCGGGTGGAGCTGGCAATGAATATTCCCGACCACCTGATCTGGAACGATTCCTTCCGCCAATCTCTCGATCACCGGCTTCGCTGGGAGCGCAGTTCCCGCCGGTCGCGGCCCGCAGGCTACCTGGGACAGGTCTTCACCCATGCACTGCCACTCGCGGCGGGGCTCGGAATTGCCGCCGGGGCCATTCAGCCCGCCGGAGCATGGCTGGCCTGGACGCTGGCGGGCCTCTGCTTGGTGGCGCGCGCGGTGCAGGCGTGGTTCGTCGGCTGGACCGTGTTGCGGGACGGCTCGCTCAAAAAATTCTGGTGGCTGCTGCCGGTTCAGGACCTGGTGAGCTTCCTGATCTGGCTGGCGGCGTTTTTCGGAAAACAGGTGGAGTGGCGGGGTGAGCGCTTCGAGGTGCTACGAGGCGGGAAACTGAAACAGGTAAGCCGATAAGAACTGATAGTGGTAGGCGGAGTAAAAAACAGAGGCTAGATCTCCGTATCGCGGGGAACGGAGAAACCGATCTCGCGGTCGCGGGCGGCCTTGCCGGGATTCAATTCAACCCACAAAATGGCCTGATACGGGACGGTCAGGGCGGGCCAGGCGACTGTCTCTCCGGCTTCGGCGCCGCAATCGGGTGGAAGCGGGCTGGACTTCTCGGTATCGGAATAGTAGGAAAAGGTCAGCAGGGAATCCTCCGCCCGAATGATCTTGACAACGTTGAACTCCTCACCGGCAACCCGCAACGTGAGCGACACTGCGCTGCTAAGGATAGACCTTGTAGTAGTCTTCGACGAGGTCCCCGATATTTTTGAAGAAGACTCTGTTGAAGGACATAGTGGCGGAGGCCCCAATGATGACCGGTCCGGCGGCCAGTTGATCGAGAGAGGGGATACCCTGTTCCGCGAGATATCCCCTCTCCAGCATTACTATACCTTGATGAAGATGATCACGAAGGTATAGAGCGCCAGAGACTCGATGAAGGCGAGACCGAGAATCAGCGCGAGGCGGATTCCGGCCGTGGCTCCGGGATTGCGGGCCATGCCTTCCGCCGCCGCCGCCGTTGCCTTGCCCTGAGCCAGACCGCAGAGGCCGGAGGCGATGGCCATGCCGAAACCGGCAGCCAGCGCGGCCATGTTCAGCGGGGCGCTGGCAGCCGCTCCGGCCTCCTGCGCGAAGGCCGGGGTTGCTCCAAAGACCAGCAGAATCCCCGCCATGGACCAAAATAAATTCTTCATACCTGCTCCTTTCCTACCATATAAAATTGTCCCAGTGGGTGGTTGTCCCGCACCCCTCTTGCAGCGGAACCTCACGCTGAGACGATGCTCATAATAAGCCGTATTGCAGATCTTCCGAATCAATGCTCTTCGGCGACGGCGCCGGCCAGGTACACCATGGTCAGCAGCACAAAGATAAAGGCCTGGAGCCCACCGACAAATATATGAAGTCCTTCAAATACCACGGGAACCGCTACGGGAACCAGCGCAATGAAGATCAGCGAGATATTATGCCCCGCGATCATGTTGGCCATGAGCCGCACCGCGAGCGAAAGAATTCGGGCCAGGTGGCTGACCAGCTCGATAACGAACATCAGCGGAGCAATGGCCATGACCGGGCCCATAAAAGTTTTTACATAGGCGAAACCGTGATGCTGGGCGCCCACATAGTTGTAATAGATAAATGCCACCATGGCGCATCCGAGCGTAACGGGGATCTGGTCGGTAGGCGTTTCCAGCGTGGGGATGATGCCGATGACGTTGCAGAGGAAAATAAACAGTCCCAGGGTCAGAAGAATGGGGACGAAACGGGACGTGCGGTGCCCGACAATATCTTCAATCTGGCCGTCGATGCCGTCGATCAGCAGTTCAAAGACCTGCTGGAGCTTGCCCGGCCTGTCGACCGAAATTCCGCGACGCACACCCAGCAGCACGACCATGATGATCAGCGCAACGAAAATCTCCATCGCCAGATAGTTGGGGATGGGATGGCCCGGAACCTCCGGGTGGATGCCCACGGCTTCCAGCAGCGCCGTCGCCGGTCCGCCGAAGACGTTGTTTAAGAGGGCGGTAAACCAGAGTTCCTGATGTTCCATGACTATCGATGTTTTCTCAATTCGTAGTAGATCTGAAAACCAGCTTCCACCAGCAAGGCTGCAATGGAGAGAAAGAGTCCTCCAAAGAAGGCCTCCAGACTGATGGCCGAATTTGAAAATATAGCATAGCCGGCAAGGGCTATCAACGCGTAGCGGAAGAGGAACCGGAACACAGCCGCGGTGGATCCGCTGCCAGGGCGTTTGGCGCCAGGGTGTTTGTCCGTCTGGGTGGCGATGGCGTTGGCCAGAACGTTGACAGAGGTTGTCATCCATTGCAGGCTCAAGGCCGAAACCGTCGCGCCCACCCCGAAGCCCACCGCCCAGCTTGCCCCGCCCCACCACCAGCAGGCTGCGACGCCCATCACGCCCATCACCACCATGACGCGCGCCACCCGGCGCTCCGTACCTGCGAGCAGGACGAGTTCTTCCGGAGGAATCTCGGTGGCAGGGGTTTCAGGCCCGGCGGAGGGGGTCGTGGAGCCGGCTTCCGGACTGGAGGGGGTTTCGTCGCCCATGAGCTACTCCGAATTCCTGGTAACGATCCGGATCATCTCGACAAAGCCGGCAACGATGCCAATGAGGAGGAAAACGACGTTCAGGAAATTGGTATCGAACAGATGGTCCAGCAGGACGCCGATGAAGTAACCCGTGACGGCCGAGGCCGGCAACAGGACGCCGATCGTGCTATAACGGCTGATCTGGACCCAAGCGGACTGTTTTTTTTGCGGCGGCATCGGACTCTCCACGGACCGCGGGTTCGGATTGGTGAGCAGGCTAGCGCGCCGGTTAAGGCCGGCTAAGGCCGATTAAGGCCACCTAAGGGAGGATCGATTGTACGGTGTCCGTCGCGAGCTGAATGAACGGGTCCGGATAGATCCCGATGAACAGCGTCATGGCCAGCGAGACGGCCAGCGTAAACCGGACGCCCGGCGCCAGGCTGAGCTGAGTACGGTCCGCCGGCTCCCGCATGAACATGACCACGACAACGCGGAAGTAGTAGTAAAGCGCCACGGCCACGTACAGGACCGCGACAACGGCCAGAACATAATGCTGCGTCTGGATGAGTGAAAGGAAGATGAAGTACTTGCCGATGAATCCGGCGGTCGGCGGGATGCCGGCCAGCGAGAGCAGAAAAATCAGCATCAGCACGGCGGCCACGGGCGAGCGGTAGATCAGCCCCGACAGGTCGTCGATCTCATCGCCGATCAGGTCCTGGCGCCGCATGGAAACGATGACGGCGAAGACACCGAGGTTCATGAACATGTAGACGAGCAGGTAGATGGCGATGCCCTTCACGCCCGTGTCATTTCCCGCTATCAGGCCGAGCATCATGTAACCGGCGTGGGAGATCGCCGAGTATCCCAGCAGCCGTTTCAGGTTCGACTGGCTGATGGCGGAAAGGTTGCCCAGCGTCATCGTCGCGATAGCCACCCCGATCAGCAGCGGCAGCCACAACTCCCGCACCGGCGCCAGCGGCACCATGAATATCCGCAGCAGGAAGGCGAAGGCGGCGGCCTTCGGGCCCACGGACATGAACGCGGTGATGGAATGCGGCGCGCCTTCGTAGGCATCGGGCAACCACTGGTGGAAGGGGACCGCGCCGATCTTGAAGAGCAGTCCGGCGGTGATGGTGAGGACGCTGATGAGGACGAGCGGGTCGCCGTCGGGCCGCTGGGAGATGGCGGAGGCGATGATCCGCAGGTCGGTCGAATTGCTCATGCCGTAGAGCAGCGACATGCCGTAGAGCAGGATGCCGCTGGAGAATGCGCCCAGCAGCAGGTACTTCAAGGCCGCTTCATTGGAGCGGCGGTCCCGCCGCAGGTAGCCGGTGAGGATATAGACAGAGATCACCATCAGTTCCAGGCCCATGAACAGAGTAACCAGGTCCATGCCGATGGCCAGGAAGATCATGCCGACGGTGGCCAGCAGCATGATGGCGTAATGGTCGCCGCGCTGTTCGTCTTCCACATCCAGGTATCTGATGGACAGCAGGATCGAGAGGGCCGAGGAGATCAGGAAGATCCAGATGAAGTAGATGCCGAACGTGTCCAGGATGATGGCGCCGCGGAAGGCTTCCACTTCCCGCACGCCGGCCTGGGCCATCATGTATTGGATTCCCCCGGGCCAGGGACCCAGGCTGTAAGCCGCAAACCCGATTCCGACCAGCGCCATCACGGCGTTCAAGTGCTTCTGGCCCTTTTCCAGCATCAGGTCCGTCATCATCACGCCCAGCGCGAAGATCGCCAGCAGGATCGCGGGCTTCAGGACCAGAAAATCGACCGATGAGAAATATTCAGTCAGCATGATTCATCTATCAGAGGGTGAAAAGCGCCCGGTTCCGGCTATCGACGAAAGCCAGGACTTCCCCGTTACTCCTCCTCCGCGCTCTCCTCCTGCCCGGCCGCCGGGCCCGGGGCCTCGGCCGGAGATGCCACTTGTGCCGTTGCGTAGTAGTCCGGCCGGACGCGCTCCACGATGCGCTGTACCGGTTTTTCCAGGATATGGAAGAACGGTCTCGGGTACAGACCGATCCAGAAGGCCCAGATGACCAGTGGAATCAGCGTCATGAACTCCCGGAAATTGATGTCCTTGAGCGTTTTGTTCTTCTCGTTGTCCAGCGTTCCAAACATGGTCCGCTGGTAGAGCCAGAGCAGGTAGGCCGCGCCCAGCACGATGCCGCTCACGCCGATGGCCGCCCAGACTTTGTTCTCCTCGAAGGTGCCCTGCAGGATCACGAATTCGCCGATGAACCCGTTCAGAGTGGGCAGGCCGAGCGAAGACATGGCGATGATGAGGAACAGGGTGGCATAGACGGGCATCACGTGCGAGAGGCCACCGAACTCGGAGATTTCACGCGTATGCCGCCGCTCGTAGATGATACCCACAATCAGGAAGAGCGCGCCGGTGGAGATGCCGTGGTTGATCTGCTGGATGATGCTGCCGGTGATCCCGTTCGGATTCAACACGAAGATCCCCAGGGTGATGAACCCCATGTGGCTGACCGAGGAGTAGGCGACCAGTTTTTTCCAGTCCTTCTGCATCAGCGAAACCAGCGCGCCATAGACGATGGCGATCAGCGAGAGCGTTACCATCGCGCTGACCACGCGGGGGTCGCGCGAGGCATCGGGCAGCATGGGAAGTGAAAACCGCAAGAACCCGTAGGTGCCCATCTTCAGCAGAACCCCGGCCAGAATGACCGACCCGGCGGTGGGCGCCTCCACGTGGGCATCCGGCAGCCAGGTATGGAACGGGAACATGGGAACCTTGATGGCGAATCCGACGAAGAACGCCGCAAAGATCCACAGTTGCAGATCGAGCGGCATATTCATATTCGACAGGGTCGGGATGTCAAAGGTATAGACGCCAGTCTGGGAATGGTTCCAAAAGTACAGGCCGAAGATGCCCAGCAGCATCAGGACAGAGCCGACCAGCGTATACAGGAAGAACTTGATCGCGGCATACAGTTTCCGGGGGCCGCCCCAGATGCCGATCAAGAAGTACATCGGGACGAGCATCACTTCCCAGAACATGTAGAACAGGAAGAAATCCATCGTCATGAACACGCCCAGCATCCCCGTCTGAAGGATCAGCAGATAGATGTAGTATTCCTTCACGCGATCCTGAATAGCGGACCAGGAGCAGAGCACCGCCAAATATCCGATCAGGGTGGTGAGCATCACCAGCAGAAAGCTGATGCCGTCGATCCCCAGCGAGTAATTGGCGCCGATGGAAGGAATCCATTCGACCTTTTCGAGAAACTGGAAGCCGCCAAGGTCGGCATCGAACCAGAAGACCAGCAGGAGCGAGACGAGAAACCCCGTGAAGCTCACGATATTCGCCGTCAGCCGGATCAGGCTTTTGTTCGCCGACGGCAACAGCAGCAGGAGCATCGCCCCGGCCAGCGGCAGGAACATCACCACGCTCAGGATATGTTCATGAAACCACATTCTTTTCCGTCCTCATTCCGAATTTCGATGCGCGAGCCAAATCGCTTCCCGAACCATCAGCGCAACCAGAAGTAGCTGAAGAAAACCACCAGCCCGATCAGGATAGACAGGGCAGCGGTCTGCACCAGCCCGGTCTGCAGCAGCCTGACCGGAAAGGAAAGAACCTTTACCCCCAACGCACTCACCCGCACGGCGCCATCGATGACCCAGGTATCCCACCAGATGGACAGCCGGGAAGTGAGCCGGGTCAGCCAGGCCGCGCCGTTCACGCCGCCGTCGATCACCCTGGCATCAAAACGGCTCAGCTTCTCGCCGCCGCCCATCGCCAGGCCATGTACGAAAAACTTGTTGTAAACCTCGTCCACATAGTACTTGTTTTCTAACAGCCGGTGGACCCCGCTGAAGCTGGTGGCGAGCCGTTCGGAGGCCGCCCGGTTCTTCAGGAAGAAATAGTAAGCCGCCGCGACTCCCGCGCCGGCGATGCCCACCGAGAGAGCCATCAGCATGTATTCCAGCGCGTGAGAATGTTCGGCCGCGTCCGCCGCCTGCGCCGCCAGCGCAAGATGCGCCGGCTCGAAAACAGGCTCCAGCCAGTGCTCCAGATGGTTACTGCCGCCGAGCACAGCAGGTATGCCGATCCACCCGCCCGCAAAGGAGAGTACCGCGAGGATGATGAGCGGAATGGTCATCACGGGAGGAGATTCGTGCAAATGATGCTCGGCCTCATCCGAGACGCGCGACTCGCCGAAGAAAGTCAGGAACATCAGCCTCCAGATATAGAGCGCAGTCAGACCGGCCGTAAACAGGGCGATCAGATAGAGCAGCGTCCCCGAGCCGATGGGATTGATGAAGGTCAGCCACAGTATTTCATCCTTGCTGAAAAAGCCGGAAAACAGCGGGGTCCCGATAATCGCCAGCGCGGCGACGAAAAAGGTTTTCGAGGTGATGGGAATCTTCTTCCACAACGCGCCCATCTTGCACATGTTCTGCTCGCCGCTCAGCGCATGGATTACGCTTCCGGCGCCGAGGAAGAGCAGGGCCTTGAAGAAGGCATGGGTCATCAGGTGGAAAATCCCTGCGCCGAACGCGCCCACGCCACAGGCCAGCACCATGTAACCGAGCTGACTGACAGTGGAGTAGGCCAATACGCGTTTGATATCGGTCTGCGCGATGGCGATGGTGGCGGCAAACAGGGCGGTAAACGCTCCCACGCCGGCCACGACCGCCATGGTCTCCGGCGCCATCGCATAGAGCACGCTGGAGCGTGCGATCAGGTAGACGCCCGCCGTTACCATCGTCGCGGCATGGATCAAGGCGCTCACCGGGGTGGGGCCTTCCATGGCGTCCGGCAGCCAGACATAGAGCGGCACCTGCGCGGATTTCCCTGTAATACCGATGAACAGCAGCAACGTCATCAGAACGATCAAGGCGTCGCCCGAAGAGAACCGGCCACTGGCGGCCTGCCCCATGACCGTGTTGTAGTGCACCGAGCCAAAGACCTCCAGCATGAGGAACATGCCGAGGATCACGCCGGCATCACCGATCCGGTTGGCGATAAACGCCTTTTTCCCGGCATCGGAGGCGGATTTTTTGTGGAAGTAGTACCCGATCAGCAGGTAGGAGCAGACGCCCACGCCCTCCCAGCCCACGAACAGCAGCAAATAATTGTTCGCCAGAACCAAGGTGAGCATCGAGAACATGAACAGATTCAGATAGCCGAAGAAACGGTAGTAGCCGTCTTCCCCGGCCATGTATCCCACCGAGTAAACGTGGATCAGGAACCCGACACCTGTAACCACCAAGATCATCACCGAGGAAAGCGGATCGAGCAGAAAACCCCAGTCGGCCGCCAGGGTGCTCAAGGTCCCATCGGCGGTGCGGAACGTAGCGCCAGGCACCCAGGTGTAGAGAATTTTTTCATAGCTGCGCTCGCTGAGCGAAGCCAACTGCACAACGGCTCCGAGCGAAAACAGGAAGGAAATCCCGACCGTTCCAGGACAAATCAGGCTCACCAGCCGCTTCGGCAATCGCTTGCCGATGAGCAGCATCAGAATGGCGCCCGCGGCGGGAAACAGCGGAATCAGCCAGATTTGTTCCAGAAAATTCATCGAGTTACCATTTCATGAGGTTCATTTCGTCGGCCTGCACGGTTTCCTTGTTCCGGAACAGGGCGATCAGAATACCAAGGCCCACGGCCGCTTCCGCCGCCGCATCCACGATGACGAAGATGGCAAACACCTGGCCGTTGACCGACAGCAACTGGTTGGAAAACGCCACCAGATTGATGTTGACCGCGTTCAGCATCAACTCAATCGATATGAGAATGATGATGACGTTCCGCCGCGTGAGAACGCCAATCACCCCGATCGTAAACAGGGCGGCGCTCAGAAAAACATAATGAGCCGTCGGCACAGGCGGCATTCCAGTCTCCCTTACTCCAGATCCTTTTTGGCCAGCACAACCGCGCCGACCATGGCAACCAGTAGCAGCAAAGAGGCTATCTCAAACGGCAGCAGATAGTCCCGGTACAGGGCCAGGGCCACCAGCTCGGTGTTCGGCTGCAGTGTCCCGCCAAAGCTCTCGGCGAAATAAAAAGCCTCTTGACCTTTGTAGATAAAATAGCCCAACTCAATCAGCAGCAGCGCCGCGCAGGTGATCCCCAGAGGCCACTGGCCCGAGTACTGCCGCTCGCTGGCGGCCTCCTCCAGGTTCACCAGCATAATGACGAACAGGAACAGCACCGTGATGCCGCCGATATATACAAGCACCTGCACGGCGGCGAGGAATTCAGCGTTCAGGTGCAGGTACAGGCCCGCCACTCCCAGCAAGGTAACGACCAGCCAGATGGCCGCGTGCACGGCGTTGCGGCGCGTGATCGTAATGACCCCGCCGCCCAGGATCACCCCGGCCAGAATATAGAAGAACGCATTGGGGAGAACGGTTTGCATCAGTTACCCAGCCAGCGGACCACCTGGTCCCATTGCATTACGAAACCGGTAACGATCACATTGGCGATCGCAATCGGAATCAGCCACAGCCATCCAATCTGCATCAACTGGTCATAGCGGTATCGCGGCAAGGTGAAGCGCACCCAGATGAACGTATAGATGCCCAGAAAAACCTTCAGCCCGAACCAGAACAGCCCTTCGATGGCGGCCCGCGCTTCCGGGATCAGGCAGACGCCCGCCACCAGAAAGAATGCCCCGGCCAGCCCGCCCATCCCCAGCTTCTGCGGGAGTCCGGTCTCGCGCATCGCGCCGAGCAGCGACATTGCGCCCAGCCCGCCGAACACCAGCACGGGGAAATAATCGATGAATCCCAGGGCCTCGACGTTCGGAAACGGCCGCATCCATCCGCCGAGGAACAGGATCGTCATGAGCGAGCAGACGATCACGATGTTGGAATACTCGGCCAGGAAGTACAGTGAGAAACGAAAGCCGCTGTATTCGGTGTGGTAGCCGGCCACAATCTCAGATTCGGCTTCCGGCATGTCGAACGGCGTGCGGTTGGTCTCCGCCAGGGCGGCGATTACATAGATCACAAAGGCTACCGGCTGGTAAAAGATGAACCACATCCGCTGCTCGTTCTGCGCCTCGACGATGCCCTGCAGGCTCAGCGTGCCGGCCAGCATCAGCCCGCCGATCAGCGAAAAGCCCAGCGCCACCTCGTAGCTCACCAGTTGTGCCGTGGAGCGCAGCGCGCCGAGCAACGGGTAGTTGCTGTTCGAGCTCCAGCCGCCCAGAATGATCCCCAGAATACCCACGGAAGTTAAGGAAAGGACGAACAGCAACCCGATATTGGTGTCCGGAACCGGAAGCCGGTCGCTGAAGGGGATGAGAAAGATCGCCAACAGCGCCGTTACCACCGAGATGATCGGCGCCAGCCAGAAGACCCATTTATCGGTCAGGGCCGGGATGATGTCTTCCTTCAACAGCAGCTTCACGGCATCGGCCAGCGGCTGCAGCAGGCCGTGCGGGCCCACGCGCATCGGCCCGAGACGGGCCTGGATGTCCGCCATCACTTTTCGTTCCAGCAGGACGATATAGCCGGTCATGAGCGGGAACACCATCAACAGCACCAAACCATAGACGAAAGGCCAGAAATACGGTTCGATGGCTGGTGGAATCGGCAGTGGCAAGTTGCAAGTCCTCTCTGGCAGTCAGTCCCGGCGGCTACTTCCGGTCAGTGGCATGCAGGCTTCATGCCTGCGGTCAGCCGGTGTCAGCAATCCACTTCACCCAAAACTCAGCGGTCCACTTCTCCCAGAACAATATCGATCGTCCCGATGACGGCCACCACATCGGCGATCAGCAGCCCGCGTACCATACAATCCAGAGCCTGCAGATTGATGAACGACGGCGGCCGTACGTGGATCCGGTAGGGCTGCGTGCTCCCGTCGCTCACCACATGGTAGCCGAGCTCCCCCTTGGGAGCCTCGATCGCGTGATAGACTTCCCCGACCGGCGGCTTGATGATCTTCGGGACCTTACACGTAATCGGCCCATCCGGCAGCTTCTCCAGCGCCTGCCGGACGATGCGGATCGACTGGCGCATCTCTTCCATGCGGACCATGTACCGGTCGAAGGTGTCGCCGTTCTGCCCGGTGGGTATATCAAAATCAAAATCCGGATAGGCCGCGTACGGCTGCGCCTTCCGCAGGTCCATCTCGACTCCCGCGGCGCGCAGCAGTGGCCCGGTAACGCTCAGGTCGATGGCCTGCTCGGCCGTCAGAATCCCCACACCCTTGGTGCGCTTCAGCCAGATCCGGTTGCCGGTCAGCAGTGTCTCATACTCGCCGATGTGGAAAGGAAACGTATTGCAGAACTCCTTGACCTGCTGCTCGAACCCGTCATAGGTCTCATACTGCAATCCGCCGATGCGGAACGCATGTGTGGTCAGCCGCGCCCCGCAGTAATTCTCGAAGATCTTCAGCACCTCCTCGCGTTCGCGGAAGGTGTAAAACAAAGGGGTGATCGCCCCCAGATCGAGTGCATGGGTACCCAGCCACAACAGGTGGCTGGAGATTCGGTTCAGCTCCGTCAGTATGACCCGGACGTAGTTGGCCCGAGGCGGCGCCTCCACCTGCAGCAGCTTCTCCACGGCCTCGCAGTATCCCAGCCCGTTCGAGACAGCGGCCACGTAATCCATCCGGTCCACATAGGGCGCAAACTGCGTGTAGGTGCGGTTTTCGGCGATCTTCTCCACGCCCCGGTGCAGGTAGCCGATGACCAATTCAGTTCCGCGGACCTTTTCGCCATCCAGTTTCAGGATGACGCGCAACACCCCGTGCGTGGACGGATGCTGCGGTCCCATGTTGATGACGATTTCGTTGGCATCCAGGAAGGTCGCCTGCGGTGTCGTCGCCATTATGGCGTCCCCACGGGGCGGAGCTTCGCGTTGCGTCGGTGCCTCATTACTGCCCGCTTTCGATGTGCAGGTTTTCCTTCACCCAGTTTTTGTCCTGCTTCAGGATGGGGTAATCTTTCCGCAGTGGATAGCCTTCCCACTCATCCGGCAGCAGGATTCTCTTCAGGTTCGGGTGGTGGTCAAACGGGATGCCGAACATGTCGAAGACTTCCCGCTCCATCCAGTCGGCCCCGCTCCAAACAGGAAAAACGCTTTCGACCGTTTCATTTTCACCCACATAGGCCTTCACCCGCAGCCGTTCATTGGCCGCGAAACTATACAACTGATAGATGACGTCGAACCGCTGGTCCCGGCTGGGATAGTCCGCGGCGGTCAGGCTCGTCAGCATCTCGTACCCGCTCTCGCCCTTCAAGTGCTGGGCCAAGGGAAGGATGCTCTCCCGGGGAACGATCAGGCAGTTTTCCCCCAGATGGGAATAAGCTTCCATCGCCATCTCGGGAAATGCGGCGCGAAGCGACGTTACCAGTTCGGATTCCCATGGTTCGCCCACGGGAGCCGAAGGGTCCGGCGGCGCCGGCTTGACCGGGGCAGCAGCCTCATTGGCTGGCTTGGCAGCGGGCGCACCCTCTTGTTTTTGTGTTTCCTGCGGTTTTTCGTCTGACATTCCGTCCTGATTTGCCGATTACAACACCTGTCTTATACGCAGTAGAACCTTAGATTTTTAACATATCGCGGAAATAAGTGTCAACGATGAAACGGTCTGCTCGTTCTTTTAACTGGCTTTTAACGGGTTGTCGAATCCCTGATTGCAGGCGATGAGGAAGGCATTGCGGATCAATTAGAAGTGGCCCGAACCCGGCTGGCCCGGAACCGACTCGCAAGACCAAATCCGCCGGATGTACCAGTTTGTGACTGCTTGGGAACCCTTTTCCCTTGATGAAACTGTTGCCGTTTCCCTACAATCATGATTCGGCTGCCCTGTCAGGGGGCCTTTTGGTAGACCTTTGGAATGAAGCGCATGCGGATGCTTTATGTAATTCTGGCGGTGATGCTGCTGGCCAGCGTCGGCCCGCTCATTTTCTATGCCTCCAAGACCAATGGATATCAACCGGCAGGCGCTGGAAACCAATGAAATCCTGCTGCAGAACACGATTACCCATTCCATCGCCGAAGAGATTTCTATCCACAATCAGAGCTTTCATCAATT
The DNA here is from genome assembly GCA_963662495.2 of Terriglobia bacterium. Lineage (GTDB taxonomy): Bacteria > Acidobacteriota > Terriglobia > 2-12-FULL-54-10 > 2-12-FULL-54-10 > SHUM01. The sequence goes on from CAXVYQ010000004.1 coordinate 34,362, forward strand.
GCTGGACAACCTGGATCAACTGCTGACCGCCCGCTCCGACTGGCTTCGAGGCCGGAATCCGTTCCAGAACCAGCAGTTACGGACCATGCTGGAGCAGATCGTGGGCTCCTCGAACAACATCATTTATGCCACCCTGCTGGATGCCCAGGGAAAGGGGATTCAGGCCGGAAACTACTCCGCCGATTCCGACCCCTTCCTGGCCCGTACGCTGGACCGCGCCTTCGGCGCCGCCCAGCAGCGCCGTGAATACCAGAGCGATCCGGTGCAGATCTCGCAGGCCCAGAGCCTGTTTCCAGCCATGCTGGTTTCCCGGCCCATCCTCCGCGACGACAAGTTCCAGGGCATGATGGCCGTGGTGTTGAACCTGCAGTTTCTGGTAGACCGTCTCGATTCCAGCAGCACCAACGGCCTCCGGGCTTTTATCGTGGATCAATTGGGCCGCCTCATCCTGTCTCCCGATCTGCAGAACGAATCGCTCGGCCAGAACATGGACCAATCGCCCATTGTCCAAATGTACCTGAGCTGGAAGGGCAATGTCCTGGGCGCGGAGACCAGCGAGTTCGATCTGGAAGAGAATGGCGAATCGATCCCGATGGTGGGCACTTACTGGCCCGTTCAGTCGATGGGCTGGGCCGTGATCGCCCAGAAACGGCGCGAAGACTCCTATTATGCCGTACAGGCAGTAGCTACGGCGACCATGGCATGGGCAATCGTGGCATTGCTGATGTGTCTGGGACTGTCTTATTTCCTCAGCCTGTGGGTGGTCCGGCCCATCCGTTTTCTCACCGAGGCCAGCCGGTCCATCGCCCAGGGCGACTTCAGCAAGCGCATCCAGATTCGCAACCGTACGGAGGTCGGAGAACTGGCGGCCACCTTCAACCACATGAGCGCCGATCTCGAACTGCACATCCAGCGCCTGAAGGATGCCGCGGATCGGAACCATCAGCTCTTCATGGAATCCATCCGCATGATGGCCACCGCGGTGGACGAGAAAGACCCCCACACCCACGGCCACTCCGAGCGCGTCTCGCGTTACTCCGTCCTCATCGCGCAGCACCTGAAATTGCCCGAACAGGAGGTGGACAAGATCCGCATCTCGGCCCTGCTGCACGACATCGGCAAGATCGGAATCGAGGACAAGATTCTCAAAAAACCCGGCATGCTCACCCCGGAAGAGTTCGCCATCATGAAGCAGCACCCGCAGAAGGGCGCCGTGATCGCAGGCCGTGTTGCCCAGCTGAGAGAGATGGTGCCCGGCATCGAGCTGCATCACGAATGGCTGGACGGCCGGGGTTATCCCTACGGGCTCAAGGGGGCCGAGGTCCCGCAGATGGCCCGCATCATCTCGGTTGCCGATACGTTCGATGCCATGACGACCCACCGGCCTTACCAGAGCGCCATGGAGCCCCAGGTCGCCGTCGAGTACATTCAATTCTGCGCCGGGCAAAAGTTCGACCCCGATGTCGCCGCTGCCCTGGAGGCCATCTACGAAAGCGGCCAGATGAAGATGCGCAGCACGGCCGCCGCCATGGCCTAATACGCCCGCCCCCGCCCCCACCCGGCGCTATGCAACCCGAGCCGGTTTCATGGCACAATAGAAAACCTGTCAGCCGCATCGGGCAGGAAAGGACTCGACCCGCGTGGAAACAAAAAACGAACCGGAAAGCCTCTCGCGTGGAACCGTCGCGGCAACCCCCGCGACGCCATCCCGCAGGGTCAAACCCTCGGAGAGAACGGAACGGATGCACTATGCCATCCGCGACGTTCTGCTGGTGGCGGACCAAGCCCGCGCGACGGGAAAAAAACTCGTCAACCTCAACATCGGCGACCCTCTGCTTTATGACTTCGAGACGCCGCCGCATATGATCGAGGCCATCTATCACGCCATGCGCACCGGACACAACGGGTATGCGGAATCCAAAGGCGTCCCCGAGGCGATCGAGGCGATCCGCGAGGATGCGCACCGCTCCGGCATCGTCAACATTCAGGAGATCTTCATCCACTCCGGTGTCAGCGAAGGCATCGACATGGCCGTGGCCGCCCTGGTCGATCCTGGCGACAATGTCCTCATCCCTTCGCCCGGCTATCCGCTATACGACACGGTCCTGGCGAAGCTGGGGACCGAGGCCGTTTTTTACCGCATGGATGAATCCAACGGATGGCAGCCCGATCTGGACGATATCGCCAGCCACATCAACAATCGCACCCGCGCCATTGTCGTCATCAACCCCAATAACCCCACCGGGGCTGTATACAGCAAAGAATCGCTTCTGGGAATTCTGGAGCTGGCTTCCCGTCACGGTCTGGTCGTCTTCTCCGATGAGATCTATTCGAAGCTCCTGCTCGACCCGGTGGAATTCACCCCGATCGCGAGCCTGGCGCCCGAACTGCCCATCATCACCTTCAGCGGCCTGTCCAAGGCCTATCTGGCCCCCGGCTTCCGGACCGGCTGGGCAATCATCAGCGGCAACCGGAACGACCTTGCCGGCTACACGGAGGGCATCGCCCGTATGCTGCGGGCGCGGCTTTGCTCCAGCAATCCCATGCAGTTTGCCATTGAGCCGGCGCTGGTCGGCGATCAGGGCCATATCCCGCGCATGGTGGAAAAGCTTCGCAGCCGCCGGGACCGCATGATGAAGATCTTCGAATCGTTCTCCCGGATTCACTGTGTCGCGCCACAGGCGGCTTTCTACGCCTTTCCCCGCCTCGACATTCCCCGCACGGACACGGAGTTCGTCCGCGACCTCATCATGGAAACCGGCGTCATCATCGTTCCCGGCTCCGGCTTCGATCAGGCTCCCGGAACGCGGCACATCCGCCTCGTTTTCCTGCCGCCCGAGCAGTTGCTCGATCAAGCGCTGCCCCGGATCGGCCACTTCGCTGAAACCTGGTCCTCACCGCCCGCTTTCCTTTCATTCCGCTCTTCGAATACAATCGGCTCGTCGATTCCCGAAATCGCTATTCCTCTCAAGGAGGCTCTCGCCATGAAGGAAATCTACCGCGCCGATCACCTGGGCAGTCTGTTGCGCCCCCCGGAGATTCTTGAGGCCCGCAGACGGGCAGCTGAGGTGCCGGAGCAACGGCACGCCCTCAAGGAACTGGAAGACCGTCATATTCTGCGCGTTCTCTCGCGCCAGAAAGATCTCGGATTCCATATCTTCACCGACGGGGAGCTACGTCGTAATACGTTCATGAGCGACTTCATCGATGCGGTCGACGGGTTCGATACAGCCGACGAAATAGCCCGCACCTGGCAGGGAGATGAAGACGATCAACCGGCCGTCAGCTCCATCACCGGTATCGTTACCAGAAAGCTGACCCCGCACCGCCGCCTCACCAGCCGCGAAGTGGAGTTCCTGAAGCAGCACGCTCCTGGAAACATCAAGATCACCCTGCCCAGCGCCACGCAGTTTCCCGCCATCGCCTTCAAGGATGGCATCACCGACCGCGTCTATCCGGACCGTGTCGCGCTTTTATGGGATATCGTCGAAATCATGAAGGCCGAGCTTGCAAAGCTCACCGCTGAAGGCGTCTCCTACATCCAGATTGACGCTCCGCGCTACAGCTATTACCTCGACCCCCGGTGGCGGGAATGGATTCGCAAGGAAATGCACCGCGAGCCTGACGACCTGCTCGCCGAATCGCTTCGCGCCGACAACGAATGCCTGAAGGCCGCGCGGGCCGCCGGCGTAACGCTTGGCTTTCACCTCTGCCGCGGCAACAACCGCAGCCAGTGGTACTCACAGGGCGGCTATGACGCCGTGGCCGAGCAGATGTTCAACACGCTCCAGACCGACCGCTGGCTGCTCGAATATGACGATGAACGCTCCGGCACCTTTGAACCGCTGCGCTTCATTCCCGCCGGCGCCACGGTGGTTCTAGGTCTCATCAGCAGCAAAACGCCCCGGCTCGAAGATTCCGACGTGCTGGCTCGCCGCGTGGAGGAGGCCTCGCGCTACGTCCCGCTCGAGAACCTGGCCCTCAGCCCGCAGTGCGGCTTTGCTTCCACGGCCGAGGGCAACCTGCTCACCGAAGACGAGCAATGGGCCAAACTCGAGCTCGTCGCCGACACCGCCGCCCAAATCTGGAAGTAGAAACGAACGAAAGGAAACCATCGTGCCAATTCCAGATTTTCAATCCATCATGCTCCCTCTGTTAGAACTGGCCTCTGATGGCAAGGAACATACCCTTCGAGAGAGCCGGGAAATTCTGGCCCAAGAATTCAATCTTTCGGATAAAGAAAAAGACGAGCTATTGCCAAGCGGCCGGCAGCCAATATTTACCAATCGCGTGTCCTGGTCAAAAGTCTATCTTACTCAGGCGGGACTGCTGCAATCACGAGGTCGAGGACTTTTCCAAATTACTGAGCAAGGCAGAAAACATCTCCGCGCGCAACCAGAGAAAATTTCAGTCAAGCTGCTTGAACAGTATCCAAACTTTTTCGAATTCAGGTATGGGCCACACAAAGGCACGAAGAATGCCGACAGGTCTACTCCAACTGAAGATATAAGTCAGACTCCTGAGGAAGTTCTGGAAATTGCTCATCAAAGACTCGGCAGCGAATTAGCTACCGATGTACTTGCACTTGTGAAAAATTCGAGTCCCCAGTTTTTTGAAAAGCTGGTCGTTGAAGTTCTTCTAAGCATGGGCTACGGAGGGTCGAGAAAAGAGGCCGGAGCCGCCATTGGAAAAGCCGACGACGAGGGCATTGACGGAGTTATCAATGAAGATCGGCTGGGTCTTGATGTTATTTATATACAGGCTAAGAAATGGGATTCTTCGGTTGGACGGCCCGAAATTCAGAAATTTGTTGGCGCACTCCATGGGAAGAACTCAAGGAAAGGTGTTTTCATCACTACCGGCACGTTTACCTCCGGAGCGATCGATTATGCCGGAAGAATTGAGCCTAAGGTCGTTCTTATCAACGGAAAGCACCTTGCAGAATTTATGATCGATTTCAATGTTGGCGTTATTCCTGTTGCCACTTACCCAGTGAAACGCGTCGATTCCGATTTCTTCAACGAAGATTGAAACTTTTACCGGGGAGCGAGGCAGATGGAAACTCTCGCCCCCTCCTGCCTAGCCCCAGATTTCCATTTACCAAGCCTCTGGTCCCACTCGCCTAATTCGTCGCGAAGCAGTAGAACAGCCCGTCGCCGCCCGAGCCCCGCAGGTTCTCCTGGCTGCATCCGCGGCTCGGATGCGCCGAGTTCCAGGAGGTGTTGCCCCCGCCCTGGCGGTCGTGATGGCCCACCTGCGCCGATCCTTCGCCGCTCGGTGACGTCGAGTCGGTCCAGTTATTGCAGGTATGATCCGCGCTGCCCATGTACGCCCGTCCCAGCGAGTTGGAGCCGGTCAGGATGTCGTGCCGGTTCGGCGTATCGCCCCGCCCATTGACGACTTCGCCCTTCTCGTTGACCCCCGTCGCCTTGTGCAGGTTGTTCCGGTCGCGCTCGAAATCCCCGTGCAGGTCCGCCACGTTATCCGCGATCTTTTCGCCCTTCGCGTTGTGCCACGGCCCGCCGCCGATCCGGTCCCGCGCATTCACTGCGCCGGGACCCTGCGTGCTCAGATAGGCCTGCCACGTCCGTCCACCGGCTCCGGCCGCCTCGGCCAGGTTCTGACAATGCGCGTCGGCCCCGGCCAGCCCGCCCAGGTTCGCTCCGTTGCCCGGACCCACGCTGGTAACGAAAAACGTCATCGGCGCCTGCTGTTCCTGCGCCACGGCTCCGGTCGTTGCCAGCAACCCCAGCGCGATCACTCCCACCACAACGTGAAACTTTTTCATCTCGTCTCTACCTCCCGCATATTTTCCATGATTTTTTCAACGATACTTTCCATGCCATCTCCGATGCCACTCCGATGATAACCACCGGCTATCGACCGAACTCACTGTTTGCCAGCCTACCATGATTGCTGCTTCAATCCCCATGCCCGTGCGTATAATTGCCTTCAGCGGATAGGACCAAACACGTCCGCTGGAACCGAAGCATTTTGCCCGGTCCTGCTGCCACTTGCCGTGCAACGAATGGAAGAGGGTATTCCCCCATGCGACGGATGAAACAAATGAGACAAATGCGACAGACCGCATTTCCGCTGTTGGCCCTGCTAACAATTTTCCTGATCGCCCCCGCCCTCGCCACCGCCCAGGACGCGCCTCCTCCCACCGGTTACGCGGTCAAGAAACCCGTTCTCGGCGGCGCCTGTCCCATGTGTCCCTGGGGCGCGATGGCCGAAGTCGTCCGGGAAGCCATGGCCACTTACGGATGGGATATCCAGATCTGCTACGTCTGCGCCGGGGGGCCGCGGGAGGCCCGCATGGTCGCAGGCGCCATGATGCCCGAGCCTAGGGGCGGCGAGGCCGGCGAACTCCCCCTGCCCGCTGGCCCCGTCGACTTCGGCGTTACCGGCTCGCAGTTTCTCCAGTGGGCCTACCTCGGCATCGACGTCTTTGCCAGCGACCCTGAGGGCCCTCGCAAGAATCTGCGCCTGGTCGCCAACATTCAGGAGCCCACTTACCTCATCGTCGCCGTAAAAGCGGACTCGCCCATCAATAACCTCAGCGAGATCGTCGAGAAGCGCGTGCCCGTCAACCTCGTCGCTCGCACCAGCATCGGCGGCGGCATCACTCCGACGATTCTTTCCTATTACGGAATCTCGCAGGAGCGTATCGAATCCTTCGGCGGTTCCTTTTCCACCGTCTATGACCGGGACAAGGACGCGGACGTCATCATCGGATTCGGTTCGCTGGTCAATGCTCCCGAATACAACCTTTTCTACCAGCTCAGCCAGATCCACGATCTCCGCTACCTGGAACTAGCCCCGGACCTGCGCTCCAAACTTGCCCGCGACCTCTATCTCGAACAGGTGGAGATTCCCCACGGCCTGTTCCGCGGCCTCGACCGCTCCATCCCTACAGTGGCCCGCACTGGCACGGTCATCTATGGCCGCGACGACATGCCGGATGAGTTCGCCTATACGCTCGCCAGGGCCATGGACCTGCACCAGGACCTGCTCCAGTGGACGCACATGAACTTCTCCTATAATCCCCACACCGTCTGGAAGGCTTTCGACGTTCCGCTGCACTCCGGTGCTGAACGGTACTATCGGGAGGTCGGCTACATGAAGTAACCCCGCCCGCGTCTCGCTGTCACTGACTTTCTCTGGCAACACCGGTTCTGAACAATTGCACGATTCAGAGTGTTAGAATGGCCACACGAAGATGACGAATCACTGGGCGCATCGCCGGAACATCACCCTGAAAACAGCCACCGTCTTGCTCATCGCCTGCCTGCTCGCGGCCGTCGCCAGCAGCCAGATCCGTTACCGCCGCCTGAACGTTCCCGGCGAGCCGGAGGCCGAGTTCCATCTGGGCCGCATGGCCTACAGCACCCGCGGTGGCGGGGGTGGCTCCCGCGGTTTTTTCAACCGCTATTGGGCCATCGACTATCCCATGGCCGAGGTGCATTTCCTTCCCGCGCTGCGCCGGCTCACCGGCATCTTCGTCGCCGAGGACAGCGTCCATGTGGAAGCTACTGACGACCGCATTTTCGACTACCCGTTTCTCTTCGTTCAGCAGGTCGGCCAGGGCAACTGGAACCCCACGGAAGAGGAGGCCGCCCGTCTCCGCGAATACCTGCTGCGTGGAGGTTTTCTGCTCTTCGATGACTTTCACGGTGAGATTGACTGGATCGTCTTCGAGTCCGCCATCCGCCGCATCCTTCCCGGCCGGCCCATCGTCGAGATCCCGGACGACGACCCCATGATGCACGTCTTTTTCGACCTCGGCGACCGCATCCAGATCCCCGGCCAGCGGCACCTGCGCATGTCGCGCGGAGGCGAGGTCGTTGCGAGGATGCAGGGCGAGCCGCACTGGCGCGGCATCTACGACGACCACGGCCGTCTCATCGTCGGCATCAATTTCAACATCGACATGGGCGATGCCTGGGAGCACGCCGACGATGCCTGGTACCCGTCCTCGATGACCACGCTTGCCTATCGCCTAGGGGTCAACTACGTCCTCTACGCCATGACGCATTGAACGGTCCGGTCCCGCGCCGGGCGACCCGTGCGGGCTTGTCGCAATCAGCAACCAGACTGTTGTTGCTCTCTCCCTGCTCGCACGGTAAAATTTTCCAGTCGGCATTATGATGATTGCACGACCCCGCGCCGAATCCATCTCAGGAGGAAACCATGTCCATCGCCTGTCCCGTTGATCTCGATACCGAGATGCTCCGCAGCGAGGTTTCCAGCATGTATACCCGGGTCGCGCAGACCCCGGACGGTGACTTTCATTTCCACCGCGGCCCCACCTACGCCGCCGAATACCTTGGCTACGACGGAGCCGAACTAGCCGCTCTGCCCGCCGAAACGACGCGTTCGTTTGCCGGCGTCGGCAACCCCACCGCCATCGCTCCGATCCAGCCGGGCGAGACGGTTCTCGACATCGGCTGTGGCGCCGGCATGGACCTGCTGCTGGCCGCCCGCCGCGTGGGCCCCACCGGACGCGCCATCGGCGTGGATATGACCGAGCCCATGGCGCAGCGCGCCCGCGACTCGGCCGCCGCCATCGGCCTCGCTCACGTCGAGGTCCGCTCCACCGATGCCACCGCGCTGCCCTTTGACGACGATTCCATCGATGTCGTCATCTCAAACGGCGTGCTGAATCTCGTCCCGGAAAAAGAGCAGGCCTTCGCGGAAATTTTTCGCGTCCTGCGCCCCGGCGGCCGTCTCCAGCTTGCCGATATCATCGTCGAAGAGGAGCTCTCCGACGACATCCGCAGTAACGTCGATCTGTGGGCCAGCTGAATCGGCGGCGCTCTGCCGGAGGCGGAGCTGATCGGCTATCTGAATGATCTGGGTTTTGTTGATGTGGAATTGAAGACGCGATTCGACTGCTTCCGCGATACCTCGAAGGAACGCACCGCTCGCCGGTACGGTGTCCGCGGCGCCAACATCCTCGCCGTCAAGCTCTGATCGCCTTCAGACCGGCGTCTGACCCGGTAATTCAACCCGGTGACACATCCTTACCGAAGTCGAACTGCTCGGCGTTGCTCTTCTCATTCGTTCAGGGGTAATCTGAGGATAGGAGAAACCCTCATGAAGCTTCAAATAATTCTTGAGCCCAGCGACGAAGGCGGCTTCACCGCCACCGTGCCTTCCCTGCCCGGCTGCATCAGTGAAGGCGACACCCGCCAGCACGCTCTGGCCAATATCGAGGAAGCGATCCGCCTCTACCTTGAACCCTTGGACAAAGGAGAGGAGCTCTCCCCGGACGCCGAAATCATCGAGCTTGCTCTGTGACCAAGGTTCCGAGTCTGGGGTTTGACAGAGTGATTCGGGCGCTGCACCGGGATGGCTGGCAAACAGTTCGCCAGCGCGGCAGCCACATGCGCCTGGAAAAGGAGCTCCCCGATGCGCTACTCAAGCTGACCATCCCCGCCCATCGCCCCATCAAAAGATCCACCTTGGCCCAAATATTGAAACAGGCCCGCATCACTCTGGAAAAATTCCAGGATCTGCTCTAACCGCAATCCGAACCTATTACCCGACCTAATCCATGCGCGGCAGCACGGCGGGCTTGATCTCCTTCAGCGCCGCCATGTTTTCGAGCGCCTCGTTCACGTCTTCCAGGGCATAGCGGTTCGTAATCATCCGGCTGAAGTCGAACCGCTCGGCGTTGCTCTCGAGGAACCGCAGCGCCTTGTAGAAATGCGCCACGGATGCTGACACCACGCCGATCATCTCCACCATGTCCTTGTTGATGCGTCGCGGCGAGAAGCTCACGTCTCGTCCGCCCGTCGTCCCGATCACCAGGAACCTGCCACCGCGCCGCACCATCTGGAGACCCTCCTCGAAAGCCGATGGAGGTCCCGCCGCCTCGATCACGATGTCCGCGCCGCGCCCCTCGGTCCACCGCTTCACCATCTCGATGCGCTCGCGCCCGTCCGTTACCTCGTCCAGGTTGATCGTCTCGGTCGCGCCCCACTCCCGCGCCAGCTCCACCCGCAGTTGCGGCGCTCCGATCGAGATGGTCTGTCCCGCCCCGGAGGCCATCGCCATCGCCAGCGCGTAGAGTCCCACCGGCCCGGTGCCCAGCACGGCGATCGTCGGCTGCACCCCGATCCCGCCATGCTGATCCAGCCGCTCGAAGCCGTGGACCACCGTCCGCAACGCGCAGGTCGCCGAGGAGGCCACCTCGCTCCCGACCCCGTCGGGCACCTTCACCGGACGGCACTCCGGCAGGATGTAGCAGTAGTCGGCGAATCCCCCGCAGAGGTATGGATACTTCTCCGCGCTGCGCCACCCGTTCATCTTCGCGTTCGGGCACAGCGACGGCTGCCGCGCGATGGTGCAGTAATAGCATTTGCCGCACCAGGGATAGGCCCACACGATGCGGTCGCCCGCCTGGAGCGGGGCATCGGCAGCGTCGCGCGCCACGCCCTCGCCCAGCGCCGCCACGCGCCCCACCATCTCGTGCCCCAGTCCCACGGGCCACTCCGGCTGCAGATCGCCGTGGAGCATGTGGACATCCGTTCCACAGACCGTCGCCGCCACCACCTCGGCCACTATGGCCCCCGGCTCGGGCGGCAGGATCTCGATCTCGCGTATCTCCACCGGCTCGCGCGGCGCCCGCAACACCGCCGCCCGGCTCGTCTTAGGCAACTCATCCATTTCCGTTCACCCTCCGTTCCTCCGGATTCACACCTACATTCAGAAAATTACTATCGCTGCTATATGTAACCCTGGAGAAATAACGAATTCTATTCTCTCTGCAAGCTACTCCGGCAATGCAAACACGTAAATCTCATTGTGCCCGCGCGGCGGCTTGATCTCCGGCACCACGTCCAGCGGCCCCCGCGTCCCGGACGCGCCGTCACCCGTCATCACCGCCACGTATTGTTTCCCGTCCACCGCGTAGCTGATCGTGCTGTTCTGGATGATGCCTCCCAGGATCGACTCCCACAGAATCTCGCCCGTATCGGCATCGAAGGCCCGGAACCGCCGGTTCATATCTCCCCAGAAGAGCAGGTCGCCGGCCGTTGCCAGCATCGCCCCTTACCCGGAGCGCGCTGCGAATAGAGCCGCTCCACCTTCGCGATCACAGCGTATGCATTCGGATCAGCCCCCGGCCGCAGCACTCCCACCCTCGGCCCGTTGCCGTTCACCGTATCCGGGTTCGCCGTCGTATCCACGCATTGGTCATGATAGGGAATAAACAACGCGTTCTTGCCGGGATGATACGCCATGGGCCAGTAGCTCTTCGTATTGTGAAAGCACATGATGTGGCGGTCTTCCCAGCTCTTGATGACCACGTCCCAGTTCATATACGTCTTGCCTGTCTCCACGTCGATGCGCTGTATATGAAACTCCGGCACATCGTGCGGGAACGGCGTAGCCCACAGGAACTCTCCGTCCTCCGGGTCGTTCACCCAGATGCCGCCAGGCTCTCCCAATGACACCACGATCTCGCGCTCCTCACGCTGCTTCACCCGCGGGTTGATCCATTTCACGGCCTCGGCGTCCGGACTCATTCGCGTCCGCAGCAGGATGCGCTCCTGCGTATGGTCGGCATCCCAGTCGTCCCCCGGCAGGTGTTGGTAGTACCACTTCAGCTCGCCGGTCCCGAGGTCCAGCGCCACCGTGGAGTTGCTGTAGAGATCGGCCGGGGCGGAACGCGGGATGTCATCGATGTCGCCGCCGTGCCGCTTCAGCCGCGTGTGCGGAGCCGGGTTGGCGATCCCCCAGTAGAGCAGATTCCGCGCCGGGTCATAGGCTCCCGGCAAACCCCAGGGTGTCGCCGATCTTTTATCGAACGGCACGGTCCCCCAGGTCTCATCCCCCGGCTCGCCCGGGCCGGGAGTAGTGAAAAACCTCCATACCTCATCGCCCGTCCGCCCGTCAAAGGCCGCGATACAGTCCCGCCCGTCGCCGCATCCGGTCAGCCCCGCGACGACCTTGTCGCCGAATGCCTTCGGACCGGAGCTGGAAAACGGCGCCGCCTTCTCCCATCGCACCTTCCCCGTGCGCGCATCCAGCGCCACCATGGTCCGGTCGGGTGAGGAGTAGACCACCAGATCCTCGATCAGCGCAATCGTCCGCCCGGCCCTGCCTCCGCGCTCCATCTTGCGCTGGTAATCCCAGATCAGGTCGCCGTTGGTTGCGTCCAGCGCCTGCATCCCTCCGGGGTTCGCCACGAACAGGACGCCGTCGTGCACCAGCGGGATGTGCTCATGAATTCCTGGGGAGAGTCCCCGGGACCATGCCAGCCGCAACTGATCCGCGTTCCGCCGGTTGATCTGATCCAGCGGACTGAACCGCTGGTTGTCATAGGTCCGGCTGTACGTCAGCCAGTCGTCGGGGCTCGGCTCCAGCAGCATCGGCGCTGTTACCGGCTCGTAGTCGGGCGCCTGCGCCCACAACTCCGCCACCACCGCGCTCATCAGGATCGCGCTGGTCAGCACTCCTGTACGAATGCCTGTCTGCATGCCTGTCCGCATGATAGTTCTGATCATTTCGATCCCTCCCTCGCACTGCCTGCTCCGCCCGTCCCCCGCAGATTCCCCGCGGCAACCCCGCAGCATCTCCGCGGCATACGCGCGGCAGACCCGCGGCATCATTGGTGCCCCAAAGTCTACCTCACCCCGCCCGCTTCGCAACCCCCTCGCTGAGAAGATTCCCCCCACCCCACCCGCCGCACGGGCCGCATCCTCACCACCCCATTCAAACTGTCGGTTGCTTGAATGCTTTCTACCTCTCTGCCGAAGGCCCGAGCGGAGCCGCGCAGCGGCACAGCGAGCGCCACCTCACACACTCCCGCCCTCCCATGCAGTGTGAGCCGCCCCGCAAGGGGCGATGCGAACCATTGGCCGGCACGCAGTGCCCTGGACGCCGCCCCTGAGCCAGTCTATCCTGTAGGTATATGACGGCTTCGACGATCTTCCTCCTCTGGATCGCGGCGTTTATTTCGCTGCTGGCCCTGGACCGCGTCCTGCCGTTGCGCCAGCGACGCCGCGCCCTGCTGCCCCGTCTGGTCGTCAACATCATGCTGGCGGCTCTGGCCTATGTCTGTGCCGCCTCACTGGTCAAGCCCGCGGCGATGGCCGCCTCCGGATGGGCCCTGCGCCAGCCGTTCGGCCTGCTGGCCTTGTTTCCGTTGTCGCTCAATGGGCAGATTGTCGTGAGCTTTCTTCTCATGGACCTGTCTTTTTACGACTGGCACCTGCTCAACCACCGTTGGCCGCTGCTCTGGCGGTTCCACAACGTCCACCACATCGACCCGGACCTGGACATCTCCACCGCCGTCCGCTTTCATTTCATGGAGATCGTCTTCTCCACTCTGTTCCGCATCGTGCAGGTCGCCATCATCGGCATCTCCCCGGCACTCTATATCGTCTACGAGATCGCCTTTCAGGCCAGTACGCTTTTTCAGCACAGCAACGTCCGCCTGCCCATCCGCTTCGAACGCCTGCTGAACAAGGTCTTCGTCACGCCCCGCATGCACGGCATCCACCACTCCGGCATCGAGAACGAAACCCATTCCGACTTTTCCGCCGTTTTGTCCATCTGGGACCGGCTGCACGGCACCTTGCGGCTCAACGTCCCGCAGTCGCGCATCACCATCGGCATCCCGGCCTACGACCATCCCCGCGACAACACTTTCTGGAGTTGCCTTTCACTACCGTTCCGGCGCCAGCGCGATTATTTCCGTTTTGCCGACGACACGCCGGCCACCCGCGACCCCGGCGACCTCGGCCCGCGCCGCACCCATCTGGCCGAATAACTGCCCACTTCATTGGATTTTCTTGAGAGAATGTCCTTGTGCTTTCCATCGGGCCGGGCAGAGAAACCATCGCTCACCCTCACTCGCCGGGCAGGTATTGACCGCACGGTTGGATTTCTTCCTGGATGAACTATGTGCTACTCCGTCTACCTATCGACCGACAGCCCGGAGAACCTGGCCGACCGCAATTCCGCGCTCGTCCGATTCGATCCGGTGTCTGATCCTGCTTCGGACCCATCCATCGCGCTTCTCGCTTTTCCAAACCATTGGGAGGTGAAATCAAAGTCAGACTGCGGCTGTACCTTTCGGCATCTTCATACGTCCTCCGTCAACCTCGGTTTTTCTGAACCCGTGGACTGGTATGAGGAGGAACAGGACGGACTCGACGCAACCCGGCAGTTATACGTGACGCTGAATGATATCTTGACCTCCGGACATCGCGTGGACCTCGTCGACCATTGGTCTGATTCCCCGGTCAGCAACATCCAGACTCTCGATGTGTCATTCGATGAAGTGGAGGAGAAGACCTTCCGCTTGTTCGAGGACCATAAGTTCCGCTTGAACAAAGCAGATGTCTAACCGTTTTGCGCTCTCTTGGAAATCATAACCGCAGCATATTCGTTTCCACTCTGCCGAAGGCCATTGTGCAGCCGGAGGCGGCGCAATGTATGCCGGAGACGGAGCAATGTATGAAGGTGCAGGCGCAGCGACAGCGACTTCCCGCACACTCTCCCGCTTTTCCATGCAGTGTGAGCCTCGTGCAAACTTGTACCCGAGTCCCACGGCCGTGGCGAGGCGACTAACAGGCGTCCGAGCAACTACCCCTGCCTTACCCATTCTCCTTCTCCATCGCCTTCAGCCGCTTGGCTTGCTCCACCTTCAGTCCGCCATATTCTTTCCGCCAACGATAGTACGTTTGCACGGTGATCCCGGCTTCCTTGCACGCTTGCGGTGTCGTCTTCCCGCTTGCCACCGCCACTTCAACCTGTCTTAACACCGTTACGATCTGTTCCGGTTTGTACCTCTGCATCGGCATGTTCAATACCCTCCTCCATGAGATTCTCTCTCACTTCAGCTGGTACTAAAATCCCCGGTCAGGTCAGCGACTAACAGGCGTCCGAGCAACTACCCCTGCCTTACCCATGCAGAGTGAGCAGCCCCGCAAGGGGCGGTGCGAACCATTGTCTGGACGCAGTCCTACTGCACGAAGTGGACGCAGTGCCCTATTGGATTTGGATTACTGCTGCATTACTACTCTGACCGCCCGACTGTATGACAACATCCGCCGGACCGGAAGGCGACAGCGACGGCACCACAACATTTAACTGGTAGAGCCCCACAAACCCCGGAGCCAACCCGGAAAACACAACCGTGGCCGGCAATCCTGCAATAGTAACCGTCGGCGGCAAAATCGTGAGTGAGAGTGGATCCGCACCAGCCGCCGATCCGCTCAATGGCGGATTGGTTACCGGGCCCACTCCGGTCGCATAGATCACGATGGTTTCCCCCGTGGTTGCCGGGTCGGAGAGTGAAATAAGCTGGTTCGTCGTGCCATGCAGAATCGCCCCGGCCGTTCCATCAACAGTAAATATTCCAGGGTAGGATGTAATGGCATCCACTTGACTGGAAGCGCTGCTGGTTCCGTCGCGATTGACTACAATATTTGCGGCACTTTGTCCGGTCGCTTCCCAGGGTACCTGCAAATTGATCTGTTCCACTCCATTCACATTAGCGACTGCAAACAACGGAGCCGGGACACCATTGACCGTAACAGACACTCCTGCAAGAGTAGTGGGAAGCGGAACGATGGTGGCCAGCGTGATCGCCGGGGCGGAGGTAAGTTTGCTCCCAAATAACGAGACAATCGACCCCGGAATCGCAACGGGCCCCTGAAAACTTGCGCCATTCACCACGCCACCATCAAAGATGAATGGCGTATCCGGACCTAACAGGTTCACCGGACCCGTATCGGCGGGATACCCGTTATTCAGCTCATCGGTCTCCGTGATCCGCAGCAGGTCGTCCACCAATGCCACCAGATAGTACGTTCCAGCGGATAGACCTGCGGGAATGGCGATGTCCACTGGTCCGCACGTCGCGCTCGCATCCACTGCCAGCCCTTCTTCGTATACGCAGGAGCCACCGGCAAAGACATCGGATTTCTCGATTTTTTCGTCGGTGGAAAAATAGTAGCTGAGCCGGAACCGTTCCGCATCGGCATCACCGCTGTTCCCAATCTCGGTTTCAAGAATTGCGATGGATCCACCAAGCAAGCCGGACGTCCCGGCGCTCAGGCTCGTGACATACAGATCCAGTCGTACGATCGGCACCGCACCATAGACATACTCGACGGCGTGCCGGTCCGAAGGCTGAATGTGGACAACCTCTCCCAACCCGATTGTGCTCAGCATCACGGCCGCGGACGTGATCCCATCCGGATGAGACAGCCCAATCGCATGGCCGACTTCATGCACCGCCACGCTTTGAAAATCATAGAAATCCGGATCTCCATTCGTCGCATACGGCTGGTTGGAATTGATATAGATATCGGCTTCAGCTAAACGGCAGGACGCCACGTAATAGATAATCAACGTGGTTCCCAGGAAGCCCTCCGGCCAGCTCAGCGCCCCCAGCAGTGTCGGTGCGAACCCGATCGTGTTTCTGTCGTTGAAGATCGCCTCCGTCCCTGACCTGACCGGGGATTTTAGTACCAGCTGAAGTGAGAGAGAATCTCATGGAGGAGGGTATTGAACATGCCGATGCAGAGGTACAAACCGGAACAGATTGTATCGGTGTTAAGGCAGGTTGAAGTGGCGGTGGCAAGCGGGAAGACGACACCGCAAGCGTGCAAGGAAGCCGGGATCACCGTGCAGCTAAGAGATGAATGCCTGAATGGAGAGATCTTCTACTCATTGAAGGAGGCCCAGGTGGTGGTCGAACAGTGGCGGCAGCAGTACAACACCAGAAGACCCCACTCGGCGCTCGGCTATAGGCCCCCGGCACCGGGGGCCTATAGCCCTGTCGGGAAACCGGTTTCTCGGCCTCAGATTGTGGTGTAAACTCTCTCACATCAGTTGGTACAAAATCTCTGGCGGGTCACCGCCTTGTACCGCTTTTATGGGCACTGCGCTGGACCTGCCGGAGAATGTGAACCCAAGGCCAGCTTTTGACCTGCAACGTGATGCATCATTCCTGGAATATGAAAGAATTCTCAGGCTGCATCTGAACGCAGACATTACAATTGAATGTCGATTTGACCCCGCCTTTTTCTGGAAAGATCAGAAACGGTACCGAGTGGGGGAAGGCGAGGGATTCGGAAAGGACAAGTCGGCAGATGCGCGGTTGGTTATACGAAAAATTTCCGATGTCCACATCTGGAACACCCCTTTAATTGACTGACCATCGGTAGAAATCTTTTAAGTGCTTCCGCAAACAACTGTTGGCGAGCCAATTGTAACTTGTTCCGGTGGTGGTGCTCTGTAATCCAGTGTTGTTCAGCAGCGTCGGAATTCGCAGAATCTTCCCGACCGACAAAATTCTTTTCTCTTGGATGGACAGCAGCGCTGTCCTGGGATTAGAATGGCGGCAGTCAAATCATTCGCGGGAGGGGGCCCCATGCCAGCCAGCAAAGCGCGGAAAATCGAGAGACTCGGAAGAATCGGAAACAATCCGCAGGAGGCGGGAGGCGGCATCGGACTCACTCTCGTTCCCGACCCGGAGACGCTTTACTCCGCATCGCTCGACACCCCGGTTGGAAAAATCACCGCCATCTGCTCCAATCGAGGGCTTCGCGCGCTGGAAACGGGCTGGGATCACGCCTCACGTAAGGTTCGCAAGATTGGCGAAAACCGAGGATTCCGATCCCGCGCCCCCCGGCCGGTTGAGGTCGGCTCTCTCAAGACTCCCGGCGCAAATTACGCGCGGCGGACCGTCCGCGAGCTCCGGGACTATTTTTCCGGAAAGCTCCGTGACTTAAACATTCCATTAGACATGCAGGGCACACCCTTCCAGAGGTCCGTCTGGCAGGCCCTGCTGACCATCCCCTATGGCGAGACCCGCTCCTATGCGGATGTTGCCCGCCTGATCGGCCATCCCCGCGCCAGCCGCGCCGTCGGTGGAGCCAACGGCTCCAACCCGGTCTCCATCATCGTTCCCTGCCACCGCGTCATCGCAAGTGATGGAAAACTAGGTGGTTACGGTGGAGGACTGGACAGGAAAACCGTCCTGCTGGAACTCGAACAATCCCGCCCGGCCCGATAGGTTTTCAGCTGTAAGTTGTTATTGATAAAAGCGATAGGTGAGTTTTGCCTGTAGTGCCTGGTCCCGCCCCCTGCGCCCGTCATCCAGGTCCCGCGCAGCGTCCGTAAATACAACAAATAAATTGCTATCCCGGCCATAAAGCAGATGGAACCGCAGCTGTGTGTTGAACGTGTCATCCAAGCTGTTCCATTGCAGGAATGAATCCACCGTCATGCGCGCCGTAATGGGAACGCTCACCCGTCCCAGCCAGAGATGGGTCTTGAAGTCCCCTTCTTTCAATGATATATCATTCAACTCGTATTCGCCTTCCAGCAAAAGATGTGGGGATGCGCGCCAGACGCCACCCAGCTCCAGCCTCTGTAGCGTTCCGCTGAAAAACTCACCTTTCTCGAACTCCAGATTCGGCACGATCGCGCGTCCGTCAAATCCCCAGAACGATATCTCCGCCCGTTTGAACCCATAGGAGCCGGGAGGGATGACGATGCCTTTGCGCGGGTTGATCTCGAACGGTTCATCTTCGGGCAGACTTTCCAGATTCCGCTCGAACTCGAAGCGGATGTGGTCGCCCGATTCCAACTGGTTGTTGAATCCCATGCCCCACTCGCGGGTCTCCAGAATATTCTGCTGGCTCGTGAGATAGGAGAAACGGTTGAAGAAATTGATTCTTCTCGACCAGGGCTTGTTCAGCCGGAAGCCTTTCCGCACGAAGGCGGAGTGGCGTCGCATGTCGTCGCGAGGAACAAAGCCGAGAGCGGGTTCGAACTCCTCTTCCACCGACAGAGTGCGCACGTTGATTCCCAGAAGATCGGTGGTGTAGTTCAGCCCGGTAGAATAAGAATAATGTTTCTCTGCTTGATCTCGGTCGTCCTCGGCGGCGAGGAAGCCTTCCCATTTCAGGTTCCGGCCCAGCCAGATCAGCGCGTCAGGTCCAACGACCTGATTGCGTTTCGCGCTGGATTGGACCGAAGTCAGGATCCCGCCGACGTAAGAACGCTGGCCGAAGTTCCATCGCAGGCGGCTGGCGCTTAAGTTCGTGCCCGGGGTCTCGCCGACCCGGTCGGTCTGGGTGGAAAGAACACCCAGGTCGAAGGCTCCGAACTTGGCCGTCATGCGGCCGCCGCCCAGAATCGGGACCGGCGCGCGGTTTTCGAGGCCGATCCGGCGGCTGAAAAACATCTCAGCATCGTTTTCCACACCGAACTTGAACAGCTGGGCGTTTTCGAGAAAGAACTCGCGCTTTTCCGGAAAACGCAGCGAGAAGCGCGTGAGGTTGACCTGTTCCTCATCGACCTCCACCTGGGCGAAGTTGGTGTTGTAGGTGAGATCGAGCGTCATGGCGGAGGAAACAACATACTTCACGTCCCCGCCCACATCTCCCTTGGTTACCGAATCCGTTCCGGTGGTCCTCGTCCATCCGAGGGCGCTGTAGGGAATGAACTGCAGGTTCCGCTGTGGAACGATCTCTCCCAATCCGTCCAGGTGGCCATGAAACTCGTTGCGCGTCATCGAGAAGCCTTGGGGAATGGGGGCCCAGGAGGAGCTTTCATTCCTGCGCTTCAGGCTCCGAATGACGTTGAATCCCCAGGTCCCCTCGCCACCGAGAGGAAACCGCAGGATGCGGAAGGGGATCTGCATTTCGGCGCTCCAACCGTCTTCCAGCAGCCGCGTCCGGACGTCCCATACCTCGTCCCAGTCCGGATTCCAGACCCCATTATCGACGTAGGAATCCTGCTTGGTCGCGAGCGGATTGATCGAAAAAACATAGCCGCGGCGATGATCGTGAAACGTATCCAGCATGATGCGCACCACATCGTCTTTCTGCCAGACCGAATCGTCGCGGAACCGCAGGATATTGCGCGTGATCGCCTCCGGGTCCGAGTCCCGCAGATAGACGCCGATATAGAGGGATTCTCCGTCCCGGATCACCCGGACTTCGGTCTGCTCGGTGGGCGGGCGGCCATAGGCCGGGTCCTGCTGCGTGAAGGAGCCGATGACCTCCGCCCCGGCCCAGACCGGGTCCGACAGATCGCCATCCATCTCCGGCCCCGTTTCGACCTCCATGACCTGGTAGCGAAAATCCAGATGCGTCGCCTCACGGTCCCGGGCGGCAAAGGAGATATCCTGAGCGGCCAGCCTGGAGGAGGACACGGACAGAGAGACCAGAAGCGTGCTCATCAAGAAAAAAAGAGTTTGAGATCGAATCATGATGAAGCCGAATGGATACACCCAACCGAAAGAGTGACCAAGGAAAATAATATATGAATTTATACGACATGCTAAAAGCGAAGAAAGTTGCCGCGGGCGGGAAATTCTTTGCCCTATGTGCAGGATAACACTCGTTTCGCTACGACCGTGGATGGGCCTCCGGAGGGAGGGGGAGGAACGGAGCGGCTGCTAAGCCCGGTCGCGATGAACGGTCGCGGGAGAGAAGGCAGGCAGGCAAATGGCGATATATTCGGTCGCAACGTCAGTCGAATATTGAACCCACTCCCCACGGCGGGCGATAACGGCCTCCCCGGCTTCGACATCCTTCCGCATATCCTTTTGGCCATCGCTATACCGCACCGTCAGCGTGCCTTTGAGCACGAGGGTAAATTCATCGAACTCAGGCCTCTGCCCCGGTTCCCGCCAACCCTCCGGACTCTGCATCCGGGCGACGCTCAACGAATCGGTTCCGCTGTTCACCCGTCCGATGAACTCATCAATGATCTTCGGCTTGTTCCCCACCGCCGCAATCCGCGTGGGGGAAGGAATAAAAGTAGGCAATTGCTCTCTCCTGGTATTTTCTGCGGATTCTCCGGACCGCGCCAAGTGTGTTTCGGTCAAGCTCCCTTTGAGTAGTGGATATGATCCGGGCCCACGGCGCCTCCGGACATGATAAAGGCCATGGCGTCATCGAGCGACCATTCGGTGGAGATGACTCGGGAGAGGGGGACGATCTCCAGATAGCCCGAGGTCGGGTTCGGAGTGGTGGGCACGTAGACAGCGGCGAGCTCCTCCCCGGTATTCTCGTCCACGAAGGTCCGGGTTACCAGCCCCACGGCCTTCATCTCCGGCGTGGGGAATTCGATGAGCACGACGCGCTGCACGCCATCGGGCTTCTGCTGAAGGGCTGCGAGGAGCTTGCGCGTGGACCCATAGATGTTCTGCACCAGCGGGATGCGTTCCACAAAGCGGTTGAACAGCGACAGCGCCTGATGGCCGACGACGCGCGTGGTGGCCCAGCCGAGAACATACAGCACCAGTACAACCAGAACGAAGGCGCAGAGAGCCTGGACGCGGAAATCGAGCAGCCAGCGGCTGAGCGCGGGCGCATTGCTTGCCGCAGCCCTGGCAAGCGCGCGGACCCACGGGCCGCCGAGGGAAGCAATCAAATTGAAGAGAAAAACCAGAACCAGCCACGTAACCCACAGGGGAACGATGACGAACAGACCCGTAATGACATAGGTCCGCAGGCGGGCAACGAACGGCTTACCGGAATCAGTGGACATAGGACGACCTCGCAACGGAGAGATAATCGAGAATCCGAACGCGCGGCCCTGCGAATATCAGACCGGACGCGGAATCACATCGCAATCACAACGCGATTCAAGATAACACTTGCCGCGCCGAGAAGGGAACGGCATTCAGTCGGCATTCAAATGGAGGCGGCTCCCAACAGGACAGTGCGGGGCCGGGCCGGGGCGAGGCGGGACGCGGCACAATTACCTGCCAGCCGCGTCGAGCGGAAGCTCCATGAGGGAGAGCGGATCGACCCTGGCCTCGTGCAGCCGGACAGTCCAGTGCAGGTGAGGCCCGGTAACGCGGCCGGTCGAGCCCACATCGCCTACCGCATCGCCGGCGGAAACCATCTCGCCTTCCTCGACACCGATGCGCGAAAGATGCGCGAAGAAGGAGTAGAGTCCCTGGCCGTGGTCGAGGATCACGCAGTTGCCGGAGAAGTAGAGGTCTTCGGCCAGCACCACCCTTCCGGCGTTCGGAGACTCGACGGGAGTGCCCTCGCGGGCGCGGAAATCCGCACCGCTGTGGGGACTCCGGGGTTCGCCGTTGAAGACGCTGCGGACACCGAAGCTGCTGGTGGCCTCGCCCGGCACGGGCCGCAGGAACCCGCCGCTCCACAGCCGCTCCGGAGAGGCGGTGGAAAACATCTCCTTCATCCGGCGGCTCTCGCGCCCGATGCGCTCAAGGACCTCCGGGGGCGGCTCCACGTATTCCGGGCGGACACGCAGCGTGCGGGTGCGAAACTTTTTGTCCGCGACGCGAAGTGAGTAAGTGGCCGGGTGGGTTTGGCCGCCGGGATCGGTGAGGGTGATCTCGACCGCGTGATCTCCGGGCTGGATCTCCAGATCGAGGCCGACCAGCCCCTCCCAGTGAGAGGCGTCGTGGGTGGGATAGAACGCCACCTCCGTGCCGAGGAAGCGGCCCGAAACGGAGCGAAGCGGGATGGCGGAGGCGACGGAGATGAGGACGGCTTCGCCGGGCTGCAGGGCACGGGCCTGATGGGTGATGGTGATGTCTGGAAGATCCTGCTGCGCGGCTGCGGCGGACGGGCCGGTTAACAGGACAGCGAGAAGAAGGCCGCGTGGAACGAGCGGCTTGCGAAGCAAAGGAATGTCTTTGAAGAAACAGATTTGAGGCACGACGACCTGCTCCTGCGGCTGCCTGTGCGGCCGGAAATATCCATTCCCATTAGAACAGATTTCCGGAATTATTTCAGGACTCCGAGAGCGTCGCCAATGAGAAGGCCGGAGTCGGCCGGCATGACGAACAGCGGATTGATCTCTATCTCCGCAATGGTCTCCTGGAACTCGACGGCAAGGTTCCCGAGTTTCCAGATGAATTGGGCGAGGGCCTCGGTATCGGCAGGCGGGGAGTTGCGAAATCCGGTCAGAAGATGGAAGCCCCGAATTTTCCGGATCAGGTCCCCGGCCTCCCGGAGCGTCATCGGCGCGGGCCACACCACGACATCGCGCATGGCCTCGACGAAAACTCCGCCCAGCCCGAACGTAACGAAAGGGCCGAAGCGCAGGTCCTGGCGGAGGCCCGCCACCACTTCGCACACCTGGCCGGAGACCATCTGCTCGACGAGTACGCCGTCGAGACGTGCGCCGGGATGGGCGGCCTCGGCGCGGTGGATGAGATCGGTGAAAGTTTCCGCGACCTCGCCGGGGGAGGAGACGTTCAGCCGGAGGAGACTGGCTTCGGTTTTGTGGAGGATGTCGGGAGAGGAGATCTTCATGGCGACAGGGGTGGAAATGGAGGCAGCGATGGTCTGGGCTTCCTCAATCGAGCGGGCCAGGCCGCCGCGCGGGACCGGAAAACCCCAGGAGCCCAGCAGCGATTTTGTCTCCTGCTCGCTGAGCGTGCCCCTCCCCTGCGAGCGGGCGGTGGCGATCAGCTCATTGGCGCTGGCGGGCAGCGCGGGCGGCGCAGCATCTGCCTCTGGGTCCGATGCTTCCGCTAGCACCTTCCGGCGGGTGGAAACATGCCGGACCATCTTCCCGATGGACCGGATGGCCCGGGCCGGCTCGGTGAACAGAGGCACCTGGGCCTCGGCCACCATCCTGCAGACGGCCGGGTCCGGGAGCGGGAACCAGGCGACGGCGACGAGCTTGTCCGTGGCACGGGCCACCTGCGCGATGCCTTCGGCGAGCCGCTCGTGCGCGCCGGGGATGATGCCGAGAAACAGGACCAGCGTGTCGACATTCGGGTCGGCGAGAATGATCTCCGAGGCCTTGCGGAACAGCTCCGGGTTCGAAACGGCCTGCGCGGTGAGGTCCATGGGATTGGCGATGGAAGCAAAAGCGGGCATGACCTTTTCCAGAGCCGCCTTGGTTTCGGCGGTGAGGTCGGGAAACTCGATGCCCCACTCGCTGCCGACGTCCGCCATCAGAATGCCGGCCGCGCCGGAGATGGTGAGTATCTGAACGCGCGCGGAGCGGGGCCGTTTCGGATACTGGGCGATGACGGCCAGGTCGAACAGCTCGTCGAGATTGTCGGCGCGCAGGATGGCGTGTTTGTCAAAGACGGCCTGGTAGACCTGCTCCGAGCCGGCCAGCGATCCGGTATGCGACAGGCTGGCCTTGGCCCCCGCGTCCGAGCGGCCCGTCTTCATCATGATGAGCGGGGTGTCCTGGACAAGCGCCTTTTGGGCGGCGGCCTGGAAAGCCGCGCCATCGCGTGCGTCCTCCAGATAGCCGAGGACGAGGCGGGCGTCCGGGTCGTCGAGGATATAGTCCAGATAGTCGGAAAAGTCCAGGACACATTCGTTGCCCGTGGTGATCCAGTAGCCGAACCGGACGTTGCGCTGCCGGGCCGCGCCCAGGATGTAGGAACTCAGCGCGCCGCTCTGGCTGATGAACGCCGCCGGGCCGACCTCGGGAAAGCCGTCGTTCAATCCCACGCTGAACGACGCCGTGATGCGCTCGGGCAGGTAGACGAAGCCCGAACAGTTCGGGCCGCAAAGGGCGATGTTGTACTCGCCTGCAATGCGGATCAGGTCTTCCTGCAGGCCGATTCCCGCGGCGCCGATCTCCGCGAATCCGGAACTGATGATGGCGGCGGCCCTCACGCCCTTCTTGCCGCAGGCCTCCAGAGCGGGCGGAACCATCACGGCTGGCAGCGTGATGACCGCCAGATCGACCGGACCGGGAATGTCCGCCACCGAGCCGTAGCAAGGGACGCCGCCCATCTCGGTGTACTTGGGATTGACCGGATAGATGCCGCCCGTGTAACCGAACTCCTGGAAGAACTGGAAGGGCCGGCCGCTCAGCTTGTTCACCTCCGTGGAGGCGCCGATCAGCGCCACACCGCGAGGGTGGAACATTTTGGATAGATCCCAGGCCATTCTGCAAAATTCCCTTATTCGCGATTTGTCATCTTATGGATGCGTGTGGCAGGACCGAAGGTCGTTACCGGCGGGCTTTCCCTGCTCCGCTGCCTTTGGCCAGCCAATCGGCTGGAACAAAATCGGCGAGGTTCAGGCTATCCATGACCTCATCGGGGACGCTGTGCATCGGAGTGAAGGAGCCGAGCTGCGGCTTGGCCGTGGCGTCGATGCCCATCTTGGCGGTAACGCCGTCCTGGAGATCGGAGGGGTCCAGGTCCGAGCCGCCCACGTTGCTGATGATGGTCACATCCCGGTCCGCCTGGCAGCGCGTGCCCACGGCCCACATCACGCGCTGGTCGTTGAAGATGTCGATGTCATGGTCCACGACGATCACGTGCTTCATGTACATATCCGAGCCGAGAACCGCCAGAATGGCGTTCTTGCCCTGGCCCTCGGTCTTCTTGTCGATGGACACGTAGACGGTGAACGGCGCGGGGATACGCACTGCCCGGACCGAGGGAACCATCGCCTTTACGGAGCGAAACAGGTTGGCCTCCATCGGAATGGTGGACAGCAGCAGGTGGTCCAGATGTCCGACGGTGATGTCGTGCAGGTAGGCGTCCTTGCGGTGCGTGATGGCGTTGACCTGGAAGATCTCCCGCTCGCGGCTCCCGAGCGAGTAGCCGGTAAACTCGCCGAAGGGCCCTTCCTCCACGCGCTCGAAGGGCGGAATCTCACCCTCCAGGATCATCTCCGCGCGCGCCGGAACCATCAGGTCCATGGTCTCGGCCGGGACAACTTCCATCGGCTCGCCAGCCAGCGCGCCCATCAGGTCGTACTCCTGCTCATCGATCGAACCGATGTTCAGCGCCCCCAGAGACCAGGCCGGATGCGCGCCCAGAATGACGGCGACCGGCAGAGGTTGGTTCAACCTTTCGGCATTGGTATAAAACTCCCAGAGATGCTTGGCCAGGGTCAGGTGGATCGACGTGTGGTTGCGGTCGATCATCATGAGGCGGTTGAAACTGCAATTCAATTTCCCGCTGAGCGGGTCCCGCGACAGCGTGATGCCGGCGGTGAGATACGGCCCCGCATCGCCCTGGTGGTGAACGATCTGCGGCAACTTCCCGAGGTCCACGTCATCGCCCTTTTGGATGACCTCCTTCACCGGGCCGGTCGCAACCTCGCGCGGCGCGACGGGATTGGCGATCCTCTCCAGATAGGTGACCACGGCGGCGCGCGGAGCCGCACCGATGGCCGAGGCCAGCCGCCGCCGCGCGGCATGCAGGTTGGTAACGACCGGGAACTCGCTCCCCTTTACATTCTCAAAGATCAGGATGGGGAAGCGGCGTTCCCGTTCCAACTGCACCGCCAGCGCAGTGATTTCAAACCGGGGATCGACTTCCTTCTGGATGACCAATACGTCGTCCGGGGATTCCTGTTTGATTTTTTCAATAAAGCCTCGAAAGTCCGTCACGATTCTCTCTCACCTCGTCTGTAAGTTATCTGCGCTACGTCCAGCCTTCTTTGCCTGCGGGAAAAGCGAATTCTATATTTTGGCTGCTACCTCTTTGGAAATATCAATAAAATTCGATATCCCCTCAAATCGATTATCTCTGCGATAAGCGATAGCGGTTTCCACGTACGGAGCGTGCTGAAACTCACGGAAGACGATTCCCTTCCTCCGCACACCCCGGATGGAGGACCGCATGATGGAGACGCCGAATCCTTCACTGATCAACTCCAGCATTGTATACACATTGTCCACTTCATGAACCGTCCGCAGACTCATGCCGGCATTGCGGCACAGGCTGGCGATCTGCTCGTAGCGACCGGGGCTCATATGCAGCGGGAGGATGATCACCGTTTCATTCGCAATCGCTCTCAGTGAGAGATTGCGGCGGGAGGCCAGCGGATGATGCTGCGGCAGAGCCAGCACGAGGCGCTCTTTCAGAATCGGTTCCATCGTAAGGCCTTCCGGGTCCACGGGCAAAGTTACCAGACCCAGGTCGATCTGTCCGTTGCGGATAGCGGAAAGCTGCTGGGGAGAAACCAGGCTTTTGACGATCACCTGAATCTCCGGGTAGCGTTTGGAAAACTCCCGGAGAATATTCATGGCAACGTTGATGTTCGCGGAGGAGCATCCCAGCACGAGCTGCGACTGTTTGTGGCGGCCCGCCTCCAGCGCCAGTCCGGCGGCCTGCTCCACCTGCTGCAGGATCAGCCGGGCCTCACCGGCAAAAACACGTCCGGCCTCGGTCAGCTCCACGTGCCGCTTGGTCCGGAAGAATAGCTTGACCTTCAGATCATCCTCCAGCCGCATGATCTGCTGGCTGAGGGGAGGCTGGCTGATGTGCAGTTTCTGGGCCGCGCGGCCAAAATGCAGTTCTTCGCAGACGGCCAGAAAATATCGGAGCTGGCGGAGTTCCATGGCGATTAATATGAAAAACGTCTTAGTCGGACTCTAAATATGTATTGGATTTACCGGGCTGTGTCAAGCTATAACGATTTCTGATACCACCAGCCGTTGATTCCTCCTCCGCCCGCCACGAACCGCGACGGCCGGATGGAGACCAGATCACGACCGGGAAACCAGACACAGGAGAGATCATGCTTACCATTCGGGAACTATTGAAAGAATCAGAGGCCATGGGCCAATTGAAGAAGATTTCCCAGCCCGTGGACTGGGATGAGGAGATGGGAGCGCTGAACTACATGGTGGCGCAGCGGGAAAACGCGCCCGTGCTCTGGTTTGAGAATGTTCGCGACGCTAAACATGGCGCTACCACGGTCATGAACCTGTTCGGGACCGGAAAGGACCGCGTGGCGCTGTCAATGGGGCTGCCGAAGGGCAAGTCCATGATGGAGTTGATTCAGGAAGCAAAGAAGAACTTCGGCAACCGCGTGCCGCCGGAAATGATTTCTGCCGACAAGGCTCCAGTGAACGAAGTGATTCTGGAAGGTGATGAGATCGACCTCAACGACTTTCCCGCCCCCAAGATGTGGCCCCGGGATGGCGGCCGTTACCTGGGCACATGGGACGTGCTGGTTACTCGCGATCTGGAGGACGGGCACCTGAATCTGGGCACCTACCGCCAGATGATCAAGGCTCCGCGCGAGCTGTTCGTCTACTGGTCGCCGGGCAAGGATGCCCGTTTGCAGAGCGAGCGCTACTGGGCACAGGGCAAGCCGTTCCCCGTGGCCGCCGTCTACGGACCGGACCCGGCCCTGCTGGTTGTGGGCTGCATCACGCTTCCCAAGACCGAGTGCGAATACGACTACGCCGGCGGGCTGTGGAACGAGCCGGTGAAGGTGTTTCACAGCGACCTGACGGGGCTGGACCTGCCCGCCTCGGCCGAGATCATCGTGGAAGGCTTCATGCACCCCGGCAAGGAAGGCCGCGAAGGCCCGTTCGGCGAGTTCACCGGATACTACGGTCGTCCGGAGGAGAACACGCCCTACATCGATGTGGAGCGCGTCCGGATGCGCAAGAAGCCGATTCTGACCAGCGCGCTGATGGCCGATTATCCGGCAAACGAGTTGGGCATCATCTATGCCATCGCGCGCAGTGCGGCGATCTGGACGGATTTTGACAAGCTGGGCGTTCCGGGCATCAAGGGCGTCTATTGTTTCCCGGAAGGCGGGGGGGGGTTCGGCATCACCGCCGTATCAATCGAGCAGCGCTTCGCCGGACACGCCGCGCAGGTGGCCGCGCTCGCCGCGCAGGTTCCCAGTGGCGCCTACTACTCGAAACTGATCATCGTCGTGGATGACGATGTCGACTGCTCGGACATCCACCAAGTAATGTGGGCTATCGCCACGCGCAGCAACATGGAGAAGGACATCGACATCCTGCGCGAGACCTGGTCCACCTGGCTGGACCCCACCAAGAACCCGCCCGAAGAGCGGCCCTGGGGCTCCAAGGCGCTGATCAACGCCTGCAAAGAGCATAAGTTCCTGAAGGTGTTCGCCGCACGGAACCGGATCACCCGCGAGATGTACGACAAACTCTCCGGGCGCTGGAAGGAACTGGGCCTGGATGGCGAGCCGCCGAATCTGATGGCGTTCGAAGATGGCGAGGGCGTTATTCTGGGCGACAAGCCAGCCGGCAAGGGGTCGGATGCCCCCGGCGGCGCACCTTCGATGTAAGCTTGATTCCGGCGGGCGGATTGCCGCCTGCTGGAAACGTCAGAATGCGGGGGAGCGAATCCGGCCCGGCCGGCGCAGCCCCCGTAAGTAAAAAAGGATGAGGACAACGGATGCGCGACCTACGTACTTGGCTCGATGAAGCGGAAAAACTGGGTGAGTTGCACAAAATCAGCAAGCAGATGGATTGGGACGAGGAGACCTCCGCCCTGAACTATATGGTGGGGCAACAGGAGGGCGCGCCCGCGCTGCTGTTTGAGAATATCAAAGATGCGCCGATGGGCTTCCGCACGCTGCATAATCTGTTCGGCACCAGCAAGGACCGGATTGCGATGACCTTCGGCCTGCCGACCGGACAACCTCTGATCAACTCGGTTCAGTCACTGCGGCAGAGTTTTCATAAACGGATTCCGCCCTCGGTGGTTGCCGCCGCTGAGGCGACCGTCAACCAGAACATCAAGCAGGGCAAGGATGCGGACATCTCGATCTTTCCGGCTCCCAAGATGTGGCCGCTCGATGGAGGACGCTACCTGGGCACCTGGGATAGCTTCATTACGCGCGATCTGGAGGACGGCCACCTCAACCTGGGAACCTATCGCCAGATGGTGAAGAGTCCCCGGGAGTTGTTTGTCTACTGGTCGCCGGGCAAGGACGCCCGTTTGCAGGCCGAGCGCTACTGGGCGAAAAACCTGCCCATGCCTGTGGCCTGTGTCTACGGGCCGGACCCGGCGCTGCTTGCCGTCAGCTGCCAGACGCTGCCGAAGACGCAATCAGAGTATGACTACGCCGGCGGGTTGATCAACCAGCCGATCGAGGTGTTCAAAAGCGACGTAACCGGTTTGCTGCTGCCGGCCTCGGCCGAGATCATCATTGAGGGCGAGATGCGTCCGGGGAATGACGGACTGGAAGGGCCCTTCGGCGAGTTCACCGGATATTACGGCCGTCCGGAGGCCAAGACTCCCATCATCGACGTGAAGTGCGTCCGCTACCGCAACGATCCCATCCTGACCTGCGCCCTGATGGCTGATTATCCGGCCTGCGAGCAGAGCCTGCTGTTCAGCTTCATCCGCTCAGCCCGCATCTGGACGGATCTGGAACGGGTGGGCGTTCCCGGCATCAAGGGTGTCTATGCGTTTCCCGAGGCCGCCGGTGGCTTTGGCGCCACGGCCGTCTCCATCGAGCAACGTTATGCCGGCCATGCCGCGCAGGTCGCCGCCCTGGCCGCGCAGGTTCCCAGCGGCGCCTATTACACGAAGTTCATCATCGTTGTGGACGAGGATATCGACCCGACCGACATTCATCAGGTAATGTGGGCCATGTCCACCCGCTGCGACCCGGAAGTGGATATCGACGTGCTGCGCGAAACCTGGTCCACCTATCTCGACCCCACGAAGAATCCGCCCGAGGAGAGGCCATGGGGTTCCAAGGCGCTGATCAACGCCTGCAAACAGCACAAGTACATCAAGCAGTTCTCCAAACGCTCCCGCCTGAGCCGCAAAGTCTATGAGAAGCTCGTCTCCGAGTGGGATGAGTTCGGCTTCAAGTTCCCCGCTCCGCGGATCACGAACTTCGAGGAGTAACCAGCAACCTGACCGGAGGAGTGCTCTTCCCTCAACCCTCTGGTCTGCACCATCGGCGGCAGCGGTCTCCTCCGCCAGCCGCATTCCGTGCCGGGCATTCCCTGCCAGCCACCAGCCATCACCCGGACTGGGTTCGACCACATCTGAGACGTTCTTCCATTGGAAGGCATGGAGAACCCATGCCGAAGCATCCCTGGCGGGCGGGATGGATCCGAGGCAATGGCGAATGGGACGGAGTTGAGCTTCTCCGGGCAGTCTCGGGGAGGGCGTTTATAGATCCGGTGCAAAAAAATTTTCCGGGAAGGAACTGATGGTTCCATCGTCCAGGTCTTCGCCGAAGATGGATGACTGCAACAGTTTTGTCGCTTCATCCGGTGGTATTGGGCGGGCGAAGAAATATCCCTGAGCCAATTTACACCCATGCGCGGTCAGGTAATCCAGTTGCTCCCTGGTTTCCACGCCCTCCGCA
Organism: Terriglobia bacterium; assembly: GCA_963662495.2. Taxonomy (GTDB): domain Bacteria; phylum Acidobacteriota; class Terriglobia; order 2-12-FULL-54-10; family 2-12-FULL-54-10; genus SHUM01. The sequence continues at coordinate 65,429 of CAXVYQ010000004.1, forward strand.
ATCACTTCCAAACCCAGAATATTTCCCAATGACAAAATGGATTTGATGACGGAGGCATTCCGCTCATCCGAGCCGATTCTGGATGTGAACACCCGGTCGATCTTCAGGCCGGAAACTGGCAGATCGGTCAGATAAGCCAGCGATGAATACCCCGTGCCGAAATCGTCGATGTGAACGCGAATCCCCATATCCCTCAACTTCTCCATCATCCGGGTCACCGAAGGAGGGTCGACCATGATCTGTCCCTCTGTAATTTCCAGCGTCAAACTATCCACTGTCAGTCCGGATTTTGATAGAAGTTTCCGTATTCTCTCGTGCAGTTCTTTGCGCATGAAATACTTGGGAGAAAGATTTACACTAACGCTCAGATGCGGATAGTTGGGAAATTCTTTTTTCCACTCTGCAATCTGCCGGCTCGATGCTTCCAGCACCCAGTCGGTGATCGGCATGATAAGATCCGTATCTTCGGCGATTTGCAGGAACTCCATCGGCCCCAATAATCCCTGCTCCGGATGTTGCCAGCGAATCAGCGCCTCAAATGCAACAATGTCCTGTGAAGTTGTGATAACTATGGGCTGGTAGTAGACGACCAGCTCATTTTTTCCCAGTGCCCGGCGGAGATCATTATCCAGTCGAAGACGTTTTACGGCGCTTTCGTGCATGCTCTGATCAAATACTTGGTAGTTTCCCGGCCCTTTTGATTTCGCCCGGTACATCGCTGTGTCCGCATCTCGCAATGGATTCTCGATATCCAAGTATTCTTTGGTGGAAAGGGCGACTCCGATGCTCGCCGTGGTAAACACCTCTGCTTCCTGGAGCAGGATCGGGGCTTGTAACGCGATCCGGATCCTCTCGATTGCTCTGGGCACATCGTTCCATTGCCCGACCCCGTCGAGCAGCAGAGAAAATTCGTCGCCGCCCAGCCGCGAAACCGTATCCGTTGCACGGATGCAGTTTTGCAATCGTTGTGCCACTTCCATCAATAATTGATCGCCTGCCTGGTGTCCCAAGCTGTCGTTGATGAGCTTGAAACGGTCCAGATCGATGAACAGGACCGCGAATTGATGGCTGGAATCGCGGCTTTCGCGACTGATGGCAAGAGACAAATGATCCAGAAAAAGTGCCCGGTTCGGCAGACCGGTCAACGGATCATGAAAAGCGTTATGTTCGAGCTGTTTCTCCAGATTCTTGCGCTCGATCAGCCTGCCGAGCTGAACACCGATCTGGTCGGTCGCGTCCAGCAGGACCCGGTCCACCTCCATCTTCTCACGAGAGAAAAATTCCAGCACAGCCATCAATTCGCCATCCACGAACACCGGGAACGCAAACGCTGAAACCAGCCCTGTTTTCCGAGCTTCCGGGGCTCTCGGACATACCAGGTCTCCTGCGATGTCCCGCACCCATACAGCCTTTCCGCGTGTGAAAACACATCCGGGAAGCCCCACTCCGTCCTCGAACCGGATCATCTCACTCGCACGGACAAATGGCAGATATTTTTCCTGGTCATTCACATGCCACAACCGGGAAGAGAGCAGGGAATCGCTCATGGAGTTATCGCGCAGATAGGCATGACCAACCGGCCATTGAATGTATTCACACAGCTGATCCAGTACAATCCGCAGCGCTTGATCCGTTGAAGGCGCTTCATTGGCCATGGAGGCAATATAGGATATGGACCTGAAACGTTCTCTGGCAAGGTCATCGCTTAATTTCTGTTTTTCACACAGTTCCAGAAGGAACTTTTGGTTAAAGCTGGCAACCTTATCGATGATGCTGGCAAAGATGGCGGGAATCAGTTTCGGGACTTCCGAGAGAAGCCGGATGAACTCATCCCGGGAAATGATGAAGCAGGTCGTCTGATCCGTGGTCCGTGTGGTTGTATCCCGAACGGACTCACCGATCAGGGACATCTCACCGAAGCAGCCTCCTTCCGCCAAGGAAGAGACCACGTGCGGGGTTCCACCTTCATCCTTTTTTGAAACCGCAACCGACCCCTCCAGAATGAGGTAGAGACAATCGGCGAGATCTCCTTCGGCAAAAACGGGTGTGCCCGGCGGGAGGGTAATAATGTTCCCGATAGCAGTCAGCGATTCCAGCGCTTCGGGACCCAGGCCTTGAAAAATGGGGATTGCACTCAACAATCCATCGACAGTTGTGTTCATTGCTCTAATCCAAATTTCTGTCTTTCAGCAAACCGGAGGGGAACCATATTCCAATCCGTGATTCCAATTCGCGTGTTCCCGCCAACCGATAAAGACCTGCGCGGAACAGGTCCTGGAAAAATGCCGGTACAATGTCGGCACGATGGATGTTGTTCGTCCCGTCTTGCAATCCCGCGGCGCATCAGGACACTCATCCCGCATTTCTTTTCCACTCTGTAATATCGGCTCCATTTCGAGACTGATCCCTTTGTAATTCGTTTCGAGGACCTTCGTGTGATTTTAGTAACACGTTACTATCCGATCAAACAGAGCCCGGCCGGACAAAACCGGGCGAAATCCCGGCGCGGCGTTGACGAATCCCAGTCCAGTCCGATGCATTCCTCCACGCCGAATTGCCGACCCGAGTTACTGCTGATGCCAGGAAAATTCGTCCCCGGCCACGGCGCGGCAGGAGTTATAATGGCGGCATTGCTTTCGCAGATAGTTAGCGGTAAAAAGGAGGGTACTTTGAAGCATCGGCGTTTCAGGATTTTCATGGCAGGTTTCTTGTTTCTGGCCTTGGCAGGGGCATTCATTGCCCAGCCACTGCAGGCCCAGGATTTGATGACCAACTTTAAGGTGGGAGATCCGGCACCGGATTTCACACTCCCGGATCAGGGCAACAATAAAATCACGCTCAGCGACTTCAAGGGCGAAAAGAATGTGGTGCTGGCATTTTACGTCCTGGCGTTCACCGGAGGCTGAATCCGGGAATTACAGGCATATCAGGCTGATATTGCCACCTTTGAAGATTCAGACACACAGATTCTCGGCATCAGCGTGGACAGTGTTCCCGCCAACCGCCGCTTCTCGGAAGACATCCAGGTCACCTTTCCGTTGCTGAGCGATTTCCAAAGAAACGTCAGCAAGGAATACGGAATCATCAATGAGGAAAGGGGCACCGCCATCCGAACCACCTACGTGATAGACAAGCAGGGGATCATCCGGAAGATCGAGCAGGGCTCGGTCGCTATCGACCCCTCTGGCGCTGCGCAGATGTGCAGCCTCTTGAAATGAATCTGAATTGATTTGATGCAGAAATGGCCGGTCTGGCTGGGACCGGGTAGTGGCCGCTGCCGCTAGCCGGACCCGCCGGGTCTGCCATGTCCGTCGCAGGGGCGGGCCTGTTGCATAACCCGCCTACCTAACCCTCTTACCTAACGAGGACCCAGTCTCAAAACTCTGACCTGTTGATGACCGGGGGCCCCGGTCAATAATTCACGGCCCCACACGGTTCAGGATGGGCATTTCCCCCGGCCTGCCATCTCCGGCGCCTGCCACAAATCAGCCCCTTACCGGGACCGTCCACCGCCACTCGCATCCACTGCATTCGGCGGCGCATCCAATGCATCATCTAATGATGCTGGCGGCGCGTAGTACCGTTGCAGATTTGCGATGGAATCGGCTCGTTTCATCAGGGCATCGACTTCCTCGGGACTGAAGGCCTTGGCGCCCAGCCGCACCAGCAACTCCGCCGTGCTTTCGTAATTTCCATAGAGCCCGGCCCGGCTCGGCCGCGGGCTGATGCCGGCCGCCATGGTCCAGGGCGTCTCCCCCGACATATCCTCCACATTCACGTCGGCACCCTTCGAGGCCAGGTATTCGACGATGGCATCGGCTCCCGTAAAGGCGGCGGCATGCATCGCGGTCTCCCCGCCCACATTGGCGGCGTTCACATCGGCGTCCAGTCCCACGATCAGTTTCACTGCTTCCAGAGCCGCGGCCTTATCCTCTTCGCTCCGGTAGGCCTTCCACACGCCTCCGGCCGCGACCATCAAAGGCGTGGTCCCACCGCGTGCTTCCAGCAGCGGATCGGCCCCATTTTCCACCAGCCGCCGGATCAGGCCGATGTCAGCCGAAACCGCCGCCAGGAAAAAGGGCGTCGCGCCGTCCATGCGCGCGGCATGGGGAGCACGGGATGGAAAATTCGTCAGACTCTTTTTGATCTGAGCGTTCGGGTCAGCGCCCGCGGCCAGCAGCGGCCCGACCAGACCGGGCATGTTCACCCAGGGGGCGCGGTAATACGGCTCGTACTCAAATTCAAATTGAAAACCAATCAGGTCGGAAAGACCCTTCCGGTTGGCATAGTGCAGGGGAGTAATCCCGTTGCCATCGGCCACGTTCGGATCTGCCCCTCTTTCCAGCATCAGCAGGGCCATCTCCTCATGACCGCTGGCAGCCGCCACCACCAGGGCGTTGCCGTAATCCGGCGCGGATTCAGTCACATCCGCTCCCGCATCCAGCAATATTCTGGCGGACTCCACGTCCCCCTGCTGGGCGGCAAACATCAAAGGGCTGAATCCGCTCGAGCCGGACCCAGCCTCGCTCTCTCCCTGATAGTTGGCGGCATAAAGCAGCGGCGTATACCCATCCGACCCATTCGACAAGGCGTTCACATCCGCACCGGCCCCGGCCAGCAACGCGACAACCCGCGGGTGCCTTTCAGCCACGGCCCACATCAAAGCGGTCTGCGCGCCCTGTCCCTCGGTGGCGTTGACCTGTGCGCCATGATCGAGCAGCAATCTGACCCCGTCCACGTCCCCGGTCTTCGAACACGTCATGAGCGCCGTCTCGCCGGTAACCTGGGCCGCGTTGGGGTCCGCTCCGGCTTCCAGCAGAATTTTGACAGCCTCCCCGTTTCTGTTCGTGCAGGCCAGCGCCAGCGGAGCAACCCCGTAATCATTCGCCCGATTCACGTCCGCCCCGGCACGAATCAGCAGCCCCGACGTCTGGAGGTCATTGCGGTGCACGGCCCAGGCCAGCGCGGTCGCGCCGTCCGGCTGCGCCTCATTCACATCCACCACATCCACCCGCTGCTGGAGGAGTGTCCGCACGGTCTCGGCGTCTCCCTGCTTCACCGCCTCCAACAGCCGCAGATCGCCGCTGGCGGCATGGCCCACAGCCGATAGAAATGCTGCCACGAGCACCCATCCACTCAGGCATCCGTTCAGGACTTTGCCGATGTTTCTCATATCCGCTCTCCTCTGATCCGGAGGGCGATCCGGAACCCCTCGCCACTCCAGCCTTATACCAATGATAAAAGTTTCAGATTTCCCGTGCTGTCGCCGATGCGATCCAGGGGAATCCCCATTTTTTCCAGCAAGGTCAGGTACAGGTTGGTCAGCGGTGTACCCTTCGGATACTGGACGTGATAATTTCTCCGGATATTTCCGGCGCCACCGCCCGCCAGCACCGTGGGCAGGCCTTGGTAGGAATGGCTGTTGCCGTCGCTGATCCCGCCGCCGTAGACAATCATCGAATGGTCCAGCAGGTTGCCATCACCCTCCGTGGTGGATCGAAGTTTCTCCAGCAGATAGGCGCACAGCTTGGAATGATAGGTATTGATCCGGAGCACCTTGGCAATCTTATCGGGGTCCTTCTGGTGGTGGGTCAGTTGGTGGTGCGCATCCGGGATGCCGATCTCGCGGAAACTCCGGTCGCTCTGCTCGCGGCCCATCATGAAGGTACAGACACGGGTCAGGTCCGACTGGAAGGCCAGCACCTCGAGGTCGAACATGATCTGAGCGTACTCGTCGAATCTCTCCGGTACGCCGGCGGGCCGCTCCACCACGGGCAGCTCGCGTGAAGATTGCTCTTCGGCGATCTGAATGCGGCGCTCCACATCGCGCACCGCGTCGAAATATTCGGAGAGCTTGGCCTGGTCGCGCGGCCCGAGCTGGCGGGAGAGCCGGGCAGCGTCCTCGTTCACCGAATCCAGCAGACTGCGCTGCTGGCGGATTCGCCGCAAGCGGTCTTTCGGGTCCGTGCTCTCGGAGTCGCCAAACAACCGTTCGAAAACCGCGCGCGGCCGGTTTTCACTCGGAAGCGGGGTAGTGGGAGTGCGCCACGAAAGCGTATGGAGATAACCGCAGTTCCATCCTTTTTCACACTGGCCCACCACTTCGGTATCGTGCAGTCCGAGTTCCAACGATGCCAGTTGGGTGCGCTTGCCCAGTTCCCTGGCGGCGATCTGATCCACCGAAACGCTCAGAGATCCGCCCCGGGTCGGATGGACTCCCGTCAAATACGCGCCGCCGGCCCGCTCATGCGGGGCATTGTCTCCGTCGCCGGCCACGGGCGAGGCCGGAGTCTGGTTCAGCCCGCTCAGCACCACGAATTCGTTGCGATAGGGCGCCAGCGGCTCCAGGATCGAAGGCAACGCGAAGTTCGCGCCCTCGGTCGCCGGCGTCCAGTGCTCCATGATCATCCCGTTCGGAGCATAGACGAATGCCAGCCGGTTCGGGGATGCCAGTTCCGCCGCCTGCGCGGCGGAGCCGAGTGCCGGGATCATCGAATCCAGCAGGGGCAAGGCAAGGGTTGTTGTAACGCCTCGCAGAAACGTGCGACGCGGAACGGCTTTTTTGAATATCATCACAGCGACGGCGACCTCCTCATCTGAAATGCCGTGCTTTTCACTATGCCGTGAATCAGCGACGACCAGCGATAGTCGTTCTCCGCCGTCTCTCTCAGGATTTTCCTGATGACCGGAGCGTCGTAATGCTCCAGCCCGCGTCCCACAGCATAGATCAAGAGCTTCTCAGTTACGGTCCGGACAAACTGTTCTTCCTTCGTTCTGAGAGCCTCGCGCAACCCGGCGGGTCCTGCAAACTGGGTGCCGTCGGGCATGACGCCGGACGAGTCGATCACGGTGTCGCCATCGTAGGTTCTCCAGTGCCCTACGCCGTCGAAGTTCTCGAGCGCAAACCCCAGCGGGTCCATCAGCTTGTGGCAGGTCATGCAGGCCGGAGCCGCCCGGTGCAGTTCCATCCGCTCCCGCAGCGAAAGCACTTTGCCGCCCTGTTTGCCATCCTGCAAGGATGGGACATTCGGCGGTGGCGGGGGCGGAGGCGTCCCGAGAATGTTGTTCAACACCCACTTGCCTCGGAGAACCAGCGAAGTCCGGTTGGCGTAGGAGGTGACGGTCAGAATGCTCCCCTGTCCCAGCAGGCCGCGCCGATGCGCGTGCTCCTCGGGCAACTGCACCCGGCGGAAATGGCTGCCATAAATATCGGGAATCTCGTAGTGCCGCGCCAGCCGCTCATTGAGATAGGTATAGTCGGCCCGCAGCAGATCCAGCACGCTGCGGTCTTCCTTCAGCATGCTCGCAAAAAATAGACTGGTCTCCTGCTCAAAGGCGGTTCGCAACTCCTCGTCGAAATACGGATACGACTCCGGGTCCGGGTCCACCGAACGCAGGTTGCGGACCTGCAGCCAGGCCCCCGCGAAGTTGTCCACCAGATTCCGGGCCCGCGGGTCGGCCAGCATCCGCCGAACCTGGGCGTCCAGAACGTCCGGCTCGCGCAGCAAGCCACGCTCGGCCAGCTCCAGCAACTCTTCATCCGGCATGTTGCTCCAGAGGAAAAACGAGAGGCGCGAGGCCAGTTCCAGATCGCTGACCGGATACGCCGTGCCGGGGGCGACATCTTCCGGGTCCCGCTCGAAGAGGAACAGGAAATCCGGGCTGATCAATATCCTCTCCAGAGCCATGGCGATCCCCGAATCGAATCCTCCCTCGGCCCGTCCCATCTCATAAAAATCCAGCAACGTCTTCGTGTCGGCATCGGTAACCGGCCTGCGAAAAGCTCGTCTTGCAAGGGCGGAGAGAATCTGGCGGGCGCAGGTCTCTTCCTCTCTGCCCCCGGCGCTGCCCCCGGCCGGATAGCAGACAAAAATCCTGTCTCGGCTGGGAATGGATTCGGCTCCTTTGGCGTCGTAGGGACCCGAAATCGTGATCCCATCCAGGGCTGGAATCCCCCCTTTGAACGGAGAAAACTCAATCTGCGTGAGCCGCGGCTGCAGCGGCCCCTCCGGCAAGGGCGCCTTCTTCAGAAACGTTACGCCCAGGGTTCTGGTTCCCGCCTTCACCGGAACGCGCAATACCAGACCGGCCTCGGCCGTATTGCGCTCGTACTCCTCCTGCGCCGGGACGCCCTGGTTTGCCGATGAAAAGATCGCCGATGATGGTCCTTTTTTTTCGCCTCCGACCGTAAACAGTCCGAGCCGGGCGCCATCCAGCCGCACATCGACCTGATGGGCCGCTCCCAGCCCCCGGATGTAGTCCCTCGCATTCCGCTGCAGGTGAACCTTGATGGTGTATTCACCGTCCAGCGGGAAGTGGTGCCGGATCGCCACGCCACCCCGCGATCCGAACGGCAGTTCCTCACTCGTGCGGTCTTTCTGCATGAGGTATTCGGGAACCTCGTAGGTCTCAAAGACCGGCCGGAGGGTGGGATCTCCGATCGCCAGCCGGCTGATCTGGTGAGCCGCCGTCAGGTATCGTTCCAGCAGGAGCGGCGATACGGACAGCGCATCTCCCACGTTATCGAATCCGTGAGCCGATTCGTCCGGGGGAAGCAGCTCGGAGGTGTCGACCTCCAGAGCAATCAGGTCGCGGACCGCATTGGCATACTCGGTGCGATTGATCCGTCGGATGACCGGGCGGCCCGGATTCGGATCGGCTTCGGCAATTTGGTCGAGCCGCCCCTCCAGGTAGGAAACCAGCGATTCGTAGGCAGCCTCGTCCGGCCGCGGAGTCCCGGCCGGGGGCATCTGCCGCGTCTGTACTTTCCGGAGCACCTCTTCCCACTCCGCGCCGTCTTCCGCCACATCTTCCAGGTTCAGCGAGTCCAGCATCAGGCCGGCCGTCTGCAGGCGCTGGTTGTGGCAGGTAACGCAGTATCGATCCAGAAGCGCCCGCTGCCGGGAGGCGTCCGCCTGGCCGGAGGGCGTCTGCTGCCCCTCAGCAAGGGAACCGGCGGAGGCAAGCACAATAATCCCAACGATTTCCGGAACCGCGTTACGCATTATGCTACGCATCATTTTACACGTGAGGTTACGCATGAGGCCGCGCTTCATTTTCGCCCCTTGGTTCCTATTCCGGAGTATTTTTCCAGCACCCTCGAAACCTCTTTCTGCGGCGGCTTGATTCAGTGAAATTTTACACCCAGCCCCGTGCTGCGCGCCAACCAAAAACGCCGCCTGTTCCCCTGTCTGGAACCTGTTCCCGGCCCATTTCCAGATCCCCGCGCTATTTATTCAAGCCCGAGCCTTCCGGCAACTCCGCCAGAGCCGCCTCCAATTCGCTCCTGGCGTGCAGGTCCCCGGCGCGGTCGCTTGCGGCGATGCCAGTTGCAAACATCTCGCGGGCTCGCTCGACCTCCCCTAGTTTCTGGAGCACTCTTCCGGACTGGTAATACGCCGCAACATAGTCCGGATTCAACTCCATCAGCAGCCGGAAATTTTCCAACGCCCTGTCGGAATCGCCCTGCTGCTCATACTCCATCGCAAGGCCATATCGCGCCAGAAGATTCTCCGGATTCTGTTTGACGATCCCCGTCAACAGGTCCAACCGGCTTTCCGTCATGCGGGTCCCTCCACCCTATGGCATTGATGGCGTTTACCCGGTCGAGAACCCGGCACGGGTGCTCCGCCACCCTTCTCAAGCACTTGGCCCGCTTGCGGAAGAGTGCGGAAAAGGGTCTGGTCAGGCGAAGCTGCGAACTGCATCTTCTTCATTGTCGAATACTTCAAATACCATGTGCAGCTTGGTAATCCGGATCACATCATGCACCATGGTGGACAGGTTGACCAGCTTCATCTGTCCCTCACCGCCCTGAACCGTTCCCAAGCTACCGACGAGCGTACCCAGGCCGGAGCTGTCGATGTAGCTGACATCCTTCATATTGAGCAGGATTTTTTTCTCCCCGCCGGCGACCGCACTCTTGATTTTCTCCCGGAGCGACGCCGCATCCTCACCGTGAACCAGCCTGCCACTGAGGTCGAAAGTCATTACGTCACCGGATTTTCTGCTATCGATCGCAAAACTCATTTGTTGTTCCTCCCGAAATCACAATTTAAAAACCTTTGGTGCAAGATTCCAGCCATGGCTGCCCGCGCAACCTGATTCGCATCTCGGTCCCGCAGCCGGGCTGATGTGGTACCCGGGGCCGGAATCGAACCGGCATGGGCGTTACCGCCCGAGGGATTTCAAGTCCCGCCTTCGGCGGAGAAAAAGGCGATTCCTCCCGGGCCACAGAAAGCACAAGTGCTTTCGAAAGAACTGCTTAACATGTCTGGCAGCAAATTCTCCCACACATCGTAACATTGCGATTCAGATGTCGCAACTAGCACCAGAACTAGCACCAAAAAAACAGGACATTGGAGACTCTGTAACCAGCCGAGGTCGGAAGCCTCGAAGCCAGCCTCGTGCCGACTGGTGCTGGATTGTCGAAGGTTTTCGCTAAAGGCCAAGGGGGGAGGGGGGCGCGATATTATTATGGGTCCCATGACTCGGATGTTAAATTTGAAAAAATGAAAATTGGTTATCTCTTTTGGAATCAAAAAGCTATGGAGTTTGAGAGCACTCAAAAATCTCTGTAATTATATGATTGTATATGACTTAGTGGGATTAGTTAGGTGCGGTATGGGACATGCCATGTTTGGGCGTTAAATGAACGTAAGTTAGATTATATCAGTGTCTTCCAGTGTTAGAATTGGGTGCTCTTTGAGAAGAAACTTCAGTTGCGAATCAAAGGCGTATGTGCAGCTGAGAAAGTGTAATGACCTAGCTCATAGATATGTTCTCAATGGAATATTTCATTCCTGGGCACCAGCCTTCATCAGCATCTGGGCAATTTTCTTCTGGCCACTCTCCTTCGCTTTGTCCAGAGCAGTTGCTCCGGCAGGATCAACCATATTGATGTCAGCACCCGATTTGAGCAAAAGCTTCACGACATCCTCATGGCCAAAAGTCGCCGCCATCATCAAGGCCGTCCAGCCCTCCTCGTCTTTTGCATTGACGATCTCTTATTGGTAAGCAGATCCTTGAAAGTCTTAGCGTTACCAATCATAGCCGCTTCAAGCGGGGAATGGAGTTGCGGATTCTCTTCGACATGCTCTTCGTGGATTGATTGTTCGCGGGCCGCCTTTCTCGGATCGCCGCGGCGGGAGCCTTCACTTTTGCCGACTCGACACTTCGGTTCGTCTCTTGCAAGAGAGCAGCATAATTCTCCAGGACTCTAGCCACGGTGAGGTGTTACGAGCCGAGAGCCTTTTCCAAGACCGTAAGCGAACGCTTAAATAGCAAATAAGCCTCAGCGTAGTTATCCATGAGAAGGTAAAGACCTGCCAGATTGTTAAGACTGGAACCAACCTTAGAATCCGCTGGACCATAAGCTTTTTCCACAATCGCCAGAGCCCGGCTGTAGAGTGACTCGGCGGATGCGTTCTTGCTCCAGACCCTGTACATCGACCCTAGGTCGGTAAGATCAGCGGCTACATCTGGATGGTCTGCTCCGAGTGCCTGCTCACGTATCGCTATGGGTTTTGCCAAGTATGGGCCAGTTCCGAAAAAGGTTTCTCATCTAATCTCGATATCAAAATCGACTCTCTTGGTCCACCGAAAAGCAAAACTGTACGTGGTCAGATGATTTGGGACAGAGGGCGTAAAAAAATAAGGTAGCGATCTGGCTCCTCTGGGTTGATGTTAGGCTGCCCTTGTTTGGAAGTGCAACCGTTTTCTTAAAGCCAAGGTTTTCTCTTTGATGCGATTGCGTTTTTGCAGGATGGCACTGCCTTGTCCTGTAAAAACGTCGTAGGGTGTCAGGTTGTTCAGGCTTTCATGGTATCGGTTTGTGTTGTAGTGGCGGACGAAGGCGTCGATCTGCCGCTCCAGGTCTTCCGGCAGGTAATAGTTGTTGAGCAGGATGCGGTCTTTCAGAGTCCGGTGCCAGCGTTCGATCTTGCCCTGCGTCATGGGGTGATAGGGTTTGCCGCGGGTATGCGGGACGCCGTTTTCTGCCAGCCAGGACCGCAACTCGGATGAGACGTAGCACGGTCCATTGTCGCTCAGGAGGCGAGGTCGGTGCCGGACGCCTGCGCGGTTGAGGCCAGTGGCCGTCAGCGCATCCTGCAGCGTGGCCGAGACATCCCTGGCGCCCATGGTGTTGCACAGCCTCCAGGCAATGATATAGCGCGAGAAGTCATCCAGCACCGTGGACAGATACAACCAGCCCCAGCCCATAACTTTCAGGTAAGTGAAGTCTGTCTGCCAGAGCTGGTGGACCGCTGTGGTTGGGTTGGCGAACCGTTCCGCCGCTTTCAGAACAATAAAGGCTGGTGCGGTGATCAGGTCATAGCGTTTCAGGATGCGATAAACTGTCGATTCCGAAAGGTAATACTGCTTCTGCTCCGTAAACTGCACCGCCAGCTCGCGGGCCGACAGGTCGGGCTCGGCCAGTGCTAACTTCACCAACTGATCGGTGATCTCCTCCGACACCTTGTTCCAGACCGGGCCGGGATCGGGCTTTTTATCTTCCAGACCATCAAAGCCTTCCGACACATAGCGGTCGTACCGGTTGTAAAACGTCGATCGGGGAATGCCAACCTGCTGCAACGTCCGGCGTACCCCCAGGGAAGATTGCTCCACCGTGCGGATGATCTCCAGCTTCTCCGAGGCAGGGTGTCTCATATACCGTCCTCCCCATCCCCGATCACACTTTTTTTCAGCAGACGGTTTTCCAGCATGGCTTCGGCCAGGGCCTCTTTCAGCTGCACGGCCTGCTCCCGCAGGGTCTGAACCTCGCCACTGGTCGCCTCGCGTTCTGTGTCGCCCGCCAGCCGCTTGCGGCCCGCCTCCAGAAACTCCTTGCTCCAGCGGTAATACTGGTTCTGGTGTAGCCCCTCGCGGCGGCACAGCTCCGCGATGCTGTCCTCGCCGCGAAGTCCCTGCAATACGATGCGGATCTTCTCTTCCGGGCTGAACCTGCGCCGCGTCCTGCGCTTGATCTCCCGGACGGTCTTCTCGACCGCCCTCTGGTCGTCTTGTTTTTGTCTCATCTTCGTTCCTTTCAGTCTCTACGATGAGCCAAAAACTCCACCTTATCAATTCCACCCTTCCTGTCCAACTTGGCCTGACCGGGTACAGAAGGAGAACCATGGGGACATTTTGAGCACGCTCCAGGTAGATCGCGAATACTCTATTGTGCCCGTCCAGGTCTTCTCGGAGAAACTCCCGGACCGCATCAATCTTATTATCTACGGCACGCTGTGCCAGTCCGAAGCGCTGGTGGCATTCTTCCAGAATTTGCTGTCGGGATCTTGGCCCGGCCTCCAAAACCGCGATTGCAGGTGGCAAATGTGTTAAACGAAATGTCCCAGCGTCGAACCAGAGGGTCATCGGCTCCGGCTTTCGACCGTATCGGAGCTTCCCGACTTCGAGGGATACCTCGTGTGTTCTTCGGTCCTTACGGGTCATTTGGATCAACACCTCCGGGTCCTCCTTCCATTCTGCCGAGCCTCGTAGATTCTCGTTCGGGTTTCCTCAAGCTTCGTCCCCCATCCTTTTCTTCCGATCGTGCCGAACAAGGATGGAGCCCTTTGGCGCCATGTTTCGCAAGAGATCAAAGAATGTTCCAACGTAACGCTCGTCGTTTGGATTATCCGCTCCACGGAAGAAGTCGTTGGCGGTGTCGATCATCAGGACTTGAATTCTTTCCACTCTGATCCACTTTCGGATGGTGTCGAATTTTCCTTCCAGACTTTGACGTCTCCAATGCCGAAGGTCTTCAGTACTGAAGAAGACCATTCGATCAGGGGGGTTATCACCGAACATCGAATCCATGCGTTCTCCAAGTTGAACTTCGTGCATCTCGGTCTCGATGATGCCAACCTTCATGGGATTTGGCACATCCCAAAAGTTGAGCAAAGAATTGCCAGTGGCAATGCTCTCAGCCATTTGAATCACGAACACCGACTTAAAGCACTCCTCTGAGCCGTGCAGCACGAGGATCTCTCCCTCGTTGAGCAACCCGGTGATAATCGATCTCGGTGGATTTTCTCTGGCCTGCCGGATTAGATCTCTTGCCGAAAGGGTGAGGTACGTGACCGAGGGTTTGGCCTTTCGTTCAATGAATAGGCCACCGTTAAATTTGTTGCGCACATTAGTCATTGTTTCTCGAAAAAGCATTTTTTCCTCCCAGTGACTAGTATTTGATATTTCACGAGAGGGGATTAGAGTGTGGGAACTAATTCTTGGCACCCCACCTATTTCTAGGGGGACCTTCCTGACTCCCGAAAAACAGGGTGGCAAGTTCCTCCACTATCGACGGAAGGCTTGTTACCCCCCCCCCCATACCTATGTCGCGAGTTTTAAAAGGCGCACAAAAGTAGTTTTTGGTCGGTTCCAGCGGAATATTTTAGAATTTCTCTAATTTTTCATATGTTTGAAGATTGGCGTGAGTCTCGTCAGGAGCGTTAACTAATTGCGCCGAAGCAAATTGAAAGGACCTTAGATCATAAACACTTGTTCTGGTCTCAAATATGGACATATTTTGGCTGCAATCAGAGCAAAGCCTCAGACGGTCCTTCTAATGAACTGATAACAAATAGCTTTGTTCTGCTGGGATGAGTATGCACTTGCAGGGCGTGCCAGTTAGACCATTATTCTCGGAAACTAATGCGGACTGGTAGAGACCGAGATAGCACAAAGGAGAACATTTCTCGCGACATAAGGGTAGGGGTAAATCCGGAGAAAATTGAGGGAGGGAATCAGAACGGATGAAACGCCGACCGCCACGGGGAATCTTCGAGCGCAATCCTGGGGAACATTGGATTCGCTATGCCGACCAGAACGGACGAATCCATCGGGAGAAGATCGGCCCGTCGCTGAAACTCGCGAAAGCTGCCTATCAAAAACGGAAAACGGAGATTCGAGAGGGAAGATTTTTCCCGATCAAGATAAACAAGCGCGGCATTCTATTTAAGGAGATTGCAAAGGATTTCCTCGAATACTCTCGGAAACATAAGCGTGGCCACTCTCATGATACCGCTCGCATGGGAACTCTGTTGCGGCTCTGGCGGGATAGTGCGCTGGACACTTTCACTCCTGGAAAGATCGAACATGATTTATCGGAGTGTGCCGAACAAGAGCAATGGACCCCCGCGACATTCAACCGCTACAGAGCCCTTGCATCGGCGGTTTTCTCGTTGCCGATCCGCAATGCCAAGGCGACAGTGAATCCCATCCGCGGAACAAAACACCGAATTGAAAACAACGCCCGAGTGCGCTACCTGAGCGATGAGGAAGAAGCTCGCCTATTTGCTTATCTAAGGAAGAACTGGCCTGATCGTGAGGCAGAGATCCTAGTGGCATTGCACTCAGGAATGCGCCGCTCAGAACAGTACGCGACCCGCCATTGTCCCGAGGGAGGCTTAAAATGGAGACATGTCGACTTCAAAATTAATGTGATCACGTTGCCCCGCAGCAAGCACGGGGAGAGTCGTCATTTCCCCATGAATTCGCTAATGCGCGCAACGCTTTTGAGTCTTCAGGAAACTACTAGTTCCGCTTATGTCTTCCCTGTTGATCCACCGGATGAGTGGTTTCCTCGACTCTGCAAGGCTTCTCGGATCGAAGATTTCTCATGGCACTGCTTACGCCACACCTTCGCGAGCCGACTTGTGATGGCTGGGGTCGATATTCGGACCGTGCAGGAACTGATGGGGCACAAGACAATCGTTACGACGATGCGCTATGCCCACCTTGCGCCAGGGCATCAGTCGGAAGCAGTTGAACGTCTCGTTTCTTCAACTAGCACCACTACTAGCACCAAGCAGTCGGAGGGTCAGAATGAAGCCTTACCGACCGGCCATGAAAGCCTTTAAACATGGTACCCGGGGCCGGAATCGAACCGGCATGGGCGTTACCGCCCGAGGGATTTTAAGTCCGGTTCAGATCATGTCCGCATCGGGTACTATAGGACACTACCGCAACAAAGACAACCACTTAAGCACCTGTTCGCACCTGCCATAAGCACCGATTTTCCCTATCCCCGTTCGATAGTTCTATCAAAGTTCCATCAAAGTGATTCTCAGCGAGGGAGGCGTGTAAAGACAGGTGTGCAGGCAGCTGTTAACGCAACACGAGATTGCTGGATTTATGCGTTTGCGAAGTGGATTAGGAGTCCCCAGCGCACCCACATCCTACTGAAAGATAGCAGGTTATATCCCACCTTGATTGAACTTTGCATGAACGGCGGTGCTTCATGAACGAGCGCAGAGACTATTCCCGGACCGGCTTGAATGCCCTGAAAGCCCGTGTGAAAGTTCGCGGACTTCATGCAATCGACATGAGGACGTCGGCAGCTCAGTCCCTTGTCGCATGGCGGGATGACCTTCTGGCGAGTCTAGGCGGGGAGGAGATTGTCAGTGCCCAGCAGATGGCCCTGGTAGACATGGCGGTCCGCACTCGGCTCTTTGTCGATCATCTGGATGCTTTTCTGATGGAGCAGACATCTCTCATCAACAAAAAGAAGAAATCGGTGCTTCCTGTGGTCAGGGAACGACAGCAGCTCGTGGACTCTCTCGCTCGCCTCCTTGGACAATTAGGTTTGGAGCGGAGGACGAAGCAGGTTCCTGCACTGAGCGAATTTCTCGACACACGATATGGGAGCGAGACCGCCACTCCCGACAACGCAATAAACGAATTAAACGCAAAAAGTCCCAGGGCGGAGACAGAACGGAAAGTGAGCGAGGAGGCCGATTAGGGCTCCGGTTATTACGCCGAACAGGATTGCGAATGACAGTAAGAACACAGAAGGCTTTGACCCTCCTGGACGCGATGGAGGATCCGGCACTATTCGGGCCGTGGTTTCAGGGCGCGGAATGGAACGCCTGGCGGGTCTTTCTATCGGCTCTATTCGGTTTGCAGATGGATCATTCCGCAGTCGACATCTTCAGACGTCACACCGGCCGTCAGCATGCCCCAGAAACTCCAGCGACAGAAGCTTGGCTAGTGGTAGGCCGCCGGGGCGGGAAATCGCTCATTTCTGCACTGGTGGCCGTGTACTTGGCATGCTTTCGGGATTACCGGAACATTTTGGCCCCCGGGGAGCGAGGAACTGTGATGGTCATCGCCGCGGACCGAAGGCAGGCTCGTGTCGTGTTTCGCTACATCACAGGATTCCTCGAAGGGGTCCCGATGCTGGCGCAGATGCTGGAATCCCAGACCAAGGAAGCCATCACGCTGAGCAACCGCGTAACAATCGAAGTGCACACCGCGAACTTCCGAGCGGTCCGAGGTTACACAGTAGTCGCTGCAATCTGCGACGAGATTGCCTTCTGGCGGTCGGAGGAGAGTGTGACTCCCGATAAAGAAATCCTCAACGGGCTCAGGCCTGGAATGGCGACGGTTCCGGATCCACTATTGCTCTGTATCAGTTCGCCCTATGCAAGACGCGGTGCGTTGTGGGAAGCCTATCAGCACCACTTCGGGAAGGATGACGACCAGGTTCTCGTCTGGCAGGCCGATACCCGGAGTATGAACCCATCGGTTCCAGACAAGGTTATAGATGAGGCCTACGCGGCAGACCCGGAAAGTGCCAGTGCGGAATATGCGGCTCAGTTCCGGAGGGACATCGAATCGTTCGTGTCGGCTGAGGCGATCGACGCCGCTATCGTCATAGGGCGGTACGAGCTTCCCCCGATCACGGACGTCCGGTATCAGGCATTCGCCGATCCCAGTGGTGGCTCTCAAGACTCCTTTACCCTGGCCATTGCCCACTATGAGAAATGGACGGCCGTCCTGGATTGCGTGAGGGAGAAGAAACCGCCATTTTCACCGGAAGCCGTCGTCGGTGAGTTCTGCGACCTGCTCAAACAATACCGCATCTCGCAAGTTTCAGCCGACCGGTACGCCGGGGAATGGCCACGAGAGCAGTTCCGTAAGCAAGGGGTCGAGTACGTCCCAGCGGAGAAGACCAAGAGTGAGCTTTACCTGGAGCTCCTCCCGGCTATCAACTCCGGCAAAGTCGAGTTGCTAGACGATCGGCGTCTCATCTCACAGCTTGCAGGTCTTGAACGGCACACGTCCCGCAGCGGCCGGGACACCGTCGACCATCCGCCCGGTGCACACGATGACCTGGCAAACGCAGCGGCGGGGGCTCTGTTGCTGGCGGCTAAGCTGGGCAAGGCGATGATCGGTTTCCCGACTGCTGTCCAACCCGACCTGGATGATGACGAAGTTTCTAGCTGGCATTGGGTTGGGGCCTCCAGGTGGCGTTGGTGCATGAATCAGCCTCGGCTCCCACGCTAGCATTGGCTGGGTGTCCCGATCCATCATGGAGATCAAGGGGGGGCAACGTCATGGACAACCACAATTCTGAGCCGCTACGGAAGTGGAGGTGCCACGATTTCGATGTTTAAGGCCTCTTTCCGTTTCACATTGACTTTTCTTGCGTATCCGCCCAACACTGCCCACACTGCAGGATCGAAGACCTGAACGGAGCTTGAGGCGGGTAGGGCATAGACCGTGTAGCTCCCCGGTGCCAGGGATGTCACGCTGAACGTGCCGTCCAAGCTCGTTTCAGTGGTTATTGGAATCTGGGAGGCCGCCTGGCTCGGTTGGGGCTGAACGAAGACCCTCGCGTGAATCGAGGTTTGATCTTCAGATGACCGTACCCGTCCATACAGAGTCGCCGCATCAAAGGCAACTACAGCCTGAAGGGAGGACAATGCGGTATGCTGGGAAACCACAAATTCGGAGTTGGGCAGCAACTGCACACCCCGCAGAGTCTCAAGATACGCGCCGGGTGGGAGGCCAAGCATTTCAAACCGGTACTGAGCTGGTGGCACTTCGGAAATGCTGAACTGCCGATCTGCCGCAATTTCCGCATGCACTTGCGGCCCCCCCACCGGCAGGTTGATTGGGGTAAGCTGTACGGACCAATCTGAAACGTCTATTCCTTCGGGTGGATTTTTCAGAACAATCTCTCCGCTGACGGCATATTCCAATCCAAAAGTCAGGCGAGCGTCTTCGACATGCCAATCACGAATTCTGACCTCGCCATGCGCCTTTCTGGTAGTTCCCCGTGAGGCGATCAGAGCGTAGTCCCCCGAAGTAAGTCCGCGGAGGAGGAAGGTGCCATCCGGAGAAACACGAGCAGTTTGCGGAAGACTGACCCGGTAAGTACCATCGAGTTGCATCACCTCCACAGAGCAGCGGCTGCAGGGGTCTTCGTTGTCGGCCTCCCAGACTACACCGGCAATTGTGTAAGTCGGCTCAGGAGGCATCCACACGTCGGCACTCGTGAACTCGGTCCCCCAGTTTAATTCGATCGGCACCGCCTGGGACGGCACCGTTGCGCCGGGATAGTATGCTACCGGCGCGTCGACGTAAGACTTTCCGGCTGAATTTGACTTTCGCGGGGGTGAAGCCTGGATTAGATACTTTCCAGCTGGCAGATTCACGAGGCGGTATTGACCCAGCTCGTCAGTGCGGCCCTTGGTTGCCTGGGAAAGGGTAGCGCCGCTCGGTCCATACGAGATCGCATAAGCAGACACTTCGGCATCGCCCACCGCATGCCCTTCCATATCCACGACGTGCCCACTAATTGCAGCGTTGGGCCGAAGGCTCACTACCAGATCTGCGGTCGTGCTGTTGTGGCGCGCGATGGTAACAGGAGCTTTGGTATGGAAGGTCTCATAGCCGACTTTCCCAACCGCTAACTGGTACTGGCCTGGCGCCAAGCCGGAAAGGCCAAAGGTGCCGTGGAGATCAGTGGTGGTCCGGTCGGAGATCCGCTGTTTACTGCCCACGGATAGCAAGGTAACCACGGCGCCTGTAATCGCTTCGCCGCTCGTAGCCGAGCGCACGGTGCCCGCTATCTGACTGCGGGCATCCTGGGTGGGAGCCGCAACAGATCCCCCTAACAGCACAACTGTGAGTAGGCATAGACGGTTCATTGGGCTTCTCAACTTCAGCGGACTTTCCCAATCTCGGCCAACTCTTCTTCAATGACCTTTTCAAACGCCGCGAGAGGAAGCGCTCCGGTCAGCACCACTCCGTTAACAAAGAACGCTGGAGTTCCGGTTACACCTGCCCGGGTTCCGTCCTGAAAGTCCCGTTCGATCTGAGCTCGGAACTTTCCGCTATCCAGGCAATCGTCAAACTCGTTTCGGTCCAGGCCCACTTCCTCGGCATACATACCCAGAGAAGTCCGGTCCAGTTGGTCCTGACTCTCGAAGAGCCGGTCATGATACTGCCAAAATTTCTCCTGCTCCGCTGCGCAGCGCGAAGCCTCGGCAGTGATCACTGCCTCAGGATGGAGTCCGCGCAAGGGGAAATCCCGGTAGGCAAGTTTCACATCGCCCGCGTACTTGGAGAGCAACTCTTTCAAAACCGGGTGCGCCTTCTTGCAGAACGGGCATTGAAAGTCGGAAAACTCCACGATGGTTATCGGCGCGTTCTTGTCCCCACGCACGCGGGCCGGATCGTAGTTCACCTCGATGCGGGGCGCCTCCATGTAGTTGACCACGTCGGCCCCAGACTTCAAACTTGCAAGATACTCCTGGCGAGCCTGTTTGAGTCTCTGTTGACGCATGACCTCCGCGACTCGGGTCCTCACGTCTTCGAGAGGTGTCTTGATGTTTTGGTCCACGTAGAACTCTACGACCTCGATATCGGTGGGGGCGCTCACCTTGGAGTCGGCTTCTTTTTCGAGGAGCTGTTCGGAAGAAATACCCTGCCGGGCGGCCTCCGCTGCCAGCAGCTTCTGCTGAATAACTGTCTCTAACGCCTTACGCTTCAGCTCATATTCCTGGCGCCGCAGATTCTGCATGGGACCTTCGATCAAGGCCAGCAGGTCTTGCTCATAGATACGTTCTCCAGCAACGCTTGCCAGTGGCTCCTGAGTATTGACAGAAAGAGCCGGGCCGCCGGTTAATGCGGCGACAGGTAGTGGCTGCTCACTTTCGGAGGAAACAGGCGGAACATCAGTCGAGGCAGCAGAGATGGGTAATGGCTCAGTTCCCAGGCCAACAGGCGGTGCGACATCGATCCCCCGGGAAAGTGCGTCAAGCACTTCATCTTTCGGGGGCTGGAGCTGACCCCAGACAGGCACTGTAAGCCTAGGATTCTCGGGATCGTTGGTTTCGATGAGAATATTGCCCTTGATCTCACCAGGTTGAGCGAGGTCGGGATCGATCCAGACTGTGTTCTCGTACCGGTCTCCCTTCGGACCGCGCTCGGAGGATATCTTCAGGAAGGGGATATCTGAAGTGACCTTCGCTTGGAACTGGCTCGAGCCCTCCTGATAGACCATCAGGATCTGAGCTCGCTGTTTGGCCGTGTCGGGATCGCCCTGGATCTCGCTGACCGGATAGCGGCCCAGAAAGAGAGAAGTCGGAAACGTGTAAACCCGTTCGCGTACCCAGGTGTTCACGAATACTTGCAGAATCGGCGAGTCGTCTAGATTCGTCTTGAGTTCGAGGATGTCCTGATTCTTGCCTTCAGGCCCCTCTCCTTTTAAGGTGACGGTCAGGCGGATGCGCCTTCCGGGTTCGAGAGGTTCGATGCGAGCGGTGAACCGTGTGCCCTTGCTCTCAATTCCGATGATCTCGAGCGGCTCCGGCCTGCTATTGACGATTTCGATAGAGGACTCTTTGACAGTGCCCCGCGAAGCCACTACAAAGACGGCGGGCATAGGCTCAAGCTTGATTCCTTCCACCACCTGAGCGCCAACAACGCTGACCTGAGCGCGAACCGGAGTGGCTCCCGCGACCGCCAACCACATCAGGACGCCAGCGAATAAGTATTTCTTGTGTGTAGTCATACGTATTAGAAATATCGGCTGTTTTGTGATGCGCATTAGTGAAAAGGCGGGACCCGGGCAAAGCACGGGCCCCCCACGTATTTGGCTTCAGATTGGTTACGGCTCGATAAAATTTTCGCCGCAGGCTCCATTAACGCCCTCGGTGTTGCAGAAACGAATCTGCGCGAGGCGAAGCCCGTCGTTGTCGTAATACCAGTAGTACTCTTCGACCTGCTCGCTGTTGAAGATCCATTCGTTGTTGAACGAGATGTCACCCTTGTTGCAGTCCTCACTGCCATCCAGATCGATACAACCGCTGGCACGAAAGACATTCGTGATGTTCTGGGTCACGGGCCTGCCGCTGTTACGGGCCAAACTGAAATCGATGTTGCCGGTCATGCAAGTGTCGCCACCGTCGATGTCGCAGCCGATGCAGGTGTCGTCAAAATCGCATATCATGTCCACATCCGCTCTGCCGCGGCTGCCGAGCGGCGTCGCATACACGTCGAAGCAGACATCGGGATCCAGATTATTAGCCGTAAGTGGATCACAAGGAGCCAACAGAGTAGCGCCGTCAGGGTTGGTCCCGTTGGCGTCCAATACCTCGAATGAATCCCCGCACTGCAGACCGTCGGTGTTCGGGTCCGTGTCCCCGGTCATATAGATCTTCGAGTGCCCGTTCAGCTTGACGAAGATCCGGTGCCCATTGTTGCCAGTCATATCGGGATTCTTGTCGCTAGTCCCGATGATGTTGAATTGATACTCCTTGTCCCCCGGACAAGGATTTCCATTCTGCGCAAAAGCGTTTCCGGCCATCAACGTAAACGCCATTGCCATGATCATAAGTCTGGTCATATCAAATTCCTTTCATCTGTTTAATTTGCACCGGTCGGGGAGAAAAAGGAGATACCGTTGCATCGTCCCCACTACAGAGAAAGGCTGCCGCAAGCGGTAAAGCAAATCCTGCGGCGGGCTGTCCAGCCGTAGCGAGTAAGAGGACTATAATTGGGCGCTTGGAATAAACCAATAGTACTAATGTACTGAATTTTTCAGGAGGGTACTAGACGTCATGGGAGTCCTATAAGTTATAGGACCGTGCGAAATAGAGGGCGTTGGTGCATGAATCAGCCTCGGCTCCCACGCTAGCAATGGCTGGGTGTCCCGATCCATCATGGAGATCAAGGGGGGCAACGTCATGGCCGCAGGGAAGTCGAGCCGAGTCAACCGCAAGTACAAGACGAAGTACAGAATCCGGAACTGGGGGGAATACGAACGTGGCCTCAGGAGCCGCGGCGACGTCACGATCTGGCTGAGCGAGGAGGCGATTGCCGCGTGGACACCGGCGAAGAACGGTCTCCGCGGAGGCCAGCAGCGGTATTCAAACCTCGCGATCTTGACCGCGTTGACGCTGCGGGTCGTCTTCCGCCTGCCACTTCGCCAGACCGAGGGTTTCCTGGACTCTCTGCTCAGCTTGATGGACCTCGACCTCAAGGCTCCGGACCACACCACACTCTCGCGCCGGAACCAAATAGTTGATGTGCCGCCCCTAACCCGAGCCCACGACGGCCCGATCCACCTGATCGTAGATTCCACGGGGCTCAAGATCCTGGGTTGCAGCGAGTGGAACGCGCACAAGTACAAGGTATCCAAGAAACGCCGGGACTGGCGAAAGCTGCACATCGGAGTGGATGACGAGGGGTTCATTGTGGCGGCCGAACTCACGACGAGCAGCGGGGACGACGCCTCCGCCCTGCCGGATCTGCTCGACCAGATCGAGGTTCCCATCCGGTGTTTCACGGCGGACGGGGCCTACGACCACAGGTCGATCTACGATCGGGTCGGCGCGGCCGGTATACAGGACGTCGTGATCGTGATCCCTCCTCGTCGCTGTGCGGTGGACGCGGGGCCCACGGACGGCCCGTGGGCGCAACGAGAAGCGGCTCTTCAGAGGATTCGTAAGATCGGACGACGAGAGTGGCAGAAGGAGTCGGGCTACCGTCAGCAGGCGCGCGTTGAGAACGCGTTCTTCCGATACAAGGCAGTGCTCGGAGGAAGCCTGAAGGCGAGGAACAGCAACGCGCAAAGGAGAGAGACCACGATCGGGTGTCACATCCTCAACCGGATGGCCGAGCTCTGCAGGCCGAAGTCCTACGCCGTGGTGTCATGAATGAGCGGTTGGGAAAACGGCCTGACTCGCGCCAAGGTTGAATCATGCAACAGCGCCACCCGGCGCCGACAAAATAAAGAACTGTACAACCATAAGAGTCGCTATCTGGCGCGTTTGCCTCGAAACCATCGCTGCACCTCCGGTATTTCAATTGAGATCTAAGCTGGAAAAACCCACTGTTCCTGAAAATCGTTGCATTCGTCTGCGGCTCTTTTTCCGTATTCAGTTGAGCCGGCTATTGTTGAACGGATGTTCGTCTAAGGCCTACGAACTGACGACTCCTATTCGCAATGCCGCCAGTATTACACTTATTCTTCCGCTGTCAAGCACCAACTGAATGTCCAGGGGATGAATGAGGCGGCGAAGCGCCGTTACCCGGAAAATTCCCCCACCGTATTCCTCCAGTGATTTGGGAGATCGGTGAAGGCGTGTTGGAGAACTTTGAAACTTTCCCTTTCACAATCCATCTCCCGGTGTATATTGGTCGCGAGATAGACTGAATGCCCAAATGAATCGACTGATACGATTACCCGGCAGCAAAACTATCCATGGACTGGAACAGAGATAGCGATAAGCAGAACCTGTATGAGAAGACTTTCTAATCGAGATTACATGGCGGGTGGTATCGTTTGCCTCCTCATGATCGCGGCCCTGACACTCATGGAAACCACGGGATGGAATCAGGATTCATCGCCTCTCGCATCAGGAACTCCTTACCACCAGCAAACGGGCCAACCGCGCCTGATTCGCATGGAACCGCTCCCGATGCCCGAGGGTGAAATCTGCCAGTGGGAGCCGGCCTCCTCCACCAATTCATACACCGGCCTGTTTTCTCAGGCCCAGAGTCCCGCGGAAATTTCGCGGCCCGAGGATGCCGACCGCGAGCCGGTCCGCGTCATCCGAGACACCTATCCCACCTATAGCGCCGTCGCGGTAAATCTACAGACCGATGAAGTCTTCCTGCAGGACGAGAATCTGTTTGGCATCAAGGTATTCGACCGGACCGCGAACACGCCCCCGGCAGCCGCCTTTACCGAGCCCAAGCGCGCCATCGCCGGAGGCGGCGTTACCAAGCTGGAGTTCAATTGCGGCATCTATGTGGACCCCAAAACCTGCGATATCTATTCGGTAACCAACGACACCATCGACACCTTGACCGTCTTTCCCTGGGATGCCAGCGGCGAGATGGCGCCCCAGCGCGAGCTCTATACTCCGCACGGCACCTACGGCATCTCCGTGGACGAACAGGCGCAGGAGATGTACATGACGGTCCAGCACGTCAACTCGGTGGTCGCCTATCCGAAAGACGCAGCGGGCGACGATGAGCCCATCCGCACTATCGTCGGGGATCAGACGCAACTGAACGATCCGCACGGCATTGCGGTGGATTTCAACAATCAATTACTGTTCGTCAGCAACCACGGCAATGGTATCCAGCACTCCACAAACTCCGGCAATTTCGCCCCGCCTTCGATCACCATTCACGACCTCCAGGCGGATGGCAATGCGGCCCCGCTCCGAATCATCGAAGGACCCCGGACACAGTTGAACTGGCCTGCGAACATGTGGGTGGACGGGGAGAAGGGCGAGCTGTACGTGGCGAACGACGGCGAGGATTCGCTGCTGGTCTTCCGCATCACCGACAACGGAAACGCCTCCCCCTCCCGCGTCGTCAAAGGCGCGAACACGATGATCAGCAAGCCGACCGGCGTATTTCTGGACACGAAGAACGACGAGGTCTGGGTCTCGAACATGGGCAATCATGCCGCCACCGTGTATGACCGCACGGCGAACGGCCATGTGGCGCCCAAGCGCATCATCCGCAGCGCGCCGCTCGGCAAGCAGGCACAGGCGATCGGCAACCCGGGCGCCGTGGCTTACGACAGCAAGAGGGACGAAATCCTGGTCCCCAACTGAGTGGCCCATGCGCAGATTGCTGCCTTCCCCAGTCTGGCGGAAGAAAATACGATCCCGAATCGCATGATCGCAGGACAGAAAACCCGTCTCTCCCGCACCATGCACGACATTCGTTACGACCACATCAACGATGAGTTCATCGTCAACAATCCTTTTGCCTATGCCGTGCTGGTCTTTCGCGGCGGGGCCGATGGCGAGGAACCGCCCATCCGGGTGATCCAGGGTCCCAAGACTTTGATCGGTTCATCCAGCCGGCTGGAGGTCGACCCTCTCAACGATGAAATTCTCGTGCCCGAGCGTGTCGGCGTGCTGGTGTTCGACCGCGAGGCCGAGGGCGATGTGGCGCCCAAGCGCATCCTGCAAAACGCCGGCCGAGGCGGCGGCATCGTCGTCGACCCCGTGCATGAATTATTGATCGTCGGCGGCGGGGGAAACAATCTCAATCCGGCGTCCATTCGGATCTTCAATCGCACGGCCGAAGGCGACGCACAACCTCTGCGAACCATTGGAGGCCCCAATAGCGGGATCGTGCGCGCACTTCAGTTGCAGGTACATCCACCCACCGGCTGGATTGCCGTCCCGCAGCCCGGCGAGAGCGGAACATATGAGCCGGGAGGAACCTTCGTCGGCTTCTGGCACATCACCGATGACGGCGACATCCCACCCCGGTGGAAACTGGCTGGCCCCCCGGAGCACGATCATCAAGCCGCGCGGTGTGGCCCTGATTCCGCACAGAAAGGAAGTTCTGGTGGCAGATATGTCGCTGAACGCCGTCCTCGTCTACTCTTTCCCGGAGATCTTTTAACGATGGTCATGGGCGCTGTTGCATGATTCAACCTTGGCGCGAGTCAGGCCGCTTTCCCAACCCCTCGTTCATGACACCACGGCGTAGGACTTCGGCCTGCCGAGCTCGGCCATCCGGTTGAGGATGTGACACCCGATCGTGGTCTCTCTCCTTTGCGCGTTGCTGTTCCTCGCCTTCAGGCTTCCTCCGAGCACTGGGTGATTCCGCAATCCAGTGTTGTTAAGCAGCCTCTGAAATCGCCGAGTCTTCCCGACCGGTCGAATTCGCCTCCAATATAAACACACAGACGGTCTTTATCAAGCGCCAAAAAGTGGGAAGAGATGTGAAGATGTCCCGGAATGTCAGCCGATTCCTGGTCAGTCCAGCCTGCATGGCCGGAGTCCTGACTTCACATCCAAATTTCAGCGCACGATGAGGCCTGATAAAGTTGTAATGGCATCGCAACAGTTCGAGATGATCTCGCAAGCGTTGCTTCTGTCTGGCATGACTCAGGGTTCGGCGACACAGGAAGGCTTTGTCAAGTTAACGAAGCCAAGCCAAGATTCTCCCGAAAACGAATGGAGTTTTGCAATAGCTCAACAGGCGCACATCATCTCTTTCCAATCGGAAAAAGCCCGGGTGCGGAGGAGTCGATGATGGTGCGCTTTCAGATGATGACGCCCGACTCGGAACAGGTTCTGAATGGGACCGTGGAATGAGAGAAAACGTTGTGTATGTTCTATTGATTTGAACCGTCTCATCTGGCGTTCCTTCTGACGCGTTGGCTGATGCGAGGCTTCAGCCCGGTTGTTCTCATATTGACCGGTGCGATGAACAACGGAAGGAAAGACCTCCCGATGTGCTGCCCTATAACTCCGCAGCTTGTCGGTAATCAGTTGCCAGGGTGGTTGTTTTTGATGTTTCAGCATCTTACGAAAGAATCGCATAGCCGCTCGACGATCTCTACGTTTGGTGACTAGAATATCGATCACGTCTCCATTCTGATCGACGGCACGCCACAGATAGAGCTGCTGACCTCGGATTTTGATGAACAGTTCATCGACGTGCCAGATGTCGCCGAGCCGACCCTGCTTCCTTCGCAGCTTACGTGCATAGCTCGGGCCAAATTTCAAACACCAATACCGAATTGCCTCGTAAGAAACAATGATGCCTTGCTCAGCTAGCAGATCCTCGACATCTCGCAAGCTCAGCGTGAACCGATGGTACAGCCAGACGGCGTGACTGATGATTTCAGGTGGAAAGCGATGGCCGCGATATGGTGATTTCATCCGCCAATTGTGCCTGATTCTGCCTTAACTTGACAAAGCCGGAAAAATCGATGAACAGGCGTGGTCTGGGTAGCGTATATCGCCCGAAGTATGTGGACAAGAAAACCGGCATCACAAAACAATCCGCCGTGTGGTGGGTAGGAGTTTCTTATCGTGGAAAACAACACCGCGAGTCCTCTGAGTCCAAGAATCGCAATGATGCGGTGCGGCTTTTGAGGAAGCGAATGGAGGAAATGGGCCGTGGGCGGTTGATAGGCCGAGATGCTGATCGGCTTACGTTCGATGATCTGGCACAAATGCTGAAGTCTGACTATCAAACGAATGGTCGCAAGTCGCTAAAGCGGGCGGAAGTGGCACTAAAAAGCCTGAAGAAATTTTTCGGATTCTACCGTGCCCTGGACTTAATGACAGATCGGATAACTGAGTATGTTCGCCATCGCCAGGAAGAGGGCATCAAACCCGCTACCATTCACTACGAACTTGCGGTTTTGAAGAAAATGTTCAACCTGGCAATCCGTGCTGAGAAGCTAGACAGAAAGCCATACATTCCATCCATCGAAGTGCGGAACACAAGAAGCGGCTTTTTCTCTGAAAAAGAATATCGTGCCGTGGTGTCTCGCCTGCCAGATGAAGTAACGCCTTTAATTTCGTTCCTCTGGCTGACGGGGTGGCGAAAAATGGAATGCCTGAACCTTGAATGGAGGCATATTGATTGGGAGTCCAAAACCGTTCGGCTTGATCCTGGCACAACCAAGAACGACGAGGGACGGGTATTCCCGTTTGGCGAATACTGTGAATTGGAAAACCTGTTAACCAGTCAGCGCGCTTACACCGAAACAGTACAACGCGAAACCGGCCAGATTATCCCTTGGATTTTTCACAGACAAGACGGCAAGAAAATTCTGGACTTCAGGCGGTCTTGGGAATCAGCATGTCGGGATGCCGGATGTCCAGGACGATGGGTTCATGACTTCCGACGCTCTGGTGTGAGACGGATGGAGCAGCGAGGCGTTCCTCGCTCATGGGCGATGAAATTGACGGGCCATAAGACGGAAAGCATCTACCGACGCTATGCAATTGTCAGCGAGGCCGATCTTTCCGAGGGAGTGTCCCGATTGTCCGACAATCCAGCTTCTATCAAAGTTCAATCAAAGTAAGGACGATTTACCGATGAACTGCATTTTCAAAGAACCAGCTAACTCCAATAATAGATGGTACCCGGGGCCGGAATCGAACCGGCATGGGCGTTACCGCCCGAGGGATTTTAAGTCCCTTGCGTCTACCTGTTCCGCCACCCGGGCATATTGAAAAGCAACGACTTAGCTTACTATGCCTTGGGGCGACTCTGCGCTTGTGGGGAAATTTGTGGGGACTACCCGACTTTCCGAACTATCGGGCAAAACCTTAGCTGCTCTCCCGTTCAGGGATTCCAGCCGCTCAAATGCCCGTTCAAGCGCCTCTGGGGAAGGATGCACATACCGCTGAGAGACGGTCACACTGCTATGTCCCGCCACCCTCATAATCGTAAACACATCCGTCCCAGCCTCCCTTAAGCGAGTGAGCATCGTATGCCGGAGCGAGTGTATCACAAAGTCTTTGGGCAGGCGTAACAGGGTTCTTAAACGGGCGTGCTGATCGTCAAGCGTGAATATCTACAGGGGGCCGGTCCCCGCAGCGTTAGTGAACACAAGTGGTGTTCGCGCATGGTTTCGGCGGTCGGATAGTACGGCACAAGCACCCAAAGTGAGACTCACATTCCTGCGGGCATTCTTTGACTTCCCATCTCGTACCGTCAGGTACCCGAATCGTGCCCCATTCGCGGGTTTCAAGTGAACGTCGCGCCATTCCAGCCCCAAAGCCTCCCCAACCCGTAGACCGGTTTCCAAAAGCACCGCCGCAACTTCCTTCAAGGGTTGCGGGGCCATTTCCAAGTACGTTCTCTCCAGTCTGTGGTCTAACACGAAATCCCTGTTGCGTTCGCCGGGTAAAAGGCGGATTCGTGGAACCCGTTCAATCACCCGCCACTCTTGCGCCAGCCTGAGCAATCGGCGGAGGGTTGCCAGTTCGCGGTTTATCGACGCTGGGGCGAGCTTCTTGGCCTTCTCATCAGAATTCCTGCCAATTCCTGGACGAGGCTTCCGCGACCGCTGCTGGACGTAATTTTCAATTAGTGCCTCGTCAATTTTATCCATCCGCGCATTTGCCAAGGGTTCAAATTCCAGCAGCCGCTTGAGCTTGGAAGCATAAAACTGTATGGTCGCAGGCTTATTCGCACACCGTACCTGAATCGAGCTAATGAAGCGTGGAGCGAAGACCCTCAAAGTGGGAGCAAGCTTCTTGTCCCGAATCCCCACCTCCCCTTTCGCCAGTGAGGTCCTATGCGCAGATTCCATGTCCCTAGCGACCTTTTTGTTCGTCTGACGCGAGCTTTCCCGAATTCGGTCCCCGTTCCACATAAACTCGTACCAATAAATTCCTCGTTTCCCGCGTTTATAGATCATTTCCTATCATCCTTTCTTGCCTTTTGCTCGTTTCCCGGCTTTCTTGGCTTCCTCTTGACTCTTCCTGTACTTTCTTACAGTTGCGGAAACTCGGCAGCGGTCTGAGCAATATATTTGGCGTTTCTTCTTCTTCACAAAATAGGGCGTCTCGCAATCCTTCCGGGCGCAGAGTGTGGTTTGCTCGTCCGCATGATCTCTCAGAAAGGCCGCTCGAATGTATGTCCACAAGTCGTTCCCGGAGATATGCAACCCATCTTGTCGGAACTCGCTAGACGACGTGATAGCTTTGGGCTCCATCTCCAGCAGAGATTGAAAAGCCTGTGCGTTTCCTCTCCACGCCCCCTGCAATTGCTGTTGTAATTGCCGGGCCTGCTCCACATCCAATTCATACAATCCCCCTTCACCGTGCAGAGTTACCTCTGTAAACGAATCCGGGCCGAGCGGAGACCATCCCTTGATCCGCACAGCCATCCGTCCTTCCTCGGCAGTCGAATCTTCCTTCCGGTCAATGTACAGCAATCCGAATTGCCGGGTCAGGCGGGCCAACGTCTCCGGGTTGATAAACATCCGAACGAACTCCTCATGCAGGTATCGGGTGCAAGCCTGGTCCGCACCTGGTGCCCACCAATGAATCAACGTTTCAACCACGAAAGAACTCCCTCATTAATAAATTACCGTAATCTACTTTGAGATAACATATCAAAGTGAAGTTGTCAATGCGAATCTAAGAAATAATAAATGTAATCTATACTACAAATACGGTCATTTATTATATGATTCAGAAATTATGGCAGTCCGGCAGAGGCAACTGAGGACTGTCTACCATACTTGAGAGAAAGGAGTTAAAAAATGAACACGAATCCACTATTAACCGAAAGAGAGACCACAGCCTATCTTCGCGTTAAGCCATCAACTCTTAAGGAAATGGCGTAGGGAAGGCAGTATCCCCTTCGTCAAACTGGGCGCTTGCGTCCGCTATCGCCACTCCGATTTGGAAGCTTTGATTGCAGCTTCACTGAAAGGGAGCATAGCAGACCCCACACCTTACTATGCAAGGGCTAAGGAGACGAGGGGTTTCTGAGGTAGTCGCGTGCAACCACGTAATTCATGAGGAGGATGAAACCATGAATCAGTTAGACACTGCTTTACTGCTTGGTCGTAAACAGGAAAGTACCCGGCAAATTCGGGCAATTCAGGCTGGAAGGCACTTGGAAAGTGTTTTGAAGGCTCACTTCCATGAACCGGATGTTGAAGCCGCACGGGCGCTCTACGCTGCCGTTGCTGCGCACCAATTGTCCGGGCAACCTGTCTGGGTCATGCTCGTGGCCCCTCCAGGCTCCCTAAAAACTGAGCTTTTGGAGGCGCTATACGGGATTCCAAGAGTACACCTGATAGACTCTATGACACCTAAAACCTTCATCAGCGGTCAAATCGAAGAACCGGGTATTAAACAAACGAAAAGCCCAAGCCTTCTACATCGCATCGGGAACAGTGGCATTATTGCTTTCCCCGACTTTAGCACCGTTCTCTCGATGAAGGCCGAAGCCAAGGCGGCTTTATTGGCTGATATGCGCCGTATATACGATGGGCACTTTCGCAAAGAATACGGAACCACCGATGATCCCCAAGTTCACGAGTGGGAGGGACGAATCACCCTCCTTGTGGGCGCAACACCCGACGTGGACGCCCATTATTCAATCTTTCAGACTCTTGGCGAGCGGTTTGTAATGGTGCGCTGGCCGAGGCCGGATGGAATCAAGGCCGCTCTCAAAGCGATGAATCAGGACCGCCAAGTGGCCAAGGAAGAGTTGCGCTCAGCCGTGGAAGGTCTTTTAACGATTTTGCCTGACATCGATCCTGTGTTGCCGGAACAGATTCAAATGAGGATTGCCCACCTAGCAGGCCGTGGTGGAAGTGTGGGGAGGAGCACATTTCTGGACGAATGAGCTTGTGAGGAAGCGAGAGAGGCTGGAGAATGGCGGCATGGCGATGGGAACACGGAAACGACGGGAGCGACAGGAAGAGATCTGGGTGGCCACGTGCGATCTGCCGCGAACGGCAGGACATCCGTTCTATGAGCGATTGAATGAGTTGCTGGAAGAGGCGGGTTTTGACGGCTTCGTGGAGGAGCGGTGCCGGCGGTTCTAGGCGGAGAAGATGGGGCGGCCGGGTCTGGCTCCGGGGATGTACTTCCGGCTGCTGCTGATGGGGTATTTCGAGGGACTGGACTCGGAGCGCGGGATGGCGTGGCGGGCGGCGGACTCGCTGGCGCTGCGGAGTTTTCTGCGGATCGGGCTGGAGGAAGCGCCGCCGGATCACTCGACGATCTCGCGGACGCGGCGGCTGATCGACGTGGAGACGCACCGGGAAGTGTTCACGTGGGCGCTGGGAGTGATTGCGGAGAAGGGATTGCTGCAAGGCAAGACGCTGGGAATCGACGCCACGACGCTGGAGGCCAACGCAGCACTGCGAAGCATCGTGCGGCGGGACAGCGGGGAAAGTTACCCGGAGTTTCTCACCAAGCTGGCGAAGGAGTCGGGCATCGCGACGCCGACGCGGGAAGAAGTGGCGCGGCTGGACCGGAAGCGGAAGAAGAAGAGTTCCAATCAGGATTGGGAGCACCCGCACGATCCCGACGCCCGGATCACGAAGATGAAAGATGGCCGGACGCACCTGGCGCACAAGGCGGAGCACGCGGTGGATTTGGAGACCGGAGCGGTGGTGGCAGTAACGGTGCAAGGGGCCGATCAGGGCGACACCACCACGCTGCAAGAAACGTTCGTGGAAGCAGCCGAGCAGTTGGAGGCGGTGGGGAAAGAACCGGCAGCGGATGAGCAGATGAATGCGCAGGGACTCGAAGAGGTGGTAACGGACAAGGGATATCACAGCGGGCCGCTGCTGGAAGATTTACAAGCGATCGGAGTGCGGTCGTATATACCGGAGCCGCAACGAGGGCGGCGACACTGGCAGGGCAAAGCCGACGAACAAACTGCAGTGTACGGCAATCGGCGGCGCATGCGAGGCGAGCGAGGCAAACAACTCTTGCGTCGGCGGGGAGAGGTAGTGGAACGAAGCTTTGCGCATGTCTACGGCACGGGAGGAATGCGGCGCACGCATCTGCGCGGACATCGCAACATCTTAAAGCGGCTGCTGCTTCACGTCGCGGCGTTCAACCTCAGCCTGATTCTGCGCCGGGAAATCGGAGCCGGGACGCCAAGGGGCCTGCAGGACCGCTGGAACAACGTCTTTTTCTGCTGCTGGTGGGTCTGGATGCTCCTGCAAGGGCTCATGGAACGATCGGGTCGTCAACCGGCCACTTCTGCGGATAGATTCCGGTTTTCACCCCTGCAGCACCAAACTCTGAGAGCCGTGTCAAAAATGCCATTTCCACCACGGCCTGCTAGGTGTTAAGTGCAACCAGAGAGTCTTTCGGAATCGGTCATCTTCATGAGCGTAGCTGAAGAAGATTCTTACGGGCTCATCTTGCTTAACCCGTCGCTCATGTTTCGCACGGAGGCCCTCCAAATCGACGCCGTTCAGCAGCGTTCGAACATGAATATGAATCGTTTTTCCCTTCACCAGTCTCGGGAAGCTTTCGATTCTTGCTTTTTCGAATTCCAAAAGCTCTTTGTAGCGAATCAGTTCCTTAGGGTCTTCAAGAAGTGGGACCATCTCCAGCGGTTTCAGAGATGAGATATCGGCGTAAACCTTCCCCATACTGTCTCGGATGACCGCCAGCAACCGGCGGCGGCGATCTGGGTTCGAGCCTTTGATGGAAATGTAAACCTTCTTACCTTGAACGTCCCCCTTCACGAGTGCGAGGCATCCTTCAAAACTCAGGATGACTCCGGTACGCCAGCGCGGATGATCGTCGCTGAGGATGTGCGTCCGGACGATAAACTGCGGCAGCAGGCCCTCGGGCAGCACCGGGTAGTGGTACTCGAAGTTCAGGCATTCTTCCCGCTTGAACTTGCTGGCCTCCTCGGGCTGTTGTTTATCCAGCAACTCCGGGATCAGATACTTTGCTCTGTCGTCCTCGTATCGGAAACAGAGCTTGAATCTTTCCATCAGGTCCAGCAGAAATTGACGCATGTCTGCCGGATATTTATTGCTGAGAATGGGGCGTAGATCGGTTAGGCGAATCTCTCCCTGTTTCGCTTCCAGTTTCTTAGAATTGAGAATTTTGTAAATTCCATTCGTGACCCAGCGGGGATTGAGCACCTGGGCAAATCGCAGTCGGGGATCGTCTTTGTAATTCAGGGCAATGCCAAGGTCGTGGAGGCTCTGCGCCAGCACGTCTTGCGCTTTGGGATCTTTTTCACCAAAGCTCACGCACAACTCCTGGTACTCCGTATAACTCAGGTAATTTTCCTTCTTCTTTGCCATACCCGCGAGCGAATCCTTGATCTCAAAGCAGCTTGCGGGAAATTCTGTCCGATGATGCTCCAACTGGTCCAGCTCGCGTCGAATGGTTTTCTTGACGTCTTTGATTCCTGTACCTTCAGCGCAATCGGTCTTTATGAAGGCTTTGATCCTGTTCGGAAACTTCTCTTCCAGCGCTCCTCGATTCAAGTCAAACGCATGCTCCTTGATCTTATTGAGCACTACGATGACCGGCGAGTCACCGCCGAAACTCTCAATCAAAGTGAGCCAGCGGTCCGCATCCCTGTCTTCGTCTCCTTCTCGGCCGTTCAGAACCAGGAGGTAGAGGCTACGTTCGGTGAGAAAAAACTGATGAGTGGCGTGCATGATCTCCTGGCCACCGAAATCCCAAATGTTGAGACGGATCTTCTCTCGCCGATTTATCGCAATCGGCCATTCGGTAATCCGAATCCCTTCTGTCTTCCTCTCTCCTTTCCTGAATTTATCTTCGACCAGACGCTTGACGAGCGAGGTCTTGCCTGCACCGCCGCGTCCTACCAGGATGAGCTTTGCTTCGTTCAACGGACGACTGCCGCCCCGTAGGCGGAAATAATGTTCCAGAATCTTGATGGGCTTTGCCGCCCCCGCCCCTTCCCGCGACCTAGCCTCCCCTGCCGTTGGGCCTAGGATAGAATTGGGCAGTCCAAGCTCCTCATTCCCATGCAGCAAGAGGTACCTCAACGAAGTCAGCTTTCGTAGCGACTCCGGCAACTCCTTCATTTGATTGCGCCAAACGCTCAGGTTTTGCAGCTGCTTGAGTTCTCCGAGCGACTCCGGCAGCTCCGTCATTTGATTGCGCCAAACGCTCAGGTTTTGCAGCTGCTTGAGTTCTCCGAGCGACTCCGGCAGCTCCGTCAATCCCAAACTGGAAAGGTCCAACTGAGATAAACTCTGCTTGAGAGAATCTGCAATCTTGCGCTCAGCAATCGCCAACGGCGTTTCCTCGCTCGATTGTCTTTTTGCCAAAAGAGAGTCCTCCACAGAATGAATTCTTAAGAACGACGACGAGGGTTTGCAGGAGTCAGGCTCCCATCAAGACTGGCATTCCCTCGTCTTCGCTAACGTTTCCAGCGCATTCTAACACCCGGCTCTGCGTTCCTTGGTGAATTCTTCCAGGATGTTCAGGTCTCTCTCCAGAATCGGTGCGCAGATCCACTTCATAGCCTTCGCGCCGCCGCCCGGCAGACTCACATGTTCGAAACTGTACTCGCCCGTCAGAAAACCAAATGCTCCTGTAACTAACTCCTAGAATTTCTCCATGCGGCCCGCTCACATCCACCAGCGCTTGCCCAGCTTGCCCTCCAGCCATCTGTCCAGGCTCCACTTCCCCGGCCCCGCAAAAAAGATAAACAGATAGATAAAGCAGAACAGGAATGCGGGCTCGCCCCGGTTCAATATCGGCCAGAATCCCGCCGGCAAATGCGACCGGAAGAATGCCACCGCCATCTGCCCGCACAGCAGAAATGCCACCGGCCGCGTAAACAGTCCCAGCGCGATGAACGGACTTCCCGCCACCTCGATCACCGCCGCGAACCACAGCAGGTCAGGAAACTCCCGCATCCTGCCTTCGAAGAATCCGAACTTCTGCAGCCCGTGCTGAATGAACATGAACGCGATAGCCACCCGCAGTACCGCGAGTGCATAGGGCTGAAACCTTTCCGTCGCTCTCGATAACATCCAACCTCCCTTGGCCCATAATTGACCCGCTCCCCTTCACGCGGCGTCCACCAACCTTCTTGGAGTCACGGTTTCGGCTTTTGGTTTCCGGAAGTTTTCCGATCGAACTGATAAATGTTCAGAATATTCCCCTCAACCACCTGTTTCCGGCCTCAGGCCGCTGCTTCGCAAGCTTCGACGGGTTGGATCATTCCGCAAATTCCGATCGATCGTCCGCGTTGTTGCCGAACGGGCAGTCTGCTAGAATACGCCTTGCGACACCGTGTCGCGCCACCGGCTGGAGTGGCGGAATTGGTAGACGCACCAGACTCAAAATCTGGCGCTCCAAAAGAGCGTGGGGGTTCGACTCCCCCCTCCAGCACCAGAACATTCGCTAAAAGCAAATCAGTACTCGA
Source organism: Terriglobia bacterium (assembly GCA_963662495.2). Lineage (GTDB taxonomy): Bacteria > Acidobacteriota > Terriglobia > 2-12-FULL-54-10 > 2-12-FULL-54-10 > SHUM01. The sequence goes on from CAXVYQ010000004.1 coordinate 102,368, forward strand.
ATTCGCTTAATCCCGGCTCAGACTTGAGTGGTAATATTTCTGCGAGGAGGGCCCATGATCGCAAATCTTATCGTTTTGCTCTTTTTGTTCTGGTCATTCACGGCGGCAGCCCAGTTCCAGTCAGTGCGGGTCCAGGTTATCGACCGTGGGCAGGCTGACGGGATACTGATTCGGACGCCGAATGAGAAGTGGATCGTGATTGATGCGGGGACAAACCGACAACAGGCAGATGCCATGAAAAACGTTTGGGGCGTTGACCGTGTGACCCTAGCAGTCGTCTCCCACCGACATTTCGACCACTTGGGTGGAATGGACGAAATCCTCCGTGAGATTCCTACCGACCTGTTTCTTGGCTCCATGGTGGATTGCCCAACTCGCACGGCTGAAGACCGTGGAGCGCCCGCTTAGTGATCGCGTGCCGCTCTTTATTCATTTTCTACTCCACCAATCAGTTTGGAGGCGCAGGGCAAAGGGAGCTAGGAAGATTGCTTATGTCCAGAAAGTGGCTCATCCTCGATCACGAAGGCTAAAGAGAATAAGCCCTGCGATCATCAAGAAAGAAAAAAAAGGACTGTTTTCAAACGAAAAGAGAGCGAACAGCAAACCCAAGACCCAAAGGGCCACTTCCTGCTTCTTATTAACTCTCATTCGATTGGTCCAAAAACGCCCCGCCAACAACTGGCGACTCCTGTAAACCCCGTAATGGAAAAAACCCTCCCAATGGCTGATCGCACTACCCCGAAGAATATCACGCGAAAAGGTTTGTGTAAGGCGTCAGAGGGGGGGTAGACCTCCGCGTAACACGAACCTGGTGCTTGGTGTTGCTAAATCTGTGTTCAGAATTGTGTTCAATTAGCGCCGCGGGAACGAAACTTCAACAACTTAAGCCGCATCAAATGAACGACTTTTCAATCATTTAGCTCGTCCGCATGGAATTAAAAGTCAGATGCTCTTCCAACTGAGCTACCGGCCCAAAGGACTATTCTCAGCAGTCTAACATAGTTGAGATGCGGACAAGGCAGGGCCGCGCGGCGGGCGATCCGTATCGCTCCGGCGGAGAAATCCCGCAATATCCCGCCAGTCTTTGCGGGATGATCTATCTGGCGAGGAGCGCGTCCAACTCCTGCTCATGGATGATGGGAACTCCCAGCTCGCGGGCTTTCTCCAACTTCGATCCCGGATCGGCGCCCGCTACCACGTAGTCCGTTTTCTTGCTCACCGTTCCGGTTACCCGTCCGCCGGCCTGCTCGATCCTGCGCCTGGCCTCGTCCCGCGTAACGTGTTCCAGCGTGCCCGTCAGGACGAATGTCTTGCCTGCGAGCGTGTTCGAGCGGGGCTGGAAACCGGTCATTTCAAAACTCAGTTTTTCTTTGCGGAGCCGCTCGACCATCCTCCGGTTGGCCTGCTCCTCGAAGAACGCACGGATGCTCGCGGCCACCTTCGGACCCACTTCAAAAATCCCCTCCAGCTCCTCTTGGGAGGCAGTCATCATCTGGTCCAGTGACCCGAAATGCCCGGCCAGCAGCTTGGCCGTCCGCTCCCCGACGAACCGGATGCCGAGAGAAAAAATCAACCGGTCCAGCGAACTGCCGCGACTCCTGTCGATCTCCCGTAAGAGGTTTTCCGCGGATTTTTTTCCCATCCGGTCGAGAGCTTCAAGTTGCTCCTGCTTTAGTTGATAGAGATCCGCCACATTTTGCAGAAATTTCTTTTCCACCAACTGATCCACCAGAGCTTCGCCCAGCCCGTCGATATTCATCGCCTTCCGTCCGGCAAAGTGCAGGATCGATTCCTTGAGCTGTGCGGGGCAATTCGCGTTCATGCAGCGCCAGGCCACCGCGCCCTCTGCGCGCATCACGTGCCCCTTGCAGACCGGGCAGGCATCGGGCATCTGGAATTCCTCTCCCGCTTTTTCCCTGGCCTCCAGATCGACGCGCACGACTTTGGGAATCACGTCGCCGCCGCGTTCGATGACCACCGTGTCGCCAATCCGCAACCCCAGCCTCCGGATCTCATCCTCGTTGTGCAGGGTTGCCCGCTGGACAGTAACGCCGCCCAGTGGCACGGGCGTCAGGTGCGCCACCGGGGTCAGAGCGCCGGTGCGCCCCACCTGGATTTCGATTCGCTCAACGCGCGTCGTGGCCTGCTGCGCTGCGTATTTGTAGGCGATGGCCCACCGGGGCGCCCTGGCTGTCGAGCCTAGCTCCTGCTGCAGCGGGATCGAATTGACCTTGATCACAACGCCGTCAATCTCATAGGGAAGCTTGTCTCGCTTGCTCTCCCACTCGGCGCAATAAGCGATGGCCTCCTGCATGTCGCAGCATTTTTTCCGGTTCCGGTTCACCTTCAGGCCCAGTCGGCGGAGATTTTCCAGCGTCTCCCAATGCTCTGCAAAAGGGACCCGGCCATCGGCCAGCAGCAGATAGGGGAAGTAATCCAGGTGCCGCTCCGCGACAATACCTGGTTCCAGTATCCGGATGGAGCCGGCCGCCGCGTTGCGGGGATTGGCAAATCGCGGCAGGCCCGATTCCTCGCGTTCGTCGTTGATCCTCTCAAAGGCCTTGCGTCCCAGCAGCACCTCGCCGCGGACTTCAAACTCGCCCCGCAATCCGGCCTTTTTCATATCATCCGGCGAAATCTTCAACGGGAGCGAACGAATCGTCCGGGCATTTTGCGTAACGTCTTCTCCAATCGAGCCATCGCCACGGGTGACGGCCTTGCCCAGCACTCCGTCTTTGTAGCGCACCGCCATGCTCATTCCATCCAGCTTCAATTCCGCAACGTATTCCACGCTTTCCCGGCCCAGACCTTCGCGAACACGGCGGTCGAAATCCAGCAACTCCTCCTCCGAATACGCGTTGTCTAGGCTCTGCATCGGCGTGCTGTGCGGTATCTGGACAAACCCTTCGCGCGGCTTGCCGCCCACGCGCTGTGTTGGAGAATCCGGCGTGATCAGATCCGGATGTTCCGCCTCCAGTTGCCGCAGTTCGTTGACCAGAGCATCGAACTCCGCATCGGAGATCTGCGGCTTGTCCTCCACGAAATACTTGTGTTCGTGAGATCGGATCTGCTCCCGCAGATGCTCCAACTGGTTTTGGAGTTTGGCGGCGGATTTTTTCATTTGGTCGGAAATCTTAACTGCCGGCGATCAGACGGACAATGCGGTCGATCACCCGGGTGATGGTTCCATTGCGGGATTCGGAGTTGTTCACGAAGATGGCAAAGGCCAGCAACTCGCCGTCTTTGTTCTCCACATAACCAGCCAATGCGGCGACTCCGGTCAGGCTGCCGGTCTTGGCCCAGACGCGTCCCCGGGTGCTGGCTCCGCGGAGCCTTCCTGCCAGAGAGCCGTCCTCGCCCGCTATCGGCAGCATGTCCCTCCACGCCGCCCCATGCTCGGATTGATGCATCTTCCTCAGCAACTGAACCATCGCGGATGGAGTAACCAGATTCTGGCGGCTCAATCCTGAACCTCCCCGGAGGATCATCTGATTTTCCCGAACATCCATCTGCTGGAGAAATTCATAGACCTGTTCCAATCCGGCTTCGATGCTGCCGACGTTCCGCCGCTCTCGGCCCAAGGTCCGCAACAACATTTCGGCATGCAGGTTCTGGCTGGTCTTCAGGATCACCTTCAGGCTCTCGGCCAGCGGCACGGATAGGTAGTCGGCCAGCACCGTGGCGGAAAGGGGTTCCGGAGGCCGGGCTGATCCGGTCAAATCTTCAAAATCAAACGGCTCGGAACGCCGCACGATTAAATCCCCGCTTATTTTGATGCCCCGGCGGACGAGTTCCCGTCGAAAAACCTCTCCGGCAAATTCAGGAGGATCTTCCACGGATAACTGCCGGGACCACCCCGTTCCCCGCACCGGCACCTGTCCCCAGAGAACCACCCGCTTGGAGCCGGGCCGCCGGGCGACGCCAAGGAAACGTTCCGCATTTACGCTTCCCCCGCCAGGAAGCGTTTTCGTCCGAGGACCCGTCAAAACCCGGTTCTCTACCTGATAATAATCCTCCAGCAGTTCCACCCGGACCCGGGCCGGCTGGTGAGCGATGCGGCCGGGAAGCACATGGATGTTCAGGATGTTATCGTTCAGCGCCAGCGCCGTAACCGGCGGGGCGTATCCCCATAGCAGATCATCGACCTCCCATCCGCTTCCGAATGGTTGGGTAACGAAATAGCTGTCATCAGCAATCAAATTTCCTTCGATACTGCGGAGGCCGCTCGCATAGACTTGCGCGGCTAGCTTTTGCAGAATCGTGGCCGGATCCCGGTTGCGTTTGGGTCCCCTCCGGTAAGGGAATATACGGCCGGAAAGATTCGGGTCGCCGCGTCCCACCAGCACGATGTCTCCATCGAGCTCACCTTGCGCTGTAACGGTTCCGGTCCTGCCCACGGTGGTGTGGTACTTGAAATCGGGTCCAAGCTGTGTCAACGCCGCTGCGGCGGTGATGATTTTCGCCGTGGAGGCTGGCACGAAGAACTTGTCTTCATTCCAGCCCACAAGCTTCCGGCTGTCTTTGAGAGAAACGACAGCCAGTCCCCAATGCGCGGTTTTCTCGCTTCCCTGATCGAGCAGCGCCAGGATTTTCTCGCCCAGCCGGGCGTCGCTTCCCGCCGGAGAGGGTGCCTGCGCCCCGGCGGGCACGACGCTGAGCAGGATTGCCACGACCAGAATATGCCCCGTCCGGGATACTGTCCGGCAAGCGGCGAATTGTGGGGCAGTCCATTCTGGCCGAGCGAGCATAGATTTTCCTCAGAGCAAATTCCGGGGGAATCGGGTGGTCAAAAAATTTCAACCGGCCAGCAGGCGCGCGGCATCTTTGGCGAAGTAGGTCAGGATCAGGTCCGCCCCCGCCCGGCGGATCGAGGTAAGTGATTCCATCATGGCCTGTTCCCGGTCGATCCAACCGCGATCCGCGGCCGCCACAATCTGGCCGTACTCGCCGCTCACCTGATAGGCGGCGACGGGGCAGTCCACTCGGTCCCGCGTCCGCGCGATCACATCCAGGTACGGCATCGCCGGCTTGACCATCACCATGTCCGCTCCCTCTTCCAGGTCCAGCAGGATCTCCCGCATCGCCTCGCGCTGATTGGCCGGGTCCATCTGGTAGGACCGGCGGTCCCCGAACTCCGGCGTCGAATCCGCCGCCTCGCGGAAGGGCCCGTAGAAGACGGAAGCGTACTTGGCCGAATAAGCCAGAATCACGGTCTGTTCCAGGGAATTCCCATCGAGGGCTTTGCGAATGGCGCGCACGCGGCCATCCATCATGTCCGAGGGGGCCACGATATCGGCGCCCGCCCGCGCATAGGTCACCGCGGCTTCCGCGAGCAGCTCCAGCGTCGAATCGTTGTCCACCGCGCCATTTTTCAGCATCCCGCAATGCCCATGGCTTGTGTACTCACAGAGACAGACATCGCAGACGATCACGATCTCGTCCTTCAATTCTTTACGAATTTCGCGCACGGCCCGGGCCACGATGGCCTGCTCCCCGCATGCCCCGGAGCCCTTTTCATCCTTGGTCTCCGGAATGCCGAACAGCAGCACAGCCGGAATCCCCAGCCCTGCCGCTTCCTTGCACTCCTGGGCAATCCGGTCGACGGAAAAATGATAGTTCCCCGGCATCGAACCGATCTCCCGCTTCACGCCCGAGCCGGGACACACGAACAGGGGATAGATGAACTGCCGGGCGGAGAAACTGGTTTCCTGCACCATTTTCCGCAGGAGCGGTGTCCGCCTCAGCCGTCGTAGTCTAGTGGTGGGAAAGCTCAACGGTACATCCCTGCCTTCGCTGCCAGCCTTCACGACCGGCCAAATCCTAGCATACGCCCGGCCCGGTTTTCAGGGAACCCGGATCGGTCCTTCCACTCATATCTAAAGGGTATCTACACCTGCACATCGGCAGGACAAGAAGATCAGGGAAGGATATCGACCGTTACCGTATTACTGGCCACGCCATTATTGAATATCACGAGCGGCAGTGCTCCCGTCGCGGCATTCTCGGGCACCTGCACATTCACCTGATAGAGGCCCACAAAATGGGGCGCCAGCCCGGAAAACGTGACCTGCGCGGGAGCGCCGCCCAGCGTCGCCGTCGTCGGCAGCAGGGTCGTCAGCAGTGGGTCGGCCGGAGCGGCTGCCCTGTGGTCGCCCCCGGCAGGGTAAACCCGAGCCCACTGACGAACACCTCAATGAACTCCCCTGGCCTTGCCGGATTTGCTTGATTCACCGCCTGACTCGTCCCCGCATGCAACACCGCGCCCCGGCCCGCGCCGGACTGATCCGCCGAAAAAATTCCCGGCGCCGCCGTTGCCATGGGAAACGTCACGCTCGTGCTCCCCACGCCGCTGTAGCGAACCTCGACGGCGCCCACGGAAGCACCGGCGAGCTCGTAAGGAATCTGGGCATTGATCTGATTTGGCGAGACGAACAGCAGCGGCGCGCTGACTCCATTGATCGTCACCCGCGCGCCCGCCAGCGCCTCCGGCAGCGGCAACACGCCAGCCGACGCCGCGCTCCCGGCCATCTCGGTCCCGAAGATCGAGATCAGACTCCCCGGCGCCGGCTCAGTCGGCCCGGGCGTCAGACTGGCCGCATTCACCACGCCGCCGGAGTTCACCGCCGGATGCAACGCATTCCCCCAATAAGGTACGTGCAGCACCCGTCCCGTCTGCAAGCTCTTGATCTCCACCCACCCTTCCACCGACTCGGAACCCTGAATCGAGATTCCAACCATTTGCGTTTCCCCGGCCAGCAGAGTCGGATTCGGTGGGAAAAACTCCATCTGCACCGTCCCGCTGCCCTCGGCGGGCACAATCCTCCACAGGAAAGTATCGGTAATCGTACCCAGGTTGGTCATTTCCACAAACATAAACGCTATCGGGTTGAAAAAAGACAAGCTGGAACCCAGGCTGATACTCCCCACAAACACAATCGCCGGGCTTTGCAGCGCCGCCTCCACATCCAGCAATCCACCACCACTCGATAGCACGCCGGCCACGCCATCGCCCAGCGGCACCACATTTGTCGCCGCCGTATGCATCAGCACCGACTTCACCTGCGCCGGCGTGGAGACGCTCGTCCCGCTCGATATGTCGTAGCCCGTGGAGCTGAACTGTACGCCGCTCGGGTGGCGGCTCTGCGTAGCGCCGTAGATATTTGTCCCCGGCGCAACCAGGTCCGGCTTGATTCCAAAGTCCGTACTCGGCCCCACGGAGGAGAATCCCGTCATCCGGTTTGGGCCGGCCGGAATCGCCTGTCTCACCCCTCCCAGTGAAGCCTGCGCCGTCCCGCCCGCCGTCGCCAGAAAGTCGCGCAGCAGCACGCCGTCGCTGTTGCCGATCATCGCCGAAGGTATCGCCTGTGCGTTTCCCACATCGATGGGAGTCGCCGGCTGGTTCAAAAGATGATGGAACAGGATCGCGGCCACGGCGCCCGCCCCGGCCACATTGTTGATCTTCGTCTGGAACGAGCACCCGCCGCGGCGGATCAGAGTGATGCTGCCGGCGAGCGAGCCGGCGGGCAGCAGATCGCAGGCCGTCCCGTTGAAATCCACCTCCGTCACGTCCATCAGCGGCAATGGTCCCAATGACCCTCCGAACTCCGGCCCGTTCCCCGGCGTCGCGGCAATCAATGCCAGCTCCTCCGGTACGGGCGCGGGCGCCGTAATTAAGAACGGCAATGCCAGCACGCGGGAGTTTGTGGTCGAACCCACCGTAATCGCCTCCGGCGCCGTGCCGGGGCTTGTGATCGTTCCGGTTCCGGGACCTGCGTTTCCCGCGGCCACCACCACAACCACGCCCGCCTCCACGGCCTCTTTCACCGCCAGCACCAGCGGGTCTAGTGAGGGCGGTAGATCGATCGCAGCTCCCAGACTCAGGTTGATGATGTCCATCCCATCTTTCACCGCTCCGTCCAGGGCGGCGATGATCGCGCCCAGAGTTGCCGCATCGTTCAGTCCCGGCGTGCCGAAGACCTTGTAGCTGCCCAGGAACGCCTTCGGCGCCACCCCCGCGATGCTGGCCAGCGGCGCCGCCACCCGCCGTCCCGCCGCCACCGACGCGCTGAAAGAGCCATGACCGTCCCGGTCCTCCGCGTCGCAGTTCGGGTCTACCCTCGAAAGCAGATGCACGTAGTTGCGCGCCACGATCACCTTGGAGTTTGTGAACCGCTCGTCCGAGTTCGCGCAATCGGGTGTGGGCTCGGTAAATTTTGGAAATCCAGAGGGAACGATCAGAGACGTATCGAGAAACATCGGGTGGTTCATGTCGATGCCGGTATCCACCACCCCGATCTTTATACCTGTCCCGGCGCTTTCTTCTCCGCCAATTGAGGGATGAATCCAGCCTGCGGGAACATGCACCAACCCCAGCGCGGCATCCAGTGTTTTGTGGTACTCCACGGAGGGATAGACCTGGGCAACGCCCGGTAGCCGCCGCACCGCTTCCACGTCTTCCGGTCGCAGTACAACACCGAAGCCGTTGAACACAGTGTCCATCTGATGCCGTACTTTCGCCCGGGGGAGCGATTCCATGCTGCGCCGGATCTCCGCCTGCTCATCGAGCAACCGCCCGCGGTACCGCGCTGCCGCATCGGCACGCAGCATCCGGGCCCCGGCCGGGGTAAATTGGTTCCGCATTTGCGAGACGACCGATGGGCTGCGCAGTTGCACAACGTACTGGCGGGTTTCGTTCTGTCCGGTGAGGGGTTTCGGAAACGCAGCCAGAATACAAAGCGCCGCGAGGACCCACGCCACCCCGCTGCTGCATCTATTCCGCCGGCCGTTCCTTTTTATTTGATGTTGAAAGATCATTCGCTCCCGCAACGCCGCCTCGCTGAACTCGCTCCCGCACCGCTTCTTGCCATCAAAAAGTGCCGTACATCAGTTCTAACCCGATCACAAAGGAAAAGAAACCTATTTTCTATTCCCAATCCGTAACGTATTTGGAGATAATGGATACCAGCTTCAGTTCAGGTGGAAGCCCTCGCAACAAGCGACTTGGAGTTCCTGTTGTTTCGGAGAGTTCTGTCCCTTCGACGGACCATTGTTTTCATATCTCTGCTCATCCTGACCGCCTCCATCGTCCCGGCGTGCTTCGGCCAGCTTGCATTGACGGATGGAGAGGGCTCCCACGGGCACAAGTCGCTGAATCCCACCCGCACCGAGGAAACCATTACGCTGGATGGAAACCTCGATGAAGCCGTCTGGGGGGAGACTCCGGTTTCGCTCGGCTTTCTGCAACGCGACCCGGAGGAGGGTCAGCCCTCCTCCGAGCGAACCGAGTTCCGCGTGCTCTATACCGCCAACACTCTGTATATCGGCGTGATCAGCTATGAGTCGGATGCCGGCGCCATCCTGGCCCGGGAACGGCGGCGCGACAATTCTCTGGAGAACGACGACACCATCTCCATCGTTCTCGACACGTTTCACGATCACCGCAATTCGTTCCTATTCCGTACCAACCCGCTTGGGACCCAGTACGACGCTCTGATCACGGATGAGGGAAACACGATCAACGAAAACTGGGATGAGCAGTGGAGTGTGGGAGCGCAGATCACCCAGGCGGGATGGGTGGTCGAGATCGGGATTCCGTTCAAGAGCTTGCGGGTCTAGGACTCCGCCGACGCGCAGACCTGGGGCTTTGACGTCGAGCGCGTCATACGACGCAAGAATGAGTTTTCCTACTGGAACAACTATCGTCGCGGTTTCACGCTGCAAAACACCTCGCAGTCCGGACACCTGACCGGGATAACGGAGATTGAGTCCGGGTTGCGATTCCGCGTCAAGCCCTACCTGCTCGCTGGCTTCTCCCGCACCTCGGACCGTTCCCGCAGCACGCTCTGCCAGGACCCGAAAGAGATCGCCAAGCCCGGCAGCGATCTCTGCAACGCCTCCGATATTGGAATCGAGGTCATCAAGTACCGCGTGTCGCCCTCGCTGACCTGGGACTTCACCTGGAAGACCGATTTTGCCCAGACCGAGGTGGATGACCAGCAGGTCAATCTCGACCGCTTTGCCCTTTTCTTTCCCGAGAAGCGTGAGTTTTTCCAGGAAGGAGCCGGTACCTACGAATTCGGCACCGCCAGCGGCGAGAGTCCCATGGCGATCTTCAAGGCATTTCACACCCGCCAGATCGGGCTGAGCAGCGGCCAGCCGGTGCCCATCATCGGCGGAACGCGTCTCACCGGACGGGTCGCCGGGCTGACGGTGGGAATGATGAATGTGCAGACCGAGCCGATTCACCGCATCGGGATTCCGGCCAGCAACTACAGCGTCATTCGCGCGAAGCGGGATGTTCTGGAGCGCTCGACCATTGGGATATTTATGCTGAATCGCGAAACCGGCACACCGGACTTCAACCGCATCTTCGGCGTCGATGCGAACTTCGTCTTCTATCGTTATCTGAACATCAACGCGGTGGCGAACAAGTCCTCTTCGCTGAATAACAATGGCGATGCCTGGGCCACCTCCGGCGGCGTCATCTGGCAGAGCGACTTCATGCACACGGGCGTGAAATGGCTGACGGTCGACAGGAGCTACCGGAATGATATGGGCTTCGTGCCCCGCAAGAACCAGCGCCGCTTCATGCCCACCTTCGCCCTGCAGCCGCGGCCCGACAGCAACCTGTTCCGCCAGTTCATCTTCCGCTTCCACAGCGACTATACGAACAACCAGGACAACGTGCTGGAGACGCGGCTGAACCACTACACCATTGAGACGCGTTTCGAGTCGGGAGATGTCGTTGCCCTGGCGCCCCACACGCGGTTCGAGCGGCTGTCCGAGCCGTTTGAGATCCGGCCGGGAATCATCATACCGGTGGGAGATTACCGCTGGTGGTTCAACGTGCTGCGGTTCAATACGGACCCGGGCAGGCGGTTTTCCGCCGGAGGGAATTTTCAGAACAACACGAATTTTTTCGGCGGCAAGCTGAATGGGTTCATCTTCACGCCCAGTTTCCGGGTAACCAACAATCTCTCTCTGGAAGTGGACTACACCATCAACCATGCCCGCTTCAACGCCGGCAGCTATCGGGACGTGGAAGGCAACTCTCCGGAGGAAGATATCACTTTTACCGACCACGTGATCAACAGCCGCGTGAACTACAACTTCAGCAACCGGCTGCTCACCAGCACCTCCATTCAGTTCAACAACTCCGGAGATGATTTTGTCGGATTCAACTTCCGTCTGAACTATATCTTCCGCCCCGGCGACGATCTGTTTTTCATCTACAACGAAGGCCGCCGCATCGATGGACTGCTCGATGGCCAGCGAGACCGGACCATTCAGGCCAAACTGACTTACTCGTTCGATTACTAGAGATCCGTCATCCCAGCCTATTTTCCCGTCCGTATTGCGGTCATTTTTCCCTGAGTTATTTTCTTCCGCCTCGTGTATTCCCTGAAAACCATTTCCGTATTATCGGCAGGTTCGGCCCAATCGGAATCCACGAATTTCCAGCTTCCATCATCCTTGCAGAAATCATCGGAAAGCTCCTTTCCATAGGCTCCAGCGACTCTTTCGGAGCTCTCGAAACGCTCCTCACCACCATTTCCGATACCCTACGAAACGCTGATGGAACCGCCGCCAACGGGGCGTCTGATTGTTTCCTGGGACCCGTTCACCAGTAGCGATGACATCACGATTGACGGAGGATCGGCGTCTTTCGCCTTCGTGAATGGAACGATCGCGATTTCCTTAGCGCCCAATATCGGCGCCACGCCGGGCGGTACGTCTTACAAAGTCCGCTACTATCTGGAAAATGGCGCCAGTTATGAAGAACACTGGATTGTCCCCTCCGGTGGCCCGTTCGAGATCAACGATGTTCGGGTAACCAGCCCGCCCATTACGAACTTCACGCTGAATGCCGCCACCCAACTTTCGGGCTCCGTCCCCCTGGCCAACGGGGGAACAAACCGCCCGGATGCATGGACTACGTCCCGGTGCGTTCGAGTGAATGATGCAGGCTCCGCCCTGGAACCCGCCACAGGTGATTGCGGTACCGGCGGAGGCGGCGGCCACACCATCCAGGATGAAGGCATCTCCATGACCTCGCGGACGTTTCTGAACCTGACCGGCACTGGAATCACCTGCACGGACGATGCCGGCAATGACCAGACGGATTGTGATGTGCCCGCCGGTGGAGGCCTCGCGGATCCCGGCGGGAACGGCATCGTGGTCCGGACAGCACTGAATACCACCGTCAACCGGACGCTGACCGGCGATGCGGAGATCGTGGTGGCCAACGGCGACGGCGTCGCGGGCAACCCGACGCTCTCGATCGCAGCGGCGCTCGCGCGTGATTCTGAAATCAATGTCCAGGGCGGCACGGGTCTGGCGTCGACCGGATCGGGTGTCGCGCCCACGCTGTCGCTGGATTACACCGACACGGGCGCGGACCCGGCGCTGGCCACCGATGAGTGTCGCTTCACGAACGACACCACCACGGCGAACGTGAACGATCTGGACGAGCTGGCAGTCGAGGCAGAGCTGGAAGCGGTGCTGGACCTGCCAGACCTGCAAGGCACGCTGGCTGATGCGCATGTGGACGGGTCATTGGAATCGGACGAAGTGGACCACGACGCCACCACGAACTTCGTCGCCGATGAGCACGTCGCGCACTCGGGCGTAACGCTGACGGCGGGCGCGGGCCTGAGCGGCGGGGGAACCATTGCTACCAACCGGACTTTCGACACCGCGTCCGGAGAAGCGAACTTCCCGGCCGATGGCGGGGTTACCAGTCTGACCTGCGGGGCCTCGCAACTGTGCAAGGCGCAGGTGATGGACGACGGCACTCTGGAGTGGTGCGACGGCGCAACCACCTCCGTCCTCCGGACCTCCGCGCTGGGCGACGGAGCGGGGGCGGCGCTCTCGGGCGACTCAGCCACGGCGTTCTTCCCTGCTGGCACGGTCGAGGCGGCGCGGCTCCCGAACCTGGATGGCATGAACGCGCAGATTGCCGACGCGCAGATTGCCGCCGGCGCGGTCGATGGCGGGAACCTGAGCGAGATTGCCGATGGATCGATCACCACGGACGATCTGGGCACGGATTCTGTCTCAGCCGATGAGCTGAACGCCACGGGAGTCGAGGTCGAACTCGAAGCGGTGCTGGACCTGCCGGATATGCAGGGCACGCTGGCCGATGCGCAGGTGGACGGGTCATTGGAGTCGGACGAAGTGGACCACGACGCCACCACAAACTTCGTCGCCGATGAGCACGTCGCGCATTCGGGCGTAACGCTGACGGCGGGCGCGGGACTGAGCGGCGGGGGAACCATCGCGGCGAACCGAACGTTCGACACGGCCAGTGGCGAGGCGAACTTCCTGGCCGATGGCGGGGTTACCAGTCTGACCTGCGGGGCCTCGCAACTGGGCAAGGCGCAGGTGATGGACGACGGCACTCTGGAGTGGTGCGACGGGGCCACGACCTCCGTGCTGCGGACCTCCGCGCTGGGCGACGGAGCGGGGGCGGCGCTCTCGGGCGATACGGCCACGGCGTTCTTTGCTTCAGGAACCTTGGAAGATGCCCGGCTCTCCGCAAACGTCTCCCTGCTGGGCACAGACATCGACCTTGCTTCTGCGGAGGTAACTGGGACGCTCCCGGTCGGCAACGGCGGGACGGGCGCGGCAACTTTGACCGATGGCGGACTTCTTTTAGGTTCCGGCACCGGCGCGATCACGGCATTGGGCGTGGCCACGAACGGGCAGATTCCCATCGGCGACGGAACGACCGATCCGGTGCTGGCAAACATCACGGCAGAGGCAGGCGGTGAAATCTCGGTTACGAATGGTGCTGGGTCAATTGAACTGGATGTGGTCGAGGCGAACCTGCTGCTCTCTGCCATCGGGGGCACGATTGGAGACGCGCAGATTGCAGCCGGGGCGGTGGACGGCGGCTCGGCGGGCGAGATCGCCGACGGTTCGGTAGATTCCAATGATCTGGCCACGGCCAACAAGACACTGACCTGCAACTTCACTCTGTTCGATTCCGGCGGACTCTCCGATACCGATGACATTGCATCGATCTCGAACTGCTCCCGGCCGGGCCGCGCCATCACCATCACGCAGGTGATCTGCGAGACCGATCGGGCACGCCGTCGGTGAATCTGCAACGGGACGACGGGACACCGGCGAATCTGTTGAGTGCGAACCTGACCTGCACCACGGCCGGGGCGACGGGCTCGATTGCGGCGGCGGAAGACAACTTCGCCACGGCCGACCGGATGGATTTCGTGATGGTCTCCGCATCGACCGCCAACCGGGTGAACGTGCTGATTCAGTACACGGTGGACTAATGGGCGTGATGGATGACGTTTTCGCTCACGGAGCGAATCCGTTGGCGGCTGATCGCGTGGCACATTCGGCGGCTGCAGGCGCTCTGCCCGCATACGGCGCGAGTCGGTGTGGTGAAGGGCGGCGCGGTCCCGCGCAGAGTCTACGAGGATGCCGGACTGTTCACCGGCGCGTCGAAATGCAACTGCTGCGGGAAGGAGTTCGACGATGAACCGACGGGAAGCGATTAAGGGCGCGGCGGCGCTGGTGGTGCTGGGCCAGCCCGCACGGGGCGAGGATCGCCGCAATTTCGGAGAGTTCTGTCAGCGGCGGGAGTGCAACGCGGCTTGCTGTGATGACAGTCCGCTGGTTCAGGTTCAGGGCCAGTCGACGCGTCCGGATGGCCAGACCTGCCACTATCTGGACCGTACGCTGCCGGCCGGACGCCAATGCAAGGTGATGGCGGACTTCGCGGTTTTCGCGAAGCTCGCTCCGTCGCTACAGCAGGAATTCATATTTAAGTGCTTGGCCTATCCGAATGTTTGGTACACGGGCGACACGGACGGCCCGCGCAATGACCGCTGTTGCATGGAGGAGCGGGCATGATCCGGCTACGCTTCTCGACGGCCTTCACTCCGGCGGACTGTTTCGTCCGCTTCGCGACGCGGAGCAGCTATTCCCATGTGGACTTCATCACGGATAACGGCCTGCTCGGCTCCCGGCCCGCCGGGGGAGTGATGGTCCGGCCCTTCGAATACGAGCCCGCCATGGTGCTCCGTGCCGATGCCGATCCCGAGCCGGTGCTGACGGCGGTGCGGTCGCAGCTCGGCAAGCCTTACGACTTCACCGCCGTCGTCGGGCAGCTACTCTTCGCGCGCGACTGGGCCTCCACCGCGCGGTGGTTCTGCTCCGAGCTGGTGGCGTAGGCGTTCCGGGAAGCCGGCTTCCCGCTGCTGCATCCGGCCTGGAGCAATTCGCGGATCTCGCCGCGCGACCTGATGCTGTCGAAAATGCTCGTGAAGGAGGAAGGATGAAGATCTCAAATCTGTACAAATTGACGATTCTGGCGTTGCTGGCCACCGCCTGCGCCGTGCCGCTGCCGGCGGACACGATTGACCTGCGCCCTGCCGGGGATACGCAGAGAAGTTTTAACGTTACCGGCTCAGGTATTGGGGATTGTCTGGCTAGCTCAACTGAGTATGGCTGCATTAATTCTGATGTTGAGAGTCCTGAAGATTCAACCACTTTGGATGGAGACAGTCCTGGCCTTGATTTATTTAGGCAAGAGCATGGGTTTGAGAATGCCCCCGGTGATTGTGGGAGCGTAAATTCCATCACGCTGAAGGTGCGAGTTGCGGAGATAAACAATTCTGCCGAGGATGACTTCAACGTATGGCTGGACGTTAGTGGAACACAGTCTGGGGGGACGAAGCTAATAGATGCCTTTAGTGGTGCGGCAGATTGTAATCTTTCTGGAACTTCAATCTCCGACTGTTCATTCACGGATTCTGCCTGGGATGCTCTGTCGTGTGGGGATGTTGACAACTTAACTTGGGTCGCGCAGCCAGCAACCAATAATCAAGGGATGCCGGACAACTCTACTTTTCGCACGTATGAAGTAGATGTCCTGCTGGACTACAACGTAGCCGGCGCGGACGACTCCCTGATGGTGATCCAATAGTGGAGATTTTGAAGATGCGCCGATTTCCTGCTATCGCAATGACAAGCTTGCCTCGCTTATGCAAATTGCAACTAGCCGGTCAAGCTGCAAAGAGCCATGTGGAATCAATGCCTGGCCGCGGCGCACTGGAACTCGGCGAAGGGATCATTTGCATCGAAGGCATGCCGCGTCTGGAGGTTTCGGATGAACCCGTTGCGTGAAGCCGGACTTCGAAACTCCGGAATTCTGGTGAGTCTTGTAAGAGTTCTGCATATTGCTTTGCTGTTTTCACTTCTCGTTGCCGTTGTTCAGATGTCCATTTTTTTGGGGCATATATCCGAGGCAGGTTTTCGGGTGGAAACCGAATTCCATCAGATTGCCCAAAAGTCGCAGGACACGCTTGTTTACGGTCAGGCCGTTCTTTCCAGTGCCCGCTCGACACTGGAAACCGTTCGCAAAAGCGCTATGGTGCAGGCAGGATACTATGAAGCCGTCGCCCGGCGCAGTGCAACCGTCCTGGGAAAATTGACTCTCTTGACCGAGCGCACCGACGAGCGGATGGAACGTCTGGCGGCGGAGGCGGAGCGAACCCTGATCTCTGCGGCCGAAACAACACGACAGCTCAACAGGCAGTTGGAGCAATTGGGTTCGGAGGGAACCCGCCTGCTGATGGAGAGTTCGGAAACCGTGAAAACTCTGCGAGGGATGGCAGAGGATGAATCCATTACCGCATCAACCCAGAACCTCGAAAACTCTTCCGAAAACCTGGCGGATGCCATGGAATCGGCTGATGAGGCGATGGGTTATGTGCGCGACATGCTGTCTCCCACAAGAAAAGGTTTCTGGCGCCTGTTGCTGGAATGGATGCTTCCCTGGCCAACCGTCCATGTCCCGTAAGGGGTCTCCGCCCCTGCTTTCCATCAACCTTCTGTTCCCTCGATCCAACAGACAAAAAATAAAATGGATATGGTTGGATACTGAAAAGAGATTCTAGTGTTATGATTCACACACCCCCGATCTCCTGGGCTTGTATGGAAAGCGAATGGATCGGCGTGGAGACTTGCCAACCTAAGGAGGCAAATGATGTCGAGAGGCATATTGCGATATGGATGGGTCTTCATCCTGCTGACTTCTACCCTCGTTTGGAGTCAAGGCGTGCCCCGGTTGACTGGGGTGGATCCTGCCTCCGGGAACGTTGGCGACACTCTGACGATCATCGGCGAAAATCTTGGAGATGGATCGGTCGAGGGATTTCTTCTTTCTGACGATGAAAAAGATTTTCCGGCAGTGGTTATCGAGCAAACACCGGACAAAGTAGTCATCAAGGTACCCGAAGTTCAGCTTGGCGAATACAACATTTCCCTGCAAGTGGAAAATAACATCTTTATTCAGCCCATTCGCTTCACGGTCGAGTAGTCCCCGCCATATTCCATCGTTCGCCACCACCGGTAAATCAGGCGAGAATATTGCAGATGGGGTTTCATGCGGCAAGAGAATGAAACCCCGTCCGCATCTGCTGGCGCGGTGGTAACTTTTTCATCATTTCCTCTAAAGTATATTTTCAGACGGACTCTTCATACCGTACTATCCGATAGATGTTCTGAAGGAGAGTTATATGACTATGAAATTAAGCCACTTAGTAGTCCCTATTACAGCTGCACTCATCGTACTGGGCCATTTGAATTCCTTCTTGCTTTCCGCTGCGGAGATTCGACCCGATACAAACACTTCTCAAATGACTGACTCCGCCAATCAGCAGCCTCAGAGTGTGCCGCAGGTGGTGGAATACAGCGGGGCGCTGCGGGATGCGAGCGAGAACGCGGTGCTGTTTCTGGCCGACGGCAACGGAGTGGCGAAGGTGAAGCTGGGGACTGCGGACGGAGACTTCCGATTGGACATGGATGCGGGCGCGGGAGCGCAGAATGTGATCCGGGTCTTCCGGCCGGGTGAGAATATCTTCAACCTGTCGATCGATGGTGCGGAGAACTCGACGCTGTTTCTCTCGGACGGGACCGGGGCGGCGACGATCAAGCTATCGACGGCGGGAGACACGTACCTGACAGGCGGCAACCTGGGCATCGGAACGGTGGCGCCGGCGGACCTGCTGCAGGTTGCGGGCGACATCCGCGCGGGAACGGCGGGCGCGAATGGTTGCCTGAAGGTCTTCGATGCGACGGTGATCACGGGAACGTGCTCCTCGGATGCGCGGTTCAAGAAGAACATCGTCGGGTTTGGCCCGATGGTCGATAAGGTGTCGGCGCTGCGGCCGGTGCACTTTGACTGGCGGGTGGATGAGTTTCCCGCAAAGCAGTTTGGCGAGGGGCGCAGCTTCGGGCTGATCGCGCAGGAGGCCGAAAAGGTGTTGCCGGAACTGGTTACCGAGGACGCCGAGGGCTACAAGGCGGTGCGGTACAACAAGCTGCCGCTGCTCAACACGCAGGCGATCGGGGAACTGAAGGCTGAAAACGACGCGCTGCGGGCCGAGCTGGCCCAGCTGCGGACGCGGTTGGGCGAACTGCAGTCGTTGATAGAGCCACTGTGGGAGAACATGGGCACCGAGCTGAGCGATGCTCGGCCACTTCGTGGCGAGTAGTTACTCGCCTTCCGGTGGGCGGCTCGTGTGCTGTGTAGGTGAGGGATTCTGAGGCTTGGAGCGCGCTCGCTACAGAGGGTTGAGCTTGCGTCCAGCCGCCGCTTCGCGGAGTAGTAGCTCGGACTCCCGTTGGTCGCCTCGCCGCGTCGATGCCACGGGGACTGCGTGAGAGGAAAAATAGAAATCAGTAGGCCTTGGCGATGGCGATGCGCTGCGGAACGGTTTCACCCGTGATGAGGCATTTGCCCGGACCATCGTAGTAATCCTCCAAAGGAATGCACCGCATGTGGGCCGGATGGTGGGTACTTCCGTGACTTGTTTTTCGATGCGGGGACGCCGTTGGTGAACCTGCATCGCGATGATGGAACCTCGGCCAATATTCTGAACTCCGACTTGAGTTGATCGAGTTCAGGATCGGTCCCGATGACGTTCTCGGGAGCAGAGAACGTGCTGAACCGGAATCACAGGCTGGATGCAGTGATGGTTACAGCGAGTGGAGTGACAAAACGAGTGACTCGGACGGTCCAGGCCGTGGTGCCGTAGCGGTCAGCAGGATAGGACCATAAAGAATCCAAACTCCAGCTTTCCGTTCCGGAGATGGATGATAGGATGGGGCCCATGCGGCTACTCGTGCTGGTAATGTCTCTGGGAGCGGGATTGTCTGTTTGGGGACAGGCGCCGGGAACACCGGGACCCCCTGCTGCTCCTGTCGTGATGGACTTTGCGGAGCTAGTGCGTCAGCAGCCGGCGTCCGGTCCCCGATCGCCCCAGGAAAAAGTTCTCATTCCGTTCCTGCCGGAACAGGGAAACCTGCCCGTCCCCGCTGGGGCGAAGCCTGCAGCGAAACAACCGGTCCCTCCTTCGGCGAATGCCGGATTGCCAGCGGCGCTGGTCGCTTCTCATCCCCCGCATCGAGTTTTGAGGCGTTGGGCGATACAGGCTTCTCCATCCCGCCGGATACGCAGGGAGCAGCGGGACCGAGCCACCTGATGGTTGCCCTCAATTCCCAAGTGCGAATGCAGACCAAAACGGGGACGGATCTCGGTACCGTATCACTGGAGTCGTTTTGGGCGGGGACCGGGGCGAGCGGGACGTTTGATCCTAAACTCACCTACGATCCGTTCAACAACCGGTGGATTTTTTCAGCCGTGAGCGACGGGCGCTCGGCCACCTCCTCCATCCTGATCGGGGCATCGCAGACATCCGATCCCACGGGAACGTGGAATCTGTACCGGATCGATGCCGACGCCACGGACACCGATTGGGCGGACTTTCCACGGGTGGGTTTCAACAAGGACTGGGTTGTGGTTACCGTGAATATGTTCGCCAATTTGAATGATGCCTCCGCAGGCTCGATTGTGATCGCCATTGAAAAAGCGGATCTATTCAACGGGATCAGTCCTCTGACCCAAACTGTGCTTACCGATCCGAACAGCGCCCCCACTCCGGCAGAGACATACGATAACTCTCTTGCCACCTTGTACCTGGTACGGAATTGGAACGGTAATTCCGGTGGAAATGGGTTCCTCCGAATGTCCTCCATCACGGGAACTGTCGGAGCAGAGGTCTACACCGCGGACGGCGCGTTTGTCAGCACGCCGAACCCGTGGGGTAGTAAGCCCGCCGGGAGCCTGGATTTCGCGCCACAAATGGGTACATCCGAACTGATTCAGAATAACGATTCCCGGGTCCAGGACTTGATCTACCGGAATGGAACATTGTGGGCTTCCCAGGCTGCCTTCCTGCCCGCGGCCGCTCCCACCCGCACGGCGGCACAGTGGTGGGAGTTCAACACGGCAGGGGCTGTTCAGCAGTTCGGACGTGTGGATGATGCTGGCGGAAACATCTTCTACGCCTTTCCGTCGATTGCAGTGAATGCTAATAGCGATGTGCTGTTGGGATTTTCGGTGTTTTCCGCCACGACGTTTGCCGGTGGCGGCTATGTTTTTCGCGATGCCGCCGATGCCGTGGGAACCATGCGGGACCCTGTAACGTTTAAGGCCGGCGAAGCCATCTATGTCAAGAGGTTCAGCGGTTCCCGGAACCGTTGGGGAGATTACAGCTCGACCGTGGTTGATCCGGTAAATGACACGGATTTCTGGACGATTCAGGAATATGCATCCAGTCCGAATTTTCCCGATGGTGATAACCGTTGGGGAACATGGTGGGCAAAGGTACAGCTCACCCTGCCCGCTCCGCAAAAACGCCGCGGACAAACCATCAGCGACTAGGGACTGCGTCCAGCCAGTTACTCGCCTTACGGTGGGCGGCTCGTGTGCTGTGTAGGTGAGGGATTCTGAGGCTTGGGACACGCTCGCTACAGAGGGTTGAGCTTGCGTCCAGCCACCACTTCGTGGGGAGTAAGTTGCTCAGACTCCCGCCGCATCGCGGGGTAGTAGCTCGCTACGCCCGTTGGGGCGGCTCGCCGCGTTGATGCCACGGGGACTGCGTGAAAAGACAGAAATCAGTAGGCCTTGGCGATGACGACGCGCTGCGGCACTGTTTCACCCGTGATGAGGCATTTGCCCGGGCCATCGTAGCGGTCCTCCAGAGGAATGCACCGCACGCTGGCCTTGAACTCCTTCAGCTTCGCGTCGCAGGCCGGGTCGTCCTTGAGGTGGGCCATGACGAACTTGCCGCCGCCTTTTTCCGCCGTGGCGTCCTTCAGAATGGAACGGACTTCTTCGAGGCTGCCGGCAAGGACGGTATTGTCTTCCCGCCGCTGACGCGCTGTTTCCAGCATCGCCTTCTGCATCTGATCGAGACTTTCCCGAACCACGGAGACGAGGCCGGTGGCCGGATGCGTCTGTTTCTCCCCCAGATCGCGCCGGCGGACCACCACGTTGCCGGAGGCGAGATCGCGGGGGCCGAGCTCGATCAGCAGAGGTATGCCGCGCTGCTCCCAGTGGAAAAACTTCGAGCCGGGCGTATAGCCCTCGCGGTCATCCACCTTGACGCTGACGCCGGCGGCACGGACTTCATCGGCAAGCTGCGAGACCCGTTCGAGAACGGCCACGCGCTCCTCATCCTTGCGGAAGATGGGAATGAAGACGGCCTCTATGGAAGAAAGTTTCGGGGGCAGAACCAGACCGCGGTCATCGGAATGGGTCATGATGAGCCCGCCAATCAGACGCGTGCTGACGCCCCAACTGGTTTGCCAGGCATATTCTAGCTCACCGGCCCGGT
The DNA here is from genome assembly GCA_963662495.2 of Terriglobia bacterium. Classification (GTDB taxonomy): domain Bacteria; phylum Acidobacteriota; class Terriglobia; order 2-12-FULL-54-10; family 2-12-FULL-54-10; genus SHUM01. Next base: position 124,078 of record CAXVYQ010000004.1, read on the forward strand.
TCTGAAAACGAATCTCGAAAGCCTTCGCGAAGTTCTGTCCCAGCTCGTGGCTGGTTCCGGCCTGCAGCGCGTAGCCGTTCTGCATCATTGCCTCAATACAGAAGGACCGCTGTGCGCCGGCGAACCGTTCGGCCCTGGTCTTGATGCCGCGGATGACGGGCATGGCCATGACGTTTTCGGCGACATCGGCGTAGACGTCCAGCATGCGGCGGGTCTCCTCCTCGGCCTCGGCCTCGGTGGCGTGGGCCGTGTGCCCCTCCTGCCAGAGGAACTCCGTGGTGCGGAGGAAGATGCGGGTGCGCAGCTCCCAGCGAACGACGTTGGCCCACTGGTTGATGAGCAGGGGCAGGTCGCGCCAGCTCTTGATCCAACGGGCGTAGAAGTGTCCGATGATGGTCTCGGAGGTGGGCCGGATCACGTATCGCTCTTCCAGCGGCTCGCCGCCGGCGATGGTTACCACGGCCAGCTCGGGCGAGAACCCTTCAACGTGCTCGGCCTCCTTGCGGATGAAACTCTCGGGTATCAGCAGAGGGAAGTAGGCGTTCTGGTGGCCGGTGTCCTTGAAGCGGCGGTCCAGTTCGGCCTGCAATTTTTCCCAGATACCGTAGCCGTTGGGCCGGATGACCATGCAGCCTTTCACGACCTCGGCCGGCTCTGCCAGCTCGGCCTGGTTGATGACGTCCTGGTACCAGCGCGCGAAATTATCGGCGCGGGGGGTGATGTTCTTGCTCATAGGAACACGGGTCCGCCTGTGTGTAAAGATTCAGTAGAACATCATAGCCTATCGGGCGATTCGCGGCAGGCGCATCCCGGCCGCAGCGCGTCCCGGCCGATTTGCGCCAGGTTCCGCCTCGACGATTCGCGCCAGCCAAGCGCAAAACGTGAAAGGCGCGCGGCTGTAGACAGGAGCAATGCATGGGTGTGCCCGCGGCGGCCAGGTTGCTGGTACAATTGAAAAGTTTATGGCCGTGAAAAAATACAATCTGACGGCGGCGGTGAAAGCGGCTGGCTGAGCGTCCAAGCTGAGTCCAAAGGTTTTGGACGCCGTGCTGGGCAAGCTGCCGCAGACAAACAACGAAAACGTCCTGGTCGGGTTCGACAAAGCCGACGACGCGGGAGTGTACCGCCTGAACGAGCAGGTGGCGCTGGTGCAGACGGTGGACTTTTTCACGCCGATCGTGGATGAGCCCTATCTCTATGGAGAGATCGCCGCGGCCAATTCGTTGAGCGATGTGTATGCCATGGGGGGCACGCCACTCTCGGCGCTGTCGATCGTCGCCTTTCCGGACAAGGGCGAGATCGAGATTCTGGAACAGATCCTGCAGGGTGGGTTCTCGAAGATGCAGGAGGCCGGATGCGTGGTGATCGGCGGGCACAGCATCCGGGATGAGGAGATCAAGTTCGGTTACGCGGTTACCGGGACGGTGCCGCCGGACAGAATATGGTCGAACGCCGGGGCACGGGCCGGCGACGCCCTGGTGCTGACGAAGCGCTTGGGAACCGGCGTGATTGCGACGGCGCTGAAGCGAGGCATCGGCGAGCCGGAATGGGTGGACGCGGCCGTGGAATCGATGCGAACGCTGAACTTGGCAGCCTGCGAGACGGCGCGGCGGGTCTCCGGGGAGACGGGCGATTCGGTTCACGGGGCCACGGACGTTACAGGATTCGGGTTGCTGGGCCACGCGCGGGAGATGGCGCTGGGTAGCAACGTGTTGATGGAGATCGATCACGGCCGGGTGGAGGCGCTGCCGGGGGCGCTGGAGGCGATCCGGCAGAAAGCCGTGCCGGGAGGGCTGAAGAATAACGAGGAGTTTGCCTCCTGTTCGGTGGAGATTGCGGGTGGCGTTCCGCCGGAGATGGTTACGCTGCTCTATGATCCGCAGACCTCGGGAGGGTTGCTGATCTCCGTGTCGGCGGAACATGCCACAGTGCTTGAGGCCACGCTGCGCGAGGCGGGCGTGGCAGCCAGCGTGATCGGAAGCGTGCATGCCCGGGGCGAGTACCCCATCCTGGTGAAATAAATTCCCTTGTCTGAACTTGGATCATGCGGAACCGGGCGCGTTCCGGTGCCTGCGTAGGTGCCCGTGCAGGTGATGCGCAGATGCCTGGGTGGGATGGCGGCGCAGGCGCTGGAGCGCTCAGGATAACCGGAGCGAGCGCAAGTAATCGCGGAAGGGGGGGCCGAGATCGTCGCGGCGCAGCGCGAACTCCACCGTGGCTTTCAGAAACCCCAGCTTGTCGCCGGCATCGTACCGGGTGCCCTCGAAGCGCCATCCGAACACCGGACGGTCGCGAAGCAGTGTGCGAACGGCGTCGGTCAGTTGAATCTCTCCACCGGCGCCGGGCGGGGTGGCCTCTAGCGCGTCGAAGATCTCCGGTTCCAGAATGTAACGGCCGATGATCGCCAGATTGGAGGGCGCGGCGGCCGGGGAGGGTTTCTCCACGAGGTCGTCGATCCGGCAGAGACGGTTGCCGGGATTCGGCGGCGCTTGCGGCGTGCCGGAGATGACGCCGTAGCTGGAGATATTGTCCCGGGGGACCTCCTGAATGGCGATGACCGAACCCTGGTGGGCGTCATACACATCGAGCATCTGGCGCAGGCACGGGGTGGCGGAGTGTATGACATCGTCGCCCAGCAGAACGGCGAATGGTTCCTCGCCGATCAGATCCCGGGCCATGAGAATGGCGTGGCCCAGACCGAGCGCCTCCTTCTGCCGGACGTAACAGACATGGACGAGGTCGGAAACCTGACGGACGAGCCGGAGCAGATTGGAATCGCCACGGGCTTCGAGAATTTTTTCCAGCTCATAGGAAACGTCAAAATGGTCCTCAATAGCATTCTTGCCCCGGCCCGTAACGATGATGATGGTCTCTATGCCGGAAGCAAGAGCTTCCTCGACCGCATACTGGATGATGGGCTTGTCGACGAGAGGCAGCATCTCCTTGGGCTGGGCCTTGGTGGCGGGAAGAAAACGGGTGCCGAGACCCGCGGCGGGAAAAACCGCTTTGCGAACTGTTTGACTCATACTCTGATCCTCAATGATTGTAGCGGAGAGTGGCCCGGATTTCGGACAAGGACTGTATATTTTAGAGGAAAAGCAGTCAGGGCATTACAGCCCGGCGGTCTGGGTATGAAGGGAAACAGGCAGGCGGGGAAGCAGGGAGCCCTCCGTTATTCCGAAGCAGGAATGTAAACGGAGTCGCCGATCTGCAGCGTCCTGCCGAGGTGGCGGTTGTTCCGCCGGAGAACCGCAACGGAGGTCTTGTAGTTCGTGGCGATCCCCCAGAGCGAATCACCCCTGCGAACGCGGTGGACGCGCCGCTTCGGCGTACTGCCAGCGGAACTAGTGTTGGAGCCAGTGGAAGCAATCTGTTGTGTGGGTTGCCTGGAAGAGGGCGCGGATACGGTTTTGCCGACTTTCAGCTTCTGGTCGGCCCGGATCACCGTGCCTGTCAGGTTGTTCCAGGCCTTCAACTGATTGACGGAGACTCCGTAGCGCTGGCCAATGATGGAGAGCGATTCATTCCGGCGGACCACGTGAACGCCGCTGCCGGATGGCGGAGCAACATCTGTCGCTGTTCCGACGCGGAGTCTCTGCCCCACGTGGATGATGGTACTGCTCAGGTTGTTCCAGGCCTTCAGTTGATTGACGGAAGCTCCGTAGCGCTGGCCAATGATGGAGAGCGATTCATTCCGGCGGACCACGTGAACGCCGCTGCCGGATGGCGGAGCAACATCTGTCGCTGTTCCGACGCGGAGTCTCTGCCCCACGTGGATGATGGTACTGCTCAGGTTGTTCCAGGCCTTCAGTTGATTGACGGAAGCTCCGTAGCGCTGGCCAATGATGGAGAGCGATTCATTCCGGCGGACCACATGAACGCCGCTGCCCGACGGGCCCGCGACCTCCGGGCCGACGATCAGTTTCTGCCCGACGCGGATCATCGTGCCGTCCAGATTGTTCCAGGCTATCAACTGATTTACTGATGTTCCATAGCGTTGGGCGAGAAGTCCCAGCGTCTGATTCCTGCTGACGACATGAATCCGGCCGTCACCGACATGGCCGCTCAACATCCCGGAGCCGGGCCGTGGCGTCCCCATCGGGATGATCAGGGCAGCGGCCTCCCGCAGCGGCTGGCTCAGATCCAGACTGTTTACCTCGGCGATCGCGTCCACCGATGTTCCGAACTTGCTGGCGATGCCGGAAAGCGTCTCACCGTGGCGAACGGTGTGCCATCTCCAGTACACGCGTTTTTCCGGCGGTATCATGGCGATGCGTTGCATGAACAGGTCGCGGGTGGACAGCGGTATGCGCAGGCGGTATTCCGGGACTTTCGGAGTGGTGTTGCGAAGCAGGCTGGGGTTCAGCTCCCGGACCTCCTCCAGGCTGGTGCCCACGAGCTCGGCGACCAGGCGCAGGTCGGTGGGTTCGGTTACCGTAACGGTGTCATAGGTCCATGCCGGTTCCACGTCGAGCTCGGCCAGCCCGTATTTCTCCGGGTCCTTACCGATGATGGCGAGAGACATGATGATCGGGATGTAGCTCCGGGTTTCCCGCGGCAGTGCCCGGCGGCGGGCGAGTTCCCAGAAATCGGACTTGCCGGTGCGCCGGATGGCCCGGGATACGCAGGCGGGTCCGCAGTTGTAAGCGGCCATCGCAAGATACCAATCGCCAAACTGGGTATACAGATCGCGCAGATATTTTGCGGCGGCCCGGGTGGCCTCTTCGGGATTCATGCGCTGATCAATCCACCAGTTGCGATCCAGTCCATACTCCTTGCCGGTGTATGACATGAACTGCCAAAGGCCCAAGGCACCGGCGCGAGACCGTGCCCGGGGGCGAAAAGCCGATTCGGCCTGAGAAAGAAAGATCAGTTCTCTGGGAACGTTCTCCTCGTCCAGAATCCGGAGGATCATTTCGCGGTACAGGCCCGAGCGGATGGAGGATGCTTCCAGCGTCTTCCGGCCGCGCTTCTCGGTGAAATACTTGATGAATTGGGATACCCGGGAGTTCATCACCAGTGGTATCGACGACAGGCTGCCCGCGGACTCCAGGACCACTTGCTGGTCCGATTCCACTTCGTCCTGAAAGGTCAGCGTCTCGATCTCATCCAGCGGGGAGGGCTCAAAGTCCCGCCCGGCGAAGCCATCGCCCTGGCGCAGCGCTTCCACTTCATACCGATGAATGCGATCCACGAGGGAATCAAAGGCTCGCAGCAGCCGCTTGTCCTCCCGCGCGCCGACCGGCGATTGGAGAATGGTGTTGATGGCCGCATTGAACTGGTCCCTGGCTGTCGAGAGATGTCCGGCCAGATAGCTCTCCCGTCCCCGCTCGAAGGCGGCTTCGGCCTTTTCAATCAAATCCTGGATGGGGTCGAACTGCGGCTGCTCGGGAAGCCCGGAGCCCTCCGACAACGGAATCCGGTACTGCGGCAGATGCGCCGACGGTCTGGCAGTGGCTGCCACCGGGTTCGGGGATGGGGGAACGTAGGTACGGGTCTGGAGCTTTCCGCAACCGGACGCAAACGCGGCAAGTGTGAGAACGCCAACCGTGGCGATGAAATGATCCCTGGACCTCATTGGACAGAACCCTCTATCTATACGTTTTAATCGGACAGATCCCGATGATTGATTAGGAAACTCTCCGTCGCGCAGCGTTCATTCATCAGGCACCCATTGAGCAGACACAGGGTGCCGCGACATATAATCACGCCACAACTTCCCAAAAAAGGGAGTAGCAGGCCAATCGCCGCAGGTTAACTTAGAATTTCGAATCAGGTCAAGTCGATTATTATAACCATTTACATATCAATAAGTTAAAAATAGAACTTTTGGGCCCTCCCGGAGCCATCCCAAAGTGATGTGAGGATGCCGGACCCCCAGAAGGATCACAGGGCCTGGATACCGATTATCCCGCCGTTTCAGCGGCGGGAGGCGGGATGCGCTGTTTCGGATCGAGCCAGTGCCGCACACTTTCCCAAAGAATAATGACCACGCAAGCGATCATCGCCACGATCAGGAAGGTGTTCATATAGCCTTTCAGCGATTCCCCGGCTACGGTGGATGTGGTCAGGGCCCAGAATCGGGAGATGAGCTGCACGCCGGCCGACATGGTGGTGGAGGTAACGAAGATCATCGGCAGCACGACCACCCACAGGTAACGGCCCCGGCCGGCGTTGACCATCACCGAGCCGACGACCGACAAGGCCACCACGGCCAGCAACTGATTGGCGATGCCGAACATCGGCCAGATCGTGTCAATACTGCCCGTCCATATGAGATAACCCCAACATATTACTGCAATTGACGTGGAGATCACGGTTCCGGGGAACCAGTCCTGCTGGCCGAATTTTGGCCACACTTTTCCCCCGACCTCCTGCAAAAGGAATCGGGCTACGCGCGTTCCGGTATCGATCGTGGTCAGGATGAACAGGGCCTCGAACATGATGGCGAAGTGGTACCAGAAGCTGACGAGCGAGGCGAACAGAGGGAATCCGGAAAAGATCTGCGAGATGCCGACTGCAAGCGACACGGCGCCGCCAGAACGGCCCCGCAGGTGCTCGCCGGTCTGCTCCTCGTACATCTCCAACTGCGAGGGGACATAGCCGAGGTCTTCAAACTGTTGTTCGAAGGCCGGGGCGGTCCGCAGGTCCGTGTTGATGGCGAAGTAATCTCCGGGCGCCAGGCTGCAGGCCGCAATGAGGGATACGATGCCGACCAGCCCTTCGATCAGCATGGCTCCGTATCCGATCACGCGTGCGTCGGATTCCTTGCTGATCATCTTTGGCGTGGTGCCACTGGAGACCAGGGCGTGGAAGCCGCTGATGGCTCCACACATAATGGTGATGAAAACAAACGGGAAGACCTTGCCGGGAATGACCGGGCCGCCGCCCTCGGCAAAGGTGGTGATGGGCGGCATCTGTAATACAGGGTTGACGACGATCACGCCGACGACCAGTGCGGCAATCGTCCCGATCTTCAGGAAACTGCTCAAATAATCTCGCGGGCAGAGCAGGACCCAGACGGGCAGCACCGAGGCGATGAAACCATAGACCATGATGGCTATGGTCACTTCCTTCTGGCTCATATCGAAGACCGGCGCCCAGGAGGAGCCGGGAATAAAGCTTCCCGCCCAGGTGGCCACGAGAACCATGCCGGCGCCGATCAATGAGGCCTCGACCACCCGGCCCTTGCGGAACCGGTAGAGATAGAGTCCCACGAACAGCGCGATGGGGACCGTGCAGAAGATGGTGAAGGTGCCCCAGGAGCTGCCCGGAATGCTGAGGATCGTGCCGTCCGGTGTGACGACGGTCTCACCGCCCAGCGCCTTCACAACCACCAGGCCCAGTCCGGCCAGAGCATTGAAGATGATGAACAGGATCGCCACGGCCGCCGTCCCGCCAGCGAGCGAGCTGATCTCCTCCCGGGCGATCTCGGCCAGCGACCGGCCGTTTCGGCGCATGGAAGCCGCCAGTACCAGGAAATCCTGCACGGCTCCGGCCAGAACCACGCCGATCACCAGCCAGATCAGCCCGGGCAGGTATCCGAACTGAGCGGCCAGCACCGGACCGACCAGAGGTCCGGCGCCGGAGATGGCCGCAAAATGATGGCCGAACAGGACCCATTTATGCGTGGGATGGTAATTCTGCCCGTCGTGCAGACGATGGGCGGGCGTAACGCGCGTGTCGTCCAGGACCGCAACCTTGGCGGCCAGAAAGGCGCTGTAATAGCGATAACCGATGGCGAGCACGCAAAGGGAGACGATCAATACGGGAGCTGCGTTCATTTACCTTTTCCTCGATATTCTACTTCCCCGGCTCGGACGCGTTTTTCCTGGGATCATCGGCCGGGTCGACATAATTGACCACCCAGGGTCCCATGCCGTGCAACTGGAGGATGGTCTCCTCCTCAAAGTATGCGAAATGGGGCTGGGTCTTGGGCATCACCATCAACGAGTCCGGCCCAACCGCCCGGGTCTCGCTGCGATTGAATCGCTCTCCCATGCCAATGTGAAGCACGCCGGTCAGGACCGTAACGTGCTCATCGGCTGAATGCCAGTGGGGAGAAACAATATAGCCCGCCGGGAACTTCAGGCGCATGGTGAAAAGGCCGGGCTTGGTTGGATCACCGCGCAGGACGGCGACGTGGGCGCCTTCCGGCAAGGAAGCCGGGGCGTCTTTCCAACCGATCCGGTCCGGAGAATGGATGATATTCTGGGCCGCAAGGATTCCTGCCGAACCGATACAGAGGGCCAGCACACAGGCCAGTTGCAATACTGACCGGCGCTTCACGAAATCCCCCCGAATTGCGTTCGGGAAAACTATTGTCACATCACCCATCGCCATTATCGCCATCTTTCGGACTGCGCAGTATTTTCAGATAGAAGCCGACCGTAAAGGAGATCACAATCGTCCAGATGCTGATGAGCATGATCCACGCGGCTGTTGTCATGCGGAGGCCCCTTTCCTTTTCCATGCCTTATAGACAAGGAATGCAATGGCGGCGAATACCAGGCTCAGCAGCAGGCGGGTCCCGTCAATGACCAGATCCCTGGTCGCGTTCCCGTCGGCGTCGAACCAGCGATAGTCCTGGCTGCCGACGTGCAGGACGTTGCCGATGACGCTGTCGGGAGCCAGAGGCCACCCGGACCAGGAGAACAGAGAGCCGAAGGCCGCCGTCCAGTTGCCGTCCGCGGGATTGATCATGGAGGCGACAAAGATGACGGCCAGCATGCTCGGGGTTACATATCGGATGACGAACCGGAAGAATCGCGGGACCTTCATGTTCGCGCCCCGCGTGATCTCCTCCCAGGCGTTGTCGATACCGAAAAACCAGGCGAAGATCACCGATTCACACAGAGCAAAGACAACCAGGGCAAAGGTTCCGGACCAGAAATCGAACTCGTCGAAGGCGCCGCCGGGAAACAGCAGGATGCAGACCGAGCCCAGCGCCAGCGTCGCGGCCCCGAATCCCAGGACCGACTTCGTGTGCTTCCAATCGAACTCATCCTCCAGAAAAGAGACGATGGGCTGCCCCATGGCGAGCGATGAGGTGATGCCGGCGAAAAACAGCAGTCCGAACCAGAGAGCGCCCGCGAAAGGCGCGAACCAGCCCCAGTTACTAAATAGCGTGGGCAGCGTCATGAACCCCAGGGAAAACCCGCTGCCGCCGGCCGTGGCCTGCTGCACCGCGTCCAGTCCGATATAGGCGGTCGCGATCGGAATCACAATCGCGCTGCCCAGAACCACCTCCACAAACTCGTTGGTCCACCCGGCGGTCATGGCGTTGACCGCGATATCCTTTTCTCTCTTGACGTAGGCCGCATAGCAGTGGATGCTTCCCATCCCAACCGACAGGGTGAAAAAGATCTGACCCGCCGCCGCCAGCCAGGTCTTGGGATTCACCAACCCGCCCAGGTCCGGGTTCCAGATGAAATTGAGCCCCTCCAGCGGGCTCTGCACCACGCCGGGGCTGTCCGTGGTGAGCAACAATGTGCGCACCATGAGCACAAACCCGAACAGGATGAGCATCGGGATGCCGATCAGCGCGGCGATCTCGATGCCCCTTGACAGGCCCCGGGAGAGAATATACAGGTTCAGGGCCAGCGTGATCAGAAACCAGACGAGGGCCTCGCCCGGAAAGAAATAGACTCCTCCGCTGCCGGCGCCGGTGAAGCTGTTGAAAAAGTCCGGAGGCGCGATCTCGCGGAAGGTCCCGACGATAGAATGAAACACGTAGGCCAGCGACCAGGACTCGATATAGGTGTAATAGGAGACGATGCACAGGTTGGTGAACAGTCCGAAGACGCCGACGTACTTCAGCCAGGGAGAGCTGCCCAGACGGTCGAACATGCCGGGCGCGGAGTGGTGGCCGTACTGGCCTCCATGCCGCCCGATGGCCCATTCCACCCAGAGCAGCGGCAGACCCATCAGGACGAAGCAGATCAGGTAGGGGATCAGGAAACTGCCGCCGCCGTTCTGAGCAGCCTGCGCCGGGAAGCGGAGGAAATTTCCCAGCCCCACGGCGTTGCCCGCCATGGCCAGAACGAGCCCGATGCGAGTTCCCCAGCGTTCGGTGCTGCTCACCTGGACACTCCCTTCCATGAACCCGCGCCGGCCTTTTCCATCAACCTGCACCATCAACCTGCACCGGCAACCCGCGCCGGCAACCTGCGCCGGATGCCGCCGCCTACCCGGTAAACATTCCCAATGTCGGCGTCAGCACGTGGTTCGGATCATACTCCTGCTTTGCCGCCGCCAGCCGGGGCCAGATCTCCGGCCCGTAGTGCTCCTCCCATTCCGCGGGGGAGGTATGGGGAGCGTAGGCAGGATAGATCTTGCCTCCCATGGAACGCATCTGCGCGACCATCTCCCGGTTTCCCGCCGTCGCCGCCTCATATGTCGCCGCGTCGTCCAGCGCAACACTGCGGGGATAGAGCCAGACCCCGAAGGCGACATCTTCGTCCAGTTGGTCCGGAAACCGGAACAGCGGACGGTGGAAGCGGCGGACGTTGAATGGATTGAATTGAAAGTCCGCCAGCCCGGACAGAAACGCCGGTGTCGCCAGCAATTCTGCCATAAATTCCCGCGTTCCCGACGCCGGAATAAACAGTACAAGCGATGGGTCCCTCACCGGATTGCCCTGCCGCTTTGCTTTCTCCTGAATGTTCTTGGCCGCCTCCCGGTAGAGATAGTCCGTATAGGAGGCGCGGAAGGGTTCGGTCTTGAACTGGAAATGCAGCTTGTCGTTTGTTAGAGATCGAACCGGTGCCAGAGACCGATCCGGTGTCAGAAACCACTCCGGCTGCTGCCCGGGGTAATAGAACCTGCCGACATTGATCGTATAGCACCACTCGCCGTTGGATTTGCGCAGGGCTCGGGAGGTCAGGTGGTCGTAGGGAGCCTCGAGCGCCAGTTGCTCCGCGTCGGCGAGAAAAGCTGCCAGGTCTTCATAGATCAGGTCCTGGCGAACGAGCGTCTCCGGAGCAGGCACAGCCTGGATGCGGGCGCTGACCATCAAGCCGATCTGGCCCATTCCGCCCAGAACCATCTCGCACAACTCCCTGTTCTGGTCCATCGAGCAGCTCACCAGCTCCCCGTGGCCCGTAACCACCTCCAGCGCCAGAACCGAATCCACGATCCCGCCCAGACGGTGGGAGCTGTTGCTGAAACCGCCCGCGCTCAAGAGTCCCCCCACCGAGAGCCAGGGACAGGTGCCCAGCAGCGGAGGCGTGAGACCGCTGGGCAGCGTGGCCCGGGTAACATCCTCCCAATAAGCTCCGGCCTGCGTCTCCACCCAATTGCCGGTTACCTGCAAGACCTGATTCAGCGTTCCGGAGTCCACCACAATCCCGGACTACGCCAACGTCTGCCCGTAGCGGGAATGGCCCTGGCCCCGCATCGCGATCTTCAAATGGTGCCCGTTCGCGTAGCGGACCATGCGGACGATGTCCTGGATGGAGGCGGGCTTCAGTACTGCGAGGGGGACGCGATGGACGTTTCGGGCCAGATCGGTGGAAAACTGGAGACAGGTGGCCTCATTCGTGTGAATGGTTCCATCAAGCGGAGGAAGGTTTGTCAGGGGCATACGGCTGTTCCGCGTCGTTTCCGCACCGGTCCGCGTCGTTCCTGCTCCTTTTTCTGCATCAGGTCCGCTGCCAGCCTGCATGCGGCCTGCTTCCGGACACCGCGGCTCCGGACCACAGAGCAACCCGGAGCGCGGGCGGCAATCTCGGACGGGATATTGATCTTACATGAAAAACCCCGGAGCCCGAACGCCACGCCGTGAGCCGGATCGGAGCAGTCTTATGAAAAACAAAAGGGTGGCGGCCCCTGGAGGAGCCACCACCCGGATGAGGAATGATCGAAGTTAGGGCAGCGTGCCTGCAATGTAGATGCTGGACGTCTGACCACCTTGATTGCGTTGAATCAGGAAGACTACATCCGTGTTCGAGTCGAGGGTTCGCTGAATGCGCAGCACGTCGTCGACGCTTTCGACATCCTGGTGGTTCACCGAGACGATCACATCTCCCCGCTGAATCCCGACTTCGCTGGCGAAGCTGTCCGGGTCGACTTCGGTAACCAGAACTCCCTTCTTGTCGGCGAGTCGCAAACGGCCGGCGATCTCCGATGTCAGGTTCTGAATGGAGATGCCAAACTTCGCCTCCGTCTCTTCCACGGCGGATGCGTCCTCCTCATCACCCGTGCCCAGCAGGTCCGCGAAGACCTTCGAGCGGTCCTGGATGATGATCTCCGTATCGCTTTCATTGCGGTCGCGCATGTAACGCACGGTCATTGGCTTGCCCACCGGCGTCGCGGCGACCTTTGCCACCAGGTCGTCGCCATCCTCAATGCTCTCGCCGTCGAGAGCCAGAAGCACATCGCCCTGCTTCAGACCGGCATCGTCGGCCGGCCCGTCCGGCTGTACGCCCGTAATGATGACGCCATGATCGGCCCCAAAGGTCCGCAGCAGCACCTCGCTCTGCTCGCCCTGGAAGGTAACGCCGATCGAGCCTCTGGTTACCTTGCCGCTGGCCACGATCTGGTTGTAAATCTGGAGGGCGACATTGGAAGGCAGCGCAAAGCCGACCCCCGCATAGCTGCCCGTTCCCGTGGCGATGGCCGTGTTGATCCCGATCACCTCGCCGGCCATGCTCACCAGCGGCCCGCCGCTGTTGCCCGGATTGATCGCGGCATCGGTCTGGACAAAACGCTGGAACTGCGTGCCCAGGTCGCGGCCTTTCGCGCTGACGATGCCGGCCGTTACGGTTTCAGCCAGCCCGAAGGGGCTGCCGATGGCCAGCACCCAGTCGCCCACAGTCAGCCCGTCGGAGTTTCCGACGCTGGCCGCTGGAAGCGGGCGGTCCACATCGATCTTGATCACAGCCATATCGGTTTCCTGATCGGTTCCGACGACCTTAGCCTCATAGAGCTTGTCGTCGTCGAGCATCTTCACCTTGATCTTGTCGGCGCGGTTCACCACATGGTGATTGGTCAGGATATATCCTTCGGGATCGACGATGACGCCGGAGCCCAGGCTCCGTTGTTTCAAATCCGGTGGTTCCGCATCCTCGCCAAAGGGACCAAAATTGAAGAATCGCTCGAATAGATCGGATGGGTCGGATGATTCCCGCCGCCGGCGGGGACGCATCGTGGATTCCGTGCTGATATTGACGACCGAGGGCGCTACCTCTCTGGATATCTTTGAGAATACAGTCGATAGCTGCACCGGCGAGGGCAGTTCAATTTGTTTTGCGTTCGTTCCACCGCTCTGCTGCTGGGCGGCGCGTACACCCTGGGAGATGAGCGTTCCAATCAGAATTCCGATCGAGAGCGTGATCAGCACGGCTGCGGCCGATAAGGCGCGGCGTTCTTTCATCACCCGCCATACAGGTGTTTCTGATTTCATTCGAATGCCTCCTGTCCATGGGAACGGCTGACCCGTCCCGGCTTCTACAGTCTACTCAAAAAACTGCGGATGATAAATATTTCTTGCGGACCTTGTACGGACCCATCCATCAGGCGACGACTCTGGGCCGCCGCCTGATTTTTGGGTGCGGATCGGAGAACGTACGATCATTTACATCCACTCACCTATATCTAGATGCGGGCAGGGGCTCAAAAGGTTTTCCCGGACAGGTTTCCACCTGGACGCGGATGTCTTGAATCTACCCTAGGCGGGGGGCTATACTGGCTTGATCGAATAGAGGTGATCTGCCATGGGTAATATCGGCTTCCCGGAAATGCTGGTGATCTTCGTGATCGCCCTGCTGATTTTTGGACCCAAACGTCTCCCTGACCTTGGGAAGTCCCTGGGTAAGGGACTTTCGGAGTTTCGGCGAGCTTCCAACGACCTGAAAAACACCATCGAGCGGGAGATCGAAACCGCGAACTTGGAAGATGTCATTAAAGGGAACCCGGTCTCGAACTCCGAGAAAACGCGTGTCGATGACTCCAAATCCCGTCTCCCTGACCTTGGGAAGTCCCTGGGTAAGGGACTTTCGGAGTTTCGGCGAGCTTCCAACGACCTGAAAAACACCATCGAGCGGGAGATCGAAACCGCGAACTTGGAAGATGTCATTAAAGGGAACCCGGTCTCGAACTCCGAGAAAACGCGTGTCGATGACTCCAAATCCTGACCCGGAAACCCCTCCCCGCGGGGAGTCCGACTCCGCCACCTCGGAATCCTCCAGCCTGCCGGAATCCTCCCCTGCCACCGAGGAGCTTTCCCCTCCGTCCGATTCCGCCTACGAGCCCACCGCTTCCATTGAGGAGATCGCGGAGTATGAGGCCGATTCCGGCTTCACCGGCGCCCCCCCGCCCGGCGGCGGGGATGGAGGGTCCGGAGACGACGAACCAGAAGAATCCGACCACATGACTTTTCTGCACCACCTGGAAGAGTTGCGGGCCCGCATCATTCATTCGGTCATTGCCATCGTGGTTGGATTCATGGCCTGCTGGACCTTTGCCGATGAAATTTACGCCGCGCTGGCGCTCCCGCTGACCCGAATTCTGCGCGAATTGAATTTTGACGACCATCTTGTTTACACCAGTCCCACGGCTCCCTTTACGCTCTACGTCCAACTGGCCCTGGTGGCGGCCATTTTCGTTACCTCCCCCTACGTGATCTGGCAGGCGTGGCGATTCATCTCGCCGGGCCTCTATCCACACGAACGCCGCTACGCCATTCCCTTCATTTTCTTCTGTTCTCTTCTGTTTATTAGCGGGGGATATTTCGCCTACGCCATCGCGTTTCCGGCAACGCTGCGGTTTCTGCTGAACTTCGCCCTGCAGTTCCAGCCGATGATCACGGTGAATGAATATTTCAGCCTGGCGCTGACGATCATCCTGGGCCTTGCGCTCGTCTTCGAGTTGCCTATGCTGATCCTGTTCCTGACCCTGTTGCGGGTCCTCACGCCGGGCTTCCTGATGAGGAATTTCCGTTACGCGGTGCTGCTGATCTTCGTCCTGGCCGCGGTCATTACGCCGACTCCGGACGTTCCCACGATGATGCTGTTCGCCGCGCCGCTGATCGCTCTGTATTTCGTCGGGGTGGGACTCTCCTACCTGGTGGTGAAAATGCGCAGGAAGCGCGATAAGGAGCGGGATCGTGACGGCTAAGCGGAAGGGGCCAGGCCCGCCCAGATCACAGACCGGGTCACAGACCAAATCAGAGAAACGCTCGGGGCTGCGCTGGATTCTGGGCGCCGCGGCGCTGGCTGGGGCCATCTACTGGATGGCCGGCTCGCTCTCGCCCCGGCCCGTGCAGGGCAATACGGAGACCGGCGATGCCGCGATGGCGCATGCCCGGGAGATCGTGGGCTTGGGTCCACGGCCATCGGGTTCCGAAGCCCACCGGAAGATGCAGGCCTATATCGTCGAACAGCTCGAAGCCGCCGGAGTCGAGGTGGAGCAGAGGACGTTCACCGCCCAGACGCCGAACGGGCCGGTGGAGATGAACAACATCGTCGGGCACATTAGAGGGCGCGGCACTGGGAGCAATTCAGGGAGCGGGGACCGTATCTACGTTCTGGGAACCCATTACGAAACCAAGCTGGAACCCGATTTCGAGTTCGTCGGCGCCAACGACGGCGGCTCCGGGACGGGTCTTCTGCTGGCTCTGGCTCCGCTCCTGGCGCAGAAGGGTTTCGAGCACGAGGTCCGCCTGGTTTTTTTCGACGGCGAGGAAAACATCGTGGAGTGGTCGGAGCAGGATTCGCTCTATGGCAGCCGCCATCTGGTCGAGGAGTGGAAAAAAGACGGGACCACCGGCCGCATCGCGGCGTTTCTGCTGCTGGACCTGATCGGCGACGCGGATCTGGACATCATGCGGGAGACCAACTCCACGTCCTGGCTGCAGGACCGAGTTTGGGCGACGGCCAGCCGGTTGGGCCACGCCCGGTCCTTTAGCGGCGGATCGTTGACCATCGAGGACGACCACATCCCCTTCCTGCGGGCCGGGGTCCCCTCCGTCGACCTGATCGACTACAACTACGGCCCCGGAAACCGCTACTGGCACACCGCGGAGGACACGCTGGACAAGCTGAGCGCTGGCAGCCTGCAGGTGGTCGCCGAGGTTGTCCTGGCCCTGCTCGAAGAACTCGACGGCTCCTAGCCCGTCCCCGCGGACACCCTCGTTGTGAGTCACATTCGAGGTTTCAATCAACATTTTGGAAATGGCCGACAGCCTTGCGCCAAAGCCGGGACCGAGGGGGACCTTACAGAAAGCGACAAAACCCGTCATGACAATGGTCATTCTGGACATCTTTGTCAGCGTTGTATCCATTAATATCGGCATACTTGTCTTTCTCTTTGCGCGGCAGATTTCCTTTTGGGAGAAGCGTCTAGCCGACAGATATCTGCCAACACGAATGGCGGGTTGGACCGGGGGGCAGAGGGGCATACTAAGTTGGCGGTTGGTGGGGATATTGTTTTTCTTGTCGGGGTGTTTCCAGGGTGTCGTTTTATTCATTAGACTAAATTCAAACTGAGACACTACCCACTACGCATCTCTGACATCCCTCTCTGTAGGCAGCGCAAGCGTGCGATAATACGCAGATGCGCCAGGGTCCCAAGACAGAGGCATCCCAAGTAACCGTCCGGATTCCCGGCGCCTCCTATCAGGTCCGCATCGAAGAGGGTCTCATACGGCGCGTGGGCGAGGCCATCGAGGAGTTGCAGGGCGGGACGGGCGCGGGCCGCAAGGTCTTCATCCTCTCGGATGAGAACGTCTGGGAACACTGGGGAGCGCGGCTGGAGCGGTCGTTGAAGCCGTTCTCGCCGAAGCTGCTCCGCATCCCGGCCGGCGAAAAACACAAACGGCTGGCGACGGTGGAAAAGATCGCCCAGCAGATGGCTGCCGAAGGCGGGGAGCGGTCCAGCCTGCTGATCGCCTTCGGAGGCGGTGTGGTCGGCGATATCGGAGGATTCGTGGCCTCCATCTTCCTGCGCGGGATCGACTACATCCAGGTTCCCACAACGCTGCTGGCCATGGTGGACAGTTCCATCGGCGGCAAGACCGGCGTGAACCTGGTGATCGGAAAGAATCTGGTGGGCTCGTTCGCGCAACCCCGCATGGTGCTCACGGACCCGGCGGTGCTGAAGACGCTGCCGGAACGGGAGCTGCGGGCCGGGTTGTTCGAGGCCATCAAGTGCGCGGTCATCGGCGATCCGGAGCTGTTCGAGTTCTTGAAGGTGGCGCGCAGGAGCGTCCTGCAGTGCAACGCCGCGGCGATGCGCCGGGTGATCCACGCCTGCGCCTCGTTGAAGGGGAATGTGGTGAGCCGGGATGAGAAAGAGGGCGGATTGCGGCGGGTCCTCAACTATGGCCACACGATAGGACACGCGCTGGAGGCCGCCACGGAATACAAGCGGTTTCTTCACGGGGAGGCGGTGGCCTGGGGCATGCTGGCCGCCAACCGGCTGGCGGCGGAAGTCAACATGCTGGCCCCGGAGGAGGAAGCCCGGATCGCCGTGCTGATCTCTCTCTATGGTCCGGTTCCGTCGCTTTCACAGATACAGATGAACTCCGTGGAGCATCACATGAGCGTGGACAAGAAGGTTCGCGCTGGCCGGTTGCACTTCGTCCTGCCCAAACGTGTCGGTGAAGTTGCCATCGTGGACGACATCCCTCGCGCGAAGGCGATGCGCGCGCTGGAATTCACCATACGATCGAAACCCTTTGAACCGGCGGCGGACGGGAAGCCGCCATCGGCCGGAAAAACAAGACACGCCAAGGTTCCAAAGGCTGCCCGTCCGTGAATCGCCCGGACGTGAATCGCCCGTCCGTGAATCGCCCGGACGGGAATCAACCGGACTTGAAGTCTCCGGACGGGCCTCCTCAATCCGCCTCCCGGTCTCCGGGAACCCGGCCCGCCGGCATCACACAGGAAAAAGAGGCTGCCCGCTACGTGCGGGATCTGTTCACGCGGATCGCGGGCCGCTACGACCTGCTGAATCACCTGCTCTCCTTCCAGATGGACCGCTACTGGCGATGGGTGCTGGCGCGCCAGTTTCGCGCGCGGCTCGCCGAACCCTCGACGCGCGTGATGGACCTCTGCTGCGGGACCGGGGACCAGAGTCTCGCTCTCGCCCGGCGCGGACCGGCGTTCATCGTCGGGTGCGATTTTTCCCATCCCATGCTGACTCAGGCCCGGACGAAGCTGTTGCAGCGCTCCCTGGCGCCGCGGGTCGGGGAGGCCGACGCGCTCCAGTTGCCTTTCGCCGACGGGGCGTTCGATCTGGTGGTCTGCTCGTTCGGGTTCCGGAATCTGGCGAACTATCGCGAAGGGCTCAGTGAAATATACCGGGTGCTGCGGCCGGGCGGCGAGGTGGGTATTCTGGACTTCTCGGAGCCCCGGGGCCTGCTGAAGCCATTTTATTCGTTTTATTTTCACCGGATTCTTCCCCGTGTTGGCGAGTGGATCTCGGGTGTGCCGGGCTCCTACAGCTATCTTCCCGGCTCGGTGGTACGGTTTCCGGAGCCGGAAGAGTTCCTCGACCGGATGAAGACGGCAGGCTTCGGCCAGGTCCGGTCGCGCGGTCTGACCGGTGGGATTGCAATGATTTATTTGGGAAAGAAAATCGGACTACCAGCCGGGTTAGGAAAGAAAAACTGATCGAATCACCACCCGGACCGGCTGGTGAAACATTACCCTCAAACAGAAACACCCTCGAACAGATAACTAGCGGGCCCAGCCCGGCGGCAGACTTTTCTGGCGCAGCTCAGTCTCCAGATCATCGATGGCCGCCTGCGCGCCTGCCACTATTTCCTTCTGTTTCTCGATCTCTTCGGTTCGCTGGTTGATCTCCTCGCGGAAGACCTGCTCGCGCATGGCAACGTTGGGGTCCCCGTAGTACTGCATCTGAGACAAGTTCAATTCCCGCTGCAGAACATCCAGCCGGCGCTGTTCGGTGTCCAGATTCTCCTTCAGTACGGCGAACTGCTCCCGGTACTGCTTTTCCAGCTCTTCCCGGGTCGGCTCCTGATCCCCATCGGCCTCTTCAGTTTCCGCATCGGCAGCCTCGCCTTCCCCGGCTGCGGCTTCCGCGCCAGCAGCGGCGGTGGAGGGGGTGGGCCGGGGCGCTCCAGTCGAGACATCATCGTTTGTGAAAACCTTTCCCGAACCGGCTTCGCCGCCCTTTCGGGCGCGTTCCTTCCGTGCGAGATCGGCAACCGACTGGGCACTGAGACCGGCTGCGCCGGCCAGCACAGCGGCCAGCAACAGAGCCAGCATTGGAATCGATTTGCGTCGTGCCTGTGGCATCGTCGCCTCCTGCAACTCCCTTTAAATTTCCCGAATCCAGTTTACGCCCCGAAAATCATCCAAATCAAGGCTTTCACCGCCGCGAGACTTCACGGAATCTGTACACCGCCGGGTATCACATCTATGGGATGCCTGTCCGGCTGGTATGGGATGCCAATCGGGCTGGCAGGGGTTTCCTCAGGGAAACAGAGACAGGTACCAGTTGACCAGCTCCGCGCCCCAATGAGCGGCAAAAAAAGCCGCAGCGCCAAGGAACGTCCCGAAGGGAAGCTCATACTGGCTGCTCTTGCGGAACAGCAGGATAAAGAAGATGCCGAGTCCGGCGCCGGTAACCGAGGCGGCAAAGATGGTGAACAACGTCAGCTTCGGACCCAGAAAACAGCCCACCATCGCCATCATCTTCATGTCGCCCAGCCCCATGCCCTCCTGCTTCCGGAGCAGGTAATAGATCTCGCCGAGCAGAAACAGCAAACCCCCGCCGGCCAGCGCGCCCAGCAGCGCATCGAGCAGCGATGCCCCCGCTGCCGGAACCGATTCCAACCCGAGCCATTGCAGGGTCCACAGCCCTGCACCGTCGCCCACCGGCAAAACCAGGCTGAACAGCAGGCCGATCACGATGCCGGGGAGATTGATCCAGTCCGGCAGAATGCGCTCGCGCCAGTCGGCTACCACCAGAACGAGCAGCATCGCGCCGAGAGCGGCGTGTTTGGTGGCTAGCGGTGTAAGGCCATACCGCAGGCCCAGGAACAGGAACATCAGGCCGGTGGTGAGCTCGGTGAAAAAGTAGAGGGGGGAGATGCGGGTCTTGCAATGTCGGCAGCGCCCGCCGAGGATCAGATAGCTGACCAGCGGGATGTTGTCATAGGGAGCGATCGAGCGATTGCATTTGGGGCAGTGCGAGGGGGGAGCAACGACGGATTCGCCCTTCGGCATGCGGAGAATGGAGACGTTCAGAAAGCTTCCAATGGTAATGCCGAACAGGAATGAGATAACGGCTATCACGCATGGGCCCGATTGCTTCTCCGAACGAATTCTTCGTACAAATCCATCGTGCGGGCGACCATTCTATCACTGGTGGCATGGGTGAGAATGAAATCGCGGCCCGCTGTACCAAAACGCTGACGCAGATCAGGGGAGTCCATCATGCGGATCACGGCCTCGGGTAAACCATCGGGCTGGCCGGGATCAACGAGAAGTCCCGTCTCGCCCTCCCAGACGATCTCCGGGATGCCGCCCACCCGACTGGCGACAACCGGCAGAGAGTGCCCCATCGCCAGCAGGATCGCCGAGCCCAGACCCTCGGCCCGGCTCAGGTACACGAACAGATTCAGAGCGCAGAGAAAATCGCGTGGGCCGTCTTCGAGCGAGACGATGCGGAACCTGCCCGCGACGCCACGGTGGCGAGCCTCCCCGGCCAGCTCCCGTGCGGCCGGACCCTCGGCGTCCTGCGCCGTGGCCACTCCAACCCAGAGCTGCGCGGTCTCCGGAAGCGCGGCCAGCAGGTCGATAAGCCGCTCGGGGGTCTTCTCGGTTGCCAGCGAGGTGAGCGTGCCGATCACGAAACTGCTTGGCCCCGCTTCGGCGTCGCCTCTAAATTTCAGCACGTCATCGCCGCGAAATTCCGGCATCTTGGGCGGCGAGGGCGCGGGGGCGGGAATCTCGACGCCGTCGAAGATGACGCGGATACGCTCGTCGGCGACGCCGGATGCGATCAGTTCCCGGCGGACGTAATCCGACACTGCAATGAAAACGGCCGGAAAGCGATTCTTCCAGCGGCCTAGCGCCCGCACGGGAAAAACAACGCGGCGGGATACGACCAGGACCGGCCCCGGGCGGAACCGGCCGGCGGCCCAGGCCAGCGTGTGCGCGTGAGCATCGTGAGCGTGCAGCAGATCGAAATGAGCCGCGTTGGCGCAGACGGTCCTGAGGTTTCCGAATGTAAGGTTGCTGGTCGACAGCTCGGCCACATCCAGCCCGGCGGCGCGAGCCCGAATGGCCAGAGGCGAGCCGGTGGGGGCGAGCAGCTTCTGGTCAACGCCGCGCTCACGCAGACCCTCCATCAGCCAGAAAGCCTGCTGCTGGCCGCCGCGCCAGCTCTTTCCCGTGTCCACGTGCAGTACGCGCAATGGCAAATCACTTCCCCGTTGGAACGCTAACCCTGGCTGTCCTGCCGCAACCCGGAGAGCTTCGCGTATTTTCGATAGACGTAGCGGGCCGCCATGCGGGCGATCACCCAGCCCGGATACCCGTCCAGAAAGCCCAGCCGGAACAGATATGTTTCCAGAAACTTCCAGGGTGGCAGCACGATCCGCCGCGCCAGCGCCCATCTTACTCCGGCAGCCCGCGCCTGCCGCGCGGCGAGCGTCGTGTAGCGCTCAAGCGTCCGGCCGTGATCCTCCACCGAGTCGCAGGTGTAGTGCAGCAGATCCGCATTGAGCCGAACTACCGGCCCCTCCACTGCGACCGATTCGTGGACGAGTTCACCCGTCCAGCGCGCGCGCCGCCGGTCAAAGAGTCGCACCTTGCGGTCCGGGTACCAGCCCGAGTGGCGAATCCACCGGCCCAGATAATGCGCCAGCCGGGGCATCGAATACCCGGCGGCCTCAGTCGGCGGCTGCTGTTTGATAGCGACGATCTCCGCGCACAGACCGTCGCTGAGCGACTCGTCGGCATCGAGGCTCAACACCCAGTCATTCGCGGCCTCGGCGGCGGCGAAGATTTTCTGGCCGGAATAACCTTCCCAATCGTGCGCAATCACCCGCGCCCCGGCGGCCATGGCGATCTCACGCGTGCGGTCCGTGCTGCCGCTATCCACCACCACCACCTCGTCGGCCAGTCCGCGCACCGATTCCAGCGCGCGGGGCAGGTTGCGCTCCTCATTCAATGTGATCAGGACAACGGAGATCTTCACGCTACTTCCCATCGCTGTCTGAGCTATAGTCCAGCAAAATTCTCAGGTCGCGCACGTTCGTTCCGGTCGGGCCGGTCAGAATGGTATCTCCCAGTTGCTCGAAAAAATGAAAGGAATCCGAGCGCCGCGCAAAATCGTCCGGGTCCATTCCCATGTCAGTCCCCATCGCTGTGGCCCGGTTCAGAGACTCTCCATCGGCAACGGCGCCCGCGGCCGGGCTGTTCCCATCGATTCCGTCGGTGCCCGCGCTCAGCACGGCGATGGGAAGGCCACTGATCTTCCGCACGCATTCGAGCACGAAGGCCTGGTTGCGCCCGCCCGCCCCGTCTCCTACCACAGGGCAGCTCAACTCGCCGCCGCTGATGAGGGCGACCGGGGCGCCCGGATTTTCCGCGCGCAAGACGCCGAGACGGTCCAGCAGGTACCCGGCGGCGCGGCGATAGTCCCAGTCATCGCAGCCGCAATCGATATGAACCAACCAGCCGTTCTCGCGGGCCAGGTCGGCGAGTTGGTCGACTCCGTCACGGTTGGACAACAGACAATGATAGATGCTTTGCGCAAAGCAGGCATCGGGCGCCTTGGGGGTCACCCAACGCATCGAAGGATAGGATTCGAAGTACTTCACATAGACGGCGGGAGCCTTGCTGGAGAATTCGTACTTTTCCCAGATGAGGTAGCAGTCGGTGACGGTGGCCTCGTCCGGCATGGAGGGACCTGAAGCGATGACGGAGTCCATGCCCTTGGGCACATCGGAGACATAGAGGGTGAGCTGACGCGCAGGCGCGGCGGCCTTCGCGAGCCTGCCGCCCTTCACGCGGGAAAAGTGCTTCCTCAGCGCGTTGATCTCCCAGATGGTGGCTCCGGAGGTAACCAGCTCTTGGTTGAAGCTCTGCACATCCTCCAGCTTGAACATGTAGTCGGGCGGATGCTCCATCAAAGCGGAGCCGCCGCCGGAGATCAGGAAGATGACCAGATCCTGCTCGCGTACATTTTTTTGGTCCAGCAGAGCCAGGGCCGCTTTAGCGGCGAGCAGGCTCTGCTGGTTCGGCAACGGGTGGCCGCCTTGAAAATATTCGAAGCCGGCCAGCGCGTTGGCTGGAGGTTCCGGCGCGCTGACGATCCCGTGCAGGGAGACGCCGGGCAGCAGCTCGTGAAGGGTGTGCGCCATCCCGACGGCTGCTTTGCCGATTGCAATCACGCGGACGGGGCGTCCAGAGTGCAGCGGGATGCGGTCGAGACCTCCGTGGTCCTCACGGCCGATCTCCAGTACGCCATCCCGCAGCCGCAGCGCCTGCCGCATCCTCGGCGCCACCGCCAGTCCATGAACCGTGCGCTGAAACATTCCGCGTAGTGCGCTCTTTGCCTGTTCACCTGTCATAATCGCATCCCGTGAATTCAAATCGACCGGCTCAAACTATCACAACTCCATGGCACAACTCACCAGCACAACTCACCGGGCAGCCGGGAGCTTGCGTTGCCTGCCCGCCCGCAGGGTGCTACCATAATCAGGGAGCAGGCCCCCGCAGGTGAACCGCCGGGTGGCTGCGCTCCGGCTCGAATGATGTACCTCCATCAGACTTCGGGCCCTGTGCAACAGAAACCTGCAAACCCCGCCAGGTCCGGAAGGAAGCAACGGTAGCAGGAACTTCCGTGTGCCACAGCGTGTCCCGAAGTCTGGCCAGAATCATGAAGGGTTGAATCCAGCCGGCAGGTCTCGATCCGGCACACGGGTACCCATGCATCAGGTTATCGCACGCACGTGGCGGCCGCAGCGTTTTTCCGACGTCATCGGCCAGAACCACGTTACCCGGACACTCCAGAACGCCATCCGGCTCGGCCGGACCGGGCACGGCTACATCTTTTCCGGACAGCGCGGCGTGGGCAAGACTACCATGGCACGACTGCTCGCCAAGGCGCTCAACTGCGCCGCCGGACCCAATCCGGAGCCCTGCGGCGAGTGCGACTCCTGCCAGGAGATCACGGCGGGCCGCGCGGTGGATGTCATCGAGATCGACGCGGCCTCGAACCGCGGCATCGACGCGGTGCGCGAGTTGCGGGAAAACACCCGCTACGCCCCGGCCCGGGACCCCAACAAGGTATTCATCATCGACGAGGCCCACCAGATCACCACGGAGGGCTTCAACGCCCTGCTGAAAACTCTGGAAGAGCCGCCGCCCCACGTGGTCTTCATCCTCGCCACCACGGAGATTCACGAACTTCCGGAAACCATCCTGTCGCGCTGCCAGCACTTCGCCTTTCATGCCAGCAGCTTCACGGAGATTCTGGACCATCTCCGGACCATCTGCGCCGCCGAAAAAGTCGATGCCGACCCGGAAGCCCTGGCCGCGCTGGCCAGCTCGGCCGGCGGCAGCCTCCGCGACGCCTTGTCGCATCTGGAACAGGCCATTGCGGCCTTTGGCTCGCCGCTCGAAGCCAATGCCGTCCTGCGGCTGCTCGGCGTCGTTCCGTCGCAGATGGTGGAGGAGGTCTTTGCCGCGGTCCGTGCGGAAGACCGCGAAACCCTGCTCGGCGTGGTCTCCCGATTAGTAGACGAAGGCTTTCACCTCCCGCACTTCTGCACGCAACTGGTCCGCGCCGTGCGCAACATGCTGGTGGCGAAGGTGGCCGGTCCGGCGCAGCATTTGATGGAAACCTCCGAAGAAGAATGCCGGCGTCTGGTGGAGCAGGCCGCGGAGTTTTCCGAGCAGGACCTGATGCGTTATCTGGAGATTCTGCTGCACCTGCACCAGCAGTTGCGGCACGCCCTGGAGCCACGCTTCCAGACGGAGCTGGCGTTGCTGAAGCTGGTGGAGGTCGGACGGCTCGTCTCCATCGAGGAGCTTTTGCGCCAGATGGAATCCGGTGGTTCCGCAGCGCCCGGCGATGATGGGCCTTCCCGGCGTCGTTCGGGAGGGTCAACCTCGGGCGGAAGCACTTCCTCCGGGGGAGGCACTGGCCCCGGCGGGAGCACTGCCTCCAGTGGCGGCGTGAAACCGCCTGAGAAGCCGCCGCTCAGCCCGTTCGAGCAGGACTCGCTCCGTAAGAAACAGCTTTCCGAGGAATCCGCCACGGCGGATTCCTCCGTCAGTGTCAGCCCATCCCATCCGGAGGCCGCGCCTGCTGCCCCGGGCTCAGGCGTCACCTCTGGCGTCGCCTCGGACTCCGTCGCATCAGCAGTTCCGGCGGAATCCGCTTCCGCTGACGCCACTTCCAACGCCACCGCCGCCGGTGGTCCGGGGGAGGAGATCATCCGCAGGCTGGAAGAGCGCGGCAAGGTGATGCTCTCCTCGTTGCTGCACGCTGCCGGGAACTGGGAGTTCGGCGAGGGTGAAGCGCGGATCGCAACGGCCTCGAACGGTCTCGCATCCGTGTTGCCTCCCGCTGATCTTCAGATGCTGGAAACCGTCGTCTCGGAGGTCATTGGCCGCAAGATGCGCGTCGAGTTCGTCCAGCAGCCGGAGGCAACCCCGGCCGGGGGGGGCGGAGCCATCCGCGCGCAGCCCGGCGGGAAGGCGGCCAGCGACCCGCAGATCGAAAATACGGTGCGCGCGGACCCGGAAGTCGCTGAATTCGTGAAGCTGTTTCGCGCGCCGGTAACCGGAATCAGGAAATGGAGGTCATAACGATGCGCAATCTACAGGATATGATGGGCCAGATGAAGAAAATGCAGGAGCAGATACAGCAGCAGATCGATGTCCTGCGCGTCGAGGGGTCCGCGGGCGGCGGGATAGTGACGGCCCAGATCAGCGGATCGAAGAAGGTCCTCTCCCTTCGCATCGATCCGGAGGCGCTGAAGGACGCGGACGTGGAGATGCTGCAGGACCTGGTGCAGGCCGCCATCAATGATGGCTTGCGTAAAGTGGATGATGCCTTGACGGAAAAACTGGGAGGTCTTACGGGCGGGATGAAGATTCCGGGTTTGTTCTAGGTTCTAGACCCACTTTGTCCCCGGCCCCTTCCAAGGAAACGATATGTCTGAATACGCCAAACCGATGGCTCGCGTGATCGACGAGCTGAAACGCCTGCCCGGCGTGGGTCCCAAGTCGGCGCAGCGGATCGCCTTTTTCCTGCTGAAACTGGAGAACGGTGAGGCCGAACAGCTTTCCGAAGCCATCCGGGAGCTGAAACAAAGCATCCAGCTCTGCGAGATCTGCAAGAACATCACCGACACCAGCCCCTGCATGATCTGCCAGGACCCCATGCGCGACCAGCATCTGCTCTGCATCGTGGAGGACTCCGCCAACCTCGTTCCCATCGAGCAGACCGGCCACTTCCGCGGCCGTTACCACATCCTGCAAGGCGTCCTGTCGCCGCTGCACGGCATCGGGCCGGAACAGTTGCACCTGGACAGCCTGGCTGACCGCGTCCGGACCGAGGAGATTCAGGAGGTGGTTATCGCCACCAATCCCACGGTGGAGGGCGAAGCGACGGCGTTTTATATCGCGAAACTGCTCAAGCCGACTGGCACGCGCGTAACCCGGATCGCAATGGGCGTTCCCGTCGGGAGCGAGCTGGAATATGTCGACCGTGCCACCATGACGCGCGCCATGGACGGCCGCAATGAACTGTGAATTTCAGGGCTGGCTGATTGGTTCGGAATCTGGCGCCGTGTCGACCGCGTAATAACCGCTCCGTGCACGGACCGTCAGCCGGTCGCGGCCCGGCGCGTCCAGTTTGATTTCAATCCTGCGAAAACTGCCGTCTTTCGTCGGCTCGGTCGGTGAGTAGGCGAGCACATATTGGTTCCGGATGTCGTTGGCGATCCTGGTCGCCATCTCTTCCACTTCCCGCGGATTGCCGGGGAAGTAAACGGAGCCGCCGCTGGCCTTCGCGATTGCCTCCAGAGCGCGTCTGGCGCGTCGCATCTCGCGTTTGTTGTCCCCGCCGAGCAGGCCCGCCGTATAGATCATCACGTTGGTCTTCTGAATATCCTGCACGATCTTTTCCAGCGTCGTCAGGCTGGCGTTGTCTTCTCCGTCCGTGATGGCGATCAGCACCTGCTTGTCGTTCGTGGCGCGTTCGGCCAGGTGGCTCAACGACAATTCTAATGCGTCGTAGAGCGCCGTCCCGCCGCGAGAATCGATCTTCTCCAGACCCTCGTCCAGCAGCATCAGGTTGTCGGTGAAGTCGGTGTCCAGGAAAGCTTCATCGTTGAAATTGACGATGAACACCTCGTCGTTTGGGTTGCTGCTCTTGACGAATTGCAGGGCCGCGGCGTTCACTCCCTTGCGCTTGTTGCGCATGCTGCCGCTGTTGTCCACCAGGATGCCCACCGACACGGGAACATCCTCGCGGCGGAAGACCTTCAGGTTCTGTTCCGCCTTGTCTTCGAAGATGCGGAAATGCTCCTGCTTCAGGTCGGCCACGGGCCGGTTGTTTTTATCGTTTACGGTAACGTGCAGGACGACCAGATCGGTCTCCACGCGCAGGCGGAATTCTCCAGTGTCATCCCGCTGAGCGGGCAGCGGAACGGCGCCGAGCACCGTAACAACTGCCACCGTGGCGCAGAACCCCGGAGGCAGCTTCGCCACCAGCCTCCGGAAGAAACTCATCCCAGAACTCAAACCGTTCCTACTCCTGTGGTGCATAATATCCGGACTTATTGAACAACTGCAGCGGCGGCAACCCGCGCGGCGGTTTCAGCTTCACCTGAATCTTGCGCCACTTCCCATTCCGTTCATCGTTCTCCGGGCTGTAGCCGATGACGTAGAGGTTGCGCAACTCCCGCCCGATCTTCCGCGCGATATCGGGCAGATCGTTGGGATTTTCCACCGGGAACTGACGCCCGCCGGTCATTTCGGCGATCTCGGTCAGCAACGACGGCCCGGCCAGCTCTTCCGGCGTCCGGCTGCGGCTCGTGTAAGGTTCGAAGATACCCACCGCATAGATCTGGACATCCGATTCCCGCACGGCCCGCTTGATATCTCCCTCCGAATACCGGCTGTGGTTGTCGCCGCCATCGGAGAAGATCAGCAGCACTTTGCGGGTGTGGGCGGCCTTGCGCATCTCGTGCAGGCCCAGGTAGATGGCATCCAGCAGCGAGGTTCGCCCGGTGGCTTCGGTGAAGGTCAGCTTGCTCTGCAACTTGGAGCCGTCCTGGGTGAATTCCGAGAGCTGGTTCGGACGGTCGTTGAAAGTGATCAGGAAAAATTCATCCTCCGGGTTGGAACTGCGGAAGAACTGCATCACGGCCATCCGCGCCTTGTCCATCTTGTCGGACATGCTGCCGCTGGCATCGAACAGCAGTCCGGCCGAGAGAGGCACGTCCTCATTGGAAAAGTGCTGGATGGGCTGCTCCGTCTTGTCCTCGAAGATCCGGAAATGTTCTTTGTCCAGTCCGGTTACAAAACGGTTGAACGGGTCGATGACGCTCACCTGGACCAGGACCAGCGGCACTTCAACCCGGATCGGGCGCTGCGAGACCGTTTCTACCAGTTGGTCTTCATCGGGAGCTTCGGGGGGTGAGTTCTCCTCGGCGCCGACCAGCAGGCTGCCGGCTATTGCCAGAGCGAGGAATATGGACATCGATACTGTTTTTCGACCAAATCTCATAGGCGCCTTTGGCGAACCACAGATAGTTAGCCTCATCCTACAGAAAAGTGCATGCGGGAGCAAGGCTAATCTGCGGCAAATAACGACTCGCGTACACGCTGCCTTCCGGGCCGCCTTTCGGCTGACCACCTGTGTTAAAATTAGTTTTTCACATCGGAAACCATCGCCCTATGACCCTCGAAAACGGACGAACCGGCCAGCCGCTCTTTCCCCGGTCTCCGTTCCGTCTCTCCATCCGAGGCCTGCCCGCTTTGCATCCAATGCCGGACTGGGCCTGCCGCATGCATTTCATCTCACGTTCTATTTCACAGTCCTTTCCAAAGGCATCTTCACCCGCATCCTTTCATACATTCCGGGAGGCTTCATGAAACCGAAATACGTCTTCGTAACCGGCGGGGTGGTCTCCTCGCTCGGCAAGGGTCTGGCGGCCGCCTCCATGGGCTGTCTGCTGGAGACCCGGGGGCTGCGCGTAACACTCCAGAAGTTCGATCCCTATCTGAACGTCGATCCCGGCACCATGAGTCCCTTCCAGCATGGCGAAGTCTTCGTTACCGACGATGGCGCAGAGACCGACCTGGACCTGGGCCACTATGAGCGTTTCACCCACGCGCGGCTCACCCATGACCACAACTGGACCTCCGGACGCATCTACGAGACCATCATCACCAAGGAACGCCGCGGTGACTATTTAGGCAAGACCGTCCAGGTGATTCCCCATGTCACCAACGAGATCAAGTCGGCGATCAAAAAAATCTCCCAGGACATGGATGTGGTCATCGTCGAGATCGGCGGCACGGTCGGCGACATCGAGTCGCTGCCGTTTCTGGAGTCGCTCCGCCAGTTGCGCCAGGAACTGCCCCGCCAGGACACCGTCTTCGTCCACCTCGTCCTGGTTCCCTACATTGCCACGGCCGCCGAACTCAAGACCAAGCCCGCCCAGCACAGCGTCAAGCAATTGCTGGAACTCGGTATCCAGCCCGACATCCTGCTCTGCCGCACGGACCGGTTCCTCTCCACCGAGATCAAGGAAAAGCTGGCCCTGTTCTGCAACGTCCCGGCCGAGGCCGTCATCCCGGCCAACGACGTCGAGTGCATCTATGAGGTCCCGCTCGCACTCGCACAGGAGGGTCTGGATGAGATCCTGCTCCGCTGCCTGAATCTCTCGGCCGATGAGCGCCATATCGAGAAATGGCAGGACCTGGTTGACCGCGTGCGGCACCCCGAAGGCTCGGTTACCATCGGCATCGTCGGCAAGTACGTCGACTATGAGGACTCCTATAAGAGCTTGCGGGAAGCGCTCACCCACGGCGGCATCGCCAACGACCTGCGCGTGGACGTGCAATGGATCGAGGCCGAGGGTGTGGAAGGCGATGCCTGGCAAAAGCAGCTGGAATCCTGCGACGGCATCCTGGTCCCCGGCGGGTTCGGCAAGCGCGGCGTCGCCGGCATGATCCGCGCCATCGAATACGCCCGCACCCGCAAGGTCCCCTACTTCGGCATCTGCCTCGGCATGCAGACGGCCGTCATCGAGTTTGCCCGCAACGCCTGCGGCTTGGAGGAGGCCGACAGTTCGGAGTTCGATCCGGCCACCCCGCACCGCGTCATCTACAAGCTGCGCGAGTTGCGCGGCGTGGACGAGCTGGGCGGCACTATGCGTCTCGGCGGCTGGCCCTGCAAGCTGACGCCTGGAAGCACGGCGCACCAGGCCTACGGCACGCTGGAGATATCCGAGCGCCACCGCCACCGTTATGAGTTCAACCGTGAATACGAGGAGACTCTCGTCGCCCACGGCTTGCAGCTCACCGGCGCCACCCCGGACGGCACCTACGTCGAGATCGTGGAGGTGAAGGACCATCCCTGGTTCATCGGCTGCCAGTTTCACCCTGAATTCAAGTCGAAGCCGCTGGAGCCGCACCCGCTGTTTCAATCCTTCATCGCCGCCGCCCACCAGCATCACGAGCAGCATCACGCGGAAGAGCATACTCAAGAACATATTGGTGAAGGGCAAGCGGCCGCCGCGCCCGAAGCCGGCCCGGCCAACGCGCCCGCCCGCCCCGTTTCCGGCGACTAGTCCGCCAACATGTTGCGCACTGCCCCGCAGTCTTGAGGCTTCCCCTGCCAGTAACCATTCCGGGGACGAGATCTTCCACAATCAAGGCGGGGTATAATTATTACCGCACTGCCGTAGGCCGTCGCGCAGCCATCGGCGCAGCGACATGCGCGAGCACATAGCAACCCGTGTTGAACGC
Organism: Terriglobia bacterium; assembly: GCA_963662495.2. Lineage (GTDB taxonomy): Bacteria > Acidobacteriota > Terriglobia > 2-12-FULL-54-10 > 2-12-FULL-54-10 > SHUM01. The sequence continues at coordinate 155,052 of CAXVYQ010000004.1, forward strand.
AACTGACCTCAACGTCTTCTTGGAGAGAGCTCTCAGCGCTGCCAAAGCGGCAGGTGAGCTTGTGCTTAAGTGGTCTCGTGAGGGCTCATACCAGACCAACCTGAAGCGCGGAGCCGAACTTGTAACAACTGCCGATTTGAAATCTGACGAGTTGATTCGCAGCCGCCTGGGTGCAAAGTTCGCAAATCACAGATTTTTCAGTGAGGAGCACACCGCTGAGGAAAAAGCAGATTTCGCGGGGGGGGTCTGGATCATTGACCCGCTTGACGGCACGGTCAACTACACGCATGGACATCCGTATGTGAGCATTTCGATTGCGCTCGCGTTCGACGGCGAGCCTCGGGTCGGGGTTGTGCATGCCCCATTCTTGAATGAAACTTTCACAGCAATCTCTGGATCGGGTGCAAAGCTGAACGGCTCCGCAATCCGCGTGAGCCAGGCGTCGGATATCCGAAAGGCCTTGGTCGGGACAGGCTTCCCACACGACCGCTCCAGACTGGTTTGGCCAATGGAGCGCGTCCGGCGTTTAGTAGCAAGCTGTCAGGATATTCGTAGGACAGCCTCTCCGGCGCTCGACATCTGCTACGTCGCTGCGGGCCGTCTTGACGCTCATTGCGAATCGCTAGCGCCGTGGGACATTGCCGCGGCCGGCTTGATTGCGACGGAAGCCGGTGCCTTACGCACAAACCTCGTTGCCGGCAATCAGTCCTTGCCGCCCCGGCTAAGGGGCGAAGAATTTGTCGTAGTGGCGCCGGGAATCTTCAAGCAGTTGTGTGAACTTATCAAGTCATAGTTGCAAATGCTTCCTGTAAGAATATGTTATACTTGTATAGCAAGGAGGGAATATGCTGGCCATCCGGCTACCGGCTGAAATTGAGAAACGGCTGGAGAAACTCGCGAAGCGCACAGGACGCACAAAATCTTTCTATGCCCGCGAAGCCATCCTGCAGCATCTGGAAGACCTGGAGGACATTTATTTGGCCGACCAGGTTTATACCCGTTATCTAAAGGGTGAGGAAAAAACTATCTCGCTTGAAGAATCGATGAAGCGCCGTGGCATCGATCCCTCCGAGTTGACTCATGGCCTGGACGATTAGGTTGTCCGACCATGCTCATCAGGATGTGAGTAGACTTGATCCTCAACTCGCCCGACGCATTTACCGATTCCTCTTCGGGCGGCTTGCGGAACTCGAAAACCCTCGCAGCATCGGCGAGGCATTGCACGGCTCGAAACTTGGGGAATACTGGAAATATCGCGTCGGCGACTACCGGCTGATCTGTAAGATTGAGGACGACCGCCTGGTCGTGCTGGTTGTGCGCGTCGGGCACCGCCGAGAAATCTATCGCTAACAGTTTCCCTGCGGAATGCCAGGCAGACACCTTTAGATAATCTCGATTATACTCGCAGCTTATGGGCATCAAGGAATGGCTTGGCCACCGGTTTAGACGCATCCGCGCCAATGGGCACAGTCCTGGGATCACCCGTCCTCAAATAACGCGAGGTATAATTATTTCCTTACTGCCGTAGGCCGTCGCGCAGCCACCGGCACAGCGACATCGGGCTATTGATTTTGCATACTGATTCGAGGCGGGGCAAAAGCGTTTTCACCGTAGACCAGTTTGCAGCCGTTCTTGTTAAACAAATCGGCAAGCTTAGCAGACCTTATCCTGTGAATATAAGAATCGACGAGCACAGGGCATGAGCACTTTATTAATGAACCGCACTTTGCGTCCATTCACCAGAGTGGTCCCCTCCCGCTGCTGCCTCGTCATTCGCAAGCAACATCGAGGGCCAAGAGGGAAATAGACCTCTACGCCTGTCATGCCAAAGCCGAAACCTAAAGTTGCATAGTTGGGACCTTCATGGCGAAGGGTAAAGAGGGGATTGTCCGACGTTACAAACGTGTTCTCCGAATCCGAGTGCAGAACGCGCCAGTTAAGGTCAAGCAGTAGGGGAGCGGTAGTCAAAGCACCTTGAAATATCTTTGCAATGTTCCATCCCCGGGATTCTTGGGTGACTTCATATTCGCCGGACAGGATGAATGTCCGAATTTTTTCCATTTCCGCCCTTGAAGGTGCTCTTCCCTCATCACGGCAGTAACTCTCATAAACCTCGTTGAAGTTGCCTTCGTGCCGGGCGACCTTCAAAATTTCTTCCCTCGTTATTCGGACGGACAGCCTATCTATGGACTCTCGGCCCATTGGCACTCGCGTGAACATTAGCGCGAGAAAAACAGCCATGCTCTCCTTTTCCTCGGGAGAAAAGAAGTATCGGCGGTCATCAAGCTCCGAAAAAAGAGGAGCTATTACAGATTCGATCTCGGCAAACTTTTCTTCGACTGATTTCTGGTTTCCAGATTCATCCTCATAAACGTAGTAATAGTTCTGGTGGGCCTCCTCGCGAGGTGTCGAGGGACGTGGGGCCTTGCCGTTTTCATATACCCAAATTACCTGCTTGCCGCGCGCGGATCGAGCGTCGGCGAACCGAGCAAGATAAAACTGTGGGATGTAATGTTGCTTTTTTCCCATCGAGATTCGGTTCCCACCAGAATGCCAGGCAGACACCTTTAGATAATCTCGATTATACTCGCAGCTTATGGGCATCAAGGAAACGAAGGCCAGTGCGGATGGAGGTATCCCTTTTCGCGGGGGGAAGAGCTTTTTTCTGATTGCGGGGCCGTGCGTCATCGAATCGGACGACCATGTCCTGCACATGGCGCGCGAGATCAGCGCCATCGCCAAGCGCCTGGAGATCCCCTATATCTTCAAAGCCTCTTTCGACAAGGCCAACCGCACCAGCATCGACTCCTACCGTGGGCCCGGTCTCGAAAAAGGTCTGGCTGCCCTGCGGCACGTGAAAGAAGAAACGGGCCTGGCAATCCTCACCGACATACATGAGCCCGCCCAGGCCGCACCCGTCGCCCGGGTCTGCGATGTCCTCCAGATTCCGGCCTTCCTCTGCCGCCAGACCGACCTGCTCGTCGCCGCCGGCCGCACCGGTGCCATCGTCAACATCAAGAAGGGCCAGTTCGTCTCGCCGCAGGAGATGGCCCACGCCGTCGAGAAGGTTCGCGGCACGGGCAATGAGCGCATCGTGCTTACTGAGCGCGGCTCCTCGTTTGGCTATAATAATCTGGTCGTGGACATGCGCTCGCTGCCCCTGATGAGAAAGACCGGATGCCCCGTTGTGCTCGACGTAACGCACAGCGTGCAGTTGCCCGGCGGGGCGGGCAACGCAAGCGGTGGGCAGCCTGAGTTCATCGAACCGCTGGCCCGCGCCGGAGTCGGGGCCGGAGTCGATGGTCTGTTCCTGGAGGTTCACGACAATCCCGAAGCGGCGCTCTCCGACGGAGCGAACGCCCTGCCGCTCGCCCAGCTCGAGGGGTTGCTCGAACGGCTCACCGCGATCGACCGCCTTGTTCGTCCTTGGCTTGACCGCCCATGGCTTGAGCTGCCCTGACTTCTGCGGCCCTGAGTTTTTCGACCCCAGCTTCGGCTTCCATAGCCCGAGCAGGCGCTGCTTTGATAGAATGTCCAGTGAAGTTTCATGAAGAAACCCGATAAGAAAAAAGCGGAGGCCATCTCGATTGACACGCGGTCGCCCGACACGCGGCCGCCCGACAGTCGGAGTAATGTCACCCGCCCCACTGGCGCCAGTGCCAAGAGCACCCGCCCCAATAGCAACATACGGTCCGGCAAGTCCCCGCGCTCGGCCCTGGCAACCGCGCGCAAAGTTCTGAAGACCGAAGCCGATGCGATTGCGGCCCTCACTCGGCGTCTGGACGGCAATTTTAGCGAGGCTCTGACGCTGCTGGAGGATACCGAAGGGCGGGTGATCGTTACCGGCATGGGTAAGTCCGGGTTGATCGCGCGGAAGATCGCCGCCACGCTTTCCAGCACCGGAACTCCGGCGTTGTTTCTGCATCCGGCCGAGGCCGTCCATGGCGACATGGGCATGGTGGTTCGGGGAGATACGGTCATCGCGCTCTCCTATAGCGGGGAGACCGATGAGATCCTCCGCCTGCTGGACCGCATCAAGCGACTGGGTATTCCGCTCATCAGCATGACCGGCCAGCGCAAATCCACGCTGGGGCAGGCCAGTGACATCACGCTCGACGTCAGCGTCAGCCGCGAAGCCTGTTCGCTGAACCTGGCGCCCACGGCCAGCACCACGGCGTCTCTCGCCCTCGGCGATGCCCTCGCCATCGCGCTGCTGGAGCGCAAGGGATTTCAGGAAGACGATTTCGCCGAACTGCATCCCGGCGGTGGTCTGGGCCGCAGGTTGATGCGCGTGGAACACCTGATGCACGAGACCAAGACCATAGCAGTGGTCCGGACGGACGCTTCCATGCGGAATGTGATTGATGCCATCTCGCGCGCCCGCAAGCCGGATGGACGCGACTTCGGCATGGCCTGCGTAGTGGAAAAGGGGAACCGGCTCGTGGGCGTGATTACCGACGGCGACCTGCGCCGGCTGATTCAGTCCCGCAACAATCTGATGGAGCAGACCGCCGGCGAGTGCATGACCGCGAAACCGGCGACCATATCGCGGCGCAACCTGGCCACCAAAGCCCTGAACCTGATGGAGTCCAAAGAGATCACCGCGCTCCCCGTGGTGGACGCAAAAGGCCGTCTGGAAGGGCTCATCCATCTGCACGATCTGTGGACCACGGAGATGATCTGAGCCGTATCAGCGGACGCATTCGAATCTGCTTTTCGAACCTGAAAATCTTGTGACCAAACCAATTCTATCGCCGGACGCCGAGCAGCGCGCACGCCGCGTGGAATTCATTCTGATGGATGTGGACGGCGTTCTCACCAATGGACAGATCCTGCTCGTCCCCAATGGGGACGGTGGTTTGCAGGAGATCAAATCCTTCAATGTGCAGGACGGTGTCGGGATTACTTTCGCCCACCGGGCGGGGCTGCGAACGGGTATTTTGACCGGCCGGAAATCGGAGAGCGTGGCCTATCGCGCGATGGAACTGGGAATCGAACTGGTGGTGCAGGGGAGCAAGAATAAGATCGAATCGTACCTGGAAATCCTGGACAAACTCGGCCTCGATGAAGCCTCTATCTGCTACATAGGAGACGACTTCCATGACTTTCCGATGATCCGGCAGACGGGGTTTTCCGTGGCGGTGGCGAATGCTGCCGAGGAGTTGAAAACCTCGGCCCATCTCGTTACCGGGCGGCGAGGCGGAGAAGGCGCGGTGCGCGAGGCGCTGGAGTATATCCTGCGGGTGCAGGGCAAATGGGACCCGGTCGTCGCACGCTATCTGGTATAGATATCATTATTATAACCAATAACATGCAATAATTATTCGTTCCGGGTCCGCGCATGTTGCAGAGCGTGCCCGAGTGCACGGGCGATGGCCTGGGATAAGGACCGCCGGGTATAGACCCCCGCCAGATGGCGGCGGTACCGCTCACCGGCGTGCAGGTCCGAGAGAACGTCCATATCCCGAGTTTCGAGACCAGAAAAAGTCGCGAACTCGGAAAACTCGGAAGAATCCAACCTACCGAACCTTTCGTGAGACATTCCGGCCAGTTTTTTCTCGACCCTTGCGGCCCGATACGGCACTGCGCCGATCCCGGTAACGGCGACGCGCGGATTGACGATCTTCCCCGCCTCGTCCAACTCGACAATCGAGGCGACGCCGGCGATGGCGAAACCCGAGGCCTGCTGCCGGAACTTGACGTAGGCTGACCCCGAAGATTTCGGCAATTTCGGGATGCGGATGCTGGTGATGATCTCGTCCGGCTCGAGCGCGGTGGTCATCAGCTCGACGAAAAAATCCCGGGCCGCGACAACGCGCTCTCCGCGGACACTGGCCAGGGTCAACTGAGCGTTGAGGGCGAGAGCGGCGGCGGGAAGATCGCCGGACGGATCGGCATGAGCGAGGCTGCCGCCGATGGTGCCGCGATGGCGCACCTGCACGTCGCCGATCTCGGCGGCCGTCTCGGCCAGCAAGGGGCAGGCATCACGGAGCAATGGGGAGCTTTCAATCTGTGCGTGCGTTGCGAGGCTGCCGATCTCGATGGCATTCGTGCGGTCGTGAATCTCCCGCAGCGTTTCGAGCCGCGCTATGTCGAGCAGATAAGCGGGCGCGGCGAAGCGCAGCTTGAGCAGCGGGATGAGGCTCTGGCCACCGGCGAGAATCTTCGTGTCGTTTTCCTCATGAGCATGCTCGGCGAGAAAGCGCGTGGCCTCCTCCAAGCTCGTGGCGCGGACGTAAGTAAAAGGAGCCGAATGCATAGAGTCTATTTCCCGCCTGCGTCCTGCAGGGCCTACTGGGCACGCGCTTCCATTTCAGCAGCTTCCTCGTTGGGCCCCATTTCGCGTAGAAGGTCTGCGTAGTTCTCCAGGCTCGTGGCCACGTTGGGATGCTCCGGCCCCAGAGCTTTCTCATAGATCACTAGGGCGCGCTGGTAGAGTGGCTCGGCCTCGGCGTACTTCCCCTGGGTGCGGTATAGCTCCGCCAGGTTGTTCAGGTCGGTGGCCACCCCGGGATGATTCGGCCCTAGAGCTTTCTCGTCAATGGCCAGCGAGCGCTGGTAAAGTGGCTCGGCCTCGGCGTACTTCCCCTGAGCGCGGTACAGCGTCGCCAGGTTGTTCAGGCTCGCGGCTACGTTGGGATGTTCCGGCCCCAGGGCTTTCTCCCAGATCGCCAGCGAGCGCTGGTAGAGTGGCTCGGCCTCGGCGTACTTCCCCTGATTGCGGTATAGCTCCGCCAGGTTGTTGAGGCTGGTGCCTAAACGGGGGTCATCCGGGGCGAATCGTTCCGCTTCGGCGCGGGCAGCCAGTAACTGCTTTTCCGCTTCGGCATAGTTGCCTTGCTGATAAGCATCCTCGCCCGCCTTGTTATAGCTTTCCCAGGTTGAGCTACCCAACTCTCCCAAGAACTGGCAGGACGCTTGTGTAAAAACCAGCCCCATGCACCAGAGTCCAATCAGGGTTAAACGTGTTTGCCTATTCATTCGGCCTCCTTCGGTCTCCCGGTCAATGGGCGTTTCGTAGCGCATTCGTGACGCCACGGATGTTGGCAATGTAAGGATATATCGCCACCAGACCAGCCGTCGGATAATGTTTAACTTATCTACTTCAAGTTCCTCTACTCAATCTTGCGGAATTTGGCGTCCATCCCGCGCAGTGTTTCTTGACGAGGCAACGGTAGTATTGCTCTATTTCCCGGCAGTGCGGTGCATTGCCTGCCAGATTTTTTCCGGCGTCAGTGGCATATCCAGATGGCGCACGCCCCAGGGCGCGAGCGCGTCCATCACCGCGTTGACGACCGCCGGGATGGCGCCGATGGTGCCGGACTCTCCCACGCCTTTGACGCCGAGCGGATTGGATTTCGTGGGCGTCTCGGCGCGCAGGCACTCGTAAGATGGCAGTTGCAGCGCGCGCGGGACGCAGTAGTCCATCAGCGAGCCGGTGAGCAACTGCCCGTTCTCGTCATAGACGATCTGCTCATAGAGCGCCTGCCCGATGCCCTGCGCGATGCCGCCCTGCAACTGCCCCGCGACCAGCAGAGGGTTGATGACGCGGCCGCAATCATCCACCGCGACAAAGCGCACAATGCGGACCTCGCCGGTCTCCCGGTCGATCTCGACAATCGAGACGTGCGTGCCGCAGGGGAAGTTGTATCCCGAGGGACGGAAATAGCTGTTGGCCTCCAGCCCCGGCTCCATGCGCGAGGGAAGGTTGCGGGCACGATAGGCGGCGAGCACGACGTCGTCCATGGTGAGCTTTTCTTCGGACCCGGCGGTCCCGGCGCGGCCCTGAAAACCCTCATCAGTCCACAGCAGATCGGATGTTTTTATATCCAGAAGATGCGCGGCGATGGCGGTCATCTTCTTTTTGAGCTTCTGCGCCGACATGTAGACGGCGCTGCCGCCGATGGCGGTGCCGCGGCTCCCGAAGGTTCCCACGCCGGCCGGGACGGCCAGCGTATCGCCGTGGATCACGGCGACGTTCTCTGGCCGGACGCGCAGTTCGTCAGCGATGATCTGCGCGAAGCTGGTCTCCTCACCCTGCCCGTGGGGCGAGGAGCCGGTGAGTACGGTAACGCGGCCGGAAGGCTCCACGCGCACCGTGGCGCTCTCCCAGCCGCCGGTGGGCGGGTGCTTGCTGCTGGGACCGGGGCCGCAGGACTCGACATAGTTGGCGAGGCCGATGCCGATAATTGGTTCGGCGGCAGACATCTTTTTGCGGCGGCGTTGCTGTTTCTGCTTACGGCGCCAGCCGCGATAGTCCGCGGCCCGCAATGCCTTGCGCATGGCGGCGGGAAAGTTGACCGATTCGAAGACCAGTCCAGCCGGGGTGGTATAGGGCAGCTCGCGCGGCGTGATGAGGTTGCGGCGGCGCAGCTCGGCCGGGTCCATGTCCAGCTCGGCGGCGGCGATGTCCATCATGCGCTCGATCAGATAAATCCCTTCGGGCCGTCCCGCGCCCCGGTAGGCGTCAGTGGACATCCTGTTCGTGAACACCTCGGTGAGCCCGAAGGAGTAGGCCGGAATGCGGTAGCTGCCGGTGGCGATGTTGGCCGTGGAGGTGGGAATGGATGCGGTGAACAACTGGAGATAGGCTCCGAGATCGGCGACGGTGCGGCAGCGGAGGCCGAGGATGGCGCCGTCGTTTTTGAGCGCCATCTCCATGCGGCTGATCTGGCCGCGTCCGTGGATGGTGGAGCGAAGATTTTCCCGCCGCGTCTCGACCCACTTCACGGGCCGGTGGAGACGCATGGCGAGCCAGGGAACGAGAGCTTCCTCGGCATAGACGTTCAGCTTGGCGCCGAAGCCGCCGCCCACATCGGGCGCAATGACGCGCAGGCGGTGGTCGGGAAACCGGAGCGTGCGGGCCAGATAGTTGCGCAGCAGGTGGGGAATCTGCGTGGCGCTCCACAGGGTGAGCAGGTTCTCGCCCGCCTGGTGGCTGGCCAGCACCGCGCGGCATTCGATGGGCGACGGGGCGAGACGTTGATTGACGAGACGCGCCTTGACGACGTGATCGGCCTCGCGAAAAGCTTCCAGCACGTCGCCGGAGATGACGCTGTGGCGGCCCGCGATGTTGGTCTGGAACTCCTCGTAGATGACGGGCGAGTCTTTTTCGGCGGCCTGTTCCGGATCGGAGACCACCGGCAGGGGATCGTATTCGACCTCAATTGTGTCCAGCGCATCGTGGGCGGCAAAAAGATTCTCGGCAACCAGCGCCGCGACCGGCTCGCCAAGAAAACGGACGCGGCCGACAGCCAGGTGATAGTGGGGCGGGACCTTGAAATCGCGCAGCCGGGACATGAACGGAACGGTGCCGAGAGCGTCGCGGAGATCCTCGCCGGTGAAGACGCCGATGACGCCGGGCATGGCGCGAGCGCGCACGGTATCGATCCGCGTGATGCGGGCATGGGCATAGGGGCCGCGGAGCAGCACGAGGTGCGCGACGCCGGGCAGACGGATGTCATCGACGAACTGACCCTGGCCGGTGAGCAGGCGTTGGTCCTCGCTACGAAGGACCGAACGGCCGACGTAGGGTAGCTGGGACATGGGTTAGCTGGAAGCCTCCTGGCCGGGAGTGGCGGTCGTGGAGGCGCGCTGACTGTGGGCGGCGCTGCGGACGGCGGCGACGATCATCTGGTAGCCGGTGCAGCGGCAGAGGTTGCCGTCGATGGCGCGGCGAATCTCGGCGTCGGTGGGATCGGGGGACCGGGCCAGCAGGTCGTGGGCGGTCAGGAGCATGCCGGGAGTACAGTACCCGCATTGCAGGCCGTGTTCCTGCCGGAAGGCCGTTTGCACGGCGTCGAGCGCGCCGTTGCGGGACAGCCCTTCGACCGTTTTCACCTCCGAGCCGTCGGCCTGCACGGCCAGCACCAGGCAGGACTTGACCGCCTCACCATCAAGCAGGACGGTGCAGGCGCCGCACAGGCCGGTCTCGCAGCCGATATGGGTGCCGGTGAGGTCGAGGAGATCGCGCAAGAACTGGACCAGCAAAAGGCGCGGTTCGATCTCGGCCGTGTGCTCGGTTTGGTTGACGGTGATGCGGACGGGAACTTTCGGGACGGTGTTGGGCATGGTGAATTCCGGTCTCCTCATGTTTCGTCATGGGAGAACCGTAAATTAGAAGATATGCCCGGACGGCGGGAAATTCAAGGAAGGACAAAAAAAGAGAGGGCGCGCCAGAAGGAGAAAGCGCGCCACTCTAGGAAAAAGAGGAACAAAGTCGATTAGCGGTGACGGAGCCTCCGCCACCGGGAGATGATTCCGGCTGCGGCGACCGCAGCCAGCGTCAGGCCGGCCAAAGGGGTCCAAGAGGACGAAACGGTTTCCGGTCCGTATTCAGGGTCATAGAGGTGGTCGAAGAGAACCACGCCGCCGGAACTTCTGGAGTAAGAGTGCATCATCATTTTATCCTCCCCCTTTACCCTTTCCCCGCGGTTGCCGGCGGGTATTGTAGTTGGTTGTCTGCTGTCGGCCACAAACAGCTTGTCGCCTGCCGGGAGAGATTGCGCCATCACCCGCAGGCCTCAAATTGCGGGGGGTCTCGGGTCTTAGTACGGCCTAGGACCGCGGGACCAGTGGCGGGGGGACGGGAGCGAGCATCAGCTGAGCATTATTGCGTAATGGGAGCGTGATGGGCGCGTGATGAGGCCGGGAGGTGCGGCGAATTCGAAGCCGTGGCTGATCGCTCCAGAGGAAGCAGGGCTCGGCTGTGTGTGTGTGGCGACGTACAGGAAGAATCAGTGTTTTTTCTTCTCGCGCTTTTCGCGGCGCTCGGCGACAAGAACATCGAACCGGGCGGCCTGCTCGGGATCGAGGATTTCGCGGATCCGGGCGTAGCCGGCCTCGCGCAACTCGTTGATCTCGCGCTCCTTCAGCTTGTAGGAGGCGCGGGTTTCATCCAGGATCAGCGTGAGCTGTTCGCGTTGACCGGGGTTCAGGTTCAGACGCTCGCTGAACCATTCAATGGCGCGGCGGCGGGTGGGCGAAGGCGCCGTGGAGGCGGCGCCGGAGTTGGCGGCGGAGACGGTGGTCTTGACCCGCTCCCACAGGTTCACGCCGATGGCGCCGCTGGCCGCCCCGCACAAAAAAACAAGCAGGACGAACAACCCGGCGCGTTTTCTGTCTCCCAGCTTAGGCATGATCGTCTCTAATCTTCCCGGATCATTTCAACGAAGTTCAGTGTTACCGGGTCCAGGCCGGAACCCGGATCGCCGTTCGCGTTGGTCAGTGAAGCGAACTCGACGGATTCAAATTCCATCGCGGCAAAGCCGTCCTCGGTCTCCGGTGGCTGCAAGGTCAGCGTCCAGGCAACGAGCAATACAGCGAGCGAGACCAGCGGGTAGGCCAGCCGGGGCCGCAACTGCACACTGAGCCGGGTGAACAGCGTCTGCGATTGTCTCCGCTCGATGGAGTTCTGCACGCGCTCGTAAAAATCCGGGCCGGGCTGCGGCGGTGGCTCGGTAGGCATCAGAAGCTCGACGCACTGGCGCGTCTGCCGCGCATCCCGCAAGGCGGCGGCGCAACCAGGGCACTGCCGCACGTGGCTTTCCAGGTAGAGAGTCTCGGAGGTATTGAGGAGCCTCAGCAAGTATTCATCCATCTGTTCGCGAACGTGAAAGTTCATGGCTGCCTCCTTACTTGACTCACTTGCCTCGCAGGAAACTCTTGCGGGCCAGACTGGCCAGCTTCCTGCGCGCGCGGAATAGTTTCACCTTGATGGTGTTCTCGTTGCAGGCGAACATCTCGGAAAGATCCTGCACCGAGTAGCCTTCCACTTCCTTCATCACCAGTAGCAGCCGCTCCTCCGAAGATACGCGGCCAAGCAGTAAGGAGACGGTCTGGGCCAGCTCCGCCTGGCGGTCGGGCGCCGGAGCGGTGCTGCGCGTGTTTTCCATCCGGCGGGCCTCGTCCTCGGTCATGTCGGCGCTCCGGAGCCAGCGCGACGGGCGGTTCTTGCGCAGATGGTTGTAGCACTCATTCACGGTGATGCGGTACATCCAGGTGATCAGCGCGGCGCGGAAATCGAAGTCGCGGATGCGTAAGTACACCTTGGTGAACACCTGCTGGGCGATATCCTCCACATCGGCGCGCTCGCGCACCAGCGTATGAGCGATGGAAAACACACGGCTCTGATACCGTTCCACCAGCATGCGGAACGCCTCCGGGTCGCCGGACTGGCAGTTGCGCACCAGCGCGGTTTCCCAATCCAGACCAGTGGTCGCCGCCGGGGCCTCCAGGACCTCCGGGATTGGCAATACTGCTTCCATGTTGCGTGGGACACTCATATTCATCCATCGGTTACATGAAAAATCCCATCCACTGGGATCGGAACCTCAAAGAATCATTACGCTTGGCGGTATTGTAACGCAAACCGGCGGGAATTTTGCAACTGAGTTGCCGGATTTTTTCAGGCGGCGAGGGAATTTAAATCGTCCCCGGCCCACGGACGGCCGTGGGCGCTACTCGCACTCGCCCGCTACTCCCACTCAATGGTGCCGGGCGGCTTGGAGGAGATGTCGTAGACCACGCGGCTGATGCCGTGGACCTCGTTCACGATACGGTTGGAGATCTTCTCCAGCAGGTCATAGGGCAGGCGCACCCAGTCGGCCGTCATGCCGTCCTCCGAGTGCACGGCGCGCAGCGCGATGGTGTAGCCATAGGTCCGCTGGTCGCCCTTCACGCCCACGCTGCGCACGGGCAGCAGCACTGCAAAAGACTGCCAGATACTCTCATAAAGCGCCGCCGCGCCGATCTCCTCCTGCACGATCTCGTCGGCCCCGCGCAGTAGCTCCAGACGCTCGGAGGTAACCTCGCCCAGGATGCGCACGGCCAGCCCCGGGCCCGGGAACGGCTGGCGGTTCAGGATCTCCGGGTCCAGCCCCAGATCGGCGCCCACCCGGCGAACCTCGTCCTTGAACAGCTCTCGCAGTGGCTCGATCAGCTGCATCTTCATCGTCTCCGGCAACCCGCCCACGTTGTGGTGCGACTTGATCGTCGCCGAGGGTCCGCGCACGGAAACCGATTCGATCACGTCCGGATAGAGCGTTCCCTGCACCAGAAAATCCACCTTGCCGAGCCGGAGGGCTTCTTCCTCGAAGACGTAGATGAACTCGTTGCCGATGATGCGGCGCTTCTGCTCCGGGTCGGTAACTCCAGAAAGTTTTTCCAGGAACCGGCTTGTGGCATCGACCGGGGTGAGGTTCAGTCCGAGGCGGCCCATGGTCGCCGTTACCGATTCGAATTCGTTTTTCCGCAGCACGCCGTTGTTGACGAAGATGCAGTGCAGACGGTCGCCGATGGCGCGGCTGACCAGCGCCGCGGCTACCGAGGAGTCCACGCCGCCGCTCAGCGCGCAGAGAGCGATGCCATCGCCCACCCGCTCGCGGATGCTCGCGACCGTCTGCTGGATGAAGGCCTGGGGAACCCAGAGGGGAGGGGCCTTGCAGATGTCGAAAAGAAAATTGGCGAGGATCTGCTCGCCGTGCGCGGTGTGGCGGACCTCGGGATGGAACTGGACGGCGTAGATGCGCCTGCCGGCGTCCTCGATCGCTCCGATGGCGGCACCGGTGCGGGCCGCCACACGGAAACCGGGCGCAAGATCGATGACCTCGTCGCCGTGGCTCATCCAGACGGGCAGGGGAGAGGGGACGGAACGGAACAGAGCGGAGGGGGCCGGCTCGCCGTCTACTTCCAACTGCGCGCGGCCGTACTCGTGCTGCGGCGCCGAGCGAACCTTGCCGCCCAGCCGGCCGGTGATCCAGTGCAGGCCGTAGCAGATGCCGAGTATGGGAACGCCCATCTCCAGCACCCCGGGGTCGGCGTGCGGCGCCTCGGGATCGGTTACGGAGCTGGGACCGCCGGATAGGACCAGGCCTTCCGGGTCCAACTCGCGCAGCTCGGCCAGGGGCGTGTTGAACGGAACGATAACGCTGCGGACGTGATGCTCGCGGATGCGCCGGGCGATCAGTTGCGTGTACTGCCCGCCGAAATCCAGGACCACGATGCCATTGCCGGAAGCCATAATTCTTTTAATTACTCCATCTCTTCAAGTTAGTGATCTTCTTCTCAAATACCTAGGTCATGAGCTTCGGTAATACGATTAGAGTATGCACGCCGAGCCCGTGCCTTAAACCATCGCAAGAAAGGAGTCAGTCTGGTTTCATCAACAAAACTCGAAACGGGTATCCGATGCAAAATTCCGTATCTCGAATAGTAGACGGCCAAGTATTTGATCGTCCTGAATCGTGAATGATCGATACCTCCTATGCGGGAGAGCACGTAGTACCCAACAAGTTGGTTGAACATTTCCCTTTCAAACTTTAAATTCTTTGTCGTTTTAATATCAATCAAGGTTTCATCGATAATCAAATCGGCATCAGCTCCATTGACCAAGCTAGATGCCTTACCAAAGGTTGGGTTAAGAATACAACGCCTCCGGCTAACAAAATATTCCGGTGTAACAAGATGAAGCATAGCTTGTAGATCGTCCACGATTGCAGTGGGAATCGGATTGAATACGTTCTCGTCCAATATTCCCACTCTGTAGATGGTATCGAAATAGGCGAGTCTGACAGCCGCTTCGATTAGCTTTTTTCTCGGCCTCTTATCACGCGACTCCAGGAAACGAGCATGAAGCAGTTTAGCATCGCTGAGTAACCGGTTCGCCTCCCCTTGGATTTCCTTCTCCCTTTCCAGTCGGGCAATTGCTTCTTCCGCAACCCAGGATTGAGTTTTTGTCCGGGGATTAAGTTTTTGGACGTAAAACCGAAGAAGGTAATCGAAGGCGGTCCCGGTAAGAGACCAGCTTTCAGTTAGTGGAGGCGCCTTGATGTCAGCTTTGAGCCAAAACCAGGGTTTTTCAAAGTGAGTCCGGAATTCAGCTCGAACGTCGGCATTGGCCTTTAGAAAACCCGTCAGACTCATGCCTGCGATTCCTCCGATCTTGGGTTACCTTATCTCATGTCTATTGACCGGGCCAACCGTTTCTTGTTAACTTAACTTTGCGTCTGAGAAGAGTCGCCAAGCGCCTCGAATTGTGGCTTAAGCCGCAAAAACTCAGTCGCTTTTTTATTCCTCTTCACTTCAGGAAATTCGAGCATTTGCCTCGGGGTACATCTATTACATCGACGAATCAGACACACCAGACGTTCCAGGAAATTCATCCCCAGTAGGACAGCGGGATTAGCTCCGGCCGACGACGATGTTGACGAGCTTGTTCGGGATCACGATGATCTTCACCACCTGCTGCCCCGCGAGCATCTGAACGATACGCGCGTCGGCCAGCGCGGCATCCTGCAGATCCTCGGCCGGCAAGTCCTCGCACACCAGAATCTTGCTGCGCAGCCGCCCGTTAATCTGCACCGGAATCTCGCGTTCCTCTTCTTTGGCTAGCAGGGGATCGAAGCCGGGCCACTCCACTTCCATCAGATCTTCCTCGTGTCCCAGCTCCTGCCAGAGATGGTGGGCCAGATAAGGCGCGAAGGGGGAAAGCAGCTTGCTCATCCCCTCCAGCACCTCCCGCAGCATGGGCGGCGATACCTTGCCTTCCACGCTGTAGAGCATATTGGTCAGCTCCATCAACGCGGCGATGTCGGTGTTGAAGTGCCAGCGGCCTTCAAAGTCCGCCGTGATGCGCCGGATGGTCTGATGCAACTTCCGCAGCACCTTGCGGTCATCCTCGGAGAGGCTGGCGTCCGCCGTGCCCGGGGCCGGTACGCCCTGCAACGCGGCAGCGTGCTTGCTGAGGAAACGGAACACGCGGCCCACGAAGCGATAGATGCCCTCGACGCCCGCGGCGTTCCATTCCAGATCCTTCTCCGGAGGCGCGGCGAACAGCACGTACATCCGCGTGGTGTCGGAGCCATAATGGGCCACCATGTCGTTCGGGTCCACCAGATTCCCCTTGGATTTGGACATCTTGGCCCCGTCCTTGATGACCATCCCCTGCGTGAACAGCCGCACAGCCGGCTCATCCACCTTCGAGAGGCCCAGGTCGCGCAGCACCTTGGCGAAAAACCGCGAGTAGATCAGGTGCAGGATGGCGTGTTCGATTCCGCCGATATACTGATCGATGGGAAACCAGTAGTTCACCGCTTCGGAGTTGACCGGCGCGGAGGTCTCGGTGGGGTCCGTGTAACGGTAGAAATACCACGAGGAATCGACGAAGGTGTCCATCGTGTCGGTCTCGCGCTCGGCCGGACCATTGCATTTCGGACACGTGGTGTTCAGAAACTCCGGGTCGGCGCGCAGCGGGGACTGGCCCTGGCCGGTGATCTGAACATTCTCGGGCAGCAAGACCGGCAACTGATCGTAGGGGACCGGGACCACGCCGCAGGTGGAACAGTAGATGACCGGAATCGGGGTGCCCCAATAACGCTGCCGGGAGATGCCCCAGTCCTTCAAGCGGTAGGTGGTCTCCAGCTGGCCGAAGCCTTTCTCGACGGCGTAGCCGGTCATCTTCCCCAGAGCTTCCTCGGAGGTGAGGCCCGAGAAGGGACCGGAATCCGACAGCGTTCCGTAGCCGGTATAGGCCTGTTCCAGCCGCTGAGGCTTGATCGGGACATTGATCGGGACATCGGGCGGCTGCACGACGGGCTTGATGGGAAGCCGGTACTTAGTGGCGAACTCGAAGTCGCGCTCATCATGCGCCGGGACGGTCATGATGGCGCCGGTGCCGTATCCCATGAGAACGAAGTTGGAGACCCAGATGGGTACAGGCTCTTCGGTGAACGGGTTCACGGCGAACCGGCCCAGGTAGATCCCGAGTTTTTCGGTTTCGCCGGCCGCGGCCGTGGAGCGCGCCGCCTTCATCTGCTCCACCTGGGCCTGGATGCTGCCTGCGCCCGGGACGCCGGTGGTGAGCTTTTCCACCAGCGGATGCTCGGGGGCCAGGATGACGGCCGTGGCGCCGTAGATGGTATCGACGCGGGTGGTGAAGACGGTGATGGATTCGGCGAGGCCATCCACCTGGAAGTCGATGCGGGCGCCGACCGATTTGCCGATCCAGTTGCGCTGCATGGCCAGAACGCGATCGGGCCAGATGGTGAGCTTCTCCATGTCCTGCAGCAGGGCATCTGCGTATTCGGTGATGCGGAAGAACCACTGCTCCAGCTCTTTCTGCTCCACTAGGGTGGTCTCATGTCGCCAGCAGCAGTCGTTCACCACCTGTTCGTTGGCCAGCACGGTGGCGCACTCCGGACACCAGTTGACCTTGCTGTTCTTGCGGTAAGCCAGCCCGCGCTCCAGCATCTTCAGGAAAATCCACTGGTTCCAGCGGTAATACTCCGGCTCGCAGGTGGAGAGTTCCTTGGTCCAGTCATAGCTGAAACCGAAACGCTCGAACTGGCCCTTCATATACGCGATGTTGTCGCGCGTCCACTGGCGGGGATGGATATTGTTCTTGATGGCGGCGTTTTCCGCCGGGAGCCCGTAGGAATCCCACCCCATCGGATGCAGGACGTTGAAGCCCTTCATGCGCTTGTAGCGCGCCAGGGCGTCGCCAATCGAGTAGTTGCGAATGTGGCCCATGTGCAGACGGCCGGAAGGGTAGGGCAGCATCTCCAGAACGTAATACTTCGGCCGGGACGGGTCCGGGGACGCCGGCTTGCTCCCCTGCCGCTTCCATTTCTGCCGCCATTTTTCTTCAATCGTTGCGTGGTCGTAACTGCCGGTGGAGGTCCCCGTAGAGGTTGTTGTCACCTGCCTGCCTTTCTGGTTGCCGACCGGGTTGTGCGGTCCCGGTCCGTGTTCGGTTTTGTGGGGGAGGTTGCCTTTCGCCGCTCGGTGGCGACTGAGGCGCCAGTGGCGCGTGCGGGTCTGCCGGAGCGGCTCGTCCTCAGCGACCGCAGCGCTTCCAGGTTACGGCGGTCATCGCCTTCCTCGTCCACCGGGGTCTCCAGTATGAAGGCCTTGTCTCGCAGAGCGGGATGGTTCACGATGCGACGGAAGCCAGCCAGTCCGATCTGGCCCTCGCCGATGTGCTGGTGGCGGTCCAAATGCGAGCCGAGCGCGGAGGCGCAGTCGTTGGCGTGGATCACGGGCACGCGACGCCAGCCGACAGCGGCCTCGAAGGAAGCCACCATCGCCTCCAGCCCCTTGGGCGTGGACACGTCCATGCCCGCGGCGTAGCAATGCGCCGTGTCGATGCAGCAGTCCACGGGGAGCCCGTCCAGACGAGCGAGAATCTCCGCCAACTGCTCGAACGTGCCGCCCAGCACGTTGCCCTGCCCGCACATGTTCTCGACGAGGATGGTTACTCTTTTCGGCGGCGCGATGCGGGATGCGGCGCGGATCGATGCGGTCAATGCCTGGATGCCCTGCTCCGGCGAACTGTCGCGGAAGCTGCCCGGATGCAGCACCAGGAACTCGGCCCCGATGGCCTCGGCACGGCGGATCTCACCGGCAAAGGCTTCGGTGGATCGCTGGCGCAACGCATCGTCCGGGGAGGCCATGTTGATCAGATAGCTGCAATGGATCACGAGCGGCGTGAGATCGTAATCGCGCCGCAATTCGGATAGCCGGGAGATCTCCTCGGCGGAAAAATCGCGGACGCGCCACATGCGCGGACTGCTGGAGAAAATCTGGAGGGCGGTGGCGCCGGTGCGATGGGCCCGTTCGGCGGCTTCGGCGAGTGAACCGGCGATGGAGGTATGTCCCCCGGCCCGCCACTTGGAGAATCCCTCGGATTCGCTGTTGTCCTCGTTTGTGGGGCTCATCACTCTACCTGACCTGGCTACCTGGCTTGGCTACGTGGCTACCTGACCGCTGCGGTGGCACTCGAATCTGACCATTTTAGCAAAGCAGCGGAGAGACGGTCAACCGCACCGCACATTACCGCCATTACCGCACCTTGCGCCACTTTGTACCGCGCCGCACATTACCGCGCCTCTCCCCGCACCGGCTCTGCCCTGGCCCCGGCCCCGGCCCGTGCGGGTAGGCCGAAAGCACATCCACGTCATTGGCTGTGAAACGTCGGTAACTCCCGGCCAGTTATTTCAGTGGTATTTCCCGCACTGTTTTGATAACTTTCTGTGGTTGAGGACGTTTGTCCCAGCAATGGGGCCAGAGTGCGACCGACAATGAGAAATGACGCTTACAACTTGGGTGTGATGGGACATTTGGGATTACCCCAACCGGGATTATCTCAACTGGCCGGCGCACCGTCCCGCTGGAGACGGTTCCAGCTCGGCTGTCTGGTTGCGGCTCTTGCGCTGCTCTGTCTGCCGCAGGCCCGCGCACAGGTGGACCTGAACTCGGCCCGGATCACCGAGCTTGCCGGTCAGGTATCGCTCGAGCGCGGCAGCGAGCTCTGGGTCCTGCAGCCAGGCGCGGAGATCGGCCTCGGCCACGTGATCGTTACCGGCTCGGACGGCTATGCCAGCATGAATCTGCCGGACGTTAACCTCTTTCCCGCAGCACCATGGAGGTCTTCCCCAACACCCGCTTCGTCTTCCGCGCCAACCGCTTCAACTGGCGCGACCTGATCGACCTGTATATCGGCAAGGTCCGCTTCCACATTCAGAAGCTCACGCGGGACGATACCCCCATCCGCGTCACCTCACCCACGGCGGTCATCTCCGTCCGCGGCACGGTCTTCGAGGTGGAAGTCGACGCGGTGAATGACACCCTGGTCTATGTCGAAAGCGGGGCCGTGGGCGTCCGACACCGGCTGTTTGCGGGCGAGGAGGTCCTGGTCGAAACCGGCCAGACGATGCAGGTGATCGGAAGCGCGCCTCTCACGCCACCCCAAGCTACCGTGCCCTTCCGCGCCATCGGACGCGTCGTCCGCGCCATCGGCGACACGCTGGCGCAGGTCAGCGCCTCGCGCGGCGGCAACGGACCGGGTGAGGCTGGCGGTGACGCCGGCGGCGCCAGCAGTGGCGGCTCCGCCTCCGGGTCCGACTCCGGCTCCAACGAAGAAGCCCCAGTTCCGGGCGAGGATGGCCAAGGCAGCGCGCCTCCCGGCGACGTCATTCCATAGCGACCACTTCCTTCCCACAATTCCTGCCACTCGATTCTGCTCTTGCTGCGTGCGCTTTCCGTTACTCTTGCATTCAACCTCCGGCTGGAAAATGGTTGTATCGTGCCGATAATAGACAACACCGGCGCTATTGTGCGGCGCATCTAAAAAGGAAAGGAGGATTTGAGCCATGACTCCCGACCCGCTGATTCATCCGGATAGCGAATCTCTCGTCTCCTCCCAGAATCTCCAGGACCTGTTCACCGAGCTCGTGCAGCGCAACTTTCAGGAGACGCTGCGCCTCACCGACCCGGAACTGATTCTCTATCTCGCCGACCTGCTCACCCAGTTCCACCGTTCCGACACGCTATTCAAGATCCGCGACACGCGCGGCCACCGCATCGAGGACGTGGGCGAGATGCTCATTGCCTCCAATCCTCTGCTCGACGGGCCGTCGTTCGACTGGGAACGCGAAGTTCGCAAGCACATCGGCGACTTCACGCTTTTCTTCGCCGGGTTGTTCCCCGAAGCGCTGAACCATTGGCGCCTGCGACGCCTGCGGCTCGACGTCCTGGTCGACTACATCGCCACCGGCAAGGAATCCTACACCATCGTTTCGGCGTTCAATCAGTTCGAGTACCGCCACGACGCGCGGTTTTTCCGCAAGATGGCCGAGGAGTTCGAGCGGTGCGTCTTCGGACTCAACCTGGTCAAGCAGGACCTGGCGCGCATGCAGCAGCAATCCTATGTGGGAGCCCGGAACCTGTTGATGTAGCCGGGCCGCTTCGCCGGAAAGACCTTTCACCTCACCATCCGCACACCATGCCTTCACCCGCCCGCCGCATCGGATTTCAGATTTTGCTTCGCACCGAGACCGAGTCCAGCTTCGCCGCCGACCTGTTGCACTCCCCGCTCACCGACGGACTATCGGAACGCGACGCCGCGCTCTGCACCCAACTGGTCCTGGGCACGCTGCGATGGCGCGGTACGCTGGACTTCATCGCGCAGCAACTGACCAGAAAGCCCACGGCGAAGCTGGACCCGCCCGTGCGCGTTGCGCTCTGGATGGGGCTCTACCAGCTCCGGTATCTGGACCGTGTTCCCCCGCACGCGGCAGTCCATGAAACCGTGGAGCTGGTGAAGCAGGCCGGCAAAGCCTCAGCCGCCGGGTTGGTGAACGCCGTTCTGCGCAAGGGGGAGAAGCTGGAGCTGAGTACCCTGCGCCCGGCCGGAATGACCGATATCGCATGGCAGGCCGTCGAAGCCTCTTTCCCCGAGTGGCTGCTGGAGCGCTGGACCCGGCGTCTGGGTGGGCGGGAGGCCCTCGTCCTGGCACGGGCCTCGAATCAGTCTCCCTCCACATCGTTCCGGATGAGGGAGGGGGACATCCCGTCTGAAAAACTGATCGACGCCCTGCGCGGCGAGGGAATTGATGCCGTTTCCGGACACTTGCTGAAAACCAGTCTCACCTTGAAAGAGGGCAACCTCAATCGCTCCCCGGCCTTTCTGCAGGCGGGCTGCGTCATTCAGGACGAAGCCTCCCAGCTTGTCCCTCACCTGATCGGTGTCCAGCCCAATGTCCAATCGGATGCCCAGCACAATGCCCAGATCGTTCTGGACCTCTGTGCCGCGCCCGGCAACAAGACCGGGCTGCTCGCCGCCTGGGCCGGACCCCAGGGGAGCGTCATCGCCTGCGACATCCATCCGCACCGGCTGCGGCAGTTGCTCTCTGCTGCCCCCAACATCCGCCGCGTCGTGCTCGACGGCACGCGGTCCCTGCCTTTCCGCGCCGTATTCGACCGCATCCTGCTCGATGTCCCCTGCACCGGCACCGGCACACTCCGGCGAAACCCGGAACTGAAGTGGCGGTTGCGCCGGGCCGACATCCACGCCATGCCGGAAAAGCAGCAAATGTTTCTGCAACAGGCCTCGGAGGTATTGAAACCGGGCGGACGCATCGTCTACAGCACCTGCTCGCTGGAGCCGGAGGAAAACCAGCAGGTGGTGGAGGCGTTCCTGGGTTCCCGTCCGGATTTTCGCCTGGTCCCCGTGCGCTCGGAGATCGCTCGCCTGGACCGGGTTCTGCAGCCCGCCGGGCGCGACCTGCTGGAAGCGGAATATCTGACGACGTCTCCGGTTGCGGGGTCATCCACGGGACTGGTTGCGGGGCCGGACACCGGGTCCACCGACGGTTTTTTCGCCGCCATCCTGGAACATGCCGGGGACGGGTAATCCACTCTCCGGCAAGCAGTCGCTCGAAACAGGGTTTACGCCCGCCTGCCGGGCAGTCTATACTGAAACGACGCAGTAGGATCAGGGTCTGCATGAGTAGAAGAATCGAGATACTTCCGTCCATCCTGTCGGCCGATATGGCCCGGCTGGGCGAGGCGATGGAGACGGTGAAGGCCGGCGGCGCCCACGTGATTCACGTGGACGTCATGGACGGCCATTTCGTGCCCAATATCACGATCGGCCCGCCCGTGGTGCGCTCGCTGCGCGCCGCCACGGACCTGCTGCTCGACGTGCATCTGATGATCGAGAACCCGGACGACTTCATCCCGGATTTCGTCAAAGCGGGCGCCGACGTGGTTACCGTGCACCAGGAGGCCTGCCGCCACCTGGATCGCACTCTGAACCTCATCCGGTCGAGCGGCGCCGAGGCGGGCGTGGCCATCAATCCGGCCACACCGGTCGGAACGGTCTTCCCCATTCTGGAGCTGGCGGACCTGGTCCTCGTCATGTCGGTCAACCCGGGCTTTGGCGGGCAGAAGTTCATCCCCTACGTACTCGATAAAGTGCGACGGCTGGAGCGGGAACGCCAGGAACGCAACTGCGGGTTCCGCATCGAGATCGATGGCGGGCTGACGCCGGACAATGTGGCCGAGGCCGTGCGCGCCGGTGTGGATTGGGTTGTCGCTGGCAACAGCGTCTATGGAACCGGGGACCCGCGCGCGAGCGTCGAGCGCATGTTGCGGATTGCGCAGGATGCAACTTTGCAGCATATCTGATCGTCTCTGCCCATGGTTTGTTCGTGGCCTGCCCATGGTCTGCCCGTTGCATAGTTGTTGCATAGATGTAGCATAGTCCATGGCGTCGGGCGCACAGAGTCGGTCAGGAGAGGGACAATTCGCGGGCTTCGCTACGGCGGAAACGGCCAGGAGGATGTTTTGATGGCAGGCAGGAAAAAAGAAAACCGAATGATCCCATCTGCGATGTTGGCATTCGCTATGCCGGCATTTGCGATGTTGCTGGCGGCCGGATGCGGCTTCCGGCGGCACGCGCTGGACACGCCCCTCATCACGGACTCCGAACAGCCCGATGTGGAGCTGTTCGAGCGCGCCGTGGAGGACCTGGAGCGCAACCGGTTTACCGAAGCGCGGCTGCTGCTGCAGACGCTGATCAATACCTATCCCGACAGCGAATACCTGGCCAAGGCCAAGCTCGGCATCGCGGACTCCTGGTACCGCGGCGGGACCAGCAGCGACCTGTTGCAGGCCGAGGCCGAGTATCGCGACTTCATCACCTTTTTCCCCACCATGGCCGAGGCCGGCGAGGCGCAGATGCGCGTGGCCATGATCCATTACCGCGAGATGGAAAGGCCGGACCGCGACCAGACCCATGCCAAACGCGCCGAGCAGGAGTTCCAGCGCATGCTGATGACCTACCCGGACGGACCCTTCGTCCCGCTGGCCGAGCAGCGGCTGCGCGAGGTGCAGGAAATCATCGCCCATGGCGCCTATGAAGTCGGCCGGTTCTATTTTCTGCGGGCCATGTACCCTTCCGCCCAGCCCCGGCTGAAGGAGCTGGTGGAGCGCTATCCCAACTACAGCCGCGCCGATACGGCGCTGATCCTGCTGGCCCGCTCCCTGGATCGCTACCAGCCGGCCGAAAAGGACGAAACCGACGACCCGGCCCGATACTACGCACGCATCGTCCGCTCCTATCCATTGAGCGAATATGTGGAGGAGGCCACCGAGCGGTTGCGTGTGCTGGAGGCCACGGTTCCCGACCCCGATCCGGTGGCTGTTGCCCGCATGACCTATGAGCAGACCCATGCCCGCTCCCGCGGCTTGTGGGGCACGCTCTGGAGCGGTTTCAGCAGCCGTCCGGACGTTTCCGCGGCTCAGGGGAGAATCCTTTCCCCTCCTACCATGACCGCGCAGGGTCCGGCCCAGGACGGCGTCCTGGCCTCCACCACTTCGCAGACCCCGGCGGAGTCCTCCAGCGGCGGGACCTCCTCTTCCTCCTCCCCGCCCGCCATCGTCATGGAGCAGATACCCTCGGCGCAATGATTGCCAATGAAGGGAAATGACTGGCGATAAATAAAGCAGGGACGGATAGCGATCCCACGACCTTTTCCATCCCGCGCTGATAGCAGAATAAGGCTACGTCCGGCACCGTCATCCTCCGCCGGCGCGGGACTCCTGCTTGCCATTTTCTCCACGGGGCAGTAACCAGTTGATAACGGGAAAACAGCTTGTCGTCAGAAGTTTTGTTGACTTCGTCCTGATCTGGCCGATAATCAACATTTCAGGGAAGTTTCCCTGCAGGTGGTAGTGTTTTGACCAGGATATTAATTGCAGACGACAGCACCCACGCCCAGCGAATGGGTTCCAATATCCTCAGCGAAGAGGGTTTCGAGGTAACCACTGTCGGCAACGGGCAGGCGGCTCTGCAAAGCCTCGATTCGGTTCTTCCGGACCTGGTCGTGGCGGATGTCTTTATGCCCGGCCGAGACGGCTACGAAGTCTGCAGGTACATCAAATCGGACCCGAACTTTGCTCACATCCCGGTGCTGCTGATCATCGGAGCCATGGAACCCTACGATCCCGAGGAGGGAAAGAAGGCCGGGGCGGATGGGCTCATTACGAAGCCTCTGGAATCCTCCAACCTGCTGGCCACGGTCCGGGAACTGCTCGAAGCCGCTAAACGCTTTACTCCGGGCAAGGCCCAGGCGGATGCTACGGTCGCGGAACAGCCTGCCGAGAAGCTGGCCGAGGAAGTTGTCGATGAGTTTCCCGAGGAGAATCCGGACTGGGCGATTGAGGATATCAAGACTCCGGTGGAGGAAAAGTTCGATGTTCCCGCCGAAATGAGCCAGCAGGCGGTGGGCATGCTTACTGACCTGCTGGAACCATCCGAGAGCCCGGAGCCGGAACCTGCTCCGGTGATGATGCACGAGGAGATGCCAGAGCCCGCCGAAGCTTCCACGGAATTCCCCGCCGAACTGCGGGAATTCAACCCGGAAGCACCCATTGAGCCCGAAGCCGAAGCCGCACCGATGCTGGATCAGGAATCGCTAATGGAGACGATGGAGGAATCCGTTCGAGTCATGGAGTCTGCCGGACCATCACCTGCCGGACTGTCACCAGCCGGACCGTCAGAGGATGTCCTCGCCGCAGAGCCGTTGATGGATCCGGACCTGCAAACGGACACCTCACAGCAAGCCGCCTGGACCGCGGAGCCTGCCGCGCTTACGGCGGATGAAGAAAAACTGTTTGAGGAGGCCACGGCTACCTGGGGCGATCTGGAACAGATCGTGGCGGAAACCTCCACCGAAACTTCCGGCTTGTCGCCGCTCCCCAGCCCGGTCGAGCCCGACACGGACCAGGCCTATGGCGACGACGAAAGGGACCCGGACTTGATCACGGATTCGGCCTCCATGCAGGTGGATGAAACTCCCAACGAAGATTTGGAAGTTTACGATAATCTGAGCGAAGCCTCCGGAGCGCCCGACCCGAAACAACTCGTTGGCTCCACCACCGTCCCGGAGATTTCTTCCCTTGCCGCTGAGCCGGACACGGATCAGGCCGGGGTGGAAGCCCCGCTGGCGGAGATTTCGGAATCGATAACCGCGACTCAGGACCAGCCTGACGAACCGGTGCCTTCCGAAGGCGCTTTGGATGAGGTTGCCGAGTCCCCCGAGGAACCGGAACCGTTGATAGCCGCCGAGGATTCCCGGGATGCGGAAGATTCGAGGTCGGACACGGAAACCCGTCCGGTCGATCCAGTAGCCATCGAAAAAGCCGTTCGCAATGCGATGGAAACAATCATTCCTAAGATCGTCGAGCGCGTCAAAGATTCCTTCAAAAACTGACCTTCCGGCCAGCATGCATCCTGACAACTGATTGCATTATTTATCGGACTATTTGCCGAATAAGGAGTCCCACTTCTTGCGGGCGTCATCGGAGGAAGTTCCGGATTTCCTGACCAGCCGGATCTGCGTGCTGGCCTCGAAATAATCGCAGTAGTTGCGGCGGTCCTTGGTCCGAACCCACTCGGCCTGCGGTTCGCCGCACTGGTTGCTCACCGACGGGTCAAAGAACCGGCAGTTGCGGCAGCAGTGCAGGTCGGCGTCGCACCGGGAGCAGGTATCGTTCTTGAGCACCTGGGTGCCGCCGAGCACCTGGATCTGGTGTCCGCAATGAAAACAGGCAAAAATAACACCGGCCATGGCAGGATTCTACCATGCCGGTCCGGTGGGGCGGAGGACTGTTTGCAGCCGGCTCGGCGCGGCTGCGCGACATGCTATATTCGCTGACGTGATCACTCTCTCGACACCGCTGCAATACGTGAAGGGCGTGGGCCAGCCACGCTCCGGGCTGCTCGAAAACAAAGGCCTTGCCACGGTGGAGGACCTGCTCTACTACCTGCCCTTCCGCTATGAAGACCGCGCGAGGTTGCGTGGGACAGGAGAGGTGCGCGCGGGAGAGATGGCGACCGTCATCGCAAAGGTGAAATCGGCGGGGATGCTGCCGGTGCGCCGCAGCCGCGTGCGGATCTTTTGCGCCGACGTGGGCGAGAACGGCTCCTACCTGCGCTGCAAGTGGTTCAACGCCCCCTATCTTCAGAAGATCATTCAGCCGGGCCAGTTGCTGGCCATTCACGGCAAAGTGGAGCAGGACACCTACGAAGGCGGATTGCAGATGATCCAGCCGCAGTATGAGGTTCTGCCCGCACTGCCGGAAGGCGTCTCCGGCGGCGGCGATTCGCTCGAGGTGGGCCGCGTGGTGCCGATCTATGAATCGGCCGGCAACGGACGGCTCACGTCGCGCTTCTTCCGGCACGTGATTCACTTTATCCTGGAAAATTTGCAGGGGATCTACGATCCGCTTCCGGCCGAGGTGATGGAAGAGTACCGGCTCATCCCGCGCTGGGAGGCGTTTCGCAAAGCGCACTTTCCTCCGAAAGACGTCAAGTTCAGCGAGCTGGAGGAGTTCCGCACGCCAGCGCAACTGCGACTGATCTTCGAGGAGTTTTTCTTCTTCGAGGTGGGGCTGGCCTGGAAGCGGAACAACATGCGGGCCGAGCCCGGCATCGCGTTCCGCACCGACGCGGCGATCCGGGAGACTCTGAAAAAAGTTCTGCCGTTTCATCCCACCGGGGCGCAGAAAAAAACGCTGGGCGAGATCGCCGAAGACATGCGGGCAGACCGTCCCATGCGCCGGCTGTTGCAGGGCGACGTGGGCAGCGGAAAGACGATCGTGGCGCTGCAGGCCGCGGTGATTGCCATTGAAAACGGATATCAGGTGGCGATGATGGCGCCGACCGAGATTCTGGCGCAGCAGCACTACTTCAGCTTCCGCCGCTTGCTGGCCGCATCCGGTTACCAGATCGTGCTGCTGAAGGGCAGCGCCACGGCGAGGGAAAAAAAGGCGATCAAGAGGCTCTTGAAGGAAGGACTGGTGCAGATGGTGATCGGGACGCACGCGGTGGTGCAGCAGGACGTGGAGTTCAAAAAACTGGGGCTGGTGATCATCGACGAGCAGCATCGCTTCGGCGTGATGCAGCGCATGACCCTGATGGAAAAAGGCCGTGCGCCGGACACGCTGGTGATGACGGCCACACCGATTCCACGGACGCTGGCGCTGACGATCTACGGCGATCTGGACGTCTCGGTGATCGACGAGCTTCCGGCCGGGCGCAAGCCCATCAAGACGCGCAAGCTCACGGAGGCCGAGGCGGTGCAAGCCTATGAATTCGTCCGACAGCAGGTGGCCCGGGGTGCTCAGGCCTACATTGTCTACCCGGTCATCGAGGAGCAGGAAGCCGAGGAAAAACCCGCGCGGGGACGCGGCGCACGGAGCAGGAAGCTGCCCTTTGCCGGCGAGCTGAAGTCGGCCGTCAAAATGTATGAGCACCTTTCTGAGAAGGTGTTTCCCGAGCTGCGCGTGGGGCTGCTGCACGGCAGGCTCGGCTCGGAGGAAAAAGACCGCACGATGCAGGCCTTCCAGTCCGGGGAGATACAGATCCTGGTGGGCACAACGGTGATCGAGGTGGGGGTGGACGTGGAGAACGCCAGTCTAATGGTCGTCGAGCACGCGGAGCGCTTCGGACTCTCGCAACTGCACCAGCTCCGAGGGCGCGTGGGGCGCGGGCGGAGACAGTCGCACTGTCTGCTGATTGCGGCGGAAAACCAGACCGATGTCGCCCGCCAGCGGCTGGATGCGCTGGTGGAGACGCAGGACGGGTTCCAGATCTCCGAGTTGGATTTGAAACTGCGGGGCCCGGGCGAGTTTCTGGGGACAAAGCAGTCGGGCCTGCCCGCCTTTCGCGTGGCCAACCTGATCCGGGACCGGGAGATTCTGGAGTGGGCCAGACGGACGGCGGTGGATTTCATCGAACGGGGTCATAAGGCCGAACGCGCCCGGGTGCTGCGATACATCCACGAAAACTGGGGACGCCGCTACGGTCTGGTCGAGGTCGGTTGAGACGGGCCATGCCAGGTGCTGGGGGCGAACGCAGTTGCTTCGCTAACGGGTACAGACGAAAAACAGCCGTTCCGAGCGGGTCGAAGGCCGGCTGCGTTCCGGATCGTGTATGCGGACGGAGCGGAAAGTTTTCTTCAACTCCGCGGTAATCCGGTCCACCGGAAAGGCGGCCTCGGGAATATTTGCCTCATGCAGTATGTACTGATTGTTTCCCTGGTGCTCGAAAATCCGCAGATTCCAGTCCCCGGAGGCGGCTGACGACGGCGCCGCGCAACGGGGCCGGCATCCACCAGCAATAGATTCTCTCCAAACTCACGAACCCAAGGCAGCTCGGAGACTTGCAGCGACAGCCTGTGCTCCGTGTTGATGTCGAAGATGAACGCGCCATTGTCGTTCAGATGCCGGTGGGCGTTGCGGAAAACCTTTCTCCAGTCAGAGAATTTCGTCAGGTGGTTGATGGCATCGAACAGACAGAGCACGACGTCGTAGCGGCCGGGTGATCGGAACAGGCGCATGTCCTGCTGGATGAGCCGGGCCGCAGGCAACCGGTCGCGGGCGATGGTCAGCATGGGGCCGGAGAGATCCACACCCGTAATCTGGAATCGGCGCGGCAAAAGGGAGAGAACGGCGCCGGTACCGCAGGCAAGGTCCAGAATGGTCTTTGCTTGTGGGTGGTTCTACCGGATCAGCGACAGGACCCGGCCGGCCAACTCCGACCTATCACCGATGACAGCGTCATAGGAACGGGCTAGAGGATCATAGGGGGATGTGGGAGTTGGTTCAGGCATTGCAATGTCTTCTCTCGATGGTGAGGAAAAAGAGGAGGCTTAGCGAATGGCTTTGCCGCATTTACCGCAGAAACGATTTCCGGCCGGGTTCGCCGCCTGACAGGACGGGCAGGTATTCGAGGCACGCGAGGCGGCCTGCGATTTCTTTCCTCCACCTCCATCATCGGCGCCATCACCAGTCCCGGTAGCGGTACCATCACCGGCGTTGGCGGCGGATGGGGCCTTGGGCCGGCCGGGTACGCCCATCCGGTCGATGGAACTCAGAACGACGGCCAGATCGTACTGGAACCGCTGTTTCAACGACTCGTAATCTTCATCGGAGAGCTTGCCCTGGTGGTATTCAAACTGAAGGTCCTTCATGTTTTCGTAAAGCACCTGCTTGCGGTCTTCCAGGTGTTTCAGCTCGGGATTTTCAGAAGGGCGCGGCGGGACGTCCTTCGCCCGGACCGCGAGCGTGAATCCGATGCACAAGGCCGCAACAATACTACAAAGTAATATCACCATTTTCGACTCCAAAAAATCGCGGCGGGCCGATGAAGGAAGACCACAGCCTCCTTCCGGAGAGCCGCGAACGGCCAGTGATCAGTTTACATGGCTTCGCCCCCCTGCGCACAGTGGGCAGATGGCGGGGGTGCAGGGTGAGGCCCGGAGGTGGAGAGGGCGACAGGCCGGATGTTTTCTGAAATCAGGCTGCGGGAAGTGAATTGTATATATTCAGGCAATGATGAGATGGGTGAAAGTGCCGATGAATACTGGCGAGAGGGACGGCGGAGGACTAGAATGGATCTTCTATCCCGTCGCGGTATCCCGTCGCGGATTCTCAGGCCAGCCAGGGCGAACCCGACGGTGAATCGGCCGTTTTCGCCGGGCCGATTCCGGCAGGGAAGCAAGAAGGAAACGAAAAGAAACGTGAATACTTCAACAAAAAATGGACTTCCGGTGGAGCGGCCACGGGACCGGCAATTCGGGAGAATCGGCGCCGGACTGCTGATGAAGGCGACCCTCTGCGCCATGACGGTGGCGTTTTTCGCCAGCATCCTGGCGATGCTGGTGGATTGACGCGCACGAGAATTTCCCATCCGATTTCATTTCATCCAGTTTGGCAGCGGTTGATTTTCAGCCGATAATGGTTCCGTTCCAAGTGTGCCAGCCGAAGTGCCAGCCCGACAGGACTTCACGGAACGGAGGGACCCATTCGTGCAGGGCGGCTCGAAACAGGCGCCCGGGCTTTTGCGCCGGGTGCGGGAAACGATCCGGGAATATCGGATGATCGCGCCGGGCGACCGGGTGGCGGTGGCCTGCTCGGGAGGGGCCGATTCCGTTGCGATGTTGCTGATCCTGCGCGAGCTTTCAGACGAGCTGGGCTGCGTGCTGACGGTGGCGCACCTGAATCACCGGCTGCGTGGCGGCGAGTCCGATGCCGATGAGGCCTTCGTCCGCGAGTTGGCCGCAAAGCTGGAGTATCCATTTATCTGTGAGCATGCCGACGTCGGGCGGCAGGCACGGGAGGCGCGGACCAACCTGGAGGCCATGGCCAGAAAGCTGCGCTATGAATTCTTCCGGGAATTGATGGAAACCGGAAAAGCGGACCGGGTGGCGGTGGCGCAGACGGCTGATGACCAGGCGGAAACGGTCCTGTTCCGCGTGCTGCGTGGTGCCGGGACACGTGGAATGGCTGGAATCTATCCTGTTTTGGACGGGAGGGTGATCCGGCCCCTGCTGGACGGGCGGCGCGGGGACCTGCGTGTATTTCTGGAGGAGCGGGATCAATCCTGGCGGGAGGACAGCAGTAACCGGGACCTCCGGCTGACCCGCAACCGGATTCGGCATGAGCTGCTTCCGGCTCTGTTGCCCTACAACCGGCGGTTGGTGGAGACGCTCTGCCATACCGCCGAGATCGCGCGGGAGGACGAGGCATTCTGGCGCGAATACCTGGAGCCCATGATCGCCGCGATGGTTCGGGTGGAAGGCTCCAGCGTGCGGGTGGACCTGGAGAGGTTCCAACAGGTTCCACGGGCGGCCGGATACCGGATTCTGCGCTGGGCCGTATCGCTTTGCGGGACTTTGGCAGAGGGAAATTCGGACGCCGCGCCGGGCACCCGCATGCCGGTGGATTTCAGCCAGATCCGCCAGTTATTTGAGATGGCCACGACGGGGCAGAGCGGGCATAGCCTCTCACTGCCCGGCGGGATCCGCGCGCGGCGGCAGTTCGATCAACTCCTGCTGGAAGCCCGGCCGGGAGGCCCTGGCAGCCCCGCTGGAGCTTACTCCTACCCGGTGAAGGTGCCGGGGAGCACGACAGTGCTGGAGATCGGCGCAACCATCTCCTTTGAATTAATTCCCTGGGAGACCGATCAACAAGGCTATAATGAGAAGGAGACTATCCTGTTGGATCGATCGCTTGTCGGCTCCCCTCTCACATTGCGAAATTGGCATGCCGGGGACGGATATCAGCAGGCAGGCCACGAGAAACCGCGCAAGCTGAAGGAGTTTTTCCAGCGCAACCGGGTTCCCGGCGATCAGCGGGCCGCGTGGCCGGTGCTGGTTCAGGGCGATTCGTTGGTCTGGGCACGTGGCATGGCGGTGGCCGAGGGGTTTGGGCCGGTCGCGGGCAGCAGGGAAGCGATCCGGCTGAGTATAGTCTCGGAAGTCCCGGAAGATTCGCCGGAAGATTCGGAAGACCAGGAGTGAGAAAATTGGAGACCGCCTTCTCCGAAGAGCAGATTCAGGCGCGGGTGAGAGCCCTGGCCGAGCAGATCTCCCGTGATTATGACGGTGAGGTCGTTCACGTGGTGGGCATCCTGGAATCAGGGTTCCTGTTCATGGCCGATCTGGTGCGGCGGATGACGGTTCCGGTGGAGTGCCACTTCCTGAAAATGGAGTCGAAGGACACGGACGAATCCGGTAAGCAGCGGCGGAGCATCGTGTATGGGTCGCCGGGCCCCGTGGAGGGCAGACATATCCTGCTGGTGAACGCCCTGGTCGATAGCGGGGTAACGCTGGATCACCTGGTACAGCAGCTGGAGATGAAGAATCCGAAATCGGTGAAAGCGGCGACGCTGGTGGACCGGGAAGACCGCCGGCGGGTGGCGCTCCGGCTGGATTATGTTGGGTTTCCGTGGGAGGGCGACCGTCTGGTTGGTTATGGGTTGGATCAGGACGGACTTTACAGGAATCTGCCTTACCTGGCAGCTTTGCCGGCCGATATAGCATCATAATAAGTATAGAAAACAGCATCTGGCGCGGGGAAGAGAGAGGACTCGAAGAATCGTGAATTCAACAGTGAAAACCATCGTCTTCTGGGGGGTCATGATGGCCACGGCCCTGCTGCTGTGGCAGGTTGTTCGCACCGGCAACCCGGCCCGCGAACAGGAACTCACCTTCACCGAGTTCATGGAAAACGTGGAGCAAGGCAACGTCTCCGAGATCACCCTCTACGGCAACAATGAGGTGCGCGGGGAGTTCAGGAACGAAGAGGCGCAGCTGAAAACCGTCGTTCCTCCCGACTACCCGGATCTGATCACCATTCTCCGGGACAAGGATGTCAGCATTACCGTCAAGGAAAGTTCCACCAGTTCCTGGGTAACCCTGCTGGTGAACGCCGCCCCGTTTCTGTTGTTGATCGGTTTCTGGATCTTCATGATGCGGCAGATGCAGAACGGAGGGAACAAGGCCCTCTCGTTCGGCAAGAGTCGCGCCCGGCTGCTGACCTCGCAACAGAAGAAGATCACCTTCCGCGAGGTGGCCGGTGCGGACGAGGCCAAGGAAGAGCTGCAGGAGATCATCGAATTTCTCCGCGATCCGCAAAAATATCAGAAACTGGGAGGCCGCATTCCCAAGGGCGTGTTACTGGTGGGTCCGCCGGGAACGGGTAAGACGCTGATGGCGCGGGCCATCGCCGGCGAGGCCAGCGTGCCTTTCTTCTCGATCAGCGGATCGGATTTCGTCGAGATGTTCGTCGGCGTGGGCGCCAGCCGTGTGCGCGACCTGTTCGACCAGGGGAAGAAACATGCCCCCTGCATCATCTTCATCGACGAGATCGACGCCGTGGGCCGGCATCGCGGAGCCGGACTCGGCGGCGGGCACGACGAGCGCGAACAGACGCTGAACCAGCTTCTGGTGGAGATGGACGGTTTCGAATCCAACGAGGGCGTCATCCTGGTGGCGGCAACCAACCGCCCGGATGTGCTGGACCCGGCGTTGCTGCGGCCCGGCAGATTCGACCGCCGCGTGGTGGTGCCACAGCCGGATGTGATCGGACGGGCTGGAATTCTGCAGGTCCACACGAAAAAAATTCCCGTGGGCGAGGATGTCAATCTCTCCGTCATCGCGCGGGGAACGCCCGGCTTTTCCGGCGCGGACCTGGCCAACATCGTGAACGAGGCCGCCCTGCTGGCGGCGCGCGCTTCCCGCAAAATGGTCCTCATGGTCGATTTCGAAAAGGCCAAGGACAAGGTCCTGATGGGAGTGGAGCGCCGTTCGCTCGTCATCAGCGACGAGGAAAAGAAAACCACCGCATACCATGAAGCCGGCCACGCGCTGGTGGCGGCCGTGATTCCCTATGCGGACCCGTTGCATAAGGTGACGATCATTCCGCGCGGCATGGCGCTGGGTCTGACGATGCAGCTTCCCGTGGACGACAAGCACAACTACTCGCGCAACTATCTGGAGAGCCGCATCGCCGTGATGATGGGCGGCCGCTGCGCCGAGGAGATGATGCTGGATCAGATGACCACCGGAGCCGGCAACGACATCGAACAGGCCACCGAGCTTTCGAGAAAAATGGTCTGTGAATGGGGCATGAGCGAGCTCGGCCCGTTGACCTATGGCGGCAAGGAGGAACAGATCTTCCTGGGCCGGGAGATCGCACAGCACCGCGACTACAGCGAAGGAACCGCGATGAAGATCGACCAGGAGACCTGCCGCTTCATCAACGAAGGCTACGAAAAGGCCAAGGCCATCCTCACGGATAAGCGCGATGCGCTGGTCCGTATCGCGGAGGCATTGCTGGAGCGAGAGGTGCTCGATCTCCCCGAGATCAATCTATTGATCGAAGGTACTCCGTTGCCCGCGCCCGTCGTGGCCGCCGAGCCGCCCGAGGAGCGCCGGGAGACGCAGAAGGTGCTGCAGCCGGAACCGAACCGGAAATCGGAAAAGCCGGGCTCTCTGGCCGAGGGGGACAAGCCCGCTCACGCGTAATCGGCGATCTGTTTTTCATGACCGGACCTTCGCTGCATGCCTTGCGCCGTGTAGCGAAGGTTTTTTCATGGGCGGGATCACCACTAACCCCATCCGCAGTTGGAACGGAGCCATTCCCAGCGTGTCCCGGATAATCCGTCGCAACTTCACCTTTCGCCTCCCGGCCAGGGAGATCCCGCTCGGAGGCCGCACTCTGGTCATGGGCATCCTGAACCTGACGCCGGATTCGTTTTCCGACGGGGGGGAATATGCGGACCTCCACGACGCCGTGGAACGCGGGCTGGAACTGGAGCGCGATGGCGCCGACATCCTCGATATTGGAGGGGAGTCCACCCGTCCCGGCGCCCGGCCGGTCGAAGTGGAACAGGAACTGGAGAGGACCATTCCGGTGATCGAGGCCTTGCGCGGCCGGGGGTTGAAAATTCCCATCAGCATCGACAGCTACAAAGCCGCGGTGGCCCAAAGAGCTTTGCGGGCCGGGGCGGAGATCATCAACGACGTCAGCGGACTTCGCTACGACGCCGCCATGGCGGAGACAGCCGCGCGGCACCGGGCCGGGCTCATCCTGATGCATCTGCGGGGCTCGCCGCGCACGATGCAGGAAATTCCTCCCGTGAAGAATGTCCTGCCCGCCGTGCGGAACGGGCTGGAAACTTCCCTTCGCAGAGCCCTGGCCAGTGGAGTTCAGCGGCACGGAATTGTTCTCGATCCTGGAATCGGTTTCGGAAAAACAGCACAGCAGAATTATGAGTTGATCGCCAGCCTCCCCCGGATTGCCCGACTGGGATATCCCATTCTAGTGGGACCGTCCCGTAAGTCGTTTCTGAATGCGACCCTGGAGAAAACCAGCAGGAGCCATCATCGAACCCGGAACGCGATGCAAATTTCCTCGCAAGACACGCTGACAAGGACAGCGGCGGCTGCGGCGCTAGCGGCCTCGGTTCTGAGGGGAGCGCATATCGTTCGCGTCCATGACGTGAAACAAATGCTGCCCGCGATCCGTTGCGCGGACCTGCTGCTCGATCCCCTCCATCGCTGATCGATCCTCCTCCCGCCAGCCGGACTCGGCGGCGCCGGGCAGTTCATATATACTGGGCCGTTGATGATCTCGGGCCATGCCCCGATTCACATGCTGAACGATGGGACGCCCCGGAGGTTTGATCCCGGAGAGAATTAAATGACCCGTACCCTCCTGACCCTATTTCTCCTCATGAGCGCCCTGCCGGTCGCCTTGCCGCTCCTCCAGGCGCAGGCAATTCCGACCATCCCGGACTATCCGCTGGGGAAGCGGATCGACCTGCTCCTGAAGATGCAGGTGGAGGAGATTCGCGACCCGGATAAAAGCCGGGCGTTTACCACACCGGTCTCGCTTCGGGTTGTCCGGAAAAGCACCGCGGGAACCACGCTCGACTGGTATGCGGAGAAATCGACCTACGAAGATCCCCGTGTGGCCTCCAACCCTCTGGTGAGCATGGCCGAGCAGATCTTCGAGCACCTGCACTTCCTGGTGCTGCTGGACCCGGAGGGCCGCTACCTGGGAATTTCCAACAAGCAAGAACTGGAGAACAAGATAAAGGAATTTGTCCTGCTGCTGATCCCGCAGGCCACCTCTCAGTTTGCCGATCCCGAGCGCCGGAGCCAGGCCGGACAGGTCATGAGAAAAGTTTTGACGCCTCCCGCGCTCCTCAGCGCCGCGATGAAGGAGATCGATCTGTTCTTCGGCCTGTCGGGTTTGGATCTGGAGAAGGGGCAGTCCAGGCAGATCGAGTCTTCCCTGCTGAATCCGTTTGGCGGCGCCGGGTCGCTGACGGGGCACATGCAGATTACTCCGGTCGATGTGGACCCTTCGACTGGAGCTGCCACGGTGGAGTTTCGCCAGGAGTTTGGCCCCGCATCGCTGGCCGGGCTGACCGAACAGATGTCATCGGCTGCGGGGAATGCAAGCCCGGCCCCAGTCGCGGTCCCGGCGATGAATCTGATCGATACCGGGGAATATGTTCTGGATCTCGCGACTGGCAGAGTGAGGACGGTGCGGCACGTGCGCCGGATTCAGGTGGATGGAGAGACGGTCCGCGTGGAGACCACGGAGATCGGGCTTCAGCCGGAAAACTGAAGGCAAACCTCCCTGCCTCTAGGCCTGCCCAGGCCTTCGTGCCGTCCGCCCATACCCCCTTTGGGCTCATCCGTGTTACCTGCCCGTTCAAACCCCGTTCCGCAATCAAGGAAACATCTATAGAAACAGGGGAGCCATCACGAGCGTAATTGTGCTGAGCAACTTGATGAGCACGTGAAGCGACGGCCCGGCGGTATCCTTGAAAGGATCTCCGACCGTATCGCCGACCACGGCTGCTTTGTGCGGGTCGGAATTTTTCCCGCCATAGTTGCCCATCTCGATGTACTTCTTGGCGTTGTCCCAGGCGCCTCCGCTGTTGTTCAGGAACAATGCCATCAGGATGCCGGTGATCGTTCCGACCATCAGGAACCCACCGATCACCTCCGCGCCCGTGGCCCCGTCGGGCGGCTGGCCCGTCGCGTAATAGAGCCAGCGGAAGGCCAGGCCCACGCCGAGCGTCATGCCCACGACCAGCAGTCCGGGCAGCACCATCTTCCGCAGTGCCGCACGCGTTGCGATGTCCACGCACTCAGAGTAGTTGGGCTTGGAAGTGCCCGCCATGATGCCGGGATTGTTCTTGAACTGATCCCGAACGTTGTTGATGATGGCGTAGGCGGTTTCTCCCACGGCTTTGATGGCGAGGGAGGAAAACAGGAACACCAGCACCGCGCCCAGCATGGCGCCGACGAACACCTCCGGTTTGTTGAGGTTGATGGAGTGCTCGAACTCCGGCATGTAGTTCCGGACCTCATCCAGATACGCTCCGAACAGCAGGAAAGCGGCCAGTCCGGCCGAGCCCACCGCGTAGCCTTTCGTCAAAGCCTTCGTGGTATTGCCCACCGCGTCCAGCCGGTCCGTCTTCGCGCGAATCTCCTCGGGCTGCTGGCTCATCTCGACGATGCCGCCGGCGTTGTCCGTAATGGGGCCGAAGGTATCCATGGCGAGAATGAAAGCGCAGGGGCCCAGCATTCCCATGGTGGCCACCGCCGTGCCGAACAACCCGGCGCTTTCCAGTCCCGACTGGTTGCCCAGCAGATAGGTGCTGACGATGGCTATGGCGACCGCGAAAACCGGGTATCCGGTGGACTCCATGCCGACCGCCACGCCGGAGATGATGTTCGTCGCCGGGCCGGTCTGCGAGGCCTTCGCAATGGACTGCACGGGGCGATAGCGGTACTCGGTGTAGTACTGGGTGATGAATACGAAGACGATCGAGGTCGCCACGCCGATCACGCCGCAGAGGAAGAAGTTGAAATAGTAATCGGGTCCCAGCAGCCATCGCGATGCGACGTAAAACCCAACCATCACGAGTACCGAGGTAACGTAATAACCCCGGTTCAGGGCCTTCATGGGATCCTCGGTCTCCTTGGCCTTAACCGACATAATCCCGATGGCTGAAGCGATGATGCCGAAGGCGCGGGCCACCAGCGGGAACATCAGAATACCAATCAGCGTCAGTCCCTGTTCGGCGAAGACCTCCTGATTGCTGCGGTAGAGCGCGGCGGCAATCACCATGGCTCCAATGTTTTCTGCCGCCGTGGATTCGAACAGGTCCGCGCCGCGGCCGGCGCAGTCGCCGACGTTGTCGCCCACCAGGTCGGCGATCACGGCCGGGTTGCGCGGGTCATCTTCCGGGATGCCGGCTTCCACCTTGCCGACCAGGTCCGCGCCGACATCGGCGGCCTTGGTGAAGATCCCGCCTCCGAGCTGCGCGAACAGCGCCACGATGCTGGCGCCGAACCCATAGCCGACGATCAGCAGCGGTATCTGCGCAACGTCATCCGTTACGCCCATCCAGCGGATCAATGCAAACAGGCCCGCCACGCCCAGCAGACTCATCGCCACCACGAAAAATCCTGAGACCGCGCCGCCCCGCAACGCCGTCTGCAGCGCGCCATTCATGCTTCTGGTGGCGGCCGACGCCGTTCGGATGTTGGCCCGGATTGCCACCCACATGCCCATGTATCCGGCGGCCACCGAACAGGCGGCGCCGAACAGGAACGCGACCGTGGTCCAAAGGGCCAGTTGGCCCGGAGCCGCCGGATCGTGCGCGGTAGGTGTCCGGACGAATGCATAAAGGATGTAGATGAGCGCGGCAAGAGCCAAGGAAATGTAAGCAATGGTGCGATTCTGGCGGCGGAGGAACGCCTCGGCCCCCACTTTGATCGCATCGGAGATCTCGCGCATGGCTGCTGTTCCGGTGTCGCGCCTCAGAACATCGCGCATCAGATAAACGGCAAATAGTAGGCCCAGGATGCTGATTCCCAGTATCAAGTTCAGTTCCACGGTAATACTCACCACTCCTTTCAGAATCTTTTCCGGGTGTTAGAACAGACTCCCGGGTTTACTGATGAGACTGCAATACCTCGAATACGATCCGATGATCGGGGAAATTCATTCCGCCAACCGGGCAGTCCGGTTACCGGCATTCGAGGCTACGAGTAAAGATCCTCTTCCCACCGCTCCAGGTAGTGCTTCACGGCTACCAGGAATTGATCGGCCAGCGCTCCGTCGATCAGGCGGTGATCGAAGCTCAGCGCGAGATGGACCATGGAGCGAATGGCGATGGCGTCATTGACGACCACCGGCGTTTTCTTGACCCCTCCGACGCCCACAATCCCCACCTGCGGGGGGTTGATGATGGGAGTGGCGAACATCGCGCCGTAGACACCCGGATTGGTAATCGTAAAGGTGCCGTTTGCCATGTCGGCCACCGCCAGCCGTTTCGTTTTGGCGCGCTCGGCCAGCTCGCTGACGGCCCGGGCCAGACCCAGGAAGCTCTTCTCGTCGGCGTTGCGGATGACCGGCACAATCAGTCCGCCTTCCAGCGCCACGGCAATTCCCATGTGAATCTCTTTTTTGTAGATGACGTGATCGCCGGAGATCGAGGCGTTCAGCGCCGGATACCGCTTCAATCCGTCGATGACCGCGCGGATGAAAAATGGCGTATAGGTCAGCCGGACGTTTTCCCGTGCTTCGAAGCGTCCACGCTCGGCCAGATAGAGATTCACGACGTTGGTAAAGTCCACCTCGAACACAGTCGTTACGTGCGCGGCCGTATGTCGGCTCATCACCATGCGCTCGGCGATCCTCTTTCGCATTGCGGTCAGTGGCACTACTTCCTCACGGGGACCGGGATGCGGCGCGGGTCTCTGAGCGGGTGCCGGTGGCTGCGATGTCGCCTGAGAAGGAGAATGAGGCGGGGCCTGAGTTGAGGAATGTGCTGGTGCGGGGGCTTGCGGCGTCACCGGCTGCGCGCCACCCTTCTGCCTTTCCACATATGCCAGCAGATCATCCTTCGTAATCCTGCTGCCGGGCCCAGTTCCGTGCACCTGCGCCAGGTCCACGCCATTTTCACTGGCCAGACGCCGGACCAGCGGCGAGCTGTGGATGCGCGCTGCCGGTTCCCCGGAGGAGGATGGTTCCTGCGGCGCGGGCTGAGCGGGAGTGGCCGCCGGAGGTGGGGAGGAAGCAGGAGGTGTGGTGACTGCTGGCGGTGGAGTGGAAGCAGATTCGATGGCGGCAGCAGCGGCGGGCTGCGCGGATTGCTGTGCCGGTTCCCCGGCGGCTGCGGCTCCCTCCGCTTGCTCGATCCGGGCGACCACTTCATGCACGCCCACGGTCTGTCCCTCTTCCACGAGAATCTTCGTCAATGTTCCCGCCACCGGCGATGGGATTTCCGCGTCCACTTTATCCGTGGTGATCTCAAACAGCGGCTCATCCTTGCCAATCTTGTCCCCGGTTTTCTTGAGCCACCGCGTTACCGTTCCTTCCGTAATGCTTTCTCCCATCTGCGGCATCAGTACATCTGCGACTGGCATGGCTGGCTCCTCTCCATCAAGTCGGTTTCCTCGAGCCAGCCCGGGGCGGCCCAGTCCATTGTCAATCCCAGCAGGTCTCCCAGATGATGCACCAGTTGCTTCTCCAGCCAGGCCCCATCGACCGGCTGTCCCAGGACTTCCCGCAACGAGCTGACACGGTAATTCGCTATCCCGCACGGGACGATGTGGCGAAAGCAGGAGAGGTCCGGATCGACGTTCAGCGCAAACCCATGGGAGGTAACCCAGCGGCTGATGTGGACGCCGATCGCGGCCACTTTGCCGTCCTCCACCCACACACCCGTCATTCCCTGTTTCCGTCCGGCTTCGATCCCGCAGCCCGCAAGTGTTCGTATGATCGCTTCCTCCAGCGTCCGGACGTACCAGAGGACGTCCTTGCGGATCCGGCCGAGATCCAGGACTGGATAGCCCACCAACTGGCCCGGCCCGTGGAAGGTAACATCCCCGCCGCGGTTGGACTCCTCGACGTCGATCCCCTCAGCGGCCAACTGTTCCCGGCTGGTCAGCAGATGCTCGCTCCGTGCATTGCGCCCGAGCGTGATGACCGGAAGATGCTCCATCAGTAATAATACGTCCGGCCCCTGTTGCCGCTTGAGCCGCTCAGTCAGCCTCCGCTGCAATTCCCAGGCCGCGGCGTAACCGAGCTGCCCCATCCGCAGGACCGTGCATGGGCGCTCCGGCATGCAGCGGGCCGCCATCGCAGCCCGCCCGCTTCGCTGGTCCGTCGATGCATCGAGCATGGTTGGAGATATGTTTTCCATCGTTTTATACCGTCGATGATTTCCAGCCCTCAGATATTGATGGCGAGTGAATCCACCGCCCCGGCGGCATCCAGCATGGCCTCCGACAGCGTCGGATGAGCGTGTATGGTGTATTGA
Organism: Terriglobia bacterium; assembly: GCA_963662495.2. Lineage (GTDB taxonomy): Bacteria > Acidobacteriota > Terriglobia > 2-12-FULL-54-10 > 2-12-FULL-54-10 > SHUM01. The sequence continues at coordinate 196,537 of CAXVYQ010000004.1, forward strand.
AGATCCTGCGCCGTAACTTCCAGCCGCATGCCCAGGGCGATCTCGGCCACCATCTCCGTAACAGACGGGCCGATCAGATGCGCTCCCAGAACCTCTCCGTACTCCTGCTCACAGACCAGCTTCACAAAACCTTCCTCGGCCCCCAGCACGCTCGCCTTGCTGTTGGCCTTGAACGGAAAACGGCCCACCTTCACTTTGAGTCCCATCTCCCGCGCCTTCGCCTCGCTCAAGCCGACCGAGGCTACCTGCGGCTCGCAATAAACGCAATCGGGCACATGGCGGTAGTTCATCGGAGGAACCGGTCTGTCGCACATCCTGCCGGCGGCTGTGATTCCCTCCATGGAGGCAACATGCGCCAGTTGCGGCGAGTCGGCGACGATATCGCCGATGGCATAGAGGCCCGGCTCAGCGGTCGCCATGTAAGGGTCTGTCCTGACGTATCCCCGGTCCAGCTCCGCTTTGGTATTCTCCAGGCCAATCGCTTCCGTGTTCGGCTTGCGGCCCACGGCCACCAGCGCCTGCTCTGCCTGAACCGTCTGTATCTTGTCCCCCTGCGTTACCTGCAACTCCACGCCGGCCTGATTCCGCTCCAGCTTCTCGACCCGCGCCCCGGTCAGCACCTCGATGCCCTGCTTTTTCAGCGACCGGGTCAGTTCTTTGGAGATATCCTCGTCCGCCAGAGAGAGAATCCGCGGGAGCATCTCCAGCAGAATGACCTTTGAGCCGAACCGGTGGTAGACCGAGGCAAACTCCACGCCCACGGCGCCGCCGCCGATGATGACGAGCGACTCCGGAATCTCTTTCGTCTCCAGAATCTCCCGGTTCGTCAGCACGCGTTCCGCGTCGGGCTCCAGTCCCGGCAGCATCCTGGCTTCCGACCCGGTGGCCAGTATGATGTTCCGGGCCAGCAGGTCTTTTTGGCCATCCGGCCCATCCACCCGGACACGGGATTTTCCGAGCAATGTCGCAAAACCCCGGAGTCGCTCAACTTTGTTCTTGCGGAGCAGGTATTCCACGCCCTTGTTGTGCTTCAGGACAATCTGTTTCTGCCGCTCGCGGACCTTGTCCCACCGCACCTTCGGCTTGCCGCACTCGATGCCGAACTGCCGGCTGTTCCGGATGGTGTCCAGCACTTCCGCATTGAAAAGCAGGGCCTTGGTGGGAATGCAGCCGACGTTCAGGCAGGTTCCGCCCAGCTGGTCATCCTTCTCGACAACCACTGCGCGCAGCCCCCATTGCGCGGCGCGTATGGCCGCCACATATCCGCCCGGTCCGCTGCCAATCACGACCAGGTCTAAAATCTCAGCCACAATCGTGCCTCTCGAAGAAGGAATATCCTTACTGTGGTGCTCCAACGAATTACGTATTATGGTCCGGCAGAAGTTGATCCAAACGGGGAATTCTATCAGCTTCTCCGGCGGCAGACAAGAAGATCATTACAAAACCTAATAGTCCTATTCGGCATGGGGAATTGCGGGGCCATGGAACGGAAGAGCCGAATTTCGTGCGGACGGGATACCGATTTCCGCCCAGACGCTCACGTCTGTGTCTTTTTCGCCACATTCCTTCCTTCCGGCCGGACCATATCCGGACAGCCGGCTTGTAACTCTTTTCTATTTTGCACGATGGATCGATCCTCCCGCATGCAACGCACTGGCCATTCTTTAGCGAAAATTGTGGCGATATTGACACGTTTTGACATAAGGAACAATTTGTAACTGATTGCATTTTAAATACTTGACTACATCCCCCTTTCGGTTGTTCAATTGTGTTTGGGAAGCTCACGGCGGGCTGCTGTAGGGCTTCGTCAGGGCTGGGGCTGGATATTGCACTTCCAACATACAATCAAAAGTCCGGTGGAGGCTTCCGGGATCGGTCTGCACAGCGCCGCGCCCGGCAGCATCCGGTTGCTGCCTGCTCCGGCAAACCGCGGCGTCATCTTTCGCCGGACGGATCTGGACAACTTCGAAATCGCCGCCTCCTGGAAGCACATCGCGCGGGTCAGCTACGCCACGTCGCTGATGAAAAAAGGCGTGCTGATCTCCACCACCGAGCACATCCTCTCCACGCTGATCGGCATGGAGATCGACAACCTGATCATCGAGATTGACGCTCTGGAGCTACCCATCCTGGACGGAAGCGGCCTGCCGTTCATCGAGCTGCTGCACCACGCCGGCCGCCGTCAGCAGCGCGCCCTGCGAAACTACATCCAGATCCTGCACCCTGTGGAGGTCCGTGAGGGCAGCAAACGCATCGTCATCCATCCCCACGACGGTTTTCGCATCACATGCCAGATCGACTTCCCGCATCCACTGGTGGGTCGCCAGGAGATGGACATTACGATCAACTCCGGCAACTATGCCCGGCAGATCGGCCCGGCGCGCACCTTCGGTTTTCTCGATGAGCTGCCCCGCATGAAGGATATGGGACTGATCCGCGGAGGCTCTCTGGAAAACGCCGTTGTATTCACCGAGGATTCGGTCATGAATCCCGAGGGCATGCGCTTTCCGGATGAATGCTCCCGCCACAAGGTTCTCGACCTGATCGGCGACCTCGCTCTGCTGGGCCATCCTCTGCTCGGACACATCGTCGCCGAGCATGCTGGCCACGCCATGCACACCGCCCTGGTGCTGAAGCTCATGAGGGACCGCTCCGCCTGGCGGCTCGTTACCTCGCGGGAACTCGACGAGCTTTCCCCGGCCCCGCAGCCTGAGCTCACGCTGCACTCCGCCTCGGGCGATTAGCGCTCACTTTTTCGCAATAACCTGCATAGGTCCCTTCACCGCACCATGGCGCCACACGAACCCGTGCCGGCGGTCATAAGCCTCCGGGTCCCACATCTGCCTGTTGACCTCTCTGTCCGTCATCTCTTCATTCCCATTCGCGTCGCCTCTGCCTCGCTCCAGTCCTCCAGCCTTCCAGTAGTCTTTCAGTTCAATGGGAAAATCTCCGGTTCACATTTTATGGAAGATATTCTGGCAGAAGATATACTGACCGTTGTCCCATACGCACGTCCTTGCGGGTTTGCCTCAGAACGATATGTGTCCCACTACCAGCGATACCATGCCAGACCAACCGCCTGCCCCGCGTGTCATCACTTGGCTCGTGGCCCAGCGGGAAAGGCTGGAAGCCCATTGGCAGTTCACCGTCGTTGCGGTCGCCGCCATCGTCCTCCTGCTCGGCGCCCTCAGCCCGCCCTCGCTGATGGATGACATGGACTCGGTCCATGCGGCCATCGCCCGCACCATGCTGCGCTCGGGCGACTGGGTAACGGCGCGCATCGACGGCGTCGTCTATCTCGACAAAGCGCCCATGACCACCTGGCTCATCGCCACTTCCTTCGCTCTGTTCGGCATCCATGACTGGGCGGCGCGGCTCCCGCTGGCATTGTGCGCCATCCTGCTCTGCTGGGTAACGGCGCGATTCGCACGATGTGCCTTTTCTCCCAGCGCGGCTCTCTACTCCGGCATCGCGCTGGCCACCTGCGCCGGTCTCTATTTGTTCACGCGCATCCTCATTCCGGAAGTCATCCTGACGCTCGCCGTAACGCTGGCTCTGTGGGCCTTCCTGCGCCTCATTGAGGAGGATGATGACGCCGAACCACGGCCCGCGCTCTGGGCGCTGGTTCTCGGAGCGGCGCTCGGCGCGGGACTCCTGCTCAAAGGCCTGCTCGGCATCGTCGCCCCCGGCGGCGCCATCTTTCTCTATCTTGTCTTGACCCGGCAGCTTTCTTCCCTCGCCGTCTGGAAACGCCTGCGCCCGCACTACTGGCTCGGTATTGCACTGCTCATCGCCGCTCCCTGGTACACGCTGGCGACGCTCTCCAACCCACCCTATTTCGACTTTGCGCTGCACAGCGAGTCCGGCTCGTACCGCGGCTTCTTCTGGCGCTACTTCATCAACGAACACCTGTTGCGCTTCCTCGGTTTGCGCTATCCGGCCGACTACAACACCGTTCCGCTCGGCTTCTTCTGGCTGGGACATCTGGTCTGGCTGTTTCCTTGGAGCGCGTACCTGCCGGCAGCAGCGCAGCTTTCTTATCGCACCATTGCCCGACCCATTAACCGGGCCATTGATCGGGCTGGTCGCGTTCGTCTGATGGCGCTCTGCTGGGCCGGGTTCCTGCTGGCCTTCTTCAGCTTTTCCACTTCGCAGGAGTACTACACCCTGCCCATCTATCCGGCCCTCGCGCTGCTCATCGGATCTGCTGTTGCCGAAGGAGGCCCGTGGGTCCGGCGCGGGAGGTACTTCGCCTCCGGCTTGATGGCCTTCTGCGCGCTGGTTGCCGCCGCGATCCTGTTTGCCGTCCGCTCGCTGCCCGCCGAGGGGGAGATCTTCTCCGCGCTCACGCAGAACCCGGACGCCCACACGCTCTCACTCGGCCACATGAACGACCTCACGCTGGCTTCGTTCGCCTGGCTGCGTCTGCCGCTGCTGCTGGCCGTCATTGCATTCTCCATCGGGGCCCTCAGCGCCTGGACTTTCCGTGGCCGGGCAAGCTGGGCGGATGGGTCCTGATGATGATCCTGTTCACCAGCGCGGCGCGGATGGCCATGGTCGTCTTCGACCCTTATCTCTCCTCCCGCCCGCTGGCCGAGGCGCTCCGGAAATCACCGCCTGGACAGATGATCGTCAACGGGGCCTACTACCCCTTCTCGTCGGTCTTCTTCTATGCGGACCCTTTTTATGCCGGTCACGAGGGGCTGATGCTGAACGGGTGGTTCAACAACCTGGAATACGGGTCTGATGCACCTGGTGCGCCGGATGTCTTCATCAAGGACGCTCAATTTGTCTCTTTGTGGGAAGGCCCCCGGCGTCAATACATCCTCTCGTTCCAGGAGGAGATTCCGAAGCTGGAGAGGCTTGTCGGAGCCGGGAGGCTCTTTGTAGTTCATGAAAGCAGCGGCAAGGCGCTGCTCACCAACCAGCCATTACCTTGAAGCATCGGTGATTGCATACTTAACACCCGTACTCCTTTCTGAGGATATATAGACATGGATGGCATTACTTCTTCTTTCTCTTCATGTAAATTTGGGGAATTATATACTTAACTTCCTTTGCCGCTCTGGGAGATGATTTGGGGAATTGGGTGGGGCTTCGGAACGAGGACACCGTACTCAGGGTACGGCCTTATTCAGTCGGCCTCCTAGCCTCGTGGAGACATACCACAAATCGAGCCCTAGACAGTTCCAGAACCGAGTTTAGGAAGTTAAGTATATAATTCCCTAAATTAGTCGCACGAAAAGCCAGCCTTGCTTAATGCCTCGCAGGCCTCCTCACCAGTCGGCAGATTATATTCACTCTGAATCGTCTCGAATGCATGGTTGTTCCTAGATGCCCAGACGTACATCTTGATAATCTTTACTGCGGCCTTCAGTTTTCCGTGATCATCGCCACTGAAAACGGATGGCTCAACGAATGCCTTGGCCTTACCTGTCGTAGATGAGCGCTCTACCAACAGGAGTACACTCCTGTTCCAATTTGGAAATTCGGTATACCAAAGAAGTTGGGGAAGCTCTTGTGTATGCTGGAACTTCTCTCCGCTGAGTGTCGTTAACACATCGATTGCAATGCTATAAATTTGTCGATGAGCCTTTTCTAGCGTTTCTGGAGACGATTCCTTTTCTTTTAAGGTTCGCAGTTCTGCTTGATGATTTGCGATCTGTGCCTGCTGATCCGAATGCATTCTTGCCGGGGAAAGAAGTAGGTCGCATAGCAACATGCAAACCGCGGTCAGGGCAATTGCGGCAAGGGTTAGCATAGCCCGGCTCTGCCATGCGCCAGCAATTGTTTTCCCAGCTAGTTGAAATACAACAGCCAGTACGCACAATTCGGTGATCCGTTCGACAAGGGGTCCCTTGAAGAACCCCCACCAATCTTTACACGCCCTTTTGAAAACAAGCAGCTCATACCTAAAAACAGATCGGAACGACATGTCCGCGAGGATAACAGCGCGCAGGCGTCAAGTTAACGATCCTGGAAGCATTCTGTTGAAGTGGGTTGCGTGGGGGCTTAACGCCGGGGCAGGTCTTTCAAGAGCTTCTGCGCCTCAGGTCTCGATGGATCATCAGGCGTCAACTGCGCTCGCAGATACTCTTCCAGCAACCGGCGGGCCTCATCGAGCTGCCGTTCCGTCTCCGCATAGATCTTCGCACGCTCGAAGGTGATCGAAACTTTTTCGGGAGCCATCTCGAACGCCTGCTCGAAAAGCTCATCGCTCTCCTCATACTCACCCCTGCGGCCCAGAAACTTCGCCAGGTTCACCACCGGGCCAGCCTCCTCCGGATCAAGTTCCACGGCCCTGCGCCAGTGCTGTTCGGCCAGCATGTAGGCTTCGTCCTTGTCGGCCCGCCGCGCCTGTAGCGCTTCGTAGCGGACGGGGGCTATTTCCCGGATCGTCTCTGCCAGCCGGGCGGCCTTGTCCTTGCCGCCACCCAGAAACCCCGGCGCCTGCAGGTAATACTCGAACAGATCGTCGACGGCCTCCAGGTTTCGCGGGTCGATCTCCACTGCTTTTTCGAAGTGCTGCCTCGCTCGCGAGGCGTATCGCGGAGCGGTAAAGATGCTGGATGTGTCGGCGCGCATCCCGTAAGCCTTGCCGAGCCAGTCCCAGTAGACCGCGTTCCGCGGTTCGAGCTTCACCGCCGCCTCCAGCGCCTCGGTCGCGTCCTTGTACTTCTCCAACCCGTACCAGGCCCGCCCGAGCAACTCGTAGACCACCGCCGTCTTTGGCTTCACGGGTACCAGAATCTTCAGCGTTTCCGCGTACCGCGTCGCCTGATAAAGCTCCCGCGCCTGCTCCAGCGCAGCGTCATTGGCGCGCAGATCGGAACCACTCAACCAAAGCGCGAGCGTTGCGGCCATCATCGTTGTCATGTTCAAAACCCTGCTGACTCTCATCGCTCTGTCTCCACCCGGAATGTGAATACGCGCCCCTTTCGATTGGATGCAACCTGTATCCGCCGGGTAACACCGGCCCCTTCAATTGATTTGCAATTCCGCCGTCTTCATTGTTCCAGGACGGATTCGGCGAAGGCTCCTATGTAATCCGAGTAGATCAGATGCCAGTAGGTGGGAAAGCGTTTTTCATCGTAACTCTTCAGAAAGCTCTGTAGCGGCTGCAGCACCAGCGACATGGCGTGCCCCTCGATGTTGGCCGGATGCGGCCAGCCGCGCGTGCGGATGGCACGGATCATCAGGCTGCGATGCGTCAGCGGCATCCGTCTCAGGTTCTCAGCGAACTGCGCGAACGTGTCGTCGGCAAACAGGTACTCCTCCACGTTGGAGCTGTAGTAGGCGGTCAGCGTGTAGTGGTGCTGCCGCAGGTAGTTGGCCACAGCCGCCAGAGCTTTGCGGCCTCCGAAGTCTCCCACCAGCGGGATGATCCGGTTCTGCCGGTGCAGGTCCCGGACGTAGTCGTAATCCTGCTCGATAGCCAGAAAGTTTCCTAGCTTCCCCTGGCCGTCGGTCGCATAGATCAGATGAGCCAGCGTCGGAAACTGCGGGCCTCGCGACGGGGAGTAGGGAAATCCCGCGATCGCGAACCGGGCAGTCAGGTCCGCCTCATAGAATGAGCGGAAGACATGCTCCAGGCTCTCGCGATCCTCGCTGGTGAGCGGGAACCGGAAATCGTTTTCTATCGTCTGAACGATGCGGCGCAGATTCTCCGAATAGATCTTTTTGCTCGACTCGGCCGTGTCGAAGTAATTGATGACCCGTTCCAGATCCATGCCGCGCCGTGGCGCCTCCGGTCCTGCGAGCGGCTTGCTGAATAAAATGGAGAGGAACTCTCCCCGGTCATCGGCGCGCTGGAATATGGCCTTGAACATCATGTGCTGGATCATCGCCTGCCGGCGGATATCCACAATGAAAGCGATGCGTGGCCGGACCTTGGCAATGTAAGTGAAGTTTTGCTCCGGGCCCACGCCGATATACGCTCCGCCCGTGTAGCCGTGCTCAGCGAGCTTGTCCACGATGTAGAGGTATGCGGATTCGTTCGACGTCAGATTCTCGGAGAAAAAATTTCCGCCTTCCTCCGAGAATTCTTTCACGATCCGCGCGAATTCCGCAGCCGGTATGCCTGCTTTATGGGCGCTGTCTTCATAGTTCGCTGAACCGTTTTCCTGCGCCGCACGGCCGGTTGCGGCGGCGCTCACCATCGCCAGCAGAACCAGGACGATTACGGCCCGGACGCGCCGGTTGAATGCCCCTCTCACGAAGACCTCACCCGCCTGATTTCGCGTTTTCAGAATGTGCCGCCACGCTGACAAGAATCGCATCCATTCGACTGATCCGTTCAGGTCCTTGATTGTTTGAGCCAATACTGCCCGAGCAGATCGGTCCGGTCAACGGTTATCTGGCGCCTTGCCGTGTCCGCGTAGGTTCGCAATATGGTGCGGGTTCATGCGATGATGAACGACGATGGAACCGAAACATACGAATCATTTGATCCATGAAACCAGTCCGTACCTGCTGCAACATGCGCATAACCCGGTGAACTGGTATCCATGGGGTGAGGAAGCGCTGCGGCTGGCGCGGGAGCAGAATAAGCCGATTTTCCTGAGCATCGGGTACGCGGCCTGCCACTGGTGCCACGTGATGGAGCACGAAAGCTTTGAGGATGAACATGTTGCGGAGATCCTCAGTGAGCATTTCCTCTCCATCAAGGTGGACCGTGAGGAACGGCCCGATCTAGACGATATCTATATGAATGCAACGGTGTTATTCACGCAGGGGCATGGTGGATGGCCGATGAGCGTGTGGCTGACGCCGGATGGGAAACCGTTTTTTTGCGGGAACGTATTTTCCGCCGGAAGACAACTACGGACGGCCTGGTTTCAGTAGTGTTTTGTTAATGTTAGAGAAGTTCTGGCGGGAGCGGCGGGACGATCTTCTCTCCGATGCCGGCAAGGTGGCCGGGATGCTGGGGCAGATGGAGCCGGTCGGATCTAGCGAACTGCTTTCGGATGAACAGGTTGCCGGTGCGGCGGCGCAGATCGCCGGGGCCTTCGATGACCGGAACGGGGGCCTGGGGAGCGGGCAGAACAAGTTCCCGCCGTCGATGGCGATGGATCTGATTCTTCGGAATTCTCGGACGGCTCCAAGCCATCAAATGACGCAGCCGGTGGAGCTGACGCTCGAAAAGATGGCTCGCGGGGGCATCTACGATCACCTGGGCGGCGGAATCGCGCGCTACAGCACGGACGTGAAGTGGCTGGTCCCGCATTTTGAAAAGATGCTCTACGATCAGGCGCTGGTCAGCTCGATCTATCTGGACGGCTACGTCTTGTTCGGCCGCGAGGATTTTGCCGCCACGGCACGCGGGATTTTCGACTACGTGCTGCGGCAGATGCAGAGTCCGGAGGGCGGATTTTACTCGAGCGAGGATGCGGACAGCGAGGGGATGGAGGGCAAGTTCTACATTTGGACGTGGGAAGAAGTTTTGGATGTGCTGGGCGACGAAGATGGCGCGCTATTCGCCTCGGTTTATGACGTAACCGCAACGGGCAACTGGGATCATCCCGGCGATGCGCACGTGCCGTCGGGCGCGAAGAACATCCTGCAACTGCTGCGCCCGATGGCCGAGGCTGCGCGGCAGCACGGGCTGCCAGTGGAAGATCTGGAACTCCGGATGGCCGAAGCGCGGCGGAAACTGTTCGAGGTGCGCGAAAAAAGGGTGCATCCGGGGCTGGATGACAAGGTGCTCACGGCGTGGAACGGATTGATGATCGCAAGTCTGGCGAAAGGCGCGGCGATACTTGCCGGGCAGGCGGATGGGAAGAGGGATGGGGAAACAAACGCAGCGCGGTACCGTGTGGCGGTGGAGCGGGCGGCGGATTTCATCCTGACGAAAATGCAGAAAGACGGGCGGCTCCTGCGGTCTTATCGCGCGGGCAAGGCGCATCTGATGGCGTACGTGGACGACTACGCTTTTCTGATCGACGGGCTGACGTGTCTCTATGAGCTGACCGGAGAGCTGCGGTGGCTGGCCGAGGCCGAGCGATTGATGGACACGGCGCTGGAGCATTACTGGGACCCGGAGCAGGGCGGGTTTTTCTTTACCGCTGCCGATCACGAGCAACTGATCGTGCGGGCCAAGCCGGGCACGGACAACGCGATCCCTTCGGGCAACTCCGTGATGGCGATGAACGCGATGCGGCTGGCCGTGCTGCTGGGCAGGCCGGAGCTGCGGGAGCGTGCCGGGGCGATTCTGGAGCTTTATGGCGGGGCGGCGGGGCGTCAGCCCTTCGCGCATGACCGGATGTTGAGCGCGATGGAGGCGTGGCACGAGGGGTTCGCGGAGATTGCGATTGTGGGCCCGGCGGACGATGCGGGGACGCGGGAGTTGGTGCGGGCGGCGTGGGGGAGTTATCTGCCGAACAAGGTGGTGGCGCTGCTCGACCCGGCCTTATCCGATGCCGGGCCGGAGGTTGCACCCAATGCCGGGCTCGATGCGGGGAAAGATGCTGCGCCAGAGGCCGGGCCCGATGCGGGGAAAGATGCCGGGCGGCCTAATATGGTGCGAGTGGAAAACGCCGTGCCGCTGCTGGCGGGTAAGAAGATGGTGGACGGCAAGGCGGCGGCCTACGTCTGCCGCGACTACGCCTGCCAGGCCCCCGTCACCACCGGCACCGATTTAGCAACCCAACTCACTCCCACAAGCTAAACCGGTTCTAGGAATCTTCTACAACGATGTGATGTATTCGGACTCCGCTTGGAACAACTCTTGTAATCATTAGACAAGAGGATCTACAAATGCTAAATGCTTAATTCTAGCTGCCACTTGTAAGATAAGTTCTTCTCGTGAGTCAGAATGGAAATTTCAATATGCACAGGAGGCGAAGTCCCACTAGATTTTTGCGGTGTTGCCACTAATGTGAGACTGCTAATGTGCCTATTCGCTATAGGCATCGCAGACGTCGGTTTTTTTGGCCGGCCTACATCAGAATATTCAAGTGGAGTGTCCTGAATTGCGCTTGAATACCAGCGGAAAAACTCAAGACGAAGCTTCGCAATCTCTACGACGTCCGTGGGCAATCCCTCTCCGGTGAGAAAACTTTTTAGGTCTTCCCAGAAATCGGAAAAGTCAAGGAGTCTGCTCGCTTTCTCCGTCGCGAATTTATCATCCTTTGAGGCTTGTATGATATCTTCTACACGGGTCAGAAAAGCACGTGGACTCCTCCTGTCGAGCTTCCGGTGAAGCGGCCAGTCACAGTAAAATTTAAGATGCAAATATTGCCCATCAAACCTGCTCTCCTCTAAGAGCTTTCGGATTTTCACCAGAAGAAAGATCACCAGTGGCTCGTCCATCTGTTTGCACGCTTTAGCCAATCCCCAATATAGCTTGTTGATGATCTCCTCTCTCATATGTGCTACCTCGTCTTTGCCAGGTATCCCAATAGGGCAGTGGCTGAGATAAGTGCCATTTCGGAATCAACTTCATTAAGATTGACAGGGTCGCCGCGCTCATGCCGCCCCAAGTGAAAAAAATCCTGAAGAGAATTCCACAGAGCCTCGATGCGCTTCTTTTTTATTTCCTCCTGCCCGTCCATCAGTTGCTCCAATAGTTCAGACCTTGTAACTGTGCTGCCGTAGAGATTGAATCCTAAGCACTCCAATGCCTTGTTGCAGGCCATAAGGGCTTCGGTGGAACGTCCAGCAGCGTGATGTTTCCATGCTGAGTTTAGATGACTTTCGGAACGTGCAAATCCGGGAGGAAGAGACAAAATAGGAAATTCGTAAATTGCCAAGTGCTTGAAACCGACCTCATTCAGGATATTAATCCAATCAGATTGGACAATTGTTGGATGGATCGGATAAGAAGAAGTGTCGGCGTGAAATGGAGCTTCCCAGTTAAAGTGAACGGAATCAGGAAATCCGGGCCGGGTCATTTTTGCCATCACGCCTAAATGGCCACGGATTTCAAAAAGGGGCTTAGCAGCTTTTCTCGAATCCTCAACAGCTTGGAGTTGCCTTGGTGTGTAGTGCCAAATTAGATTAAATGGTTTTTGGACCTTCGGACCAAATTCACCTGGGAAGTCCTAAGGATGAGTGCAGTTCGGGTGAAAGGGGCGAAAGAAATTGGCAGGTTGACGATTCAGTGCTGTTTCGGAGCCACAATTCAAAATGGTAGGAGACGATGGTGGCAGAGGATACAGGCGGAGGAGAGAAGGGGATTGCGTCCAGGGCACTTCGTGCGGTAGTTGTTCGGACTTCCGGTGGGCCACTTCGTGGCGGGTAATTGCTCGGACTCCCGATAGTCGCCTTACCGAGTTGAGGGGACTGCGTCCAGGCACTTCGTGCAGCAGAGGTTCGGACTCCCTCCGGTCGCCTCACCGCGCTGATGAGGTGTGGTGGTGAGAGGTGCTCGCGCGACGGGTGAATGGGGGTATAATTCAAGAAATTCATTCTGGCCGAACTGCTCTCCCGCGCGGGTTTCTCTCCACGAAAATATTTCGATGGGGGATATCTATCCATCGCGTAAAGCGACAGGGCACGTGAAGCGATTAGGGAAGCAGGCCGGTAACACAAGGGAGTAGACGATGAAGCGACAAGCAAGCTGGGTAGTGGCGTTGGTGGCAGCAATCGTGGTGGTGGGTGCGACGGCGAGGGCGGAAACCTTTGTGGAGCATCTGCAAGAGCAATGGGAGGCGTCCCGGCGGCAGATGATTGCCATTGCCGAGGCGGTGCCGGAGGACAAGCTGAACTATAGCCCCACGCCGGAGGTGCGCAGTTTTTCTGGGATCATCCTGCACGTTGCGGGAGAAAACCTGAGCTGGATGGAAGGTGTTGCGGGCGTGGCCGAGCCGGGCGAATTTGACCGCTTCGAACATCTGAAATCCCGCCCGGAAATATTGAAGGCGCTGACCGATTACTTCGACTACGGCTCAGAAGTGCTAGGCCGTATGACGGATCAGGAAGCGATGGAAGACGTCCCGTTTCGCCGCGGCCGGATGACTCCCCGATGGTCGATTGTGATGCAGGCCATCGGGCACAGCAAAGAGCACTACGGAAATCTGGTTACCTACCTGCGCCTGAATGGCCTCGTTCCCCCTTCCAGCCAGTAAAGGACTGCGGGCACTTCGTGCGGTAATAGTTGCTCCGGCTCGCGATGGTCGCCTCACTATGCTAGGAGACATCGCTGGAGCATAGGAGAGAAGAAATTTGCTTCGCCAAGGCTGCGCAACGGCCTTCGGCAGACCGGTAGGGACTGCGTCCAGCCTTTGGCTCGGACTCCCGATGGTCGCCTCACGGCGATGATGGAACTGCGTCCAGGCACTTCGTGCGGTAATAGTTGCTCCGGCTCGCGATGCTCGCCTCACTATGCTGATGGGACGTTTTGGAATGAAGGTCAAAAACTCGCTGCGGCGCGATGCGCCTGCACTCGGGCCTACGGCAGTGAGGTGAGAGGGCGCTGGTTGATCGCAGAGGGAGTATCATAGAGTCACAAATGCCCCCCCCCCCGGAGATGAGGAGCCTCGGAGATGATCGATGAATGGACCGGGAAGCTGCCCGATGGACGCAAGGTCCGATATGTCTCCAACTACGTCAAGGGCGCTGATACGACCCACATCATTGCGACCATGGCGGGCACGGAGCTGGAAATCGTCAGACTCCGCAAAGGCAAGCTCAACCGGAAGCAGGTCGAACTCGAATTCAAAACCGAAGAACTGGATTGACGTCCGCACCACTGCCGCCGCGCCGCCGGGTTATGGATATGGCGCAAGCCGGTGGTTGTTTTGCAGTATACTGACTGATTACCGTCGGCAGGGGTGGATCATGAAACCGCAACAAATCGAACTGCACTCGAAACCGAACAACACTCCGACCAACTGAACATTGCTGCGAGCAACTGAACAGCGCTCCAGCAGACTGAACCGGCAAGCTGGCGGAATATCGAGGTGATCGCATGAAGATGAATGCAAAGATGAAACACCGCAGCGCGGAAGTCTCCGTCGGGCCGGCGCGGGCGCCGCATCGCGCCATGTTCCACGCGATGGGGTTCACCGACGAGCAGATCGCGAGGCCGCACGTGGGCGTGGCGTCGAGCTGGAACGAGATCACGCCCTGCAACTTCCATCTGAACCATCTGGCGGCGAAATCCAAAGAAGGCGTGATGGCCGCCGGGGGCACGCCGTTCGAGTTCGGGACCATCGCGGTGAGCGATGCCATCGCCATGGGACACGAGGGCATGAAGGCCTCATTGGTCAGCCGTGAGGTGATTGCGGATTCGGTGGAGTTGATGGCGACCGGCGAGCGGTTCGACGCGCTGGTAACGATCGCAGGCTGCGACAAGAGCCTGCCGGGAATGGTGATGGCGCTGGCGCGGGTGAACATCCCGGGCGTATTCCTCTATGGCGGGAGCATCCTGCCGGGCAAGTACCGCGGCAAGGACGTGACGATTCAGGATGTGTTCGAGGCCGTGGGCGCGCATGCGCGGGGAAAGATGTCGTCCGACGATTTGAATGAACTGGAACATGCGGCCTGTCCGGGAGCGGGCTCCTGCGCCGGCCTGTTTACGGCGAACACGATGGCTGCGGCGATTGAGGCGCTCGGCATGGCCCTGCCGGGAACGGCGACGCTGCCGGCTGTCGATGAACGCCGCTCGGAAGCGAGCTTCCGGACCGGCGAGGCGGTCCTGAACCTGCTCGAAAAAGGCATCCGGCCGCGCGACATCCTCAAGCTGAAGAACTTCGAGAACGCCATCACGGTGGTGGTGGCGACGGGCGGGTCCACGAACTCGGTGCTGCACCTGCTGGCGATTGCGCGCGAGGCGGGCGTCAACCTGTCGCTGGACGACTTCCAGCGGATCAGCCGCAGGACCCCGCATATCGCCGACATGCGGCCCGGCGGGCGTTTCGTGATGGTGGATCTCGACCGTGCGGGCGGTGTGCCGGTGCTGATGAAGATGCTGCTGGAACAGGGGCTGCTGCACGGCGATGCGCTGACGGCGACGGGCAAGAAGGTGAAAGAGAATCTGAAGTTGGTAAAGATTGTCGGGAAGACGGAGGTGATCTATCCCACCTCGAAGCCCATCTCGAAGACAGGGACGCTGGTGGTGCTGCGCGGCAACCTGGCGCCCGACGGCGCGGTGGTGAAGACGGCCGGAGTGAAAAAACTGAAGCTGGTGGGCCCGGGGCGTGTCTTTGATAATGAGGCTGCCGCTATGGCCGCAATTATGAAAGGAAAGGTCAAGGCCGGGGATATCGTGGTGATCCGCTACGAGGGGCCCAAGGGCGGTCCCGGGATGCGCGAGATGCTCGCCGTTACAGGTGCGATCGTGGGCGCGGGTTTGGGCGATTCGGTGGCGTTGCTGACCGATGGCCGGTTTTCCGGCGCGACACACGGGTTGATGGCCGGGCACGTGTCGCCGGAGGCCTTCGTCGGCGGTCCCATCGCCGCGTTGAAGGAAGGCGACGTGATTACGTTCGACGCCAGGAAGGGCGAACTGAGCGTGGCGCTGAGCGGTCAGGAGATCGAAAAGAGGCTGAAGAAGTGGAAACAGCCGGCGCCGAACTATACCAGAGGAGCGCTGGCAAAATACGCGAAACTGGTCTCATCAGCATCGGAGGGCGCCGTCTGCGGCTGAATCGCGGCGAGGCGGGTCAGCGGGGTGATGGGGTGATGGCATGAGGCCGCGGAAGTTCGTGAAGGACGTTGGGGCTTGATGACGAGGGTTCGTCTGAAGATCGATTTGAGCGGAACCATCGGGACCGCGGCTTGGGACGCGCTCAGCCACTACGAGGAAGCAGCCGAGGGGCGGTTCGGGCCGGATGAAGGCGCTCGAGGCCCTTGCTCCCATGAGCCGCACGAGCCGCACGGCGCGGGGGAATGGTTCGGCGCGGTGATTCTTCTGGATCAGTATCTGCTGGCCGAGTACGCTGTGGCGCATTATCTGGAGCAGCCGCGGGTGCTGGATGCCTATGTGGACGGAACGGAAAGGTAACTCCGTAGCTGGTTGCGAGGTTGTCCGTCGGAACGGATCGGCATTAGACTGAAGACTCTAATAACAGAGCAGGCCAGCGGGGCTGGGAACCGGCGACTTGCGGGAAAAATCAGGAGGGATGGAATGCACCAGGAGGGTTGGAACCCAAGCAATTATGGATTAGAGAATCATGGGATCGAGAACGCACGGAACGTCTACTGGAATCTTCCGGCGCCGGCGCTTTACGAGCACGCCATCCGGCGGGGCGAAGGGGTGATCTCTCACCTCGGCCCGCTGGTGGTCAGCACCGGCAAGTATACGGGGCGCTCGCCGAATGACAAATTCATCGTGAAGGAACCGGGCAGCGAGGGCAACATCTGGTGGGGCGAGGTGAACAAATCCATCGAGCAGGAGGCGTTCAACCGGCTGCGGGCCCGCGTGATGGGATACCTGCAGCAGCGCGACCTGTTCGTACAGGACTGCTACGCCGGGGCCGACCCGAACTACCGCAAGCCGATCCGCGTGATCAGCGAGTATGCCTGGCACAGCATGTTCTGCCGGAACATGTTCATCCGGCCGGACTGGAGCAAGACGAAAGACCATGTGCCGGAGTACACCATCATCGCCGCGCCGAACTTCAAGGCCAACCCGGCGAAAGATGGGACGCGCTCGGAGGCCTTTGTCCTGCTGGACTTCGGGTCGAAGACGGTGCTGGTCGGCGGGACGCAGTATGCGGGCGAGATGAAGAAGTCGGTCTTTACGATTCTGAACTACTGCCTGCCGCTGGAGAACGTGATGTCGATGCACTGCTCGGCAAACGTCGGCGCGGATGGGGATGTGGCGCTATTTTTCGGTCTGTCCGGAACCGGCAAGACAACGCTCTCGGCCGATGCGGCGCGGAAGCTGATTGGAGACGACGAGCACGGCTGGAGCGACGACGGGGTCTTCAACTTCGAGGGCGGATGTTACGCCAAGGTGATCAAGTTGTCCGCAAGCGCGGAGCCGGAGATCTACCAGACGACGCGGAACTTCGGTACGGTGCTGGAGAACGTTGTGATCGACCCTGTAACGCGGCGGTATGATCTGGACGACGATTCGCTGACCGAGAATACGCGCGGCTGCTATCCGCTGAACCAGATCCCGAACTCCGAGCCGAGTGGCATGGGCAGCCATCCACAGAATGTGATCATGCTGACGGCCGATGCCTTCGGCGTGCTGCCACCGGTCTCGAAGCTGACGCCGGAGCAGGCGATGTATCACTTCCTCTCCGGCTATACGGCGAAGGTGGCCGGGACCGAACGCGGGGTGAGCGAGCCGCAGGCGACATTCAGTACATGTTTTGGGGCGCCGTTCATGGCGTTGCAGCCCTCCGTCTATGCGAATCTCTTAAAAGAAAAGCTCAACAAGCATAAGGCGCAGGTCTGGCTGGTGAACACCGGATGGGGCGGCGGACCTTATGGGGTGGGCAAGCGTATCTCCATCGGCCATACGCGCGCCATCATCAATGCCATCCTCAAGGGCAAGCTGAAAAACGTTCCGACCACCGAGGACCCGGTCTTCGGGCTCCATGTTCCCGCCTCATGCGAAGGCGTGCCGACAGAGATTCTGGCGCCGCGCAATACGTGGAAGAGCCCGGAGGAGTACGACAGCAAGGCGCGGGACCTGGCGCAGCGGTTCGAGAAGAACTTCGAGAAGTTCAAGGATACGGTTACCAAGGAAGTGGTTGCCAGCGGACCGCGCGCAAAGTAACGCGTTACCCGTGATGTTACTGGAGGGCCTGCGGAACCGATCCCGCCAGGGAGTCCGGCTTGACGAAGGCCCTGGAACTCGTTAGCATAAGATTCAAAGCGGCGGAAATGCAGCAGGAACCACTCCGTGGCGCTATCGTCTAGGGGTTAGGACGTGAGATTCTCAATCTCAAAACCCGGGTTCGATTCCCGGTAGCGCTACCAAATTTACCCTCCATCATGGCATGCTACCGAGTTCTCTACAGAGGACTTGAGCGTGAGTGCGTTTTTCGGACCTTTCCAGCCGGTAATAGTCCATATCGCTCTGAGTTGGCACAGAGTGGGCACAATTTTAGGCACAGTACATTTCTCTCCCTTTCCCCTACCTCCCCCCCTCGGTGTCCTGTTTGCGATCTGACCCCCTCCCCCCTATCTATACCTACCTCTGTCTACCTGCGAAGAATTGGCAAGCTCTCTAAGCGTTTGAAACTGCAACAGTTGGTTTATAAAACCAGTAGGCAGAGTTTCCTTCTGATGGGCAGGCGCCAGACGGATAGGTCTACACTTCGCGACAAGGCAGGACCTATCCGGGAAAACGGGCCTATGCCCCTTTAAATGTGGTGTGTGCAGGGCACTGTCAAGTTAAGAGAAAAGCCCCCGTTATCGAGGCGATAACGGTCTGCGCAGGAACCGAGAATCATCAACTAGGAGACTGATTTGAAACGCTCACCGGGGACTCACTCAGTTAACTAGACAGTCTCTCTAGATTGTTTTCGGCCAAGTTCGGCGTAGAGTTCTCCCAGGACGGGCATGATCTTCGGGCCAGCGCCCTCTGCCCAGTTGCTCGCCATTTCCGACATAACCTGGACCGTCGAGGTAATCGCAATGCCTGCCTGTCGCATCCGGTCCAGCGCGATATTATCCGCCATCTTAGTAGCCGAGCCGGATGCGTCGGCTACCACCTGGATCTCATAACCCTCATCAGTTGCATTGAGGGCGGGTAAACCACACACACCTCTGTCAGAAGGCCTGCCATGATTAGCCTGTTCCGATTCAAGGCCTTCACGGCGGCGGCGAAGTTGGTGTCGTCGAAGGCATCGACTATGCCTGCGCGCTTGACGCGTGCTTTGAACTCCTCGGGCAGAATCTCCTCAAGTTCCGGAAAGAGGGGTCCTTGCGCTTCCCATTCCATGCTACTGGTCAGCAGCACTGGCATGCCTACGGCTTTGGCAGCCTTTGCTATCGCCAATGTATTGCGTTTAACTTCGTCCTTCGGTGCGGAGTGCATCCATTCGATGGTGCCCACTTGGTGGTCGATCAGCAGCATCGCTGCGTTGTCGGAATTGAACCTATCGTAAGCCATGAATAAGCTCCTTATGGTTATGACTAATGATCTTTTGACAAGACATGTGCGAGGATGATCTGGACATCCAATACTGACGCGCCGAATGTTTGTGCCAGTCCCAGAGGGCGAGATTACACTACACCAGGTGCTTCCGCAATCGAGTGTTGTTAAGCAGCCTCTGATTATGACAGATGCCCCATTCGGCCACTCTGATAATCGAGCACCGCCTGCCGAATTTCCTCTTGAGTATTCATCACAAACGGCCCTCGCCCGACGATGGGTTCGTCAATCGGCTCGCCACACAGGAGCAGTACCTTAGAGTCGTCTACACATTCGATGGAAAGAAGATCTCCCTCCCCGTCGAACAGCGCGAGTTCGGCGGCTCCGGCGGTCTCCGAGCCATTCAGTTTAATGGTTCCACTCAACGCCACGAGCGCCGTTGTATACCCTTCGGGAAGAGTTAATTCAGTGGAATATCCGGCATTCAACTTCAAGTCCCAAACATTCATGGACGTGACGGTAATCGCAGGACCCTTCTCCCCTTGAAACTCCCCCGCAATGACACGTATGGTTCCGGCCCCGTCAGCCAGGGAAACGGTTGGAATATGGCCATCGAGAATCTCCTGGTAGCGGGGAGGCGACATCTTCTGCTTGGCCGGCAAGTTAACCCAGAGCTGCACCATCTCCAGCACGCCTCCGAGCCGCGTAAACTCCTCCGCGTGAAATTCTTCATGCACTACGCCGGAGGCCGCCGTCATCCATTGCACGTCGCCGGGACCAATCTTTCCGTGGTTGCCGCTCGAATCTCGGTGCTCCACAGCGCCCTGATAGACAATCGTTACTGTCTCGAATCCGCGATGAGGATGTTCGCCCACGCCATGCCGCTCCAGCGACGGCGGAAATTCTGCTGGACCGGCATAGTCAAGCAGAAGAAATGGGCTCATCTCTGCTCCCATGCCGTCGTACGAAAAAAGAGTCCGCACCGGGAAACCGTCGCCGACCCAGTGTTTCCCAGCAGTGCGCTTGATTTTGACCAGACGTTTCATGTATTCCTCCATTGGCGGCCGTCACCCAAAATTATCAGTGGTTCCACAATCTTGCTCCATGTGCGGACGGACTTTTGGCGAGGCCGAAGTTCTGTACCAAGTCTTGTGAGAGATATTTCATCACAGCCTTGCCCTATAAAACTAGCTCTGGGATGAAGTCCCACCTGCTGGCAGTGGCTAAGATAGATCCTGAGTAACGGCGTAGTGTGGAGTAATCCGATTCAGCTTCAGAGTCGTGGCCCTACTCGGAAACCGGGTCGAAATGGCGGAGGACGATGCAAAACCACCGACCTGTTCGCCGCTTCCACCAAAAAATCATCCCCAACGCGAACGGCTCCAGCCGACCTGCCGCGGATGCCAATGATGCGATCGATGTTGCTCCAGGTAATCACGCCTCGAAAACAACTTAATCAGGATCACACCCGCGACGAAGCCGCCTATGTGTGCCCAGAATGCGACTCCGCCGACCGCGCCGATAGACTGCAGACCTCCGAAAAACTGAATGACCATCCAGTAAACGAGCATCAACCATGCCGGCAGAGCAATTGAAGTAATGAAGAAGCCAAGCGGGACGAGCGTAAACACGCGCACACGTGGATACAGAATGAGGTAGGCTCCCATGATTCCGCTGATTGCGCCCGATGCGCCGACCATCGGCACATTCGATGCCGGATTGAGGACAACTTGGGTTAGGGCCGCAACCAATCCGCAAAGCAGATAAAACCCAATAAAGCGCCCACGACCCATTGAGTCCTCAATGTTGTTTCCGAAGATCCAGAAGAACCACATATTGCCGAGTAGATGCATCCAGGATCCGTGGAGAAACATGGAGGTAAACAGATTTGTCACTTGGCGCCCCGGATCGGTCAAACATACTATCTCTCGTCCCATCTCGAGTTCCGTTCCTGAAGGAACAGAGAGCGTCAACTCGCCTGGAATTAGACCCAGGTTGCATACCGATTTGACCAACGATAATGGGGAGCCAGCCCCTTGGACGAACAACCAGGCGAGAACGTTGAGTCCTATGAAAATGTATGTGACGTATGGTGTCCGCAGAGTCTGATTCTCATCACGGTATGGAAACATGTTGGCATTATAAGACGACTCTCACTCGCCGTTACCAAGTCATGCGACAATATCCGCATGATTATCCGTACTGCTGCTTCCACGGCTGTGTTCAATCAGGAAAAAATGGGCAAGGCCACTCTGGCCGCAACCCAACACCTGTTTGCAGGACTGAATGCGTTCGAGCCAGGGCAAGAGCACCCGCTGCACACACACGAAGGACAGGACAAATTCTATCTCGTGCTGGAAGGGGAGGGCGAGGTGACAGTGGGCTCACAGCGGTCACGCATTCAGTCCGGTGATTTCGTGCTGGCGCATTCGGGGGAATCGCACTCCTTGAGCAATCCTGGACCCGGCCGCTTGATTGTCCTAGTGGTGATGGCGCCCCCACCGACGGGGGTGTAGCACATGCGCGAATTCGGCCGGTCAACGCCCAGAACGTTACTCCTCCGCTCCCCCTGAGTTCTCTTTCCGGAAACGCGACCAAACCTGGGGTCAAACGGGATAGGTCCTGAGTAACGGCGAAGTGTTTACTAATCCTGGCCAGACGGATAGGTCTACACTTCACGACTAGTGAGGAGTAATCCGGTAAAACGGGCCCAAGCCCCTTCATTTCCAATAGTTGCAGCGGCCCACCCTCGCCGAAACCCAATTGCTTTGCACCCCCAATGGGTGTACGCTAATGCCACTTCTGCGTATTGAAGGCGGGGTCTTTCTTCTTCGCAGTGGGTCGAATGAAAGGCGAGAGGGCGCTAACGCCAGAGCGCGATCGTGAACGACGCGGCGCCCGCCAGCGCGGCGATCGTGCGCACGTGGTTCCACCTCGTCCAGGCGATCAGATAGTCCGCCCAGAGCGCAGCACCTTCCGTGCTGGTGGCCGCCACAGCCGCCAGCGCATTATTACGTGGCACGTTGAACAGCATCGTCACCAGGAACGTCCCGAGAAAATAAAGCAGGCCGCCGGCAACGACATACGCGGCGCCGGGTTCGTGCCAGCGCAAGACCGCTGTGATGCTCAAGAGCACGCTCAGTACAGCCATCCCGAAAAACGGCGTGAGAAACCAGGGGTTGATGACGGCGACATTAATCGATTGCATGGCGGAGATGCCGTGTGTCGGCGGGATCGCGCCGAGCGCCTTCATTACGCAGATCGAGAAGGCAAAGAAGAACCCCGCCATGAGACCGCAACCAAGAGCGGACACGAGCACCGCGAGATCCATCAAGCTGCTCGTTATCATGATTGCGGTCCTGCGTTCCACACGCCGGTCGCGGCGGTTTCGCGCACGTAGTCGGCGAAATCGCGGGGAGGCCGGCCGAGCGCGCGCGCGACACCGTCAGCTACTGAGGCGTTGCGGCCATCAAGGACTTCCGCGAAGAGATACGTGATAAAGCTGATGAAATCCGGGGGAACCTGCATAGCCTTCATCCCGGCGGCGTACTCCTCCGCCGAGATTTGGACGAAGCGGATGCTCCGGTTGGTCACGCGCGCGATCTCTGCGATCGCTTGTTCAAACGTCCACAGGCGAGGTCCCGTCAACTCATAGAGCTGCCCCACATGCCGATCCTCGGTGAGCGCCGCGATCGCCGCATCCGCAATGTCGTCGATGTGGATGAACGTCTTCCGGCTGAATATCTGCCTGAACCTGCTTCATTCAACCGCGCCGAGGAAGACATGTCCGGAAGCGCACCGCCCCCCGACGAACAACTCCGCTCTTTCGTTAGATGGCCACCGTAGCGGTTATGCATCAGCTCTCAATTTAGAAAATAAGAAAATAGCTTCGCAGGAATAATGTGGAAACTGGCAGATTTCTGTTGGAAGGAACCGTGCACTTTGAGATATTTACCCGTGCTTGTCTCTGCCATCAGTAGGTCCTTTCGTGCCAACGCAGCCGAAGTTTAAGCAAGCTCAATCCTCTTTGTCAAGCGATTTCAAGCTGCCGGGAACCGGCCGGGGGCCATCCACGCCCACTGTTTTGCCGGGGGATTCGGGTTCCGTCTCCGCCGCTGCTTCCACGGTGGGGCAGAACGACCGGGCGGGTCATCAGTCGGCCGAGCGGGCCGCGGGCGTATCAGGAAGACCGCTTGTCGATCCATGCGGCGACGTAGTTGAAGAAGTTCTCCACCGAGTTGTCGTACGGACCGCCCTCGCATCGCGTGCATGGCGTGATGCCGCGAATCGCCCCTTCAATGGTGATGAAGTCGGTATCTTCGCTCCGGGCGTTTTCCAGAAAGAATTCACTGTCGCTGACAAAGTAATGCGCCCCCATGGCGGTGATGAGCAGGGGAATGGTGATGTTGCGAAGGGCGCAGGGAACGGAGTTATTGGTCGAACACCACTCGATCTGCGCGTAATCGAGCGAGTCGGTCGCGCGAATGGCGTTGGCGCTCAGGAAGGATTGTACGGTCAGGACGCGCGCCCCGGTATCGAACGTCGGGTTCAGGCCGGCGCGAGACAGGTCCGGAGGCCGGACGCTTCGAATGACCTCGGTTACGATGCTGCCATCGTTTTTCAGCAGCTTGTGGGCCTTTTTCGTGCAGCAGAGGATGCTCGGGTCCATCGAAAAAATATTCGTGGCCCGGTCGTTCGAGCGCGGAATGAGGATCGAGTCGTTGTCCGGATAGATCCATTTGCCCTGCCGGATCAGATCGCGCACCTGGAGCGCCCGGTCGATCCACTGGTTCATTCGTCTGGCCTGCGCCGCCGTAAACCTTTTCTGGAACTCGGCCGGATAGCGGGAAGCTCCCTGGGGGTTGTACCCATTGGCGGGGCTGAACGGATCGAGCTCCGGATCGATGAGGTCCGGCCGCCGCTCGTCGATTACCGCCGGGTTCATGGCGCGCAGGACATTGACCGCTATCGCCGGATGAGCATCCACGATCACAAGCCCGTCCGCCGGTGGCAGTCCGCGCAGGCTGTCGTCGCATTCAGAAAGTTTGTCGGCGCCCTGGCAATAGGCCGGGCCGTTTTCCGCCACCGCCTGATAGAAGGTGGTGGTGGCGCCTCCTCCGCTGTGGCCATAAAGAACCACGCTGGAGACCCGCTGCTCCCTCTTCAGGTACTCCACACCCATCCCGACGTCGAGAGCAATCTTCTCCCACTCGATCAGCGCTTCGTTATTTTCAAACCGCGTGTTCAGGCACAGGACGGCAAAGCCGCGCCGGGACAGATCTATACTCCAGAGGCTGTCCTTCATGTGGCCCAGGAAGGTCAGCCAGGATGGACCACCGCAGTCCTTTTCCGGCCGATAGTGGCTGGCGAGAATCCTTCGAACGACGTCTTTGTCGATGGGAATATCGAAAGCCAAGGCGATCTGCTGAGCGATGCGCGGATAGCCCCAGTTGGGATTGAGCTGCTTCATCTGGACGACGACTTCGATGAGTTCTTTGCTGGGTCCTTGTGGTCCGGGCTTACCTCTGCGTTTGGATGAAAAGAGGAGGCGATATTTCCGATTCCTCAAAACCTGATGGAAGTGCAGGAGAGTCGAAGGTTTCAGCACGATTGCTGAACGGATCAGGCGGGCGGGGCGAATGAGGAGAGTACACAAACCGGCGACGAGGCGTTCTGAAATAAGTAGATTGGGTGACCGCTGCCGCGAACGATTGAGGATCAGGAGTTGTTGCTTGACCAGAACGGACTCGGCAACCACAGAACGGATGCCGCCCGGACCCAAGAGTCGGGAGATAGTAACCATGGCATGGACGAAAAGGATGACGAGATTCCGCATCTCAGCATCTTAGCAAGCGCGGCTAACCCCAGGAATTTTGGGGTAAATTAGCAATTCGCCATGGACAAGTAACCTGGGGAAAGGGGGCAAACGCCCTTGAAACACAGGGATCGCAGTAGCCGTTCACTGATATGCCGCTGAAAACGTTGATCAGTACCTGTTTTCCTGAGTTTTTTGGGTGCTGGCTACAGTGGGTGAAACCTCCACAGCGACCCCGCTGAACAGTCAAAACGAGCCACACTACCACCTCAAAATGGCCAGGGCGATTTGCGCTTGACATGACAGGGCAGAGGGCATAGGGTTTCCGATGATGGGGAAGCTCACAACGGAAATTCCATCTGACGCCACTTCTTCCGTTTCCTGAAGGTTCCCACGAGAAGGATTTTCAGGCGGGAAGGTAAGGCCTCCCTGCCGTGAAATTTACCAAACGGAAAGGAGCTCGAAATGAAGTTTCTCGGACCCAAGATGCGGTACGGACTTGTATGGCTGATGCTGGTCGGCAGACTGGCGATTGGCCAGGAAACAGTTACTGTTCCCATTGAGGTGGTGAACTACCCGGATCTGATCGTCTACAACGCCAAGGTTGTTACGATGGACGATCACAGTGTTGGGTTGAACACGCCGGTGGGCACGATTGCCGAGGCCCTGGCAGTGCGGGATAAGAGAATCATGGCCGTTGGAACCAGTGCGCAGATTCAACGGCTGGCCGGTCCCCAGACGGACAAGATCGATGCTAAAGGGCGGATGGTCATGCCGAGCCAGATCAATACCCACACTCACACCCATAACGGGATTATCGATGGCTGGCTCAACCAGCATCCGGAAGCGGTAGCCCCATATGTGATGACGTATCATGTAGCGGGCAATACATTTCAGGAGATAACCGATGTGCTTACCGCGACTGTTAAGATCCATGCGGAGACGACCCCGCCGGGGAAATTGGGAATCATTGAACTTAGCCCTGGAGAAACTTCCAACGATCCTGACGTACCTCAGCCCAGTTACCGGTTTGGCGCGGTGTATCTTTCCGAAGGGAACTTCCCCAAGCAGACGGTAGATCAATTAGCGCCCAAACACCCGATCTTTATCAGGTCCCACCCTTCCTCCATCGGCAACGGAGCCTTACTCGAGGCAATCCGCGAGTTTTATGGTCCGGTCTCGAAGGAGGCTATGGGAATGGACGATATTGGCCGGATCCGGGAGACGCACGCACAATATGGGCGGATGTTGCCTGGGGACAAGTTTCTCCAGACCCAGGTGCCGCTGATCGCCGACCTTGTGGAAGAAGGGTTGTTAGAACGAAACGTTGCCAGGGGAGTGACGACGTATGTGTCGCACATTATGGGGGAGCGGTTCGTCGATGCGTTCAATCTGCTGGTGAAGGAAGATCGGATGCCGATGCGGTTCGCCTATACGCACTGGGCTGGATTCGCGATGGGTTATGCTGATTCGGCCAACTTTTACCGAAGGATGGGCGACTTGTCTGAACATGGAATCGGGGACGATTACTTTTTCCAGGCTGGGGTCGGTCTGGGGGCGATTGATTCTGGAAACCCGCGGATCTGTTCCACTATGGAGGCTCCGTTGCAGCAAAAGAATCTGGAATTTTGCCAGAATGGCCCGGGGACGCGGCAGTATGAGTCCACCAAGACAGCCATTGAGAACTACCAGCGCGTGAACGTGGGACATGCGCAGGGCGATAAGGGGGTAGATTACTTCATGGACGCCGTCGAGGAAGCCATGAGGGATAATCCCGCGATAACGCTGGACTACATCCGCTCACGCCGACTGACCTCCGATCACTGTGACTTTTATCCCCGTCTTGACGCGCTTCCCCGGATGGCGAAGCTAGGGATGATGATCAGTTGCTCTGCGAACCCCCTGACTGAGAGTATGGAGTGGATTGGGCCGGGGATGTATCCCCCGATCTACATCAAGCAGATCGCCCCCATCCGCAGCACGATCGAGGCTGGCGTCCCGGTGACCACGGAGAGCAGCGGGTTTGCCGCGAATGTGCCGTTCCTGACCCGGATCAATCGAAACGGAGTGCCGGTGTCTCCGGAGGAGGCGGTGGATCGGAACACGCTGCTGAAGATGATGACGAATTGGGCGGCCCGCTTCGCGCTGAAAGAAGATGTGCTGGGATCGCTGGAGCCTGGCAAGTGGGCGGATTTTATGGTGCTGAGCAAGGACTATTTCGAGGGTCCGCCAGAGGCGATAGCGGAGATTTACCCGCTGATGGTGGCGGTTGGGGGAAAGATTCTCGTGCTAAGAGAGGAGTTCGCGACAGAACTGGGACGGAGCCCGATCGGCCCACAGGTCGACTTTTCCGGAAATCAATGAGGACCTTGGTTGGCACTGTCAAGTTAACGGAACCAAGCCGAGATTCTCCCGAAAACGACAGGAGCCCTACAACTCCTCAACAGGCGCACGTCAACTCTCTCCAATCGGAAAATGCCCGGTTTCGCAGGAGTCGATGATGGTGCGCTTTCAGATGATGGCGACTGACTCGGAACAGGTTCTGAACGGGACCGTGAACGGAGAGAAAACGTTGGGCTTGTTCTATTGATTTGAACTGTCTCATCTGGCGTTCTTGCTGACGCATTGGCTGATGAGACAGTGCTGTCAAGTTAAGGAGGATTCGGCCGTTTTGAGGACGGAATCTGCTGGAGTCGAGACCAGGAATCAATGACTTAGATGTGGTAGAGGGCCGCGAAAACGCGACCAAACAGCTTAACTTGACAGTACCGGCGTGACTGATGATTTCAGGTGGAAAACGATGCCCTCGATATTGTGATTTCATCCGCCAATTCTGCTTCACTCTGCCTTAACTTGACAAAGCCCTCCTGAATATTACGGGCTGCAATCGACCGATGGCGCTCACTTAAGGAATGTCAAAAAAGTCTTCGCTGGCATGTGAGTGTTCTCCACACAATTACACTTTGCTATTGCACGATCGTATAAAGCCGGATGAGGAACCGTCGAATCACTGCCGTACGCTGAACACATCCAGCATTGGTACAGGACCTCCACTGGTTACCACTGAGGGCATCACTCCATTCCATTTTTCGATGGCGCTGCGCTGAACCTCAATGCGGCGTAACTCCAGCAGCTGCGTGGTGATCTGCGCCTTCTGCAGCTCCAGGCCGCGGGCTTCAGCTTGGGCGCGAACGATCGACTGCTGGGCTTCAAACTTGACCCGCTGCAGAGCATTTTCCGCCTCCAGGGCCTGCTGGACCGCGCGCACCTTGGCCTCAATTGAGTCCTGGAACGCCGCGGTGAACTGAAAGTCCGTGATGGAGAGTTGCACCACTCCGATTCCGAGTGGTTGCAATCGATCGGCTATGACCTGTTGCAGATCAGTCCGGACACGCGGGCGCTGCGTGATGAGCTCCTCGGCGTCAAAGGTGGCCGTCGTAGACTTGATCGCCTCTTGCATGAAGGGCTGGATGACGCGGTTCGCGTAGTCCTGGCGCATGCTGCGATAGATCTGACCGACGCTGCTGGCCTCGAGCTGGTAGTTCAGCGTGACTTCGGTGGTGACGACCTGCAGATCCTTGCTGGACGAACTGGCCGGAGCCGTATATTTCTGAATCTGCGTGGACATGAGAACAACTTCCTCGACGAAGGGAATCTTGAAATAGAGGCCCTCTTCTTTTTCCAACCCGGTTACGGCGCCGAACCGCAACAGGACGCCTCGCTGGCCCGCCCCGACAATTCCTGTACTGCCAGCCGCCACAATAAGGCCTGCAATCACTACCCCGATTACGGCGACCTTCCTACCCAGCCCTTGCGGTATTCTAAAATCCTTAAATTCTCCAGAAGAGAACTCTGTCATCAATATCTCCTTATTATCCGTTTCCATGGACTGGATTACCCCAGCAAAGGGGCCGTTCAGTTCCAGCGTGGAGCAAATCCGACTCTCCGGCACTCCTCGAGGCACTGACGAGGCCGATATTTTGTCCCAATCGTTGTGAGAGCTATTACAACACAACCTGGGACTGTGGAACAGGTTTCCAGACTGGGGTGTAGACTCCAAAGAGCCGAGCCCTCCAGCAGGAGATTCTCTCTCAGTGCGGCTGGTTCAAATACGCCCGGCCCGGGCAGGGTCGTCCCAGCGAGACTCAATCGCTTAGCTTTAGTAGCCGCATCGCGTTCTTGTAGAGAATCATGTCTCTTTCATCCTCGGTAATGTCAGCCTCAGCGATTGTGTTCAGAGAGTACCACTCCTGGTATTGAGAGCGCAACGCCCTCAGGCCGTATGTCTTCGCCGCCGGTCGATTCCAATCAGAACCGTAAAGCACTTTTTCGGGACCGATCTCTCTTACCAACTTCGTTATTATTTCTGGCTCGTACCGTTTGGAGGTATCCACATAAACATTATCGAAGAAATACGCGATTCGCATCCATTCATATACGTCGAGGATATACGGTCCACCCATGTGGATCATGACGAGCTTCACGTCTGGGTAGGTTGTGGGAAGACCTGCCCATCGTTCTGAACCGCGCCAGGAGGCCTGGTAAGGACCGGGTCGGCTAGACCCGCCAAGCGTTGCGGCAGGGCCTGTATGCGAAAAAACGGGAACATCAAATTCGCGTGCTAAGTCCATCACCGGTTTGAGATCCTCTGGTCTTTCCCAACTGGGCAATCCTCCTTCTCCAATCCCCATGGCATCCCCCGAGGAAAGTTGCTGACGGAGAATTCTGGCGGTCTCCGTCATAGTGGGTTTCGGCCAAATCTCCTGAGCACTCCCCATCAGGGTAAACCGTCCCGGATACTTGGAACTGGCCTC
This sequence comes from Terriglobia bacterium, assembly GCA_963662495.2. Classification (GTDB taxonomy): domain Bacteria; phylum Acidobacteriota; class Terriglobia; order 2-12-FULL-54-10; family 2-12-FULL-54-10; genus SHUM01. The sequence goes on from CAXVYQ010000004.1 coordinate 226,163, forward strand.
TCTCATCGTTTCAAAGTCCTGGGGCCAGGCGGATAAGACGGATAAGTTTGTTTTAGCAATCCCCAGTCTGTCCATTGACTGGACAAGCTGGGCCGTAAAATCCGTGACGGTGCGTTGACCGCGCATGTGAGTATGCTCTTCAGTATTGCCCTGAGTCGGAGTTTCCCAATTGTGGGCGTTAAAGTCGATGACCTTCTTCTGCTGAACGGCGCGGAGTTTCATCCAAGGCGCGTCTACCGGGGGAAGAGCCGGAGCTTCTTCCGGCGTGGGCACTATCGTGAAAGGTTCCGGGACTTCTGAAGATGAGGTGGCACCCCTGCCTCCCTGCGTCTGTGCCCACATCTCGGCAGCAGCAGTGGTCACCCCCATCGCCATAAGAAAGTTCCTCCGAGATTGACCCATCGTCTATTCTCCTTTTGTTCAAGCTGGAATTTCCATTCATGAACGTCATTTTACCCAAAAAGAAAACGTCCGAGGCCCAACTGCCTCAAGCTCCAAACACCATCGACCACGCTGATCCCATGCCACCGGAGGCAATGGGGCTGAGGACTTCAAACTGGCCCAGCCGGGTTCCAGGCTCCAGGTGCAATGGTTTTCTACCTCCGCCAAAAGGGATGAATCCGCTGGCGCAAGTTTAGCGGAGGTCCTGGGGTTAGGCAAGTAGGTTGTGGGGGGGGGGCAGAGAGAGTCGAGACCAGCTCCCGTGAGCCTACCGACTGAAATTGAACCGGGCGTGGAAGAGAGAGAGGATCTCGAGAAGAACGAGTTGCAATTGACCCGGCGACAATTGTTTGCGGAAGCACCGGTAAATTAGCAATTCGCCAGGGACACGATCACGAATCAGTTCCCGCTCGAATTCGGCGATGCTGGCGAAGATCCCGAAGACCAGCCGGCCGTTCGGAGTTGAGGTATCTACTCCCTCGTGCAGCGAAATGAAGTCGATCCCCAGCGACCGGAACTCTTCCAGGGCATTGACCAGCTGGCGAAGACTGCGGGCAAAGCGGTCATAGCGATAGACGACCACCACATCCACTTGCCGGCGACGACAATCGGCCAACAATCGGTCAAGGTTCGGGCGCCGCTCCTTCGCTCCGCTCACCCCCTTGTCCACATATTCACCGGCAACATCCCAACCGCGGTGCTGGCAGAAAGTCCTCAATTCTGCCAGCTGCATTTCCGGATTCTGCTGCCCGTTGTTGGTGCTGACTCTGGCGTACAACCCTGCTCGTTTCATGGTTCCTCCCTTTACAGTTCATCAAGTGGGTCGACCTGAACCACAGACCGGCCCGTGGCTGTCAGCTACAGGTTGATCGCGTGAAATGCGTCGCATTCGACGTGAGATTCCATCTGTTCAATCCCAATGGCCATTTCTTGAACCTGATCGATCAGGGCGGCCAGCTTTTCACCGACCTCACCCACTGCGCGAGGCAAGGGTCATTGTTGAGCACGGCATTCGCCCACGGATCGTTCCGGAGTCGAGCGGCTGCCTTATCCAGGGTGTCATGATCATCATCGCTCCGCGAAGCTGTGTTTCAATCTTTGTGATCGCCCTTCTGGCCGGCAATATATCTGCCAGGAAGTCATGCTCCCGATCTATTAACTCAAGGTATCGCTCGACTGATCCGTAGACCCTTTCGGTTTCTTGGTGACTGTTTTGAACGTAATCCCGCATTTTATCGCATGCGGAAGTGGGAATCAGAGTAGTGATTGGCTGCGTAGACATTTCGGTTTCCTCCTGTGGTGGAGCAACCGGAAAGGCACACGATGGAATGGGAGATTATTGGGATGTTGGTCGGTGGGTTAAAATCGCCTTAGCCATTTGCGCCTCTCATTCAGGTGCTTTTGGTTAGCGGCCCGGCGGTGTTTCCGCACTGCCGGGTCGCGTCGAAACGAAGATTACTAAATTCCATCAGACAATGCAAGGGGTATCTGGCCCCGATCTCCGTCTTTCCTGCGCGAACGCGCAGCATGGATATAGAATCGATTTGTTACTTGTCATGGGACTACTCATAACCTCCACCTTCCCGGTCTACTATTCTTTCGAAATCACGCTCAGAATGACCCAGGATGAAAGAAGGGGCAGACTACCACCCAGCTTTCATTCGTGGCACTGACAGCCATCCAGGCGCAGGAATCGTGCAATCCTCGATGGAGTAGAGACGCATTCTGTAGGTCAGAATAGAAACCGGGCTGAGACGGACCGTTCCTTCGAGATCACTCTCCTCTTCCGGCCAGTTTCCTCTTCGCATCTCGCCAGTCCATTCACCTCCTCATCCAGATTGACCGAGGCTTTATACAGCCGCCGTTCACCTGAGTCAACCCTATACCGAGCCATGTCTCGATTGAATCGAAACGCTTTTCTGCTAGAATAACTGGAGACATCATGCGGCGGTAACTTGTTGAGGAAAGAGGTGGTTCATGCCAAGAACCTGCACGATTTGTCGACATGACAAGCGGTCCGAAATCGATAAAGCATTGTTGGATGAGCGGCCCTTCCGTGCCATAGCGAGACAATACGGGCCTAGCAGGGGAGCCCTGGCACGCCATCAAAAGTCTCATATCATCCAGTCGCTCGCACTTTCCAAAAAAGCTGAAGACGAGCTTGCGGCTGACGATCTTTTCGGTCGTCTGCAGTACCTCAGCCAGCAGACACTCGATATTCTGGAGTCAGCCAAGCATGACGGTTCGCCCAACGTTGCTCTCTCCGCTATCAAGCGGCTCGAGTCCCAGATTGAACTGCGAGCACGGCTTGCAGGGCAGTTGAATGGCACTAAGGCCCCAAACCAGACTCAGGTCAACGTCTACGGCTCTGCAGAATTCAATCTCGCCGAGCTGTCAGATGAGCAACTACTTGCAAGAGTTCAAATCCTCGGAAGAAGGCTAGAGCAGTCCAGGGCAGATCATGCGGAATCGGTCAGTCGATCGTAGGATCGCCGGCCTCTCGTCTATTGATGGGTGGACAGAGGTGAAAGAGAGGGGGTGGGCAACGCTCCCAGCAGTGTGTGTTCCGCGCTCCCTGAAATCATCTAACCCCACAAATCATCGGCAATTTTTGCTCCGTCGTTGACACGCCAAAAACCCCTATTAAAGGGGACCCCATTTTCAGAAACTTACACTGTGGGAATCAGCGGTTTCTGGATCCGTCACAAACTTATGTTTCTGGCAGCGATCTACCCGGTGATTTCTGCCATGGTATGGCTGGGAATTAGACTGGGCATGAGATTCTCGCCCGTTTAACAGGCCCCACAGGTACCCCCCCCCGGGGGGTGCCTGTTTCCGGCCTGACCCCCTCCCCCCTATCTATACCTACCTCTGTCTACCCGCGAAGAATTGGCAAGCTCTTTAAGCATTTGAATCTGCGATAATTGGGTTAGGAGATCAGTGGGCAGAAGTTCCATCTGAGGGGTGGGAGCGATCCGGATGGTACTGTCAAGTTAAGTGAAATTTCCCCCGTTGTCGAGATGAAAAGGTCCGCTCTCGAACGAATAATCAACAACTTGGAGACTGCCAAGATGCGCTCACACGGGGATCAAACCGTTAACTTGACAGTACCGTTTGATGCAGTGTTTGATAATATGGAACGTATCCTTCCTGAATTGTGTCCAAATGTTTTAAATGGTTGGCATCGTCGATAGGAGTTTTTTGCAGTGATTCACCTTCCCGTTCGAAACATGCGCCTTGTTATTTTTTCGACATTTCTTTTGCTTATAGCCGCCGTTTCGGCCCAATCTCAGAACGAAGAGCACAAGACGACTCACGGACGGAAAACGGCACGGGCGTCAGCCATAGAGCAACCGATCCTTGTGGACGGCTCTCTCGACGAGGAGGTATGGCGCACGGCTCCCAGCTACGCGGGGTTCGTGCAACAGGACCCACAGGAAGGTGCACAGGCGACCGAGCAGACTGAGTTTCGGGTCGTGTACACAACATCCACTCTGTACATTGGAGTCATCGCTTACGACTCCGATCCGCAATCGATCATCGCCTCGGAGCGACGTCGCGACGCCGATCTGACTGTGGATGACACCATTACGGTCGTAATTGACACTTTCCACGATCATCGCAATGGTTACCGGTTCCGAACCAATCCCCTGGGAACACAGCAGGATGCCTTGATCACGGACGAGGGCAGAGACCTCAACGAAGAATGGGATGAGCAATGGGAAGCGGTATCACGCATCACCAATGTTGGGTGGTCAACCGAGTTCGCCATCCCGTTCAAGAGTCTGCGAGTTCCCGTTGAAGAAGGCGATGGCTGGGGATTTGATATCCAACGATCCATCCGGCGAAAAAACGAAGATACCTTCTGGACAAGCTACCTGCGTGGCTTCACTATTGAACAGCTTTCCCAGGTCGGGCACTTGTCGGGGATTGCCGAAATTGAAACCGGATTAAAGCTCCGAGTGAAACCTTACGTATTGGGTGGCTTTTCCCGCACTACCGACCGCACGGATGGGTCAACGTGCCGTGAATCGGACGGACCGCTGGGCACAGGAAGCCACACCTGCAATGCCTCGGATGCAGGCATTGAGGTGATTAAATACCGGATTACTCCCAGCCTGACCGCTGACTTCACTTATCGAACCGATTTTGCCCAAACCGAAGTGGACGACCAGGAAGTTAACCTGGACCGGTTCCCGTTGTTTTTCCCGGAAAAGCGCGAGTTCTTTCTGGAAGGCGCTGGAGTTTTCGAAATTGGGGTTGCTCCGAACGAATTTGGGGGTTCAATTTCAAAACTCTTTCATAGCCGCCAGATTGGACTCTCCCCGAGCCGGCAACCAATTCCCATTGTTGCCGGTGGCAGAATTACGGGCAGAGCCGCTGGACTGACGCTGGGAATGCTGAATATTCAGACGGAGCGATACGCACTGGAAGATATCGCTGCAAGTAACTACAGCGTGTTTGTCGCCAAGAAGGACATCCTCGAACGGTCTACAATCGGCGCTTTTTTTCTCAACCGAGAGATGGGTGGCAGCTGTGATTACAACCGGTTGGGAGGCGTGGAAGCGAATTTCGTCTTTTATCAGTACTTCTCAGTAGGCGGCTTTGCGGCCAAATCCGCTGAATCCGGAAGTGCGAATTGTCCGGATTCCAATCGCGCGGCGGAGGAGGGTAGCGATTGGTTGACGGCGGGACACATTCGGTGGGACAGCGATTTTTTCAATCTGGAAACCTCCTGGCTGACGGTGGATGATAACTTCCGCGACGATCTCGGATTCATTCCTCGAAAGGGGCGCCGGGACATCATGCCGCAGATCGGCTTTCGCCCCCGTCCAAGAAACAACAAGTATATCCGGCAATTTGTCGTCCGTTGGAGGTCCGATTACACGATGAACCAGCAGAATCAGCTGGAGACCCGTGTCGGCCATGCGGGTCTGGAGATCCGTTTCCAGAATGGCGATCAGTTCGCGTGGGTCCCACACACACGGTTTGATACCTTTACCGAGCCATTCACCAACCGCGAAGGAGTATGGATCATCCCGCCAGGGAGCTACAGCTGGTGGAATAACGCGGCGCGATATACGCTAAATCCGGGAAGGGTCATTTCCGGACAGATTATCAACTGGGCGCATCACATTGGATACTTTGGAGGCGGAACATTTCACAACATCAATATGCAGCCCAGGATCCGCCTGACCGACCAGATGACCGCGCAGATCCGGTACGGCGTCAACAAAGCGACGTTTCCGACCCGGATGTGTGTCGACAAGACGGTGGAAACCTGCGGATTTACGGACCATGTGGTGAATGCACGCCTCGAATACAACTTCAATAACCAGTGGCTGACGAGCACGACGATCCAATACAACAACTCGGATAACTTCTGGGGCGTGAATATGCGTTTGAACTACATCTTCCGGCCGGGCGACGATTTCTTCCTCATCTACAACGAAGGCCGGCGGTTCGTCGACTCCGTCGGCGTTCCCTATGGACCGAACGAGCGGACGCTGCAGGCCAAGCTGACTTATTCCTTCGATTTCTAGTCAGGGAATATCGACACCGCCTTCGTCCTTTTCCATAGTACAAAATATCGGCCTCGTCACAAGCCGTTGACTTGAAAGTACCTCTTATAGAATTCAAGTCAACGGTTTAACCTGTGATCCAATACGTATAATTTCCTCATAGCCGACGTTTCCGTGGCAATTCACCATGTGTAACGGCGTGACCTGACCGGGGATTTTAGTACCAGCTGAAGTGAGAGAGAATCTCATGGAGGAGGGTATTGAACATGCCGATGCAGAGGTACAAACCGGAACAGATCGTAACGGTGTTAAGACAGGTTGAAGTGGCGGTGGCAAGCGGGAAGACGACACCGCAAGCGTGCAAGGAAGCCGGGATCACCGTGCAGCTAAGAGATGAATGCCTGAATGGAGAGATCTTCTACTCATTGAAGGAGGCCCAGGTGGTGGTCGAACAGTGGCGGCAGCAGTACAACACCAGAAGACCCCACTCGGCGCTCGGCTATAGGCCCCCGGCGCCGGGGGCCTATAGCCCTGTCGGGAAACCGGTTTCTCGGCCTCAGGTTGTGGTGTAAACTCTCTCACATCAGTTGGTACAAAATCTCTGGCGGGTCAACACGGCCTCGCCGTCCAAAGCCAATCCCAGAGTGGGCTCCGCTTCTCCGCCACCGGACAGCACACCGGGGGCGAGCAGCACGTATCCGTTGGAGGGGCTCTGGGCTGCGGCAGGGGGGCTCAGAGTGAGGATTCCCAGGATTGTGGACGCCGCCAGAGCGAATCGGAACGATCTCATTGTTAAGCCTTCCGGCATGGGTAAGGACTCCGTCTGAAGTCGCCGATTATTTGCGCCAATCGTTTTGAGAAACTTTACACCACAACCTGGGACTGTGGAAAAGTGTTCCAGACAGGGCGACTGGCACCCGCAGGAGGGTGTCCCCTCGTTACAGGAGATGGTCTCTCTGTCCCGCTGGTACAAAAATCCCCGGTCAGGTCAATAATCATCTTGTTATAAGCAGATAAGGACTTAACAATTCCGCAGAACGCAAGATTCTAAATAAGTCTATTTATTTGTTTAAAATAGGGAGTAACTAACAACACTGGATTGCCTAAGCACCGCTTACTGCTCCCACCAGTCCGCCGGCGCTTGAAAACCTGCCACGTGCAGATCGGCGTCGGCCGCGAATCGTGGTTCGCTAAAGGCAACCTTGCCGCCGACGATGGTGAGGAGCGGATTGATCTGCCCCATCTCCTGTTCCGGTATCGTCATATAATCCCGGTCGATCACCACCAGATCGGCCCACTTGCCCACCTCAATGGAACCAATCTCCTTCTCTTTCCAGAGATGCCAGCCAGCCCAGCGCGTGTAGGTATAAAGAGCCTCCCGCCGGTCGATTCGCTGATCCGGGCCCCAGATCTCCCCTGTGACCCTGTGCTGGCGTGTAATCGCCAATTGCAGACAGGTAAAGGGCCAGTCCTGATGGCCCTCGCAATGGAGAGAGGGCTTCATACCCAACGCCACCAACCGCCGGAAGGGGCTGTAGCCATCGGCGGCGCGCTCACGGTCGTAGATACCCTTGTAGGCCCCCAAAATACCCTTTTCCGCATCCTTGAAGGAAACCGGCGTGCAAGTGAATGTGATGCCCAAGGGTTTCGCGCGTTGCGCTTGCTGCTGTGTCAGATGTCCGCAATGATCCGGGGAAAACCGCAGGTCGTCGGCACGAATTCCGAATTTCTCTTCCGCTTCCTCCAGGATGGCCATGTAATCATCCAGGCTGCGGTCTCCGTTCGCGTGAATGTTGGAGACGGCCCAGCCGTATTGCGCCGCGGAGAGTAGAAAGTCTCGCAGGACGGTGTTGTTGGGGTCACCAGTGAGCTTGCAATCGCCGTGTGGGCCCCCTGGCTGCTCCAACCAGGCCGGGAAATTCGGCGATTCCCGCGGGTAGGTGCCATGAATGCAAGCCGCGCCGATCTGTGGACCAGTCGTGCCTTCGATGTTCCCCACCGTTGTGCCAGACAGCCAAAGATGCTGAGTGCCGAAACCGGCCCGAGCCGGCACCCGCTTGAAGATGACCTCCGCCAGGGGAGTGTGATCGGCCATCTCGGAGACATACGATAACCGGACCGGCATCCGGCCCTGCTCGTCCAGAAGCTGATAAACGCGCAGTGAGTTGTTGTCCACGCGAGTGGCTACGGTGGTCAATCCTCTGGCAGCGGGTTCCTCCAACTCCTGCTGGTAGGATGGCGCCAGACTCCGGACCTGCGCAGGCTTCCATTCCGGCAGGAATTCAACCATCAATCACGCCGCAGGGCCTTTGAGCACGCCGGTGGGCTTTCCATCCGCATCGCGAACAACCGTGGGGAAATCGCCGGGGTAACGCTCCAGCAACAGATCCTGAGCCTGGGAGTTGGCGTTGGTGCATGAATCAGCCTGGGCTCCCACGCTAGCATTGTCTGGGTGTCCCGATCCATCATGGAGATCAAGGGGGGCAACGTTATGGCCGCAGGGAAGTCGAGCCGAGTCAACCGCAAGTACAAGACGAAGTACAGAATCCGGAACTGGAGGGAATACGAACGTGGCCTCAGGAGCCGCGGCGACGTCACGATCTGGCTGAGCGAGGAGGCGATCGCCACGTGGCTACCGGCGAAGAACGGTCTCCGGGGAGGCCAGCGGCGGTATTCAAACCTCGCGATCTTGACCGCGTTGACGCTGCGGGTCGTCTTCCGCCTGCCGCTTCGCCAGACCGAGGGTTTCCTGGACTCGCTGCTCATCTTGATGGATCTCGACCTCAAGGCTCCGGACCACACCACACTCTCGCGCCGGAACCAAATCGTTGCGGTGCCGCCCCTAACCCGAGCCCACGACGGCCCGATCCACCTGATCGTCGATTCCACGGGGCTCAAGATCCTGGGTTGCGGCGAGTGGAACGCGCACAAGTACAAGGCATCCAAGAAACGCCGGGACTGGCGAAAGCTGCACATCGGAGTGGATGACGAGGGGTTCATTGTGGCGGCCGAAGTCACGACGAGCAGCCGGGACGACGCCTCCGCCCTGCCGGATCTGCTCGACCAGATCGAGGTTCCCATCCGGCGTTTCACGGCGGACGGGGCCTACGACCGCAGGTCGATCTACGATCGGGTCGGCGCGGCCGGTATACAGGACGTCGTGATCGTGATCCCCCCTCGTCGCTGTGCGGTGGACGCGGGGCCCACGGACGGCCCGTGGGCGCAACGAGAAGCGGCTCTTCAGAGGATTCGTAAGATCGGACGACGAGAGTGGCAGAAGGAGTCGGGCTACCGTCAGCAGGCGCGCGTTGAAAACAGCTTCTTCCGATACAAGGCAGTGCTCGGAGGAAGCCTGAAGGCGAGGAACAGCAACGCGCAAAGCAGAGAAGCCACGATTGGGTGTCACATCCTCAACCGGATGGCCGAGCTCGGGAGTCCGAAGTCCTACGCCGTGGTGTCATGAACGGGTTGGGAATGCGGCTTGACTCGCGCCAAGGTTGATTCGTGCAACAGCGCCGCGCGCCATCGTCGATGTTTCACTTGAGGAAGGCGCCGCTTATCTGTTCAACTGGGTTCTGTACGACCAGCCGGGAGAGATCGACGACCACGGCCGCGATGCCTCCCATTTCGGCAAGTACCGCCTCGACCGCACGATCACCCCGCAGGGCCGCGCGCTTCGGCAATGGTACGCGGAGGCCGGAGACCGGGTACCTATCGGGACCGCTGCCACGGCCTCCGAATAAAAGCTGCCGAGCTTACCTGTATTGTTTGAAAAAGGGAATTGGTCCCGCGCTATTCCATGTGCGGGGAAAAAAGGCGTTTCTCAAAAGCGTAGAGAGTCAGTTCCAGCCGGTCCGCCACGCCCAGTTTGTTGAAGATCGCCGACAGGTGGTTCTTCACGGTTTTTTCGCTGATGAACAGTTTTTCCGCGATGTTCCGGTTCTTGTACCCCTGCACCACATGTCCGATGACTTCCATCTCGCGCGCCGAGAGGTCGGACTTGCCGTTCTGTTTGCTATCCGGCGTAATGCTCCCGAAAGCGTTCAGGACCGCCGCCGCGAACCTTCCATCCAGCCAGATCTCTCCTTGGTAGACCTTTCCGAGGCACTTCATGAACAGTTCCGTGGGAGACTGTTTCAGAATAAAGCCCTTGGCGCCCAGACGAACCGCCTCCACGATATTGGAACGGATCTCGGTCTCAGCCGTGGCAATGGCCCGCGTCCGGACGCTTAAGGTCGGCAGGACCCGCAGAAAATCCATGGCGACCGGCTCGTACTGATCGATCTCCACCAGAACCAAGTCGGGAGTTTCTTTCGTGGTCAGCGAACGCATCTCGGCCAGCGTCCGGCAGTAGCCCACCGGCGCATAGTCTTTCTCCGACTCTATCAAGGCAGACAGGGTCTGGCAGTACATCTGGTTGCCATCCAGGATGGCCACTCGAATGGGAACAGAACTCATACTGGTATCCACACAATTATAGCAGCAACGACCGCGGGGAACAGAGATTCTGCCGGACGATTAATGATCCAAAGGATACATCACCAAGCCGGAGAGCAGCTTCGGATAAAAATCCGTCGATTTCTGCGGCAGCACCCGGCCCTGAAAGGCGACCGTCGCGATCTGCTCCATACTCAGCGGATTCAGGAAGAACGCAGCCTGTGCCGGCCCATTGACTACCCCATTCACCACTCTGGCCACCGCGTCTTCCCAGTTCCGGATGTAGGAAAGGTGCTGCTGTTTTTTCACCGATGCCTCATCCATTCCGAGACACCTCTCCAGCAACACCCGGTGCAGCAGTGTTACGTCCAGCCCGCGCTGGGCCGGAGAAAGTTCCGGCAGCAACTCCTCTAGCTGGACATCCCGGACCTCGGGCCGCAGATCCAGACGATAGAAGGTATTCCCCGGGTTCATCAGCAATCCAATCGGCGTGCCGCCATTGGCCTGCTCCCGGATCATCCCGGCCCGCAGCCGGTTCATCGCCTCATTCCGGCTCGCTTCGCTCCTGTCGGCTTCCGGAGCAAAGGGATAATTTTTCACATCGAAAAACTCCCGGGCCTGTTCCAGAAATTTTGCCGGACTCCAGTCCGCCACTCCGGCCACCAGCCGGTGTCCGGACAGAATCAAAATGCCGTCGCCGTCCATGTTCACCAGCGTCATCAGCGCAAAGCCGCAGTCGCGCTCCTGGTCCGAATGGGACTCGCGGCACTCCCGCCCGAAGGCCAGCGCGGTTTCATAGCGGTGATGCCCGTCGGCGATGATCAGTTTCTTTGCGGCCATCTCCTGCTGGATGGCCCGGATCGTCTCCGGATCGTTCACATCCCACAATTCGTGCAGCACTCCGTATTCATCGCGCACGCTGACGGCGGGAGTGCCCTTCGCGGCCTCATCCATCCGGCTTTCGATCTTGCGCTCCGGGTCGCTGTAGAGCAGAAACAGCGACTCCAGATGCGTCCGCGTGGCCCGCAGCAGTTCCATCCGGTCCTTTTTCGGCCCCATGAGCGTTTGCTCGTGCCGGCAGACCACTCCGGCCTCATAGGGCTCCACGCGCCCCAGCGCGATCAATCCCTTGCGCAGCAGCGGCTCTCCGCCACCAGGCGGAGTACCACTAGGCGGAGTAAATGTCTCGTAGTATGCAAAAAAGGCCGGTTCATTTTCCTGTGTCAGCACGCCTTCCGCGCGCCACTGGCGCAGTTTCTCTGCCGCCCGCATGTAGACGTTTTCAGTCGCCGTATCCTCCGGCTTGCTTTCGCCCTTGATCAGGTGCGCCAGCGTGTGCGGACTCGCGGCAAAATAGCGCCGCTGCATCTCGGGCGAGATCTTGTCATAGGGTTGCGTCAGGACCCGCTCCAGTTCTCCCGGCTTTTTCTCGTTGTAGCGCAGCGCTCGAAACGGTATTACAACCGCCATGAATGCTCTCCCGTAGGCCCTGCGAGGTGGGGGATGTCCCGCGCGGGCCCGATCCGCGGGCTGGCTCGGATGCAATTTTCCGCGACGGGTCATTTCCCATGTGTCCGTCGATGAGTCCGTCGATCAAACCGTTGCGATCGGTCCGTGTTGGCGCCGGAAGGAACCGACGTTCCTTCTCCGATGCCGGAAGCTATTTATGATCCCGATTATGATACTGACGCATCCGGCAGGCGTTTCGCCAGCTTGCTCAACGCCTTTGCCAGCGCGGGCTCTTGCTCTGGCAGCACGGTCCTGAGATCCAGCAATAGCTGGTTGTCTTCCACCCGCGCCACCACGGGCGGTTTCCCGCCGACCAGCCGTTGCTCCAGCGCCGCCGCGCTCAGTTGATCGTGCTGCAGCGCCAGCAGCTTCGTCGGTATCGTGTTTCCGGGTGCCGAGCCTCCCCCGATCACCGATTCACCGGCCACCATCTCCCACTGTAGCGGGCTCGTCGTATCGAACTGGCAGATCGCCATCAGCCGGCCGGCGCGCTCCTCGATCTCCTCTGGCCTCATGCGAATCATGCGCAGCACCGGGATGCGGTCATATTGTTCCTGCAGGTATGCCTGAAAGGTCGTCTCCAGAGCCGCGAAGGTCAGCTTGTCGACGCGCAGGGCCCGGAACATGGGGTTGCGCCGGATCTGCCGCACCAGCTCCGCGCTGCCCGCGATCATGCCGGCCTGCGGCCCGCCGAGCATCTTGTCGCCGCTGAAGCTGATGACGTCCACCCCGGCCGCGAGGCTTTCTTTCGCGGGAATTTCGTCGCGGATGCCCTGCTCGGCCATCGAGATCAAACAGCCGCTGCCCATGTCCTCATAGACCGGGATGCCGGCATCCCGCCCCAGCTCCACCAGCTCGCCCAGCGACGGCTTTTCCGTAAAGCCCACCATGTGAAAGTTGCTCGGGTGCACCCGCAGCAGGAGCCTGGTCCGGTCCGTGATCCCGTCGCGGTAATCGGAGATTCTGGTCCGGTTCGTCGTTCCCACCTCGCGCAGGATGGCTCCGCTCTTCTCCATGATCTCCGGGATGCGGAACGATCCGCCGATTTCGATCAACTCCCCGCGCGAGACTACCACTTCGCCGCCATCGGCCAGCGAGTTCAGCACCAGCAGTACGGCGGCGGCGTTGTTGTTCACCACGATGGCGTTGTCGGCGCCCAGCAGTTCCTGGAGCGGCTTCACCACATGCGCGTCCCGCTGGCCGCGTTGCCCGGTCACCAGGTCATATTCCAGCGTTGAGTACTGGGTGGCCACCTCCATCACGTGCTCCATCGTCTTGCGCGACAGCGGCGCACGGCCCAGGTTCGTGTGCAGGATCACGCCCGTGGCGTTGATCACCGGCTGCAAGGAATAGGCCATCGCACGTTCCACGGCGCGCGTCACTTTTTTTTCCACCACTTCCAGCGTCAGCGGCGTCATCCAGGCGTCGCTCAGGATCTGCTGCCGGATTTCGCTCAGCACCTCGCGCACCCGCTCGGCGACGAACCGCCGTCCCACGCGCGATGAGAGTTCCTCCAGCGCGGGGAGCTGCAACACTTCTTCCACCGACGGAATCTGCCGCAGCAGGCTCGCGTCGTTCGTTTTGCCTCTAGATTCCGGGCCTTGCGATTTCGCGCTCATCGGCTCCCTCAATTACCCTTTTCAGACCCCTCAGAATATCACACAACCTCGCGCGTGCTTGCTGGCGCAATCCACCGCCACGCCGTCCCTGGAGCCTCTTGCCCGGCGGCTCTGTCTGGCATGCGGAGAGGAGGCCGCCTTGCTAAATCGTGGGACAATCTGTTCGATGGATGTTCGATAGCTGCTCGACGCCGGAAGCAACAGAGCGGAGGTTACCCGATCGGGGGCGTGCCGGGCGGCAGGTCGGCGGGAGGCCGGTGCCATTCGCTTTTGTAGTCCATCAACTCGGCGAGCGTGCGAGATCCGTAGCGGTCATCGAGCATTTCCAAATGTTCGGCCGTTACGAATGCCGGGTGGGTGACTCCGCAGGCGATGCTGAGTTGCAGCAGTTCCTTGCGCAGCGTCGTGATGTAGTTGGCCATCCGCGCGGACTTGTCCTCCGGGTCCAGCCCCCGCGTCAGCCACTGGGACTGGGTCGCCACGCCGGTCGGACATCTCCCCGTATGGCACCGCTGCGCTTGGATGCAGCCCACCGAAAGCATGGCCTCGCGCCCCACGTTGATCATGTCGCATCCGAGTGCGAAAGCCATCAGGGCGCTTTCGGGAAACCCCAGTTTCCCCGATCCGATGAACAGTACCCGGTCCTGCAATCCTCTGCCGGCGAAGATCCGGTAGACGCGGCTGAAGCCGATCTGGAACGGGAACGCCACATGGTTTGCGAACACCAGCGGCCCCGCACCGGTCCCGCCCTCTCCGCCATCGATGGTGATGAAGTCCACGCCCCGTCCGGTCTGCTCCATCCGGCCGGCCAGGTCCGACCAGAACTTCGTCTCTCCCACCGCTGATTTGATTCCCACCGGCAGTCCCGTCTGTTCGGCGAGCATCTCCACGAAGTCCAGCAGGCCATCCACGTCCCGGAAGGTGCTGTGATAGGGCGGGCTGATACAGTCCCGTCCCATGGGGATGCCACGGATGGCCGCGATCTCCGGCGAGATCTTCGCTGCCGGTAGCACGCCGCCCAACCCGGGTTTGGCTCCTTGGCTCAACTTGATCTCGATGGCGCGCACCGGATTTTCCGCCACCCGTGCCTTGAGTCGCTCGATGTCGAACCGCCCTTCCGCATCGCGGCACCCGAAGTAGCCGGTCCCGATCTGCCAGATCAGCTCGCCACCCATCTGGTGGAACGGGCTGATGCCACCCTCCCCCGTGTTGTGCAGGCACCCGACAATGGCGGCGCCACGGTTCAGCGCTTCGATGGCCGCCCCGCTCAGCGACCCGTAACTCAGCGCTGAGATGTTCACGATCGAAGCCGGCCGGAACGCCAGCCGCCGCCCGTGATAGGCTCCCATGACTTTTTCCGCCGGCAGGGAATAGAGTCCGTCCGCCGCTGCCCCCACGCTGACGAGTGGCGGTGGAAAGGCGCTATGCTTGATGATCAGGTAGCTGGGGGAGTTCTCCAGGTCGTTGTCGGTCCCGAACCCGAAATAGTTATTCTGCTTTTTTTTTTGACGATGCGTAGACCCACCGGCGCTGGTTGCGGCTGAAGGGACGTTCCTCCTCGTTGTCTGTTACGATGTACTGCCGCAGCTCCGGACCCACCGCCTCCAGCCAGTAGCGGAAGTGCCCGATGATCGGAAAGTTATGCAGGATAGCGTGCCGGTTCTGGAGCAGGTCATAGATCACCACCGCCGCCACAACCAGTCCGGCAATCCACAGAATCCAGTTGAAATCCATCGCCGCAATCTCCTTCTCTTATAGTCTGATCGTCAGAACTCGTCCGGATCATTATAGAGGAACTGTAAATTTGAACTGGCCGTGTTACTTTTTGTTGCCCGTCTGATACACCCATCCCCGTCCCCATCGCATACACTCATCCCCTGCCCATTCACCTGCCCCGTTTCATGCACTCGCATCATTTCATGCACATGTCCCCTCGTGACACGCGTAATTGCATGCATCAGTCTCGATCTTATGCACCCGCGTCATTGCATGCATCCGTCCCCTCATGCACACGCGTCATTTTATGCACCCGTCCCGCCCATGTTCGCCGCGCCGGGACACACCCCCGCGTGCGCCGGAGAACCCGTTCGGGCTACTGGCACGAGTCTGCCAGCTTTACATTGGATTCAATGACAGGCACGCAGTGGCCGGATTTAGCGTCCCACCACTTCGTGGAGTAGTTGCTCGGACTCCCGATGGTCGCCTCGCCGGGTCGATGTTGCGACCATGCCGGAGACCTGTGCGGGGCGAGCCGCCCGAACAGGGCGCAGCGAGCTAATGGCTGGACGCAGTCCCCACGAAGTGGCTAGAAGCGGCGCTGTGGCTGACGCCGCTCGATCAGATCCTCATAGACCGAAACCAGGGCGCCATCGGGACGGAGGTTGTTGGCCGCGGCGTAGTCCTTGTTGACGAAGATGATCTTGCCATCGAAGATCGTTATCTCCGGCCGGAGTTCGCTGATGTCGTCGGCTGGAACGGGCATGTAATCCCGGTCCAGCACGACCAGGTCGGCCAGCTTGCCGTTCTCGATCGTCCCGAGTTTTTCCGGCTTCAGCGCATACTCGGCCGCCCAGCTCGTGTACGCCTTTAGCGCGGTGGCACGGTCGACCCTCTCCTGTGGGGCCCAGACCTTTCCCGTCCGGTCCTTGCGCGTCACCGCCACTTCGATGTCCTCCCAGATATACGTGTTCGCGTCGGACTCCAGGACAACTTTCACTCCAGCGTCCAGCATGCTCTTGATCGGGCTGGGGTAGGTGTTGGCCACCTCCTCCCCATATGCCTCGGCGATCAGCGCGGAGTTCGAGATGGAATGCAGCACGTAGCAGCTCACAGTGATCTTCAGCCTTGCCAGACGGGAGAAGTCTTTCGGGTCCACCATATCGCAATGGTCGAAGGCCCAGCCCTTGGTGGCGTCCGGCCCGTACTGTGCCTGTATCTCTTCCACCACATCGAGCAGCGTGCCGGTGGCGCGATCCCCGGCTACGTGCACGTTGGCAAACCGTACGCCGTCGCGCCCGCTGGCCATCACCCAGTTCTTGAAATAGTTCTCCTCGAACGGCGCGGCGCGGCGAGCCACGGTATTCGCTGTCCATGTGGCACTGCCCGGAGGGGAACCAGCCGTCGATGGCGCTGTAGGTGCCCTTACGCTCCAGGTTCGTGCAGGCGCGGCTGGTAACGCCGTCCACCGCGGTCGGTCCCACACCCGTTGCCCACTCCTTGTCGGTGCCACTGCCGATCAGCGCGGCGTAGGGCTTCAGCCCGGTCTCCAGATCCGTTACGTTCCCGAACGCCTCGATCTGCCCGTAGCCCACCCGCTGCGTCAACTCGCCCCGGGATTCCATCAGCCGGTAGGCGGCAATGGTGTCTTCCGGCGCGCGGGAGATGATCGTGGTCAGCCCCATGGACGCGGCCTCTTCCTGATCCAGTTTGTAGAGCCGCGCCAGCACCTCGGGGTCGCGCGTGTAGGTAAATCCGATCAGCAGCCGGCTCGCCGGCGGTTCCAGGTGTCCGTCCGGACGGCCCTCGTCGTCGATCCAGAATCGTCCGTTCTTTCGGATGAAGTCCCCGTGCTTGCCCATCACGTAATCCATCGCCACCTTGTTCAGCAGGAACCCGTTGAAATTCGGTATCCCAACCGACATCAGGACCGGATTGTTCGGAGTAACCTTGTCCAGCTCCCACTGGTTCAGATCGTCGTAGAGGATCTTGGCCAGGTCCACCTGCCCCTCTTCGGCGCGTCCCATGAACCGCACCTGGTTCACGAAGTAGATCCACTCTCCCGGCTCGAACTGATACTTGTCCATCAGGTTTTTGACCTGGTTCAGGACATCTTCCTTGGACCGCACGCCGCGCCAGTCCACCGAATATTGCTTCTGTTCGGCTTCCGTCAGCATCCCACCGTAGGCCCGCTCCGCGTAGTTGTACATGTGGCGGTGGCTGTCGACGATCCCCGGGATCACCGTTTTGCCTTCCAGGTCGATCACCTGCGTTCCCGGACCGGCCAGCGCCCTCACCTGCTCGTCGGTGCCCACGGCAAGGATTTTATCCCCGGCGACGGCCACGGCCTGGGCGATGGAAAAGTCGTTGTCGATGGTGAGCACTTTTCCGTTGTGCAGGATCAGCGTGGCATTCTGCGCCATCGTGCCCGCTGCCGTTCCGGCCAGCCACACGGCCGCTGCCAATACCCATCCCGAAATCCGAAGCAAACCTGTTTTGCCGCGCATGCTCAATCCTCCATCCAAACCTGTTTTGTTTTTGTCCATTTCCGCTGGGCGAAAGGTGGAAAGAGTGTATCGCAAGCCTGCTTTGGAGGGAAGCGGATATTCACCCATTCGTCGCCCGGTCTTTCCGCCGCCATTTTTGCCTTTGCTCCATTCGCGCGCCCGCCTCCGCCCTTGCACCCCGCCTGGATTTAAGATAGCTTCATAGAGCGGCCCGAGTTGTCGAAATCCTATGAAGTTGAGTCAAACCAGAATCCGGTCCACCACCGTACTGTGCGTGCGCAAGGATGGTATCGTCGTCATGGCGGGAGACGGGCAGGTAACCCTCGGCGACAGTGTCATCAAGCACACGGCGAAGAAGATCCGGCGGCTTTACCACGACCATATCCTGGCCGGATTTGCCGGCTCCACGGGCGACGCGCTGGCGCTGTTTTCGCGTTTCGAGTCCAAGCTCGACCAGTTCAACGGCAACCTCAGCCGCGCCTCCGTCGAGCTCGCCAAGGACTGGCGCACCGACCGCGCCCTGCGCCATCTGGAGGCGCTGCTGCTGGTTGCCGACGCGAAGTACACTTTTCTGCTCAGCGGCAACGGCGACATCATTGAGCCCGACGACGGTATCGTCGCCATCGGCTCCGGCGGGCCCATAGCGATGGCGGCGGCTCACGCACTGGGGAAACATGCCGGCATGTCGGCCCGCGAGATAGCCACCGAGTCCATGGAGATCGCCGGGAAAGTCTGCATCTATACGAACGAGATCCTCACGGTCGAGGAACTGGCGAAATAAAGGCCAGACCTGACACAGGAGCCCATGCCGATCTATCTACCAGGCACCGTTGCTGAATCCGAGACGCTCGATGAGATGAGCCCGCGCGAGATCGTCCGCGCGCTCGACAAACACGTTGTCGGGCAGGCCGCGGCCAAGCGCGCCGTCGCCATCGCCCTGCGCAACCGCATCCGTCGCCAGAAGCTCACCCCGGAGCTGGCCGAGGAGATCATGCCGAAGAACATCATCATGATCGGGCCCACCGGCGTTGGCAAGACCGAGATTGCGCGCCGTCTGGCGCGGCTTGCCGGATCACCTTTTCTGAAGGTGGAGGCCTCCAAGTTCACCGAGGTCGGCTATGTGGGCCGGGATGTCGAGTCGATGGTCCGCGACCTGGTGGAGATCGCCATCGACATGGTCCGGGAGGAGAAGCTCGAAGAGATTGCCGACAAGGCGGAGTACAACGCCGAGGAACGCCTGCTCGATCTGCTGTTGCCGCCTCCACCGCCTGAATCCGCCACCGTCGCCCCGGCATCCGGCGACACCGAATCCGCTGACGCCAGCACAGGTCTTGCCGCCACCTACAGCTATCAGCGGAGCCGCGAGAAGCTCCGCCAGCAGTTGCGAGACGGCAAGCTCGACGAGCGCACCGTCGAGATCGACGTCCGGGAGAAATCCTTTCCCGCCTTTGAGATCATCACGAATGCCGGCATCGAGGAGATGGACATCAACGTCAAGGACATGCTCCCCGGCTTGTTCGGCCAGAAGACCAAGAAGCGGAAGATAGCGGTCGAGGAGGCCATCGACTACCTGATTCAGGAAGAGGAGCAGAAGCTGGTCGACATGGACCAGGTAACGCGCGCGGCCGTGGAGCGGACCGAGCAGTCCGGGATCATCTTTCTGGATGAGATCGACAAGATCGCCGGGCGGGAATCCGGCCATGGCCCCGACGTCAGCCGGGAAGGGGTGCAGCGGGACATCCTGCCCATCGTGGAGGGCACCACCATCAACACCCGCTACGGCATGATCCGCACGGACCACATCTTGTTCATCGCCGCCGGGGCGTTTCATGTCAGCAAGCCCTCGGACCTGATTCCGGAGTTGCAGGGTCGCTTCCCCATCCGTGTGGAGCTGACCTCGCTCAATGTGGATGATTTCGTCCGGATACTTCAGGAACCCAAGTCCGCCCTGGTCAAGCAGTACATTGCATTGCTGGAAACCGACGGCATCCATCTCTCTTTTGCGGATGAGGCCGTTCAGGAGATTGCCCGGTTCGCCGCGCTGGTCAACGAGCAGACGGAGAACATCGGGGCGCGCCGTTTGCACACGATCATGGAGCGTTTGCTGGATGAGATCTCGTTCGAGGGTCCGGACTTGGAGAATAAGACGGTGAAGATCGACTCCGAGTACGTGAGCAAGCAGCTGGAAACGATCGTGAAGGACCAGGACCTCAGCCGCTACATCCTCTAACCTGCCACGCTAAGACCCCTCACTCCCCGTCGGCCCTTCCGCGCCACGTCTTCCTCGACTAGCAGGCCGTGGTGGAAGTGTGGGGAGGAGCACATTTCTGGACGAATGAGCTTGTGAGGAAGCGAGAGAGGCTGGAGAATGGCGGCATGGCGATGGGAACACGGAAACGACGGGAGCGACAGGAAGAGATCTGGGTGGCCACGTGCGATCTGCCGCGAACGGCAGGACATCCGTTCTATGAGCGATTGAATGAGTTGCTGGAAGAGGCGGGTTTTGACGGCTTCGTGGAGGAGCGGTGCCGGCGGTTCTAGGCGGAGAAGATGGGGCGGCCGGGTCTGGCTCCGGGGATGTACTTCCGGCTGCTGCTGATGGGGTATTTCGAGGGACTGGACTCGGAGCGCGGGATGGCGTGGCGGGCGGCGGACTCGCTGGCGCTGCGGAGTTTTCTGCGGATCGGGCTGGAGGAAGCGCCGCCGGATCACTCGACGATCTCGCGGACGCGGCGGCTGATCGACGTGGAGACGCACCGGGAAGTGTTCACGTGGGCGCTGGGAGTGATTGCGGAGAAGGGATTGCTGCAAGGCAAGACGCTGGGAATCGACGCCACGACGCTGGAGGCCAACGCAGCACTGCGAAGCATCGTGCGGCGGGACAGCGGGGAAAGTTACCCGGAGTTTCTCACCAAGCTGGCGAAGGAGTCGGGCATCGCGACGCCGACGCGGGAAGAAGTGGCGCGGCTGGACCGGAAGCGGAAGAAGAAGAGTTCCAATCAGGATTGGGAGCACCCGCACGATCCCGACGCCCGGATCACGAAGATGAAAGATGGCCGGACGCACCTGGCGCACAAGGCGGAGCACGCGGTGGATTTGGAGACCGGAGCGGTGGTGGCAGTAACGGTGCAAGGGGCCGATCAGGGCGACACCACCACGCTGCAAGAAACGTTCGTGGAAGCAGCCGAGCAGTTGGAGGCGGTGGGGAAAGAACCGGCAGCGGATGAGCAGATGAATGCGCAGGGACTCGAAGAGGTGGTAACGGACAAGGGATATCACAGCGGGCCGCTGCTGGAAGATTTACAAGCGATCGGAGTGCGGTCGTATATACCGGAGCCGCAACGAGGGCGGCGACACTGGCAGGGCAAAGCCGACGAACAAACTGCAGTGTACGGCAATCGGCGGCGCATGCGAGGCGAGCGAGGCAAACAACTCTTGCGTCGGCGGGGAGAGGTAGTGGAACGAAGCTTTGCGCATGTCTACGGCACGGGAGGAATGCGGCGTACGCATCTGCGCGGACATCGCAACATCTTAAAGCGGCTGCTGCTTCACGTCGCGGCGTTCAACCTCAGCCTGATTCTGCGCCGGGAAATCGGAGCCGGGACGCCAAGGGGCCTGCAGGACCGCTGGAACAACGTCTTTTTCTGCTGCTGGTGGGTCTGGATGCTCCTGCAAGGGCTCATGGAACGATCGGGTCGTCAACCGGCCACTTCTGCGGATAGATTCCGGTTTTCACCCCTGCAGCACCAAACTCTGAGAGCCGTGTCAAAAATGCCATTTCCACCACGGCCTGCTAGGTGAGGGGTTCGTAATAACAACGTGGGGCGGTTCGAGATGCTGGACCCTGTAATAGCGGGGAGTCATTGGAATCCGGTCGAGAATCCACTCTGTCAGAGAAGGAGAGAACTTGCCGTTTGCCTCTACGTATTCGATTATGTGGTGGCGTAGGAATCCTGCGGAAGAATCACCAGCCAAGCTGAGCAACTCTTCGCGCTTCTGCCGGAGGAATTCGCAATCTTTGCATGAGATCGGAAATTCTATCCAGGTCAGGTTGAACCGCCTCCGAGCGCTAGGCGACTTCAGGTCTTCGCATCCTGGAGGCATAATTACTCCGACAGCCTGCTGCATTTGAGCCCGGTGCGCCCATGGATGTTGTGAGAGGTCTGCGAGGGGCGTCGGCATCACGTTCTGCCCCACAGGAATTATGCAGATTCGGCCAAGTTCTGCGTTATCCTTCACTGCAAAAGTCAGTGCAGTGGTGTGCCACCAGGTAAAATCGATCAATTCCGTAGGGAGGCCATAATGTTGAAGGAACGCCTTGGCATTCACCTCGTTAAGGCTATAGTCGCGGGGCAACATCAGCCTTTTGCAAAGGCTGGATAGGAGTCGATCCAACGCGATACGATCTTCTTCGCATAGGCCCTCGAAAGTTCCTGGCCGGTTTCTCGTTGCGATAGTGGTCTCGAAGCCGCCAGGCTCGCCCCGAAAGATGAAGGGCGGACCAGCTCGCGGTAAAAGTAGCCCCGACTCCGAGGGGAACCAAAGCCGCTCTTGATGAGGAATGAGAAACTTATCTCGGATAAAGATAAGAGCTTCGGATGCAGATTTGAACGATCGGTCAGGATTCCATCTCATGATGGACTATATCCTAAAAAATTCTTGATGCAATTATACGATAATGTGAAGCCACACTTGGACCTTTTGCAATTTTTCGAAGATGCAATCGCCGGAAATAACGAATATCGTTAATTGGGTAACTTCGCCGGGAAGATTGGCTGGGGCGCCAGGATTCGAACCTGGGTAACATGCGTCAAAGGCATGTGACTTACCGCTAGTCGACGCCCCAGTGTGCTGGGTCAGCCGGAGACGGATGCCGCGGAAACCGCCGCCTGAAACTCCCGGCTGGAAACCGTGCGGGCGAGAAGGACCCGCAGGTCCGATTTTTGAAACTCCGCAGCCGCATTCCGCGCCTTCTCCCGGTCTTCAAACAACGCATACAGAGCCGATCCGCTCCCACTCAGCATGACCGTCTCCGCACTCGCGCGCCGCAGCTGTTTCCGGGCCTTCGCCAGTTGCGGAAACTGCTCCAGAACCAGCGCTTCAAAATCGTTTCCGATGACGGTCCTGTTGTTCGGGTAAGACCCCTCATGCACCGCTCCACAGAACGATTCTATGTTAGGGCGGCTATGGGAGGCTGTCAACACAGGGGCCTTCAGTCTGCGGAACGCATCCGTGGTGTTCACTCCATCGCGCGGCAGCAGCAGTACACAACTGCGCCGCGGCAGGTCCGCGAGCTGGTAGACTTCTTCTCCCCGCCCCACTCCCAACGCCCGGCCGCCCATCAGGAAAAACGGAACGTCGGAGCCCAACTCGGCTGCCAGATGCAGCAATCTTGCAAAGGGAAGCTTTTTCCCCGTCAACAACAACAGTGCTCGAAGCACTGTGGCGGCATCGCTGCTGGCGCCGCCCATTCCGCCGCCCGCCGGGATACGTTTCCGCAAACTGATTGCGACTTTTCTCCGCACTCCCAATTCCCGCAGCAACGCCATCGCGGCCCTCACCGCCAGGTTGTCGCGCCCAGTGGGTACGTCGATTCCGCGTGTCTCCAGATCCACGCCGGTCCCGCCCCCGCCGAGGGATACTTCCAATTGGTCGGCCAGCGAAATCGTCTGATAGATCGTGCGCAGTTCGTGGTAACCATCCTCCCGCCGCCCGATGACCGACAGGCCCAGGTTGATCTTCGCGAATGCTTTCATTGCCACCGATTTCATACGGGTTCACACTGGCAGAATTTCTGGTTTCGTTGCAGGGAATCGCTGGGGACTAGGAATTCTTACGGGAACAGTCTTAGGCCGGATGGCTGCGATCTGTCTCATGATCCATGCCGGTTACATCCGGTTGGCGGCCGTGTCGGCTTGCCGGATCTTTTGTTCCAGAGCGGCCACCTCGTCGGCTTCCACTTCATTCTCCGGCAGCCGGTTCCACTCCTCCAGAGCGGTTTTCCACTCTACCAGCGCTTCGGACATGCGGCCCGTTCTGGCGTAAAGGTCGCCCAGATGATCGCGGATCGTGGGGTCGTTGGGGATCCGGTCCACTGCCTTGGTGAGATACTCTTCGGCCAGTTCCAGTTGGTCCAGCCGGTAGTAGGCCCAGCCCAGGCTATCCAGATAGGCCCCGCTGAAGGGGTCCGTCTCAAGCGCCTTTTCGATATAGCCGACGGCCTCATCCAGTCGAATGCCCTGGTCGGCCAGCATATAGCCCAGGTAGTTCAGCGTCATGGCGCTTTCCGGGTTCAGATCCAGCGCCCGGCGAAATGCCTCCTCGGCCTGCCCGTAGGACTTGCGACGCTCCCAGATGGAGCCGTAGAGAAATTCGATGTACGACCTCTCGTCTACTCCCTCGGAGATTTCCCGCGCCTGATCCACGGCCTGGATCGCCTCATCGTACTGCCGGGTCCGCAGCAGCACCTGTGCCATGGCCAGGTGGATCTCCCGGTCCTGGGAGGAGCCGTCCAGAAGAGGTTCCAGCAATCTTGCCGGCGCTTCCCTCTCGCCGGTCGTCGCCAGCAGGTAGGCTCGCGTGAGGATCAATTCCCGGTTATCGGGGAACTGTTCCACCGCTTGTTTGGAAACCGCCAGGGCCTGGTCGTAATCCCGCGCGTCCTGAAACGTCTCGATCAACCCCACCTGTGAACGCGGGGTGTTGTCTCCCCCCAGCTCGCCCATCTCGCGGTAGGTTGCCTCGGCGGTCTGGAATTCGCCGCGACCGCGGTACAGTGCCCCGAGCTTGCCGAGAAAGATCGCGCGGTTGGTCTTTTCCTGTGCCGTGTAGTAGTTTACGCCGGGCTTCTGCGAGGATTCCAGGATGCCCCGTATCAACTCGATGGCGGCGGGGATATCCCCGATGATCTCCTCCAGCAGCACCTGGTTGTACTGGATCTCCATGTTGCCTGGCGCCAGTTGGTCGGCCGTGTTCAGGCTTTCCCGGGCTTCCTCATACCGATGCTGGTATCGGTAGATCTGGCTCAGCCGCAGATGCGAATCCGCATCCCGCGGATCGTCTTCCACCAACCCCTCGAACTGTTCCACGGCCTGGCCGAACTTCTGGTCGTAGAGAAGGCTTTCACCCAGACCGCGCTTGTAGGCGCGATTTTCCGGGTCGCGCTGCAAGGCCCTGCTGTAGGCATCGGCGGCGGCCGGGTAATCGCGCATCTGCTGGTAGGAATATGCCAGGGTGCTGAGCAGGTCCGGATCGTCGTCATCCGCGGTGAGCCTGCTAAGGATTTCGATTGCCGCGCTGTAATCGCCCACCTCCACATAGAGCAAGGCCAACTGCGTCGAAACGTCGGAGGAATCGGGCTGCAGGGCCAGCGCCCGCTTCAGTGTCTCCTCTGACTGCGCGTTACCGCCGGAAAAACGGTAGAGCTGCGCAAGTACCAGGTAGGACGCCAAGTCGGCCGGATCGCGTTGCAGAATGTCCTCGAAGGTGCGAATGGCGGTTTCGTTCAATCCTTCCGGCGCCGTGGTCCGGTTGGTCGAGCCGAGAACGCCAAGATAGAGTCGGCCGAGCAGACGCCGCGCGCCCAGTTCATCCGGGTTGCGCTCAATCGCTGCTTCGGCTTCCTCCAGCGCGCTGCGCCAGCGGCCCGTTCTCGCGTAAAGATTGGCCAGCGCTCCGCTGAGATACGATGAGCCGGGATCGTATTCCAGGGCCAGTCGCAGTTCTTCGATGGCCCGGGCCAGCATCTCCGGCTGATTGAACAGCACGCCTCGCTCCTCGTACATGTGAGCCAGGGTGAAATGGTAATAAGCTCGTGCGCGGTTCGGGGCGGCGGCCTCGTCGAATTGCTGCGCTGCCGCCGGGCGGGACCAGAGCAAGCAGGCCAGCGTCAACCCCACGCCCGCGTGCGCAATCAACCGTCCTGATTTGCCCCGTAGCATCTGCGTATCCTATGTTTCCTTGCTTACCCGCTGGCGGGGCTGGAAGGCCCTGTATCCAGTAAGAATTGCTACCAGTATACTCCAAACCCGGTTTGTCGCATCCGGATTGCTTTCACCGGATCAGTGCCGGAAATGGCGAACGCCCGTAAATACCATCGCCAAGCCCAGCCGGTCGCAGGCCTCGATGACCTCTTTGTCCCGAATCGAGCCGCCGGGCTGAATCACGGCCACCACGCCCGCCTTGGCCGCTTCCTCCACGCCGTCCGGAAAGGGAAAGAAGGCATCGGAAGCCAGTACGGTTCCCTCGAGTGAAAGCTGCGCCTTGCTTGCGCCGAACTTCACGGAATCCACGCGGCTCATCTGCCCGGCTCCGGTGCTGATCAACTGTCCGCCCTGGGCATACACGATGGCGTTGGATTTCACATGCTTCACCACCTTCCAGGCGAAAAGCATGCTGGCAATCTGCTCCTGTGTGGGATGAACTTTTGTTGCCACTTCGAGGTCCGATTCGAGGACCTGATGAACATCCTTCTCCTGAATCAAGAGGCCTCCGCTGATCTGCTCCAGATGCAGCTCCCCGGAGAGCCGCGCCGATGTATCGGCCTCCACCAGCCGGAGATTTTTCTTTCCGCTCAGCCGCTCGACCGCCTCCTCCGTGAATCCCGGCGCCACGATGGCCTCCACAAAGGTCTTGGCCACCTCCCCGGCCGTTGCTCCGTCCAGCGGACGGTTGAAGCCCAGCACGCCGCCGTAAGCGGAGATGGGGTCGGCCGCGTGCGCCATCTTGTAGCTCTCCACCAGGTCGCGCTGCATCGAGCAGCCGCAGGGGTTGGTGTGTTTGATCACCGCCGATGCCGGCCCGCGGAACTCCTGCACCAATCTCCAGGCTGCCTCCAGATCCACCAGATTGTTGAACGAGAGCTCCTTGCCCTGCAGCTGCCGGGCTCGGGCAAGTCCGCCGTGCAGGTTTCCCGCCGTCGAGTAGAGAGCCGCCTGCTGATGCGGGTTCTCTCCGTACCGCAGCGTGGCCAGTTTTTCATAGCGCAGCACCAGTTCCTTGGGGAACAGTTCTCCTTCTTTCCGCAAAGTCCCGGTTTCGTCCAGATTCTCCAGTGTTCCGGTGATCGCGGCGTCATACAGGGCCGTCCGGCTGAAGGCCTTCTGCGCCATTCGCCAGCGGGTCCCGAGACTCAGTTCCCCGGAGTTCTCCCGCATCTCCTGCAACAGATTCGGATAGTCCGCCGCGGAGGTAACAACCGTAACGTCCTGGAAATTTTTTGCCGCCGACCGGATCATGGTGGGTCCGCCGATGTCGATATTCTCGATCAGCTCCTCGAAGCTGGCCTTGCCCGAAGCCGCGACCTGTTCGAACGGATACAGGTTGACCACGACCAGATCGATCCAGCCGATCTTCAATTGCTCCAGCATGGTTCGATGCATCTGGTTGGACCGCCTGCCCAGGATGCCCGCATGCACCGTCGGATGCAGCGTCTTGACACGGCCGTCGAGAATCTCGGGAAATCCGGTCAGTTCCGCGACGTCCTTGACGGTGATCCCCGCCTCCCGCAACAGCTTCGATGTCCCTCCGGTGGAGACGATCTCCACTCCCTGTTCCTGCAACCCCCGGCCAAAATCCACAATTCCCGTCTTGTCGCTGACACTGATCAGCGCGCGCATAATCTTCCCCACCGCTGGAACTCCCTGTTGGTATGAATTTGGAGGAATTTTGCAATCCCTGCGTGGTACTACAATCCCTTGGCTTTCAACCGAACCTGCCCGCCCTTTACTTCCACGATGTACTCCACCTGTTCGCACTTCAGTTCGCGCTTCAACTGTTCGGTCTTTTCCTTGACAAAGCGTTTGAAGGATTCCGCAGCCACCTTATCGGTGTCTTCGCCCGCCTTCTTCTTGGCCGCCAAAAAGGCGGAAAAGAGCTGATCCACCTTTTCCGGCTCCGCGGACGGGTCGCTCCACCCCACGCGGAATGGCGCAGGCGCGGCGGTTTTGTGCTCCGCCCGCAGATCAAAGGAGGTCTTGCGTGGCCCCTCTTCGCGATTGCGGACCCGGCGGCGCCAGAGCTCGGAGTACATGCCGTACCGCTGAGCCATCCCAGTGTAACGGAACCGCTGCGTAAAGCTCATGCGGCTGGAATCGGAATACTTCTTGAGCAAATTTTCCACACGCCACTGCGTGTCATTGGGTGGCCGTGGGCTGCCGCCATTGAAGTAGGCTTCGAATTCAATTTTCAGCCGCCGGAGCCCGTCTTCCAGACGGTCTAATTCGTCGTCAATATCCATCGGAACTGCCTCTTAAGTCGCTGATTATAGCACACAGGTCTTCCGTGCATGGAGAACTATGCGCCTCGACGTAACACACTCAAAACATTCCCATGCCGATGATTTCCATGGGACTGCTCCGTACGTTTCATCCCAGGTGTATGCGGATGCGTTTCCATTAGGAGTCACGAGCTGATCCTGCGCGGGGATGGACTGAACCCGTCTCCCTCCGGAGTAAGATTCTCTCTCGCTTCAATGGCACAAGAACAGCCGGTCGAGTCAATGTAACCCTCATTTGATATGCTGAACCGGGGAAGCCGGAGAGAATCGCCTCCGGCAGAGGGATCGATATGAGCTGGTGGCTCCTGATCACGTCCATCATTGCCGCTGCACTGGCTTACGGCTACTGGGACCACGTTCATGAACGCCGCCATCTTGCCAGAATATTCGCTCGCCTGGCTCAGGAGCGTCGGGGCGAGGTGAAGCCGGGTAGTTGGCTGGTGTTCTCGCAGCTTCGTTTTGAGATGGAGAACCGGCACTACCTTGTCGCTGCCATGGCAACCGATGGAAGTGATTCGGGCGAGAGCGGCCCCTTCACAGTTGTCGACGTGCAATTGCCCTTTGACACCCGCCGGATGGAGCGGATGATCCGTGTGAAACGGCGCGCGCGGGAAGCCACACGTTTCATTGGCAACAGCGCGGACAGCATCGCGCCCGGCACGCGCCCCACAACCCCACTCAAGCAGTTCGATGAGGCTTTCCATGTGGAGGGAGGCGACCAGTCATTCGCGTATTATCTTCTCCAAGCGGGCGTCCGCGAGAAGTTATTGGGGTCGTGCCTGCCGCGCCTCGATGTGCGCGTGAAAGACGCGAAAATCAGTGTGACCATGGATGGGATCGCCAAGACAAAGGCTGATCTTGATGAATTGATCGACATTGCCAGTCTGCTT
This sequence comes from Terriglobia bacterium, assembly GCA_963662495.2. Classification (GTDB taxonomy): domain Bacteria; phylum Acidobacteriota; class Terriglobia; order 2-12-FULL-54-10; family 2-12-FULL-54-10; genus SHUM01. The sequence continues at coordinate 255,080 of CAXVYQ010000004.1, forward strand.
GCCAGCCAATGCCCAGCGAACTTCTGAGGGCTCTGCGGGCTCTCCAAAGGCAAGCAATGTAACCGGGCCGGTCAGCTGCGAGGGGCGCTGATGGGACAGACCGGAAAGCAACAAAGTCCGGCTCGGAGCGGACTGTAAACCCAAGCCGGCTGTTATAATCAGCGTTTGTGGATTATGCCCGGGTGGCGGAACAGGTAGACGCAAGGGACTTGAAATCTGTTTCTGCCCTTCTGCCACGTAGGGTCATCTGATGGGATACAGTTCTCTAAACCTCTCTATTATTGGACGTTCCAGATTCATCTGATTTTTCCAGGGCACGGAATGGCGGCTCATGAAAATGGGTAGTCCCCACAAATTTCACCACAAATATTGAGGGGGCCAAGGCACCGCCCTCTGGAGTCTAATTGGGAAGGAGGTCCTCAGACTCATAAGGAACTGGAGGGTCTGCGTAATACTTCTCTATTTGATTAAGTTGTTCTCGGAGTTTGCGCGCCGTGCTTTCGGGAATTTCGGAACTCTCAAGCAATTGCCTTACTTCACGGCATTTGGCGAGAGCATCTTCTTGCCTATGCCTGTGGTTAACTAATTGCCGACGATTCAGCCTGAGATGTCCTATGGTGTACTGGCCCGTCTTCGTATTTGGGCGCAATTTTCTGTCGTCGTCCAAACGAAAATGCATCTCATACGGGTCTACTGCGCAAGGGTCGGCAAAACTGTAGCCTGCGGCTACCTCCTTGGGTGAGGGCCAAACCTCCCCTTTTGTGGTATTGCAGACAGAGCAAGAATAGTACAAATTCGCGTACTTAAGAGTTAAATCAGGGAACTTGCCTTTGGGCTGAAAATGATCAATGTGAAAGTTACGAAGACCGCCAAAATGGCCTTCGTGGATCAGGCAGTAGGCGCATCTAAACAGGAAATCTCGCCTCAAGAGAGGTTTGTAAGCAGTGTAAGAGCCGAATCTTGGCGGAGTTTCTTTCCTTATGAAAAGCACAATTGTATTACCCTGGCGGCTTTGAAGTAGAGAACGATTTCAATTCATCAATCAGTTCAGTCAGCTTACTTGTTAGTTGAAGGTGTAAATTCCCCGAAGTTGCATAATTTTCCTCAACCAATTTGAGTTCCGATTCGTCCATCAATCGCTCGATCTCCTGCAACTCTCGAAACTCCTCTTCCGTTTGCTTGTAAACCAGTTTCTTGTCCATTAGTTCGTGAAATCTAGAATTTAGATGGACAGACTGAGACATCGGCTCCGATTGCTTTGCCATCAACTCGATCTTGGCTTCTTCAATTTCCTTGCGTCGGCGTATATCGATGCTGCCCTTAAAATATGCACCATCATGGATTATGATTCTGCTGACTATCAAGTCCCCGACTGCAATGCCAGTTCTTCGAAGTTCGAGGTGATCCGCGGCGGAAATGTTTCCTCGAACTGTGCCATGAACTACAACGGTGTCAGCGTAAATATTGCCGTGAACAATCCCCGTTGGGTTGATTGTCAGATTGTGACCCTGCAAGTCAATATTCCCTTGTATTGTTCCATCGACGGCCAAGTCCTCGCTCGCTTCAAGGTTGCCAATCAGAATAAGAGAGCAGCCTCGTGGACCAGAAACCCATTTGCTTTCGGTCCTCGTTGACGCAGGTTGGCCTATGTTACCACTCTGAGTGGAAACCCGTCGAATACCACTACTCGCGGTTTCAACATTGCTTTCGAGCGTTGAAGACGTGCTACTCATCATCTCTATACTCCCCCAAATAATTTTAGCAGACTCGTTCTCTCAATAGAGCATTCAATCCCAATGGGGAATATATTCACCTTCGAGTTAATGCCGAGGTCTCTAGCAGGCCGTGGTGGAAATGGCATTTTTGACACGGCTCTCAGAGTTTGGTGCTGCAGGGGTGAAAACCGGAATCTATCCGCAGAAGTGGCCGGTTGACGACCCGATCGTTCCATGAGCCCTTGCAGGAGCATCCAGACCCACCAGCAGCAGAAAAAGACGTTGTTCCAGCGGTCCTGCAGGCCCCTTGGCGTCCCGGCTCCGATTTCCCGGCGCAGAATCAGGCTGAGGTTGAACGCCGCGACGTGAAGCAGCAGCCGCTTTAAGATGTTGCGATGTCCGCGCAGATGCGTGCGCCGCATTCCTCCCGTGCCGTAGACATGCGCAAAGCTTCGTTCCACTACCTCTCCCCGCCGACGCAAGAGTTGTTTGCCTCGCTCGCCTCGCATGCGCCGCCGATTGCCGTACACTGCAGTTTGTTCGTCGGCTTTGCCCTGCCAGTGTCGCCGCCCTCGTTGCGGCTCCGGTATATACGACCGCACTCCGATCGCTTGTAAATCTTCCAGCAGCGGCCCGCTGTGATATCCCTTGTCCGTTACCACCTCTTCGAGTCCCTGCGCATTCATCTGCTCATCCGCTGCCGGTTCTTTCCCCACCGCCTCCAACTGCTCGGCTGCTTCCACGAACGTTTCTTGCAGCGTGGTGGTGTCGCCCTGATCGGCCCCTTGCACCGTTACTGCCACCACCGCTCCGGTCTCCAAATCCACCGCGTGCTCCGCCTTGTGCGCCAGGTGCGTCCGGCCATCTTTCATCTTCGTGATCCGGGCGTCGGGATCGTGCGGGTGCTCCCAATCCTGATTGGAACTCTTCTTCTTCCGCTTCCGGTCCAGCCGCGCCACTTCTTCCCGCGTCGGCGTCGCGATGCCCGACTCCTTCGCCAGCTTGGTGAGAAACTCCGGGTAACTTTCCCCGCTGTCCCGCCGCACGATGCTTCGCAGTGCTGCGTTGGCCTCCAGCGTCGTGGCGTCGATTCCCAGCGTCTTGCCTTGCAGCAATCCCTTCTCCGCAATCACTCCCAGCGCCCACGTGAACACTTCCCGGTGCGTCTCCACGTCGATCAGCCGCCGCGTCCGCGAGATCGTCGAGTGATCCGGCGGCGCTTCCTCCAGCCCGATCCGCAGAAAACTCCGCAGCGCCAGCGAGTCCGCCGCCCGCCACGCCATCCCGCGCTCCGAGTCCAGTCCCTCGAAATACCCCATCAGCAGCAGCCGGAAGTACATCCCCGGAGCCAGACCCGGCCGCCCCATCTTCTCCGCCTAGAACCGCCGGCACCGCTCCTCCACGAAGCCGTCAAAACCCGCCTCTTCCAGCAACTCATTCAATCGCTCATAGAACGGATGTCCTGCCGTTCGCGGCAGATCGCACGTGGCCACCCAGATCTCTTCCTGTCGCTCCCGTCGTTTCCGTGTTCCCATCGCCATGCCGCCATTCTCCAGCCTCTCTCGCTTCCTCACAAGCTCATTCGTCCAGAAATGTGCTCCTCCCCACACTTCCACCACGGCCTGCTAGGGCAGGCCATCATTGAGTCCCATATCATTGACGATTTTTTCTCATGCGAACACCCATTGATGGAATTTTATGAAGGCTCGGAGTTGGCAGGCCAGCATGACAACTGGTGGGGACCCAGTTGCGACTGCTTAACGCGCATGACCCGCGCTGCAGGATTCGCGCGGACGGAGAAACTCCGGAGATCTCCGGCGCGCGTGACGTTTCGCGCTTGGCGCGACTGGGAACCTGCTGTTCTGGAGGCCAAGCCATCACTTCACATCTCCGAGACGTTCAATCCGACCACTTGGGAATCTGCGGTTTCAGCGAGTGGCCGAAGTGCGTTCCTGGGAGTTTATGCTAAAGGCTTGCCTGAGGATGCCACGAATGAAACGGTGCGAATCCATGTCAGATCCTTCTGGGTTATTCCGATCTTTGTGGGAGAATCTGAGTTTCCCGGATACAAACAGATCAATGCTGCCGTACCTCCCGGGTTGGAGCCTGGAACTCCGAGCCTCTGGATTGAGGAACGCGGCAGGCGCTCCAACGAAGTGTCCTTGCAATTGGCTGAGGGGACGCAATGGTGATGCCGCACCCATTGAGGACCGTTGATCTTGGAACTGCCATTTAGTAACCGTGTAGTTTCGGCACGGACAAATTAACCCCAAAGGCTTTGAAACTAAATTAGTTAGATATAGGGAGGCTTTCAAAAAAGGATGCTACCCAGATTCAGTCCCGGGATCGGGGAAGTACCCGAATCGCCCGGGCTGCCATCAAAGACGATTCAATCAGAGAGGCTGCTCTTATTGCTGGCGGCCGACAATCCAGGTATAGATCCGCTCCAGATCGTCCGTCGTATTGTATTCAATCATGATCTTCCCGCGTCTGTCGTTGCCCTGCATCCGCACCCGTGTCCCCAGAGCCCGCTCCATCTCCATGACCGCCGCGCGCACGTTCGGGTCCTCGGCCTGTTCGGCGGAGGTCTTCCCACTAGCGGTCCTAATAGTACTGGGCGAAGAGACCCCGTGCTTGACAATTTGCTCGGTCTGCCGCACCGATAGCCCCTGCGCCACGATCCGGGCCGCCACCGTTTTCTGCGCCGCCTCGCTCTCCAGGCTCAGCAATGCCTTTGCATGGCCGCTTGAGATCTCACCGGCCGCAACCCGGCCCTGCACTTCTTCTGGTAACATTAATAATCTCAATGAGTTAGTAACAGTAACTCGGTCCTTTCCGGTCCTCTCGGCGATCTGTTCATGGGTCATCCCTGCCTGGCTGGAGAGTTGCGCAAATGCTTCCGCTGTCTCGATCGGGTTCAGATCCTCCCGCTGTATATTCTCGATCAGCGTCAACTCAAGCACCTGATGATTCGGAACATTCCGCACAATCGCCGGCACGTTCGGAAATCCCGCCATCGTCGAGGCTCTCCACCTCCGCTCCCCCGCGATCAGCATGTACCGCTCCCCGTCCTTGCGCACCACGATCGGTTGCATCACCCCGTGCAGCTTGATGCTGTCGGCCAGCTCCCGCAAGCGGTCCGGGTGGAACCGCCGTCGCGGCTGGTAAGGATTTGGTGATATGGACGTTACCGCGATTTGCAACACCTGATCCCCGCCCTCTAACGGCTGTTTGGACGGTATCAGGGCGTCGAGCCCCCGGCCCAGGCCCCGGCGGGATGTAATCGGCGTTATTGCTGGTTTTCCTTGCTGCGGTTTGTTCGGTTCCATCGTTCGTCTCTCCCTGTTCAAGCAATCAGATCAAATTCGTGCTTTATCGGCAACTTTCAGGTAATTTTCAGTGCAAAATAGCTTCCGTTACGGGCTTTGTATCATTTCAGTGACGTTGCGCAACAGTATCTCCTTCGCCAGCTTTATATATGCTTCCGCACCCTTGGAACGCACATCATAAAGCAACACCGGCTTCCCATGGCTGGGCGCTTCCGCCAGTCTCACGTTGCGCGGTATCGCGGTTTCAAAGACTTTGCCGGGGAAATGATTTTGCAGATCCGCGGCCACTTGCTTTGCCAGCGTTGTCCGCTCATCAAACATGGTGAGTAATATGCCCTCCAGCACGAGTCCGAGGTTCAGGCTGCTCTTAATGCGCCCCATCGTGTCCATGAGCGCAGAAATGCCTTCCAGCGCCAGATATTCGCACTGAATCGGGACCAGCAAAGAATCCGCCGCCGCCAGCGCATTGATGGTTACAAGCGTTAAGGACGGCGGACAGTCCAGAAAAATATATTCATATTGATCTTTGACCGTTGTCAGCAGATTCCGGAGGCAATACTCCCTCTCCTCCCGCTGGATGAGTTCCAGGTCCGCACCCGCCAGGTTCCTCTCCGAAGGCACCAGGAAGAAACCTTCAAGCGAGGTGGGATAGATCGCATTCCGGATATCCCCTTGACCCTCCCCTTCGGGAAACATCGCATGCAGGAGAGAAAACCGCTCCGGATCGGCCAGAAATCCAAGACTGGAGGTTGCGTTGGCCTGGGGATCGCAATCCACCAGCAGAACATTTACTTCCGCTGCGGCCAATGATGCCGCCAGATTCACGGAAGTGGTCGTTTTCCCCACACCGCCTTTCTGGTTCGCCACTGCGATGATCTTCCCCAAAACCTGTCTGCACATCCTTTCAATAACACTCCACAACAGAACGCAAACCAAAAATCAATACCGGGCATGCAGGAGTGAAAACCGAACCTGGGCAAATAGGAAGGTTATTCGACGCTGCGCGGTTGGAAGTCCTGAATTTACCTGATGGCGGGCGGCATGTAAAGCCTGAATTTGGGAAAATGTTCCACGTGGAACATTTTTGGGAACTGTTCAACATCCAAAGCGGAAGGTTTCTCTGATTGAGGGTTCTGGATGAGACGGGAAAAGTGCGGATATGAGGTCAAGGTTCCACGTGGAACATCGACCCCGTAACCGCTCTCGTCACTTATTTTGTACGCAGACACACTTCAGCGGCTTATCGTTCACCGTTTCACTCCATCGGCCTGTCTCAGGAAGCTATTAGCTATTTTCGACTCCTGCGAAAGCTTGGATAGTTCCGAATATCCGGAAGATTTCTAGAAAATGCTTCCCATTCAGTCGCAACGCGGGGAGAATGCACATCAGATTGAAAGCTCGTTTTCGGGAGGCTCGAATGGATTACAAAATGGGTGTGCTGGTCGTTCATGGTATGGGCTCGCAGGGTCCGGATTTTGCCAACCCAATGATTGAGGAACTGAATGACCGCATTCAGGATTCATCCTCCATCTGCTGGCAATCCGCGCACTGGGCAGATGTTCTGACGAAGAAAGAAAACGATTTGTGGCTCAAGCTATCCCGGGAAAACGATCTGGATTACGTCCGAATCCGCAAATTTGTCATCTCGGCTTTTGGCGACGCCATCGCCTACCAGCGTGTACCCGGCAACCGACACCATGTCTACGACGAGGTACACAGAATAATCCATCAACATCTCCGCGAACTGCGCGACAAGCTGCGTACTGGAATGAACGCCACCCAGAAAGATAAGCCGCTGGTGGTGATCGCACATTCCCTCGGTGCTCAGATCATCTCCAACTACATCTGGGACCGGCAGGCCGAAGCGAATGCCACGCGCAGAAAACGGGGGATGAACCGCTATGGCAGGACGGACTTCGAGCGGATGAAGACGCTGGCGGGAATCGTCACATTCGGTTGTAACATTACTATTGTTCAGTCTCGCCTATGACAAAATCGTCTCCATTGAGTTTCCACCGAAGGCCCTGGTGCAGCATTTCCCAAACAAAACCGCTGCGGCCAAACTCCGCAAGGCTGCGCAATGGCTGAACTTTTACGACCCGGATGATGTTCTCGGATACCCTTTGCAACCCTTGAGCGAGAGCTACGCCAAAACGGTTTCCGAAGACAAACCCATCAACGCGGGGGGGATGTTCTCCTCCTGGAACCCGCTTTCCCATTCCGAGTACTGGACCGACAACGACTTCACCAAGCCGGTCGCAACGATGCTGTCAAACCTGCTGCGTTTGCTGTAATGCGATCATCGAACGATAGCTCCGCGAGCGGTTTCCTTCCCACTATTAAGTTGTAACAGTATTCGTGATAACTATCATATGATCCGCTCCGACCCCGCTTGCCATGCACGGGGCGCAGGTAACCGGAGAGAAATGAAATCCGGTATGATGAGCAGAGCGGAATGGGGAGGGAAGTGGCCGGAACGAATAAGAAGCTGGTAACGGTGGCTGGCATTCAAATGCGGGCCTCGGAAAACCCGCAAGGCAACCTGCGCAAGGCCGAAGCTCTGGTGCGGCTGGCGGCGAAAAAAGGCGCTCAGATCATCTGTCTTCCGGAGCTGTTCCGGACGCAGTATTTTCCCCAACGAAAAAAAGCCCGCCGGGAGACGCTGGCCGAGACGGTTCCGGGAGCCTCGACCGATCTGTTCTCCACGCTGGCCCGAGAACACCGCGTGGCCCTCATCGTCCCGGTCTATGAAAAAGCCCGCCGGGCGCGGTACTACAACTCGGCCGTGGTGATCGACGAGAAGGGCCAATTGCTGCCCACCTACCGCAAGATCCATATCCCGCAGGATCCGCTGTTTTACGAAAAGAACTACTTCGAACCGGGCGACACCGGCTACCAGGTCTACAAGACGCGGGCGGCCACGTTCGCCGTGTTGATCTGTTACGACCAGTGGTATCCGGAGGCGGCGCGCATGGCGACGCTGGCCGGGGCGGACATCATCTTTTATCCGACGGCGATCGGCAACATCGTGGGTCAGCAAACCCCGGACGGCGACTGGCATGACGGCTGGGAGACCGTGATGCGCGGACACGCCATCGCCAACGCGACGCACGTGGTGGCTGTGAATCGCGTGGGACGGGAAGATCAACTCCGCTTCTGGGGGCAATCGTTCGCCTGCGACGCTTTCGGGACGCTGCTCGAAAGAGCCAGCGCCACCGAGGAAGAGGTCATGATCGCAAAGCTGGATCTTTCCCACAACCGGGTCATTCGAGACGGCTGGGGCTTTCTCCGCAACCGACGGCCCGATACTTACCGGCCGTTGTCCACTTCCACTTCTAATTCCACCTCCACTTCTGCAAGCGCAAGCAAACCGGCAAAGGCGCGGAAACGGCCGTGATCAAACCGTCATCGCTGGGCTACCGGATGCCCGCCGAGTGGGAGCCGCACGTGGCCGTGTGGCTCTCCTGGCCGCATGACCCGGATTCGTTTCCGCAACTGGAGGAGGCCGAGCGGGAATTCGCCGCTTTCGTCGCGGCCGTCTCGCCGAGCGAGCCGGTGGAGCTGTTGGTTCTGGATGATGGGATGCGGGAGCGGGCAGGGATGCTGCTGGCCGGGCTCGGCTGCGACACCGCCGGCGTGCGGTTTCATCTGCAAGAATATGCCGACATCTGGTTCCGCGACTACGGCCCCGTCTTCGTTGAAAACACGCGCAAGAAACAGCCCGCGATGATCAAGTGGATCTTCAACGCCTGGGGGAACAAGTACGAGTCTCTCCTCAAAGACAATCAGGTGGCGTACCTGCTGCGCGAGTCGCTGCGGCTGCCGATGCTGGAGCCGGGAATCGTGCTGGAAGGTGGATCGGTCGAGGTAAACGGGAAGGGAACGCTGCTCACGACCGCGCAGTGCCTTCTCAATCCCAACCGGAACCCCCATCTCGGGAAACAGGAGATCGAGCGGTATCTGGAGGACTATCTGGGAGGGGAAAATATTATCTGGCTGGGCAAGGGGATCGAGGGGGACGACACGGACGGGCACATCGATGACATCGCCCGGTTTGTGAATCCCACGACGGTAGTCTGCGCCGTGGAGAAGGATGCCGACGATCCGGATTACACTGTGCTTCAGCACAACTTCGATCTGCTCCTCGGAGCGAAAGATCAGGATGGAAAGCCGTTGGAGGTGGTTCCGCTTCCCATGCCGGGCCGCGTTGCTGACAAAGCAAAACGGCTGCCCGCGAGCTACGCCAATTTCTATATTGCGAATACCAAGGTGCTGGTGCCCATCTTCGGAACGGAAAATGACGCGAAGGCGCTGGAGGTGTTACGAGAGCTTTTTCCTGACCGCGAAGTGGTGGGGCTGATGGCGCGGAACTTGGTGCACGGCCTGGGAACGTTTCATTGTATGAGCCAGCAGCGGGCCCGCCCAGCAGCGGCCCGCCCCCTGAGCAGTACGATACCCTGAAAATCTATTCGACTTGAAGGCTATTCGACAAGATAGAGCCGGAGCGTTTCCACGGCATCGAAGACTCGTTGACCTCCGGCGAATGGCGCTGCCGGATTCGCTGCCGAAGTAGAGGGTTTCAACCACAGGCTCCCAATCGATAATCCGGATTAATCGTTGAGTTTCAGGACGGCGAGGAAGGCTTCCTGCGGGATATCGACGCGGCCGACACGCTTCATGCGCTTCTTGCCTTCTTTCTGCTTTTCGATCAGCTTGCGCTTACGGGAGATGTCGCCGCCGTAGCACTTGGCGATGACGTTCTTCCGAATGGCCGGAACAGTCTCTCGCGCGACGATCTTGCTGCCCAGCGCGGCCTGCAGGCTGACCTCGAACTGCTGGCGGGGGATCAGCTGCTTCAGCTTTTCAACCAGCGCCTTGCCGCGCGGGTGCGCAAAATCGTGGTGAACGATCATGCTGAGGGCGTCGAGCGGCTCGCCGGCAACCAGCACATCCAGCTTGACCAGCTTCGCGGCCTGATAACCGGACAGCTGATAGTCGAAGGAAGCATAACCGCGCGAGACAGTCTTCAGCCGGTCGTAGAAATCCAGGACGATCTCGTTCAGCGGCAGCTCGTAAATGAGGATCACGCGGGAGGAGGAGAGGTACTCGAAGGACTTCTGGACTCCGCGTTTTTCCTCCAGCAATGCGAGAAGGCCGCCGAGGTGGTCTTCCCGGGTAATGATGGTGGCGGTGATGATGGGTTCTTCTATGATTTCAATCTCGGCGGGACTGGGAAACTTGGCCGGACTTTCCACGTCGATCACGGACTTGTCATTCCGGGTAACACGGTACCGGACGCCGGGGGCCGTGGTGATCAGGTTCAGGTTGAACTCGCGCTCCAGACGCTCCTGCACGATCTCCATATGCAGCAGGCCGAGGAAGCCGCAGCGGAATCCGAAGCCCAGCGCCACCGAGCTCTCCGGCTCGTAGAACAGGGCGGAGTCGTTCAGGCGCAGTTTCTCCAGCGCATCCCGCAGCGGGCCATGGTTATCCGCATCGACCGGGTAGAGGCCGGCGAAGACCATCGGCTTGATCTCGCGAAAGCCGGGCAGAGGCTCTTCGGCGGGGCGGGCATCCTCGGTAACAGTGTCTCCGATGCGGGCGTCGGCGATCTGCTTGATGCTGGCGATGATGTAGCCGACCTCGCCGGTAGTGAGCTCATTGACCTCAAGGGGCTTGGGGGTGAAAATACCAAGCTGGTCGACGGTGTAGATCTTCCCGTTCGACAGGAAGCGGATGCGCATACCCTTCCGGAGCTTGCCGTCCACCACGCGGACCAGCACGATGGCCCCGCGGTAGGAGTCGAACCAGGAATCAAACAGCAGGGCGCGCAGAGGACCGTCCGGATTGCCCGTGGGCGCGGGGATGCGATGGACGATCGCTTCCAGAACATCCGGGACGCCGGTTCCTTTCTTGGCGCTGACCTGGATGGCTTCCTCGGGCTGCAGGCCGATGGCGTGCTCGATCTGCTCCATGACGACCTCGGGCTCGGAACTGGGCAGATCGATCTTGTTGATCACGGGGATCATCTCCAGGTTGTTTTCAATAGCGAGATTGGCGTTGGCGAGCGTCTGCGCCTCCACGCCCTGGGTGGCGTCGACAACCAGCAGTGCGCCGTCGCAGGAGGCCAGGCTGCGGGAGACCTCGTAGGAAAAATCCACGTGCCCGGGCGTGTCAATCAGATTGAGCTGGTAGGTCTTGCCATCGGCCGCTTTGTAGAGGAGCCGCACGGCGTGGGCTTTGATGGTGATGCCGCGCTCGCGCTCCAGATCCATGGTGTCGAGCACCTGCTCCATCATCTCGCGCTGCTGCAGCGCTCCGGTAACTTCCAGCAGGCGGTCAGCGAGCGTGGATTTGCCGTGATCGATGTGCGCCACGATGGAAAAGTTGCGAATCTGTTTTGGGTCCATAGAATGCCTGAACCTTCATGCTAGCAGAGGTCGCGTGACTCCGCCAGCAAGGGCCGGCCTGCGCTAAAGCTTCGGCCGACAGGCCGGACAAGATGAGAAGCAGGGCGGGGACGTGCAAGGACCGGCCTGCGCGACCATCATCCTACGCGTCGGGCTTCGGGCGGTTCAGCTTCGGCGGGCCGGCGGGCCGGACGGGAAGAGGAGGGCGAGGAGAGGCGGGGCAAGGGCGGCGGCAGGGCAAGGGCGCGGCTAACCGGAAGCCGTCTTTCCCATAGCCTCTTGCCATTCGGCGAGTATCCACTCGGCCATGCGCTTGTCGCGGATGGCGCCGGCAAGGGTGCGGCGCTTGTTGTTGACCAGGATCATTTTGATGTCGTAGTAAGGTGTGCCGGAGCGGCCGCCGGACTGCATACCGATGTGCAGGTCGAGGGCCTTGATGTTGGCGAAGGGGGTCTTGTTCACACTGCCCATGCCGAGCAAGGACTTGCGGTAGGCGATGACGCCGGAGCCGATCATGACGGTGGCCGTACCGAACCACATGTCGCATACGGCCCAGATCAGCAGCACATCGAAGAGTCCAAAAAAAATGGGGAACAGGGCGGGCGCGTCGGACTGGAGCAGGGCCCAGACGATGCCGGTCCAGATAAGAGTGAAGAAGGTCGTGGCCAGCGCGGCCTTCTTGTTGCGGCCGGCGCTGAAGTGCCAGGCCATGCCCTGCGGGCCGGGCTTCATCAGAATACCTGCGCTCTCCAGCTCGGTGGGAGAGAATTCCCGCGCAGTGACGGCGGTGGCCGGCGCGGGGTCCTCGCTGGCCATCGATTCGGGAGAAGGGGAGTCCGCCGTGCGGTAGACCGGAAGGTCGAATTCGTCCCGGTAATCCACGCCAGGCAGCTTGGCTTCGACTCCCAGAACCCAGAGGACTCCGGTGTCGTTGCTGTGAATGGCAGTGGCGGGTTCGACGTCCGCCGGAATATGAAAACGGACGGGAACAGAGGCCTGCCCCGGCGCCAGCATCACCTCCGCCGCGGGAACGGTGCGCTCCTCACGCCACAGAATCGCTTCATGCGTGGAGCGGTTCTTGCCCCTGCCGGTTACCGTGCGGCGAACGCAGGTCAGCTTCAGGCGAACGCCCTGGGACGGCTGGCTGGAAAAGCGGGTCTTGATCCACCCGGTCAACTCCCGGCCGATGACGACGGGCACGCGGTCGAACTCCAGCCAGGTCTTTCCATAGCGGCGCCAGCGCAGCGTGGAGACCACGGCCCAATAGAGCAGCGCCAGACCGACAGCGGGGAAGAAAACCACCATGAGTGTGGCGGGTTCATCGAGATCGACGGTGGGGCCAGCGAAGGCAATCGGCCAGCTGATCAGATTCCAGATGCCGGCGAAGATCCATGTAAAGATCGCCGTGTTCCGGATGTTGCTCTTGGAACGACACCGCGCCCAGTCCTCGCGCCACTGCCAGGGCTCTTCGGGGTGAAGGGTTTTCTGCTGGTCCTCGTGGGCCACCCTCTTGCCGCCTTTTGCATGGGCGTAGAGCAGGCCGAAGCCAGCGCCGGAGAACACCAGGCCCAGCGAAAACGCCACCAGTGTCTCCTCCATATTCGCCGAAGGATCTGAGAATTTCACCAAGCCAAGATAGAGGCAGACGAGCCCGCCGATGCAGAACGGCGCACAGAACAGGTACATGATCACCGACCCAGCGGCGCTTTTCTTCTCCGTGGACATACCCTTTTGATCGAACGATGGCCAAAGATAGTGCAGAGTTATTTAGCCCGATCCCGGCTGGGGGAAACTTTTCTGATACAGAAAAAAGGGCGCGGCGTTGTGCCGCGCCCCGAGGGAAAAAGGTTTATTCAGGAATCAGCCGGAGCCGTCTACCACTGGCTGCGCGATTGGCGTTGCTCGATGATCTCCTCATAGGTGGAGATCGTCGCTCCCGCCGGCCGCAGGTTGTATTCCTCGGCAAAGTCGGTGTGCAAGAAGACCATCTTGCCGTCAAAGACGGTAACCTGCGGGCGCAGCTCGCTGATCTCATCGGCCGGGACTGTGAGATAGTCTTTGTCGAGAACCACCAGGTCGGCGAATTTCCCGGTCTCGATCGACCCGATCTGATCTCCCCGGAGGAAATAATCCGCTGCCCAGTTGGTGATCATCTTCAATGCAGTCGGACGGTCCACGCGCTCATCCGGTCCCCAGACCTTGCCCGAGCGATCCTTGCGGGTAATGGCAATCTCGATGTCGTCCCAGAGGAAGGAGTCGCTGTCGGATTCCAACACCACCTTCACGCCGGCATCCAGCATCCTCTTGATTGGGCTGGGGAACGTGTGAGCGATCTCATCGCCGTAAGCCTCGGCCATCCCAGGAGCGCGCGTTACTGAGATCAGCGCGTAACAGCTCATCATGATATCCAGCCGGGCGATCCGCTCAAAGTCCTTGGGATTCACCATGCCGCAGTGGTCAAAGGCCCAGTTCTTGGTGGCGTCCTTGCCGTACTGCTGCTGGAGCTGCTCGGCAAAGTTGAGCATGTTCGAGGTGGCCCGGTCGACGGCCACGTGGGTGTTGGCAAAGCGGACTCCCTCGCGGCCGCTGCCCACAACCCAGTTGGCGAAATAGTTCTCGCGGATGGGAGCGGAGCGCCCGACGGCACCGCGGTACTCGATGTCGGTATGGCACTGGCCCATGGGGAACCAGCTGTCGATCGGGGTGTAGGAACCCGTCCGCTTCTGATCGGTGCATTGGCGGCTGCTGGCCCCGTCGATCGCCGTCGGGCCGACTCCGGTGATCCAGATTTTGTCCGACCCGGTCCCGATCTTTGCGGCCCATTCCTTGAGACCGATTTCGAGATCCGTTACGTTCCCGAAGGCCTCGATCACTCCATAGCCGATGCGGTAGGTCAGCTTGTCCTGGGACTCCAGCCATTGATAGGCCTCCAGCGAATCCTGCGGCATCCGCGAGGAGACCGCCGTCAGCCCCATCGAGGCCAGCACCTCTGGCCGGGCCGGCGGTTATAGGTGGAGGGAATGACCAGCCGGCTGGCGGGCGGCTCCAGATGACCGTCGGGCCGTCCACTGTCATCCACCCAGAAGCGGCCGTTCTCCATGACCCATTCCATCGCCTTGCCGTTCAGCAGGAACCCGTTGAAGTTCGGGATGCCCATCGACATGAGGACGGGATTGTCCGGGGTTACTTTGTCCAGCTCCCACTGGGTCAGCTCGTCGTAAAGAATCCTGGCCAGCTCGGGCGGCGAGCCTTCATTGCTCATGAAGTTGACCTGGTTGGTCATGTAGACCCATTTGCCGGGAGGGAAGTTGTACCGCTCCATGATTCCGCGGACCTGGCTGAGTACATCCTCCTTGGTCCGCACGCCGCGCCAGTCCACCGGGTAGCGTTCGAGCTGCTCGGGGGTGAACAGACCACTGTAGAGCCGCTCGGAATAGGTGTACATGTGGCGGTGGGTATCGACCAGACCGGGCACCATTGTGCGACCTTTCAGGTCGATCTTCCGGGTATCCGGGCCGACCGTCGCCAGGACATCATCGCTCGAGCCCACGGCGCTGATCCGCTGACCCGTTACCGCGACCGCCTGGGCTGAGGAAAAATCGTCGTCCACCGTCAGAATTTTTCCATTATGGAAGATCAGGTCGGGCGCCTGCGCCGCCGCCCATACAGGGACCAGCAGCGCCGTAAACAAGAATGCCAGGGCTCTTGCATGAAACTTCATCGTGAAACCTCCCGAGAAAATCACTTCGTGAAAACATGCGGCCGGAACAGGACAATTCCGAGCAGGAGTATCCTGTCCCTGCGCACCGCCTGGACACTTCATCCTCGGCCGAAGCCGAAAGCCTGCGTGTCGAAATGGACTATGGCGCAGCGATGCCCTCCACCGGCGCGCCGCGTGGCACCGCCGGACGGCGCTCCAGCAGCTCGTCATAAGTGGTAATCAGCGCGCCTTCCGGATTCAGGCCGGTCTCGGCGGAGAAATCCTTGTGCACGAAGACGAATTTCCCGTCCACCATGGTCAACTGCGGCTGGATCTCGCTGATCTCCGTGCTGGGAATCGTGAGAAAATCACGGTCCAGAACGAGCAGGTCGGCAAGTTTCCCCTCTTCAATCGTCTCGATCTTATCTTTTTTGATCATATAGTCGGCCGCCCAGTTGGTAAGCATCTTCAGAATGGTGGGGTGATCCACGCGCTCATCCGGTCCCCAGACCTTGCCCGTGTCCGGGTCGATGCGGGTTACGAACTGTTCCAGGTCATCCCATACATAGGAGTTGCGGTCCGTCTCGAAGACCACCGGCACGCCCGCGTCCAGCATGCTCTTGACCGGGGCGTGGAAGGTATGGGCCACCTGCTCGCCGTAGGATTCGGCCATGTCGTCCAGATCAAGCCGGATGTAGCAGCTCATGAAGACATTCATCTTCCCCAGCCGCTCAAAGTCGCTGGGGTTCACCATGTCGCAGTGATCCATGCCCCAGGTCCGCGTGGACTGCGCGCCGAACTCACCCTGAATGTCCTCCATGATATTCAGCAGCACGCCCACGCCACGGTCGCCCGCCACGTGAACGTTGGCAAAGCGGATGCCGTGCTTGCCGCTGGCCACGGTCCATTCGCGGTAATAATTGGCCTGGATGGGGCCGGCGCGCATCGGAGAGCCACGATATTCCGCATCGTTGTGGCACTGGCCCACGGGGAACCAGGAATCCAGGGCACCGTAGGCGCCACCCTGGCGTTTCTGATCGGTGCAGGCGCGTGTGGTGGACCCGTCGATGGCCGTGGGGCCGATGCCGGTAACCCAGAGAAAATCATCGCCGCTGCCGACCACGCCCTGCATCTCCTCCAGCCCGGAATCCGGGTTCTCGATGTTGCCGAACGGCTCGACCAGGCCCTGGCCGATCCGGAAGGTCAGCTCCCCGCGGCTCTGGAGGTAACGGTAGGCGTTCTCGGTATCCTTGGGAAGCCGGGTACCCAGCGTGGTGATCCCCATGGCAGCCAGCTCGTCGCCATCGGACTTGTACATTTTCGCGAGGTCCTCCCCCTTGCGGTCGTAGGTGAAGGGCAGCACGAGGCGGCTGGCGGGAGGCTCCAGATGCCCGTCGGGCCGTCCGCCGGAGTCGACCCAGTAGCGGCCGTACTTGCGGATGTAGTCGCCGTGCTCGGCCATGAGAAAGTCCATGGCCTTCTTATTGACCAGAAAACCGTTGAAGTCCGGGATGCCGAGGGAAAGTGCGATGGGATTGTCCGGGGCCACCGTGTCCAACTACCACTGGTTCAACTCGTCCAGCAGAATCTTCGCCTGGGCCGTCGTGATGCGACCGGAAAACTGATTGGAAAAGTACATCCATTTGCCCGGCGGCGGGTTGTAACGCGCCATGGAGCCGCGGATCTGGTTCAGGACATCTTCCTTGGTGGTGATGCCCCGCCAGTCCAGCGGATACCGGCGGCGCTCGTCCGGGGTCAGGAGGCCCCCGTAGGCACGCTCGGCGTAGCTGTACATGTGCCGGTGGGTATCGACCAGGCCTGGGATCATGGTCCGGCCTTTCAGGTCGATCTGGGTCGTATTGGGGCCCGCCAGCGCCTGCACCTGCTGGTCCGTGCCAACAGCAGCAATCGTGTTGCCGCTCACCGCCACCGCTTGCGCGATCGAGAACTCGTCATCCACCGTCAATATTTTGCCATTGAAAAAGATCGTGTCGGCGGTCTGCTGGGCCCATAGTTCGCCACCGGTGAAAACCAAAACAGCCGTCAGACAGGCAAATATTCTCCACCGATTATTCCCGAATGATATCCAACACCTCCCGTCAGTTATTCCCACGATACAAAACTGCTCAGATCCGCCTGCTGTAACCAGAAATCAGGCCGCCAGGAGCGCATTTCATGAAGAGGGCGATACTCCCGCACCATTCCGCCAGTCCCATCAGGACAGTCCCAATCTGAGTGATATGGAGTTCGATTCTCCACCGGCAGCTTCCCTTCGGCGGGCAGAATACTCCCACTACCAACCATTGTCAATGGTGGGATATGGAAGGCAGCGGGTGGGTTTCCCGGTCTGTTCTGGAAAATATTCAGGATAGATAAACCACTGGTGCGATGTACCAATTATGGATTTGTGATTGAAGGCTACAAAGTGGCGTATAGATGGTGGGATATGGAAGGCAGGTTGAATCGGGGGCCTTCGCTCGCATATGGCCCATACATTGCTCTCACAGGGCCCCCGATTCAGAACTCATTGGCACTTTAGTTATAGCCCGACTACTGGCGCTCCTGGCAGGTAACGCAGCATTGTGCCCAGGGAATTGCCTCCAGGCGCTTCTTGGAAAGCGGCAAGCCGCACTCCTCGCAAGTGCCGTAGGTCCCCTCACGAAGACGCGCGAGTGCTTCATCGATCTCGCGAAGCAGCTTCATGTCAATTTTGTTCCGTTGCAGAAAAAGCCACTCTTCATGGCTCTTCTCGGCCCAATCCGCGGAATCATACGGATCCTTCTCGATGTGCAAAACGGAACTGGCCCCCAGCGTACCCATCTGTTTACGCAGTTCGTTTGATTTTTCTTCCAGCGTCTGCCGGACGTGCTTTAAATTTCCGCTCTTTGTTCTGCTCGTCGCTTGTGCCATCTTTCTATTCTCCTCTACATCTGCTTTCTTCCGACCCATTGGATGCACCATCCCCGGGTAACGGTTCTGCAATTCAGATTCCAAATCTCCGCTGCTCATACCCATTAGAGGCGGTACGCGCGGATCGGTTGCCTGGGAGGGGCATTATCGGTAAAACGGGAGGATATTACACTTGGGAATGGGCTTTGTCAACACCGCCATAAAGTGAATTATATTGTTTATATAATTATAGTTATTGTTTTTTTTAGGCTAATATTGCAAAAATATAACTAGAATGTAACTAGATTGTAAACAGGGCAGGGTCGCTGCAATCGAGCAGTGGAAAATTCCGCGATTGCCGAGAGAAATAGGGTGATTTTTCCCATCCCGTTGGAAGGGATTCTCCTTTTGAGACTTAAAACTGACGCCCAGGGGGCATCCGTTTCAAACGTATCGAGATCCTGCTGCATCTCCTCGCGGGCCGCATCGGCAGCCGACCGGATCCCCTGCATCCGAAGCTTGAAGTCATCAGGATTCGAGGCGTTCTGCAGGGCTTCCTCGAAACTAACCAGCCCGGCCGTATGCAGGTCGTAGAGCGACTGGTCGAACGTCTGCATGCCGTATTGCGATGTTCCGGCGGCAATTGTCTCCCGAATCATGCGCGTCTTGTCCGGATTGATGATGCAATCCCGCACGAACGCCGTTGCCACGAGGACTTCTACCGCCGGCACGCGGCCGATGTCATCGCTCTTGTGAACCAGACGTTGTGAGACGATCGCCTTGAGAGTGCTGGCCAACTGCAACCGGATCTGTTTCTGCTCCGGCGGCGGAAAAACTGCGATGATTCGCTGAATGGTTTCCACGGCATCCAGGGTGTGCAGCGTGGACAGGACCAGGTGGCCTGTCTCGGCCGCCAGCAGCGCGGTGGATATCGTCTCCAGATCGCGCATCTCACCCACCAGAATCACATCCGGGTCCTGGCGCAGGGCCGCGCGCAGCGCGATGGAAAAGTTGTGCGTATCCACCTCCACCTCGCGCTGGTTCACGATTCCTTTCTTGTCGCGGTGCAGATACTCGATGGGGTCCTCGATCGTGATAATGTGATCGGTCCGGGTGGCGTTGATGCGGTCGATCATCGAGGCCAGCGTGGTGGACTTTCCGCTACCGGTCGTTCCGGTTACCAGCACCATCCCGCGGCGCTCCTCGCAGATTTTATAGATGACCTTGGGCAGGTTCAGCTCCTCGAAGGTCCGGATTTTGGTCGGGACCACTCGGAGAACCATTCCGACGTTTCCACGCTGCTGGAAGACGTTCACGCGAAACCGGCCCAGGCCCGCTACGCCGTATGCCAAATCCAGCTCGGCCGAGTCCTTGAATTTTTGTTTTTGCCGGTTGGTCATCATGCTGAACGCCATGTTCAGCATGTCTTCGGCCGTAAGCCGTTTCAGCTCCGTCAGCGCCATCAGCTTGCCATCCACGCGAAGGTAGGGGAAGTTGCCCACCTTGAGGTGCAAGTCCGACGCCTTTCGCTCCACGGCGATTCGCAGCAAATCATCTATCCGCATGGGACCCTCACGGCTTGAACAAGTGTCATGGGCAATTGGTAGCACAGCGGTTGTGGCGAGTCAATGCAACTTTGGTCCCCCTCGGGCGGGTGTGCTATTTCGTGCGCGTCATGAGGGGTCTTCGATCTCCAAAAGCCGGCTTTCCTCTCGGGTAAAACACGCATCGGCCATTACTTCGCGGAGCTTCCCTGGATGGCTTGAGTAAACAGTTGTGGTCTGTTAAAATGCGCTCTTTCGAGAAGGAGCGCGTTACCCGCTGGCGACCCCTGCCCTCCATGCCCCGGCAGCGGACGCCTGCCGTCCGTAGCCTTGGCGTAGGGGGGCCTTGTATTGCAGACAAGTCCAGGACGCCTGCCGGAACAGGGTTTTGCAAGCATCTCCCTGGCCATCAGTACAGAGTGTCTCTCGCTTCCATTGCCAGGCTGCGTCAGCCACGTGATTTCATTTTTCTCCAATCGCTCCGCGAACCAGAAGGCGTCATGAATCCCTGGAATACAATCCGAGCCGGGCTGAAAGAAAAAGTCAGCCCGCAGAACTATTCCACCTGGCTGGAGCCGGCCGCTTTCAGCCATGTCGAGGACTCCGTACTCCATGTGCGCGTCCCCAACAAAACCTTCCGGGATTTTTACGCCTCCAACTTTCAGTCGCTGATCGATACGGTATTGCAGGATCTGCGGCTGGGCATCAGCCGAATCGAGTTTGTCGCGGCCGTACCCGGCTCCGGGCCCGGAGGCGGGACCATCTCAGGGAAAGACGGCTTCGCTTCCCCCGCGCCAAAGGGAGCCAAAAACCAAGCGGCCTTTGATTTCGATTCGCCGGTGTCCCAGCTCAACCCGCGTTATACCTTCGACGCCTTCATCGTCGGTCCATCCAACCAGTTCGCGCACGCCGCCGCCGATGCCGTGGCCCGGAACCCTTCCAAGGCTTACAATCCTCTTTTCCTTTGGGGCGGCGTAGGAATGGGCAAAACCCATCTTTTGCAGGCAATCGGCCATACCGTGCTGGCCACGCGCAAGCTCCGCTTTTGTTATGTTTCGGCGAACCAGTTTGTCCACGACATGATCAACTCCATTCGCTATGACCGCATGGTCTCCTTTCACGACCGCTACCGGAATCTCGACATCCTTCTGGTGGATGATATCCAGTTCGTCAGCAGCAAGGAGCGAACCCAGGAGGAGTTCTTTCACACCTTCAATGCACTGTATGAGTCACAGCGCCAGATCGTGTTTACCAGCGACCGGCCGCCGAAGGAGATCTCCAACCTGGAGGAGCGCTTGCGCTCGCGCTTTGAATGGGGTCTGGCCGTGGACATTCAGCCTCCCGATCTGGAGACCAAGATGGCCATCCTGATCCGAAAGGCGGAGCTGCAGGGCGTCCCACTTACCGAGGACGTAGCCCTGATGATCGCCAGCAAGATCCACGGCAACGTCCGTGAACTGGAGGGCGCCCTGACGCGTCTGTTGGCTTACTCCTCGCTCACGGGAACCCCCATCTCCGTCGGCATGGCACAACAGGTTCTGAAGGAAGCGCTGGCTTCCCAGGTACGGATTATCAACATCGAGGCGATCCAGCAGGTCGTTGCCGACGAATTTCGCATTCGCCCCCCGGACCTGAAGACGAAGGACAATTCGCGCAAGGTGGTATACCCTCGCCAGATAGCCATGTTCCTGTGCCGGGAATTGGCCCGGGCATCTCTGCCCGAGATTGGGCGGGCCTTCGGAGGAAAGCACCACACCACTGTGCTTCATTCCGTTGAAAAGATTCAGGTTAAACGATCCGAGGATAAGGAGTTGCACAGGTTGATCAACAAGCTAACTGATATACTGCGTTAGGGTTCGCTGTTTACGCTGGCGGATCGGCTGATATTCACTGTGGAAAAGATTGTGGGCCATTGAGGAAAACCCGTGTCGCTTTTATTTTGGATTTGATTTTACACAGGAATCCGCAACGGGAGCCCCTACACGCTAATAGTTTTCCACCATCTTAATTATTGACAATAAGAGTATTTGACCAGATTATTAACAAAATGAACCCAATCATCATCATAATAAGAGGATTGGGAAATTCACAGGGAGTGAGTGAGGTGGTCTGATGGAATTCTCCGTACAACGAGCAGATCTCCTGAGAGAGCTGTCCCTTTCTCAGGGAGTGGTCGAGCGGAAAAAGACGATACCGATTCTGTCGAATGTGTTGCTGGACGTCTCGGAGGACGGTGTGCAGATTACCGCCACGGACCTCGAACTGGGTATCCGCAGCTCTTGCACGGCAAACGTCAAAAAAGGCGGGTCGACAACTGTTCCAGCGAAGAAACTTCTCGAGTATGTGCGTCAGCTCGGCGAGGGGGATATCCGCTTCAAATGGGCGGAGGGCTCCGGCGGTGGGTCGTTGCGGGTTACCAGCGGAAGATCCAACGTGCGGATGGCCGGGATGGCGAGGGATACGTTTCCCATCCTGCCGGAGTTTTCCGGAAAGATGGCGGTCCTCCCCCCCCGCGTGCTCAACCAACTGATCCAACGGACGATCTTTGCGATCTCCAGCGAGGAATCCCGCTATACCCTGAATGCCGCGCTGCTGATTCTGAAACCTGAGACGATGACCATGGTTAGTACTGACGGGCACCGGCTGGCACACATCGAAACCGATGAATCGATTACCGAACAGGGCTACGCGGGGGTCAGCGGCGAACTGAAAGTGTTGATGCCGAAGAAGGCCATGACGGAGCTGAGCAAGATGCTCGCGGAAGTCCCGGAGGGTTCCATGGTAGAATTCAATAAGGATGACAATCATCTGTTCTTCCGTATGGGCTCCCGGATTTTGATCAGCCGCATGTTGAGCGGGCAGTTTCCAAACTATGAAGCGGTGCTGCCGAAAGGGAATGACAGGATCGTTGTCCTGGATACGGCCGAGGTTGCCGCGGCGGTAAGGCGAGTCGCGCTTTTTTCGGACGACCGTTCGCGCTCCATCCGGTTTCAACTGGAACCGGGAGAGGTCAAGCTGGTGGCCACCGGATCGGAAGTCGGGGAATCGGAAGAATCGCTCCCGGCTGAATATGACGGGGTGGCATTTACGATCGGCTTCAATTATCAATACCTACTGGATTTCTTCGCGGCAACCGACGCGGAAAAAGTCTCCTTCGAGTTCAAGGATGAGCAGACCGCGGGGCAGATACGCCCCCTGGGAGATGGCAAGATGAATTACCGGTATGTGGTCATGCCGATGCGGGTCTGAGAGGATTCGCGTATCGAAACGGTGGAGTGTGGCGGAAAGGCTCACGAATGGGTGACATGGCAATGGAGTCCGGCGGAATGACTTCGAAAGATTCGCCTCCGAAGGAGATGTACGGCGCCGATAGCATCAAGGTGCTCGGCGGGCTGGAGGCGGTGCGGAAGCGCCCGGCCATGTATATCGGCTCGACCGGCGAGGGCGGGCTGCACCACTTGGTCTACGAGGTGGTAGATAATTCGGTGGACGAATCGCTGGCCGGCTACTGTACCGCGATCGACGTTACGATCCATTTCGATAACTCCATCACGGTGGTGGACAACGGACGCGGCATTCCCGTGGACCTGCACCAGGGTGAGAATAGATCCGCCGCTGAAGTCGTCATGACGGTGCTGCACGCCGGCGGAAAGTTCGATACCAACAGTTACAAGGTCTCCGGCGGACTGCACGGCGTGGGAGTCTCGGTGGTCAATGCGCTGAGCGAATGGCTGGAGCTGGAGATCTGGCGCGATGGGTTTACCTGGGAGCAGTCCTACGAGCGCGGCAAGCCGGCCGGCGATCTGAAAAAAGCCGGAACCACGAACAAGCGGGGAACCAAGATTTCATTCCGTCCTGATACCTCCATCTTCGCCGCCACGCAGTATAGTTTCGACACCTTGTCGCAACGGCTCCGGGAACTGTCTTTTCTGAACAAGGGATTGACGATCAATCTCGTCGATGAGCGGACCGAGAAAAGCCACAAATTTCTCTATAACGGAGGCATCGGCGAGTTCGTCACCCACCTCAACAAGAACAAGCAGGTCCTCCACGAAACACCACTCTATTTCGAAGGGACCCGAGACGCGGGGCCCCTGGGC
Source organism: Terriglobia bacterium (assembly GCA_963662495.2). Lineage (GTDB taxonomy): Bacteria > Acidobacteriota > Terriglobia > 2-12-FULL-54-10 > 2-12-FULL-54-10 > SHUM01. The sequence continues at coordinate 278,767 of CAXVYQ010000004.1, forward strand.
GATATCCAGATGGAATGCGCCATCCAGTACAACGACAGCTACTCGGAGACCGTTTTCAGCTTCGCCAACAACATCAACACGGTGGATGGCGGCGCGCACCTGTCCGGCTTCCGGGCTTCCCTGACCCGCACCATCAATAACTACGGCACCTCCGCCGGACTGTTCCGGGACGTCAAGGAAAATCTGAGCGGAGACGATGTCCGGGAAGGGCTAGTGGCGGTGATCAGCGTCAAGCTGCCGCAGCCGCAGTTTGAAGGACAGACCAAGGGAAAGCTGAACAGCGACATCAAGGGTCTGGTGGAAGCGTTTTTGAACGAGAAACTGGCCGAGTCCTTTGAAAAAACGCCCGCGGTCGCCAAGCGGATTATTCAGAAGGCCATCGAAGCTTCCCGGGCACGGGAAGCCGCGCGCAAGGCACGGGACCTGACGCGCAGGAAAGGAGCGCTGGATTCGGCTTCGCTGCCGGGCAAGCTGTCCGATTGCCAGGAGCGCGACCCGTCTCGCTGCGAAATCTTCCTGGTGGAGGGGGAGTCGGCCGGCGGGACGGCCAAGCAGGGCCGCGACCGCAAGTATCAGGCGATCCTCCCGCTGAAGGGCAAGATTCTGAACGTGGAAAAAGCCCGTTACGACAAGATGCTCGGCCACGAGGAAATCCGCGCCATGATCACGGCAATCGGGACCGGGATCGGCAAGGACGATTTCGACCCGGCCAAGCTCCGTTATCACAAGATCATCATCATGACCGATGCCGATGTTGACGGCTCTCACATCCGCACGCTGCTGCTGACGTTCTTCTTCCGCCAGATGAAACAGCTCATCGACCGCGGCAACATCTTCATCGCGCAGCCGCCTCTCTACCGCATCAAGAAAGGCCGTTCCGAGCGTTACATCAAAGACGAAAAACAGTTCAATCGAGAGATGATGCGCCAGGCCACGGAAAACTGCGCGGTCGTGAACGCCGCCGGGGAAAGGCTGGAAGGCCGCCGCCTCACGAAATTTCTGACCGAGCTGTCGGAGTATTCCATCTATTTCGAAAAGATGGAAAAGCGCCTGCGCAACCGTCAGGCGATCGACCTGATCGCGAAATCGGACCTCGAAAAGAAAACCGATTTTGCAACGCAGGAAAAGCTCCAGCAGTTGGGGAAAAAGATCAAGGAAACCGGCTCCAAGGCATCGGTGGTCTTCGATGAGGAGCACTCTCTTCACGAGCTCGTTTTTTCGAACGGGTCGGGCACCGAGCGCCGCGTGAACTGGGAGCTGGCCACACTGCCGGAATATAAGAAATTGCGGCTTCTTGCGCAGGACATGCTCGTTTTGGACAAGCCCCCGTTCATCGTGGAGAAAATAGAGAAACACGATTCCGGGGAGGAGCCCGACAAGCCGGCTGCGGAAAGCGGCACGGCGCGGCATGAAAACGCCCAGGACCTGCTCACCTACATCATGGAGGCGGGCAAGAAGGGTTTCACCGTAACGCGCTACAAGGGTCTGGGGGAGATGAGCGCCGAACAGCTCTGGGAAACAACCATGAACCAGGAGACGCGCACCCTGCTGCAGGTGCGCGTTGAAGACGCCCTGGAGACCGAGCAGATCTTCTCCACGCTGATGGGTGAGAATGTGGAAGTCCGTCGCCGCTTCATTGAAGAAAACGCGCTGGACGTCAAGAACCTCGACGTCTAGTACATCAAAAACATTACCGCCAAAAAAATTACTGCCCAAACTTTACAACCCAACTTTACAATGAGGACTGCTGGATTTCCCGCAGAATCTCCTCCGCTCTGGCGCGCGGGTCCTGGGCGTCCCGGATGGGCCGGCCCACCACCAGGTAATCCGACCGGGCAATGATGGCGCTGGCCGGAGTCGTGGCCCGCTTCTGATCGTTAGCATCCGCCCCTTGCGGCCGAATGCCCGGTGTAACCACGACCAGATCACCACCCACGGCCGCGCGAATCCCGGCCACTTCCCGCCCGGAGGCGATGACGCCATGCGCCCCGGCGGCCACCGCCGACTGCGCTCTCCGCAGCACCAGCTCTTCTGCCGTGGCGTCGATCCCCATCCCCTGAATATCCTCCGTGCTCAGACTGGTCAGGACGGTAACCGCCAGCACCTTCAAATCCGACCCGGCTGCGCCATCCACGGCTGCCGCCACCGTGTTGCCGCACTCGTGAACCGTCAAAAACGATGCTCCCAGCCGGGCTGCCTGCCGGGCTGCCCGCCGCACCGTCTCCTCGATATCCAGAAATTTCAGATCCAGGAAGACCTTTTTCTCTTGGGCCACCAGAGCGGAGACGAACTCCGGCCCGGCGGCGGTGAAAAGTTCCAGCCCCACTTTGTAAAAGGAGACCAGGCCGTCCAGCTGCATCATCAGCCGGAGAGCTTTCTCGGCGCTGGGCAGATCGAGCGCCACAATCAGCCGCTCATTGGTGTTCTGTGGAGGGGACACGTGCCAGCCTTTCCAGCCATCCGGCTACCCGGAACGCTGCATTTTCTGGAAAAAATCCACGGGAAACCTGCCCGAACGGCTCCCATTCAGCAGCGTGGAGAAGTATAATAGATAGGCTGCACCTGTGGCAAAGAACCAGTACCTTCCCGGGGATAACCAATCATGGCAGATGAAGTAAATCCGTCCGGCGGCGGCGAGCAGAGCAACCTGCCCCTGCCGACGAACCAGATACCGGTCAACATCGAAGACGAGATGCGCCGGTCCTATCTCGACTACGCCATGAGCGTCATCATTGGCCGCGCTCTGCCGGACGCGCGCGACGGGCTCAAGCCCGTGCAGCGCCGCATTCTGTATGGCATGTACGAAGCCGGTCTGCGCGCCAACCGTCCCTACCGCAAGAGCGCCAAGATCGTCGGTGAGGTGATGGGAAACTATCACCCGCACGGCGATGTGCCCATCTACGATTCACTGGTCCGGATGGCGCAGAACTTCAGCATGCGCTACCAGATGGTGGATGGGCAGGGAAACTTCGGCTCCGTGGACGGCGACCCTCCGGCGGCGATGCGCTACACCGAAGCACGGCTGGCCTCCATCGCCGAACGCCTGCTCGATGACATTGACCGGGAGACCGTCGACTTCCGCGCCAACTATGACGACAGCCGGGTGGAGCCCGAGTTCCTGCCCACCCGTATCCCGAACCTGCTCGTAAACGGGGCCGATGGCATCGCCGTCGGCATGGCCACCAAGATTCCCCCGCACAACCTGCGCGAGATCATCAACGCCACCATCCAGCTCATCCAGCATCCCAATACGCCGCTTGAGACCCTGCTCGAAATGGTTCCCGGACCGGATTTTCCCACGGGCGGATTCATCTACGGCAAGGCTGGAATCCTGAACGCCTACCGCACCGGCCGCGGCAGTTTCATCATGCGCGCCCGCGCCAACATCGAGCCCACGGGAAAGGACCGGGAGATCATCGTTGTAACGGAGATTCCCTATCAGGTCAACAAAGCCCGGTTGATCGAGAGGACCGCCGACCTCGTTCAGGATAAGAAGATCGAAGGTATCTCGGATATCCGCGATGAGAGCGACCGGCACGGCATGCGGATCGTATTCGAGCTGAAGCGCGGCGAGCAGGCTGAAGTCATCCTGAACAATCTTTACAAGCACACCCAGATGCAGACCAGCTTCGGGATGATCCTGCTGGCGGTTCATCATGGCCAGCCGAAGGAGCTGGGCCTGGCCGATGCCCTGAAGGTCTTCATCGACCACCGTGTCGAAGTGGTCCTCCGCCGGACGCAGTATGACCTGCGGAAAGCACGGGAGCGCGAGCACATCCTGGAAGGTTACCAGATCGCGCTCGATCACCTGGACGCGGTCATCAAACTGATCCGGGCGTCCAAGACGCCGGCCGAGGCGCGCGCCGGGCTGGTGACAGATTTCGAGATGACGGAGATTCAGGCCCGTGCCGTTCTCGAAATGCAGCTGCACCGGCTGACGGGCCTGGAGCGCGATAAGATCGCGGACGAACTGGCGGAGATCCGGGAAAAGATCAAGGATCTGAACGAAATTCTGGCCAGCGAAAAGAAGCTCAGGGGCCTGATCGTCGCGGAGCTCAAGGACATCCAGAAGAATTACGGCGACGACCGCCGGACGGAGATCGTCGCGCAGCAGGCCGAGATCAGTCTGGAAGACCTCATTCCGGTCGAGGATGTCGTCGTTACCGTCAGCCGCCAGGGTTACCTGAAGCGTACTTCCCTCGACACGTACAGGAATCAGATCCGCGGCGGCAAAGGCCGCATCGGGATGAAGACGCGCGAGGAGGATTTTGTCGAGCGCCTGTTCGTCACCTCCACTCACAACTACATTCTCATCTTCACCAATCGCGGCAAGGTCTTCTGGCTGAAGGTCTATGAGATCCCGGACATCGGCACCGCCGCCCGCGGGAAAAATATGGTGAACCTGGTGAACCTCGACCAGGGCGAACGGGTAACCGCCATCCTGCCCGTCAATGATTTCACCCAGGACCGGTTCGCCGTCATGGCCACCCGCGAGGGCGTCATCAAGAAGTGCAGCCTCGCTCAGTTCTCCAACCCCATGGCGCGCGGCATCATCGCCATCTCGCTCAACGAGGGCGATGAGTTGATCGCCGTCCGGGAGACCGCCGGGGACCAGTTCGTCTTCGTCGCCACCCACGCCGGAAAAGCCATCCGTTTTCCGGAGGGAGATGTCCGCGCCATGGGCCGCCAGGCTCGCGGCGTCCGCGCCATGACGCTCAAGAAGGACGATTTCGTCGTGGGGATGGTCGCTGTCGATGAGGACGGCGAAATCCTCTCCGTTACGGAAAACGGCTTCGGCAAACGGACCCGGCTCAGTGAATACCGGATCCAGTCGCGGGGCGGGCAGGGTGTCATCAACCTGAAAACCACTGCTGTCAAAGGCAAGGTGATCGGGATCATCCACGTGGACACGGAAAGCGAAGTGATGATCATCACCCAACAGGGCAAGATCATCCGGCTCGAAGCCGGCAAGATCCGCAAGGCGGGCCGCAGCACCCAGGGCGTCCGTTTGCTGCGCGCCGAAGATGGCGACCAGATCGCCGCCGCCTGTCTCATTCCTCCTCAGGAAGAAGGCGACGATGTACCGGAAATCCCTCCGCTGATCCAGTAACCCGGCTCGGTGGCAGTTGAGGACTGAGATTGGATGCCGGCCTCCACCACTCTGAAACGAACACCCGAAGCGAAAGCCCGGCGTCTCCAGGAATACCTCTCTGGCACAGGCCCTCTGCTGATCGCCTACTCGGGCGGAGTGGACTCGGCCTACCTGGCCTGGGCGGCGCGGCAGGCGCTCGGCGACAGGATGCTCGCGGTGCTGGCCGACTCGCCGAGCCTGGCCTCCTCGCAGCGGGAGCACGCCACCCGATTCGCCGGCGAATTCGATATCCCTCTGGAGATCATCCCCACCGCGGAGTTCGACCAGGCCAAATATCTCGCCAATACACCGGAGCGCTGTTTCCACTGTAAGGACGAACTGTTTTCCCGGCTCGACCGTTTGGCGCGCGCGCGCGGGTTTGCCGCCCTGGCCTATGGCGTGAACGCGGATGACATTCACGACTACCGCCCCGGCCACCGCGCCGCCTCCGAGCACGGCGTACTCTCTCCGCTGCTGGACGCGGGCCTGTCGAAGGCGGAGATCCGCCAGCTCGCAAAACAGGCAGGCCTGCCGGTCTGGGACCGCCCCGCCTCTCCTTGTCTTTCTTCCCGGATTCCCTACGGCACTCCGGTTACAATCCAGACCGTGGCTACCATTGACAACGGTGAGGACGCGCTTCGCGCGCTGGGCTTCCGGGAGTTTCGCGTGCGTCATCATGGCGAGTTGGTTCGGATCGAAATTGCGCCGACGGAGTTGCCCCGCGCGCTTGCCCCTGAGATGGCGAAGGAATTTTCGAGGATTTTCCGAAGTCTCGGCTACCGCTACGTAACGCTCGATCTGGAAGGCTACCGCACCGGCTCGCTGAACGAAGTCCTGTAAAGGTGTTTGGGAGAAATTTCTAAGCAATATCCGCTTCCGGGAATCGGAACTTACTTGCCTTCAAATACGAATCGGTGGGCTTCATGGGGAGTGCGGCGAGCACCGATGTTCGATAGCTCTAGCTCTTTGCCACATTAAGTAATGGCTTGCATGCAATCCAAGCTGCTGCCAAATGGTCCAAGATCGCAGGAGTTCTGGTGGCCTGACAGGAGTCATATTGGAATTTGACCCCGACTGTTAGCTGAATATTTGATTTCTTCCGACTCAACACTTCGTACAGTAGATCCATCCATTGCGGCTGGAACTTGACCTCCTTTCCCCACGTATCCTTGTTCTCGAATACAGCCCTTAGATCAAAGACCAAGCGTGCATCAACTATAGGTTCAGACCGCTGTGATAGGAAATGACGCTGTACCACATCGATCAAGGGGGTTGCTCCTTCCACAGATTTCAATCGGTGTCGAAAACGATCCAGCAATTCCTGGAACAAGGCTCGGAATTCCGGCAGATCGCCGGCGATTAATTTCCTCCTGAATTCCCGCCGGATGCCGTTCGGGACTGTTACCAACGCCACAACTCCATTCCGTTCTATGTACATTGTGAGATGGGGATATTGAGTGAAGGATTTCGCTTTGCGAGCCTCCAGAATTGGCAGATAGTCTCAAACCCCCTCACTGTCTTTTCCTGTTATCGCTGGTCTTCCCTTTCCCTCCGGGTCCATTCCAAGTTCCTGCTGGAGGTCCTTCCGTTGTCTCAATTTCCCCAACGCAAGGTTCAGGAGACGTTTCGCTTCCAGATAGTTGTAGGGTTGGTCTTTCCCGAAGGGAATGCCGGAAAAATATGTCAAGGTTCCCTCCTTCAGCTATTCCGAATCGATTAACCGTTGCTCAAGCACTTCCATGTAGCTGGAAAAATGCTTCGCCCAAACCGACTGCCTCTGGATTTTAAACCATTTGTAGATTTCTCTCCATTCAACAATTCTCAACCCATCCATATTCAGTGGGCTTGGGAATGTGAGCCCCCAGAGCGATCAGATGAATGTTTGTAAAGCCCCTAGCCTCGGCCATTCTCAGATGACGTTGCAGTTGGTTTCTCTGCAAAGGAGCGGCAATCTTGCTCTCAATGATTACCGACCAATTTTCGCCATCGTGAATCCAAGCATCTGGCAAACCTCTTTTTTCGATCTCCTGCTCCGTCTGGGGCTCTTCCTCTCCCGGCAGCCTCTGTTCAACAATTTCTAGGTGCTTTGGAATTGACTTTCCCGTGCCCAATACCCATTGCAGGAATTGCCTCATGACCTTTGGGTCTTCCTTCAGGGTCGAAGCCAGAGCATGCGTCAATCGGTTTTCCTGTTGCCCGTATTGGTCGATAATATTCCGCATCTGTGTTGACCAGATTATTGCATCGCTGCCGCTAATTCAGCTTTCCCTCAAAGCAGTGGCGGAGCTGCAACTGATAACTGCAGTCAAAAATCGATTTGCGTCAGGCCCATGTAGCCGAACAGAAGCAGCGTGATGACGAGAAACGCGTTGATGCTCCAGTGGCTGCGGAACGCCCGTCCCACCCAGCTTTCCCTCGTGTTCATGATCAGCAGGGTCAGCGCCAGCAGCGGCATGAACAGCGCCCCCAGCACCGCGTAGGCCAGTTGGATTTTCTCCACCGTGAGCCACAGCGTAATCAGCGGAACGATGGAGATCGCCACCAGGTAGGCGCGGTAAGCGGGAGTCTCCGAGAGGCGCTTCTTCGGGCCCGCGCCCTGTTTCCCCCTGCGCCGGATCTGCAAATAGTCCGCGAAGATATAGGGCGCGCTCTGCCACACGCCGAGCAGGCTGGAAAACACCGCCCCCCAGAATCCCACCAGGAACATCCACTTGCCTGGCTGGCCCAGCACCAGCTCCAGTTGCTCGGCCAGTTGCAATGACAGCGCCACGCCCTGGCCTTCCACCTGCACGTGGTTTCCGATGATGACCATCGCCATGCCGAAAACCGCCGTCAGCGTATAAGCGACTGCCAGATCGATCCGGCAGATCCGCAGACCCTCTTTCCCCGCCCGGTCTTTTTCCTGCACCCAGTAGCCATAGGAGAGCAGCGTCACGGTCCCGCCCACGCCGCCCAGAACCCCGAGCACCCAACCCAGTCCGCCATCCGGAATCGTGGGGACCAGCGTTCCCTGAACGACGGCGCCGAACTCCGGCGCCAGCATTGCGGCCGTGATCAGAACGCCCACGAACATTGCCCCGATGCAGACCGTCATCAGCCGCTGGAACCACTGAAAGCCTCCGGCCCACACCAGCGCCAGCCCGGCGAGCGTGTGCACGATGCCCCAGATGTTCTTCGAGGTAGTGGCATCGCCCAGCGGGAACAGACCGGCCGCCGCCACGCCGCAGGCTGAGATTAGCGCTCCGCCCACCAGCACGGTCCACATCAGAAAGTAGGGGACGAAGATCCACTGGATCCAGCTGCCGAGCCGGTCGATCCAGCCTTCCAGCAACGTTGTGCCGGTGGACATCTGCCAGCGCGCGATGCCTTCGTTCAGCGTCCATTTCAGGAACGCGCCCACCACCGCGGCCCACAGAACGGCGAGTCCCAGCTTCGAGCCGGCGATGCTTGCGGTCAGCAGATCGCCCGCTCCCACGCCCGTTGCGGCCACGAGAATCCCAGGCCCGATGATGGAGAACCATGCAGGCTTTTGCTTTTCACTGGCCATAAGATCCCCTGACGGGCCGGGTGATTCCAGCCGCGCTTACCTCATCATTTCAGTTTCACGAGCGCGTTGCGCCAGCAATGGTAACATAGAGAATCCGGCTGCGAATCAGGGCGGAAAATTCCTGCGACAGGTGGGCAAGAGGCGATGAAGGCCAGCGTTACGGTAAGCTTGAAAAAAACGGTATTGGACCCGCAAGGCAAGACCATACTTTCGGCGCTGCACAGCCTCGGCCACGCCGATGTGGCGGACGTGCGGCAGGGCAAGTACTTCGAAGTAACACTGGGTGAAGCCGTGAATTCGGAGAAGGCGCGCGAACTGCTGGAACGGATCGCGAAGGATGTGCTGGCCAACCCCGTGATCGAGGAGTACCAGATTCAGATCGAAGAATAAATTTCCGTCATCGGAATTATCAGCAAGCTCCAACCTTTCGGAGTTATCAAATGTGCGGGATCGTTGGCTATATCGGTGAAAAGCAGGTCGTTCCGGTGATTCTGGAGGGACTGCAGCGGCTCGAGTACCGGGGATATGATTCGGCGGGCATCGCGGTGATCGACCACTCCGGTCGCCTGGATGTCCGGCGGGCATCCGGAAAACTGCGCAACCTGGAAGGCGTCCTGCGGGAAAATCCACTGGAAGGAACCTACGGGATCGGGCACACCCGCTGGGCGACGCACGGGCGGCCGACGGAGGAAAACGCGCATCCGCACCGGGACTGCACGGGTCAGATCGTGGTGGTGCAGAATGGCATCATTGAAAACTATCTGGCGCTGAAACGCGCGCTCACCGCCGAAGGGCACCGCTTCGTTACGGAAACCGACACGGAAATTATCTCCCACCTGATTGAAAAAGAGATGGCAATGATGGAGCCGGACGCGCGGAATCTGGAGAACGCGGTGCGGAAAACGATCGCGCAGCTCAAGGGCGTCTTCGCGCTGGTGGCGGTGGCGGCGACCGACGCGAACAAGATTGTGGCGGCGCGGCACGGTCCGCCGGCGGTGGTGGGTTTCGGCGAAAAGGAATACTTCGTGGCGTCCGATATTCCGGCGATTCTGCATCACACGCGCGACATGCTGTTCCTGGCCGATGGCGAAATAGCCGTGCTGACACCGGACGGGGTAACGGTTACCGACTTTGCCGGGAAAACCGTTCCGGGCAAGCCGCAGCGCGTGACGTGGGACCCGGTACAGGCGCAGAAGGGCGGCTATAAACATTTTATGCTGAAGGAGATTCACGAGCAGCCCGAAGCGGTGCGGGACACGACGCTGGGCCGGATCAGCATGGAGACCGGCGAGGTCGTGCTGGACAACTGGGACTTTACGCCAGCCGAGTTCCGCGAGTTCCAGCAAGTGAAGATCGTCGGAATGGGAACGTCCTACTACGCCGGGATGGTGGGCAAGCACCTGATCGAAAAACTGGCACGGCTGCCGGTGGAGGTGGACTACGGATCGGAGTACCGGTACCGCGACCCGATCGTGGGCCCGGAGACGCTGACGATCGTGATGACGCAGTCGGGCGAGACGGCCGACACGCTGGGGGCGCAGCGCGAGAGCAAGCGCAAGGGATCGAAGACGCTGGCGATCTGCAACGTGGTGGGCTCGATGGCGACGCACGAGGCCGCCGGGGCACTCTACACGCACGCGGGCCCGGAGATCGGCGTGGCGAGCACGAAGGCGTTCACGTCGCAGATTACGGCGCTGTTCCTGCTGGCACTGCACCTGGCGCAACTGCGGGAGAAGATTACGCCGGAGCGGTCTCTGGCGCTGGCGACCGAGCTGGTGAAGATACCGGGGAAGATCGAGCAGGTGGTCCGCGCCAGCCGCGGCGTCGAAAAGTTGGCGCAACATTTTTTCAAGAGCCAGAACTTTCTCTACCTGGGCCGGGGCATTCATCATCCGATTGCGCTGGAAGGCGCGCTGAAGCTGAAGGAGGTCTCCTACATTCACGCCGAGGGCTATCCGGCGGGCGAGATGAAGCACGGGCCGATTGCGCTGATCGACGAGTCGATGCCGGTGGTGGTGATCGCGACGCGTGAGGCCGGGAACGAGGCGAGCGAGCTGGGGTACGCGAAAGTGATGAGCAACGTGCAGGAGGTGCGGGCGCGGTCGGGCGTGGTGATCGCGGTGGTGACGGCAGATGATCCGGAGATCGAGACGGCGCGGGAGAGCGCGAGCTACGTGATCGAGGTGCCGCCGGCGCCCGAATTGCTGGCGCCGCTGCTGGAGGTGATCCCGCTGCAACTGCTGGCCTATCACATCGCGGTGCGGCGGGGCTGCGACGTGGATCAGCCACGCAACCTCGCCAAGAGTGTCACGGTGGAATAGATTTCTCCAATAAAAATCGTAAACAATTGAATAATAATTATTTATATTAATAACCGCGAGGTCATATCAAATAGCCTTGACAAGCCTTGTGTTACAACCTAATATACCTAATATAGATTAATTCAAATGCAGGGAGGATAGTGAAATGCAAGCCATCAAGACCATCCCATTCAACAATGATCGCCAGTTCCTAGAAGTGCAAGACCAGTTAAACCCCCTGCTGGCACGCTATGGGTTTCCCATGGTTCCCTACAGAGGTTCGGTATCTTGGCTGGCAGGTCCTGGAGGTTCAGAGCGATCTACTGAAACGTTTTTCAAGTTCTTATACCGCGGCCGCAGTAAGCCGTACGTCTTTGGTATTCGAAAGGATTTCGCGGCTGACATCGGAAAGCTAAATGACGTTCGGTGGCCAATAGATGAATTCGCCGTTATGCCAGCAGTCACTGTCGCTTTCTGTGGTTTCGAGATTCAACCCGGCTTCGGTGCTTTGGCCGCCGAACGGCTGGCGAAGATTCTGAAAGCACTTCCAGACCCAGACCCGGAATTAGCAATACAACTGGACGGACACGACGAGAAGGATTTCGATGCTCAATTGGATACAGTCAAAGCCGAAGCTGACCTGAAGGGCAGATTTCACCACCCTCCCGAACAAGTTACAATGACATCATCCAATGGTAGTTATCACGTGCGACTAAAAGAGATTCTTTGCGAGAAGTCGGTGAAGCGGGGCGAGTTCACCCTGGCCTCGGGCAAGAAGAGCGACTATTACCTGGACTGCCGTCAGACGACGCTCGATGCGGAAGGCGCGCTCTGCACCGGAATGGCGGTGCTGGAACTGGTCCGGACGCTTGAGCCGCAACCGAAGGCGGTGGGCGGGCCGACGCTGGGCGCGGACCCCATCGTGGCCGCAGTGGCGGCGCTGAGCGCGCAGGACGCGGGGCCAAAAGTGAGCGCGTTCATCATCCGTAAGGAGACCAAGCAGCACGGCATGCAGCAGATGATCGAAGGGTGGCGCGGCACGGAGGGTGATCCGGTGGTGATCGTAGAAGACACATGCACGACGGGCGGCTCGGCGGTGAAAGCGATCGAGCAGGCGAAGGCGGTGGGACTGAAAGTGGTCGCGGCGGTCTGCGTGGTGGATCGCGAAGAAGGCGACCGGGAGGCGATCGAGAAACACTGCCCGTTTTATGCGCTGTTCACCGCCCGGGAACTGCTGGCGGAGACGTAACTAAAGGGAATTATATACTTAACTTCCTAAACTCGGTTCTGGAACTGTCTAGGGCTCGATTTGTGGTATGTCTCCACGAGGCTAGGAGGCCGACTGAATAAGGCCGTACCCTGAGTACGGTGTCCTCGTTCCGAAGCCCCACCCAATTCCCCAAATCATCTCCCAGAGCGGCAAAGGAAGTTAAGTATGTAATTCCCAATAATTGCCCTTCGCTCTAATTCGTTGAATCGGAATTTAGTATCTGTAGTAAGCAATAACCATCTATTCTTGCCTACGAGGGGTAACCAGATGTAATCCTCCATTCCCGGGTTTTCAAAATACTGAAAGTATTGATGTGTAGTTATACCATTGCTACGCAAGACTTCTAGGATTGGCTTGCACCGTTGAAGATTTTCGTCGAGGTAAACGTTGAGGTTATTAGGCCGCCTTCGCCTCTTCCCACCTGATCGCTTCCTCGATTTCTTGGATCGTGCGGCCATATTCGTCAGCTAGGCTTGCAATAGATTCCCTTCCACGAAATCGGGAAGCAATCACTGCTGTGCTAATACCAGTACCAGCTATGACTGGTCTACCGAATGAAATTCGAGGATTTATTTGAATAAAACGTGGCTCGTTTGCCGTTTTCTCCTTTACGAAAGGATAGAGCGATAAGGGTATATGAAGTTCCGGATCCCATTCGATTCGTTTGAGGTGTATTGCCAGCAAATCCCTGAATGCGCGTTGCCCCCCTCTTGACTCATTTACAAAATCTGCCGGCAGTGATTCCGAAAACACATCGACGCCATCAGTGGACAAAGTGGCTTTTAACAAAGGATGTTCGGGCCACCGATTGGTCATCGAACGTAGGGCCTCCCTGATTTTCTTCAGTTTGACTCCGCGAGCTCGGATCGTACTCAACAAATGAAACTCGACCAGATTGTTAAATGAGAATCGAGGAGGATGTACTGACGGAATGACGATGACAGGAGTTCTGTCATTGCTGGCAATCCAATATTCGATAGTTTTTCTTGGAATTTGCACATATCTAGCCACATCGCCAATGCTGTATGCGGGAATGTCTCTAATATCTAGAGGCTGTGCGCTTTTTCTGTTCATAGTTGCGACTCCTTCTTGCCGACTTGGAATTAATTTTGGTTCTGGGCACAAAAGTCGGCAAAAAGCTCTGACCTTCTTCTGCATAAGAAACGACTTCAGGAGGTAGATTATACCTCTTCTCTGGAGAAGGTTTCCTCTGATTTCTAGGCAATTACCGGCGTATACGAGGGCACCTCGCCCTTCCATCAAAGAATTACTTGCAACCGCTTTTCTCCTGCGCTTAGCAATTATTATATCGAAATCAAGATTTGTAATGTATCGTGCGCGATGAATTCTTTTGGTCCGAGCATAAACTCCTTCGATACCTGATACAGCATAAAAGGGGTCCCGAGAATGCTTTACCGACGCTGAGCACAGCAAGATCATCTTCCAGAGATAATCGCAATTGAAGAGATTTAAGGTCAGCGAGCGAGGCGGAAATTCACCTCGACGGTGGTGATGACATCGACGGGTGTGCCGTTGAGCAGGGCGGGCTCGTAACGCCACTGCTCGACGGCGGCGAGCGCGGCCCGGACGAGCAGCGGGTGTCCGGATACAGCACGGAACCGAGAGATGGCGCCGTGGCGGGTGATGACGGCCTCCAGATGGACTGTGCCCTGGATGCGGGCCTGACGGGCCAGCGGCGGGTAGACGGGTTGGGTCTGGTGGATCAAACGAGGTGCGAGCACATGACCGCCGACCTGGTATGGCTCGGTTTGAACGGGGGCGGTATCCGGCGGTGGTGGAGCGAAGTTGTCTCCCATGACGAAGGTGTCCGAGCCGCCGGGACCGAAGCCAGCAGGAAGGCCGAAGGGGATTCCAGTGACGTCGGGTGGAGAGGCAAATGGGGAAATCAGCGCGTTGGGGTCGGGCGCTGGGCGGCGGGATGCGACTGGCCGCGTGCGCGGGGTTGTGCGGAGGATGACGTGGCCGGGCCGGACGGCGGCAAGCCGGGCAGAACGCTCGGCTGAGGGTGACGCGGCGGCGGGAACGCGCGGGGCAAAGATATGCGAGATGGTTGCGATCTCCGGAAGGGCCTCCATGTGGGGCAGTGGAACGATGACAACCACGGCTATGAGGAAAGTCTGGATCAGGAGTGAAATAAACAGGGAGCCGGACCGTCGGACACGATTCCGGGTTGGTCGGTCGAGCAGAGAATTCTCAAACATGGCACACCTCCCCTTCGAGATCCCGGTGAGAGCGAAGCACTACCGGGGTGGATGGATGAGGGCGCGGACGGGCCGCGCCCGGTGTAAGGCATGCCGTGTTGCGTGATGCTTGCGCCGGTGCTGGGCTGTCTGTTCCGGGGTGCCAGTTGCCAGTGCGGGTTGCCAAGCCCACCGGCCTGCTGACTGATTTCCCCCCCGGCTGATGAAATATTCAGCCCTCTGTATTATTAGTAACCACAGCGGGCGGAATGTTCCCTCCCGTGGCGATGGTGGCCGGAGCGATGGAGTCTCCGGCCACCACGATGGCGCGGTTGCAGGTCCCCGCAGCCGGGTTAGTAATCTTCATCATCAGGAGGAAGCTCGACGCCTTCTTCGAGGATGGCGACGGTAATTTGCAAGCTTTCCTTATTGCCCACACGCAAAGTAATGGCGGTACTGCTGGAAGTGAGAGTGGCGGGAGGAATCCGGACATTCACCTGGTTGAGCCCGACGAAGTCGGGTGCGGCGCCAGCGAACTCAGGCGTGACATCGACGCCGCCGATGGTAACGGTTACCGGGTCCACCACGGTGTGGAAGTTCGCGGCAAGTCCGGTCTCCAGAGGCGGGGTCACCGCGCCGAGCCCGGTGCAGAAAATGATGATGATCTCGCCGGGGATGGCAGGTGTCTGGGGCGTAACGGGAGTGATCCCATCCTGATGAAGAATGGCGCCCGCGCCCGTGCCGTTCTGAGTCAACGTGAAGACGCCGGGAGCGGCGGAGTCGAGCTGGACAGTACGGGGAGGACTCGCCTGGCCGTTGACCGTTACGGCGACGGAGGCGGAAGTTTCTCCGGCCAGTTCCACCGGGATCTGGACGCCCAACTGGTTGGGAGTGGAAAAGAAGACCGGCGCGAGGACTCCGTTAAAACGGACTTCGGTGCCGGCGAGTTCGGCGATCAATTTGTTGTCCGGGCCGAAGCTGGTGGTCAGGGCGATGGATCCGTCATTGAGATTCGTTCCGAAGATGGCGGCGATGGAGCCGGGCGCGACCGGGCTGGGAGCGGGAGCGAAACTTGCGTTGCTGACCACACCGCCATCGTTCACCGCTGGTTCGTTGCCTGGAAGTTGCTGGGGCTGAATTTCAATGGAAGAGGTGTAGACGCGGTCGCCGGAACTGCTGAAGTCGTTATTGGTGGCATTGCCGGCCGCATGGAAAACCACCGGGCCGAGAGAAACATCGGGCGCCTGCCACTGGAAATCAAAATCCACGCCGCCGGTAACTCCGCCGCGAGAACCGAGGGCGGTGTGTCCAATGTACTGAACGCCGTTTGCAGGATTGAGGAGCTGAGAGTTGCTGTCCGTGGAGATGAGATTGCCCGCCTGCTGGCCAGCGAGGGTGCGGGCGCTCAACTCGAATCCCCAACGTTCCATTGGTGCCGTGTCGCCGACGCGGACGCGAACGGGAATATTTTCCCCGCTGCTATAAGATTCAGGGACGGTGATCGCTACGCTGCCGGGCCCGGCGTTCAAGGCTGTACCGACATGGCAACCCGATTGCGCGCAGGTCAGCTCCCCGAATCCCCCGGTGGTTGCCGTGGGCGGGGCCACGGCGTTTGCGTAAAGCAACAAAGAGAGCAGAAAGGCTCCCCACAAGGAAAAAATCAAAACGGTAGTTTTCTTTTTGCGGAACAGCTTTTTCATCGGGAACTCTCCCCCTGTTTCCTCGGGCGGATATTTGATTGAAGGTTCGTACCAAACCACACTAGATGCGCACGTTAGAACAGATTTGTACGCGCAAAGATACAAATAAATTATCAATTAGCGGGAAGATGCTCTGGTTCTTAAAGCGGAGAGGCCGGTGGGGTGTCTGGTGGATCGCTATGGGGTGGAGGTGGAGCCGGGGGCGTCAACAGGTGAGTCCACCGGAGTGTCCACCGGGGCGGGCATCATGCGCGCGGTGCCTTCCATGATCTGCCGCAGCGCGGCAACGACGGGAACGCGCTGGCGATTGAACAGCGCCGCGGCGAAGATGCAAACGACGGCGCCGAAGGCCACGGTGTAGCGAGCCCCGATCCAGTCGCCGAGCCAGCCGGCTAGGAGGCTGCCGATGGGCGCCAGTCCCAGAAACATCATCCCGTAAAAACCCATGACGCGGCCGCGGAAGTTGTCCTCCGAGATCGTCTGCAACCCGGTGTTGGTGCTGGCGACCTGCAGCATGATGCCGAAGCCGACGATGACGAGGAACAGGCAGGCCAGCGGGATGTTGGGGGCGAAGGCGAAGGCGATGAGCGCGACCGAGTAGATGACGGTGGCGCGGACGATGGTGCGGCTCAAGCCGCGCAGCCCGGTGCGCGTGGCCATGTAGACGGCGCCGATCAGCGCGCCGACCCCGAACGAGCTCATCAGGATGCCGAGCGTGCGGGGGCCGCCGCTCAGAATGCGGTCGGCGAAGATGGGCATCAGGACGATGACCGGATAGTTCATGACGCTGACGATGCCCAGGTTGACGAGCAGGGCCCGCAGGGGGGCGCTGTGGCGGACGTAGCGGATGCCCTGGCGGAGTTGATCGAAGTGCGAGTGCGAGCGCTCGCGCGGGGCCGGGACCGGGATGCGGATGAGCGCGAGGCCGGCGATGACGCTGAAAAACGATCCGGAGTTGATCAGAAAACACCAACCCTCGCCCACCGCGGCCAGCAGCAGTCCGGCGACCGAGGGGCCCACGATGCGGCCGAGATTGAAGGCGGTGGAGTTGAGCGCGATGGCGTTCATGAGGTCCTGCTTGCCGACCATCTCGACGACGAAGGACTGCCGGGCGGTGATGTCGAACAGGCCGATGAAACCGAGCAGGAGCGCGAGGACGAAGACATGCCATACCTGGACGACGCCGCTGAGCGTGAGCGCGGCGAGGATGAGCGCCTGCACGGCGGAGAGGCTCTGCGTCAGGATGAGGAGCTTGCGGCGGTTCATGCGGTCGGCGAGCACGCCGCCGATGGGCGCGAGCAGGTAGGGGGCCTGGGTGGCGAATCCTACCAGACCGAGCATGACCGAGGAGCCGGAGAGGCGGTAGACAAGCCAGGCCTGCGCCACCGTCTGGACCCAGGTGCCGATCAGGCTCAGGAATTGTCCGCTGAGGAACAAGCGGAAGTTGCGGTGCCGGAGCGCACGGGCGGAGAGGCGGATGCGGGCGAGGATGCCCGAGCCGGAGGTGCTGGCCGGTGGCGGTGGCGCGGTGGACAAGGAATGCTCCCGGGTGAAAAGATCATTATAGCGGGCCGGGGGCGCGGAGACGGAAGCGGCGGTGGACGTTATGCTAGAGTATCGGGACACGGAGGCAGGGAAAATCGGTGGAGACAGTCTGCGGAATTCATGTGGTGCGCGAGGCGCTGGCGGGCGACATGCAGAGTGTGGAGCGCGTTCATTTCCAGCAGGGAATAAAAAATCCGCGAGTGCAGGAACTGGTCGATCTGTGCCATAAGCGCGCGGTGGCGGTGCGGTTCGAGCGGGTCGAGGTGCTGGAGCGGCTGGCGCAAGGGGCGAATCATCAGGGCGTGGTAGCCGTGCTGGGCGGGCACGGGTACGCAGAGCTGGAAGACGTTCTGGCCGTGCTGGGCAAGCATGCGCTGGTGCTGCTGCTGGACGGCGTGGAAGATCCGCGGAACCTGGGAGCGTTGATCCGCACGGCGTGCGCGGCCGGAGCCGGCGCTGTGGTGATTCCGGAACGCCGCGCGGTGGGACTGACGCCGTCGGCCGTGCAGGCGGCGAGCGGGGCGGTGGCGCATCTGCCGGTGGCGCGGGTGGCCAATCTGGCGCGGACGCTGGAGCGGCTGAAGGAAGAAAATTTCTGGACGGTGGGCCTCGATGAGCGCGCGGAGATGGATTATCACCAGGCGGATTACCGTGGGCGCTGCGCCGTGGTGGCCGGCGGCGAGCAGAAGGGACTCCATCAGTTGCTCAAAAAGAAATGCGATTTCCTGGTGCGGATTCCGGCGCCGGGGAAAATTTCCACGTTGAATGTGAGCGTGGCCGCAGGAATTGTGCTGTTCGAAGCGGCGCGGCAGCGAACGGGAAAAGCTGGCTGAGCGCTGCGAAATCTGGGAGAAAAAAAGGCGCTCTGCAATGACTGCAGAACGCCTTTTTGTTAATGGATCAACAGGTCCGGTGGAAAAACGCAACCGGGGTTATCGAAGGGCTTATTCGCCGCGTCGCCTCCAACCGAGTTCTGTATGGAAGATCATCTGAGGACCAACTGCCGGCATGCCGATTTCACTGCCGAACTCCTCGCGCAGAACCACGGTCTTGCCACCGACCACGGTCATCAGAGGATAGACGGAGGGAATCTCCGCTTCCGGAACCGAGAAGTAGTCTTTGTTCATGACGATGAAGTCGGCGAGCTTGCCGGTTTCCAGAGAACCCAGATCGTCTTCCTTCAGGATGTAGAAGGAGGGCCATGTGGTGGCGGCCTTGATGACCTGGTTGCGGTTGATGGCCTCACCAGATGCGACCGTGATGCCGTCGGTGGTCTGGCGGGAAATGAGCGGATAGAACTGGGCCAGAGCGGTTTCACTTTCGCCACCCTCGGCGCCGAACTCACCCTCGGCAACTCCCATGACTCCGGAGCGGAGCATGCTGCCCATCGGCGAGATGCGGTTAGCGTACTGCTCGCCATAGACCTTGAGCCAGGGCGCGCTGCGGTTGATGATGCGGCCGCCGCAACTGATGATCATCCCGAGGTCCTTCATGCGCGGAAGCTGTTCCGGACGCGGGTAGAAGCCGCAGTGATCGGCGGTAAGCCGCATTTCGCGGAAGTATTCCTTGGTGAAGACCTCCGGTTCGTCCTCCATGAGCTGGTCCATGATGTCCATGACGTAATCAATGGTCTTGTCGCCATAGTCGTGATTGACGACGAAGCGCAGCCGGTTCTTCATGGCCGCATAGATGCCGTCCCAGTATTCGTTGCCGGGCTCCAGCAGGCAGACTTCCTGCGCCTTGATGTCTGCGGGCGCATTCATGGTGGTGCAGATGGAGGGCGGGCCGCTGTCGAGGCCGCCCAGCGTTACGCCGATATTGAAGAAGTAGTCGTCCCCCATTCCGCGCATGTCGCTCTTGCGGGTGAAGCAGCCCGGGATGTCCGGCTCCACCTGCTGGCAGAAACGGTCGGCATAGGCAAAACGGATCGGGATCCTTCCCTGCTTCTGCATCAGCCGGTAGGCGTCATGGACCCGGAGACCGACGATGTGGGAACTGAAGGCAGTGAACCCGAGGGCGGCCTGATGAACCAGGGAGTCCTCGATGATATCCGCCGCGATATCGAGGTTGCGGCCGAAGAATTTCTCGACGTACAGCGAGCGGTTGATGGTGGTGTCGTGCGGCAGCGCGATGCGCTCGTTCTCCGGCGTGGGATCGACCGAGTAGAGGTCCATGAAGTCGTCCCGGGCGGTGGTGCTCAGCAGCATCTTGGGGTGAGAGAGGATGAAGACCGGGCGGCCGGGCGCCATGTCGTCCAACTGCTCCCGGGTCAGAGCTTCGTCGTTCAGGTACTGAACACCGATGCCCATGCCGCTCTCGCCACTGGAGGGCAGATTGATCCAGGCCCACTGGTCAGGCGGAGCGTTAACCATCTGTTCCTTGACGACCAGCTCGATGCCGCGCGTGATTTCGTCGTAGCTTTTTCCTTCGACCGTGAACCGGCGCGCCACTTCAGACACTTCTTGCGGGTGCATCTGGACCCAGCGGTTGAGGGCGCGGGTGTGAACGTGGGTATGGGGATTGATGAAGCCGGGCAGAACGAGCCGGCCATTCAGATCGATCTGTGTGGTCTGCGGACCGGCCAGGGCAAGAATCTCCGCGTTCGAGCCCAGGGCGAGAACCCGCTTGTCGCGGACGGCCATGGCCTGGACCGTGGTGCCGATGTTATCGCTGAGCGTGTCATCGTCCACGGTAACGATTTTTCCGTTGTGAATGATCAGGTCCGGGTACTGGACCAGGATCGACGGGATATTCTGGGCTTGCAGCAAGGGCATCGCAAACAGGGCCGCGACAATCAACGGCAATGCCCTTCGGAGTCAATTACTCATGAAACACCTCCAAATTACTTTTCTTTAGAATTTTATCGACCCCGCCCGCCGACCCGGCCAGTTTCGGAGCGCAGTATACTGTCTGTGTTGATCCCAAGTATGGAGTAAAGGATAGAGCAGCGGGCCCCGTGAAGCAAGCCCCAAATAGCGGCGCCAGGCAGGGGTCGGGGAACTGAGACATGCATCTTCAGGGCTGTGGCGGCCGGGGTCGTTTCAGCCGGTAGAGCCCGTGAAGACGGCTTCTGAAAACAACGTCGCGTTTGTATTCAAAACCGAGTTTTTCAAGGACCCGGCGCGAGGCCAGGTTATCCGGCAAAGCGATGGCCGTGATGTGCTCGCAGCCGAGCCGGGCAAAACCAAGCTCCAGGACAGCCCGTGCGGCCTCGGTGGCCAGCCCCTTTCCCCAATACTCCGGACTCAGTGAATATCCCAGGTCGATCTCCGGCATGCCGTCGAGCAGCCAATGGCGCAGGCTCACGTGGCCCATCACCGGATCAATGCTGAGGTCAGAGGGTTTTTCCCGCAGAATCCACATGCCGAAGCCGAACTCCGTCCAATGATCGATGGCCATGCTCAACTGGTCGCGGCAGAGCTGTTCGGGGCGGACGCCGCCCAGTGTGGCCATCACGCGTGGGTCCTGCCACAGACTGAGCAGGCCGGGGAGATGCGCTTCCGCGACGCGCTCGGCAATGAGCCGCTCGGTTTCAAATGTTTCGATGTTCTGCATCGGCTGGCACGGTGAGATGGCACCGGGAAGCGACACCGGGAACGAAGATTGTACAACGAGGGAAAGTGTTGGCTACTGCGAAGGTTCCACCGCATCCTCCGCATGGGGCTCATCCAGCTCACCGGGTTCGTCGGGTGGCCCGGAGCGGATCAGTTCGGGCAGATCGCTGAGCCGCTCGATGGGTTTGAAGCGATCACCGAGAAACCAATAGAGTCCATGCAAGACGAACGGGGTCTCCAACCCGTCCTCCCAGGTTCCGGGCCACGTCCCGGCCAGGATGGAGACGGAGAATTCCCGTCCGTCGGCGAGCGCTACGTAGGCCGAGACGCAGACAGGGATCACGCGGCCGGCGTCGATATCCGGGTCTCCGGTCTGCTCGCCGCAGTCGTTCAACTCCCATTGGATATCGGCGCCGTCGCCGGCTGTCTCGGAGAGCCAGCTTTCAAACGGCTGGCTGGGGAGAGTGTCTTCCAGCTCGGAGGCGGGCATCCGCTGGACGGCGGCGACGGCCTCGTCTTCCGCAAGCTGTGCGGTCGGAGGCAGGGCGGGCAGCGGGCGAGCTTGGATCAAAATAATAAAAAGCGGGACAGCCTGGAATGCAATTCGGGAGTACATCGCCAAAGACCTCGGGAAGCAGAGTCGGGCGCGGCTAAGTCCGCCTGAATCCGGGCACTTAAGTCCGGATGACGCGGCGGCCGGAGATCTTCCACTCACCCGAAAGTACGATATTGATCGCCTCGGAATAGATGCGGTGCTCCTGCTCGAGGATGCGCGCCGCGAGCGTGGCACCGGTATCATCGTCGAGAACAGGCACCGGGGCCTGGACGACGATCGGGCCGGCATCCAGGTTTTCATCGACAAAATGGACCGTCGCGCCGGTGAGTTTGACGCCGTGGTCCAGAGCCTGTTGCTGGGCCTCCAGACCGGGGAACGAGGGAAGCAGAGAAGGGTGGATGTTCAGCATCTGATTGGGGAATTGCGATACGAAGTAGGGGCTGAGCAGGCGCATGAACCCGGCCAGGCAAACCAGATCGACGCCTTTTTCCTTCAGCACGGCGACTGTCTGGCGGTCGTACGCCTCGCGTTCCAGGCCCTTGGAGGGCAGCAGGCGCGCGTCCAGGCCACGGCGGCGGGCTTCCTCCAGTCCAGCCGCGCCGGGACGGTTGCTGATGACCACCCCGATCTCGGCGGGGATGAGACCGGCGGCGATGTTGTCTGCGATGGCCATGAAGTTGGACCCGCGTCCCGAGAGCAGAATGCCCAGTTTCCTCGGTGTCGTCATGAAGAGGACCTTTCGAGGCGCACGCCGGAGCTGCCTTTGGCGATACTGCCGATCACAAAAAATTTCTGCCGTACTTTCCTGAGCACGGCGGAGGCTTCGTCGAGTGCGCGCCGGGGGATGACCAGGATCATGCCGAGACCCATGTTGAAGGTCTGCCACATGTCATCGTCGGGGACATTGCCGATCTCGCGCAGCAGAGGGAACAGGGGAAGCTGTGGCCAACTGCCCGTGTCGATGCGGGCATGCAGGCCCCGGGGCAGGATGCGAGGCAGGTTGCCGGGGATGCCGCCACCGGTGATGTGGGCCGCTCCGCGCAGCAAACCAGCGTCCTGCAGGGCGTGGATGGGCCGGGCGTAGCTGCGGTGCCGCTGGAGCAACTCCTCGGCGGCCGTGCGGTTCAGGCGGGGAATCTTTTCATCCAGCCGGTACCCGGCCATTTCCAGCAGGAGCTTCCGGGCCAGTGAGTAGCCGTTGGTGTGCAGGCCCACCGAAGGCAGCCCGATCAGCAGATTGCCGGCGCGGATCCTGCTGCCCGTGAGAACCTTGCCGCGTTCGACGAGGCCGACGATGAAACCGGCCAGATCATACTCGCCGTCCGCATAGAATCCGGGCATCTCGGCGGTCTCCCCGCCGATCAGGGAGCAGCCGTGTGCGCGGCAGCCGTCCGAGAGGCCGGAGACGATCTGTTCGATCACGGCCGGGTCGAGCCGCCCGCTGCCGATGTAGTCGAGAAAGAACAGCGGCCGTGCGCCCAGGACGGCGATGTCGTTCACACAGTGGTTCACCAGGTCGGTGGCCACGGTGCGGTGCCGGCCGGTGGCGAAGGCGATCTTGAGCTTGGTGCCGGCGCCGTCGGAGCTGGCGACCAGCACCGGAGATTTGGCCGCGCGCCGGTCCAGCGCGTAGAGAGCGCCGAAGCCGCCGATGCCGCCCAGGACGGCGGGTGTGAAAGTGCGGCGGGCCAGGGCGGCGATACGCTTCTTGGTGCGGCCGGCCTGGGAGATATCGACGCCGACGTCGGCGTAGGTGAGGGAGGTTTTCGTCATCTGGTCCGGATCATCAGTGGCTATATCATTTCAGACGGCCATCTCAGGTGGCTGGCATTACTGGTATCACCGGTTTCCACGGCGCTCGACAACATCCGCCGGGGCGCCGCGGGGCACCTTGGTCGGATACTTGCCGGTATAGCAGGAGGTGCAGAAATCCTCATTGGGATCTTCCACCGCATCGCGCAAACCCCCGAGCGACAGATAGGCCAGGCTGTCGGCACCGATATATTTGCAGATGCCGGCTACATCATAGTTCGACGCGATCAGCTCTTTCTGCCGGGGAGTGTCCACGCCGTAGTAACAGGGTGAGATGGTGGGCGGGCAACTGATGCGCAGGTGCACTTCCCGCGCCCCGGCCTCGCGGATCATCCGCACGATCTTGCGGCTGGTGGTCCCGCGGACGATGGAATCATCCACCAGGATGACTCGCTTGTCCTCCAGCAGGCTCCGCACAGGATTCAACTTCAGCTTCACGCCAAAGTCGCGGACGCTCTGCTCCGGCTCGATGAAGGTGCGGCCGACATAGTGGTTGCGGATGAGCCCAAAGCGGAACGGGAGGCCGGATTCGGCGGAAAAGCCGATGGCCGAGGCGATGCCGGAGTCCGGGATGGGGACCACGATATCGGCATCGGCTGGGGCTTCCCGGGCCAACTGGCGGCCCATGCGCTCCCGGGAGGAATGCACCGCGCGGCCGAAGAGGAGGCTATCGGGCCGGGCGAAATAGACGTGCTCGAAGATGCAGTAGGAAGGCTTTTGCTTGTCGGCGAACCGGCGGTGATGGATTCCTTCAGAATCAATGCGTACGATCTCTCCCGGCTGGACCTCCCCCTTATACTTGGCGCCAACCAGGTCGAAGGCGCAGGTCTCCGATGCGAAGACGTAGCTTTCACCATGGCCGAAGCCGGTACCGAGCGGCAGGGTCTGCGAGGGGATCAGGCCGGTAACGAGCGGACGGAATCCGCGGGGATCGCGAACGGCATAAAGGCAGCTTCCGTGGAGCAACACCATCGAGTAGGCGCCTTCCAGCTCCAGCAAAGATTCCGCCAGAGCGTCCTCGAAGTCGCGCTGCGGGGAGCGGGCGATTAAATGGAGCAGAACCTCCGTGTCGCTGGAGGTCTGAAAGATGGCTCCCTGGTCCTCCAGACGCTTCCGCAGTTGGCGCGCTTTGGTCAGATTGCCGTTGTGGGCCACGGCGACCGATCCCTTGTTGATGCCGGCCAGCAGCGGCTGCGCATTCAGCAGGACGGTATCGCCGTGCGTGGAGTAGCGGGTGTGGCCGATGGCGAGCCAGCCGCGCAACTCCTTCAGTTTTGCTTCACTGAAGACCTCGGCGACCTCTCCCATGTCTTTGTGCACGTGTACTTTGCGGCCGTTGCTGGAGACGATCCCGGCGCTTTCCTGGCCGCGGTGCTGCTGTGCGTACAAACCGAGGTAGGTCAGATTCGCCGCTTCCGGGTGGGCGTAGACGCCAAAGACGCCGCACTCGTCGTGAAACTTGTCATCTACCGCCACAGCCATGAAGAGTCTCCTTTCGGTGGCCTTGCGGCCCGCTGCTGAGTCCCGTTACCCGGCCAGATAGTGCTCATGATGGGACCTTCTTGGAATCAACCTTGGAATCGACGATGGACTCGACGGCGGTTTCCAGAGCGCCATCGAAAGCGGAGCGGATTGCCGGGATGGGCAGCTCGAACAGAATCTCTCCGCGCTGTGCGATCTTCAGTGAGCTGCCTTCGGTTACACCGATCTCATCCGCACGGATATTGTACTCTGAAATAATCTTGTCGGCCTCCGGAAGAGAATCGTGCCGCATGGAAACCACGATGCGCGAGGGATCTTCCGCAAACAGCAGCCGCAGCGGCTCCTCATCGAAGTTCAGCGTTATGATCGCCCCCCTGTCATGGGCCAGGCAGCATTCCGCCAGCCCCACCGCCAGTCCTCCATCGCTCAAATCGTGCGCCGACTCGACCAGCCCTTCCTGGATCAGCTTCCGGCAGCAGGCCTGCACCCGTTTCTCCAGCTCCAGATCGATCCAGGGCGGAAGTCCCCACAGCGAGCCCAGAACAGACCGGGCATATTGGGATGAGCCAAAGGAGACCGAGAACTGCTCGCGGCAGGTGAGCACGCCGCCCAGCAGGACAACCGACCGGCGCGCCTGGTCGAATCCCGCCCGGACAGAGCGGCCGGACTTCTCCAGCAATCCGACGACTCCCAGCACGGGCGTCGGATAGATGGCCCGGCCACCGGTTTCGTTATAGAAGCTGACGTTGCCGCCCGTGATGGGGATCGACAGAACGTTGCAGGCATCGGTGATACCGTCGATGACTTCGCCGAACTGCCAGAGGATGGAGGGTTTTTCCGGATTGCCGAAGTTCAGGCAGTTGGTGGCGCCGATCGGCGTGGCGCCGGTAACACTCACGTTGCGGGCGGCCTCGGCCACCGCCAGCCGCGCGCCTCGCCGCGGGTCGAGATAGCAATACCGCCCGTTCCCGTCGACGGCCATGGCCAGCGACTGCCCGGTCTCCTTCAGCCGGATCAACGCGGCATCGCCACCCGGTCCGATGGCCGTGTTGGTCCGGACCATGGAGTCGTATTGTTCATAGATCCAGTGCTTGGAGGCGATATCAGGGTCGGCCAGCAAATGGAGCATATCCCGGCCGAGCTGCGCTCCTGAACGCCGTGGCAGCGGGGTGGGCGGATCGAGCGGCACGGACCGCGGCCGCGGCGCCCAGGGCCTCTCATATACGGGCGCATCGTCGGTGAGAGCGCCGTTCGGAATTTCAGCGACCACGGCACCGCGATCCAGGACGCGCAATATGGGCTCGTCGATCACCGTGCCGATCTCCACGGCGTCCAGGCCCCACTTGGCGAAGATGGTGAACACCTCCTGCTCCTGGCCGCGCCGGGCCACCAGCAGCATCCGCTCCTGCGATTCGCTTAGCATCACATCGTAGGGGGTCATGTTGAGTTCCCGCTGCGGGACTTTTTCCAGATCCACCTGGATGCCCATGCCGCTGTGGCCGCCCATCTCGCAGGTCGAGCAGGTCAGCCCCGCCGCCCCCATGTCCTGAATGCCGATCATGGCTTCCGACTGCATGGCTTCCAGGCAGGCTTCCATGAGCTGCTTTTCCAGAAACGGATCGCCCACCTGGACGTTGGGCCGTTTCTGCTGGCCATCCTCTCCGGAAAACTCCGCCGAAGCCAGCAGCGATGCGCCGTGGATGCCGTCCCGTCCCGTCTTTGCGCCCACATAGATGACCGGATTGCCGGTCCCCTCCGCCTTGGCGAAAAACAGATCGTCCGTGCGCGCCACTCCCAGCGCGAAGACGTTGACCAGAGGATTGTTCTGATAACAGGGGTCGAAGACGGCTTCGCCACCGAGAGTGGGAACCCCGAAGCAGTTTCCGTAGTGCGCGATGCCGCTGACCACGCCGCGCGCGATTCGCCGGTTCTGCGCCAAGTCCACCGAAGGCTCACCGGGTCGCGGTCCCGCTTGCGGAGCTGCGACGGGTCCGAAGCGCAGCGAGTCCAACACCGCGATCGGCCGCGCTCCCATGGTGAAGATGTCGCGAAGAATGCCGCCCACCCCGGTGGCGGCGCCCTGAAAGGGTTCCACGAAACTCGGATGATTGTGTGACTCGATCTTGAAGACGCAGGCCCAGCCGCCGCCCAGGTCCACCACGCCGGCGTTTTCGCCCGGCCCCTGCAGCACTTTCGCGCCCTCGGTGGGGAGCCGTTTCAGGTGCGTGCGCGAGCTCTTGTAACTGCAGTGCTCGCTCCACATCACGCTGAAGATGCCCAGCTCGGTCAGCGATGGTTCGCGCCCGAGCAGCTTCAGAATGCGGTCGTATTCTTCCGCCGTGAGATCATGCTGATCGACCAGTTCCGGGGTGATTTGCGTCATGTTTCCTGTTCGCGTGCCTGTCGGCGTGCCTATTTATGTGGATGTCCGGGGGCGCTACCTATGTGTGGCGACAGCGGCCGGTTTTGGCTTGCTGTAAGCGCCGGTCGCGGCCCGGATCGCCGACTGGAAGATATAGCGGCCATCGGTGGAGCCGAGCAGCGCCTCGCAGGCGCGCTCGGGATGCGGCATCATTCCCATCACGTTGCCCATGCGATTGCTCAGCCCGGCAATGTGATGGAGGGAGCCGTTCGGATTCGCCTCATCAGACAGTTCGCCGTCCGGGGTCGAGTAGCGGAACACGATCTGTCGGCGGCGCAGCAGCGTATCCATTGTCGCCTGGTCCGCAAAATAATTTCCACCATGGTGCGCGACGGGAATCTGGAGCACCTGCCCGGGCCGCAGCGCGTTGGTAAATGGAGTATCCGCGTTTTCCACCCGGATGTGGACCTGGCGGCAGACGAATTTCAGGTTGCGGTTGTGGAGCATGGCGCCTTTCAGCAGACCGGCTTCCAGCAGGACCTGGAACCCGTTGCAGATGCCCAGCACCAGTCCGCCATGGAGGGCGAACTTCGCCACGCGCTGCATGATGGGAGCAAAGCGCGCCAGGGCCCCCGTGCGCAGGTAATCGCCATAGGAAAACCCGCCGGGCAGGATCACCACATCGGAGCCTTCGAGGTCGGCCGACTGATGCCACAGGAACGCGGCTTGTTGTCCCAGCGCGTTCTGGACCGCGTAGAATGCGTCGTGGTCACAATTGCTACCCGGAAAAACCACCACTCCGAATTTCATGCGCCCTCGGACTGTTTTGGAGAATTTGAAGAGGAAATTATAGCATGCCCGCGCCTGCGTGGATAGTGTGCGCGCGGGCGTGCGGAACGGCGGATGTTACTCGCCGGAGACGATCTCCAGCACCAGGTAGATTTCGTCCCGGTCATCGAACGAGCTGATGTTCTTCGAGTTGCTGGAAGCACCCTTGAACTCCGCGTGTACTTCGTAATCGGTATCGCGGTCCAGGCCCCGGATGATGTAGTTGCCCTCCGGGTCCGTGATTCGGGTCTTCACCTCCAGCGAGCGCTTGTTCTTCAGATGAACCACGGCCCGCTCCAGCCCGTTCTTGTTCTGATCGAGCACCTGGCCCAACAGGTTCTTCATCGCCTGCGGCTCGCGCCTTGTCTCGGCCGGATAGCGCACGAGCGGGTCCTCCCGCGCCTGACCCCGCAGGCTGGCGGAGGGCACCAGGATGAACAGCGCCGCAAGGCTCAGAAGGCTCAATGGCTTGAAAAGTCCGGATTGTTTCATCTACGCATTCCTCTCTTGGCCCCTCTTGGCCCCTCTTGACCTTTCTTGACCTCTTCTCGCTTCAACTGACTTTATCTCAGATGCGTGGAAACCGGCAAGGGTTCGACTCGCCACGGGAGGGTTGAAGGCGGCGCGGGACTAATAGTCCTCCTCCTCGTCCTCGTCGAGATCCTCCACCGAAGCCAGGTCGAATTCGAGCGGGTTCGTGTTGACGACTTCCAAATCCATATCGCATTCCGGACAGGTGATCAGATCACCAGCTTCCATTTCTTCCGCATCAACATCCAGCGCCGTATCGCACTCCGGACACTGAGCCATCTCTCCTCCTGCTGTCGCGCCGCTGACAGGAATTTCCGTATAATAATGTTAAATTCCAGCATGTCGCATATGAATAGAATCCCCTACAAGAATTATATTACCGCGCATCGCAATAGCAAGACGGAAAAACAATGCGGGCACTGTGATTCATTGTGGAACATTGTGAAACAAGGCAGGTGATCCATGAGCGCGCGAGAATATCCCTTGCGTCCGCTGGCAGGAGTGGGCGCCGTCGTCATCGATGCCGGCCGCGTTCTGCTGATCCGCCGGGGCCGCGAGCCCTCGCTGGGAGAATGGTCGTTGCCGGGCGGGCTGGTGAAGGTGGGCGAGCCGCTCGCCCGTGCCCTGCGCCGGGAGGTCGAGGAAGAGACCGGGTTGCAGGTTGCGGTGGGAGAGCTGATCGAGGTGCTGGACCGCATCATCCGGGATGACAGCGGGTGGCATGACGCCATTGAGGATGATGCCGGACGCGTGCAATACCACTACATCATCCTCGACTACCTGTGCCGGTTGGAGGACAGCTCACAGGGAAGCCGCGTGCAGCCCGCCTCCGACGCCACCGACGCCCGCTGGGTGGAGCTGGACGAGCTTGGCCCGATGCAACTGAGTCCCGCCGTGCTGCGCGTCATCCGCCGGGGCTTCCAGATGGCGCAGCCCTCCTGATCCAGCGGATCGAAATTTCACTTCTGCGGGATTTCTTGCAAGAGTAACGGAGATGAAAAAGGGGAACCGGCACTCGATCACAGTGCTCCGGTTCCCCATCTTCGGTAAGCTGCTTGGATTAGCCTGAGGCGGTCAACTCGTAAAGGTCATGAATGCCAACCATGGGCGGCCGGCACGACCCCGAACTGAGTTTCCACATATTGCGGCGGACCCGGTCAGCTCAAGAGCCGAGCACCTAAGCCTCAGCCACCTCACTAGGTCTTATGTCATCTGTCAATCGGACCACCTCCTTTCGTGTGTAGCCGCATCGTAATCGCGGCCGCTGACGGTGTCAAGAAAAGATTTTCTGTTCCGCGCGGGGCGAACCCGGAAAGGCAACGATGCATAGTTCCGGCCCTGTCTCCGGAAAGCGAAACACCCCGCTAGGAGCGGGGTGTTTTACGTGCAGGATGATGCAAGCAAGAAGGAATGAGAACAATTACTTGCTGCCGAGCCGGAACACAATCCCGGCGCCGATCCGGGCACCCTCGACCCGCGAAGACACGTCCTGCCAGTGATTGACTGCATACTCGGCCTGAAAGAGCCGTATGGCGATCGACGGACTCACCGTCAGGTCCAGGCCACCGCCGACCGTCATGGCGAACCCCGTGCGGGTGTCCGCGTTGATATCGGCCGGGAAATCCAGAAATTGATCCGTGAAGTCCAGACTGGTGCGATGGTAACCCACCAGCATATGCGCCCAGGGTTTTCACATACCCACCGATTCCATGACGCGGGGGCCAAACAGCACCGAGTGCGTTTGCACGTCGGCCCGAAAATTGCCAAAAACGTCGCTTTCATCAAAGCTGCCATAATGTCCGGAGAAATCCACCACGAGTGCAAGATTCGGGTTGATCGTCGGGGCGATAGAAACGTCCCATCCGTGTGTAGTCGTCCGTACGCTTGAAAGCCGGAGCAGGGAGTAGCCAACCGACAGTTCAGCCTGGGGGACATCCTG
The DNA here is from genome assembly GCA_963662495.2 of Terriglobia bacterium. Classification (GTDB taxonomy): domain Bacteria; phylum Acidobacteriota; class Terriglobia; order 2-12-FULL-54-10; family 2-12-FULL-54-10; genus SHUM01. The sequence goes on from CAXVYQ010000004.1 coordinate 309,525, forward strand.
AGCCGTTGATGCGGTCGGCAACAAGACCAGCAAACAGGCTCCTAGCACCCACTTTTTCATAATTGTCGCCTCCACCGATCTAGGATCGGTTTCTGTAAATTTACGTGCAGAGAGCTCTCTCCCCACTTATCGGCATCCTACGGGGCGGTATTGAACACAGTCAAGGAATTGGTGGTCTGGGGGGGTGCTTTCTGTTGTTCATTCACATGCTCTTGTGCCGGGAAAACCCAGTGGGACTAGCGGTGTTTGCGTCCGGCCCGGATCAGGGAAAACGCACCGAGTCCAGCATATGCTGGAAGGTCGATTCCCAGTCGCCGTAATCCGATTCAGGAGCGATAAAAACCACGTACCACAAACCTTCCGGGCGGAAGGTGGTAACGATCCAGTTCGCCTCCGACTCCTGCGGCAACGGAGAGTTTCCATTGGCCATGACGCGGATCATCTCGACGCGGTCCGGACCGCGGAACCTCCGCGCGCTGGTGGTTACCTGCAGATTCGGATTGCTGCGCTGCAGCTCGCGGATGAGCTGGTTGGTGGCGCTCGACAGGGTCAGGCGGCGGCCCGGTTCGCGGTATGGTTCAAAGACGCTGATCAGCGCGCCGTAAGCCAGGGCCGGAGGCGCGGTTTCGCCGCTTCGCACGATCCCCTCCGGCGGGACCAGCGTAACCGTGGAAGAGCCCTCGCCGTGGACCTGCCAATTGTCCGGATAGCCGATCCGGAACCACTCGGAGCGGAATTGCGTCATGCGGCGTGAAGGCGCGCCGGGCCTGGGCGGCGGCTCGGCGTCGCGGGCGGGTTGCGCGGGAGAGGAGGATTCCGCCAGACCCTCGATGCGGCGCTTCATCCGGTAGAATTCATCCGCTCCGGTGGTGAAGTTTTTCGAAGGTCCCAGCCGCGGAATCAACGCCGCCACGTCCCTCTGCCGGTTGCCCGGGTTCGGGTGGCTGGAGAAAAACTCCACGCCGCCACCGCCGGAGCTGGCCTGCAAGGTCGCGAAGAAATCCGCCATGGCCTTCGGTTCGTATCCGGCGTCGTAGAGCATCTGCGCTCCCTGCTCGTCGGCCTGGCGCTCGGCTGAGCGCGAAAACTTCAGGAAGGCCGATTGCAGGCCGAATCCAACGCCCAGTTGCGCAATCTGTCCGCCGATCCCGCCGCCGGAGAAGATGCCGCCCAGCACGGCCAGCGGGGCCTGCGCCAGCATCGCCTTGGAGGCCTGGTTGGTGGAGTGGCGCAAGGCGACGTGGGAGATCTCATGCGCCATCACGCCGGCCAGTTGCGCCTCGTTTTCCGCCGCCGCTACGATCCCCGTGTGAATGTAGATGGGCCCGCCGGGAAGCGCGAAGGCGTTCAGCTCTTCGCTCTGGACTAGCTTGAACTGGTAGGGATAGCTGTGATGGGGCGCATAGCCGGCGAGCTTGAGCCCTAAGCGGTTGATGTAATCGTTCAGTTGCGCGTCCTCGACCAGCACGATCTCCTTTTCGATCTCCTGTGCCGCCTCGTGGCCCAGCTCGATATCCTGCTCCAGGGTGAAAGAGTTAAAGCCGGGCCGGATGTTCACCCGGGCCGCCACGGGCGGTGCGGCCGTCAGCATGGCCAGCAGAATCGCCAGCCCTCGCCGGCTGGAGCGCGCCACGGGACTGGAGATCCCTACTTGGCCCGCCAACCCTGACATCCCTCCCGCATGACCCACGTGGCAATGCCACTTCGTGTTTATCCGGTTTCGGTTACTCATTGCTACAGTCCTTTCCCGTCATCAAAGGTCCAGGTTTCCGGGGAGAGGGTCCCGGAACAGTTTGCCCCTGCCGTCCTCTGGCGTCAATTCAGGTTGGAAGTCGGCGCGGCCTGCCGGGTTGTTCGTCCCTGGGCTGTACCCTCCCCTGCCCGCCTCTCCGTCAGTCAGCCCGCCGGGTGGCCGGCCGATTCTTCCTGCCGTCGCGCTGATGTATACTGTGAGCCGAACCCGGCCGCAACAGCGAGACTCGCCATGCGAAGCCGGGCCATCGGTAGGCCATTTGCAGGACATTTGTGGGGCTGGGGGGTAAATGATCAGCGGAAGTTCCACCATGTCCTGGACGCTGCTCGTGATCGCCGGTCTGCTGGAAGTCGTCTGGGTCATCGGGCTGAAATACACGGAAGGTTTCACGCGCCCTGGGCCCACCGTCATCACCCTGCTGGCGATGACGTTCAGCTTCGGCCTGCTGGGCATCGCCGTGAAAGGATTGGAGATCGGCACGGTCGGCGCTGCGCTGCGCTGCTGGGGATTATGCTGCTCGGTGAATCGGCCTCGGCCCTGCGGCTGATCTCGATTCTGCTGATCCTGGCCGGCATCGTCGGGCTGAGGCTCATCCCGAGCGCATAGTTCATTATTTACAATGTGTTAAGGAACTTCTGCAACTTCCTGGGTACCCCCTTTTCCAGCCTGTTGTTCCATCGTTTCACCAGTTTACGGTTTCCAATCTGCCGGATTCCGGATATAATCGACTCCGAATACGTGCAATCGATGTAGTTGTCTGGTTGCAGTAGAAAAGTATCTGCAATCGAAGTAATTGTCTGGTTGCAGTAGAAACAGTAGAAAGAGATTGAGTCCGATGGCTATCAAGAAGTCAGAGAAGATCTGGCATAACGGGCAGTTTATTCCCTGGGATGAGGCGAAAATCCATGTCCTGTCCCACGTGGTCAGCTACGGCACCTCGGTCTTCGAGGGCATCCGTTGCTACCAGCTCCCCGATGGGCCGGGGATCTTCCGTCTGCGGGAACACATGCAGCGTCTGCTCGACTCGGGCAAGATCTACCGTTTCGATCTTCCCTTTTCTCTGGACGAGCTGGAGCGGGCGGCCATCGAGCTGGTGCAGGTGAACGCGATGCAGCATTGCTACATCCGCCCCATCATTTTGCGCGGCTACAGTGAATTGGGCGTGGACCCGCGCAATTGCCCGGTGGAAGTCTACCTGGCCTGCTGGGAATGGGGTGCATACCTCGGCGAAGACGCCCTTAACGGAGTGGACGTTTGCGTCTCCTCGTGGAGTCGCATGGCTCCGAACACCTTGCCGGCGATGGCGAAGGCGGGCGGCAACTACATGAACGCCCAGTTGATCCGCATGGAAGCCGAAGTCAACAACTATTCCGAAGGCCTGGCGCTCGATGCCCGGGGATATATCAGCGAGGGCAGTGGCGAAAACCTTTTCGTCCTCTGGCATGGGAAAATTTTGACGCCGCCGCTCAGCTCATCCATCCTGCCCGGCATTACGCGCGACAGCGTCATTTCGTTGTGCCGCGACCTGGGCCTGGAAGTTGTCGAGCAGGACCTGCCGCGCGAGATACTGTATATCGCGGAGGAAGCCTTCATGGTGGGCACGGCGGCGGAGATCACCCCGCTGCGCAGCGTAGACCGCATCCCGGTGGGCGAGGGCAAGCGCGGACCGGTTACGGAAAAGCTGCAGAAAGAGTTTTTTGCGATTATCGAGGGTCGAAAGCCGGACCGTCATGGCTGGCTGACCCCCGTTCCGGCGCCTCCGGCTGTTGCGGTGGGCGCAAAACCATAACTCCTGATTTTTCTCCTGAGTTGTAGTCTCCTTCACACGACGGGCGGCCCCTAAAAAGGCCGCCCGTTTCTGTCTCTGAATTCTCTTCTCTTTGTGGCCTCCTGTCGCGCTTCACCGGTACCGGTACGGCTTCCCGCTCGCCCCCTCACTCCGCGTCCCGCGCCCCGGCGTGTCCCAAAGGATCATGCCTGACAGCCAATTCCTCTTCGTATTGTCTAAGCTTATCCTCGGAATATTTCCAAATTACGGAACTAAACTGATCACCGGTCCCTAACTCGGCGGACTCAATTAGAGCGAGATCACTAAGGCAAAAGAAGACGAGAGGAGGATGATTCCTTTCCCACTCCGCCGCGTTTTTAAGAGACTTCTGAAAGGCTTCCTCGGGATCGTTCGCATGAATTAGTATCATGCGCTCAACAATCTCCTGTCCTGCCAAGTTATCGGAGGAGCCTGTAAATATCTGCTCTGCCATATACCAGTGGTACTTCTCGATAAACCTGGCACTTGCCTCCATTCTGGCTTCTCCGTACCCTTCACCGGCAGGTGAAAAAGCGATCATGTCTTCCTTCTTCGTTTTCCTGGATTCCAATCGGGGATTGACAACAGATTTCTCTATTTTATGAAGCTCGGTTCCATCGGACAGTTGCGGCCCTATACAGAAAAAGTCCTTCACGCCTAAAAACGTTAAGTTACGATAAACATCGACAAGAGAAGGATGAAGGATTGATCCTTTGATTTCACCCAATCCCACCCGTTGATAGGCTTCTGGTTTTTCAGCTAACAGATCGTTGCCGAACTGGGCTATTAGCTTTCCATTGGCTTCGGCTTTGCGATATGCATCCTCGGCATTTGCAGCCTCCAGCAGCCACATGTCCTCCTGAACGTGAAATTCCTTTCGGCCATTTACTTCAACTCCATCATTTAAGCGATGTGCGATATTTAGGGTGTACCAGAGTAGGTTGCTCATTGGTTTAATCTTTTCGACGAACGGCCGCCGCCACTGCGGCAGCTGCTAGCAAAGGCAGACCCAGCGCCAGAATTTTTTTCATCGAGCCCATGGATGCGGGAACCCCAGTCACGCCAGTTCAGTTGTGCCCAGTATATACCTCTGTCTTACACGATCAACCGTTGCTTCATTTCCGGCGTGATCGAGAAGGTTCCGGGGGTGCTATTCTGAATGCTGGCAGCTTTTGAGGATCAGGATTGTGGAATGAAATTCCCATCCTCCGCCTGTGAGTCATCAGCCCGGGACGGTCAGCTAGCGGGGATGCATACGCACAGTGAGGATCAACCATGAGTACTCGTGAGGATCACCCTGAGGAGAACCTATGAGCAGAAGTACGGAAGAATGGGCCGATACCTACCGCAGCATGCTGGATGCCGAACTGCTGCAGCTCGCCGAGGAGCCGGAAGACCTGGTCCCCGAAGCGCGCTCCGCACTGCTGATGGAACTGAAAGAAAGAGGAATCACCCTCAAGGAAGCGACGGTGCAGGACGGCACGGACCAGCCCAGTGAGGCAGCGCCCGAGGCTTCTGATCTCCCCAGCTGGGGCCTGATGGGCGGCGCACCCGCCCAGCCGTCTTCTCCCAGCGAGTCGGTCGCCATCTACTCCGCCGACAGCGTGGCCTCTGCGGAGAAGATCCAGCTCCTGCTGCGGAACGCAGGCATTGACACCACCCTGGAGATCATCGTCCTCGTTCCCCACCTCCTGTCGGAGAAGGCCTTTGAGCTTCTGGATGAAAATCTGGCCGCTCCTGCGGAAGACGATAATCCAGACGACGAGAACGAAGATTGACGCTGTCGGCATCCTACTCGCCGGGTCATCTTTACATCTTTACATCCATACATCACATCGCCCGGCAACTCTTCATTGCCGACATTGCCGCGTCAGCCTTCATCGCCCGTTGCGCACCACTCCCGACGTCGTGGACCCCCAGGCCATCGTCGAGCCGCCCAGCCAGTGTGAGCCCATCACGATCAGATCGGCGTGCATCTGCTCTGCCATCTCCGGAATCACCTCGCGCGCCACGCCGTGGCGCACCTCGTATCCGATATCGAAATTCGCCTCCGCGGCTCGCGGCACCAGCATCCGGATTTTTTCCCCCGCCTCGGCCAGCCGGCGTTCAAAGGACCGGTTGTACTCCGGCAACAGGTCCACCATGTCTTCGGTCTCCGGCGGCTCGCTATCCACCGCATGGAAGACCACCAGCTTCGCCCCCCATTCCTGGGCCCATCGCAGGCTGACCTGCAACGCCCGGTCGGAGTTGCGCGAAAAATCCGTCGCCAGCAGGATCGTCCGGATATGCACCGGGTCCGGCTGGTGCAGCTCCACCATCTCTCTTGCCGTGCGGTTCACCACCAGCACGGGACATGCGGCCGCATCGAGCACATGCTCGGCCACCGATCCCATCACCAGCCGCGACAACCCCTTCCGGCTGTGCGTGCCCATCACCAGCAGGTCGATCTTTTCGGTGAGGACCGTCTCCAGAATCAGCTTCCGGATATCCCCGCCGTTCAGGATCACGCGGATCTCTTCCTCTCTCGTTCCGGCCTGCCGCGCCACCCGCTGTATCTTCCGCCGGGCCTCCTGCCGCGCCACACGGATCGCCGCTTCCATCGCCTCGCGATCACGCTCCGCGGCAAACTCCGGAAACCCGTCCGGAATCGTGTGCTGCACGAACAGCCGCGCGCCAAAGTGCCGCGCCATCCCGGCGGCATAACGGAACGCCCGGCGCGAAAACTCCGAAAAATCCACCGCGCAAAGAACCCGCTGGATCTTCACGGCGTGTTCGGGCGACGTCTCCAGGTATGCTTCCGATCTGTCCGATCTATCCATGGCCCGGGTCAGCGGCCGGGGCCAGCCTCCCCAACCGACAGCCTTTCTTTTTGCACCGATACCGCACACGATTGCCTCCGGTTACACCACTCTGGCAGTTTGCAGGCCAAAGCCTCCCACAGCCATCGAAAGGCCCTGTAAAGCACTTGAAAGGCTTGACAATCGGCCTTCCGCCGACATCTTCCTCTCCGGTTCCCCTCCCCCGTATGCCTGTCTTTGGGCTAAAAACCCCAAGCTCGTGGGGCATTCGACCCAAATGGCCACGCTTCCTGCAATACGGCGCCTCCGGCTCTGGGGGAACACCTTTCCATTGTTATCGTTAGCCGCCCCGTGCGATGACGCCCCGCCCCGCGCTCTGGCACGTCAACTGCAACATACGTTATGTACCGGCTCAGAAGTGGAGAGGGGGTTCGGGCATGGCGCAGGAACGCAAGAGATGGAAGGTGCTCATGCTCGGCAGCCGGGAGTGCGATTGTGCCGAGCAGATCAGCCGGGTCCTCGCCCACCACGCCGTTGTGGATGTTGCCGATAGCATGGCCGATGCTACACGGCTTCTGGGTGCCGGTACTGGGTCCACTCCCGGCGGTAAGGTCTCTGCCGCCGGACGCATTCCGCGGCCGGACGCGACGAGCGGCTCCGGCTACGATGCTTTCCTCCGCGACTGGAATTTCGCCGGGGGAGGCTGGCAGGGCGCGTATGAAAAGTTTGGGAATCATGTATCAAAATACGCAAAGGCTACCTACAGCCTGTCAAGTCTATACCTCTGTTGGATTTCTTCATTAGTCGGCGTTCGGTTTTCGCTGTGCTGATCTTCTGGCTTTTCGGCAAGCAAAACCGGCTTCATGGCATCCATAAAGTCCTTTTTGGAGACCGCCCGCCTATCCTCTTTTTCATACTCGCGCTTGAATCGTTTGTTGCTCATTTCCCTGGTTTCCCTTTAGTGGGCGGTTTTGGGCGCGGAGCAGGAGGCGGCGGCGGTGGTGTAGACTTTTTGGTAGGCTTAGGCGTAGTACTCCTTCGTCCGTTTGTCATGAGTCATCCTTTCTTAAAAATCGGTTTGATTCCCTGTAGTAATTTCCAGCGGTATTGCGAGCGCAAGTAATCAATACCGCTAACGTGGCTAGTGTAGCAATTCCGAAACACAGAGTCGCCCTGCCTGAATACGGCTGGGTAAGCACCCACGCCGCGAAAAAGAACAATACCGAAACGGCGGAGTTTGAGTAGAACTGATAGAATTGGTAATAGTCAGATACTAAGCCCCTAAAGGCGTCGTCGTTCTTCTCATTGAGGTTTGTAGCGTCAATCTCCCGCTCAAGCCACAAGTGAAATATCATCCACCTAATCCCGCTAACAAAAACTCCGAGACCGATAGAACACAGAAGAACGAAAAGGAATCCCGCTACTGTAGGCGGTTGCGTCAGACCGAACAAGTTTCGCAGGGGTGGCGCAAAATAAGACAGCGCGTACAAGGCAATCAGTCCAGGAATAACAAAGGCTATTACCCTCCCAAAAAACGATCCAATCATTTGATTCTGCATAACACTTACTCCTTTTGTGGGGTGTAAGATACCCCATTATCTGCAACCAATTTGGCATAGGGAATACGGGAATCCGTAAGCTGGCCCGCCAGAGCTTCCATGCGGTCTAGCGTATCAATCTCACAGTTTCCGTCATTCAGCCGGAAGGTTGCCTCGTTGACGTACCGACACAGGTGCTTCGGGGAGACATGATGCCATGTTCCATATACCGACCTCTTGAACAGCGACCACACGCTTTCTATGCTGTTTGTGTGGACGGAGCCACGCACATATTCTTTAGCACTATGATTGATTATTTTGTGCTGATACTGCTTTTTGGAGAGGCGATCATAAGCTAGAGATTCATCTGTGCAAACTGTCGATCCGGGCTTTACCCACTTTTCCACAAAGGCCGTAAGCGTGTTGGCGTCGGCGTGCTGGACAGGATGTGCAATCACCTTGCCGCCTCTCTCACGTATACCAGCTACAGCCGTTTTCCCTACAGGTCCACGTCCGGCGTTTAGCCGCTTGTTAGAGTGCTTATTGCCTTCTTTGCCGCCAATGTGAGTTTCATCCGCTTCCACTATATTTGCCAACACAAAATCGCTTTTCCCGCAAGCCTCTCGAATGCGATGCAACATATACCACGCCGTCCGGTATTGCACGCCTAGTTCCTTGTGAAGCTGCATGGCGCTTACTCCCTTCCGAGCCGTCATAACGCTGTAGATCGCAAAAATCCAGTTTTGCAAAGCAGTCTTACTAGAGTGCATACAGGTTCCAGTTGTTACTGTGAAATAGCGGCGGCAAGCCTTGTGCCAGTAGTGGTGGGGCTTGCTTTCCGAATCTGATACATTCTCCTTGCTCTTACAGCGCGGGCAAACCGGCGCACCATTCCACCTGGCTTTCTCGAACCACTTGTAGCAGGAATCCTCATCAGGGAACATTCGCATGAGATCGGTAACGCTGATTGTGTCCGCTTTGTGCTTTGTCTTTTTCATCGCCGTTTCCTCCAACTGCGTATTATTATATCTTACGCTTTGGCGGCTTGTCAAGAAAAACCGTCATATTTTTCACTTCTCTCGTACCCCAACTTCGGCCCGATCCATAACAGTAATCGTTCTGGCAAAATCCGGTGATTTGCCGCCCATACCGCAAAGCGCATAAGCCTGTTTTTCCAGGTTTTAGGCGGACGGACTCCGACTGAGAGTGTTCTTTTATCCGGGTCGTATTTTGGCTTGGCAAAAAAGGGATTTAGAGACATCCGCCGCGCAAGCTTATTTATTCTCTGCTCCTTTCCCCTCTCGGCTTCCAGCTTTGCGCACTCGCGTTCTTTGATACCCGTAGCATAGACACTCCGCTTCCTCTTGACCCACTTAATAATTGCCGGAATCTCCGGGATAGTTATCAATATAAGAATGACTATAGTATAGGTTCCAAATGGCATACACTTCTCCCTAGAATCAAGAAACAGTCCCAGCAGTGCGGCTATGACACGCAGGCTCCAGAAAAACATCCAGCCATGCTACCATGGCCTTGCCGGACGGTAAGCGGTTTTGCGTATTTTGATACATGAGTCCCAAAAGTTTCACCTGCGCGCCCCGGAGACACCGTTCATCGTCGTCTGCCGCACCGGTGGAGAGCGGGAGTGGATGCAGGTGTTGAACGCCGGAGCCTTCGACCTGATCGGAGCTCCGTACCACGAGGCGGAGATTCTCGCCGTCCTCGAACACGCCGTTGCATCGAAGGAGGCGACGGCAGTTCACGCCGCGTCATAACCGGCGCAGTTTGCTTCGACTGGTTCTGGCACGGCGAATCAACCGGGCCGATGGCCGCATCCTCAGGCGCAATACCTGAGCCATGGGTTCAAAGGCCGAAGGAGGTACCACCGTAGAAACCACGGAGTGTAACGGCCATGGGGTCAGTCCGCGGATGTGAGAACCCGTTTAATTTGGTTCGGCAAAGCGTTTTCCCGCCACCTGGCCCCACCGCCGCATTCAGCCCCGGAGTTTACACGCACCAACCACGCGCGCCTCAGTCCACCTCTGCGTCTCCGCTTCTATTCTCCCGCCGCCGTTTGATCTCCGTGCGAGCCTTCTCCAGATCCAGCCCCAGCTCAGTCAACAGTTCTTTTGCGGCACAATCCTTTCCGCGCAGCAGCGCCAGCAGCACAGGGTCCGGTTTCATATAACCTTCCTTGAACTCCTCCGCCTCTTCCACCGCGAGCTTTAACAAGTCCATTAGGTCAGCCGAGGGTGGTATTAAGTGGTCTTTTGCATCCCCGAAAACCCTCCATGGGTCCACTGGCTGCTGCACAGCCTTCTCGGCGATTGCCAGCACCTGGTCCCGTTCAAACCCGTTGTCCCGCAGCAGCATCGCGGCCAGTCCACTCTCTTCCCGCAGCAGGCCCAGCAGCAGATGCTCGGTTCCGATGTAAGGGTTTCCGAACTGGCTTGCCTCGTACCTCGCGAAAAAGATCACGCGCCGGGCCTTTTCGGTATATCGTTCGAACATACCGGCCTCCAGTTGGTGAGAATTACGTGGGCCCCAGAATGCTCCCGCGTCTCCGGACTGTCAAACCGTTTTTTCTGTTGCATTTGATTCGATGTGAACCGGCTGAAAACTACTGCCCGGCCAGTTCCCGTTGCAACGCTTTGGCCAGCGCCTGCTGCAGCGCCGCGGCCAGCTCGGACGGAATATGATGGTCCCCGGTCCACCCGCTCAGGATGTTCCGCGCCAGCTCCCCCAAGTCCGTCCGCGCGGCCAGCACCCGCGCTTCGATCTCCCGCAGCGGGCCCGGCAGCGCGATCCCCTGCTCCCGAAACCGCTCCACCGACAGGTGCAAAGCCGCCAGCGTCTCCTCGCGCGTTCCCACACACTCGAACGGCTTCGCGCGATCCATTCCCAGCAGCGCCTCCAGAACCGGCCCGGCATCATCCTGGAAGAACAACCCGGTCCCGAAGATCGTCAGCATCTGCTCCCGGTCCAGGAACGGATAGAGCATCGTGTAAACGGAGAGGCATTTCGGACACTCCCCGCACCAGGAGTTCGTCCCGGCGCCCCGGTTGCAGCTCCGGAAGAGCTGGAAGTACTCCGGATGTCCGGCGAACAGACGCGCGATCTGCAACTCATAGAGCGGCCGGAGCAGGCTGAAATACTCCACCTCCCCGGTCAGATACTTGCGCGCGTAATCGCGGAAATCCGTTTCGAACTCATACGACTTGCTGTACTGATGATTGATTGGATGGCCCAGGTACTCGGCCGAGGGCTCCTCCGAGCTGCGCTCGTTGGAGACGATTACCCGCTCGTGGCCCAGCAGCGCCGCCACCGCCACTCCCAGGAACGCCAGCAGGGCTGAGAACGGCGTATGCCCGTTCCAGTAGCCTTGCTCGTTCAGCTCCAGCAGGTGCGGATCGAGAGTGCGCCGCACCAGGACCGGCCTGCCGCACCCGGCCTCCCCGGTAATCGCCACGGCCGCTTTGGTCGGGTTCAGTTGCAGGCAGTCGAACCCCTCGCCGGCCGCTCGCAGCAGATTGAGGGACACCACCGTGTCCTTGCCCCCGCTGCTCAGCACCAGATTCCGCGTTCCACCTCGTGGCAGAAGCAGTGCCGTGCCCCGCGCCGGGCCACCCGATACAATCCGCACGAAATCGGCCGGCCGGAAATCGATCCGGTTCACAAAGAAGAACTCGCCCATGCCGCGCAGCAGGAGCTTATGCCACCAGGCCGTCTGCGCGGTGTCCAGCGCGCCGGCGGACACCACGATCTCGGGCGAGCACGCCGCTTTCCAGTAGCTCAGCGCCTCCACCAGCCCCAGGTGAAAAAAGAAATTTTCGAGCGCCTCTTCGGGCATCGCGTCCAACTGCTCCCGGTCGATGCCGTGAATCACTATGGAGGGGCTGAACTCGATATCCGGCTCCAGGCGAAGGCGGTAGCGGACCCGCAGTGCGTCTTCGTGCTGGTTATCTGGACGATGGGGTTCCGGGCGCCGTTCGAGCGAGAAGCTTTCGTAATGGAATCGGGGATGGGCTTTGCGCAGCCGCCGGAACCGGCCGTGTTCAGGAGGTTCTGAGGATGGACTGTCGGATGCGTTCGGCATGCAAAGGGGATTCTCTCATTCCTTTTGGAAATTGAAAAGAACTTCCGTCACTCTTGCACTCTTGCCGTCACCATTCCCGCCACTCTTCTCGTCAGTATGGCCGTCAGTATGTCCGTTACTAGGGCCGTCGCTTTCGTGGAAATTTTCACCAGACGGGAAAGAATCTTTTGCTGCACTGGTCTGTTGTTTCGGAATGAAAATAAAAGGATTCCCAACTTCAGTTTTCTCGGCATTTCCGAGTTTTGCGCAACATATTGGAACTACTCTCTTGACAACCACCACATATAGGGTAGGATGGCATCCCGTCACTTATTTCGCTGGCGGGGCTGGCCGCCCGAATCGCTTCTCATCAATGGACATAGATGGGGTCAGGCGTCAGGCTGCGCGCCAGGGAATTTTTTGCACGGGAGAGATTCAGTGGGAGTGATCGAGACCAAGGCCGGCAGCAGTGAAATCCAGGGACAAAAGGACCAAAAAGATGCCTCCGGAGGTGCAAACACCCCCGGTGTGAAATCCGCTGGCCGCAAGGGTCTGGAATTCACGCGATTCTTCTCCAAGGCCGGTGTCTCGCCCTATGACGATATCCAGTGGGAGATGCGCACCGCCTTCATCGGCAACGAGAAGGGCAAGACCATCTTCGAGCAGCGCAACGTCGAGATGCCGCGCTCCTGGTCGCAGACCGCCACGAACATTGTCTCCAGCAAATATTTTCACGGCAAGCTCGGCACTCCGGACCGCGAGACCTCCGTCCGCCAGCTCGTCAGCCGCGTCGTCGACACCATCGCCGACTGGGGGCTCGCTCAGGGTTACTTCGCGACGCCGGAGGACGGGGAAAATTTCCGCGACGACCTCGCCCACATCATGCTGCACCAGAAGGCCAGCTTCAACTCGCCCGTCTGGTTCAACTGCGGCGTACATCGCTGCGAGCCCGAGGCCCACATCAACAACTGGCACTGGAGCCCAGCCGGGGACAAGATCGTCCTGGAGGACACCGGCTACCGGAATCCGCAGTGCTCGGCCTGCTTCATCAACTCCGTCGAAGATTCGCTCAGCTCCATCCTCACGCTCGCCAAGACCGAGGGCATGCTGTTCAAGTTCGGCTCCGGCACCGGCTCCAATCTCTCCGCCCTGCGCTCGGCCGCCGAATCGCTCTCCGGCGGCGGACAGGCCAGCGGGCCCATCAGCTTCATGCGCGGCTTCGACGCCTTCGCCGGCGTCATCAAGTCCGGCGGCAAGACGCGCCGCGCCGCCAAGATGGTCATCCTCAACATCGACCATCCCGATATCGCGCAGTTCATCAACTGCAAGGCCAAAGAGGAACGCAAGGCCTGGGCGCTCATTGAGGCCGGCTACGACCCGGCGATTGATGGTGAAGCCTACAGCTCCATCTTCTTCCAGAACGCCAACAACAGCGTGCGGGTAACCGACGAGTTCATGCACGCCGTCGAGGAGGACCGCGACTGGGCCACGCTGGAGGTAACCACCGGCAAGCCTGCCACCACTTACAAAGCCCGCGACTTGATGCAGATGATCTCCGAGGCCGCCCATCAGTGCGGGGACCCCGGCCTGCAGTATGACACCACCATCAACCGCTGGCACACCTCCAAATCCAGCGGCCGCATCAACGCCTCGAACCCCTGCTCGGAATATATGTTCCTGGATGACACGGCCTGCAACCTCGCCTCGCTCAACCTGATGAAGTTTCTCAACGCCGCCGGGCAGTTCGAGACCGAGGCCTTCCGCCACGCCGTCGATACCATGATCATCGCGCAGGAGATCCTGGTCGATAACGCCAGCTACCCCACCGAGCGGATCGCCATCAACTCGCACAACTACCGCCCGCTCGGGCTCGGCTACGCCAACCTCGGCGCGCTGCTGATGGCCTGCGGGCTGCCCTATGACTCGGACCCGGGCCGCGAATTCGCCGCCACCGTTACCGCTCTCATGCACGGGCAGGCCTATCTCACCAGCTCGCGCATCGCCACCACCACCAGCCCGTTCCCGCATTACGAGCCCAACTCGGAGTCCATGCTGGATGTGATCTCCATGCACCGCGCCGCCTTTGACAAGGTGAACACGACGCGGTTGCCCGGCGGCGCCGCGGGCCAGCAGTTGGCCTCCACCACCGGGGAGGTCTGGCGCGCCTGTTATGAGATGGGTACGCGCTACGGTTACCGCAACGCGCAGGTAACGGTGCTGGCCCCCACCGGCACTATCGGCTTCATGATGGATTGCGACACCACCGGCATCGAGCCCGATCTTGCGCTCGTCAAATACAAGAAGCTGGTCGGCGGCGGCGTCATCAAGGTCGTCAACAACACCGTAGCCGATGCCCTGCTGCGCATGGACTACTCATCGGAACAGGTGAGCGAGATCGTCGATTACATTGATGAGAACGGCACGATCGAGGGCGCCCCGCACCTGAACAACGAGCACCTCGCCGTCTTCGACTGCTCGCTGCGTCCCACTAACGGTGTCCGCTCCATCGCCCCCATCGGCCATGTCCGCATGATGGCCGCCGCGCAGCCGTTTCTTTCCGGCGCCATCTCGAAGACCGTGAACATGCCGGAGGACTCCACCGTCCAGGACACGATGGATATCTATATGGCCGGCTGGCGACTGGGGTTGAAGGCCATCGCCATCTACCGCGACGGTTCGAAGAAAGCGCAGCCGCTCTCGACCGGCAAGGGCAAGACCGCCGAGACTGCGCAGGCAAAAGCCCAGGCCGACAAGGCTGCCCAGGCTGCCGATGCCGCGGTGGCGAAAGCCGAGACCGCTCTCGCTGCTACTGTGGAGGCGGCCACCGAGCCTGTCGCTACCGGCCAGGGCAAGCCAGTCCGCCGCAAGCTGCCCGCTGAGCGCGACGCCATCACGCACAAATTTTCCATCGGCGGCCATGAGGGTTACATCACTGCCGGCAAGTATGAAAACGGCCAGCCCGGCGAAATCTTTATCGTCATGGCCAAGGAAGGCTCCACCGTCTCGGGCCTGATGGACAGCTTCGCCACCGCCATCTCGCTCGCCCTGCAATACGGCGTGCCGCTCAAGGTGCTGGTCGACAAGTTTTCCCACACGCGCTTTGAACCTTCCGGCTGGACCGGACACAAGGACATCGGCTACGCGAAGTCCATCATGGATTACATCTTCCGCTGGCTCGCGTTGCGGTTCCTGCCCGGTTATGAGACCAGCGAAGCGGCCATCAGCATGGTGGAAAACGGCCACGCGGCCACTGCGACCGACGCCCCGTCTGAGGCTCCAGCCGAGACCGGCGTGGGAGAAAATTTCAACATCGCCGCCCCGGCGCTCGTCTTCACCGCCGATGCGCCCACGTGTTCCGATTGCGGCTCCATCATGACGCGCAACGGCTCGTGCTATAAGTGCGAAAACTGCGGTGCGACCTCTGGATGTTCGTAAAATTCGGCGGCGGCTCGTAGTTTTGGACTGGTCCGGACCGGGGAAGAGAATCAGGAAGATTTCAAGTTCGGGTTGGAACGGTTTTGGTCGCTCCTAAGAAAGAGCCAAGGCAGGCAAAACATCGCCCGCCTTGGCTCTTCGGTTTTTCCGGGGCCTCGGAGGCGAAAAATCCGGCCTCCTGCGTATTGCGAAAGGCACAGGAGTACTTCGCAAGATTGGATGGGTTGGAGAAACCCGATAATTCCGAGGATTATTTTCCTGAGCCGTGCAGGGTGAGATATTCATCGAGCGCCGTGGTCCACTCCGGCAATGGCGCCAGATGCAACTCATCCAGCCGCTCCGAAGTCATCTCCGAATAGGCTGGCCGCGTGGCGGGCAGATTCAAATCTCCCCACTCCACCGGCTCCAGCTTTGCGTCGCATCCCAGCTTCCGCACAATGTGTTCGGCGATCTCAAACCGCGTGCAGACGCCCGTTCCGGCAAGGTGCAGAATGCCCGTGGCCAGTTTTCCAGCCAGCTTGCCGGTCGTCCGAGCCAGATGCCGCGTCCACGTCAGGCACGACCGCTGATTCGTCACGGCCTTCACCAAACCCTTTATTTGCGCCTGTTCGATGACCCGGTCCACGAAGTTCACGCGATGCCGTCCGTAGAGCCACGACGTGCGGATCACAAGATGTGGTGATCGATCTCCACCGCCCTCCAGCACCTGCCGCTCGCCCTCCAGCTTGCTGCGCCCGTATGCGCTTACGGGATGCACCGCGTCCCGTTCACCGTAGGGCGTCTGCTGCGCGCCATCGAAGACATAATCGGTGCTGATGTGAAACACCCGCGCCCCTACACCCTCGGCCGCGCGGCGCACATTGCCTGCACCGTCGCCGTTCACCGCCATGGCGAGGCCGGGATTTCGCTCGCATCCATCGACATCGGTATAGGCCGCCGCGTTGATGACCAACTCCGGCCGGTGCTGCTCGAACACGCGCTGCAATGCGGCCTCATCGGTGATGTCGCATTCCGCGTGCCCCAGCGCAGCCACGCTGTGCGACGGCTGCAGTACCTCGACGAGGTCGCCGCCCAACATTCCGTCTCCGCCGGTGATGAGGATGCGCATGGATTTTTCTATTGAATCGTATCCGGGTGAAATTCCGCCAGATAAATTTCCTTTTCCTGTTCGGAGAGAAAGGCCGCCCGGAAGCCGTTCATGGCCAGCTCGCGCAGTTGCTCGCGGGTGAAGCCGAACGTCCGATGTGCCAGCAGGTATTCGCGGTGAAGGTCGGTGCCGAACAGCGCGGGGTCATCGGTGTGCAACGATATCTGCAGGCCCTTGCCGTAGTACTCGCGGATAGGATGCTCGCCGAGAGCACGGATGCCTCCGGTGCGCAGGTTGCTCGTGAGGCAAATCTCGACCGGGACCTGATGCTCGGAGAGATAGTCGACCAGCTCGGGATCGCGAACGGCGGTGAGCCCGTGGCCGATGCGCTCGGCGCGCAATACCCGGAGCGCGCTCCAGACCGACTCGGGTCCGACGGTTTCACCGGCATGCGCCACCACGTGCAGCCCTTCTCCGCGGGCGAACTTGAAGACCTCCGCGAACCATTCGGCCGGACCTCCGGCTTCATCCCCGCCGATGCCGAGACCGGCCACGCCCCGGTCCCGCAGCGCAACGGCGGCGCGCGCCACCGGCCAGAGATTGTCTGGTCCAAAGTGCCGGATGCCGTCCAGAATCCACTGCGCGCGGATGCCGAATTCTTCCCGTGCCTGCCGCGCCCCGGCCTCCACACCGGCAAACATGGCTGCGATATCCTGCTGCCGCCAGACCATAACGCCGGCGGCCAGGGTGATCTCCGCATAACGGACATTCTGGCCGGCCAGCTTTTTCAGCACGCGGTAGGTAACCAGCTCGTAGTCCGCCGCGCCGGCCAGATGGAGGCAAACGGTCTTGAAGGCTTCGATGAAGGAGGGGAAGTCTCGCGTCTGAAAGAGCGCTTCGGCTGCCGCCGGACCCTGCGAGGCAAGCGCGGAGTTCTGGCGCTGAGCCAGTTCCCACAAGGTATTCCGGTCGATGGCTCCTTCCAGATGCAGGTGCAGCTCGGCCTTTGGGAGAGACGAGATAAAGTCCTCGATGGGCAGGGAGGGCGACGCCATGGCGGAGGTTTCAATCGAAGTCCGGCCGGAAAGCGGCGGACGTGGGGAGGACCAGGGAGACAGGGCAAAACTGTGGGCCGGCCCTGTCACGGGAAATTAGTTTCCCCGTTTCCTAAGTTCCCTGAATTCCCACAGTTCCCACGGGCCGCAGGTCCTAGCGTTTCGTCCGGCCCCGAGCCAGCTTCTTGACCTTGATCTTATGCGCCCCGCGAGGCTCGGTCCGCTTGCCTTTGGCGGGAGCTTTCTTGCGCGCTTCCCGCTTGGATTTTTTTCTTTCCGCCCGATCGGCAATGCTTTTGGTATCCATTGAATCAATCTTCCTTATTGTCCCGCCACCGTCATTTCGGAGACGAGGATAGTCGGCGAAGCCATGGAACCGCGAAACTCCAGATCGGATCCGATGGCTGCGATATTTTTAAAGATGTCCCGGAGGTTTCCAGCAACGGTAACCTCTTCGACCGGAGAGGCCAGCTCTCCATTCTCGATCCACAGGCCCGCCGCGCCGTAGGAAACATCCCCGGTAACGACGTTTACACCAGAACCCATGAATTCGGTGACATAAAATCCGTTTTTGACCGAACCGATCAACTCCTCTGGACTCTGCGTGCCGGGTTCGATGAAAAAGTTGTGCGGCCCGATGCCCGGATTACCTGCAATGCCGCGCGAGGCGTTTCCGGTGGACTCCATATTCAGCTTGCGGCCCGTGTAGCTGTTCAGCAGATATCTCTTGAGAACGCCGCGGTCAATGAGCACGGTGCGGCGCGTCCGAACTCCCTCGCCGTCGAAGGGCGCCGAACCGAAGCCGCCAGAGATGGTGCCATCGTCGATCAGGGTTACCGATTCGGCGGCGACGGTTTCACCGATCTTGTCTGCAAAAAATGACGCCTTGCGATAGATGGCGTCGCCGTTCAGAGCGTCAAACAGGCTGGAGATCAGGCTGCGCGCTGTTTGCTGGTCGAAGACGATGGGAACCTGCGCTGTGGGGACCTTACGGGCTCCGAGCCGCCGCAGCGCGCGCTGGGCGGCCTTGCGTCCCACCGCCTCGGGCGCTTCCAGGCCGGAGAGGCCGTGGGCGACGCTGTACCAGTAATCACGCTGCATGCCCGCCCCGCCGGTCTCGCCCGCCGAGTCGGGAATCGCAATCGGCGAAACCGCCAGGGAACAGGATGAGCGGCGATATTCGCCGCAGAAGCCATGCGAGGTGGCCAGGACCTTTCTGCCATGAGCGGCATCGAAGCTGCCGCCCTCCGAGTTCCTGATGCGGGGATCGAAATCGAATGCCGCCTTTTCGGCCCGCCGGGCGGTTTCGATCCAGGCGGGCGCATCGGGCCGCGTGACGTCATCGGAAAAAATGCCCAGATCATCCGGGTGCTGGCCCAGCAACTTTTCGTCGGCCAGCCCGGCGCTGGGGTCCTCCGAGGTAACCCGGGCGGCGGCCAGCGCCCCGGTAACGAGCTGGCGGATTCCTTCGGAGGAAAAATCGGAGGTATACGAGCTGGCGGCCCGCTGGCCGAGAAAAACCCGCAGACCGAGTGCCTTGGAGCCGGCTTCCTTCAACTGCTCCACCTCGCAGCGGCGGACGCTTGCGGTGAACTCATTCCCTTCCCGCGCAATGCAGTCGGCCGCCGTGGCGCCGCCATTCACCGCGCTCT
The DNA here is from genome assembly GCA_963662495.2 of Terriglobia bacterium. Classification (GTDB taxonomy): domain Bacteria; phylum Acidobacteriota; class Terriglobia; order 2-12-FULL-54-10; family 2-12-FULL-54-10; genus SHUM01. Next base: position 328,725 of record CAXVYQ010000004.1, read on the forward strand.
CGACGACCTCCTGTGCCAGTTGTTGCAGATTTTCCATCGATCTGGTTGTTGGAATCCTTTTTGTTCGGGAGAGTGGCCCCCGGGTTATCCGGTGCCGCCCACGGTGAGCCGGTCCACCTTGATGGTGGGGATGCCGACACCGACGGGAACCGACTGGCCGTCCTTGCCGCAGGTTCCGATGCCCTCATCGAGCGCGAGATCATTGCCCACCATGGATACATGGCGCAGGACGGTGGGGCCGTCGCCGACCAGCGTGGCGTTGCGGACCGGACGAGTGATTTTGCCGTCCTCGATGATATAGGCCTCCGAGGCCGAGAAAACGAATTTGCCGTTGGTGATGTCCACCTGCCCGCCGCCGAACTGAACGGCATAGAGCCCGCGCTGGACCGAGCGCAGAATATCCTCGGGCGCCGACTCGCCGGCCAGCATGTAGGTATTGGTCATCCGCGGCATGGGGATGTGGGCATAGCTTTCCCGGCGGCCGTTGCCGGTGAGCGGAGCATGGGTGAGTTTGGCGCTGAGCCGGTCCTGGAGATAGCCGCGCAGGATGCCCTTTTCCACGAGAACGGTCCGGGACGTGGGCGTCCCCTCGTCATCGACGTTCAGCGAGCCGCGGCGTCCCGGCAACGTGCCGTCATCGACCACGGTGCAGGCATCGCTGGCCACGCGCTCACCGAGCAGGCCGGAGAAGGCGGAGGTTTTCTTACGGTTGAAATCCGCTTCCAGCCCGTGCCCGATGGCTTCATGGAGCAGGATGCCGGGCCAGCCGGGGCCCAGGACCACCGGCATCTCGCCGGCCGGCGCGTCCACGGCGGTGAGCTGTACGATGGCCTGCCGCGCCGCCTCTTCCGCAAAATGCTCGGGGGTCTTTTCCTCCAGAAAAAATTGCAGCTCGACGCGGCCGCCGCCGCCGCTGAAGCCCTGCTGCGTCTGCGAGCCGTCCTGAGCCAGGCAGAAAACGCTGAGCCGGGCCAGCGGCTGATAATCGCCGGTGAGGCCGCCTTCCGAATTGACGTTGAGGATAGAGCGGACCTCATCCGCATATCCGGCGCGGACCTGCTGAATGCGCCGGTCATACTTGCGCGCGGCGCGGTCGGCGCGCCAAACAAGGTCCAGCTTGGCGGCCAGCTCCACGTCCGTGGGGGCCGTGACGACCGGATACAGGCTGCGCGGCAGCGCCATCTCCGATAGCCCGACGGTGGAGACGCGCGCCGGGCCGCTCGAGATGTGGGCGGCCAGGCCGGCGGCCTGCAGGATTTTGTCCGACGCCAGATCATCGGTATAGGCATAGCCGGTGCGCTCGCCGGAGATGACGCGCACGCCGCAGCCGACCGAGACGCCCTGCGTGGCGCTCTTAATCATGGATTCATCGAGGCTGAGCGAGGAGGTGGAGCGGTATTCAAAGTACAGGTCAGCGTATTCGCCGCCGGCCGCAAGCGCCGCGGAGAGGTATTTTTCCAGGTCGGTGTCTGAGACGCCATATTTTTCGCCGAAGAATTGCCGTGCCCGTCGCATGGTGATAGTCGCTCTCCTGTTGAAAACATAGCACAGGCGGTGAGGGCGGTCAAAAACGGCGCTTGCGGATTGGGGGGTGTCATTTCGGCCAGCCGGGAGTGCCTTTGGGACCTAGGAAGTTCGTACCAGAAAATAAATTGGTAAATGGGACTTGCATTCAGGACCGCATCGCAGTAATAAGCAGTTCTGTTTTGAACCCAATCGTTTGTCCGAAGCTTTGAACCACAATGGTTACGGAAAGGTGCCACGGCTTCAGAATTTGAGATTGACTTGAAATGAAGCTGGATGTTACTTTTCGGTGTCTTGGAAATCCGCATTTAAGTAATGCAGCCCAGTCAGCCCCTGGACGGCAGAGGGACAGAGGTTACTCAAAGAACAATTTTGAGAAAACCGCTTGCCTTCGGCAAATTGGGGGTGATATAAACGCAGACGATTGTTTGTGATCTTATCAGGGGCGTGTGCAGACAACTCCGATGAGGGACTCCGGCTGCGACCGATGAAGACCCATGAGGAGATGATCTGCGGCCATTTGCAGGAGGATGTTGCAGGGGGAAAAAGGATTTCGGCTTGCCGAAACGACGGTCGTTCGCGCCAGCCCAGCAAGCCAAAGGTAGTGTGAAGTAAGTAACAAAAGAACAGGGGCGCCAAGCTGTAGGCAGTAAAAAAGCGCTCCAAGCGAACAACTCTAGGAGAAAGACCTAAAAGAGAAGGAGACTGAAGAAATGAATCGAATAAAGAGATTGTTTGCTATGGCAGCGGTGGTTGCCTTGGGTTTAATGATCCATGCCAACGCCTTCGCTCAGATGGAATTTGGAACAACATGGACGGTCACATCAAATACTAGAACGGCAAGATCGACAAGTCTTGCCGATGCCGTGGGATCTGTTGTATTGACAGCAACCTCAGCAGGGACAATTACCGGAGGCGGCACAAACCCGTCCCAAATTGTGCTGGATTATGGGGTCCGCATCGTTAGGTGAGGATGAAGATGATGATCCGCAACCAGTAACTATATTGCTACCAGCCACTTCGGTTTCAGCAGACTGTAACATAGTTGATGACGTCGATACTCTCGATGGCACCCTCTTAATTCTTGAATTTTCGGCTCCTTGCATGATCGATGTGGGTGATGTCCTTGTAATTGGTGGTCTTCGAGTGGACTCAAGCGCAGCAGGAGCTGGTTCCGAAATTAATGTGTCGGTTTCCGCAATTACTGGTGCTGGAGAGCCTCCGATTACCTTCTTCGGAGGTAATAGTGCGAAAGTTGCTGATGTGGAAGACCCATTTACCTTTAAGTATACAGGGGGCAGAGCTATTCTGACCTGCACACCAAATGCCGAACTAATCGGCGTCGACCTAGAGCCAGATGAAGGCTTCTTGATTGAGTTGAAGATCTCAGAAAAAGACCGTCAAGCCTTCACAACCGATGGCGATGAAACACTTCTTGCTAATTATGGCGATGACGCTCAGGTCAGCATGGTGTTCGTAGTTAATTTTGTAGATGTTCCTAACGGCGTCACGGTCAAGCTGTTTAAGATTTCCGATAATGAGGGTGGTGACGACCCATTCTTAGATATTGCATTAGTTGGAGGCATGGAATTTTACGAACAGACTGCTGACGGGATCGAAGACCTGGAGTTCTCATTTGAGGTAAGTGGAACCTCAGCAAGTGTGGGCCTTGAAGATTTCGTACTCCTCTTTCAGGTATATACTAAAGATGAGCTCGACTCGGTTGGACTTGGTGAGACGATTGATGTGGAAGTTACCTATGAGGCAGGTGACCTTTCGGATGGTGAAGTACCTGAATTTGTGAATACCGGAGAGGTCTTTGATGGTTTCAGCGTCAATGACTGCACCACTCGGTTGGAGTATACCTGGGTTGTCTCGAACGTCGCTGGGTATGACACAGGCATTGCTATTGCCAATACCACAGAGGACGATGCTGCATTTGGTGCTGCGAACAACAACGGTGCCCAGGCACAGGATGGTAATTGCGTCTTGACCGGATATCCTTCTGCTGGTGGAGCGCCAATTTCCTCCACCTCTCCAGAGATCGCTGTCGGCGAGACTTGGGCCTTTAATGTTTCGACACTGGCTGGATTTGATGGATTTGCCGGCTACGTTTTAGGTGTTTGTAATTTCCTGAATGCCCACTCATTCGCTTTCATTACCGACTGGTTTGGCGCTGCTACCGCTCCCATGTTGGCTCAGGGGTACGAGGCAAATGTCATACCTGCCGGTCACCGTTCGGGTCCGGAAGGCGAGAGCCTCGGTAAATAAGATACAGAAGCTGACGATTGACTGTTAGCAACTGTAATGAACCCTTAAATGCTAGTTGGCCTGCGTGAGCAGGCCAACTAGCATTTTCTTAAATCCTTTCGGGGATGCCTTCCTCAGAGGGTCATTTTTGTTGAAATGATACTCGTCATGTCTCAATCCATAAAATCTTTTGTTTTCATGATGGTCGTCATGGCTTGTTGCTTCCACCTGTTTTCAACAGTAGGATGGGGTGCATTACAGGGGGCAGCGGTGAGCCCGTTGGATAGTCCTCGGCAACAGGTGTGACCTGACCGGGGATTTTAGTACCAGCTGAAGTGAGAGAGAATCTCATGGAGGAGGGTATTGAACATGCCGATGCAGAGGTACAAACCGGAACAGATCGTAACGGTGTTAAGACAGGTTGAAGTGGCGGTGGCAAGCGGGAAGACGACACCGCAAGCGTGCAAGGAAGCCGGGATCACCGTGCAAACGTACTATCGTTGGCGGAAAGAATATGGCGGACTGAAGGTGGAGCAAGCCAAGCGGCTGAAGGCGATGGAGAAGGAGAATACGCGGCTGAAGCGGCTGGTGGCGGAGTTGAGTCTGGAGAAGCAAATCTTAAAGGACGTGGCAGAGGGAAACTTCTAAGCCCTGAGCGGCGGAGTTGTGCGGTAGAGCGGGCTGAAAGTCAGTACGGAATCAGCCAGAGGCACGCTTGCCGGCTGCTGGGGCAATGGCGAGGAACGCAACGATACCAATCGACGCCACGAGCCGATGAGGATGAACTGACGCGGGCGGTCATTTTGCTAGCCGAGCAGTATGGACGTTATGGCTACCGCAGGATAACTGCTCTGCTGCAGAACGCGGGATGGCCGGTGGGGCGCGACCGGGTGGAGCAGATCTGGCGGCGAGAGGGATTGAAAGTGCCGCAGAAACAGCATCCCCGGAGGCGGCTGTGGCTGAACGATGGGAGTTGTATCCGGCTGCGGCCCGAGCGGGCGAATCAAGTCTGGAGCTACGACTTCGTCAGTGCGCGAACGCATGATGGCCGGCTGCTGAAGATCCTGACGCTGATTGACGAGTACACGCGCGAGTGTCTGGCCCTGCGAGTGGAGCGGAGGCTGAATCATCAGAATCTGATCGAGACTCTGTCCGATGTCATGCTGTGGCGGGGCATCCCGGAGCACATTCGTTCGGATAACGGTCCGGAGTTTGTGGCGCAGCAATTGCGCACCTGGCTGACCAGCTTGGGGACAGGGCCCTTGTATATCGAGCCTGGCAGCCCGTGGGAGAACGGGTACTGCGAAAGTTTTAATGGGAAGCTAAGAGATGAATGCCTGAATGGAGAGATCTTCTACTCATTGAAGGAGGCCCAGGTGGTGGTCGAACAGTGGCGGCAGCAGTACAACACCAGAAGACCCCACTCGGCGCTCGGCTATAGGCCCCCGGCGCCGGGGGCCTATAGCCCTGTCGGGAAACCGGTTTCTCGGCCTCAGATTGTGGTGTAAACTCTCTCACATCAGTTGGTACAAAATCTCTGGCGGGTCACCACAATCCCTTTGCAGTTCAATACAATCGCACCGAGCACCTCAACGCTGCCTTCCGCCCGCAGCTGCTTGGGTGCTCCACTTGGAGTGCAAACGCCAACGGCCCAAACCGTATTCCCGACAATGGACAACAATATGACTACAGCCCCTATCAGAGTGTGTTTCTTGAGTCGAATTATGTTGCCCAAGATACCTCCTTTCACGCCCGGAGTCGGCAGTGCTGCAAATTCTGATATCGTTTCCGCAATTCACGCACTTTGCGATAGCCAATACAAGCTATGCTCGTCGAACAGTGAAAGACCTCAAGGGGGGGGCGGGGAGAATCGAATGTCTTGCTGACAAAGACATTCTCAGCGTCAGAGCGCTAACTCCGTTCTTCTGTCACCGCTAGCATACCACAATACATGTCTTGAAAAGTCGGCAAAGGCAACTTAGAATTCCCGAGGCAATGAACAAGGATTCGCAGCAATTCAATCTCAAAATCCGGGAAGAGTGGGTCGCCCTCCTGGTGATGCTGCACCTCAGAATGGAGATTATTCCCGCGAAACATCTCTGGGACATCATATCAAGTTATTCATATTGAAAGAGTTATAAAATATTTTTAAACTTCTAGACTTTTTCATCCTCTGGTGCGTCTTTATAAATAGGGGGTAAGTTTTGTTGCGGACTGAGTCAGACTCGAAGCTTGTAGCCCAGACACGGAAGGGAAACGTGGAAGCCTTCAACTGCCTGATCTCACGTTGGCAGAATCGTCTCTTCAATTACGTGCTGTGCATCACTGGCAATAAGGAGGATGCTCTTGATCTTTGCCAAGAGACGTTTCTGATGGCCTATCAGAGCATTCACCAATTGCGTGATGTGACCAAATTCCCCGGCTGGCTGTTCCGGATCGCCCATAACCTTACCTACTCCCATCTCCGGCAGCATTTGCATCTGGAAGGACTGGAGAAAGTCCCTGGCCTGGATTCATCCCTGGGAGGTTCAAACAGTTCCGATGACACAGAGGGACCGTATCGGAACCTTAAATCACCGGGCCCATCGGTACTCAGCATGGAGATGAAATTTTCGGTTAGAGAGGCTATGGACTTGCTCACACTGGAACAACGTGTGGCAATCATTCTCAAGATCTATCATGGATTTCGATTTGATGAGATCTCCGAGATTCTCTCCTGCCCGGTTAGCACCGTGAAGTCCAGAATCTATGCGGGATTCACCCGGCTACGCGGATTGCTTGCCGCTAGTCCGGCCAAGCCGAAGTTGATTGTGAGACAGCGAAAGCCGCAATCAGGTTAGTGAATTAATCGCGGAACGTTTACTCACTGCGCCATAGTCTCCTCAGTGAAGAACGCGCCAAAAGGAGTGGTCATGAATTGTGAAAAGGTGCGGCCATTATTGCTGGATTATGTACTCGATGAAGCCTCTGCCGAGATCCGAGCGGAAGTTGATGCCCATGTGGAACAATGTGCCGCGTGCTCGATCGAAGTGGGAAATTTCCAGCAGACCCTTGGACATTTAAAGAGCGACTCCCATTTCAGTGAAATTCCGCAGGGTATTCGGCTGGTTGCGGAGCCGCCGAACCGATGGGTGGCGTTCTGGTCCAATCCTGCCCGCTTAGTCTTTGCCGCAAGTGCCTTCGCCTGTTTGGCTATCGCCCTGTTGGCTTTCTTTCAGACCAACCTTTCCTATGAGGATGGGCATCTGGAGCTCGCCTTTGGTGGATTTACTCGCTCTCAAATGGCCGCAATTGCTGAATTCCCTGCCTCGATCCCGGCGGCATCGGACACCGCACTAGGCCGGGAGGAAGTTATACATCTTGTTGCGGAAGCAATAACAGCAAGCGAGGTACATCAGCAACATGAGGCGGAGCGACTTGTGCAAACCGTCTCAGAGCAAATTATGCAACAAAGGCTGCAGGACCGGCGTGAATTCGCCGAGAGCTTGCGATACTTTGAAGCGGGCCGGGTAACGATGTGGAAGCAGCAAGTGCAAAACCAGCAATACATGAGCAAGTTGATAGAACAGTCCAGTTTGAACGAACGTCAGGGGTTGTAGACCCTACGGATCAAAGGGTTTCGGAAATTGGAGGGAATCAATGAAGCGAGTAATTCATGTGATGTTTATGAGTGGGATTCTATTTGGTTGTGTTATCCCAATGGGATGGACGCTGCAGCCGCCACAGGGCACACAATCGACCTCGCGTAAAGTGATTAATGACACTTGGGTCCAACCGGCCGGTCAACGATCTACGCAGCCGGAGGTAGATTTGAAGAGACTTCTCAGCCAGGCAGAACTTTTTCAGGAACGCCTGAATCGCAGCCTGGAAGCAACATTCCAACATCCGCTAGCCGTACTGCAGGATGCCAAGGGGACCTACCTGCCAGGGTTCGGGTTGGTTTTTCACATGGAAGTAAATCTTTACCCGTTGCGGGTCCTGTCCATCTTTGACTATCAGCCTTACACGACTGAGGAACTGCAATCAGTTCGGAAATCGAAACGCGAACGTATTCAACAGCTGAGGAACATTTTGAGCGATCTTCTACTGGAACCAGATTCAGAGTTTACCGCTCTAAATGACGAACACCGAGTGGCAGTTATCGTTCACTTCTTCAATCTTCCGAGTGAACGGACGGAAGATCTGCCAGGCCAATTGGTTATTGATGTCAGCTACAGGGATCTGGAAATGGCTAGAACGGACCGGATATCCCCTACAGAGTTTCGAAAGCAAGTCGATGCCCTGGAGTTCTAATTTTTCGGTGATCTAAGGAATCTACACAATGGTTCTACGGAAGCGGTTGGGAGAAATACTCCTGCAGAGAAGTCTTCTCCAGTCAGACGAATTGGAGAAGGCTCTTACTATACAGAAGGAACGTCCCGGCAAGCTAGGGCGTATCCTGGTTGAGCTGGGTTACCTTACGGAACGCGATGTGCTGGCGGCGCTTTCTGATCAACTAAGTATTCCGATAATTACGGGGCATGAACTACCGGCCATCTCTCCGGAAGTGGAAGGCATCTCGGTGCGGTTCATGCGACAGTTTCGATTCATACCGCTGGGGGTTGAAAATTCCACCGTAAAACTGGCAATGGCAGACCCGCTCGATTCGGAAACAATTGCCGCGGTGCGACTCTATACACATAAAAAGGTGCAGGTTCTGCTAGGCTCCGAGGTGGAAATTTTGGGGGCCTTGAATCGCTTCTACCCGGACGAGGAAGAAACTGATTCCGGGGAAACTCAAATAGAGCAATCTGACTCGGAGGCTGCAGAGGATCTTGAAAATCTGAGGGATATGGCGAGTGAAACACCAGTCATTCGCTTGGTCAACCACATCATTGCAATGGCCGTCGAGCGGGGAGCTAGCGACATCCACCTAGAGCCCATCGAGAAAGAGTTCCGTGTGCGGTATCGGCTGGATGGAGTGCTCCATCCCGTTGAATCACCTTCCCGTGAGTCGCAGGCTGCCGTAATCTCTCGAGTCAAGCTGATGGCCAAATTGAATATCGCGGAACGCCGCTTGCCCCAAGACGGACGGATTCAGTTGAAGATTCTGGGCCGCGATGTTGACTTGCGCGTATCCACGCTACCCACACTGCACGGCGAAAGTGTAGTGATGAGATTGCTGGACCGCAGTGAGAGTGAACGTTACACTCTGGAGGGTTTGGGCTTTCCGGAATATCTGCTGCAGCGAATGGAGCATTTTTCTTCATTGCCTCATGGGATCTTCCTTGTCACCGGGCCCACCGGCAGCGGCAAGTCCACTACGCTGTACAGTGTCCTCAAGCGCATGAATATCCAAGAGCGAAAGATCATTACCATCGAGGATCCGGTGGAATACCAGATCAACGGAGTAAGCCAAATCCACGTGAACCCGCAGATTGGGCTAACTTTTGCCTCTGGACTCCGCCACATCGTCCGCCAGGATCCCGATGTCATTATGGTTGGTGAAATCCGAGATCGTGAAACTGCCGAGATCGCCATTCGTGCTGCACTAACCGGTCATTTAGTTCTCAGTACACTCCACACCAACGATGCCCCAAGCGCCGTCACCCGGTTGACAGATATGGGGATAGAAAATTATTTACTCACCTCCTCTATCGTGGCTGTTCTTGCCCAGCGGTTGGTCCGTGTGGTCTGCAAACAGTGTCGGCGAGAGGAAATGGCCTCACCAGAATGGGTCCGTTCAATGGGAATGGAGATTACAGAGGACAAGTGCAAGGTTTATCGGGGCGCTGGATGCGAATCGTGCTCACACACGGGCTTTCGAGGGCGAGTGGGCATCTTTGAGCTGATGGAGCTCGACGATGAAGTCCGGAAAATGGTGATGGCGGGTTCGGATGCTATCGATTTGGCACGGGCCGCCCGTTCCAAAGGCATGAGAACACTTGTTGAGGATGGCTGGCAAAAAGTGCGTAATGGCATCACCACCCCTGAGGAATTGATCAGGGTGACACAGATACTGTAGGAGAGATCGAGAACAAGAGATGGCAACCTTTCATTATCGGGCGACGACCACTTCGGGAAAATGGCAGCAGGGAACGCGCCAGGGAAAGAGTAAAACAACAGTGGCGCAAGACCTGCAACGGCTTGGCCTGATTCCGGTATACGTGGGAGCGGATCCGGAACAATCTGTAATAGACGGGTGGAGGGGATGGCTGCAGCGCCTAACGGCCCCAGCCAAGAGGGGCAGGCGAATGAGTCTCTTCCAACGAAGTGGAAGCGTTGGGCAAGACCGTCTTAGGTTTACCCAGGAGCTGGCCACCTTGCTGCAGGCGGGGTTGCCGCTGGATCGTTCTATCCGTATCTGTTCCCAATTGACTGCAAGCGGATCCTTTCGCTCTGTCGTTGCAGAACTTCTGGATCAGGTGAAGGCTGGAAAGTCTCTGTCTGATGCTTTAGCGGAACACCCAAAGATCTTCTCCAAATTATACGTAAACATGGTTCGGGCGGGCCAAGCCAGTGGGACCTTGCCTGTTGTATTCCAGAGGCTTTCTGATTTTGAGGTTGGAGCGGCAGAGTGGCGGAGCCATCTCATTTCTACCCTGATCTACCCGGTTTTGTTGATTGTGGTAGCTGTAGCGTCTATGGCGGTCTTACTGAATTTCGTCATCCCTCGGTTTGCTGAGGTTTTTGAATCCATTGGAGCGCCATTGCCGCTCTCTACCTCCATTCTGTTGGCAGCAGGGCAGTTTTTCCAAACCTATTGGTGGCTCCTGGCTCTAGGCGTCCTCGCAATATTTGTCATCTTCGACCGTGTGCTTCGTTCAGTCCAAGGCCGTGAAAAGTGGGATCGGTTCGTATTCCGATTCCCATTAGTGGGCGAAATGGTTCGTAAGGCGGAGACAGCACGGTTTGCCCGAACTATGGCGACGCTCGTTAGCCACAGTGTGCCACTCGTTGAATCGCTCCAAATCGTGAAGGAGACGATTACCAATAGTGTAATGGCCAGATCCATCGAGAGTGTAATCCAAGGAGTGAAGCGGGGAGAAGGTGTATCCGGTCCCCTGGAGCATGCCCAATGTTTCCCGCCCCTTGCGGTGCACTTACTGCGAGTCGGGGAAGAAACAGGTCGGCTGGATGTGATGTTCGATCGACTTGCCAACATATACGATGCTGAGACCCGTGTGGCTCTCCGACGACTTACTGCACTTTTTGAACCCATCGTCATTTTGGGGATGGGCTTGATGGTGGGAGCGATTGTTCTCTCCTTGCTGCTCGCCATCACAAGCATCAACGATATTCCATTCTGAGGTGTAGCGTGTTAAGAAAATCTTTCATTCAGAAGGCAAATTCGAGAATCTCGTTCTCATTTACTCCCACCCCGCCCGAGTTGGAGAGCAATCCGCCTCTTCAATTACCGAGACTGAGATTGCACGGGAGATTCGAGACCAATCGTCGGTGTAATGAAACGCGTTCACAGAGCGGCGTGACATTAATTGAGCTGTTAGTAGTGGTAACGATCATTGCGTTGTTCGCCGGGATAGTCGGTCCGAGACTGTTCCGGCAGGTAGGCCGTTCGCGTTCCACGGCGGCGAAAGCACAAATCAACGCATTCCAGACTGCGGTGGGCATCTACAAACTGGATACGGGGCAGTTTCCTACCACAGAACAGGGACTAGAGGCGCTGCGCGTTAACCCTGGATTGGAACGATGGGACGGCCCTTACTTGCCACAGGATGCGCCGCTGGATCCTTGGGGTGCACCGTACGGTTACAGGTATCCGGGTGAGCACGGCGATGAGCCCGACATATTTTCCTTCGGCTCAGATGGTCAATCGGGTGGTGAAGGGGAAGACGCGGATGTTGTCAGCTGGAGTAGTCAATGAGAGTGGTGGTCAGTAAATCTGCCGGGCTTTCGTTGCTGGAGTTACTGGTTGTGTTAGCGCTGGCTTCTATTTTGGTGGCAATTGTGTTCCCATCTATTGGTTCTGGGATTCGGACATTGGAATTGCGAACATCAGCCCAGCGTCTGGCGGCAGCCGTTCGGTATACGCGCGACTACGCGGTTTTCAGACAGACGACAGTCCAACTCGAAATTGATGGCGAAGCTGGCCGCGTCGCTATCGTCGATTTGCAGGGTGGGACCAAGAGGAACTACGAATTTCCCGATTCCGTCCAGGTGGCTAGTATCTTACCCCTTCAGGAAAATCCATCGTCTCTAATTCGTAAATTTGTATTCACGCCGGATGGCGCCACTCCGATGTTGGAAGTGGTCCTTTCCAATCGGACACGAGAGATTTTGGTAGTAAGTGATCCACTCACCGGTGCTGCTAAGGTGGTGGAATAATGCGGCGAGCCATCAGCTCCAAACCGAAGAATACAGGCATACGCGGATGCCACTTTTCGCTTTGGCAAGGTCTGAAACAAGGGTCGACCCCAAAGGGGTTTACGCTGTTGGAAGTACTGGTGGCTACGGCAATCTTGGGGACCGCAATCGCTGCCCTCATGGGTTTACTTGCCAGTTCACTTGGAAATCTGCGGAGGCTTCAAGCTCCTGAACAGGCCCGGTTACTAGCGCAGGGTCAGCTCAACGACTTGCTCATCCGTGCTGAAAGAGGGCAGGCCTTCCCAGTGTTTCCGTTGGACCAAAAAATCCAGGGGAGATGGGATGAACAATTTCGCTGGGAAGCGCAGGCCAGCCGATTACATCCATCAGCCCAGACCACTCCGGGAGAAACGATCCTGGTCCGGATTGTTTTGGAGGCTTATTGGAAGACAAGAGTGAATGAAGGCGAACACAAGCTATTGCTCGAAACCGTTCAGCTTTGGAGAAACCCTGAGACGTGGGCCCAGTGAAGAGTATGTGCAACGGTCGGGCAAATCAACTCTTAGCATGTGATTACAAGAGCAAGAGGAGATACTCTGCAAATGCTTATCCCATGGATCAATGCGATTTCATGATCTCGTCCAGCAATCCGTTCAGGCGAGTGTCGGTAGAAAGAGGTTTCACCCTGCTCGAACTTTTGGTTTCCATCACGATTGTTTCCTTGCTTACCGTTTCCATTGTGTTTAGCTGGCGCATCGCTACAACAGCTTGGAGTCGTTCCAGCGAGCTTGTCGAAGAGCAGCGGCAGGTTGCAGCTGTCCAGGCATTACTCCGGAAGCAGGTTGCGGCGA
>CAXVYQ010000005.1:0-45331 GCA_963662495.2 Terriglobia bacterium
ACGGCGAGCCCGTGGCATTGTTTCCGGTGGGCGGAGAAGCGCCGGAAACTTCCGAGGACTCCGTGATGGAGGCCTATGCCAGAAGGGCGGATGACCATCTGGAGGTTCGCGTTTTCGTCAAGGCGGGCTTGCACCGGCTGGCGATCTCCTTCATCAAGGATACGTTGAAGGTGGAGGGTGTGCGCGACCGGGAAAATGACCGCGCTTTCTTTGAAGGTCTCGGAGAGGTCAGTATTTCCGGGCCGTATGAAGCAAGGGGGCCCGGTGAGACAGCGAGCCGCAAGCGGATCTTTATCTGCCGTCCCGAAAGCGCCGAGCAGGAAGAGGCTTGCGCGGAGCGGATTCTCTCGCGAATTGCCCGCCGCGCCTTCCGCCGTCCCGTAACCGGCGGCGATGTGAAGAACCTGCTGATCCCTTATCATTCCGGAAAGAAGCAGAGTGGTTTTGAGAACGGGATTCGCCTGGCCTTGCAGCGCATACTGGTCTCCCCGGAGTTCCTGTTTCGCGTGGAGCGCGACCCGGACGGCATCGAACCCGGCCAGGCCTATCCGCTCAGCGATCTTGAGCTGGCCTCGCGCCTTTCGTTCTTCCTGTGGAGCAGCATTCCCGACGAGGAGCTTCTGCAACTGGCGGAGCGGGGGGAATTGCGCGATCCGGCGGTGCTGGACCGGCAGGTCAGCCGGTTGCTCGCCGACCCGCGCTCCGCCGCGCTGGTCTCCAGTTTCGTCGGCCAGTGGCTGTACCTGCGCAACATGGAGCATGTGCTTCCGGACCCGGTCTCGTTTCCGAACTTCGACGAGAATCTTCGGGAGGCGCTGATCCGGGAAACCGAGCTGTTCTTCGAATCCATCATGCGGGAGAACCGCAGCATTCTGGATATTCTCAGCGCGGACTTTACTTTCCTGAACGAGCGGCTGGCCCGCCATTACGGGATTGGGGGAATCTACGGCAGCCAGTTCCGCCGCGTGGTCCTCAGAGATGAGGCGCGCCTGGGGTTGCTCGGCAAGGGGAGCGTGCTGACCGTTACCTCCTACGCCAACCGCACCTCGCCCACGATTCGCGGCAAGTGGGTGCTGGAGAATCTGCTCGGATCTCCACCGCCACCACCGCCGCCCGATGTGCCTTCCTTGAAAGAGGAAAAGGCAAGCGTCGCCCGTTCGATGCGCGAGAGGCTGGAACAGCATCGCGCGAACCCGGCTTGTGCCAGTTGTCATGCGCGCATGGACCCGCTGGGATTTGCTCTCGAAAATTTCGACGGGCTGGGCCGATGGCGGGAGACGAGCGGCGCGGCGAGGAAATCGATCGATGCTTCCGGGGTTCTCCCCGACGGCACCACCTTCGACGGGCCCGCGGGTTTGCGCAAGGTCGTGCTCGGCAAGAAGGACCAGTTCGTACATGCATTCATCGAGCGGATGCTCACCTACGCCATGGGACGCGGCGTGGAGCCCTACGACCTGCCCATCGTTCGCAGAATCGTCCGGCAGGGGGCGGCATCGGACTACCGCTGGCCGGCGATTATCTCCGGCATCGTGCAAAGCATGCCATTTCAGATGAGGAGGTCCAGAGAACCATGATGATCTTCAGGAAATCCATCCCGCGCCGCACATTCCTTCGTGGACTGGGCGCAACCATGGCTGTGCCGTTTCTGGACTCCATGGTGCCCGCGCTGGCCCGGGGCGCGGAGTCCGGCTCCGCCCGGCCCATCCGTTTCTCGGTTTACTCCACCCCGAACGGAGTCATGATGGATCAGTGGACTCCTGAGAGTCTCGGCACGGGCTTTGAGATGACACCGGTCCTCCAGCCGCTCGCCGGGTTCCGCGACCGTCTGATGGTCCTGAGCGGGCTGGCGCAAAACGAGGCGCTGAAGCTGCCCGGCGAGATCGGCGGCGAGCATCCCCGGGCCTGCACGGCATTTCTCACCGGCGTGCATGCCAGGATGACCTCGGGCGCAGACCTGGAGGCGGGACCGTCCGTCGATCAGATTGCGGCCCGGGAACTCGGCAAGCAGACACAGCTGGCCTCGCTGGAGCTGAGCCTGGAATCGGCCGACATCCTCGGCTCGTGCGAATCGGCCTATAGCTGCGCCTACTACAACACCATCTCGTGGGCCAATCCCACCACCCCGCTGCCGATGGAAAACCATCCCCGCGCGGTTTTCGAGCGTCTGTTCGGCGACAGCGG
Source organism: Terriglobia bacterium (assembly GCA_963662495.2). Lineage (GTDB taxonomy): Bacteria > Acidobacteriota > Terriglobia > 2-12-FULL-54-10 > 2-12-FULL-54-10 > SHUM01. Next base: position 2,182 of record CAXVYQ010000005.1, read on the forward strand.
AAGCACGGACCCGGAAGAGCGTCTATTGCGGTTGCGGGAGAATCGCAGCGTTCTGGATCTGGTCTCGGGTGATGTATCCCGCCTGCTGCGGGATGTCGGCTCCGACGACAAGGGAAAGCTCGGACAGTATCTGGAATCGGTCCGTGATGTGGAGCGCAGAATCCAGCTGGCCGAGACGCAGTCGCCGCGCGAGCTACCCCGCATGGACCGTCCCGTGGGCATCCCGGACAATTTCCCCGAATATTGCAAGCTGATGTTCGACCTGGAGGTGCTGGCTTTTCAGACAGACCTGACGCGAGTCTGCACCTTCATGCTGGGCCATGAGATGAGCCAGCGCGCCTATCCCGAACTGAATATCGGCGATTCCCATCACGCCCTCACCCATCATCAGGGCGACCAGGAAAAGATCGCCAAGGTGATCCAGGTCAACATTCATCACGCCGCGCATTTCGCCTACCTCCTCGAACGGCTGCAGTCGATTCCGGACGGCGATGGTTCGCTCCTCGACCACACGTTGATTCTGTACAGCAGCCCGCTGAGCGACGGGAACATGCACATCACGAACGACCTCCCCGTGGTCCTGGTCGGCGGCGGGATTGACCGGCTGCGTGGGGGGCGGCACATCGGGTATCCGGAAAACACCCCGATGACGAACCTGTTCCTCACCATGCTGGATCTGGTGGGAGTGCGGGTGGAGAGCCTCGGCGACAGCACGGGGAATCTGGACCTGCTGTCCATATAATTGAACCGGAGTTGCGTGCCGGAACTGTGTGCCAGAGTTGCGTTGAAGGATCGGTGATGCCAATGAGAACGATGAACCTCCCGGTGGTGCTGGCGATTGTTTTCCTCGGCTGGATGGCTTCCTCCGCCATGGGCGCGACGGATGGAGATGCGGGACTGATCGAGGCGGTGAAGCGGGGCGATCTTTCCGCCGTACAGGAAATTCTCGGCCGGCAGGAGACCGACGTGAATGCCGCCGAGCCGGATGGCACAAGAGCGCTGGCGTGGGCTGTTCACAGGAACCACGTGGAGGCTGCCGAACTGTTGATTGGCGCCGGAGCGGAGGTGAATGCGGCGAATCAGTTGGGCTCCAGGCCTCTCACTCTTGCGGCGGCCAACGGAAACGCCGCGATGGTTGCCTTGCTGCTCGATGCCGGAGCCGATCCGGATGCCGCCCTGCTATCGGGTGAAACGGCTCTGATGACCGCCGTCGATCTCGGCAGCCTGGATGTGGTCGAGGCGCTTCTGGTCTTTGGCGCCGACGCCAATGTCGCCGAATCCAATGGCGGCCAGACGGCGCTGATGTGGGCGGCCGCCGAGGATCAGCCGGAGATGGTACGGGCGTTGGTGGCGCACGGAGCCGATCCGAATGTTCGCTCGAAACTGGGCTTCACCCCGTTGCTGTTTGCAGCACAGCAGGGCGCGGTGGACGCGGCTCGCGTGCTGGTTGAGGCTGGCGCGGATCTCAATGCGACGGATGAAAAACGGGGACTGACTCCTCTCGCTCTTTCCATCGCTAGCGGGCATTCCGCCTTCCCCCGGTTTTTTCTGGAGCAGGGCGCTGACCCGAATCTGGCCGACAACCGCGGTTATACGCCGCTGCACTATGCCGCCGATGAACGTGGTTCTCCCGAGCTGGTGGTTGCTCTGCTGGAGCAGGGCGCGGACCCCAACGCCCGCATCACAAAAGACCCTCCCCGCGCGAATGAAGGTGGATACGCCCTGCCGGGCGCCACGCCCTTGTTCATGGCAGCGCGCATCGCCAACCTCGAAGCCGTTCGCGCGCTGATTGCAGCCGGAGCCGATCCTCTGATGGCCACCGACCAGAAGACAACTCCGTTTGCCGTTGCCGCCGGTGTGGGTTTTCCGCAGGCCCGCGACTGGTATGAAGATGAGCAGAGGGATTTTCTCGAGATCGTCAAGATCCTTTATGAGCATGGCGCTGACCTGAATGCACCCGGCGAGCACGGCTGGACTCCGCTGCACGGGGCCGCTTATAAGGGCAACAATGAGATCATCCGCTTCCTCATCGGCAAGGACGCGGATCTGGAAGCTTTGGACGAATTCCGCCAGACGCCATTGACCCTCGCCGCCGCGCTGCAGACCGTGGAGATCGGCGATCATTTCTATCAAAGCCCGCGCATTGCCCGGCCGGACTCATTCGACCTGCTGCTCTCGCTCGGGGCCACTCCGCTCGCCGAGTCCGGAGTCCATCTCGTCGATCTTCCGGCCCTCGCCCGCTAACACTTCGGGAACCACAAAAAAAAAACGTTCCTCAACATTTCCTACTGCTTCCCATCGATCCCATCCCTGCGCCCGGCGACGGGCCCAGCCACATTAACTGGGGCTTCTCGCTTGGGAAGGATCCCGCCTTTCCGATGCTCGGCGGATTCAGCGCGAATTTTGGGCGCGTTCCTGCGGCTGCCCGCTGACCCTGAACCGAATCCATTGCGATCCCTTCTTCGACGTAGTCGATCAGGTATCCTTTCTCATCTGTACAGCTCCCCGTACCAGTAACATATCGTGAACACTCGGCTCACCCGGACGTAGTCTTCTGACCCTAAAATTGCTACCCTTCGAGCGTAACATGCCTGCGTTCCGTCCTTGTCCAAGCGCAGAGAGTGATCCCTGATCCTCCCTGAAGACCTGTTCCTGTTGGGGATAGCCAGGCAAGAAGACTTGGGAATGACTTTGTAGAGGTAAATCATTCAGAGTTGGTTTTTCCGAGAAAAAATCATCTGTCCAAGGAGGCGCATATGCTCCGTAATTCCCTTTACGCGATGTTGCTCGCGTTCTTGTTGATCCTGCTGCCGGAAGCCAGGGCGCAGGTTCCCGTTATCGGTGCCGGTGGCATCCTGAATGGGGCGAGCTATGCCTTGGAGGGGTTACCGAACTCGGGCATTGCACAGGGCTCCATTTTTATCGTTTTCGGAACGAACATGGGACCCGCTCAACTGATCCAGGTCAGCAGCTTTCCTCTTCCCACCTCGGGAGGTCTTGCGGGAACATCCATCAGCGTAACGGTCAACGGAGTTACGACGAATGCGATCATGCTTTACACCAGCGCCGGTCAGGTTGCGACCGTGCTGCCTTCCAACATTCCCGTGGGTACTGGAACGCTGACCCTGACCTATAACGGACTGACTAGCTCTCCGGCTCCCATCACGGTAGTGGAAAGTGCCGGCGGCATCTTCACGCTGAATCAGGCCGGATTCGGTCCGGCCGTCCTTCAAAACTTCAACTCGCAGGCAGACCAGCCCTTTAACAAGATCAACGAGGGTGACCTGACCGGGGATTTTAGTACCAGCTGAAGTGAGAGAGAATCTCATGGAGAAGGGTATTGAACATGCCGATGCCGAGGTACAAACCGGAACAGATCGTAACGGTGTTAAGACAGGTTGAAGTGGCGGTGGCAAGCGGGAAGACGACACCGCAAGCGTGCAAGGAAGCCGGGATCACCGTGCAGCTAAGAGATGAATGCCTGAATGGAGAGATCTTCTACTCATTGAAGGAGGCCCAGGTGGTGGTCGAACAGTGGCGGCAGCAGTACAACACCAGAAGACCCCACTCGGCGCTCGGCTATAGGCCCCCGGCGCCGGGGGCCTATAGCCCTGTCGGGAAACCGGTTTCTCGGCCTCAGATTGTGGTGTAAACTCTCTCACATCAGTTGGTACAAAATCTCTGGCGGGTCAAGGCCGCCCATCCCGGTCAGATCATCACTCTCTGGGGCACCGGGCTTGGTGCGGTCAGCGGGGATGAGGCCGCCGGACCGTTGCCGGGCGATCTGTCCGGACTCGACATACACGTCTGGGTTGGTTCTCAGGAGGCTGTCATTCAGTACCCGCGGCCGCTCCGGTTGCTGTGTCGGAGTGGACCAGATCGTCTTTGTTGTCCCGAATGGCGTAGATGGCTGCTACGTTCCCGTCTCCGTCCAGATAGGAGACATCGTTAGCAACGTCGGGACGATGGCGATCTCTCCCTCGGGAAATTACTGTTCGGACCCCAACGGCTATTCCAGTGCGGAACTCTCTCAGTGGGAGTCCCAGGGCTTCACCCGCATTGGCTTCATTTCCCTGAATCGCAGCGCCTTTGAAATATCCGTTCCTGGCATGCCGTCCTTTGAGATGGCATCCGATAGTGGCTTTGCCTCCTTCAATCGAATCGACTTCGATCTTTTTGCATTGACGAATGGTTCGGAAACTGGCACTCCTCCGGGGTCTTGCACTGTCTTTGGTTTCGGGGGGAGCGAGGTTGAGTCTCCGGAAGATCCCATCGTTTCCCAGCCGCTGGATGCGGGGCCATTGATTAATATCAATGGTCCGCTGGGGGCCCGGCAATTGCCGGAAGTTCAGGGAGGTTATTTTGCGTCCCTGAGCGTGATGAATCCGTTTCTCGAACCCGGAACGTATACCATCGATAACGGGTTGGGCGCGACCGGTGATAACACCGTGGGTCCTTTCCAGGCTTCGATTGTGATTGGTCCGCGGGTGGTCTGGACCAACAGGGATGCCATCAGCTCTGTCGTACGCAGTCAGGGACAGTTGATCACCTGGACCGGCGGAACACCCGGGGGGCTCGTTCAGATTAGGGGCTCCTCGTTGGACCCCACGGGCCCCGTAGGCGCCGCATTTTTCTGCACAGCGGATGCCGCCGCCGGCAGTTTTACTATCCCACCGAACGTCCTGCTCTCGCTTCCCCCGAGCACCCTCGTGAATGGCGCAGCCATTGATTTCCTGTTGGTCGGGATTTTCCCCCCGCCCACTGAGTTTCAGGCGCCGGGTCTCGATCTCGGACTGGTCCAGCACGGTGACATTCTTCTCAAGAACGTCGAATACCAATAGCGAGTAAGGGCGGACTGGCATTAGTCAGTCTGCCCTTCCCTCTGCTTCTTCCGATCCAAAGCGCGGTTATATTCGCTCAATAGGTGATGTTCATCTCGCGGTGGAGCTGCTCGAACAGGGGATGCTCCGGCATATAATTTTTTCGGGCCGGGTTCAACTCCGCCGCTCGCTGCAACGCCTCCACCGCCTCCTGTTTGCGGTCCATCGTCACGTAGACGCCCGCCAGATTCACCCACACGTTGTCGAACTCCGGAGAGCGGTCCCGCGCCTCGATTGCCTTGGCCAGCGCATCGTCCAGTTGCCTCGCGCCGAGCAGCGTATTGGTCTCCCGGATCAGTTCGTTTGACCGGTGAATATTCAGCAGTCTCCGCAACTCGGCGAGCGGCGTCTTGTGATCGTCCACACGAAGGTCCACCGCGCGGTCGCTGAACCCCGACGCCCCGCCCAGGGGTTTGACCACCACCAGAGCCGCCGTCTGCATCCCGCGCCAGTCGCCCCCGGCTCTTTGGCCCGCGTCCAGAGCCGCCAGGAGCCGCTCGGCCAGCGGCCCCGAAGAGCTTTCGATGCTGGACACCATCGCGTCGACCACCTCCGGCCCGGCGAGTGTGTTGCCCTGCACGCAGTACTCGCTCGTGCATTTGTGTCCTTTCCAGTCCGTGCAGCCCGGCCCGGACCATGCCGCGAACCGCCCGTGGATATCCAGAATCGCCACCTGCCGCCGCAGCGCTCCATCGTCGGCTCGCACCATGTAATCCAGCGCATCCTGCGGCGTTAGACCTTTCTCCAGCAGCTCCAGTCCCACCGCGCCGAACATTGGGTTCGACACCGCCTGATGCGCCACGATTCCCAGTCCGCCCTTCGCCGTCACCACGCGGTTCCCTCCCGCGAATGCCTTCGACTGCACGCCCAGTCCCATCTCTCCGGTCGCCGTGTCCCGCGCGATGATCGAAAACGTCCCCATCATGTCCGGGTCCACCGCCAGCACGGCCTGCGCCCGAGCCGTCGCTCCCATGCAGGCTATCCCCAGCATCACCACTCCCAACGTGCCCATCACGTTTTTCCACATCTGCTTGCTTGCCTCCTTTTCATGCAGTCGCACATTCGCAGAATAGTCTACACGATCCGCGCACTCTCTCCGCGCTCGCCTGCAAGCTCACTGAGACCTCTCCGCCTCGGCCGCGCCATTCTCTGGACCCTTGACACGCACCCACCCTTGGGTCATTCTCGAAAAAAGGAATGATATCGTCGACGGCCAATAGATTAGCTTTAGGCTGGTTTACATATTATTGAATCCGGCGAACCGAATGCGACCATCCAGGAACCAAAAAGCTGCCCAGCCTCATGAACCGGCATCTGCGGACGTTCTCGCCTTCGGCACGCATCCGGACGATCTGGAGATCACCTGCGGCGGGACATTAATCCTGCTGGCTCGGAAGGGGTACCGCATTGGCGCGGTGGATCTGACCCGCGGCGAGCTCGGCACGCGCGGCTCGGCCGAGACCCGTGCGCGGGAGACCCAGGCGGCCAACCGCATCCTGAAGCTGGCCTTCCGCGTCAACCTGGGCCTCCCGGACGGCAACATCGAGCTCAGCCAGGAGAACCTGCTCTCCGTCATTCGCGTCATTCGCGAGCACCGTCCCCGGCTCATCTTCGCGCCCTACTGGGAGGAACGCCACTTCGACCACGTCCACGCCAGCAACCTCGTCTCCGAGGCGGCTTTTTATTCCGGCCTCGCGAAGATCAAAACAGACCAGCCTCCCTGCCGGCCCTTCCGCGTCGCCTACTACGTTGGCCGCATCGGCTTCCGGCCCTCGTTTGTCGTCGACATCTCTGCCACCTACAAGAGAAAAATCAAGGCTCTGGAGTGTTACCAGACGCAGTTCCACAGCGGGAAGAAGCAGCCCGGCTCTTCCGGCCCGGCCACGCTCATCAGCACCCAGTACGCCATGTCGGTCTTTGAGACCCTCACCCGCTACTATGGCGCCATGATCGGCGTTCCTCACGGCGAGCCGTTCCTGCTGCGCGAGCCTCTGGAGATCGACGATCCTGTCGCGCATTTCGGTCAGTTTCCGCCGGACCGCAACGCGCATCTTTTCCCGGGCGGTCAGTGATGAATATCGGCATCACTTGTTATCCCACCTATGGCGGCAGCGGAGTGGTCGGCACCGAGCTTGGCATCGAGCTGGCCGCGCGCGGTCATCAGGTGCACTTCATCACCTCCTCCTGGCCCATGCGCCTGCGTCAGCCCAGCCCGCGGATTCACTTCCATGAAGTGCAGCCGATGAGCTATCCGGTCTTCGACTATCCGCCGTACACTCTTGCGCTCGCCTCCAAGATGGCCGAGGTGGCCGAGACGGCCCGGCTGGACCTGCTCCATGTTCACTACGCGATCCCTCATTCGGTCAGCGCCTATCTGGCCCGCGCCATGCTGGCCCCGCGCCGGCTTCCGTTCATCACCACGCTGCACGGCACCGATATCACGCTGGTGGGGGTGGACATCTCCTATCTGCCCATGACGAAGTTCGCCATTCAGGAGAGCGACGCTGTTACTGCGATCTCCCGATACCTGCAACAGAAGACCTGCGAGGAGTTCGCCATCGAGCGCGAGATTCATCCCATCTACAACTTCGTCAACTGCGAGACCTACCAGCGCCAGCCCGACGAGGCCTTCCGACGGCGCTACGCTCCCGACGGCGAGAAAATTCTCGTGCACTTGTCCAACTTCCGTCCCGTCAAGCGCGTCACGGATGCCGTGGAGATTTTCGCGCGCGTCCAGCCGCATGTTCCCGCAAAGTTACTCATGGTCGGCGACGGTCCCGACCGCTCGGCCGCCCAGATGCTCGCCTGCAAGCATGAGTTACAGGACCATGTTTTCTTTCTCGGCAAGCAGGACAATGTGGAGCAGATTCTCGGCAATGCAGACGTTTTGCTGCTTCCCAGTGAGATGGAGTCGTTCGGCCTGGCCGCGCTGGAGGGGATGGCCTGCGAGGTGCCTGCCGTAGCCAGCCGGGTGGGCGGTATTCCTGAGTTGATCACACACGGCGAAGACGGCTTTCTGGCCGAGGTCGGGGACGTCGAGACGATGGCCGCCCACGCGCTCGATCTGCTCCGCGACCCGGAGCTGCACGCCCGGCTCTCCCAGGCCGCCCGCCACACCGCTTTGACACGCTTCTGTGCAAGTCTTATCATTCCCGGGTACGAGAACCTCTATCGGAAGATTCTGGAGAACGCTGGATGAAACGATCCGCCCGCCGTCTCGCGCGCCCTATTCCCGCGCGGTATCGCATTGCCTCTGCCTTCATACTGCTGACCCTTGCGGCCGTCTGGTTTTACCGCACTCCTGATCAATCCATCGCGCTCGCGGCCCATCCGGCCCGTGCCGTCCGCCTCGCCGAGGCCATGGACCGGCTCCCCGCGGTTGGCTCGGTTCTGCTCACCGGCGCGCACCCGGACGACGAGAACAACCCGTTGCTGGCCTATCTCGCTCGCGGCCTCCAGTTGCGCACCGCCTATCTGTCGGCCACTCGCGGCGACGGTGGCCAGAACCTGCTCGGCTCCGAGCAGTACGAGGCTCTCGGCATCGTGCGCACCGAAGAGCTGGTGGCTGCCAGAAACCTCGACGGCGCCGGCCAGTTCTTCTCCCAGGCCTATGATTTCGGTTTTTCGAAGAGCCAGCCCGAGACATTCGAAAAATGGGGCCGGGAAGCCGTCCTCTCCGACTTCGTCCGCATCATCCGCCGCTTCCGCCCCGATATCCTGATCTCCCGTTTCTCCGGCACTCCCCGGGACGGCCACGGACATCACCAGGCCGCCGGTACGCTCACCATCGAGGCCTTCCGCGCCGTCGGCGACCCGAACCGTTTTCCGGAGCATTTCGCCCAGGGTCTCAAACCCTGGCAGCCTTTGCGGCTTTACTCCAACCGGGGCCGTCCTGGCCAGCCCGTCGCTGCCAGTAGCCTCACCATCACGCTCGGCGGCTATAGCCCGCTCTATGGCGAGCAGCTCGGCGATCTCGGCATGTTGGCACGCAGCCAGCACCGCAGCCAGGGCATGGGACGCGGCGGCTCCCGCGGCGTCTACACCACCAGCCTGCAGCCGGTCGATTCCGTCCTGCCACCCATGACGTCTACCGACAACCCGTTTGAGGGCGTCGATCTCACGCTCACGCGGTTTACCACCATGGCCGGCGATGCTCCGGAAGTTGCAACGCGTGTGGCGCGGCTCCAGCAGGTCATCGAGCTGGCGCGCGCCGCGCTGTCTCCATTTGAGCCGGCCACCGTTGTTGCTCCTCTGGCGCGCGGTCTGCGGCTGGTCCGCGAACTGCGCGACGAGTTCGCGGACTCCGCTTTATTGGCCAACGTCAAAGACCAAGCCGGATTTCTTCTGGAGCAGAAAGAGATGGATTTCCAGAGGGCCATCGCGTTGGCGGGCATCACACGGTTCGAAGCCGAAGCCGATTGCGGCGAGATCGTTCCCGGCACATCGTTTCAGGTCGCGGTTGCCACGGTTCCCGGCGCCGGGGACCTGATCCGCCTCGGCCCGCCCACCCTCACCGGACCGCCCGGATGGACCATCGAGCCGCTGAGCCCGCCGGGATCATCGTCGGCTGATGTCCGCTTCCGCGTTACCGTCCCGGAGGATGCGCTCCTTTCGCAACCCTACTGGCTCGTCGAGCCGCGCACGAAGGATTACTTCCCCGCCACCAGCGATCCCTGGGTGGGCGACCCCGCGAACCTGCCGCTACTGCGCGCCTCGCTTCCCATTACGTTGGCCGGCTCCGGCCAGTCCCTTTCCTTCGACTGGTCGCAGGAAGTCGTCTATCGCAGCGTCGACCGCGTTTACGGCGAGAAGGAGAAGCCGCTGTTCGTCATCCCCGCCGTCGGTGTCTGGGTCGAGCCGGCCTCCCTCGTATTCCCGTCCGGCACACCTGTTTCTCGATCGGTTCGGGTCCAGCTCCGCAACAATCGCGCTGGCGCGCAGTCGGGCGCCGTCCGGTTGCAGCTTCCCGCCGGATGGCGATCCAGCCCCACATCACAGACTATTTCGCTCGATGGCGCAGGAGACGAGGCCACGGCGCGGTTTGAAGTCTCGGCTCCGGCCGCCGATTTGCGCGGCAATCACGAGGCCTCGGAGTTTCGCGCCGTCGCCACCTTCGGAGGCAAACAGTTCTCCACCGGATATCAGGTCATCGACTACCCGCACATCCAGACCCGCTATCTGTTCCGCCCGGCCGAAGCCAGCCTGCTGCGCGTGAACGTGGCGGTCGCCCCCGACTTGAAGATTGGCTACATCATGGGCTCGGGCGACGAGATTCCCACGGCGCTCCAACAGATGGGCGTGGACGTAACGCTGCTCTCACCCGACGATCTGGCCTCCGGCGATCTGGCTCCCTACAACGTCATCCTAACCGGCATCCGCGCCTTTGAAGTTCGCCGCGACCTCGCCCCGGCCTTCCCCCGCCTGCTCGAATACGTCAACGACGGAGGATATCTGATCGTTCAGTACAGCCGCCGCGGCGGATTCGGTTCGCCGCTCGGCCCCTATCCGTTCGACCTCGGCTCCGGCCCCCGCGTCTCGGTGGAGGAAGCTCCCATCCGCCTGCTTCAGCCCGCTCACCCGCTGTTTCACTTTCCCAATGAGATCACTCCGGCGGATTTTGACGGCTGGATTCAGGAGCGGGGAACGTACTTCATGGAGAGCTGGTCGCCCGAATATACGCCGCTGATGGCCAGCAACGATCCCGGCGAGCCGTCGCGCGACGGCGGCATGCTCGTCGCCCGGTATGGCGAGGGTTTGTTTGCCTATACGGGATATGTCTGGTTCCGCCAGTTGCCCGCCGGAGTGCCCGGCGCCCTTCGGATCTTCGCCAACCTTGTCAGCCTCGCCAACGCCCCCGCCCCCTAGCCCCTAGCCCCTGCGCCCGCACGCACTGCCCATGGACACGGTGAGGCGAGCATCGCGAGTCCGAACAACTACTCCACGAAGTGGCTGCCGAAGGCCCAAGCGCAGGGGCGAGCCTTCGAGGGGTGCAGCACCTGATAAAATGCTACTATTCCCCCAGCGCTATGCCGTTCTTCTATGCGACGAAGTTTCCTGTAACACGCCAGTCGTCTCCCGTGGTATCTACTTTACAGCCAAGTTTTCGCAGACGGTTAGCGATGTCATTGCGCTTTGCTTGATCATTGGTTAGTCGAGGGATGTGTTTTCCAAGTATGTCCGTGAAGCCTTTGACCTCACCAACTTGAACGAGCAGAGTCTTTTTTGGGTGCATCCCCAAAGCAAGTCCTGCTTCGAATATGACGTTCGGCCGTGGCTGTCCCTTGAGTTTGCCCTCAGTCCTAAGTTCATTCTTTTTGCAAAACACTTCTCTTAATCGCGCTTCGTCGTCCGGAGAGAACAGTACGACGACGGCCTGAGCCCTCATCATGGCAGTGTCGATAACGTCCAGTGTCCACGGGTTAGCACCCTTTGCCATTTGGAGAGCGTGGCTCCATTCCCTTGGCATGAGTCCGAGAGCTCTAAGGAATTCAAACATTGATTTTCTCAGAGGTTCGTTTCGACCATGAACGACAAATACCGAATTGTCCTTCGACTTACCCGCTCTCATGTTCCGCTTCCCTCTCAGTTCACGATTTACTTTCGGGGTCTGTACAGCGGCCATTGGAGGCGATGGACTAGCATTGGGCGAAAGGGAACCTCGAATTTGCGCACGCTCTTCCGTTGTGGAATAACGTTGGATGTTAATGCCACGTTCCGAGGCGAAGACAAACGCTGCTAAATGGCGATCGATCATCATCTAATTCGCCACTTTATGGATGAGGGGATATAAGCTTTTGACCTTAACTCCTAACGTGCTGGCAAGACGCTTTAGAAGGGCAGGATTAATCTGCGACATCTTATTACCTCTTAGTGACCCGCCAGAGATTTTGTACCAACTGATGTGAGAGAGTTTACACCACAATCTGAGGCCGAGAAACCGGTTTCCCGACAGGGCTATAGGCCCCCGGCGCCGGGGGCCTATAGCCGAGCGCCGAGTGGGGTCTTCTGGTGTTGTACTGCTGCCGCCACTGTTCGACCACCACCTGGGCCTCCTTCAATGAGTAGAAGATCTCTCCATTCAGGCATTCATCTCTTAGCTGCACGGTGATCCCGGCTTCCTGGCACGCTTGCGGTGTCGTCTTCCCGCTTGCCACCGCCACTTCAACCTGTCTTAACACCGTTACGATCTGTTCCGGTTTGTACCTCTGCATCGGCATGTTCAATACCCTCCTCCATGAGATTCTCTCTCACTTCAGCTGGTACTAAAATCCCCGGTCAGGTCAGTCGGTTGCCCGCTTTTTGCGCCCATGGTGTGTTGCGACATTCAGGTGGTTTTCACTCATACCCAACATCTAGGCTACCTCGGAGACTTGGAAGCCAACTGCTCGCAGAAGCGCAATCTGCTCCGTTTTTTGCTCCAGATCCTTCACGGTGAGCAATCCGAGAAGTCGCGCGATTTTTTCCTCGGATGAAACTTCTTCGGTGGATTTTGCTTGTCTAACGAGTTTTTTCTTGCTTGCGTCCGCCATCTTTCCTATTTCCTCCTCCCTTTTTCTTCTTGTTTCGGGATTGGCGCATCAATTCTAGAATAGAGGCCGGTGTAGTGTTAAGCATAGCAGCCACATCCGTAATATCGAGTCCGAGAGCCATCAAAAAGGATGCCTTTTCTCCAATGGTTTTCGATCCCAAGTCGGCATTATGCATGCAAAGGTGCGCAAGTGCCCGCCCGATCACGGGCAACCATTTTTGCTGATCTGATAATTGGTCTGCCAAAAAAGGACTCCTTCGTGTGTAGTATCCCAAAGAAGTTGAGAGTTTTGGATCGGCCTGATGAGAGGTTAATCTAACAAGGCACTGTAATGAGAATATCGGAAAAATCGCATAGATACAACTGTGCTTAAAGTGTTCGGCCATTCCAAATCTACAGGTACAGTCGAAATATGAAGTTTTGCTCGACTAACCCATTCCAGTACACAGTGCCTCTGCGTGGCATTAGCTTAGCTATAGCCGACCTCCAAATGAGTACTTAAATGGTGCTGTTGGAATTGATGTACTGTTGCGCGTTGTATGTATGTCTGTACCAGTCTAGGGCAGTACAGTAACTTACATGTCTTTGCGCTGATCAGAGGGAAGTGAAATGAGGTGCTGGGCATCTAAGGATAACTGGACTTGCACGGGCGAGCTTGCGGGCGGTGTCAGTTTCACTATAGATCAGAACAGCTTCTTGTCCTTGTGGGCGACGAGCATCCAGCAGGTCATCAGTCCGTCCCGGCTGGCCGCGATCAGGTTCGCCAGCCGCGGAATCCGCTCTGCCGCCGCCGGAGCGTCAGCCGCCCGCAGCGACTCCATATCCTTCTCCAGCGCCTCCTGCATCTCCCCGGTAACTGTACGTGGTCAGATGATTTGGGACAGAGGGCGTAAAAAAATAAGGTAGCGATCTGGCTCCTCTGGGTTGATGTTAGGCTGCCCTTGTTTGGAAGTGCAACCGTTTTCTTAAAGCCAAGGTTTTCTCTTTGATGCGATTGCGTTTTTGCAGGATGGCACTGCCTTGTCCTGTAAAAACGTCGTAGGGTGTCAGGTTGTTCAGGCTTTCATGGTATCGGTTTGTGTTGTAGTGGCGGACGAAGGCGTCGATCTGCCGCTCCAGGTCTTCCGGCAGGTAATAGTTGTTGAGCAGGATGCGGTCTTTCAGAGTCCGGTGCCAGCGTTCGATCTTGCCCTGCGTCATGGGGTGATAGGGTTTGCCGCGGGTATGCGGGACGCCGTTTTCTGCCAGCCAGGACCGCAACTCGGATGAGACGTAGCACGGTCCATTGTCGCTCAGGAGGCGAGGTCGGTGCCGGACGCCTGCGCGGTTGAGGCCAGTGGCCGTCAGCGCATCCTGCAGCGTGGCCGAGACATCCCTGGCGCCCATGGTGTTGCACAGCCTCCAGGCAATGATATAGCGCGAGAAGTCATCCAGCACCGTGGACAGATACAACCAGCCCCAGCCCATAACTTTCAGGTAAGTGAAGTCTGTCTGCCAGAGCTGGTGGACCGCTGTGGTTGGGTTGGCGAACCGTTCCGCCGCTTTCAGAACAATAAAGGCTGGTGCGGTGATCAGGTCATAGCGTTTCAGGATGCGATAAACTGTCGATTCCGAAAGGTAATACTGCTTCTGCTCCGTAAACTGCACCGCCAGCTCGCGGGCCGACAGGTCGGGCTCGGCCAGTGCTAACTTCACCAACTGATCGGTGATCTCCTCCGACACCTTGTTCCAGACCGGGCCGGGATCGGGCTTTTTATCTTCCAGACCATCAAAGCCTTCCGACACATAGCGGTCGTACCAGTTGTAAAACGTCGATCGGGGAATGCCAACCTGCTGCAACGTCCGGCGTACCCCCAGGGAAGATTGCTCCACCGTGCGGATGATCTCCAGCTTCTCCGAGGCAGGGTGTCTCATATACCGTCCTCCCCATCCCCGATCACACTTTTTTTCAGCAGACGGTTTTCCAGCATGGCTTCGGCCAGGGCCTCTTTCAGCTGCACGGCCTGCTCCCGCAGGGTCTGAACCTCGCCACTGGTCGCCTCGCGTTCTGTGTCGCCCGCCAGCCGCTTGCGGCCCGCCTCCAGAAACTCCTTGCTCCAGCGGTAATACTGGTTCTGGTGTAGCCCCTCGCGGCGGCACAGCTCCGCGATGCTATCCTCGCCGCGAAGTCCCTGCAATACGATGCGGATCTTCTCTTCCGGGCTGAACCTGCGCCGCGTCCTGCGCTTGATCTCCCGGACGGTCTTCTCGACCGCCCTCTGGTCGTCTTGTTTTTGTCTCATCTTCGTTCCTTTCAGTCTCTACGATGAGCCAAAAACTCCACCTTATCAATTCCACCCTTCCTGTCCAACTTGGCCTGACCGGGTACAGTTCCGCCGCTTTCAGAACAATAAAGGCTGGTGCGGTGATCAGGTCATAGCGTTTCAGGATGCGATAAACTGTCGATTCCGAAAGGTAATACTGCTTCTGCTCCGTAAACTGCACCGCCAGCTCGCGGGCCGACAGGTCGGGCTCGGCCAGTGCTAACTTCACCAACTGATCGGTGATCTCCTCCGACACCTTGTTCCAGACCGGGCCGGGATCGGGCTTTTTATCTTCCAGACCATCAAAGCCTTCCGACACATAGCGGTCGTACCAGTTGTAAAACGTCGATCGGGGAATGCCAACCTGCTGCAACGTCCGGCGTACCCCCAGGGAAGATTGCTCCACCGTGCGGATGATCTCCAGCTTCTCCGAGGCAGGGTGTCTCATATACCGTCCTCCCCATCCCCGATCACACTTTTTTTCAGCAGACGGTTTTCCAGCATGGCTTCGGCCAGGGCCTCTTTCAGCTGCACGGCCTGCTCCCGCAGGGTCTGAACCTCGCCACTGGTCGCCTCGCGTTCTGTGTCGCCCGCCAGCCGCTTGCGGCCCGCCTCCAGAAACTCCTTGCTCCAGCGGTAATACTGGTTCTGGTGTAGCCCCTCGCGGCGGCACAGCTCCGCGATGCTGTCCTCGCCGCGAAGTCCCTGCAATACGATGCGGATCTTCTCTTCCGGGCTGAACCTGCGCCGCGTCCTGCGCTTGATCTCCCGGACGGTCTTCTCGACCGCCCTCTGGTCGTCTTGTTTTTGTCTCATCTTCGTTCCTTTCAGTCTCTACGATGAGCCAAAAACTCCACCTTATCAATTCCACCCTTCCTGTCCAACTTGGCCTGACCGGGTACACTGGTGCAGAAGTCCTTCGAGTTTCTGCTGGCGAGGGAAGCGAAGGAATCCATCCTGCGCTCCTTCGACCTTTCGGTCATCAGCCGGTATTTTCCCGAATACACCCACGAAATTCAGAAAGTACTATAGCCTGCCCAGAGATTTTCCCTGTCGACGACCCGTTTTTGCATGAAAGCTGTGGTTTTTTTTTGCCTGCCGGTCGCAAGAAGTGGAAAATGGCGGGTATTCGGTTTGAGGAGGGGCGGAACGCGTCGTTCGATAGCTTCTACACGCTGGAGAATCCCGAGGATTCCGATCGCCGGGTTCCGGTCAAAAAAAGAAAGGAAAGAAAACCGGGGGACCATATCCCCCGGTTTTCTTTCCCTAAGTGTGAAGTAAACTGCGATTACATTGCCGGGTATGCGCCCGTGCCATCGTCGCAAGCTACGTTCACTGTGGAAGGAGCATGCACGCTGGAGTTCGGATCCTTACGGACCACGTTGGTCTGGTCAATGCAGAAACTGGAAACACCAGTCGTGTCAGCACCAACCGGGAGCCCATTGGTCGTATAGGTCGCGTTCGGAGCAACCACCGTGGGTGCAGCGGCGGGAGCGCCATACGTGAAGATGTATCCACTCTTCGTACCGGCAGCCAGTGTACCGTCGATCAAATCAGCAGCCGCGGACGTGGCCGCGCCAGCCGCTGGTCCAAGCGATGCCAGCGTGCCTGCAAAACCGATATTGTACGATGTGGAATAGGTTACGTTGGAAGTGGAAATGGTCCGCAGTGAACCGGCCGCCGAAGACTCGTTCGCCGCCATGCGCGAACGCAGAAGATTCGGGACCGCAATCGCGGCAATAATCAGGATGATCGCAACCACGATCAGCAACTCAATCAGTGAAAAACCTTTCTGCTTTCTCATAACTCTCTTTCCCCTCTCCGACTTTAGTCTCCTCAGCAGAAACTATGATGTTGGGATTTTCTCTCCAATTTTTAACATCGGCCTATGCATTGCACATAGTAAGCCAAATAGCGAGCAGGGCCTGCTCGCAGGAGCAAGGATGAGATCTAATGGTATGATAAATAGATAGTTAAATAAGATTATTTTCTATGGGAAGCTTATTGGTAACTGGCAAAATGATCTAGAATCGTCAGTTCAAAGTGACAAATTGTGTCAGACGCTGCGACAGTTTCAGTCCGCTTGGCAACCCATGCTGCTTGACCAGTCAACGGGATGGAAGGTTGCAGCTTAAAGCAGCTAGGGTTTCTTCTTCGGGGTCGCTTCCTTCGGAGTTGCCTTACGGACTGTGGAGCTTGCCGCACGGCTTCTGGAACCAACCATGTCGCAGAAGTAACGGTGTATGCGGGTGTCCTCGGACAATTCCGGGTGGAAAGTGCAGGCCAGGAATTGGTCCTGCCGGACAAGAACCGGAAAACCGTCGAGCTTGGAGAGGACTTGTGCCCCGGCAGCTATCTGCTCGATGATGGGGGCGCGGATGAAAACCGCTTCAAATGAATCGGTGGAATCGTTGCCGGCGGTGATCTCCTTGCCGAGCTCGATATTCCGGATGAAGCTGTAAATCTGTCTGCCGTAAGCGTTCCTGCGAACGGTCATGTCCAGGAAGCCGAAGCTGGGCTGGAAGGGATTCAGAACCGTCTTTGCCAGCAGGATCGCCCCGGCGCAGGTCCCGAAGATGGGGATTTGCCTGCCAAGGGCCTGAATCGGTTCCCATAAACCTTCATTTTCCATGAACTTCAGCACTGTGGTGCTCTCGCCTCCGGGGATAATCAATCCGGAAAGCTCTTCCAGTTCCGCAGCCTTTTTTACGAAGCGATACGGGACATCGAGGCGGGAAAGAGAATGGCCATGTGCCTGGAAATCTCCCTGGATCGCCAAAATACCTATAACAACTGGCTTTGGGTTACCTGTTTCGGAGACGGCCATACAATCGAATCCAAGTTTTCAGTATTTGGTGTAAATGATTGTTTGCTGAGACGATCTCTTTCTTCTGAGGCCGCAGGATTTACCATCCCCGGGTCTGAAGGAGGTCTTTTTCATCCATTTGAGAGACATCCAGACCCGGCATCGGCTCGCCCAGTTGCTGGGAGCACTCCAGCAGGATCGACGGGTCGTTGAAATGTGTCGCCGCCCGTACGATCGCCTTGGCGCGGTTCTCCGGATCGGAGGATTTGAAGATGCCCGAACCGACAAAAACCGCCTCGGCGCCCAGTTGCATGACCAGCGCGGCGTCGGCGGGAGTGGCGATGCCTCCGGCGGAAAAATTGGGGACGGGAAGCTTGCCTTCCTGGGCCACTTCACGAACCAGTTCAAATGGAGCACCCATCTTCTTGGCTGCACTCATCAACTCCTCGGGCGGAAGAGTCGATAGCCGTTTCAGGTCACCGACGATGGCCCGGATATGCCGGACCGCCTCCACCACGTTACCGGACCCGGCTTCCCCCTTGGTCCGGATCATTGCCGCCCCTTCTCCGATGCGACGCAAGGCCTCGCCCAGGTTTCGCGCGCCACAGACGAACGGCACCTGAAAATCGTGTTTATAGATGTGGTACTCCTCATCGGCGGGAGTGAGGACTTCACTCTCATCAATATAGTCCACCTCCAGCGCCTGTAAAATCTGCGCTTCCACCCCGTGTCCGATGCGGACCTTGGCCATGACCGGGATGGTTACCACGTCCATGATCGACCGGATCACCTGGATGGAAGCCATCCGGGCAACCCCGCCTTCCTTGCGGATATCGGCGGGGACCCGTTCCAGAGCCATCACCGCGACCGCGCCGGCGTCCTCCGCGATCTTAGCCTGCTCCAGGTTCGTGACGTCCATGATGACGCCGCCCTTCAACATCTCAGCCAGTCCGACCTTCAGTCGATAAGCTTGATCCGGCATAATCACTTCCTCCACGGAAAATCTGCGACGTTCTCTACCGTATTCCCGTATCCTGATCCGCGATCTTTACAAATCGCGCCTTGCCGCAAGCCAGCAGCGTCCCATCGGTATCCGAGACGGTGCTCTCGCGCCAGTAATTCCTGCCCAGTTGCCGGGTGGCGCGGGCCTCCACGACGATCTTGCGCTCCAGGCGAACCGGCTTCAGGTATTCGACACTCAACTCCGCGGTGGGCGCGACGATCCTGTCCAGGCGATTCAGTTTTCCCATCGCCTCGTCCATCAGGGTGGCGATGATCCCGCCATGCAGGGAGTCCTGGGAGCCGCGATAGCGCCCGCTGGAGTGAAAAATTCCCCGGACCAGGCCGGTCTCCTCATCCAGAGCGAACTCCAGCTTCATGCCAGTCCGGTTATAGGGTCCGCAACCGAAACAATAGTTTCTCGGCTTCGGCAGGCGACGTTTCTTCTGCATCTTCATCGATGGTTTGGCGCCTGGGCTGCTCATCTTTTTTACCCGGACTCTTTTATCTGTTCTGGAGGAACGGATTGAACTCCCGCTCGCGCCCGATGGTGGTCAGCGGTCCATGACCGGGGATGACGATGGTCGAGTCATCGAGTGGCAGGAGCTTGTCCTGAAGGGACCGCAGAATCTTCCGCGTGTCTCCGCCGCGCAGGTCCGTGCGGCCGATACTGTCGCGGAACAGCGTGTCGCCTGCGATCAGAACAGGGTTTTCCTCCGCTTCCAGCAACAGGCAAACGCTGCCCGGCGTGTGTCCCGGCGTGTGCAGGACGGTGGCCTGTAAGTCGCCGTTTCGCAGAGTCTGCCCGTCGCTGAGCGTCAGATCGATCTCGGTCGTCTCCGGTGCGGGCAGTCCGATCATGGATGCCTGTTCCCCCAGATGTTTGTAGAGCTCCAGATCGTGCTCATTCAGGTAAACGGGCGCGCCGGTGGCGTCTTTCAGTTTCTTTGCGCCTCCGATGTGGTCGATGTGGGAATGCGTTACAACGATGGAGGTTACCTGCAACTGATGGCGGGAAACAATCGCCAGAATTTCATCGATCTCATCGCCAGGGTCCACCACCATCGCTTCCCGGGTTTTTTCATCCCCGAGGATGGAGCAATTACACTGCAACAAACCCACGGGTAATATTTCATGAATCATATCAATAGCGCCCGCCTGCGGGACCCATTGATTGCGGCCCCAACACTCAGTATAGCATGCAGCCCCGGAGAGGAAATCCGACGCAAAAGCCGCAGGGATTAATTCTTCGACGGCTCTACTTCAGAGGGTTCCGGCAGTGGCTTGCGAGGGAGCAGGCCGGGCAGGTTGGCCGTGTGGTAGACGAAGGAAGCGATGACGGCGGCGGCCTGCATGAGGTCCGCGGACTGAATGCGGTCATAGACGTCCATATTGGAGTGGTGCGTCCGGGAGCCGTATTCCACAGGGTCCTGAATGAACTGGAAACCAGGGATTCCAACGGCATCGAAGGGGAGATGGTCGGTCCCGCCGGTATCCCGGATGGAGACGGTGGTTGCGCCGAGGTCCCGAAAGGGGGCAAGCCAGGAAGTGAACTGGGGACGAACCATGTCGTTGCCCTGCAGAAAGATGCCGCGCACCTTGCCGGTTCCGTTGTCGAGATTGTAATAGGCGGCAACCTTGCCGTGTTCCGGCTTTAATTGCATCGTTCCCGGGTCGGCAAAATGCTCCTTGACGTAGGCGCGGGAGCCGAGCAGGCCCTGTTCCTCACCACCCCACAAAACGAGGCGCACGGTCCGGTCCATCTTCAGGTCCAGCGTTTTCAGGATGCGCATCACCTCCATCATGACGGCGCAGCCGGCCGCGTTATCGGTGGCGCCGGTTCCAGGGTCCCAGGAATCCAGATGCCCTCCGATGATGACCACTTCATCTGCTTTCACGCCGCCGGGCAGTTCCGCCACCACGTTGATCGAGTCCGTGGTCTCCTCATGGAAGCGTGCCCGGACCTCCACTTCGATCTCCGCGGGCTGGCCCTTTCCGATGAGCCGCGCGATGCGATTGTAATGCTCGGCGCCCAGCGCCACCGACGGGGGCGGGGCAACCGAGCCGGGCTCAAAGGCCCATCCGCCGGTCGGAGGAAACAGGGTTCCGCCGTCTCCGCGAGCCGGGTAAAGCAGGAGCCGCACCCCCTCATCGTTGAGAAACTCGTTGAGGCGCCGCTGTATCTCACGCCGCCGGTCGCGCAGTTGGTCCCGGAGGCTTTGTGGCGCGGAGGAGTAAAACCTCCGGCGCAGATCAGGGTCCTCGGGGATCAGGAAGTTGTCCGGGTCGATTTCGAGTGGCTCCAGAGGCTCGCGGGCCTCGGCGCGATCAGAGAGCTCGCTGGCCGAAAGCCGCCGCATGGCCGGCTGCTCATGCGGTTCCAATGTGGGAGGCTGGCGGAACAGGATGATCTGGTCGCGCAGTTTGCCTTTGTGCCGGGCGATGAATTCGTCCAGCGCCTGCTGGAATTTTTCAGGATCATTGTCCGGTTCGAAGGGGGTCAGAATGGGCGTGCCCCGGACAACGCCGTCGGTGCCGGGAGACCAGGAAAGCGGAACGGCGATCAGAGGCGAGTATTGCGGCGTGAGTTGATGCGCGGAGATGCGGCTGGCGGACCAGCCGCGGCCAAATGGGCCCCATTTTTCGAGAGCGACGTTCTTGAGTCCCCATTCGCGGGACTGTTCTGCGACCCAGCCGGCAGCCTGATGGAAGGCGGGCGAGTTGGTAAGCCGGGGGCCGTAGACGTCGGTCAGAAAGAACATGTGGTTCATGACGCGGGAGTTCTGCAGGGCCTCGGTGCGAATGCGGTGGACAACGTTGAGGTCCGGTGGGTCCGCGGCGAGCAGCGGCTTGGCGGCCAGGAGCAACAGCAAGGGCAGGCAGGCGGCTAGACTGCGGGTCAGTCGAAGCGGCGTTGTTTCAAGTTGCATGAACGGTCTCCTCATTTCCTCATGGGTCGCATGGACGGGCATGGGCCGCAGCGGCCAGTCTGGCGCAGGGGCGGGCGGCGAAGGCATCGGTATGCGGAAGATTATAGGCCAGCCCGTGATAGGAAGACAAAGGGAATCGGCCGGGGCGGGGTCGTGTGTGTAGAATGAGCGGGCCTCTGCCGCGGTTTGCAACGAGCGGGCGGGGAAAGTAGAATCGACACTGCATCCGGGCGACAGGATGCAGGATGCAGACCGGGCGATTGCCGGAAGGCCCGTGCTATGTAGGGCCGTCGGCGGGAAGGGCCGTGGTAGGAAGGCCCGTGGTAGGAAGGCCCGTGGTTCAGAAGGAAAGCCAGGTGCGATGACAGAGAGTCCATTGAGAGAGCAACTTCAGTCCGGCGGCGCGCAGTTCGCCTCCGTTCATGGCGTCGAGGCGCCGACGCGGTTTGGTTCCGTGGAGCAGGAGTACTGGGCGCTGAAGGAAGCGGCCGGGCTGGTGGACCTGTCGCAACGGGGCCGGCTGAGAGTCAGTGGCGGCGATGCGCCCCGGTTTCTCCATGGACTGGTTACCAACGAGGTCCAGGAGTTGAAGCCGGGGCAGGGAAACTACACGTTTTTTACAGATGTTCACGGGCACATCCTCGCTGACGCGCATATCTTCCGGCTGGAGGAGAACAGTTTCCGGGTGGAGTTGGGTCGGGAGCGGGCCGAGGCGATTCGCGCCCACATCGAGCATTACATCATCGCCGATGACGTGGAAGTGGTGGATGAGGGGGCATCGGTGGCGTGTCTTGGCGTGGAGGGGCCCTGCGCGCTGGAGGTGGTGCGGGAGGCGATCGGGTTCGACCCTCCGAACATGGTCCCCTATGAGCACATGGAACTGCCGGACCTCGATATCCGCCTGTCGCGCATGTGCGTGAGCGGGGAGCCGGGCTACTGGATCTGGGCGGCGCCGGAGCGGATACCGGGGATATGGGAGAGCAGCGTCGAAGCAGGCGCCGCTATCGGGGTGAGGCCGGTGGGCTGGGAGGCGGTGGATATCTGCCGCATCGAGGCGGGCCTGCCGTGGTTTGGCGTGGACATGAATGAAAAGACGCTGCCACAGGAGACCGGGCAGATGCAGGCGATCAACTTCAGCAAGGGATGCTACCTGGGCCAGGAGGTCGTCGAGCGCATCCGGTCGCGCGGGCATGTGAACCGGCAGTTGGTGGGGTTGCTGTTCCAGGGAGCGCAGGAGGTGTCGCCGGGAGCCGAAATCGTTGTGGCGGGCGCGGGGGCCGGTGTGGTTACCAGTGCGGCCTACTCGTTCGGGTTGCGGCGCACGATCGGGCTGGGGACGCTGCGGCGGGAGCATGCGGCTGTGGGAACCGGAGTGTCCGTGGGTGCCCTGGACGCAGTCGTGGCAAGGCTGCCGTTCTTTTATCCCACGGCGCGATTCTAGCGGCCGGGTGAACATCGATAGCTGGTCTGCATTGGTCGTGAAGCGGAACGGGAGATGTCCCTGATGCTCTTCCTACTGGCGACGCAGCAGGATGTATGTCAAAAAATCATTCGTAACGGTGGGGGTCGATGGCGGCCAGGTCCGCATAATCGACATCGCGCGAAAGCGCCCACTTGCTGCCAGAGAGCTGCTCGAACCCCATCACGGGAACCAGAATATCGAATAATCGGATGTTGACGGAGCTGTCGAAGTCGATACAAGCAGGCTTCCACTTGTTGTCGTGGGCGTCGAAGTAGCGGGTGTTTTCGGCCGCGGTGATCTCGATCGGCATGTCTTCGTATTCGAGCGAGAAAAAAGTACGGTCCCAGTGAGAACCGGTATCGTGCGTAACGGGACGGGTGATGCGGTCTTCCACGGCCCGGGCGACATGGATCAGCTCACCAGAGGGAATGTAGATGTCGATGTCATGAAGCAGGCGGCTGGAGCCGTAGGCGCGCGCGGCCAGCCCACCGGAGACTTGGTAGGGGATCAGGAGGCCTTCGAGGATATCGACGATCCATCGCAGTGCATCTTTTTCCATCAATGCGATCTTTCTCCCAGCTATCGAGAAATGCTCTCCAGCCGGGTTTGATTATCGCATGGCCGCGGGGAGGCGGGATCGCCAATACAGTGCGTCTTCGGAAGGCTTGACCCATTGCACGGATCGGAAGAGAATGGCCGTCTCCATAGCCGTCTTCGGGATTGCTGTCGCATATATGAATGACGATGCCGGTTTTGAAGGTGAGTGAAGAAGATGAGCGAATAGGAGAAAACAGGAGCGAGGTGAGGAAATGAGACATTGGAATCGAACGCGAACGATAGCAATTGGAATCATCTTTCTGGTGGCATGCGGGCTGTTGGCATCGGGGACTATGGCAGGCGCGCAGCAGAGCGGCGAGGGTCTCGGTGTGCGGCATATCCATATCCGCGTTACCGACGTGGCGCGGACAAAGGCCTTCTATCAGGACAAACTGGGTCTGACGGTTTCTGAAGAGCGAGCGGGCGAAGTGGTGGAGTTCGAGGGTGGCGCGTTATGGTTCGGTATCTGGCGGGGAGACGGCCCGCTGCGCACGGCGAGCATCACCATCGGACTGGGCGCCGATTCGGTACAGGCGGCCTATGACACTCTGAAGGCGAACGGGGTCGATCTGCCGGAGGAACCCCATGCGGTGCGGGACGAGTGGGCGTTCAGCTTCCGAGACCCGGATGGTTACGAAGTGGAGATCGAAGGGCCGAAGTAGACCAGGGTTCAGCGGGAAGGGTGGTCCCGGATGGCCGTCTTGCGGCCACGATCGGTTTTCCGTGAAAGCGCCGGAGTTCCTGGGTTCAGAGGGAGAGTTCAGCGGGAGGGTTCACCGTAGAGTTCGGTGCCGGAGTGGAAAGCTGCCCAGGAGAACCAGAAAGAAGGGTAGAGGGTAACCATCTCCAGTTTCCTGCCCTCGAACTCTCCCCGTACACATTCTCCATCAGCGTTCCATTCAGAGTGCGTTTCGCGGTCCGTCATGACGACAGGTCCGGGACCGGCGGGCTCGAATGTAAGCGTCATCTCATCCAGTTGGTCATCCGGTCGGCCACCCGACCTTCCATCCAGTTGGGCATCCAGACGGCGGGAGTAGGCCCGGTTGGTTTCCGTGGCTGCGTTGTGAATGATCAGCACCGGCATGGCAACCTCGTCATTCAGCAGCGGTTGCCGGCCGAGCAATGAGACGGGATAGGCCTTGTAGCCACCCGGGGCTTCGATGCCGTGGATCTGAACGGTGGCGCTCAAGCGGGTATCGGTGCTGAGAGCGGGGCGGCCGGGCGCTCCAAAGGCAGCCATATCCGCCATGCGCCGCGCCATGAGCTGGTACTGCTCGCGGAACTCGGGCTCGATCACGAATGCGAGGGTTCGTGGATGCCGGGCACGCCACTCTCCCCAGGTGGTGATCCGGAAGGGAACCAGCTCCAGCCGCCTGCCCTCGTGAGGACCGGAAAAAGCCTCGCCGGTAGCCTGCTGCCAGTCCGACTGCGTCTGTTGGTCGCGCATCACGAAGTTGGAGCCGCGCACCCCGTTCAGCTCAAACGTCAGCGTTTGGCCATCCATATCGGCTCTGAACACGAGAGCCGTGTTGCAGAGCTGTCACCAGGTGACGAGAATCGGCAGAGGGCCGAGCCGGTCTTCAATGACGTGGTGATAGGCGATCCCGGTGGTGTAATAGGCCTTCGCGACACCATCGACCGCAACGCCGAGAATCAGGTCGGAGTCCTGGAGGAATGTTGCCGCGGCGGCGGGAACGAAGCGTGGGTTCCTGATCGGATCGGCAAGATGCAGGTTCGCCGGCCGGGCAGGCCCCTGCGCCGGGAGTGTCGTCGCCGGCATCCATAGGACAGCGAGCAGGATCACCAGGCGTCGTCCGGTCATCTCCGTCTCCATCCAGTCATTTCCCCCTCTTTTCGTGCCGGGAGCATATGCTAATTCCGCTCCGGGCAGCAGGAGCCGGGTGGGATGGGACTGCCGTGAGGGCAATGTTCCGGGTGGTCGAGGAAGACGCAGATTCGTTCGGTGACCTCCGGGCTCAGGATGTGCTCGAAGGTGCAGGCATTGGACTCCAGTTCCTTTTCATCGCTCATCTCGAAGGTGTCGGAAAAAAGGCGCTCGGCGAGCCGGTGGCGGCGGATCACGCCGACGGCGCGGATGCGGCCCTCCGCGGTCATCTCAAGCACGGGCAGGTCCCCGGCCAGCAGTCCAATCTCTTTCATCACCGGCAGCGTCCTGCGGCTGCCCAGGGCGGGAACTTGAATGCGCTCGACGCTGGGGGATTGGTGTTCCTCCTCCAGAACCCAGATCTGCTCCAGCACTTCGTCAAAGGCCTCCTCTTCTTCAAAGCTGAAGGTCAGATCCTCCACGATGCGGCCATGTGTGAGAGAGACGCGACGGTCCGCGAAGCGCGCGATGTTGGGCGCGTGGGTAACCATGAGGATGGTGCGGCCCTCCGATTGCAATTGCTGCAGCAGGCTCATGATGATCTGTTCGTTTTCGGCGTCGAGGTTTCCGGTAGGCTCATCGGCCAGCAGCATGCTGGGCTGATTGATGATCGCGCGGGCGATGGCCACGCGCTGCTGCTCGCCGCCCGATAGCTGCGAGGGCAGATGATGGGCCCGGTGATCCAGCCCGACGCGGGCCAGCATCTCCCGCGCCTCGTCGGCATCGGAGATGGAGTGGAAGTATTGCGCGAGCATGACGTTTTCCAGCGCCGTCAGATACGGGATGAGATGGAACTGCTGAAAAATGAAGCCGACATGCTCGGCCCGGAACCGTGCCAGTTTCGGCGTGCTCAGCGTGGAGATCCCGGCGCCGGCGATTCGCACCTCTCCGGACGTGGGCCGGTCCAGTCCGCCGAGAATATTCAGCAGGGTGCTCTTTCCGGAACCCGATGGACCCATGATGGCCACCCATTCCCCGCTGGCCACCGACAGTGTGACGTGATCCAGAGCAGTAACAGAAGCGCCGTATTGCTTATGAAGATTCGAGACTTCGATGATGGGCGCGTCCATGGAGCCGCCGGATGGTGAGGGCATGTCTGTTACCGCATCTTTCGCTTCCTGGGGCACTTCCGGTGTCATTCCCGTGGGCATCCTCGGGGTCATGTTTATTCTCCTCGTAAAATTACTGCCGGGTCGAGCCGGCGAATCCAGCGGGCAGGCAACAGGGTGGCCAGCAGCGCCACCGACAATGTGATGCCAACAACGGCACCCAGCACGTCGGCCCGCAGATCCAGGGCGGAGCCGAATATGCGGACCGCTGCCATGCGCGCCAGGACAAATCCCACGCCATGGCCGATCAGAGCCGCGGCGAGGGCAAGCAAAGTAGTCTCGGTCATCAGCTGCCGGGTGATCGTGCCTTCCCGCGCCCCGAGCGCTTTCATGACGCCGATTTCGCTGGAGCTGTCCAGCACCATCCCGCTGATGGTGGTCATCACGCTCAGCAGCACGAGGGCGAGCACAATCCCCGTCAGTCCCATCATCAGGTTGCGGACTTTCATCACCACCGTGGCCTCCGATTCCACAACCGGGCGCAGGGGCCGGACGTCGGCGGCGGGAAGCGCCCCGGCCAGCTTCTGATGAATGGCCTCGATCCGGCTGGAGTCGCCAGTGGCGGCAATCTGGATGAGGCTGAGCTGGTCGCGTTTTCCGGTGAGCGATTGCAAGGCGGCGAGCGGAACGATCAATTGCGAATCTTCACTTCTGCCGGTCCTCAGCGTTCCCCGCACCACAAAGGTCATTGCCCTGCCTGCATATTCAACCCGAACGGACTCGCCGGTTTTCCACCCGAAGTGTTCCGCCGCTTTTCCTCCGGCGATCAGCCACGGCGCCGGTTCGGGGAAGGCCGGGCCGGCCGGGAGCAGTTCGGTCCAGGAAGCGGGAGTGCCGCCGGTCTCGATCTGCCAGGTAGGATGAACCGCCGGAACGAAGGGCGCCGCTGTGCCGCCGAGGATGACCTGCGAAGTACCGGCCTTGCCGATGGCGTAGAGCCAGGGCAGGCGGGAGAGGTCCGGAAATTCAGCGGCGATGCCGGCATCGATTTCCTCGGGGAAGGTGCTCTCCTTCGAGAGTGGTGAAACGATGAGATTGGGGCCCAGCGTGCGGAACTCCTGGGTCATCTTTCCCGGCAGATCGAGAAACAGCGAGAGAAAAGCGCTCGCCAGCGTGGCTCCCACGATCAGGGCGCCGAGAACGGAGAGGAACTTGGCTGGCCGAAACCGGATGGCTCCCCATAACAGCCGGAGTCGCATGGAAGAACGTCTCATCTTTTCTCCCTTATTCTCCCCTCAGGATGGGGGCCGGGGCCTGGCGCACAGCGCGGCGGATGGGAAGCCAGGTGCCGCCCAGGCTGACGATCAGCGAAACGACGAGGATGGCCGGTAACACGAACCAATTCAGCTCGACCACCGCGCCGAAGACTGTCTGCCCCAGAACGCGTGCCAGAAACTGTCCACCAGCGAAACCGAAGAGCCCGCCGATAAGCCCCTGCAGGGCCATCTCCACCATGAGGAAGGAGGCCACCAGTGCGTTCTGTCCTCCGACGGCCTTCATCAATGCGATCTCCTGGCGTCGCTCGAGTACGTTCAGGTTGCCCAGGCTGGAGATCGAAAACGCCGCGGCGACCAGGGCCAGGATGGACAGAAGCAGCATGAGAAACGTCAGCTTGCCCAGAACGGCGCCTTGGGTTTCCGCCACCTCCCGGATGACCCTTCCGGAGGTGCCGGGCATCACTTCACCGATCTGGTGCAGGATGGATGAGATGTAGGGAGAGCAATACCAGCGGTCGTAATCGGCCGGGGACATGGTCTCCGGATCGCGCCGGGAAAGCTCATCCTCCGGCTTGATCAGCGCGCTGACCTGGACTCTGCGGACCTGGCCGTCCATTCCCGTGGCCGATTGCACGATGTCCAGCGGCGCAATAATCTGGTCTTCTTCCGGCCCGCCGGTGGTCAGGATACCTTTGATTTCAAGCGACAACCGGGCGCCGGTGTCCGCCGAGCCGGTCGCCGGCTGGACGGAGACCTGAACCGTGTCGCCTGGTTGCACACGCATCGCCCGGGCAAGGGAGCTGCCCATCAGCGCCTGAGCCGTTCCCGCCGGTCCCCCTGTGTCGTCCACCCAGTCTCCCTCGACCTGCCAGGTCGGGTTCAGGGACTGCACTCCGGTGCGGAACTGCTCCTCGTCATTATCGATCACCGGGTAGCTGAACCAGGTTCCGACCAGCACGGTGGATAGATCGTCCGACTGGCCGCTTGCATTGATCCTTGCAGCGGAAATCTCCGCGGGTACGAATAAATAGGGGGCGAAGGAGAGGATGTTGTTGCGCCAGAAGATGGTTTTCAGCAGCGGGAGTGATGAGGCGGCAATGAACGCGCCCTCGGAGACCGGGCGCAGATCCGTGTCTCCGATTTCGATGGGGAGGGAATCCGCCGCTGGAGTGATGACCATGTTGGCGCCCAGCGAGCGCAGTTCGTTTCCGATGCGGTCCCCGATCTCCAGCGAGACGCTGAGCATGGCGGCGGCCACCGCCGTTCCCGACGCAATGGCCACAACCGCCCACACCGCCCTGCGACGGGTGCCCGGGCGGCGGAAGGGTTCGCGAATGAGACGCCAAAACATGGCCGGTTCCGTCCTGACTAAAAGTAACTGGCGCCGGGTTCCAGATCGGCTATCTGAATCACAAGGTCCGGCCCCTCAACCCGGGAGGGTAGCGGAATGGGATTGCACCCGCCCGTGATGCCGATCGTAGGAGGAAAAATACCCGCCGAACAGTTCCGGCAGAATATCTCGGGCCCGCGCTGGTAATAACCCTGCGCACCGCAGATCACGCAGGCGTCGAAGGCGGTGGCGTAGCGGTCCGAGACATAAAGGACCAGGAACCGGGTCGAGGTGTCCCCGGACTGTGCCACGAAGCGATGCAGGCCGCCGTCCGACACCGTGGCCGTGGGGATGCGGATCTCTCCGCCGACGGACTGAACCGTGGTGGAGGGCGATAGCGCGGATTGACCTTTTGCGTAGATGAATTCCGCAGTCACCGTAATGATGAAAACGAAGGCGCTGCCGCAAACCGCCGTCATCCACCAGCGCTCTCTCTGCGCCGCCCAGGCCTGACGGCGCTTCTCGGCGGAGGTTGCATCCTCGGGTAGCGGGGCGGGCGAGCGACGGTGCCGCCAGTCGAACAGGATCATCAGCGCCGCCAGCGCCAGGATGGTGATGAAGAAGAATATGTCGTTGCTCACGATGGGGCCGATCATCGCCATCTCCGTCTGGCTGCTGGGAAGGACGCCGGCTTCCGAGAGTTCGTGCAGGCCGGAGATGGTGAGCTGCGCCACAACGCAGAGAAGGATGAATGTTGTAACCTTGAAAAATTTCCTGAGATCCAGCCGGTTGGAGCCCCGGACAAACAGAATCCCGAAAATCACGGCCAGCGCGAGACCGAATGCCGCTCCGGAAAAATCCAGCAGATCCGCCGTGTTGAACGATACGGCTCCCAGGAGCAGGGCGGTTTCAACGCCCTCGCGAAACACCATGAGAAATACGAAGAGGAAGACGCCCGGGACAGAAGCGGATTCCTGGGAGGAAATATACTCCAGCCTTTTTTCAATATGGTGCCGCAGTCCGCGGGAAGTCCGGTTCATCCAGTAGACCATGGTGGCGACAAAGAAGGCCGCGAGCAGCAGTACCCATCCCTCAAAGGCCTCCCGGTTGATCGTGATCCTTTCCAGAATCAGGGCCGCGGCGATGCTGGCGGCTACAGCGGCCCCCAGAGCCAGATAAACGATGCGGAAGAGATTCTCCCGGCCGGTCTTGCGCAGGTACACGACCGCGATCCCGATGACCAGAGCGGCTTCAACGCCCTCGCGCAGGGTGATGATGAGCGTTTGTAACATGACGGAATCGATGGTGGGGTGTCTCCGGGGACGACACGAAACCTCTCAAAGGAATAGGGTTCAGTTTTCGAGCGCAAGAGGGTGCAAGGCGGAACACCAACGGACCGGCACCGGCCCTGCAGAATGTCCATGGCGCATCTTATTGCAACTCATTTGCAATAAGATTATAGCCACCCCCCCCCGTTTCCTGTCAAGAAGAAAGTTAGCGCAGGGTGCCGCCCGTCGTGCGCTGCATGGCAGCAGGCACCATGATGACTTTCAAAGGTGTCATGGAGTGATGCAGACGATCCCCGTGAGACAGCCATCTCTCCTGCGTG
Source organism: Terriglobia bacterium (assembly GCA_963662495.2). Lineage (GTDB taxonomy): Bacteria > Acidobacteriota > Terriglobia > 2-12-FULL-54-10 > 2-12-FULL-54-10 > SHUM01. The sequence goes on from CAXVYQ010000005.1 coordinate 32,837, forward strand.
AGCAGGAGGAGCCGCCACGCGAAGTTGAAACCGATGAGGTACCGAATATCTCCTAAAATGTAACCAACGGTTCCGGGAATTCATTACAATAGAAGGTCTGTCTGAACAAGTTGCAGGAAGCGAATGATATGGCCCCGGCCAATAAACATCTTGAGAAAGCGGAACGTCTCTTGCAAAAGGGCAAGATCAAACCAGCCCTGCAGGAATATCTCCATGCCTGGCATGAGGATCTGAATAACGACAGCATCGTTTACACCATCGCGGAACTTTACCAGGGCTTGAACAACACGAAGGAAGCCCTGGAGTGCTACGGCTATATGCTCGACAAATCCATCGAGCGCAGCGACGTCCAAAAGACCATTGAAATATTGCGGAAGATGCAGATCATCGGTTCCGTGGCGCCAGCCAAGTCCATTCTAGCGGCGAAGCTGCTGGAGGAAAAGCGTCCGGAGCTGGCTTCCGATCAACTGCGGCGGGCGATGAAGCTGGCCGGAGACGAAGACCTGGAGATCAAGATCCAGTGCCTGCGGGGACTGCTGCGGTTGCAGCCTGCTTCCATCGATCTGAGCGAAAAGCTGGCCGAAGCCGCCGGTAAGGCCGGCAAGCCGAAAATCGCTGTTTCCGCATACAAAGGGCTGGCGGGACTGATGGCCACCATGGGAAAGTGGCCCGAGGCTGTTACTGCCCTGGAACAGGCATGCCGTCTGGCGCCCAAGGATATGGAGACCCAGTTTTCTCTCGCACAGGGGTATCTCAAGGCGGGGCAGCCGGCGGATGTGATGGCGCTCTGGAAGGGGGAGGAGCAACGGTCGGAAGATCCGAAATTACTGCAAATATTAGCGAAAGCTTTTCAGCAGGCAGGTGAGCCGGAAAAGGCGGAAGCTATTTATTGGAAGTTGTTGCCCGGAAATCCGGCCATCGCAGATTCGATACAGGAGGTCGCCAGGATCTACGTCGAGCAGGATCAAGTGCAATCCGCGGCGTCCCTGATGCAGCGTGTACAGAATGAACTGGCGAAGGGTAGCGCGCCACGGGAGATCATTAAGCTTGCCGAGCAGCTATGCGAGTTGGAGCACAATCAGATCTCCATTCTGGAACCGTTAACGCACTTGATGGACCAACTGCGTCTGGATAGTCCCCTGGTGAAAGCTCTCAATACGCTCTTCTCGCTCCATTCCGATGCCGGGGATTTTGACGCGGCAGTAGACACTTTGGAACGATTGGTCGCAGTCGATCCATATAATGCCCAGATAATGCCCAGGCCACGGATCATCTGGAATCTTTGCAGGGGAAGATCGATGAGACCCTGTTGCGTGATCTGGCCAGCCGAATGGGCATGACCATGCCAGCCCAGCCAGCCGGTGCGACGAGCGGCGCGGAACCGGCGATGACTTTACCCGACAGCGCTCTCGGGGCATCTTCTTCTCCTTTGGAGTCCTCGGAGTCCCCTGCCGCTGAAACACAGTCATTGCAGGACCTCATGCTACAGGCCGAGATATTTCTCCAATACGGCATGAAGGATAAGGCCCGGGAGCGAGTCGAAAGAATCACGAAGGTGTACCCGCAGGCGGAACATGACAACGAGGATTTCCGCTATCTCATGGAAAAGGTCGGTTGCCAGGTCAGTCCTGCTCCAGAGGCTCAGCCGGCGCCAGCGGATTCTGCCGTGGAGGAAACGCGAGATATTCGTTCTGATCTGAAGCGCGTATCGGAGATCAGCCGGGATATTTCGCGCCAGGGAACGATCAAAGGTGTCCTGTCTTCCGCCGTCAATGACATCGGCAGGTTCTGGGAGGTCAGCCGCTGCGTGATCGGCCTCGCATCGCCGAACCGGCCACCCAGCATGGCGATGGAATACATCTCACCGGGCGTGGCGGCATCCGATCCGGCGCATCTGGGTCGGATGGTGATGGGTCTGCAACATGCCTCGGCAGGGAAGAGCTTCCCGCTCGTGGCGGAAAACGTAACCGAGGAGCCCGCTCTGGCCGGCCTGCAGGAAGCACTCAAGATTCTGCAGGTAGACTCGCTGGTTTCCATCCCTCTGCGGGATGGCGAGCAGGAGATTGGAATCATTGTCCTGCAGCAGTGTGGCAATCGAAGGAGTTGGAAAGGAAACGACCTGGCTGCGCTGGAGGCGCTCGGTGAGCAGGTCGTGCTGGCCGTTGCCAATGTCCGCCTTCGGAACCTGATGAAGGCTCTCGCGGTAACCGATGAGGGCTCCGGGTTGCTGCACCGGAATTCCTATCTGACCTGTCTTGCCTCGGAGACCGAACGCATGCGGACACAGAAGACGCCGCTAACCATCGCTCTGCTGCGCTTCGCGAATCCGGAACTGGAACAGCACGAGCAGAGAAATGATCGCAAGTTACAGGAGTTCATCAATCAGTTTTCCGAATCCGTGCTGGGCCAATTACGCCAGAATGACATGGCGATCAAGTATTCTTCCGAGACCCTTGCCCTGATTCTTCCCGGCGCCACGAGCCGCGACGCGGGATCCATTATGGAAAAGATGCGGAAACTCACTGTTACGACCGTGGCGGGAACAGAACTCTCCCTGCCGCAGATGTCGGTCGGTGTCGCCGAGGCGATTCGTGAAGGGACCATGGACAATACGAACCGCGTGACGGAGTTGATCAACCGACTGGACGAAGCATTGGATGAAGCCTCACGGAGTGGCGGGAATGCGGTGAAGATTCTGGATCCTCCAGCGTTACTCGTACCGGGAACGGCATAATATGAAAAAACAGACCTCCTCGAAAATTACGGCTCGGGAGTTACAAGGCGAGCTGACCGCTTCCGGGTTGCGGCTGGCAGTCGTGGTGGGCCGGTTCAACTCCTTTGTCACGGAACGATTGTTGCAGGGCGCGCTGGATGCGCTCACCCGGTCCGGCGCCGGCGGGGACGCCATCGACGTCGTTCGGGTGCCCGGCGCAATGGAAATTCCGCTGGCGGCGAAGCAGTTGGCCGATACCGGCCGATACGACGCCATCGTTTGTCTCGGTGCGGTCATCCGCGGCGAAACCGCGCATTTCGACTACATCTGCGCGGAGTCGGCTCGTGGCATCGGGTCGGTTGCGCTGGAAACCGGCGTGCCGCTTGCGTATGGAATCCTGACCGTGGATCATTTAGAACAGGCTGTGGACCGTGCGGGATTGAAGTCGGGGAATAAGGGTTTTGATGCGGCGATGACGGCGGTCGAGATGGCAAACTTGAGCAGGGCCATTCGGGAAATCGGGAAACCCTCCGCCCGCCGCGTGTCGCGGAAATAATCTCTTTGGTGGCGCTCACTTGCTTTCCACCCCGGTAAGATCAGGTCAAATGATGTCTTCCAGAAGAAAAGCGCGCGAGTGTGCTCTGCAGATGTTGTTTCAGTGGGACCTCGGACGGGATGCCCCTGCAATGGTGGAGGAGTTGTTCTGGACCAACACCCTGCGGACTGAAGACATCGAGCTGCGGAGTTTTTCCAGCCAGTTGTACCGGGGAACCGTGGCCTCGGTCGAAGATCTGGACCGGCTGATTCAGGTACGGGCCGAGAATTGGCGACTCGAACGCATGTCGGCCGTGGACCGGAACATTCTGCGCCTCGGCGCCTATGAACTCACCCGCACCATCAATACTCCGCCCGTTGTCGCCATCAACGAAGCTCTGGAGCTGGCCCGGCGGTACAGCGGCGAGTCTTCAGTTCAATTTATCAACGGAATCCTGGACAGCATCCGGAAGGGGATGGAAGCAAGTAAGATTGCCTGACCGGAATGTGATATCCGGGAAGACGATCCGACCTTTGCCCCACTCCCATTTCGGCCTCTTCGCGCAGGAAAACCTCGCGAACCGGCGTGCGAGGCCATGTCGAACAACTTCGTTGGAATAGCGGAATCTCAGCCCCCGGTTTCATGGTGCTTCCGCAATCCAGTGTTGTTAGTTCCTCCCTGTCTCTAACGAATAAAGAGACTTATTCTATATTTCCCACACCCCGGAACGGCTAAGACCCTGTTCAACTTCAACATATTGAAAATTAAAGTGTTATACTGAATTTATTAACAGTTTATTGCGGAAGAGGAACAGTATGATCTGCCAATGATTAGCGAAACCCAAGCACATTTCACCAAAATTGCCTCTCAATATGCCGACCTCAGAACTACCGATATTCAGCCGGTGCGAGTGATTCAGCAGCAGCTAGATGGGATTCCACATATCACTGCTGCAGATGTCGGTTGTGGCACGGGAAGATACGATCTGAAAATCGTTCAATGTCTAGGAGATCGGCTGACGCTGGCCTGCATGGATTCCAATCGAGATATGTTAAGACAATTGCGGCAGAACCTGCTATCGCACGGGGCACAGAATTTCCATACAGTCGAGGGCACTGCCGAGCATTTGCCGTTTCGAACGAGGTCGCTGGATATCCTTTTCACCTTTAATGCCATCCATTTATTCCCCATCCGGAGTTTTTTGACCGATGCGTCCCGGGCCTTGAAAGCTAATGGGCGTCTGTTTATTTACACACGGTTTCGTAGCCAGAACGAGCGAAATATCTGGGGCAGGTGGTTTCCCTCGTTCAGTGCAAAGGAACAACGCCTTTATGAGCAACCGGAATTGGAAGATATCGTCAAGTCCTTGCAAGGTATAGAAATTGAATCGGTAGAGTGTTTTCAATATAAAAGATCTTCAACTGATTCTGGTGCGGGAGTTGGACGAACGCTTGGGATTCGGTGAACTCATCAAGCAGCACCTAGCCGATCCTCGGGGGAAGAACACACGGTTGCCCCTCGCGGATCTTCTACGGCAGTCGGTGTACAGTCGCTTGGCTGGGTATGAGGATGTGAACGATGCCGAGCAGCTCTCCCGAGATCCGACGTTCCGGCTGATCGGTTCCGAGAAGAATTGGGATCGAGGGGCAGCCCTGCCATCCCGGTTGCAAACCTTCGAGACGGAGTTGCTGGCTGAGGAGGAGAACTTCGCGGGGCTGGCACGGCTGAACCGGGAACTGATCGGCAGGGCAGAAGCAATCGATTCGCCGCACCGGGTAGTGCTCGACATGGACTCAACCGAAATCCCGGTCTACGGGGAGCAGGAACAGAGCGCCTACAACGGGCACTTTGAGTCCACCTGTTATCATCCGGTGCTTCTGTTCAATGGAGGCGGCGATTGTCTGGCGGCCAAGCTCCGTGCTGGCAATGTCCACAGCGCGGAGGGATGGGAAGAGTTTTTGCTGCCGGAGATCGAACGCCACTATGGAGAGCCTCCTATGGAAGGCGCAGAACCACCATTATTCGACATTCGATTTCTACTCGGAAGAGGAATTTGAAGAATCGCTCCAACAGTTCCAGCAGAATATCAAAGGCCATTTCAACCCGTCCATGGTGACATGGGAAGACGAAAACGTTCTTTTCACAATACGAAACATCATGCAGGGAAATTCGCCTGCTGAAGAAGAATTCTGAACTTTGAAACGAAGAGCGGCGTTTCGCATTCGATACTAGCCGCGCTCTGGGCGATTGCTCCGTTTGAATATTATAGAGTTATCCTGAATCTGCCAACATCTGATTGTGGAGGCCCCCGGTTCCATGGCGGGTCAGCAGTGCCGGGATCTCTTCCACCTTTGCGGCCCGCATCAGCCGCGGATGGTCATCCACCGGATGGCGTTCCAGCTCCCAGGTACTTTCGTGCGGTACAAATACGGCCCACAATCCCGCCGCCAGGGCTGGCAGCACATCCGAGCGGGGGCTGTTGCCGATCATCCAAGTGTGATCGGTTGAGAGTTCATGCTCGCGGACCAGTTCGTGATAGGCATTGGTATCCTTTTCCTCCGCGATCACGACCCGGTCGAAGTAGCGGCGCAAGCCCGAGCGCTCGATCTTTCCCATCTGTTCCCGCATTTCGCCCTTAGAAAAAATCATCAGGCGGTATTCCTGTTGCAACGATTGCAGGGTCGATTCCACGCCCGGCAACAGGTGGATCGGATGACGCAGAACTCTTTCTCCGATCTCCTCGATCCCGTCCAGGTAGGCGGCGCCGTCCGGGCCTTGATAGATACGGCAGAAGGTCTCTTTCAGAGCGGAGACGAAGTTTCGGGTCCCGTACCCTCCGGTCTGGATGCATTCCACTTCCACCACGTTGAGCAAGGTGCGCAACCGTTCCCGGTCCGGGGCAACAGGCGTCAGGAGATCGAGGAATTCCTCTATGGCACGGTTGAAATAGACGTTGTTTTCCCACAACGTGTCGTCCGCATCGAAGATGAGACGATTGGGCGCGTCAAAGGTGAGATGATTCGGCATGTGCTAGGAGAAAATCCGCCGTCGGGTTCCCGGCGGCTCATTATACATCGGCCCGGCAAGGCATGGAAGCGGCGGCGGAATCCATCTGCAGTGCGCTGGCGGGATTCATCGGTACATCAGTACATTGGTCAGGGGAGCAGGCCGGAGGAAAGGACGGTTCCCTGGTGGTCCAGAAGGACGCGAAACGTGAAGGGCGCCTCTCCCCGGTTGGAGGGCCGCGCGAATCGCAGGTCCCGGTACTCGATCACGTGCGTCTCTCCTTCCTGCCGATAGGTCAGCCAGGGGAAGCGGGCAAACCAGAGGTAGCGTTCCACCTCGGACAGTTGCCTGGACTCTTCCAGATAAGCGTTGGGCGGGGAATTGGCAAAAAACTCCAGCGACCGAGGCGCCTCATCGGACAGGTCCAGCTGCACCCGGTAGATTCCATCCGGCGTCCGGACCAGACCGGACCAGTGCCACAAGGAGACGGGCGCGGGCAATGCCGCCAGGTCGATGGTCTCCCATTGCTGCTGTTCGGCGATCTGCTGAACGCGCCGGAGAGCCACGTTGTGCGCCGCAGTGCAAAGGATCAGATAGACTGCCAGGGACGCCACGCCCCAGCGACAGTAGTCCGCCGTCCGGCACCGGTGGTGAATCCCGTTCCAGCCCGGCAGCCACAACACCGCTCCCATCACCAACAGGCCGCCCGCGACCCCGTAGATGGAAAGCTCCACCCCGGCCCGGTTCACGAGTATCCATGTGGCCGCACCCATCAATGCTATTCCGGCTGAGATTTTCCCGCGTCGGCTCGCGGCCCGCTCCGGTTCCTTATACGCCCAGGCCACCAGTTGCGGAACCAGAACGATGGAACTGAGCGTCAGGTCGATGATGAACGTGATATCCCAGGCCGCGCGCACATTGCTCAGCGGGGTCCAGATCATCGTTCCGAAGGATGTCACGAGATCGAGCAGGATGTGCAGTCCCAGGCCCAGCCCCGCCATCCCGGTCAGCCGCCACCAGTCGCGCCGGCCCGTGATCCAACAGGCCCCGCCCGCCAGCAGCGCCGCAAAGACAGGCAGCGCCACCAGCGAGTGGGTGATGCCGCGGTGCAATTCAAGCTGCACGAGACTGTCGGTAACGAAAAGGTTGGCCAGCATGTCCGTGTCGGGAAAGACCGACGCAACGGTTACCAGCGGCAGTGCCGCGCGATCACCCGGTCCGCCCCGGACTGCTTTGCCGAGCAGCGCCCCGGCAATCCCATGTGTGAACGTATCCAAGCTGAACCTGTCCGATCCATCTCCGGCGGGGCCGCACTGCCATTCGAGTCCGCGCACCCGCCGCATGGCCTGGGTCACGGCTGCCGAATCTAGTTGCATGTAGAGGGCGGGTCGATTACGGATATCGATCTAGCGGAACCGGTAGGTGATCCGGCCGCGCGTCAGGTCGTAGGGGGACAGTTCCAGGGTTACGCGGTCGCCGGGAAGGATTCGGATCCGGTTCTTGCGGAGTCTTCCGGACAGGTGCGCCAGAACCAACTGTTTCTGTTCCAGTTGCACGCTGAACTTTCCTCCGGGGAATTTTTCAAGGATGATGCCTCCGACCTCGATTCCTTCCTCTTTGAGGTCTTCTGCCGGTTCCTTTTTTTCCTTCTTGAAAATTTTTTTCCTTGCCATAGTCTCCTTGCTGTTTTCAAATTCCGCCCGGGTTCCTGCCGTTTCCCCGATGGGTGCCGCCAGCGTGGTTGCAACAATCCCCGCCGGGACAAAACCATTTAGTATCCTAGCATCCCGCAGCCAATCCGTCGAGCCGGTTCCGGGCTCCTTCGGCTGTCTCCGCGTCGCCTCCGCGGTCAGCTTTTTTGAAGACGAGCATTGCCATCGGCGGCAGCGTCAACACCACCGAGCAGGGCTGGGCATGCCAGGGAACCGGGATCGAGTGGACCGAACCGAAATTGCCGAAGTCCCGGCCTCCGTAATGTTGCGAGTCGCTGTTCAGGATCTCCCGGTAGGTTCCGGCCTCTGGGAATCCCACCCGGTACATCTGGCGGGGAACGGGTGTGAAATTGAAGGCAAAAACCAAGTGGTCATCCGGGTCCTTCCCCCGCCGGATAAAGCAGAGGACGCTCTGTTCCCAGTCCTGGAAATCGATCCACTCGAATCCCTCGGGCTGCGAGTCCACTTCGTGCAGGGCGGGGTTCTCCCGGTACAAACGGTTCAGGTCCCGGACGTAGCTTTGCAAGCTCCGATGCGGCTTGAACTCGAGCAGCCACCAGTCCAGCGAACGGTTGCAGTCCCACTCCGCCGACTGCCCGAATTCACTTCCCATGAACAGCAGTTTCTTGCCCGGCTGCGCGTACATGTAGCCATAGAGCAGCCGCAGGCCGGCAAACCGCTCCCATTCGTTTCCGGGCATTTTGTGTTGCAGCGAGCCTTTCCCATGCACCACCTCGTCGTGGGAAAGCGGGAGGATGAAATTTTCCGTGAATGCATAGAGCAGAACGAAGGTCAGCAGATTCGGGTGGTATTTGCGGAACAGCGGATCGGTTCCCATATATTGCAGCGTGTCGTGCATCCAGCCCAGGTTCCACTTGAGAGTGAATCCCAGTCCGCCCAGGTGCACGGGCCGCGTGACGCCGGGCCATGCCGTGGATTCCTCCGCAACCGTGAAGACGCCGGGAATGCGGTGCACCAGCGTATTCAGCTGCTGCAGAAAGGAGACGGCTTCCAGGTTCTCCCGGCCTCCATGGATGTTCGGGACCCATTCATCCTGGGCGCGCGCGTAATCCAGATACAGCATCGACGCCACGCCATCCACGCGCAGCCCGTCCACGTGAAACTGCTCCAGCCAGTAGAGCGCATTGGAGAGCAGGAACCCGCGCACCTCGTTCCGGCCGTAGTTGAAGATCAGCGTTCCCCACTCCGGGTGCTGTCCCTTGCGGGGGTCCGAGTGCTCGTACAGATGGGTTCCATCGAACTGCATCAGACCGTGCCAGTCGTTCGGGAAGTGCCCCGGCACCCAGTCCAGAATGACCCCGAGGCCAGCCTGGTGGCAGGTGTCGATCAGATATTTCAGGTCTTCCGGCGTGCCGAATCTGCTGGTGGGTGCGAAGTATCCCACGGTTTGATATCCCCAGGAGTCGTCGAAGGGATGCTCGGTCAGCGGCATCAGCTCGATATGCGTGAAGCCCAATCCGGCCACGTAGGGCGCCAGTTCCCGCGCCATCTCGCGGTAGGCCGGGAAGCGGTCGTCCTCGTCCTGATTCCGCTTCCATGATCCCAGATGAACCTCGTAGACCGATAGCGGGTCCTCCAGCACATTCTGTTTCGCCCGCCGCTCCATCCATTCACCGTCGCTCCATTCATAGCCGTTCAGGGGCCAGACAATCGACGCTGTCCGCGGCCGCAGTTCGGCATGGAAACCCACGGGGTCGGATTTCTGCTGCACGCGGGGCTCGGAGTGCGAATGGATCTCATACTTGTAGTGCTCTCCCACCCCCAGGCCGGGCACGAACAGCTCCCAGACACCGCTGATGCCGCGTGTCCGGAAGGGGTGCGCGCGCCCATCCCATCCGTTCAAATTGCACAGCAATCTGACTCCCGTGGCATTCGGCGCCCAGACGGCAAAATGGACTCCCGCCACTCCCTCCAGTTCCATGGGACGGGCGCCCAGTTTCTCGTAAAGGTGCTGGTGCGTGCCCTCGCCGATCAGATACAGGTCGAACTCGCTGAGGACGGGCGGAAAACGGTACGGGTCATATATTTCTATTCGTTCAATAGGCAGCTCTCCCGTTGTCTCCACTGTTTCCTTCACCGCTGTCTCCGCCGGGTTCGGGCCGGAAGGCTGCATTTGGAGACGGTACGGGAAAGGAATTTTCTGGTTGGGAAAGAAGTGTTCGAAAAATCCGGAAGGGGCGCGGGGCTTCATCTCCACGGCCTCCGCGTTGGCGCCTGCGGGAATCAGCCAGACTCGCTCGGCGCCGGGCAGAAACGTCCGGACCAGAATCCCCTGTGTTTCTGCGTGCGTTGCGGGATGCGGGCCCAGAAGATGGAACGGGTCGTTCTGTTCGCCGCGCGCGAGCGACTCCAATTGCGCCTGAATGGATTCGTCGTTGCTCGGCAGATTACGATCCTCGGACATGGCCTCCCGCATCGCCTCCAGGAACAAGCGGCTTCATGGAACGCTATTCTACCATCATACCCGCTCCGCCCGATTTCGCTGCCTGGCTCTTGCAACATGGGCGGATTTCGGCAAGAATCAGAACGCATGGCAAAGATCGAGCGACAAAGAAACCCCTCCCTGGAGCAGTTGCAGCAGGCTCAGCAACAGCACCGCATGGTCGCGGAGACCCCGCAGATTCCTCCCTTCGATCAAGGGAACCTCTCGGCGGTATCGGACTTTCTGGAAAAGATCGCCAGTCTGGAGAACCGGCGTCTCAAGGCCAAGCTGGCCGGAGACCGGGACCGGATGGCCGACATCCGGTCCAGCCAGAAGAAATTGAAGGGATCGGATGGCGCACTGATGCTCCGCAAGTTCGAGATGACCCGGTGGAGCCGTGTCTTGCTGGGTGCAGCCGCGCAAGGCCTGGTGATCAGCCTGCTGCTTTCCCTGATGGTGCTGGCTTTTACTGGAGGCTGGACCTGGTCGCCGCTGACATTTCTCATGATGCCCATTCTCTGGGTGGTGATGATCTGGAATCTCTCTCCGCCTGTCTTCGGCAACACCGGCTCGCCGAAGCGGGCCCGGAAGCTGGCCAAGGCGCTCGGCAAGCGGATGCAGACCGCCGGAGTCTATGCGCTGGTCGCCAAGCCCTGGCTGACCGCCGTGGTCCTTTGGAGGATGCCCAAACAGCTTTGGACCGCCTATCGCGCCAAAAAGAAGGCCGCCCGGTAATTCCTCCGATTCTCTTCGATGATTCACTTCTTTGCTTCCCCGGCATATTGTTCTTTCGGTGAGGGTTGGCACTCTCGCTCCATTGCGCTAGACTGGCCATCGACAAGGGTGATTGTGGGACAAGCCGCTCACGGGTTCTTTTTGATCTGGCGTCCCAGCTAACTTTGCCCCCAACGGAATGGAGGATTGTCTTGTCCACCGCTGCAAATCCAGTCCAGCCGGCGGCGCCTGCGCCACAAAAGGCCATTCCCACGCAATCGGTGCTGGCTACCATGTTGCGGGTGTCGCCCCGGATCAGCGATCTGTTGTTTTCACCGGGCCGTCCACCACAGGTTGAGCTGGACAGTGAACTGACCCCCGTCCCGATCGAGGGTCTGCAGGCTCTCCGCCCGGAGGATACCGTCAGCATCGCCATGGACCTGATTGGCAAGAACAAACAGGCGTTTGAGAAGCTCCGGACCGAAGGTTCCTGCGATATCTCCTACAGCCTCCCACGGCTGGCCCGGTTCCGCGTCAACATCTTCAACCAGCGCGGCAGTTGCGCCATCGTCATGCGCGTCATCCCGAACGAAATTCCGGACTTCAAGACGTTCAACCTGCCACCGCAGCTCGCCAAAATCGCAGAGCTCAAAAACGGGATCGTTCTCGTTACCGGTCCCACCGGCTCGGGAAAGTCCTCCACGCTGGCCGCTATCGTCGACAAGATCAATCAGGAGCAGGCGATCCATATCGTAACAATTGAGGACCCCATCGAATTCCTCCATCGGCACAAGAAGGCCACCATCCATCAGCGCGAACTCTATAGCGACACTCCCAGCTTTGCCCTCGCTCTGCGCGCGGCGCTGCGCCAGGCGCCCAAGGTCATTCTTGTCGGCGAGATGCGCGACCGGGATACCGTGGAGATCGCGCTGGAGGCCGCCGAAACCGGCCACCTCGTCTTTTCCACGCTCCACACCACGGATGCCTCCAAGACCGTTGAGCGCCTCGTCGGCGTCTTCCCGTTGAGCGACCAGCACGTCATCCGGACGCGGTTCGCCAAGGCGTTCCGCTATATTGTCTCGCAGCGTTTGATGCCGAAGCTCGGAGGCGGCCGCGTTGCCGCCATCGAAATCCTGATCTCCACACTGCGCACACGCGAGTATGTCGACAAGGGAGAGAAGGAGGGCAAGACGCTCGTCGATGCCATGCGCGACGGCGCGATGGATGGCATGCAGCACTTTGATAAGGTGTTGGAGGAGATGATTCGCGAGAAAGTGGTGGATGTGGAAACGGGCCTGGCTTATTCCACGAACGCCGGAAACATGCGGTTGAACCTCGCCGATTTCTTTGAGGAGCATCCCGGCGAAGACCC
>CAXVYQ010000006.1:0-25000 GCA_963662495.2 Terriglobia bacterium
AGCGATGGAATCATGTTGACTCCGAAAGGAAAAGAAGATTTCGATTACGAGACCGAGAAGGAGTTCGTCTATCAGCGGGACGGGGTGGCGGCGTACTGCTTCGAAAAAGCCGGGGCAACCTATATCTTCGAGAACGGGACGTTCCGGAGAATTATCGACAGCGATTAGCGTGTGGCGAAGAAGTGGCGGTTTGCGTTATGAGTAAGACCAACTAGAACACCTCCTGTAGTGATTTCAGACATCGGAGAGGCGTTAATTGACGGCAGCAGCGCCGCGCACGGCGGATTGCGTGGTGGTGGGCGCAAGCTTTGCCGGGCTGGCGTGCGCGACGGCGCTGGCGCGCGCGGGGCTGCGCGTAACGGTGCTCGAAAAAAAATCCGACGCGGGCGAAAAGCCGCATACAACGGGCATCATCGTGAAGGAAGCGATCGACGAGGTGGCGCTGCTGGAGGGGCTGCCGCCCGATATGGTGCGGCGGGTGAACGGCGTGCGGCTCTACGCGCCGTCTGTTCGTCCAGCTATGCATAACGATATGCGGCATGTGGATCTGGCGGCGCCGGGCTATTACTTCCTGACAACCGATACGCCGCGCGTGCTGCGGTGGCTGGCCGGCAAGGCCGAGGCGGCCGGCGCGCGGATGGAATACAACCGGGCGTTTACCGGAGCGGTGCGAACACAGGATGGGTTCGAGCTGGGCGAGGCGGGAAGGACGCGGTACCTGGTAGGGGCCGACGGGCCGCGGTCGCGGGTAGCGCAGGCGCTGGAGCTGGGCGTGAACCGGAAGTTTCTATTCGGGATGGAGCACGAGTACGCGGGAGTCGAACTGGCCGAGCCGGACAAGCTGCATTGCTTTATCGACCGCAAACTGGCGCCGGGCTATATCGGGTGGCTGGTGGCCGGGGTGGGAGTGGCGCAGGCGGGGCTGGCACGCCGGGTGGCAGGCGGCGGCATCCACACGGCTCTGAGCATGGCGGGGCGGCGGGCGAGGCGATCGGGGAGTATCTGCGAGGACGGCGCGGAGACCCGAGCGGGTGGTTCGTGCGGTCCTATCCGCGATTCCGCTCCAAGCGCGCGCTGCGCTGGTTGTTCGACCGCTTTCAGAGCGATGCGGCGTTCCATCTGCTGCTGCGGACACGGACGATGCGGCGGGCGGCGGGGCTGATATATTTCCATCACAAGGGCGTTTTCGACCGGAAACCGTAGTACGCCGGAACGAGCGCGTAGTAGTTGCACGAGGGCACAACAGTCGCTATAATGTGGCGGGAATTATTTGTAGCTTGAACAAGAAAGGCAGGGGAAAATGGCAGATAACAATACTGAAAAATGGATGCTGAAAGGCCCGGAATTTACCAACTGCTTGTGCAGCTACGGCTGCCCGTGCCAGTTCATGGCACCGAGCACGCATGGGCGCTGCGAGGCTATCGTGTGCGGGGAGATCGAAGAAGGATATTTCAACGATACGAAGCTGGACGGCCTGAGATGGGCCACGGTTTACAAATGGCCGGGGGAGATCGCGCAGGGAAACGGAACCCAGCAGGTGATCATCGACGAGAAGGCCACCGCTGAGCAGCGCGAGGCGCTGCGGAAAATCCTGCACGGGGAATCCACCACTCCGATGTCCAACCACTTCTTCATCTTCAATGCCATGTCCTCCGAAGTGCTGGACACGGTGTACGCGCCATTCGAACTGTCGATTGACATTGCGGGGCGGCGGGCGAAGGCCACCGTGCCCGGGATGCTGGAAGTCAGCGGGGAGCCGATCAAGAGTCCCTTCGACGGCTCGGACTATCACGCGCGGATCAACCTGCCCAACGGCTTCGAGTACACGGTGGCGGAAGTGGGCAGCGGGACCTCGAAGAGCACCGGCGGGGTGCCGCTGGAGTTCAAAGACAGCTATGGTCAGTTCTGCGCCCTGCACCTAAATCAGGACGGCGTGATCCGATAGCAATGGGTGAAACAAGGGCGGCGACGAGCCGCCCTTCCCTGCCCCGGCGCGACCGGGTCGCGATCTGGAGCGGTCTGGCTGGCGTGACAATCATCTCCTGGGCCTACATCGCATGGATGGGTCTCTCCATGGATGCGATGCGGATGGACCCGGGAGCCTCCCTGGAAATTGAACCCTGGACAGCGATGACGTTTCTGCTCATGTTCCTGATGTGGGCGGTGATGATGGTGGGGATGATGGTGCCCTCGGCGATCCCCATGACGCTGATCTACGCCGCGGGGGCCCGCAAGGCAGCCCGCGAAGGAACGACGCTGGCGCCGGTGGCCGTCTTCGTGGCGGGCTATCTGGTGATGTGGACGCTGTTCAGCGCAGGCGCGACCGTGGCGCAGTGGGCGCTGGACCAAGCGGCACTGCTATCTCCGATGATGGTCTCCCGCAGCCCCGTGCTGGGCGCGCTGCTGCTGATGGCGGCGGGAGCCTATCAGATGACCCCGGCCAAGGGCGCATGTCTGGACCATTGCCGGGCGCCAGCGCATTTCCTGTCGCAGCACTGGCAGCCAGGCATGGTCGGGGCGCTGCGCATGGGCATGCATCACGGAGCCTATTGCCTGGGGTGCTGCTGGGCGCTGACGGGGCTGCTGTTTTTCGGCGGGGTGATGAACCTGCTGTGGATCGCGGCGATTACCGTGTTCGTGCTGCTCGAAAAGGTGCTGCCGTTCGGGGCCCTGGGCGGCAGGATCGCCGGCGGCGCCATGATGGCGGCGGGTGTGGTCCTGCTGATGACTGTGCTCGGTTGAAGGCGTCCCGGCCGAAGAGAGCCAGGCCAAAAAGGGGGGTGCGGGGTCAGCTCTTCAGGATGCGGGAAAACAGGCCCACGGCTCGCATCCAGGCATCCTGCGCCGCCGCCGGATCGTAGAACTCCGGCCGGGTGTCGTTGAAGAAAGCATGGCCCGCCTCCGGGTAGACGCGCACCTCGCCCTGGACTCCATGTTTCTCAAAAGCTTCCTGGAGCCGTCCAACCATCCCGGCATCGATCCGCTGATCCATCCCACCAGCAGCAAACAGCACGGGACATTGAATGTTGCGGACCTGATCGATCGGGTCGGGCGGCTCTCCGTAAAAAGCGGCGGCAGCCCGGATGTCGCGCGAACGGCAGGCCAGCAGGATGGAATACGCCCCGCCGAGGCAGAAGCCGAAGACGCCGATGTGTTCGGCGTAGATAGGCTCTTTTTCCTGAAGGAAGCGAACGGCACCCTGGAGAGTGCGGATCACCTCGTCGGGATCGAGATCGTGCTTCCAGGCGGCGGCCAGGGCGGGGTCGGTGGTGGTCTTACCCTGATAGAGGTCCGGAGCCAGGGCGACAAAACCCTCATGGGCGAGCCGTTCGGCGACATCCTTGATGTGCGCCGTCAGGCCCCACCACTCCTGGATGACGATGATGGCGGGGTAGGAGCCGGCGCCGCCAGGGCGCGCCTCATAAGCCGATGCCGTCCCCCTCTCGAAGGGAAATTCGACCATCTTTTTTTCCACGTTACCGTGCATCGAATCGTGCCTCCATCCAGCCGCGCCGGATCAACTGGCCCCGCGGCCCGTGAGTACCCGCGGAATGGTGCGCAGCATGATCTTGAAATCGAGAGCGAGCGACCAGTGGTCGATGTATTCCATATCCAGCTTCATCCAGCGCGCGAAGCTCAGTTCATTGCGGCCTTCCAGTATCCACAGGCAGGTCAGGCCGGGCTTCATCCGCAAACGGCGCCGCTGCCATTTCTCATACCGGGCCACTTCCTCCGGTAGCGGCGGACGGGGACCCACAAACGACATATCGCCTTGCAGAATGTTGACCAACTGCGGCAACTCGTCCAGGCTCGTGCTGCGCAGGAAGTGGCCGACGCGGGTGGCGCGGGGATCGCCGGAGATCTTGAAGACCGGGCCGTCCATTTCGTTCAGATGGTCGAGCATCTGGCGGTCCTGCTCGGCATTCTCGTACATGGAGCGGAACTTGTAGAGCCAGAAGCGGCGGCCATTCAACCCACAGCGAAGCTGGCGGTAGACGACGGGACCGGGCGAGGAGAGCCGGACAATCAACGCGATGGCAAGGAGAAACGGCAGACCGAGCACGAGCAGAAGGCTGGACAGCGCAATGTCGATGGCGCGCTTGAGAAACAGCAGGTATTCATTCTCCGGCGTGGTGGAGAAGGTGAGCAGCGGCAGGTGGTCCAGCCGGTCCAGCGTGATCTCGGAACGGAAGTGGGGGAAAAAATCGACCAGGACGCGGGTGCGGACGCCCTGCTCCTCGCAGGTGAGAAATAGCTCCTCCATGCTCTCCAGATTGGCCTTCGAGACGGCGAACAGGACCTCGTCCACGATGTGCTCTTCGAGCATACGGGGAACCTGGTCCAGCTCATAAAGCGGGTAGGAGCCGAGGAGCTGGCCCGGGTCCGGATCAGGCGCACCGGGCTCGCGTACGAAACCGACGATGCGGTCGCCCTGGTCCTGTTTGGGCCCGATGCCGTGACCGCTGTTACGTTGTATGCTGCGTTCAATGCTCTGGGCCACCTCCACCGCCTTCGGACCCGTCCCCACAATCAGATAGTAACCATGGCCCGTAAACCCGGTCTGGAGATACCGGCGCATGCGCCGCGCCAGCAAACGGTAGCTGGCCTGGACCCCGAAATTGAGAACGATGAACAGGCCCAGAAACAAACGGCTGATCTCACCCAGCTTGAAGAAATAGATGAGCAGGACGATGAAGACGGTGAACCAGAACGTCTGCTTGAGGGCGCGGCCGATGACGCGCAACGGGACGGAGACCTCCGGAGCGCTGTAGACGCCCAGGACAAGGCCGGTCGAGGCCCACAGAAAACCTCCGGCGACCCACAGTCCGATGAACAGCCCTGGCGGAAGGAAGAAGATCGCCATCTCGGGCGTCGCCGCACGGACCAGATAGGCCACTTCAAACGACAGAGAGACGAGAACCAACTCCGAGAGGATTAACAGCAGCCAGAGAAGCCGGGCACGCTTGGTGAACATAGTGGAATCCGGTGGCGGATGGGCGGGCGAATGAAAATTTCTGGACCGCGGAACTGAAGGAGCCTGCCTGCTCCGTGCGACCAACGCCAACCCTGGAACGAGAGCGATGTTATCAGACAAAACAGGCGGTCGCAAGAATGTGCGCGGCGGTTGGATCATAGTTTGTAACGGCAAGCCGTTGCTCTGACCAGCAGGATGCGGCAAAGCTCCGGAGGCGGTGGGAAGGTTTGCTATACTGCCGGGGAAAGGAACCCGCGAACGATTCTATGCCCCGCCGCAGCTCACGCACTTTTCTTCTCATCACCATTGTCCTGATCTGCCTCACGGGATACGCGGTCTACCGGTCGCGGCAGCGGGCCGTGCTGGAGGTGAACACCTTGAAGGTGGAGCTGGCGGAGATCCGTTCCGGGGTGGTTACGAACGGGCGGGTGGAGCCCTACTCGTTTCGCGAGATTCGCGCGGAGGTAGACGGAGAAGTGGCGGAACTGGCCGTGCGGGAAGGCGACGCTGTACGAGCCGGGCAGAGATTGATGGCACTGGGGCAGGCGCAGCTACGGAGCGAACTGGAAGCAGTGCGGGCGGAGCTGGCCGACGCTGAAGAGGAGTTGCGCGTACTGCGGCAGGGCGGAACCACAAGGCAGGTGAATGAGCTGCGAACGCAACGGGAGACGGCGCGGCGGGAGACCGGGCAACTGGCAGCCTTGGTGGAGGTGAACCGGCGGCTGGCCGGCTCGGGAGCGATTGCCCGGCGGGAGCTGGAAGACAGCGAGCGGCGCCTGGAAAAAACGGAAGCAGATCTGTCTCTGTTGGAGCAGCGGTGGGAAAACCGGTCGGACCCGGAGGAGCTGGCCCGCGCGGAGGCTCGCGTGGCGGCGGTGCGCTCAGCGCTCGGGCTGGCCGAGGCCCGGCTGCAAGCAACGACGATCACCGCGCCGATGGACGGCGTCCTCTACTCGCTGCCGGTGCGGGTGGGCGATTTCCTCCGGCGGGGCGCGGTGCTGGCGCGGGTGGGAGACACGGCACGGACGCGAGTGCGTGTCTTCGTGGATGAGCCGGACCTGGGCCGCGTCTCGGCGGGACAGAGGGTGCTACTGAGCTGGGATGGGCTGCCCGGCAGTCAATGGCAGGGCACGGTGGAGCGGCTCGCCTCCGAAGTCGTCGAGATGGATACGCGGAGGGTGGGGGAAGTGGAATGCATGGTGGACAATTCCGCCGGAGAGTTGCTTCCGAATACGAACCTCAACGTGGAGATCATCACGGCCAGCAGCGAGCAGGTCATTTCCCTGCCGCGGGAGGCATTGGCCGGGGCGGAGGGAAACCGGCACGTCTTCGTGGTGCGGGACGGGGTGCTGGAACGGCGCGCGGTGCATACCGGGATTCTGAATCCGACGCGGGCGGAGATCACCGGGGGTTTGCAGGAAAATGAGGTGGTCGCCCTGCCGGGCGCAAGGCTGCTCGAAGACGGCTTACGGGTGCGCGCGACCGGCGAATGAATGGTAATT
Organism: Terriglobia bacterium; assembly: GCA_963662495.2. Lineage (GTDB taxonomy): Bacteria > Acidobacteriota > Terriglobia > 2-12-FULL-54-10 > 2-12-FULL-54-10 > SHUM01. The sequence continues at coordinate 6,478 of CAXVYQ010000006.1, forward strand.
GTTCGGTAAGAGATCTCCAGGAAATTTCCGGGGACGGCAGGAAAAAGACATGCCGCCAGAATCCAAATTCCAATATGACGAAGGCGCGGGCGAGCGCGGCATCGGTCAGCGCAGCGATGGCGACGGGCATCGGCGGCGGGCGTCGGCGGGAATGATCCTGCGCGAGATCCGGGATGCGGCCGGTTTTGCCTACGATGCGCTGCGGATAAACAAGGTGCGGACCGGGCTGACGGCGCTGGGGATGGTGATCGGCACCTCGTCGGTGATCCTGGTGGCGACGATTGCCCTGACCAGCCGCGATTACGTGCTGGGACAGATCGAGGGCGTCGGGTCGAACATGATGTACACGGTGAACGAGAGTTCCCCGTCGGTGGCGGGAACGACGTCGATCTCCGATGCGCTGACGCTGGAGGACCTGGAGGCGATCCGCGAAAACGTGCCGCACCTGCAGGCCGCCGCGGCGATCCTGCTGGGCCGGACGCCGCTGGTGCTGGAGGGGCGGCGGCGCGAGATCACGCTGATCGGGACGAACCCGGAGTTCCGCGTGATCCGGAACCTGATCGTGCTGGCAGGGAGGTTCTTCGACGCGGACGACGAGCGGCTGCGCAACAAGGTGGGATTGGTAACGAAAGCCCTGGCCGAGGCGCTCTACCCGGACGGGTTCGTGGAAGGCCGGAAGCTGAAGGTGCGCGGGCTGGAGTTCACGGTGATCGGCGTCTTCGAAGAGGGCGCGGAGACGTTCGGACAATCGGAGATCACACGAGAGACGCTGATGATACCGATCTCGGTGATGACGCTGTTTACCGGAACCGAGGCCGTGGACCAGATCTACGCATCGGCCGAGGCGGCCAGCTTCGTGCCCGAGGCGACCGACGCAATGCTGGAGGTGGTCCAGCGGAGGCATCGGGCAGGGGCGGTCTATCGGGCGGAGAATCTGACGGAGATTCTGGCCGCCGCAGGGAACATCGCGATGGCGATGACCATGGTGCTGCTGCTGATCTCGGCGATCGCGCTGATCATCAGCGGAATCGGCATCATGAACATCATGCTGGTTACGGTAACAGAGCGGACACGAGAGATCGGGTTGCGGATGGCGCTGGGGGCGAGCCGGGCGGCGATCCGGAGGCAGTTTCTGGCCGAGGCCCTGTTCATCAGCATTGGCGGGGGAATCGGGGGGATCGCGGTGGGCGTGGGGTTGCCGCTACTGGCGCAGTCGTTTGTGGAAGGACTGCGCATCCCCATCTCGCCGATCTCGGTAGCGATCGCGGTGGCCGTTTCGGGACTGGTTGGCGTCGTATTCGGACTACTGCCCGCCGAGCGGGCGTCCAAACTGAATCCAACGGAGGCATTGCGATATGAATAGGCAAAGAGGAATGCCCGCACGATGGGTGGTTGCATTGATGATTTGCCTGACGGCAACGGCGACGTCATCGATGGCAATGGCGCAACGGGCGGATGACGCGGCGGCCCGGCGACTGGCCCTCCGCGAGGCCGTGGAACTGGCCTTGCGAAACAACCGCAACGTCCGGCTGGCGGAGACTACGGTGGCGCGCGCGGCGGCTGAGCACGAGCAGGCGCGGGCGATCTTCCGTCCTCAGGTGCTGCTGGGCTCCGGGCTGGCCTACACACAGGGCTTTCCGCTGAGCATCGAAGGCTCGGCGCCGTCGATCTTTCAGATTGGAGCTTCCCAGGCGCTCTTCGATCCGAACCTGCGAAACAGGGAGCGGCAGGCCAAAAAGATGCGCGCGGCGGCACAAAGCCTGGAGGACGAGCGGGACCGGATCGTGGCCGAGACGGTGCTGGCGTACCTGGATCTGGACCGGAACCGCAGGTCGCTTGAGTATCTGCAGGGACAATCGAGGAGTCTGGAGGCGACCGCCGAGCTGATGGAGCAGCGCGTGGAGGCGGGACTGGAACCGGCCCTGGAGACGACGCGGGCGCGGCTGGGCGCGGCGCGGGGGCTGAATGCTCTGACGGCGTTAGAAAACGAGATCGGTATGCTGGAGTTTCGTCTGCGCGACCTGACCGGCATCACGCAGGAGCAGCGGATCGAGACGCAGATGTCGGAGATCCCCCGATGCTGACCGAGGGGCAGAGTGTGGGCGAGATGGCGACGCAGGCGCTGAACAACAACCCGGGTCTGCTGGCACTCGCGGAACAGGTGCGCGCGAAACAGTTCCAGGTTCGCAGCGAGCAGGGGTCGCGGTGGCCGCGCGTGAATCTGGTCGGCCAGTACGGGCTGTTCAGCGATCACAATAATTTTTCCGACTTCTTCCAGCGGTTCAGCCGGGACAATGTAACCGTGGGTGTTTCTATCGTCGTGCCCATTTACGAGCGCGAGCGGTACAACGCCCGGCTGTCGAAGGCCGAGGCGGAACTGGAGGAAGCCAGGCTGCGCGAGCAGGAGGGCCGGGCGGCGGTGGCCGGGCAAGTGCGCGCGATGTGGGGCGCCGTGCGGCAGCAGGATTCCGGGCGCGAGGTGGCGCGGCTGGAGCTGGAGCTGGCACGGGAGGCATTGAACGGGGTGCTGGAGCAGTACGAGGCCGGACGATTGAACCGCTTACAACTAGCGCGGGCGCGGGTGGAGGAGAACCGTGCGTGGATCAGCCTGTTCGAGGCCGATTATCAACTGGAGCGGGCGCGGCTGGAGTTGCTGCGGATTACGGGGCAACTGCGGGCGGCGCTGCTCTAAGGGATCACGACGCGCCCAGCCAATAGAAGGAGAGGAAAGAGAGAATGCTTCCTGCCAGCAGGATCAGAATGCTGGCCCCGGCCGCCGAATAGATCAGAGTACGCAGGATCGTGAAACCCTTGATCCAGCCGACAACGAAAATCACCATATAGACAATCGACCAGATCAGCAGCGGAATCATCAACAGCAGATCTTTCTCACCCCCGCCGAAGTTCAGGATACTCTCCGCAACCAAAAACCAGAACACGGGCACCAGCGCGAGCGGAGTCAGCAAGAGGCTCAGCCGGACAATCCACCGTTTCATGAAAGCACCTCAGAAGCTACGGCAACTACCCGTTTCCAAAGCGAACGAACCGGCGGGCCGCTAGAAGGAAAGCCGCAAGGCGAACTGCAACTGGCGCGAGGTGGTGGCCGTGCGCGTGATGCGCCCGATCCGTCCGTTCACCTGACCGGAACTGCCCGTAAAAACGAACTGCGAGCCGGTGGGAGGGCTTCCGAAACTGGGATGGTTCGGCACGTTGAACATCTCCATCCGGAACTGGAAACGTTTTTCTCCGCCGAGAATGAACTCACGCTGGAGGGAGACATCGGCCTGGAAGACGCTGGGGGTGATCATGGTATTGCGGCCGACGTTTCCGATGGTGCCGGGAGCAGGCAACTCGAAGGCGCAGGCGGAGAAATAACGGCGCGGAACGCCGACCTGTCCATCCTCGGCACAGGGAGCCCGGTCCTTGTTGGTGGGATTGTTATCGGCGCCGGGCGCCAGGTTCGGACGGGAGGCGGAAAACAGGTACCCGGGGCGGCGGACAGCCAGCCGCGCGCTGAACGGTGAGCCGGTGCGGAAGGAGACGATTCCCCCTAGCCGCCAGCCGCCAACGAGGCGGTTCAGCAGGGAGGAGCCGGCGCGGGTGGGACTGGAGAGGAAATAGTTCAGCGAGAGCCGGTGCAGTTGACTGCCGTTCGATAGCCCGCGGTTAAGAGAGCGGTCGAAGCCATACTCCAGAGTGTCGCGGCTCGGCCCGGAGGCATCGTCGATGGACTTGGCCAGGGTATAACTGGCCTGAACCGACATGCCGCGGGCGGGCTGCTTTCTCAGGGAAAGCTGGAGCGAGTTGTAAAAGGACTGGGCGTCCGTGCTGAAAAGCTCGACGCTGTTGAAAGCCGGGTTGATGGGGCCGGCGCGGGTCGGGGAGACCGGCGAGCAGTCCGGGTTGATCTCCAGATTCGGCGTGGTAGCGTCCGGGGAAAGCAGAGCGAGCCGTCCGCGAGCCGGATGGGCGCCGGAAAATTATTGGCCTCATAGCCCCGCATCAGATGGTTGCCGCGAGTGCCGACATGGCCGACGCGCAGGTTCCAGCCCATCCCCAGCGGCTGCTGGATCGTGAAATGGTACCGCAGTACCGAGGGTAACTGGATATTGTTGTAGTCCAGCGTCTTGGTGGACAGGGCGATATCCGCACCGCTGCTGGCGTCGATGGCGTTGGGAAACACGTCCTGCGTCTTGATGTTCGACAGGAAGGCGATGTCGTAAAAAGGCGTGACGTTTTTGACCGGCTCGATGAGGTAATAGAGTATTTGGTCGTGGAAGATTCCGAAGCCGGAGCTGATGACGGTATCGCGCTGCTGCCAAGGCGCCCACACGATGCCGACGCGCGGGGAGAAATTGGTGAGCGAGGGATTGTCCTTCATCAAGGTTCCGACAAGCGGGGCCGAGTCGTTCACGATGTCCACCAGCGCGGCGCTGCGACCATCCTTTTCATTAATTACGTTGGCAAACTCATAGCGCAGGCCGAGGTTCAGGTCCAGTTGCGGAGACAGCCGCCAGGCATCCTGCAGATAGACGCCGGCGAGCGTCTGGCGGAACGCCGTGTTTCCGTTCGAGCCGGGAACCGCAACGACCAGATTATTGGTGGCCGTCGGGCCTGCCTGCAACAGACTCTCCACGCTGTTGAACTCCCAGCGGGCCGACTGCGCGGTGCTGGTGAGGGAGTCCCAGCGGTAGCGGTGCATCTGCGCGCCGAATTTCAGGGAATGCGGGCCGCGCTGCAAAACGAAATCGTCGGAGAACTGAAACGTATTGGTCTTGTCGAACTCCGGGACCGAGTTGTTCGGCCCGTAGTCGGTGAGCCCGTCAACGTGAATGAGCCCGAACTGCTCGACGCCGGGAACAAAATTCAAATTGGCGGGAATGGGCACGTCGGAGTCGTCGCGGGTGCGCGAGACGGGACGGGTATAGCTGAACCGGAAGGCGTTGATGGCGCTGGGCGAGAAGATGTGCGAGGTTACCAGCGTGAGGTACTGCTGGCGTGTTTCTCTGAGATTGCGGAATGCGAACAGGGAGCCGCGAGAGACGCTCTTGGCGTCGTCGAAGGAGGTAGCGCAGGAAACTGCTGTCCCGCTCGGTCAACTGGTGGTCGACGCGAACAACAAAAAAGTCCTCGTCCACGGGCTGGAAGCCATTGCCGACGGTCTCGCCGACGCCGCAGCCACGGACGGCGCCGTTGTTCGGCGTATAGAGAGCCAGATAGGGAGCCATGCTGGGATGGATGGAAATCTCATCGACGTCGCCGGGGAAATCGCAGTCGCGCAGAATCCCGGTGGTGCGCGCCTCGGTGGTGGGCGCAAAACTGATGTCGGTATCGGTGAGCCGGTCGCGCATGGCCTCATAGCTGCCCATGATATAGGTCTTGCCGCGAACCAGGGGGCCGCTGATCAGGCCGCCGAACTGATTGCGCTTGAAGGGGGGCTTCTCACCGCCATCGAAGAAGTTCTGTGCGTCGAGCTTGCTGTTGCGAAAAAACTCGAACAGGGTGCCGTGGAACTCGTCCGTGCCGGAACGGGTGATGGAGTTCAGCACGCCGCCGCTGCCCCGGCCGTACTCGGCGCTGTAGGTGGTGCCGTAGACCTGTACCTGGAGGACGGCGTCGGAGCCGAGCTGGACGCCGGCCGCGCTGCGCGGGGCGCTGTTGCCTGCATTCTGAATATTCGTCCCGTCCATCAGATAGATATTGGAGGTGGAGCGGCCGCCTGCGACCGAGAGATTGCCACCACCCACGCCGCGCTGGGCGTTGGCGCCGGAGGAGTCGCTGACGCCGGTCTGGAGAGTGGCCAGATTGGAATAGCTGCGGCCGTTGAGCGGCAGGCCGACAAGCTGATCCTCCCGGATGAGCTCCACGGCGGTCGTGCGGCGCTGCTGGTCTTCCACCGGGCTCGACATTCCCGGGCTCGACATTCCCGGGCTCGACATCACCGGCCTCAGCGTCAGAAGCCTCGGCATTCTGCGCAGAACCCGACTGGGTCCCGGACGGAGCCTGCGAATGGCTGGCCGGCGCCAGCAGCAGGAAGAGACAGACCAACAGCGGAGCGAGTGGGAACAGGAGAGCGTTCCGGGTGTATGAAAATTGACAACGAATATTCATGGACTCCTCTTCATTCATGCCTTCTCCACTTCACTTCTCGACTTCTCCCGCCACGCACAGAACTCGCCCCGGGGCACTGCTTTCCATGCAAACCACTTCACCGGGTGGCGATTGGAAGAAGGACACAATACAGATATTGCAAAAGTATACCCGAAGCGCCCGGTAATCAATAGCAAACGTCGGGCGGATTCGCCGTCAAAACGCCGGGGAGAAAGAGGAATCATTGCTATGATAAGCCTCGCGGAGATTGGCCGGGGGAATGGTTGCCCGAAGCGCGGGGCGGCGGTTTCATTCGGGCAGCGGCTGATTTTTTTGGCAATCAAATGGCCAGGGAGGGAAAACGGAAATGGGCTTGATCGTACTAGGAATCGTCGGAGCGTTCATCGTGTGGGTCGTGATCCAGTACAACGGCCTCATCACGTTGCGGAACCAAGTGGAGAATGGGTGGAAGCAGATCGACGTGCAGCTCAAGCGGCGGCACGATCTGATCCCGAATCTGGTCAACACGGTGAAGGGAATCATGGAGTTCGAGCAGGAGACCCTCACAAAGGTGGTCGAGGCGCGCTCGGCCGCCATGGGAGCCCATGGAGCCAAGGACGCGGCGGCAAAAGAGGGCATGCTGACCGATGCGCTCGCCAAGTTTTTCGTGGTCGTGGAACAGTACCCCCAACTGCGCTCCAGCGAGAATGTCACGTCGCTGCAGGAAGAGCTGACCTCGACGGAAAACAAGATCAGCTTCGCCCGGCAGTTCTATAACGACATCGCGACGAAGTTCAACACGGCACAGCAGGTCTTCCCCGCCACCCTGGTGGCGCAGACCTTCAACTTCCGGACATCCGAGCTGTTCGAGATCACCGTGGAGGCCGAACGCGCGGTGCCGCAGGTGAATCTTTCCTTGAACGACTAGGTTCGATCGGGATGGCGGGACCGAGCGGCGTGCCGTTGCCACCCGTGTCCCGATCCTCTCCCATCCTCCTACCTTCCCTATGGCGATGAATCTTTACGAACAGCAGAAACATAACACCCGGAATACATGGGTGATCGTCGTCATGTTCATTCTGTTTTTCATGGCGCTAGGAATGGGATTCGACTATTTCTATTTCGGCTACAGCCCGTGGTCCAGCCCGCTGGAAAACGATGGGGCCGGGAAACCGCTGGGGGATTTTTCGTTTCCCATCGCCACGGTCCTGGCCCTGCTGGTGGGCTGCGGTCAGGCAGCTTTCGGTCTCTACATGGGCGACAAAGCGGTGCTATCAGCGTCCGGCGCCACCCCGGTGGACTCGGGAACCAAGGACCCGGAACTGCGTCAGTTGGTGAATGTGGTGGAGGAGATGAAGATCGCCTCCGGGCTGCCGATGCCGCGCGTCTACGTGATGCCGGACTCGGACCCCAACGCGTTTGCGACCGGGCGCGACCCCGAGCATGCATCGATCGCTGTAACCAGGGGGTTATTGAAGAAACTGAACCGGGAGGAACTCCAGGGAGTGATCGCGCACGAGATGAGCCATGTCCGGAATCTGGATATCCGTTTGATGACCACGGTGGCCGCGCTGGTGGGAGCCGTTACCCTGCTGAGCGACTGGGCGGCTCGCGCAATGTGGCACGGAGGCCGGGGTGGCCGGCGTTCCGGCAAGAGCGGGGGAAAGAGCGGTGGCCAAAGCGGAGGCAAGAGTGGTGGCGGCGCGGCGGTCCTGCTGCTGGTCCTCTGGCTGGTGGCCGTGATCCTAGCGCCGATCCTGGCACAGATCCTGGCAATGAGCGTCTCCCGCGAGCGGGAGTATCTGGCCGATGCCAGCGGGGCGGAGCTGACACGGAATCCGGCCGGACTGGCCTCAGCGCTGAAGAAGATCGAGACGGAGTTCGCGCCGACGGCCTCCATCCACCGGGGCACGGCGCATCTGTGCATCGCGGACCCGCTGGGACGCAAGATGGACCTGCGCGAGGGTTTCTGGCCCGACTTGCTCGCGACACATCCTCCCATGGCGCGCCGCATCAGCAAGCTGTCTCAGATGGCCTATCAACAGGCGTCTCAGAGCTCATCCCTAAGTTGACAATCCACCGGCGGCACTACCTCCCCAGCAGCAAAAAATCGATGACGGGCCCGCAAAAGGCATGCTAAGCTGGCCTATATTCCCAGAGGCCGGACCATGAAAACCTTATTGCTGAACCGGCCTTCGTTTGAAAACTTCGACGGCGGAGGGCTGCCGCCAGCAGTTTTACCTTTGCCGACTGTTTCATCAGGGGAGGACGAATGAAGACACTGTTGCTGAATCCGCCTTCGTTTGAAAACTTCGATGGGGGAGCGTCCTCCCGCTGGCCGGCGACCCGGGAGATCCGGTCGTTCTGGTATCCGGTGTGGCTGACCTATCCGGCGGGCATGATCCCGGACAGCAAGGTTGTGGATGCCCCGCCGCATGACATCACGGTCGAGCAGACCGTCCAAATGGCCCCGGATTACGACTTCCTGGTGCTGTTCACCAGCACGCCGGGCTTTCAAAGCGACATCCGGCTGGCCGCGGCCATGAAAGATCAGAATCCGAATCTCCACGTAGCCTTCGTCGGGCCCCACGTAACGGTGCTGCCGGAAGAGTCCCTGAACGCATCCACGGCCATCGATTTCGTCTGTCGCAAGGAGTTCGACCACACGGTTACGGAGTTTGCCGCCGGGAAGCCGCTGCCGGAGATCGTCGGCGTCAGTTATCGCAGCAACGGGGGCATCGTTCACAACCCGGACCGGGAGCCGGTTCAGGATCTGGACGCGCTGCCGCACGCCGTGGATATCTACAAGCGCGACCTGGATATCACGCGTTACAACGTGCCGTTCCTGCTGCACCCGTTTCTGTCCTTCTACACCGAGCGGGGTTGCCCGGCGCTGTGCACCTTCTGCCTGTGGCCCCAGACGCTGAGCGGCCATCCGTGGCGCACGCGCAGCGCGAACGATGTGGCCGAGGAGACGCGCAAGGCGCTGGAGTACTATCCGGACCTGAAGGAGATCTTCTTCGACGACGATACGTTCAACATCCGCAAATCCCGTGTGGTGGAACTTTGCAGCAAGCTGAAGCCGCTGAACTTCACCTGGTCCTGCACCTCGCGCGTAACGACGGACTACGAGACGCTGAAGACCATGAAGGAGGCCGGCTGCCGGCTGCTCATCGTGGGATATGAATCAGGCGACCCGCAGATTCTGAAAAACATCAAGAAGGGCGCGAGCGTCGAGCAGGCCATCGAATTCACGAAAAACTGCAAGAAGCTGGGACTGGTGGTTCACGGCGACTTCATCATCGGACTGCCGGGCGAGACGCCGGAGACGATCCGGCGAACCATTGATTTCGCCAAGCGTCTGGACTGCGAGACCATTCAGGTGTCGATCGCGCATCCCTACCCGGGCACCGAGTTCTATGACTACGCCATGCGGAACAACTTCATCACGCCGGAGAGCATGACAGACGGGCAGGGCCATCAACTGCCCAACATCGAGTATCCCGGGCTGAGCGGCACCGATATTCTGGAATCGGTGGAGCAGTTCTACGGCGAATATTTCTTCCGGCCACGCGTCGTCTGGAGGATCGTCCGGAAGGCGATATTCGACCGGGACGAGCGGAAACGTCTCTACGGAGAAGCGCGGCAGTATCTGGAGTTGCGCGCAAAGCGGAAAAAGATCGTGGCACGGGACCGGGCCCGGAACATCGGCAAGCCACTCCCGGGAACTTCAGCTCGTTAGCGTGCCGGCCCGGACGATGAAGACAGCGGCGGTGCTGACGGTAGCGGTTCTGGCCAGTTCCTTTGGAAATTTCTTTCTCAGCAAAGGCATGCAGGATATGGGGTCCGCCGGGGCGGGGGCTGGTTCCTGGCTCGGCCGGGCCGCGTCGCACGTGGTCTCCGATCCCTGGATGATCGCTGGCGTCGTGCTGCTGATCCTGTTCCTGGCCTCCTACCTGACCGCGCTTTCCTGGGCCGATCTGAGCTTCGTTCTGCCCGCGACGGCGCCCGCCTACATTCTGACCGCACTGCTGGCAAAGTTCTTTCTGGGAGAAGCGATTTCGCCGGCGCGCTGGGCGGGCACATTGCTGATCGTCATCGGCACATTCCTGGTGGCACGAACCGGCCTGGTAGCGCGAACCGGCCTGGTGGCACAAACCGGGGCGACCTCCCCGGACCTGCGCTTGGAAGACAAGTCGCCGGGAGAGATTTCCCGATGATAAACATTCTGCTCCTGACCGGGGTGGTGATCGCCGGCGCGGCGGGCGACGTGAGCGTGGCCCGGGCCATGCGGGCCGTGGGGGAGGTCTCCCGCTTTCATCCAGCAGCACTGCTGGCCGTCGCCGGACGGGCGGGACGGCAGGCTTATCTCTGGCTCGGAATCCTGTGGAAGGCGGTGGCCTTCTTCTGCCTGCTGGCCCTGCTGGAACGGGCGGAGCTGAGCTGGGTCGTCCCGGCCACGGCGGTCAGCTTCATCGTCGAGATCTTCGCCGCGAAGTATTTCCTGCGGGAGCAGGTCAATGCCACGCGGTGGGCGGGCGCCGTCTGCATCGGTCTGGGCGTCGCTTTGATCTCGCTATAGCGCATCGGGAAATGACTGCAATGAATACATGGCTTACTTTGGATACATTGATTCCCTGGGCGCTTTTTTACATTCCCCTCGCAATAGCACTTGGCTCCTGCGTCTATCATCTGGCCATTGTGATAGCGGCTCTGAGGTTTCACCGCGAGCCGGAACCGGCAACCGATTACCAGCCACCTGTTTCAGTTCTCAAGCCCATCCGCGGAATCGAACCTGATTTCTACGCGACCCTCAGGACCTATTTTCAGCAGGATTATTCCGATTTCGAGATCATCTTCGGCCTCGGCGACGACCTCGATCCGGCGCACTGGACGATCCGCCAACTGCAGAAGGAGTTCCCCGCCATACCACTAAAGGTGCTGCTCATTCCGGATCTGGCGGACGCGAATCCTAAAACGAACAAGCTGGAACGAATGATGGAGGAGGCCGGCCATGAGATTCTGGTCATCAGCGACGCCGATATAAGAGTCACCGAAAACTATCTCCGCGAAGTGGTTCGCCCGCTCGCCGATGATCGGGTCGGGCTGGTCAGCTGCCTGTACCGGGGAGTGCCCAGCCCATCACTCTCCTCGGTGCTGGAAGCACTGAACATGAGCACGGATTTCGCCGGGCAGGTCTTGCTGGGACGCTGGCTCGGCGGGATGCGGTTCGGGCTGGGAGCAACCCTGGCAACCCGCAAGAAACAGATCCGGGAGATCGGCGGGTTCCGACCCTGGGTCCGTTACCTAGCCGACGACTTCATTTGCGGACGCAAAATCTCCGAGGCCGGATACCGGGTGCATCTGTCCCACACCGTGGTGGAGACGCTGCTGCCCCGTAGAACCCTGGCGGAAAGCCTGCAGCAGCAGTTGCGCTGGGCGCGAACGATTCGCTCCTGCTCTCCGGCCGGATATGTGGGCCTGCTTGTGGCCTTCGGAGTGCCCATCGCCTTCATTCCGGTTCTCTGCCGGCCGGAGTCGGTGGCGGCTTTGTCGGTCCTGGCCGGAGTTCTGGTTCTGCGAACTCTGGCGGCCTGGACCACAGGACGGCTGATCTGCCGCGATCCGCTGGTAAATCAAAAGCTCTGGCTTCTCCCCCTGCGTGACCTGTTGGCCCTGGTGGTGTGGATTCTCAGCTTTTTCAGCAGAAATGTTGTCTGGCGAAACAGGCGGTTCCGGATAGAAGCCGGTGGCCGGATTCGTTCCACGTGAACCGTACCAGGAAATAGTCCATAAGATACTGAAAAAAATTGTTTACCATGCTTTCATCATCCAAACCTCCAGAAAAATCCAGCATCCGGCAATCCCGGCGGCCAGCCCATGGCATCTTATGAAAGGGCAGAGCACGGGCCGATGCCTCCCGGTTTGCAGTGAGGGTTCCCGGCTTGCAACACCTCGGGCTGAAAATGGCGAAACTTATTGTCTCAATTGGGGTTTAATAATGCGTATGGATGTTGTGGCCATCGTAACAGATGCGGAATTGATGCTGCGCGTCAAGGACGGCGACGATCAGTCGTTCGCCGGGCTGCTGTCGCGGCACCGGGAACCGGTGGTGAACTTTATCTATCGCATGGTGCAGAACCGGGGGATAGCGGAGGAGCTGGCGCAGGATGTTTTTCTGCGGGTCTATCGGGCCCGGACCAACTATGAGCCGAGCGCGAAATTTACCACCTGGCTTTATTGCATCGCGACGAACGTTGCGCTGAACTCGAGCCGGGACGGCAAGCTATCCAGAAACACGGAAACGCTGGATGACCCGGAAAGCTATGCTGCCCGAACCCTGCGGTCCACCGACCCGACGGTGGAAGAAGAGATGGTGGCCCGCTCTTTGGGATGGGAGATTCGCCAGGCGATCGGAGCGTTGCCGGAAAAGCAGAAGACCGCGGTGATTCTCCACAAGTACCAGGAGCTGGATTACCGGCAGATCGCGGCGGCACTGGATTGTTCAGAGTCCGCGGTGAAATCATTACTTTTCCGGGCCTATGAATCGTTACGGGTTCGATTGAGCCATCTGTCTGGAGGCAAAAAATGAACTGCAATGAAATCGAGATTCACGCCATCGAGTATATGGACGGCGCGCTTTCGGCCGGACTCCGCACGCGGGTGGATGCGCATCTGACCGGCTGCTCCGATTGCCGGGAGCGGTTGGAAGGGTTCGCGTCGGTAAATGACCTGCTCGATAGCTGGGACCCCATTGTGCCATCGGCGGCCTTCGATGCCAGGCTGGAAAGAAAGATCTACGAGCAAAAAACGGGCTACACAGACTGGTGGGCGGCGTTGTCTGCCCTGCTGGGCGGCGCCGCGCTGGGAAAGCCCGTATTGGCGGGCGCACTGGCCGCCATCCTGCTCGTGGCGGTTTCCGTGGTCCAGTTCGCTCCGAACCAGACCCAGCCGGGCGCCGGCTTGTCGGAAATGGGCACCATCCTGGCAACCATTGAGGGTTCGGAAGAGCTGTTTCTGTACCGCAATCTGCCGGTGCTGGAGAATTTTGAGTTGCTGAGTAACTTTAAAGTTTTGCAGGAGTTGAACAGTTCAACTCCATAAAAGAGGATGGATGAATCTTATGATGCGAATGATTATTTTTTCTGTGCTCTGGTCATTGCCAGCCTTTGTACCGACGGTGCAGGCGGAGGCGCCAGGGGTTTTCCAGGACGCGAACTCGGGAATGGTGGTGGTGGATCGCCAGGAATTACTCCCCCTGCTCGCCTGGCAGGCACCGCCCCCGAGCGACGGAAAAGGGGCGCGCGAACTGGACCGGAAAAATAAGCCTCACGACGATCGGTCGAGACCTGTCAACCGGGCCAGAAATCCACAACGTGGAGACGCTCGACCGGAACCCGGGAATCGAGATGGAAATGCACAGCCGGAGGGTAATCGTGCCCGGCCCGGGAATTCCAACGTCGGCCCCAGGCGCGGTCGAAGAGTGCTAGAGAGGTTGCAGGATATGACTCCGGAAGAACGCGACCGGGTTCGGCGCAACAACCTGCGCTTCCAGCAGCTCCCCCGCGAAAGGCAGGAGGTCTTGCGAAACCGGCTTCAGCGGATGCGGGAGATGACTCCGGACCAGCGCCGGCAGATGCGGTCGCGGGCCAATACTTTTGAAAACCTTCGGCCGGAGAAGCAGAGGGAGGTCCGCGAAATCTATCGCAACAACTGGAGCAACATGGAGCCCGCACAGCGACGGGCCGTGCTGGGTGAGTTCCGGAAGCTGCGGGCGATGCCCCCCGCGGAAAGAAACAACCGGTTGGACAGCAAAGAATTCCAGAACCGGTTCTCTGCGACGGAACGGCAATTGCTCCACCAATTAATGGATTTGAGAGACTAGGGTTGCCGCCAGCCCGCGGCAATCCTGCCTGTCCTGCCTGCCTCACTTCTGTTTCAACATTTTCCCGCGACAGAATTCGCGCATCGCTTAGCTGCCAAACGGCATCTAAGGGAATGGGTGCGAATCGACAAGCAGTATCTCGCATGTTTTCTTGACGCCCATCGGGGTAGTTCCTAGAATGAACTGCTGGCAAGGTATCGAATGAACGTGCATCCGGATCCAAAACGGGCGGGCATGCTGGCCATCGCGGTCGGATTGCTGACGCCGAGTTGATGAGTCCTGCCTCAGGTCCTGGCAGGACTTGGACTATTCGGGTTATTGAGCGCCGGTTGTCTGTTCTGGCTGGAGAAATTGCAGCCTGTGTTTTTCGCGCTGGCGATCGGATCGTTGCTCTATCAGGGCTGGATCTATTTCAAGCGTCCCCGGTTCCTCCGGACCTGGGGAATCAAGCTGATTCTCGGAATCAGCGTATTCGTCAACGTGGCCGTAATCGGGATGTGGGTTGCGTTGTGGTTCCGCTACCGGTAAAAGTATCTGAACGCGCCTGGAGGAATAATCAATGACTCTCCGGAGATGGATCGGGTTGGCATTCATCGCATTCATTGTGAGCGCGCCGCTTTCGGCCCAGGTGGAGAAAGTGGTCGCCGACGCTCAGGGCATCACCTGAGCAAGCTGCGCAGCCATCATGGAGATGGCCTTGAGACGCCTGGATGGCGTTGATCATGTTGCAATCAGCCTTCAGCAGCAGGCTTTCGTGGTGTTGTATGCGCCGGACTCCAGTTTCCAGCCCGATGATCTGCGCGAAGCCGTCTCGCAGGCCGGGGTGGATGTCGTCCAGTTCCATATCCAGGCCGAGGGAAAGCTTCAGAAACAGGGAGATCAGTTGATCTTTCTATCCGGAAGGGACCGGTACAGGCTGGTGGACTCCCCGGAGATGCCCCTGGGCACAGTTTTGCGCGTGGGCGGGGATATCGTGGACGACAGCAAAGTCCCCTATCAGTTGAAGGTTCTGGATTTCAAGCCGGAGCAGTAACCCGGAGCATTCTGACTCGCATCCGAGTCGATCTTCGATTACGCAAAAATAGTTCCGCAGATAGCGAAACGGGCTGGCCAATGGCCAGCAGCTTCCAGAGGTCTTCAGCGGTTAAAAGGGTCTTCGTGCTCATCCAGCGACCTCTCAGAGCGTTCTTTCCCTTTGTAAACGCCAACTAATGCAGGTATTGTTAAGGCCAAAAAGATTTTCAAGGCGTGTTCGTTTCGTTCTTTGTCAGTGGGTTCAAAATCTACAACTTCTCGCCCGCCCCCGTATAGAGGGTAGGTGTCCTCGACATGCGTGCCATAGTTAGCCCATACTACGATGGCGAACCCGCCGATAAGCCCCACGATTGTCAGGTAATTCTTCCATTGCTGCTTATAGACCGAAGAAAAATGCTTGCCGAATAGATATGCGGCAGTCACGATAATGCCCTTACCGAGCTATTCCAAAACCCCGTAGAATACGGAGGAATAGTCCATCTCTAACCCCGCTTGTTTTCACTCCGGCAACGACCTACTCTCCCACGCAGTTGCCTATCCATCATTCCCCCATAAGTGATTTTTTGGTGGTTGACATCTTGGACAGGGTTTGAAGCCCGAACATAGAGCGTGAAACCAGTACCAGTTTTCGCGCCTCAACCCTGGGTTCGTTGCATTTTGGGCAGTGCAGCCGCGTCTGTGATAGTAACCGCCAAAGTAAGCGGTCCAGACGGGTGTTAGATCAAGTTCAATTTCCCTCAAACGGTTTTTGGCTATACCCCTTACCCTTACGGTCGTGTCTTGGTCTTCAAGCGCAGCCGTGTACTCATTCCTCGCTGTATTGTAATCACCTCGTTTTACCGCTTCATGTCCACGCGGTATATGTTCGTTTGCAGGCATGGTACACGTAGATTAGCCCATTGTGCATCAGTTCGCAATGCGTGAAACAGACAAAGACAAAAGCCCAGCCTTCACAGGCTAGGCTTTAATTTAATCCCGGCGACGACCTACTCTCCCACGCAGTTGCCCACGCAGTACCATCGGCCCTGGAGGGCTTAACTACCGTGTTCGGGATGGGAACGGGTGTGACCCCTCCGGTAAGATCACCGAGAAACTCGAAAAATCAAATGGAATGTTAGAAGGCACGAGTCGCAAATGTAATCGCTGGACCAGCCGGAGGCTTATTGCTACCTCCCTGCGCTCAATCAATTTTATGGTCAAGCCGAACGGGCAATTAGTACGGCTCAGCTGAACGTGTCGCCACGCTTACACATGCCGCCTATCAAACAGGTCGTCTTCCTGTGCCCTTCTTACCCCTGAGGGGTTGGGAGATCTAATCTTGGGGCGAGCTTCACGCTTATATGCATTCAGCGTTTATCTCAACCGAACGTGGTTACCCAGCCGTGCCACGGGCGTGACAGCTGAAACGCCAGAGGTTCGTCCATCCCGGTCCTCTCGTACTAGGGACAGCCCCCCTCAAATCTCCTGCGCCCACACTAGATAGGGACCGAACTGTCTCGCGACGTTCTGAACCCAGCTCACGTACCGCTTTAATGGGCGAACAGCCCAACCCTTGGGACCTTCTGCAGCCCCAGGATGCGATGAGCCGACATCGAGGTGCCAAACCGGAGCGTCGATGTGAACTCTTGGCTCCGATCAGCCTGTTATCCCCGGCGTACCTTTTATCCGTTGAGCGATGGCCCTTCCATGCAGAACCACCGGATCACTAGGTCCTGGTTTCCCACCTGCTCGACTTGTAGGTCTCGCAGTCAACCACGCTTATGCCCTTGCACTCGAAGGCTGATTTCCAAACAGCCTGAGCGTAGCTTCGAGCGCCTCCGTTACAATTTGGGAGGCGACCGCCCCAGTCAAACTACCCGCCTAACCATGTCCCTCCTCTGGATTCACAGAGGTAGGTTAGAATCACAGAACAATAAGGGTGGTATCTCACCAGTGGCTCCATCAAGCCCAAGAGCCTGATTTCAAAGCCTCCCACCTATCCTGCGCATACCGCACCATAATTCATGGCTAGGTTATAGTAAAGGTGCACGGGGTCTTTCCGTCTAAATGCGGGCAACCGGCATCTTCACCGGTACTACAAGTTCGCCGAGCCACTCGTTAAGACAGTCCCCAGATCGTTACGCCATTCGTGCAGGTCGGAACTTACCCGACAAGGAATTTCGCTACCTTAGGACCGTTATAGTTACGGCCGCCGTTCACCGGGGCTTCAGTTGAAAGCTTCGTTACATTACTGCAACTAACCTCTCCCCTTAACCTTCCGGCACCGGGCAGGCGTCAGCCCCTATACGTCGTTTTGTTGACTTTGCAGAGACCTGTGTTTTTGTTAAACAGTCGCCTGGGGCATTTCGCTGCGACTCCCTCGGGCTATGAACCCTACCGGAGCACTCCTTCTTCCGAAGTTACGGAGCTAATTTGCCGAGTTCCTGAACGAGTGTTCTCTCGAGCGCCTTTGGATACTCTCCTCGTCTACCTGTGTCGGTTTGCGGTACGGATGCATTAGAGACTCCTTAGAGGTTTTTCCTGACGGCATGAACTCAGCGACTTTACGGCCTTGCGGCCTCGTCACCAGCTTCACGGTTAAAGGCCTGGTGGATTTGCCTGCCAAGCCCCGCTTATGCTGGCCAATCGGGACGTCCATCACCCGACTCGCCTATCCTTCCGCGTCACCCCATCGTAATAACGTCTCTATCGCAGTTCCGGAATATTGACCGGATGTCCATCGGCTACGCCGTTCGGCCTCACCTTAGGACCGACTAACCCTGAGCGGATTAACCTTTCTCAGGAAACCTTAGACTTTCGGCGACCAAGGTTCTCACTTGGTTTATCGCTACTTATGCCGGCAGGGTCTCTTCCGAGGCGTCCACCTGTGCTCTCGCTCAGGCTTCAACCACCTCAGAATGCTCTCCTACCAAACCGCCAGACGAATCTGGCGGAGTTCACAGCTTCGGTACGACGCTTAGCCCCGTTATATTGTCGGTGCCGGAACGCTTGACCAGTGAGCTATTACGCTTTCTTTAAAGGATGGCTGCTTCTAAGCCAACCTCCTGGCTGTCAATGCATTCCGACGTCCTTTCCCACTTAGCGTCGATTTCGGGACCTTAGCTGGTGATCTGGGCTGTTTCCCTCTCGACAATGAAGCTTAGCCCCCACTGTCTGACTCCCCGGCTGCTGTCAACGGCATTCGAAGTTTGGTTGGATTCGGTAACCGGGTAAGGCCCCTAGTCCCATCAGATCTCTACCACCGTTGCAGATCGCCGAAGGCTAGCCCTAAAGCTATTTCGGAGAGAACGAGCAATTACGGAATTTGGTTAGCCTTTCACCCCTACCCTCAGCTCATCCAAGCTGTTTTCAACCAACATTGGTTCGGGCCTCCATTGGGTGTTACCCCAACTTCGCCCTGGCCAAGGGTAGCTCATCCCGCTTCGCGTCTATTCCCGCTGACTGATTCGCCCTATTAAGACTCGCTTTCGCTACGGCTCGCTTACGCTTAACCTTGCCAACGAGAATAACTAG
>CAXVYQ010000006.1:30000-74104 GCA_963662495.2 Terriglobia bacterium
GATCAGGCCATGGAGGATTACCGTCAGGCAATCGCCTGCGCCACGGACCCGGAGGCCGACCCAGAGGCAATCGATGCGCTGGAGCAAAAGCTCCGGACCATTGAGAGAGGACCATGAGCGGGCGAGAAGGCTTGAGCGGGCGAGAAGAGAGGAAGAGGAGCCTCGGTTCCGGACACGTTTCTTGTCTTGTCCTTGCCGCCTTCTTCCTGCTCGCCGGCACACGCGGCTGGTCGCAGACTTCACAGGCCACTCTGCAAGGCCGCGTCCTGGGCCATGCAACAGGTCAGGCGACGGGTCAGGCTTCCAGCCAGGACATTGACCAACTTAGCGGCCAGCCTATCGCCGGGGCCCTCGTCATTCTCCGCAACCAGCTCACCAACACGCAGGCCTACCGGTACACGAATGAGAAGGGCATCTATTACTTCTCTTCCCTGATGCCCGGGACCTATACGGTCCGGACCGATGCCCTGGACTTTCAGCCCGAGCAGCGCTCGCCGGGCGAACTCGCCGTTGCCGCGCGGGTCGAGCTGAACTTCGATCTCGAGGGAACCGGTCCAGCCCCGGCTGGTTCGACTGCCGCCTCTGCGGCCACATCGGCCCGGAGGGGTCAGAACCCCAGCAACATTCTCTCCATCATGTACGGCGCGGATGCGGCCATCCCGCAGGCGGTTCTGATCACTCTGCCGTTTTTCGGCTCCGATTCGCTGCTGGGCGCCATCTCCAGCCTGATCGACGAAAACAAGATCCTGGAGCTGCCTTTATCCGGACGCGACGTCTACACCCTGTTGGTCCTGCAACCAGGCGTCAGCTCCGATAACGCCACCTCCCGCGGCCTGGGATTTTCCGTCAACGGCCAGCAGGTCTCCAGCTCCAACTTTCTTCTGAACGGTGTGGATAACAACGACCTGCTCGTTACCGGCCCTGCCACGAAACTATCGGCCGATGCGGTCAAGGAATACCGCATGAACACGAATAACTTCACTGCGGAGTTCGGCCGCTACGTCGGTTTCATCGCCAACGTCATCACCAAATCCGGCGCCAACCGGTTTCATGGAACTGTCTACGAGTTCTTCAACCACGACCGCCTCAATACCGGCTCTTTTAGCGACAACTGGCAGGGACTGGAAAAAGTCACTTTCCGGCAGAATCAGTTTGGAAGCTCGCTCGGAGGCCCTATTAAGCGCGACCGTCTGTTTTTCTTCGCCAATCTGGAGCGGTTGCGCTCGGTGAGCCAGGGCCAGCCAGTGCAGCTTTTTCTCCCCAGCCCGGCGCTGGTCGCCACCGCCGCGGAGGACTCCATCGCCCGTCGGCTTTTCTCGCAGTTCTCCGCTCCGGAAGCCGAAACCATCACGGGGAATCCCTTCGTAGTCCGCCACATCGTCTCTCCCCCGATCGCACAAACCAGCACTCTTGCCTTCGGCCGGCTCGGCACGCACTTTGCATTTTCGCAGCAGAGCCAGGACGATGTCGCCTTCAGTCCTATAAAAGGGGATGTCAAGAAAAAAGACCTCCCCGGCCACCGGAGAACACGGAAGTTCTCGTGCATCCAGCCCCCCCCCGGTACGTTCGGCTCGTGGTCCTGACCGTTCTGGCCTTTCGTGTTGCGACCAGCCGGCATGCTTCCTCCATCCCAGCAGTTTCATCTTTGCGGTTACGACGACGCCCTTGGTTTCCCGAAACCGGCAAGCGGGGTGGTTGCAGAGTTGGCAACCATGGTCCTATCGGAGACTCGTGGCCTATAGCTTTCTTAGGTTATCCGAGGGGGCATAGAGTGTTTATAGAGACTCGGTGCCGGTGGCACACAGGGCCTAACTACGCGATGGATGCTCTCCCTCGAACCCGAGCGTCTCAAGAACCCATTGGGCACCGCCGGAGATGATCCGGGGGATCGACGGACTCTTTACCCGAGACGCTCAAGCTGCTTGCAGTTTCAGATGTTCGGCGTCGAAACGTGCTCCTTTCTTCCAGACGATCCAAGTGATCGTCGCAATCTTGCGTGCCACGGTGAGTCGAGCCAGCGCAGGCTTCATCCCCTTGGCCAGTAACCCTTCGTAATACTCATGCAACAATCCAGTCGAACCGCTGGCCTGCATGGCCGCGCTCTTGAAGATCCATTTCAGATCATGGTTGTGGTTCTTATTCAGACCCCGCAGCGCCACCGGTTTCTGGGAACGGCGCAGTTGTCCATCCACGTAACGGTATTCCCCACTACCACGTGTCTCGATCGCCAGGCCGCTGTAGGCCCATAGTTGCCGCTTCGTCCGGAACCGGTGTGGGGTCTGTAGCAGCGCGATCAACACCGCCGCACGGATCGGACCGATTGACGGAATCTGGCGCAGCAATTTCGTCGCTCCATGCTTGCGGCTCTCCGCCAGTAGATCCCGGCGCACCGCCTGGCGTAATGCTTGCAGCCCGTCCAGTTGCTGATAGAGGAACTCAGCCCGACAGCGCACACCGGCTTCCGTGATCTTGCTCAACCATTCCGAACGATGTCGCGGTGCGTAGACTTGCGTGCCCGCGCAGGCAATACCCCAGCTTCGGTACAATGCCTTCAGCCGATTCATCACTCGCGTGAGATCTTTGCTCACCGTCAGATAACTCCGCGACAGCTCCTGCAACGTGCGTAGACCCTTTTCCCCATGGTAGACCGCCGAGAGCGATCCATTCCGCAGCAGTTCGGCCAGCTTCCTCGCATCGATCCGGTCGCTCTTGTTGCCCGATTTCAGCAACGCATTCTTTCGCGGATCGCACACGATCAGCTGCGACACGTGAGGCCGCAGCAAGTCATACAGCCAGGCAGCCCAGGTCCCCTCTTCCAACGTGACCTGCAAATCCCCCTGCAGTCCTTGGAGGAACTGCACAATCGTGGCTGCCTTCGTTTCTACGATCGACTCCATCACCAGCTTGCCCGAAGAGTTCATGACCGCAATCGTTATCGCTTCTTGGTGCACGTCCATCCCGCATATACTTTGTTCTATCCATTCAGACTGTTCCTTTCGATAGGCGTTACCTTCGATACTGAAAACCTATCGCACTAGGGGCGCCCTTTTATAATGCGTGTTTACCCGGGTTTCAATGCGCCCTTGATCTCCCGGGGCGTGAACTTCAGCCAGAACTACACCTCTGAACTTTTCGAGGGCACCAACGAGCTGAAGTTCGGCTTCAACCGCAGCACCGTCGAGTTCTTCCGCCCCCACCCGGAGATTCCAACCCTGACTATTCAATCGGGAGGTTCCGGAAGCAACATTTTGCTACCCGGGAGCGATAATCCTTACGACTATTTTTTCCAGGATTCAGTCTTTCATCTGTTGGACAACTTCAATAAACTCGTCGGACGCCATACTCTCAGCATCGGGTTCGAGTGGCGACCTTCCTTCCATCACTCGCTGCTATCGCTCATCCGCGACGGCCGGTTCGCCTTCAACTCCATCTTCGATTTTCTCGCGGACAATCCCTTCCTGCTGGAAATCACGGTGAACCGGCAAACAGGACTAGCTGCCGGGGATTCCGATTTTCGCCGCCGGTATTTTCAGAATGAGTGGGCCGTCTATTACCAGGACAACTGGAAACTGACCCCACGGCTTACGATGAACCTCGGCGTCCGCTGGGACTACTTCGGGGCGCCATCCGCTCGCGACGGAACCCGCGATTTCAACTTCGTCTTCGGACCCGGCGCCACTCCCGGCGAGCGCATCGCCGCCGGCGATTTAGCCCCATCCCAGATCTACCGCCCCGACCGCAACAACATCGCCCCCCGTTTCGGTTTTGCCTATGATCTGGACGGCAGCCGGTCGCACCCTGCTGCGCGGAGGCTACGGCATCTTTTTTGACCGCGTCTTCAACAACTTCTGGCTGGACGCACGCGGAAACTCACTGTACAAGACGGTCCTGCAGCAGTTTCAATACACCCTTCCCGCCAGCGACGCTATCTCGGAAGTTTCCACCAATGACCCTCAGTCCAGCGTGGCAGTGGAACAGAACCTCCGCACCCCCTACGCGCAAACCTGGTTTCTCGGCTTGCAGCGGGAGCTGCCGCTGGATCTTGTCGCAGAGATCAACCACACCGGCTCGCTGGGCCGCAAGCTGCTCGCCACCGATACTCTCAATCGGCTGTTCACTCTCCCGGCAACGCTGGAAAACCCGTCGGGCCGCCACAACCCTTCGCAACCCGACATCAGCTATCGCGGCAATCAGGGTCATTCCGATCATCTGGGTCTGCAGTTCCATGTGCGGCGGCGGTGGAGCCGGGGAGTCCAGTTCCAGGTGTCCTACACCTTGTGCCCGCACGCGAGATGTCCAGAGCGACCCTTTCTCCGCCAGACGATCTTCCTCGGATCAGCGCCGCGACCAGCTCGGGGACACCTCGTTATTCGAGCTTTCATCGGCCTTCACCCGGCAGATGGACCCCGGCGCGGACTACGGCAGCTCCGATTTCGACCAGCGCCACAACCTCGTCCTCCATCTGATTGCGGAGACCCCGCGGCGGAGCGGGCTGGCGGGTCTGCTCTCCCGATGGCAGTTCGCAACCGTCGCCGGTTTCCGTTCCGGGTTCCCCTTTTCCATCATCTCCGATTTTCTGAACATCGAGCCCGGCAGCGGCATCCTGCAACGCAACCGGGCGGATTTTTCCGGCTCCAACCCCGGTCAGGCATTCCTCGCTCAACCCGGCCAGACACAGGGCGGCCTCCTGCTGCTCGACCCGTCTCGTTTCTCCGCGCCTTCCTTCGGCCATTTTGGTTCATCCACTCGGAACGCCTTTCATGGTCCCGGATTCTGGAACGTGGACTTTTCCGTCAGCCGCCGCTTTTCCGTTGCGCGCCTCGGCGAACAGGGCAGTCTCCAGTTGCGGCTGGAGATCTTCAATCTCTTCAATCACACCAACCTCGGCAACCCGGAGACTCTGTTGCAATGCCAGGACAGGAATCCACTCACCGGCGCCATCGAATCCTGTTTCGGCCGCGCTCGTTTCGGCCGCCAGGGAGTCGGTTCGTCTCTTCCCAGCTCGTCGCCTCTGAACGAGGTCCCGCGGCGCATCCAGCTCGGCGCAAAACTCTACTTTTAGCCCGCCGGCCACTGTCTCTCCCCACCTGTTCTACAACCGTTTCTCAACCTCCCGTGCACACCCCGCCCATCCAATCGCCATCCAATCGGTTGACACACAGGCGTCAATATCCCGGCGACTCCTCCCCTCCCCAACCCCTACACATTCAATTCATAGGACTTAAAGCAGGCCCGCCGCCCCTGCCTTTTGGCCCCTTAGATGCTCCAGTCATTCGCCGTCCATTTTCGGCATCGGAATCACTTCCCGATGCAGCCGGCGGCTGTTCGCAGGGTCTTTCGTCCTGTGGAACGCAGGAAAGCAATTCAGGAGGCTCACATGTTTCACTCATCGCAGCGCGGCTTCACTCTGGGGGAAGTGCTCATGATCACTTCCCTGTTCAGTCTTGTCGGCACCGGCGTCATGAAGATAGTTCCCCATGACAAGGACGGCGCCCGCACGGGTGAGGAGGTCTACCGCCAGATGGTCGTGGACGGACAGGAGGCGGTCGACCAGATGGTCCGGGAACTGCGACTGCTGGGATACCCCGCCCCGGACGCTGAGACGATCGACTCCGACACCTCGCCGCAGCCGTTCGGGTTCAGCCACTCCCACTCGAACCAGGTTGCCGCGCCCGGCTTTCTGGTTGCGACGGCGCATCAGGTCATCTTCGAGGCCGACCTGGACAATGACGGCTCTGTGGAGCGGATCGAGTATCGTCTGAACGGCAATCAGCTCGAGCGCAGCGCCAGACCCAAAAATCCCAATGGAACCATCCCGCCGTCCACCTTCGAGACGCTCGTATCCAACGTCGACAATGGAAACATTCCGGTTTTCACCTATGACGGAGATGAACTCGGCGAGCTGCCCGCCCCGCGCCAGCCCTCGTCGGTCCGGGTCTTGCTGCTGCTGCGGACTCCGGTTCGCGACCCGAAGCTCAAGCGCAACCGGACGGTTGGATTGGAAGGCATTGCCATACTCAGCCCCGAGCCGGACACGGCCCCCGGCCTACAGGCCACCCTCCCGGATCCGGTAGTAGCGCCGGGAACCGATGCAGGGGAGCTAGTAACGGGAGCAGTGGAGGAAAAGGCGGCGGCCGAACCCGTGGCCGAAAGCTTTGCGGTACTTTCGAATCAGGCCCGCAGCGAAAAGAAGATCGTACAGAAATAGACCATGCGGTAGCCCAACCCGTGCGCCAGCCGGACTCGCCTTTTTAAAAGGCCGTAAGTTCACTGAGAATCACTAAACCATTTGGAGGAGAAAGAGATGAAAAAAGCTTAAAACTGATGACGATGGTCTTGGGATTGGGGATGCTGGTATCGCCGCAAAGCAGCCGCGCACAGATCGGCACGTTGATGGATTGTTTGGACAGTTTTACGACATTATTGACAGCCTGGGACACCGAGACGGCAGAAGACCCCCGCAGTGTCTCATGCCAGGTAGTTCGTGGAATAGCGGTGATTATTCTGGATGGACGTAACATAAATAACTCGGGCCAAGCTTGGAGATTCTCCACACAAATATCGAGGTCCAACAAGAGCTGCATGATCGTCCTGAATCGCTCAGGAACAACCGAAATTGATAGTTTCACCTTACCCGGCAGGGATTTAGCGGCCTATAACAAGTTCCTCAAGCGCGACGGATGTCAGACTGCGATGGATTTATTAGGCCCGTAGATAGAGGGAGATCGCTAGAATCGATGAGCGGACTGGTATTTCTGGTCCGCTCAGGACCCGATCTCCGGAAGTGAGTGGAGCGTCTCTCCCACCGCGTGCTCCACCACGGGATAACCTTTCTTCCGCCAGGCCGCCAGCCCTCCGGCCAGCGGGCGCACGCGGCGAATCCCATGGTTCCGCAGCAGCAGCGCCACACGGGCGCTGGTCGCCTCATTCGGTCAGGTGCAGTAAAGGATCATGTCGCGGTCACGCGGAATCTCCTTGTGTTTCAGATAGAGTTGCGAGGCATCCATCCGGATCGCCCCCGCGATCAGGTACGGTTCCGATGCGAAGTCGTTGGCCTTGCGCAGGTCCACCACCACCAGCTCCTCGCCGGCCTCCAGCTTCCCCATCAGAGCTTCCGGATCGATCCGCCCGACCCGCATCTGCCTCGTAACCCACAACCGCTCGAGATACTTCCACAACCCGTACCCTCCCACGGCGCACAGCAGGGTAACGCCCAGCGACAATCCCAGCTGCGATGCGGAATCGGCCATCCGCCCGATCTGGCTGCTGAACAGGTATCCGGTCCCGCTGAACGCTCCCACCCACAGGAGTGCTCCCCCTGCATCGTAGGCCAGAAAACGCGTCCACTTCATCCCGAATACGCCGGCCAGCGGAGGCGCCACCGTATTCAGCCCCGGCACGAATTTCGCCACCAGCAGCGACCGGGCGCCATATTTGAAATAGAGCCCTTCCGTTCTGCTGACGCAACTGGCCGGCTCCAGCGCCATCCGGCACAGATAGACCAGGACCGGCAGGCCGCGGGAGTCGCCGATCTTAAACCAGATCGCATCGGCAAGCAGAGCGCCGGTTACACCGACCACCAGCGCCACCGGGAAGCTCA
Organism: Terriglobia bacterium; assembly: GCA_963662495.2. GTDB lineage: Bacteria > Acidobacteriota > Terriglobia > 2-12-FULL-54-10 > 2-12-FULL-54-10 > SHUM01. The sequence goes on from CAXVYQ010000006.1 coordinate 37,601, forward strand.
TGAACCCTTCCCCGGCCATCGCCCCGGAGGCCAGCAGAATCGGCACGGCCGGAAGCGGCAGCCCGATCTGCTCGGCAAACACCAACCCGAAAAGAACCAGGTACCCGTAGTGCGTTAGAAATTCAATCGTCTGTTCCATTCGCTCCCGCCGCTCCCCCGCACTCGATCGCCATTGAGGAAGATATGTCCCCTTGCTAGCCGCGCAGCTTCCCCAGAATGCGGACGATCTGCCTGAGATCCCGGGGAGTCAGAGTGGACAGCAGGTCGCGATAGAGCCGGTTCACCGGCCCCTCCAGCCTCCCCGCCAGCTTGCGCCCCTCCGGCATAATGCGCACGAGGACGGATCGCCGGTCTTTTTCTCCCCGCTTGCGCAAGACCCACCCCCGCTTTTCCATCCGGTCCAGCAGACGCGTAACGTCCGGCTCCTCGTTCATCAGTCGCTCGCCGACCTCGCTGCAGATGATGCCCGTCCTGCCGGCCTCCCGCAGTATGCGCAGCGCATTGTATTGCGCGCTCGTCAGTCCATATTTCCTGCATAGCCGTTCGAACTCCCGCGCCAGCAGGCAACTGGTCCGCGCCAGAACGCGGAAGACCTCCTCCTGTGGTATCTCGCGTGCGATTCCCTGTTGCCGTTCACTCATCTGCTCTCCTTGATTGCTTCACCCTTTGTACCTCACTCTTGTCGGATGCATCCGGGGCCGGAACGACACCGTTCCTCACCGTTCAACACTGTTCATTGCGGCCCTCCGGGACCAATCGCGCCACGGGCCGCCGGCATCGCTTTTATCTGTTATAACAGATTTTTCGATGGAAAAAGCTCGCACCTCTCTCTTCCCCTCTCTTCCCCTCTCTTCCCCTCTCTTCCCCTCTCTTCCCCGCCCGCGGCCGCGCCGGCGGCTCCGTCGGCAGCAGAAGATTCACCGTTGACTACTCGCTGCGGCTTGCGTAGGATCATCCCCATCCGGCTGGTCGTGGCTCGCGGCCCCAGGCAACAGAGCCATCCCGGGCCGGATTCCAGTTCCGATCGAAAACAGAGAGGGGACCCATGGGAAAAACAAAGGAAACCGCAAAGGAATCAACTGCTGAACGCCGGGATTTCATCAAGCTGGCCGCGGGCGGCGCCGCCGCCATGGTCGCCGGAGCACGGGTCCTTTCCGCGCAGAATCCCGCCCCGGCGCAGATGGCCATGGCCAACGCTCCGGCACCGCCTGCGGCCGATGTTTCCGATGAGTACGATGGCATGATCACGGAACGTCCCGGCTCCGATTTCATGGTGGACGTGCTGAAGTCGCTGGATTTCGAGTTCATCGCCTCCAACCCCGGCTCCAGTTTCCGCTCTCTCCAGGAATCCCTCATCAACTACGGAAAAAACACCAGCCCGGAGTGGCTCACCTGCATGCACGAAGAGTCTTCCGTCGCCATGGCCCACGCCTACTATAAGATCGAAGGCAAACCGATGGCGGTAGCCGCGCACGGTACCGTGGGTCTCCAGCATGCCGCCATGGCCATCTACAACGCGTACTGCGACCGCGTGCCGGTCTATCTCGTTCTGGGCAACACCTTCGACGCCACCCAGCGGCGCCCCGGAGCCGAGTGGGTCCACAGCGTGCAGGATGCCGCCGCCATGGTGCGCGACTACGTCAAGTGGGACGACATGCCGATCTCGCTCGGCCACTTCGCCGAGTCCGCCGTGCGCGCCTACAAGATCGCCATGACTCCGCCGATGGAGCCGGTCATCATCGTGGCCGACAGCGACCTGCAGGAAGTGCCGGTCGATCCCGCTTCCCGGCTGCGCATCCCGAAGCTCACCATCCCCCGGCCTCCGGCGGGCGATTCCGGCGCGGTCGAGGAGATCGCCCGGATGCTGGTGGACGCCGAGAATCCGTTGATCCTGACCGGGCTGCTGGGCCGCACGCAGAACAGCATTGAGCTGGTAACGGAGCTGGCCGAGGCGCTCCAGTGCAACACCCGTGGACAGGCCATGCCCTCGCGGCATCCTCTCAACGGCGGCAATGCTCGCAACGCCGACGTCATCCTCGCCCTGGAACTCACCAATCTGTGGGGCGCCGTGAACTCCATGATCGATCAGTTGGAGCGGACCGAACGCTCGAACCTGAGGCCCGGCGCCCGCATCATCACCATCGCCTCCACCGACCTCTACACCAAGAGCAACTACCAGGACTTCCAGCGCTTCCAGGAAGTGGAACTGGCTATCGCGGCAGATGCCGAGGCCACGCTGCCGGCGCTGATCGAAGCCGTCAAACGACTCATCACCGCCGACCGCAGGACTTTCTTCGCCGACCGCGGCCGGAAGCTCGCGGCGGCGCATCAGGCAGCCGATGAGCGCGCCCGCCAGGAGGCGGCCCGCCAATGGGACTTGAGCCCCATCAGCCCCGTTCGCATCAACTATGAGTTGTGGGAGATCATCAAGGACAAGGACTGGTCTCTGGTCAACGGCGGCCGGGGAGCGAACAACTGGGATTTCACGAAGTTTTATCAGCGCATCGGAGGGTCCGGCGGCGCAGGCGTCGGCTACGGTGCACCGGCCTCGGTGGGCGCCGCGCTGGCCAACAAGAAGCATGGCCGGCTCTCGGTCAGCATCCAGAACGACGGCGACCTCATGTACGCCCCCGGCGTCCTCTGGACGGCGGCGCACCACCGCATCCCCCTGCTGAGCGTCATGAACAACAACCGTGCCTATCATCAGGAGGTGATGCACCTGCAGCGCATGTCGTGCCGCCACAACCGCGACCTCACCACGGCGGAAATTGGCAACGTCATCACCGATCCCAACATGGACTACGCCAAGCTGGCCCAATCCATGGGCTGGTATGCCGAAGGGCCCATCACCGATCCTAAGGAAGTGGGACCGGCGCTGCGCCGGTCCATCGCGGTGGTCGAAAAGGGCGAACCGGCTTTGCTCGACACCGTCATGCAGCCCCGGTAAGAACCAGTAAGGAAATGTTCAGGAAATTTTAAGGCCCCGCGAGGGAAGTTTCCAACAGTGGCTCAGGAGAAACCAAGGAGAGAACAATGACCTGCAATACATACATTTATGGAACCGTCCGCGTCATGGCGCTGCTGACCCTTGCTATCTGGTTATGTGGTTCACGCAGTGCCCTCGCGCAGCAGTCCGGCGGCGCCCCGGCCGGCAAGGCGGACAACGGCAAGCAGTTGTTCAACGACATCGGCTGCTGGCAATGCCACGGCTATGAGGGCCAGGGAGGCGCGGGCCCCAAGATCGGCCCGGATCCCATCTCCTATCCCTCCTTCAAGGCCTATATCCGCCATCCCCGCGGGCAGATGCCGCCCTACACGGAAAAGGTCGTTACAGACCAGCAACTCGCCGACATCCACGCGTTCCTCCAAACCATCCCCGCCTCGCCCGACGCGGACTCCATTCCCCTGTTGAAGGACGACGATTAACTCCTTGCTCATCGACGAGCAGCACTTGCCAGGCGCGGCGCCGGTTTCTCCTCCGAATCCCCGCCGTGTCTGGTTCGCTTCTCCGACCTCTCTGCTCAGATCGCTCCTTCCCGCATGACGAGCATCCTGGACATCCACAACGCCACCGTCTATCGTGGCCGGACCCTGGTCTTTGACCGTCTATCCTTCGAGATACCCGCGGGCTGCCACACCGCCATCCTCGGCCCCAACGGAGCGGGCAAGACCACCTTGCTGCAGCTGATCGCCTCCGAGCTTCATCCGGTTCCCGCACCCGATTCGCATCTCCGGATCTTCGGCCAGCAGAACTGGAACGTGTGGGACCTGCGCACCCGCCTCGGCATCATCTCCCCCGGTCTGCAGGCGGACATTCCGCCCTACCCCACCGCCCTGGAGGTCATTCTTTCCGGCCTCTATTTGAGTCTGGCCCTGTGGCCGCATCAGCATTTCTCCGGGCCCCAGCGCGACCACGCGCTGGCCATTCTGGAGCGGCTCCACGCCGCCGGGCTGCGCGACCGTGGCTATGGCACCCTCTCCACCGGAGAGCAGCGCCGCCTTCTGCTCGGCCGGGCGCTCATCCACGACCCGTCCACCCTGGTGCTGGACGAGCCCACCGCGGGCCTCGACCTGAAATCCTGCTTTCAATACCTGTCGATCGTCCGCGACCTCATCCGTTCCGGCAAGACGCTCATCCTGGTTACGCAGCAGATTCAGGACATCCCTCCCGAGATCGACCGGGTCGTGCTGCTCAGCAAGGGCCGCGTGGTCGCCGACGGCCAGAAACAGTCCGTGCTGACCAGCGCGCAGCTCAGTTCCCTCTATGAAATCCCCGTTCGTCTGATCCATGAGAACGGCTTCTACCACCCCGTCCCCGCCGATGCCTGAGGCATCCACTCTTTCGAGTCCTCTCTTTTCACCTCGTGCGCACCGGCCCGTTTTCGGGCACAATGGATCGTTATTGATTGACTGTCAGAAGTGCTTGGCGGAAACATTTTCCTGCCACGCCGGTGCCTGCTGCGCCGAAGCTACATTCAACCGGCACATTCCGTTATTGCTGCCTGACGGCAATGACGAGAATGACGCAAGTGAAGAAAGTGACGAGGTCGTGAATGCCACGCAAAGGTTCTCTGGAGCAGGAAAGGACAAAGAAGCTCAAGGGCGCCCGCCGCCTGGTCATCAAGCTCGGCACCCGGATCGTTACCGGCCCGGAAGGCGGCGTCACGCTCGATCGCGTCGAGCCCATTGTCGGCTCCATCGCGGCACTGATGAAGTCGGGCCGCTCGGTGATTCTGGTTTCCTCCGGCGCCGTTGGCCTGGGCCGGGCGGCGCTGGGACTGAGCGCGTCGCGAGTGGGAAATCTGGTAACCAAGCAGGCCTGCGCCGCCATCGGCCAGGGCCTCTTGATGGATGCCTACCGGGGCCTGTTTGCCCGATGGGGGCTTCGGATCGCCCAGGTCCTGCTGACCGAGGATGATTTCACCGTCTGGAGCCGCTACTCCAATCTGAAGGGAACCATCGACAAGCTGCTCCAGTTCGGCGTCGTCCCTATCATCAATGAAAACGACACGGTCTCCACCACGGAGATCGCTTCCATCAATCCAGGCGGCAACCCAGGCGGTCCCGGAACCCGCAGCGCTGTCTTCAGCGATAACGATCATCTGGCGGCGCTGGTCATGAGCGGGCTCGGTGCCGACGCCCTGCTGCTGCTCACCGACATGAACGGTTTTCTCCGCGATGGGCCGCGGCGTCCCGGCGCTCGCTCGGCCGGCGCGGCCAGCGCGGACGGCGAGATCATTCCCGTCATCGACCGCGTTACTCCCCATCTGCGCGCGCTGGCCGCGGGACCTTCGCCCAGCGGACGCGGCGGGATGCTGACCAAGCTGGAGGCGGCCGAGATCGCCATGCACTGCGGCGGCACCGCCGTCATAGCCAACGGCAGCCAGCCTGGCGTGGTCGATCAGGTCTTCGCCGGAAAACCCGCCGGCACCGCATTCCTTCCGCTCAAGCGGATGCAGGGCAAGCGCCGCTGGATCGCCTTCGCCGCCAATGTCGAGGGCCGCATCACGGTGGACGCCGGCGCGGAAAAAGTCCTCACGGCAGGCAAGGCCAGCCTGCTCGCCTCCGGCATTGTCCGCGTGGAAAGCCATTTCGCGCCGAACGACGTCGTCGGCATCCTCGGCCCCACGGGGGAGGAGATTGCCCGCGGCATCGCCGGTTGCGCCAGCCACGAGGTCGAGGCCTGGCTCTCGACCAACCCCGCTCCCCGCGCAACAGCCGCCCGGCCATCCCGGACTAAAGGCGTACCCCTGGCCCGCACCCAAGACGCACAGGGGTCCAGAACTCCCATCGTCGTCCGGCGTGATAACATTGTATTGATTAGGAAATGACCATAAACTCATCCACTTCATCCGCCGCAGCGGACACCGGCACTCAAGCCACGGTCGCCGATGTCGCCCGGCGCGCCCGCGACGCCGCGCGCCCTGTCGGCTCGCTCTCGGATGAGTTCCGCAACCGGGTTCTGCTTGCGGCAGCGGACGCTCTCGAAAACGCCGCGCCCGAAATCATCGCCGCCAATGAAATCGACGTCGCCGCCGCCGAACGGCAGGTCGCCAATGGCCAGATGGCCGCAGTCCTGCTCAAGCGCCTGCGCGTCGGTCCCAAAGGCGTTCAGGAGATGGCCGCGCGCGTCCGCGACGTGGCCCGGCTCCCCGACCCTCTGGGCCGCCGCCTCGCCGCCACCGAACTCGACGAAGGCCTCACCCTTATTCGAGAATCCTGCCCGCTCGGCGTCATCGGCTTTGCATTCGAATCCCGGCCCGAAGTCATTCCGCAGGTCGGCTCGCTCACGCTCAAATCCGGCAACGTCGTCATCCTCAAAGGCGGTTCGGAAGCGGCCCACACCAACCGCGTTCTGGTCTCCGTCTGGCGTAAGTGCCTCGCGGGCTTCCCCGAGATTCCCGCCGACACCATCCAGTTGCTCCAGACGCGCGAGGAGTTTCACGAGCTGCTTACCCGCGACCATGAGGTCGATCTCATCGTCCCCCGCGGTTCTTATGATCTGATTCACTTCGTCATGCGCAACAGCCGCATCCCCGTGCTCGGCCACGGTGAAGGCATCTGCCACGTCTACGTGGACCGCGCCGCCGATCTCAGTCAGGCCGCCGGCATCTGCTTCGACGCCAAGGTGCAGTACCCGGCCGTCTGCAACGCCGCCGAGACGTTGCTCGTCCATCAGGACGTCGCAAAGGAGCTTTTCGACCTCTTGCTGCCCCGGCTGCGCGAGGCCGGCGTGGAGATGCGCGGCTGCGCCCGCACCCTGGCCCTGCTCCCTGGCGAGGACCTCGTCCCGGCCACCGAGCAGGACTGGGCCACCGAGTATACCGACCTGATTGTCTCCATTAAAATCGTCGACGATCTGGACGCCGCCATCGACCACATCAACCATTATGGCTCGCGCCACACCGACGCCATCGTCACCTCGGATGAGCCCACTGCGCGCCGCTTCCTGAATGAGGTGGACTCGGCCAGCGTTCTTCACAACGCTTCCACGCGCTTCGCCGATGGATTCCGTTACGGGCTCGGCGCGGAGATCGGCATCAGCAACTCCAAGCTCCACGCGCGCGGCCCCGTCGGCCTCGATGGACTCACCACGTACAAATACAAGCTCTACGGGGAAGGCCACATCGTCGCCGACTACGCCTCTGGCCGCAAGCACTTCACCCACAAACCCCTCCCCTGATTCACAACCGCTTTGCTTGACCTGCCGCCGCCTTTCCCGTACGATCACTTCAAATTAGACTGGCAATTGGTGCCCGGATCGAGGCCCGGTCTCAGCAGGCACAATTTCTCGCAAAGGTGGAACCAGCCATGGCAAAGCAAGGGGAAAATGCACAGCAGGGTAAGGATGCAAAGCAGAAAACGCAGAAAAAGGGCAACTCCGACCGGAGGGGTTTTCTGAAGATCGCCGCCACCGGCGCCGCCGCGCTTGTGGCTCAGAACAAGATGGTCGCCGCGCGACCTCTCCCCCCAGCGCAGCAGGCCGCCGCCACCCCTGAACCGGAAACAGCCGCCTCTGCGGAAGACATCCTCACCACCGAGCGGCCCGGCTCCGACTTCATGGCCGACGTCATCAAGAAACTCGGCGTCGAGTATGTAACCTCCAACCCCGGCTCCAGCTTCCGCTCGCTGCACGAGTCCATCGCCAACTACGGCGGCAACAGCAGCCCGGAGTTCCTCACCTGCTGCCATGAAGAGTCCTCCGTCGCCATGGCCCACGGCTATTTCAAGATCGAAGGCAAGCCGCTCATCGCCATGGCGCACGGCACCGTGGGCCTGCAGCACGCTTCCATGGCCGTTTATAACGCCTATGCCGACCGCGTCCCCGTCTATCTCGTCCTCGGCAACACGCTCGACGCTACCGACCGCCGCCCCGGCGCCGAGTGGTATCACAGCGTCCAGGACGCCTCCGCCATGGTGCGCGACTACACCAAGTGGGACGACAACCCGGTCTCGCTCGCCCACTTCGCCGAATCCGCCATCCGCGCCTACAAACTCGCCATGACGCCGCCCATGGGTCCGGTCGTCCTGGTCGCCGACAGCGCGCTGCAGGAGCGGCCCATGCCCGAGGGCCCGAGGCCCCGCATCCCCCGGCTCACCATCACCCGTCCTCCCCAGGGCGACACCGGCGCAGTGCGGGAAACCGCCGAGATGCTCGTTGCCGCCGAAAATCCCGTCATCGCCGTCGACCGCTACGCCCGCACCCCGGAGGCCATCCCGCTGCTCATCAAGCTCGCCGAGACATTGCAGGCCGCCGTGGTCGACTCAGGCAGCCGGATGAACTTCCCCTCGCACCACCCGCTCAACCAGAGCCTGCGCAGCGGGGCGGCCATCGGCGCCGCCGACGTCATTCTGGGACTGGAACACGAAAGCCTCTGGAGCACCGTCAACTCGATGCGCGACCAGCTCCACCGTACCGTCCGCCGCCGCGCCCGCGCGGGCATCCGCGCCCGTGCCGCGCAGTCATGGAACGTCAATCCCATCTCCACCGCGCGTCTCTGCGCCGAGGTCTGGGATCAGATCAAGGACAAGGACTGGTCGCTGGTCTCGCGCGGCGATTCGATGAGCGGATGGACCTCGCGCCTGTGGAACTTCAGCAAACCCTATCACAACATCGGCGAGTCCGGCGGCGTCGGCATCGGCTATAACGCACCGGCGGCGCGGCGCTGGCGAACCGGAAGCATGGCCGGCTCTCCATCAACCTCCAGAACGATGGCGACCTCATGTACGCCCCCGGCGTGCTCTGGACCGCCGCCCACCACCGCATTCCCCTGCTCACCATCATGAACAACAACCGCGCCTACCATGCCGAGGTCATGCACCTGCAGCGGATGGCCAATCGCCACAACCGCAACATCGACAACTGGAAGGTCGGCACGACGCTCGACGACCCGGCGATCGACTACGCCAAGATCGCCGAAGGCATGGGCTGGCACGCCCAAGGACCGATCAGCGACCCGGCCGAGCTTGCCTCGGCGATCCGGCGCGGCATCGCGGCTGTCGAGAGCGGCCGGACCGCCCTGATCAACACCGTCATGCAGCTCCGCTAACCTCCGCCTCCCCGTCCCCTCCGCGACCGGATCGCCTAGCCGCGGCCCATGAGGTATGTCGCGGTCCGGTCGCGAATCGGGCTGCATTTTGCGCTAACAAGATGTGATTCGGGGGGGGCGTGTCACGAGAGATTCGATAGCCTGGAGATTTACGAGTATTCCGATACAGAACTTCGCATCGCTGATTTTCGTGCCCGCAACGCCCCTCATTGATTTCGTCGTACAATATCCGGGTTCGTTCGCCGCTCTTTTTATCGGAAGGAGATGAGATGCCGAAGCTGAAACTCTCGCTCGCCTGCTGGGATTATGACCGCACACGCGCGCTGCTCGACGGCCAGATCCAGCCCGACGGCATTGATTTGACCTGCCTGAACTTGCCCGTCGAGGAAACTTTCTTCCGCATGCTGCGCCACCGCGAATTCGACATCGCGGAGATGTCGCTTTCCTCCTACACGATCTCCCGGCTCAACGAGCATCCGCCGTTCATCGCCATCCCGGTATTCCCGTCGCGATTTTTCCGCCACTCCTGCATCTACGTTCATCGCGACAGCGGCATCAGAAAACCGCAGGACCTGGCGGGCAAACGCGTCGGCACGCCCGAGTTTCAGATGACCGCCGGTGTCTGGATTCGCGGAATCCTGAGCGATGAATACGGCGTTCCGGTTTCGGCTCCAACTTATTTCACCGGCGGTGAGGAGTCGCCCGGCCGCGAGGAAAAAATCGCTTTGTCGCTGCCACCGGAGATAAAAGTCCAGCCGATCCCATCTGATAAAACTCTCTCTCTCATGCTGGCCACGGGTGAAATTGATGCGCTCTACACGGCGCGCAAACCGTCTACTTACGTGAACGGTGATGGCCCGGTCGAACGGCTGTTTCCCGATTACGATTCAGTGGAACGGGCTTACTTTCAGAAGACCCGAATCTTCCCCATCATGCACACGGTCGTGATCCGGACCGAGGTCTATGAAAAACATCGGTGGGTCGCGCAGTCGCTGTGTAAGGCTTTCGGAGCGGCACAGCGGAAAGCCTACGACGACTTGGCGGAAACCGCGGCGTTGAAGACCATGCTGCCCTGGCTCCCACGGCATCTGGAAGACGCGCGGCAATTGATGGGAGAAGACTTCTGGCCCTATGGCCTCCAGTCCAACGAGCATACGCTGAATACGTTTCTGCGTTACTCCCAGGAACAGGGACTTTCGAAACAACGGCAGGGGCTTTCGAAGCGCCGGTTGGAAGCCCGGGAACTGTTCGCTCCCGAATCGCTGGAATCCTTCAAAATTTAGAGTGCTGGCCAAATATAGGGTATTGGGGCGTCCCTTCGCGTCTCCGGTTCCGGATCATGCAAAGCAACTCAGAATCGAAGGGTCCTCACCGAAGAAATTGACACGAATTGAACATCCCCCATCGAATCACCGCTGGGACCAATACAGAAACGGCCCTGCCATGAGGCAGGGCCGTTTCTGTTGATCTATCGCTTACTGACTCCGCTAAATGTCGTAATAAAGGTGGAATTCGTAAGGATGCGGCCGCAGGCGAATGGGATCCACTTCCGCTTCACGCTTATAGGAAAGCCACATATCGATGAGGTCCTGCGTAAAGACGCCTCCAGCGAGCAGGAACTTATGGTCTTTTTCCAGAGCGTCCAGAACCGCTTCGAGCGAACCCGGCACCTGTTTGACGCGAGCAGCTGCTTTCGCGTCCAACTGGTAAATATTCTTCTCCAGAGGGCGGCCGGGATCGATCTTGTTCCGGATGCCATCCAGACCGGCCATCAACATGGCTGCAAAAGCGAGGTAGCCATTTGCAGTTGGATCCGGACACCGGAATTCCAGACGCTTCGCCTTCGGGCTGTCCGAGTACATGGGAATCCGCACAGCGGCACTGCGGTTCCGTTTGGAATAAACCAGGTTGATGGGAGCCTCATAGCCAGGCACCAGGCGCCGGTAGGAGTTCGTCGTGGGAGCGCAGAAAGCCAGTAACGCGGGAGAATGCTTCAGCAACCCGCCGATATAGTAAAGAGCCGTCTGGCTCAGCATCGCGTAGCCCTTTTTGTCGAAGAACAGAGGAGCGTTGTTCTTCCACAGGCTCTGGTGCACATGCATGCCAGACCCGTTATCCATGAACACCGGTTTGGGCATAAAGGTCAGGGTCCTGCCTGTTTCCCGGGCGTAGTTTTTCAGAACGTACTTGTACCATTGCAGCTGGTCCGCCATCCGTGTCAATGGCTTGAACCGCATGTCAATCTCACACTGTCCGGAGGTGCCGACTTCATGGTGGTGTACTTCGATATCGAGGCCGACTTGTTGCATCCGCAGGACCGCTTGGGACCGCCAGTCCTGCAGGCTGTCGGTCGGTGGCACCGGGAAATACCCCTCTTTGTAGCGCGGCTTGAAACCGAGGTTCGGGCCCTCATCCTTCCCCGTGTTCCAGCTTCCCTCGACAGAATCCACCTGATAAAACGCGGAGTTCGGCGTCTGATGATAGCGGACATCATTGAAGACGTAAAACTCCGCTTCCGGCCCAAAAAAACTGGTCGTTGCAATTTTGCTTTTCACGAGATGCGCTTCCGCCTTTTGGGCCACATTTCTCGGGTCCCTGCTGAACATCTCCCCCGTAACCGGGTCCTTCACATTACAGATCAAACTGAGCGTAGGAACGTCCAGCATGGGATCGAACACCGCGGTTGCCGGGTCCGGCATCAACAACATGTCGCTTTCCTGAATTTCCATAAAGCCCCGGATGCTGGAACCGTCAAATCCAGCGCCTTCCTTAAACAAGTCCGTGGAAAGCTCTTCTACTGGAATTGAAAAATGCTGCCAGGTCCCTGGAAGATCCGTGAACCTGAGATCGACCATTTGGACTCCCTTCGCCCGGGCGAAGCTCACCACTTTAGCCGGAGTTGCGCCTTCCAATCCGATCGTGTTTTCATTGGACTTCGACTTTGCCATAATCTCTCAATTCTCCTCTTGAAACATTTTCGTGCCGGGATCCAGAACGCCACCCCTGCAATTCATCCATAGTTGTAACTCAACGTGTTTCTCGGACCTGAGCAGGCGGTCCACTGCTCATTCATCTTCGAAATCGCAGTCCGACATTATGCCACGCCTCACAGGAGAAACGATCAATTTCCGTAAAAACCAGCAGACAATTTCTCACAGGACAGATTGCCCTTCCACGCGACCAGACCACAAGGCAGGTAGTGTATTCAATCTTTTACAGTATGTCAATCGATAATTACTATTTATGCATAATTCATTATATAGAATGACAAATAAAAAGAATTATTATATATTTAATCGACATATAAATGAAAATATGGTCATTTATTATAATCATTATGACTGATCGTATTTTCAAACGGGCGCTAGTAAATTGCGGATTGGAAAAATACGTATTCAGATAATCGCTCAGAACCAGGGGACTCCGAGGCATCCTTTGGAAATCTACGTGTCTGGAAATCATTCGAGCGGTTCGATCAGAGTAACGGGCAGGCGAGTTTTTCGCTCCGGCATCTGCACAACGACGATCGCCAGCAGGACCAAAGCGATACCCGCAATCTGCAATGGCCGCAAGAGCTCCCCCAGAAAAATCGCGGCACACAGGATGGCAAATACCGGTTCGAGGCAACTCACCACGATGGCGCGCGTAGGTTCCAGATACTGCAGGCCGGCGAAGTAGAATCCAAACGGACCCAGCACCGAGACCAGCGAGAAAACAAACAAAAAACCCCATTGGGGCCCGCTGAATCCCGCATCCAGGATTCGCCACGGGGGATGGACCAGCATCCAGAAGATGGATGCCGTGCAGATGGTATACAGCAGCAGAATCGACCGGGTGTGCCGGGCCAATAGCCGATGTCCCCCCACGTTGTAGAATGCGAAGGCGAAGGCCGCCAGCACCGACGCCGCCAGTCCGATCGTATCAGTCTGAAGTCCGGCAGAGCCACCAAACAGTCCGATCACGCCGGCTATCCCGGTGATGGCAAGCCCAACCGCGGTGATATGCTGCAACGTCGGTCTCTGGGACCCGCCGACTATGGTATAAAGCAAAACCCATATGGGAGCGGTATAGTGCAGGATGATCGCCGTGGCCACGTTGGTCCGCTCGATGCCGACATAGTAAAAATAGTTCGATCCAGCCACTCCCAGAACACCCAGTAGAAACAACCGGACAAAGTCCCCCCGGGAGACCCGCAGACTCCGCCAGCCCAGCCTCCATGCCAGCACGGGCAGCAGCACCAGAAAAGAGATGGTAGTTCGCGATTGCGATAGGATCAGCGGATCGATGGGCTGACTCCCCAGAAGCTCCGGCAGCAACCGGCCAGTGAAGACCGCCCGTCCCAGGGTCGCCGACACTCCCCACAACAACGCCGCGGCCGCAATATAAGCGTATCCGCGGTAGCGATAGCGGGGCTTCGGAACTGCAACTGGCATCTCTCCAACCATCCGCCCCCCTCGCCCAATCCCTTCGGCTCTCGTCCAGACTGCCGGAAGGGTGGGACTGGCAAACAACGTCATCTTCCTTTGCCATGCTCTCGTAAACGGTTGCTGCATTCAACCCCCTGGCCCCCCCGGACGCGGCCCCGGCAGACGGCGCCAAAGTTCCGGCTGAATGGCTGGCAAACGCGGAGTTTGCGGAGGCGGTGTTTCTGGAAGTGAACAACAAAGGCGACTCTAGGGTTGCGTGCGGGCGATCCGTGCGTTAGACTACATAGAGATGGCCCGAACCTGAACCGGCCACGCGATCGTAGCGTTGATCGCAAAACAATCCATCGAAAACTAAAAAATGTTGAGCAACCCCACGAAAACCAGGTTTTCCATCCGCGAGCCAGCCGTCGCCGATGCCGCCGCCATCTGGCGCCTGGTCCAGGAACGGGGCGTTCTGGACCTGAACTCTCCTTACTGCTATCTTATTCTTTGTAAAGACTTTGCAAGCACCTGCCTGGTCGCCGGAAACGATGACGGAGTGGTTGGCTTTCTGAGTGCCTATATCCCCCCGGAGACACCGGAGATTATCTTCCTCTGGCAGATCGGTGTGGCGGAATCAGCACAGGGACAAGGGTTGGGATCGCGACTGGTCCTATCCCTGTTGGAGCAAGAGGCCTGCCGGAACATCTCTTATCTGCACACTACCATCACGCCATCCAATACCGCGTCTCTGCGCCTGTTTCAATCCGTCGCCCGGCGATTGCAAACCGAATATAGCGAACAACCCGGCTTTCCTCAGGACCTGTTCCCCCCCGGGACGCACGAAGAGGAGTGGCTGATCCGAATTGGACCGCTCCACCAACGGGCACTGTAAAAGAAGGGAAAAAATTATGGATACATTCGAACGTTTGGAATCGGAAGTACGCAGTTATTGCCGTTGCTTCCCCGTGATATTCGATACCGCTCAGGGATGTTACCTGACGGACACGGACGGCAACCGTTACCTGGATTTTTTCAGTGGCGCCGGGGCGTTGAACTACGGCCATAACAACGAGCAGATGAAGGCCAGGCTCCTGGAATACATCCTGCGCGACGGAATCACCCACGGGCTGGATATGGCCACCGTCGCCAAGAAACGTTTTCTCGATAAATTCAACGACGTCATTCTGAAACCCCGCAATCTGCCCTATAAAGTCCAATTCCCCGGACCTACGGGAACCAACGCCGTGGAAAGCGCGCTGAAGCTGGCCCGCAACATCACCGGAAGGCATAACGTCCTCTCCTTCACTAACGCCTTTCATGGCATGACGCTCGGCTCGCTCTCCGTCTCAGGCAATTTCATGAAACGCGAGGCCGCCGGACTCGTCCTCACACACTCCATCCGCATGCCCTATTGCAAGTATCTCGGCAAGGACGCGGAGACCATCGAGTACATCGACCGTTTTCTGCGCGACAACGGGAGCGGCGTCGACCTTCCCGCCGCCATCATCGTCGAGACGATTCAAGCCGAGGGTGGCGTGAATGTGGCCAGCGTGGAATGGCTGCAAGACCTGGAACAGATCTGCCGCCAGCACGAATTGCTCCTCATTCTGGACGACATCCAGGCGGGATGCGGGCGGACCGGACCTTTTTTCAGCTTCGAAAAGGCCGGCATCTATCCCGACATGGTTTGTCTCGCCAAATCGATCAGCGGCTACGGACTGCCCATGGCGTTGACACTGATCAAGCCGGAACTGGACCAGTGGAAACCCGGCGAGCACAACGGCACGTTCCGCGGCAACAACCACGCGTTCATTACCGCTACCGAGGCTTTGAACTATTGGGAGACGGACGAACTATCCTCCGAGACCCAACGCAAGGGGGAAAAGATCGTTCGCTCCTTGCATCGACTGAGGAAGCAGCATCCCGAATCGATTCGGGAGATCCGTGGACGCGGCCTGATGCAGGCAATCCAGTTCACGGAGGAGGACATGGCCCAGACGGCAAGCCAGGAGGCCTTCCGCCGCGGCCTGCTGATCGAAACCTCCGGGGCCAGCGGAAGCGTTTTGAAATTGCTCCCGCCTCTCACGGTCAGCGATGAGGAGCTGGACGAGGGTCTCCAGATCATCTGGGAAGCCACGGCCGAGATCCTGAGCCGCAAGGTTTCACTGGCAGCACACTAGCCGAGCCGAATGAGAAGAACATGATTGTAAGAAAACTGGAAGACATTCAAAATTCGCCCCGGGATGTCCGCGCGCCGACTTTTTCCAGCCGCCGCTTCCTGCTGCGCAACGATGGGATGGGGTTTTCCCTGCACGATACCGTGCTCTATGCGGGGACCGAAACCCTGATCTGGTACAAGAACCATCTCGAGGCGGTCTACTGCATCGAAGGGGAAGCGGAGGTCTTCATCGCTCCCGACGGTCCCGGCCACCGGATCGTCCCCGGAACCCTTTATGCACTGGACCAGCACGAGAAACACCACCTGCGCGTCAAGACCGATTTTCGCGCCATCTGTATCTTCAGCCCCCCGCTCACAGGACAGGAAGTACACGATGAAGAGGGCGCCTATCCCTTGATTCCAGCAAGCGAGGAACCCGCCGCCGGAGATTAGCCGGCAAGGACTTCTTCTGGCACTCGGACTTCGAGACCTGACACATGGAAGACGGCACGCATGCCCACACCGGCAGCAGCTTTCAGGACAGCTCTCCGCGCAGAACCGTAAAAGCCTTCCCGCCGAGCCCGACCCGGTCCCCGCGCACCTCGACGCGAACCGTCCCGCCGCGCACAGACGCCTGATAACCGGTCATCTTCGTTTTGCCGAGACGGCCCATCCAATAAGGAGCCAGGCAACAGTGCGCCGAGCCCGTAACGGGATCCTCATCGACGCCGAGAGCAGGGGCGAAGAACCGCGAAACGAAGTCATACTCCTCCGAGTCCGCGCGGCTGGTAACGATGATGCCTCGGGCATCCAGTTTCTTCAGCGCGATAAAGTCCGGCGCCAATTGCCGGAGGATCTCCTCCGATGGAACCTCCACCAGCAGATCCAACCGGCTTTTCCCCACGTAATCACCCCGGCTCCCCAGCGCCTCCTCCAACCCATCGGGCACGCGGACCTTCGACTGCGACAATGCCGGGAAATCCAATTCGATCCACTCTCCCGAGCGGGCGGCGGTCAGTAGTCCGCTCTTCGTATGAAAGCGCGCCTCGCGATCGGGCGGGAGATGTCCCTCATCCCACAGCACATGGGCCGCGGCAAGCGTCGCATGGCCACACAGATCCACCTCGACCGTCGGGGTAAACCATCGCAGACGGAATCCATCATCGCCTGGAAACAAGAAGGCTGTCTCCGCCAGATTCATCTCGCGGGCCACCAGCTGCATCCAGTCATCGGTCGCAGGCTCCGGGCAGATGCACACCGCCGCTGAGTTCCCCTGGAAAGGCTGGTCGGCAAATGCATCCACCTGTGTGATCTTGATCCCCATCGTTATTGGGCTTCTCTCTCTTCGATTTCCGGACCACGGCGGCACGGTCCGCCGGAATCATGATGATGCGGGATGATGAATCATCATACTGATACCATTCCATTCAGAAGGCAACCGCCACCCGCAAACTCGCAACATCCGGTAGCCGCAAAGCAAACTATGCTAGGATGCGATGATCTTGTTCCGGAAAGGAGATCATCCGGCGTCGCAGAACGCAGGCGCGAGAAGGGCCAGTCCAGAGTGCCACTCGACTTCAAGCAAACCATGAATCTGCAGCGCAACACCGAGGCCTGCTACGTCTGCGGGCCAGCCAATCCAATGGGTCTTCACATCCGCTTTGAGCCGGACGGGGAGGGGGGCAGCCGCGCGCAATACACGGCACGGAAAGAGCATTGCGGATGGCCGGGACTGTTGCACGGCGGAGTGGCTTTTGCGATGATGGACGAAGCTCTCGCCTACGCGCTCTACTTCCAAAAACTATTCGGCGTTACGGCCCGCGCGGAAACACGTTTCCGCCAGCCGATCTCCGAGGGGATGAAACTGACGATCCGGGCGACGACAGTGGAAAGGAAACGCCGCCTGATCACGGCACGCGCGGAGATCCGGACAGACGACACGAGCCGGACTCTGCTGGCCGACACCGAGGCGACCATGTATATTCAGCAGTCCGATGAGGGTACCGCGCCCGCCGCAAAATAGCCGGACGGCAGGCTCGACGGTAGAGATGCAACCGGCCGCGCCCGCCGCACGCTAAGAGTCCGGTTACAGGGGAGAAGCGGAATGCGGGAGAATCAGGCCTCCTTCAAGGTTCGGACGAAGGCGATCACCTGATCCACCTCGTCGTTCGAGACCCCTTTAACCGGCTTCATCTTGCCCACGCCATCCGCGATCACTTTGCGCAGATCATCATCACTCATGGCCTGCACTTCGGGCGAGCCGAGATGATCGATCTCCACTTTCATCATCTTCTCCAGCGCCTCTTTCGGCGTGCCATCATCACCGTGGCAAAGCGCGCATCGCTTACGGTAGGCGCCATTCGCCGCATTGGTGCTCCCGTTTTGGCCATAGGCTACCTGACCGTGGAACATGACAAAAGCAACGGCCGCCAGCCATACAATGGTTTTCATCCGTTTTCTCCCGGATTGGTTTGCCTGCTTTTTCATTATAACAATCCCGCGCGGGACTGGAAACGATCCGCGGCATGGAGAACTCCTCTGAGCAACACCGGCATCGCGAATGCGTCCGGCCATCTCTTTCCGCACGCTCTGTACTTGCACCTTCGCGCAATGCTATAAAGGACGGAACCATGGCACCGGAACCCGGCATCGCGAATGCGTCCGGCCATCTCTTTCCGCACGCTCTGTACTTGCACCTTCGCGCAATGCTATAAAGGACGGAACCATGGCACCGGAACCCGGCACCGCGAATCTTCCTCATGCACTGCAAGTTGCCGTCGAGGCCGCGCGGCGCGGTGGACGGATCGCCCTCGACCGGCTGGGAGACTCCGGATATCGCAGATGGAAAGGCCATCGAGACGTGGTCTGTGAAGCATCGCTGACCGTGCAGGACGCCATTGTCTCGCTGCTGCAGGAGGAGCTTCCCGGCTCCGGAGTTCTGGCCGAAGAAGGACCCGAGGATGCTCCGATCCCCATCGACGCCCCCCTGCTCTGGATCGTCGACCCCATCTGCGGCAGCCTGAACTACTCCCGGGGCATCCCTCATTTCGCCGTCTCCATCGCACTGCGCGCGGCGGGCGCCATCCAGGCGGGCGTGGTCTTTGATCCCTCGACGGGCGACCTGTTTGAAGCCACCGTGGAGACGCCGGCAACGCTGAATGGCCGCAAGATTTTCGTCGAACACGATCTGGAGGGCTCCGAGGCGTGGGGCGAGGCCGTGGTGGGCTCGGACTGGCCGCGCGAGGGACAACGCCGGGAGCAGGCGCGCCTGATTATCGAAGAGATGATGGACCAGGTCTGTGAGTGTAATCTGATGGGCTCGCCCGCGCTCGGCATCTGCAACGTGGCCGCCGGGAGGCTGCATGCCTATTGGCACCTGGACCTGCGGCTGTGGGACATCGCGGCGGCCAGCCTGGTCCTGGAACGGGCCGGCGGACTGTTCACCAATATCGAGGGCAGTTCGTGGCTATTTTCCGATGGCGGCTACATCGCCAGCAATCACGTCATCCACGGCTGGGCACAGGACGCCATTCGCGCAGTTTTGTCGCAGGAAAGATTTGAGCCTGCCCCGGCGGCGGGCGATGCGGGAACCGATAAGAGCAGCGCCTGACGAGACTCGCCCATTATCCCGTTAAAAACTGAACCGCTCCCCGAGGTCATCTCTCTTATCAGGTGAGGGCTTCCAGAATGGTCTTCTCCAAAAGGTTCTGCGCCACTTCCACCTTGTAGGCGTTCATGCTCATGGGACGCGCCACCGTGCGGATCGCAGCGGCAGCCTGGCGGACGCTGCTGCGAACATTCTTGCCCTTGATCTGGTTCTCCACCACTTCGGCGCGGTAGGGCACCGGCGCCACGCCTCCCAGAACGATCCGGCCATCCTGCCAGGTGTCATTCTCCACCGTGAAGGCGACCGCCACGCTGACCACGGCGAAATCGTAGACCTGCCGGTTTTTGAGCTTCATCCAACCCTGGCGCGTGCCCGGCGCGGGAGTGGGGATGAACACCTCGGTCATCACCTCATTGGGCTGGAGCGTGTTCTCGCGGAGGATGTCCTCCCGGGGCCCGATGAAGAAATCATCGAAGGCGACAGTTCTTTCCCCGTTCGGTCCGGTGATCTTTGCCTGGGCATTCAGAGCCAGCAGCGCGCCGGCCGTATCGGAGGGATGCACGATGTAGCACAGCTCGCCGCCGATGATGGCATGGTAGCGGTTGTCCCCGCTCACCGAGAAGCAGAAGTCGCCGCCCTTCTTGAAGCAGTCGAAGTCCTTGCCGCGGAAAAACCAGCACCGCGGCCGCTGGTTGATGTTTCCTCCCAGCGTCCCGTAGTTGCGGATCAGCTGGGACGCCACGCTGTGGGCCGCTTCGGTCAGCAATGGAAACTGCTCCTGCAATTCGGCGGACTCCACGATCTCGCTCAGCGTCGTCATCGCGCCGATCGTTGCACCCATCGTTGCGCCGCTGCTGTCCACGCGGATTCCCTTCAACTGCGGAATCGTCGACAGGTCCACCAGCGCGTCCGGCAACGGCATCCCCTCGCCCTCAACCCAGTCCTTCATCACGCCGGCAACCAGGTCGCTGCCACCGGCCAGCGCCTTGCCCTTAGTCCCGAATTTGTTCAGTACCGATACGGCTTCATCAACAGTCGTCGGCTCGTAAAGTTCAAAACTTTTCATTTTTGCTACCTCACATTCCTGAGTGCGGCCAGTACTTTTTCACGGGTGATCGGCATATCCTCCAGCCATGCCCCCACCGCGTTGTGCACGGCGGCGGCCACGGTCGGTCCCGGCGGCGCCATGGGCGGCTCTCCGATCCCATGCGCGCCAAACACTCCGTAAGCTTTCGGCTTTTCGATCAGAATGACTTCAATCTCATCGGGCACGTCCTGAATGCTGGGGGCCTTGTAATCCAGCATGTTCGGGTTCAGCGGAATCCCCGTGGAAGCATCGATGCTAAGCTCCTCGTTCAACGCCGCGCCGAGCGCCATCACCACGCCGCCCTCGATCTGCTGTTCCAGCGCAAACGGGTTGATGGCCCGGCCCACGTCGTGCGCGGCCACATACCGGATGACCTTCACCGACCCGGTCGCCGTGTCCACCTCGACCTCGGCGGCATGCGATGCCCAGGCCGTCCGCCGCCAGTTGGTATCCTGCTTGTAGATGGCACGGCCCAGAATCGGAAAGCCGGCGGTCTGAACGACTGTTTGCAAGGTCAGTTTTTTGGACGTGTCGGACTGGACGATCACATCCCCGTCGCGAATATCCAACTGGTCCGGCGTCAGGGTCAGGTCTTCATCCCCCCGCTTCGCGTCGTCCATGAACTTTTCCGCTGCAAAATTCAGGATCTGTCTTTTCGCGTCCATCGCGGCCTCATACATGCCGCGGCCGCCCGTGTTGGTCTGGCGGCTCCCCGACGTGCTGCCCGTGTCGGTCGTGTTGTCGGTGTCCACATAGGTTGCGATGCTCACCTGATGCAAAGGCACGCCGAGGGCCTCGGCCGTAATCATCGCCATCTGGGTCCGCTGCCCGGGTCCGATCTCCGTGCTGCCCGACACGCACTGCACGCTGCCGTCCGTGTTGACGATCACCTGCCCGGTGGCCGGGTTGGAACCGCCGCCGTGGCTGCAGGCATGTGCCGCCAGTCCGATGCCGTGAAAAACTCCGGGGCGGACCTCCCTGGCGCGGGGAGCGTGCCAGGTCTCTTTCCAGCCGACCCGCTCGGCCACCTGGTTGATGCAGTCGCGGATTCCGGGATTGCTGAAGGGCAGGTTGCTCTCTGGATTCCCTTCCTCGTTCAGATTATTCAGACGGAATTCGACCGGGTCCATGCCGATGGCATAGGCCGCTTTCTCCATCATCATCTCCAGCGCATAGGTGCCGTTCGGATGGCTGACGCAGCGGTAGGGGCCGGACTTGAAACTGTTGGTGAATACATCGGTCGCATCGAGCTTCAGGTTGGGAATCTTGTAAAGGTTCTGCATGACGAACCATGACCCGTTCGCCCCGCCCGCCCGCTGCGCGCCCACGTTGGCGTAAACATGAAACTGTCCGAACTGAACCGTGCCGTCGCGGTTCACGCCCAGCCTCATCTGGTCGCGGAATTCGGGCCGGTGCGTGCGCGTGATGAAGTCCTCCTCGCGGGTGTACATCGTCCGCACGGGCCGCCCGGTGATCTTCGCCAGGATCGCCGTGTGAATCTCCGCCAGGTCGATCCCGGATCGATACCCATATCCGGAGCCCATGTAGCCCTGCTGGATCACGCGAACATGATTTTGGGGAATTTTCAGGGCCTGCGCCAGCCGCCGCCTAGTGCCGTGCGCGTGCTGGTTGGTGTAATGGACAATCAGCCGCTCCTGGTCCCAGTACATGAGCGAGTTGGTCAGCTCCAGCGCCATGTGCTGCTCGGTGGCCCGCCGGAATTGGCCGTCCACCACGGTGTCGGCCCGCGCCTCGTCCGGGTTGCCCCGCACCAGGGACGGGGTTTCGTTGATGATGGTCCCGTCTCGTTCGTTGTCCCATTGCTTGATGGTGGTGGAACGGGTGCCTTCCATCATGTCGAGCGTCGCCGGCAGGATCTCGTACTCCACCTCCATCATATGGGCCGCTTCGTCGGCGATGTGTTCGTTCTCCGCGGCGACAACGGCGATCGGGGAACCGATCTCATAGACCTCTTCATTGAACAGGTACCGGTTCGGAGGCCCGCTGCCCAACCGCACGTCGCGATACAGGGGAGGCAGGTTTTCCCGGTGGAGCACTGCTACCACACCCGGCAGCGCTTCGGCGCGGGATGTGTTCACGCTGATCACTTTGGCATGCGGGTGAGGGCTTCGCAGCGTCCGGGTAAACAGCATCCCCGGCATGCGCATGTTCTGGGTGTAGCGGCCCAGATCGGTAACCACGCCGAGCCCGTGCAGGCGCGGCACTCGTGTGCCGACGACCTGAAACTGCCCGCCCTGACCGTCCGCCGGGTCGCGGTCCGGAACATTCTGCGGCACTGCCATCCCCAGATTCCGGGCGTATTTCTCCAGCACCGGCTCCACCATCTCGTGGAACTCGCCGATCAGCTCGTTCCAAGTGGGGTCCGTGTTGAGCAACCGCCACTGACTCTCACTCAGGCTGGCGGCGTAGGCTGGATCCTGAACCACGCGCAGGGCATCGACTTCTAATGCCATCTTGACGTCCTCCTCATTTCCTTCAAGGCCTTCACAAAGACCTTCACAGGGCCTTCCTACGGCCCTAGACCATTCTTGCGGCCCCTCTTGAGGCCCTGCTTACGGCCGGACCGCGTGCCCGAACTCGGCCAGTATCTGCCGGACTCTGGCTTCGTCCAGACGTGCCGGGTCCCAGGTGGGCGTAATCGTGCGCTCTGTTCCCGAGACATCCACGATGCCGGGAACCGCTATCAACTCGGATGCCAGATCGTCGTAATCCTCAATCGTTCCGAGCGGGCTGACAAACTGGAACGCCTTGGAGATGGCGCCCATCACCGGCGCTGCCGGGATCGCGGCCGCCGGCCCCGTAACCAGAGGCGCGGTGTAAACAACCGGCTCGCCCCGCATCTCGGCTGCCGCTTTCTTCACCGTGGTCAGAATCTTCGCGTACTCGCCGCACCGGCAGATGTTGCCCTCCACCGCTTCCTTGATCTCCTCGGTGGTGGGGTTGAGGTTCTTCTGGAGCAGCGCATAAGCGGACATCACGAATCCGCGCGTGCAGATGCCGCACTGGAACCCGCCCTCCAGCCAGAAGGCGCGCTGCACCGGATGCAGGCCGGCAACACCCGGCCCGGAGGCGATGCCCGCCACGGTCAGAATTTTCTGGCCCCGGCCATTGCGCGCCGAAAGCAGCGTGCAGCCGTTGACCGCGCGCCCCTCCACCAGCACGGTGCAGGCGCCGCATTGGGCACGGTCGCATCCCAGATTCGAGTTCGACAGACCGAGCTGGTAGTTCATCGTCTCCCAGAGGCTTTCGCGCACATCCACGGTAACCTCATGCAGCTTGCCGTCGATGTCGAGCGAAACGCGGCGCATCTTGACCGGGTCCATGGCGGTCGAGGTTGCCGCCGGCGCTTGCGCGGCAGCCTCCGTGGATACGAGGCTGGCGATTCCGACTCCCGACATGACGCCGACGGCAACCGCGCCGGCGTTGCCGCGGATCAGAAAGTCGCGGCGGGTCAGACGCTCGCGACCTTCGCCGTATTTCGAGGAACCGGCTCCGGACTTACAAGAACCAGAGTCCGGCCCGGCGGCTGGTTGGAGCTTTGGGGGATGATTACTATCTGCCATGAGTTCTCCCTGATTCGATATCTAACGGTGCGCGGTCCGCCCACACGGGTGGGATGCAGGAAACTCCCGGGCCGGATTTTCAAGGCCCATTCGTTGGTTTGAAAGATTCAGCAACGCCTCAGATTCTATGCCACTCCATCCGGGAGGTCAACCACTGAAGAGGAACAAATCCGGTCAGAGACTCAGGCCGCGGTTCCCGCCGGAGAGATCGGAATCCTCGTCCCCATCCAACCTGTCGTGAGAGATCGGCTGAGGGCCTGCCGGCGGGTATCGCCTCCAGACCGGCCGGATCAACCGCCATCCGCCCCCATTCTGTACTTCCCCGCTGGCCGTGGGCTACAATCAGATCTTGTCCAGTCTTTTCCAGGCAACCGGCCGTGCTCTCTGGTTCCGATTCCGATCCTCTCGATCTTCACGATCCTCCCGGGCCGGCGAGGGCCCGGCATGGACACAGATGGCAGGCAGATGAAGAACAGAAGAAAGAATCACAGAAAGAACCGATGACCAATCCCAATTCCAAAAACCACGACCTGATCGCGTACTTTTCCATGGAGATCGCGCTGGACCCGGGAATGCCCACCTACTCGGGTGGACTGGGAATTCTGGCGGGCGACATGCTGCGTGCGGCGGCGGACCTGGGGTCCCCGATGGTGGGCGTTACCTTGGCGCACCGGAAGGGGTATTTCCGGCAGGTGCTGGACGCCGGGGGGAACCAGACCGAGCAGCCGGAACAATGGGACCCGGCCGGGTCGATGGAGCTGATGGAGCCGGTGGGCACGCTCGAGATCGAGGGACGGGAGGTGCGCGTCCGGGCATGGCGATACCTGGTGAGGGGATGCAACGGGCACACCATCCCGGTCTATCTGCTGGACACGAATCTGCCGGAGAACAGCCCGTGGGACCGGACTTTGACCGACAACCTATATGGCGGCGACATCCGCTACCGGTTCTGCCAGGAGACGGTGCTGGGAATCGGCGGGGTGCGGATGCTGCGGATGCTGGAACACGCGACGATTCGCGGCTTCCACATGAACGAGGGCCACTCGGCGCTGCTGACCCTGGCGCTGCTGGAGGAGGAACTCGCCGCGCAGGGCAAAACGGAGGCCGGGGCGGAGGAGATCGAGACCGTGCGGCAGCATTGCATCTTCACGACGCACACCCCCGTGCCGGCAGGACATGACAACTACCCGTGGGAGATGGTGAAATCCATCCTGGGAACCGAACAGCGGAAACTGCTCGATGCGACCGGCTGCTGCCACGAGAATACGTTGAACATGACCTACCTGGCGCTGGAATGCTCTCGTTATATCAACGGGGTGGCGATGCGCCATGGCGAGGTCTCCCGCGACATGTACCCGGCCTATCCGGTGCAGTCGATCACGAACGGCGTCCATGCCCCAACCTGGACCAGCAAGCCGTTCCAGAAACTGTTTGACGAGTATATTCCCGACTGGCGGGCCGACAACCAATACCTGCGCTACACCATCGGCATTCCGCTCGAACTGATCCGGCAAGCGCATCTGGAGGCCAAACGCGAACTGCTCGCCGAGGTGAAAAAGCGGGCGGGCGCGGAGTTGAAGGAAGACGTCTTCACGGTCGGGTTCGCGCGCCGGGCCACGGCCTACAAACGGGCGGACCTGCTGTTCTCGAATCCAGACCGGCTGCGGGAGATCGCCGAGACAGCCGGAGGAATGCAGATCGTCTTCGGCGGCAAGGCGCATCCGCAGGATGCCCGGGGCAAGGCGCTGATCCATCGCATCTTTGAGTTCAAGAACTATCTCAAGGACGCGATCCAGGTGGTTTACGTGGAGAACTACGATTGGCGCTGGGGCCGGATGATGACGGCGGGCGTGGATCTGTGGCTGAACACCCCCTTAAGGCCTAACGAAGCCTCCGGGACCAGCGGCATGAAGGCCATGCTGAACGGGGTGCCCAACCTGAGCGTGCTGGATGGCTGGTGGATCGAGGGACACGTGGAGGGAAAGACGGGCTGGGCGATCGGCCAAGGCGGAGAGGCCGACGAGGGCGACGAGGGCACGGAGACCGCGCAGTCGGAATCGAAGGACCTGTACGAAAAGCTGGAGCAGATCATCCTGCCGATGTACTACCGCAAGCCGCGGGCCTACGCGGCCGTGATGCGTTATGCCGTCTCGCTGAACGCCTCGTTTTTCAACACGCAGCGGATGGTGCTGCAATATATCGACCACGCCTACTTCCCCGAACCGGGACCACGCCTGCTTCCCTGAACCGGGGCCGCGCCTGCTCCCCGCCATGAGCGGCGCCAGCGGAAACGGCTGCCTCTTCCTCATTCCAGTTCCAGTGGGATTTCCAGCAGGAAAATTCAACAAAGCTTCGGGCCGAAGGTCGCCGTGCCCGATCCTGGCATCAGTCAGAATACCATCGCGACCGAAGAGTGGTCGCGCTATTAAGACGAGCGATTGCGGAATACTCGAAGCGCGTCCGCCTCCAGGCCGTTGCCCTCCCGGCTCCCGGACCCGGGATCACCTCCGGCGAGCGCGGGCGCTTCTTCGTCCGGTTCCTTTCCGTCGCCTTCACCATCGCCATCGCCTTCGCCATCGCCTTCGCCGGGCGCCAGAAACAGGTTGGTCTCTACGCCGTGCTGCTTCGTATAAAGCTCATGGTAGCGGCCGCCGAGTTCAAAGAGCTGCTTATGCGTGCCGCGTTCGACGATGCGGCCCTCCTCCACGACCAGAATCTGCTCGGCGCGGCGGATGGTGGACAGGCGGTGCGCGATGACGAAGGTGGTGCGGCCTCGCATCAGGTGGGCGAGGCCCTCCTGAATAAGCTGCTCGGATTCCGAGTCCAGGCTGGAGGTGGCCTCATCCAGAATGAGGATGCGCGGGTCGGCCAGCACGGCGCGGGCGATGGAGACCCTCTGGCGCTGCCCGCCGCTGAGCTTGACACCGCGCTCGCCGATCACGGTGTCGTAGCCGTCCTCAAACTTCTCGGCGAACTCGTCCACGCGCGCGATGCGGCAGGCCGCGACGATCCGCTCGTCATTCCCATTCCCAGTGGCAGCGGGTCCATCCAAATTCGCAGCGGGTCCATCCGCTGTGGCAGCATTTCCATTCGAAGTCGCACCATTCCCATCCAATGCACCCTCGGGCAGGGAAAACGCGACGTTCTCCCGGATGGTGCCGTCGAACAGAAAAGAATCCTGGAGCACCATGCCGAGTTGCGTGCGGTAAGAGTTCAGGCGCACGGTCGAGAGATCCTCTCCATCGACCAGCACACGACCCGATTGCGGGACATGGAAAGCGGCCAGCAAACCGATGATGGTGGACTTGCCGGAGCCGGAAGAACCGACAAGCGCGGTGACGGTTCCTGGCCGGGCCTCGAAGCTGACTTCATGAAGAACGGTCTTGTTGGCTTCATAGGCGAAACCGACGTTCTCAAAGCGGATGTCGCCCTGGATCGGTCCGAGCGACCGGGTACGGCGCGGGTCCTCGTCCTCGGGCCGCTCGGCCAGAACCTCCTGCGTGCGTTCGAGGCCGGCGATGGCCTCGGTGAGCTGCGTGCCGATGCCGACGACCTGAATCAGCGGAGCAACAAGAAACCCAAGGAAAAGCGTATAGGTGAAAAAGCCGCCCAGGGTGAGATCACCGGCCAGAACCTGCCGCGTGCCCATGAA
Source organism: Terriglobia bacterium (assembly GCA_963662495.2). Lineage (GTDB taxonomy): Bacteria > Acidobacteriota > Terriglobia > 2-12-FULL-54-10 > 2-12-FULL-54-10 > SHUM01. The sequence continues at coordinate 65,148 of CAXVYQ010000006.1, forward strand.
CATGACCAGGGCGCCGATGATGCCCATCATCGACGTGGAAGACAGGCTCATGAAGCTCATCGCCGTCAGGGTGCGCAGGACGTTATCGAGCAGGCGCTGCACGCCGGCGGAAAAGACGTTGTGTTCCCGCTGCTCGGCGTGATAGCCCTTCACCACGCGGACGCCGCCGAGCGATTCGGTGAGCCGGCCCGTTACCTCGGCGTTGATCCGGGCGCGCTCGCGGAAGATGGGGCGGATGGTGCCGAAGGCGTACTTGAGGGCAACGCCCAGAACGAGCAGAAAGACGAAGGCCATGCCGGTCATCACGGGGCTGATGGTGAGCAGAACGACAAGAGCGATGGCGGCGGTAAGCAGGCCTCCGACGAACTCCACCAGCCCGGTGCCGATCAGGTTGCGGATGCCTTCGACGTCGTTCATGATGCGCGCGACCAGCGTACCGGTCTTGTTCGAGTCGTAGTAGGAGACCGGGAGCCGTCCCACATGGTCCTGGACCTTGCGGCGCAGCTCGGTGATGAGCCGTTGCGCGGCCTTGGAGAGCGTCTGCGTCAGGGTGAACGAGGTGATGCCCTGGATCGTGGTGGCGGCCAGGACCATCCCGACCAGCGGGACCAGCAGGGAGGTCTGGCCGTTGCCGATGACGTCGTCGATCAGATACTTGGTGGAGGCCGGCAGCACCAGCCCGGAGACCCGGTTCACGCCGACGAGCAGGAATCCGACGGCAAGCAGGCCGCGGCGCGGACGCAGCAGTTCCCAGATCTGCGGAAAGATGGCGATGGCTTTCCGCACGCTGATCCGAGGGCGCGGCTCGCGGGACCGCATGGCATGAGGGTGCATCTTTCCATTAAATCATGTTCGGGCCATTAAATCATGCTTCGGGCGCGCCGGGTGTAACGCGCGGCGGGGCATCGGTTATAATCGCGGTTCGCTTGGACGCACATCCTGGACCAACGCAGTCCGGCCGGCAGGCAAAACGCCGGGAGTGGGACAGACGAGAGAACGGATCGTAGGGGAACAGGAAACAGAGGAAAATGACCGAACCGATCGAGACAGCCGCGCGAAGCAAAATAATTGCGCTACAGGAACGTCTTCTGCGGGAACAGGTGGAGAAGGCGTGGCGCGACGTTCCCTTCTACCGGGAGCGCTGGGAGGCGGCCGGCGTAACGCCGGAAGAGATTCGGACGCTGGAGGACCTCCGGCGGCTCCCGGTGGTAACGAAGGCCGATTTCGACGAGGACCTGCGGGCGCATCCGCCGTTCGGCAGCTGCCAGGGCAAACGGACGCCGGCGCGCATCCATGCCAGCTCCGGCACCACCGGCGATCCGCGGCCGGTGCACTGCACCGAGCGGGACTGCGAGCAGATTGCGGCGCTGTCGGCCCGACGGCTCCGGGCGCAGGGGATCGAGGCCGGCGACCTGGTGCAGGTAACCCTGCCCTATACGCTTTACATCGGCGGCGTGATCGCGCTGGAAGGGGCGATGCTGCTGGGCGCGGGCGTGATCCCCACCGGCACGGGCGCCATGACGCCCACCCGGCGGCAGATTCAGATAGCGCATGACTGGAGACCGACCGTGCTGTGCGCCACGCCCTCCTACGCGCTGGGACTGGCCGGGGTGGCCAGCGACATGGGGCTGAATCCCGAGCGCGATTTCAATTTCCGGATCATCTACGTAACCGCCGAGGTGCTGACGGCCGAGATGCGGCGCGAGATCGAGCAGACGTGGAACGTAACGGTCTTTGACAACTACGGAAGCGTGGAGGCGGCGGCATCCACCTTCGAGTGCCCGGAGCAGGCCGGATGGCACATCTCCGAGGACGCCTACATCTTCGAGGTGCTCGACCTGGAGACCGGCGAGCCGGTAGAGGCCGGCCAGGACGGCGTGCTGGTGATTACGTCCCTGTTCCGCGAGGCTTCCCCGTTCCTGCGGTACCGGGTGGGCGACATCGTTTCGATTGAGGAGGAGCCGTGCGCGTGCGGGCGGACGCTGCGGCGGATGAGCGGCGTGAAGGGCCGCGCCGACGAGATGCTGAAGATTCGCGGGATCAGCGTCTATCCCACGACGGTGGAGCGGGCGCTGTGGGAGATCGCGGAGCTGGGCTCGGAGTGGCAGCTCGTGGTGGATGGGCTTGTATCGGCGCGGGAGGTGACGGTGGAGGTGGAGTACGCCGCCGGAACCGATGCGGAAACCGATGAGGCCGCCCGCGCCGGGCTGGCCGAGCGGGTGGCCGACAGAGTGAAGGCGAAGGCGGGCATCCGGCCTCGGGTGGCGTTGTTCGCGCCGGGAGAACTGTTTCCGGGACAGGCGGTGGGAAGCCGCGTGAAACGCAAGCGCGTGGTGGAGAGAAAAGATCAGGGGCGGCGGGACGGCTGAGGCGGCCGGAGCCATGTTCGGCAGAGGAAGATATTCGGCAGAGAAAAAGGAAGCGGAAAAGAGAGCGCGATGAAACTGAAGGACAAGGTGGCGCTCGTAACGGGCGCGGGACGCGGGATCGGGAAAGCCGTGGCTCTGGCCTTTGCGCGCGAAGGGGCCAAGGTGGCGGTCTGTTCCCGGACCGGGGAAGAGATCGCGCAGACGGTGGAGGAGATTCGCAAGCTGAATGCGGAGTGCGAGGGCTGGGTCTCGGACGTCTCGGAGGAAGAGCCGGTGCGGAAGATGGTGGAGGCGGCGCTCGGGAAATTCGGGCGGATCGACGTGCTGGTGAACAACGCCGGCGTGATGACGCGGCCGGTGCCGGCGACGGAACTCGAAGTGCGCAAGTGGGATTACACTATTGCGGTGAATCTGCGCGGACCGTTCCTGGTAACGCGGAGTGTGCTGCCGGCGATGCAGCGGCAGAAGGGTGGGTCGATCATCAACGTGTCGTCGATGGTGGGCCGCGAGGCCTATGCAAACTTTCTGGCCTACGCGACCTCGAAGGCGGGCCTGGAGGGGTTCACGATGACGCTGGCCGCCGAGACGCGCGGGGACCACATCCGGGTGAACTCGGTGGAGCCGGGCTACGTGGCGACGAAGCTGACCGGATTCCGGGGCAGCAAGCCGGAGTCGGTTACCGATGTGTTCGTCTATCTTGCCTCCGATGATTCGCGCGCGGTAACGGGGCAGCAGTTGACGGCCTCCGGATGGAAATCCGAAGTGAAGTAGACTGGGTGAGCGGGCACGCTAGCGTGGGACAGGGGCCGGCTGGTTACTCCGCTTTCGGCGGGCGCGGCGGACGCACCATGTCGAACCGCTCGTTGGTCCGGCAGTAACCCAACCCTCCGAGCCGCCCGATCAGATCCAGCTGCCGGCAGTCCACACGGCCTTCCCGCAGGGCGCTCTCCTCCAGATGAACGCAGAGGATCTCGCCGATGATGAGGCTGCCGCCCTGGATCTCGTTGCCGAACTGGAGCACCTCGAAGACCTTGCACTCGAAGCTGACGGGCGAGCCGGCCACCTGGGGCGGCTTGACGATGGTGGAGGGGCGCGTGGCCAGCTTTGCCACATCGAATTCGCTGACCGCGGCGTCGTAATCGCCGCTGCTGAGGTTCATGGCCTCGCCGAGTTCGTAGGTAACGACGTTGACGACGAACTCGCCGGTCTCGCGTGCGTTGCGGAGCGAGTCCTTCACGCCGGAGCCCATCTCTTCCCGCAGAGCGGCGGTGCGCATGCCGGGACAGAAGCCCAGCAGCGGCGGCGTGGCGCTGAGCACGTTGAAGAACGAGTAGGGAGCCAGGTTGGGCACGCCCTCCCGGTCGACGGTGGAGACCCACGCGATGGGCCGGGGCGCGACAGTGTGAACCAGCAGGCGGTAGAATTCGTTGCGCGGCATCTCCTGCGGACGAACGTTCATGAGCATATCTCCCGAAAGAAAAGTGGATCAGTGTGAACAGCAGCCAATATGATAACCTTTTTCTTATCGCAGCACGCCTCCTTAGCAGCACGCAGGCCGGGCTTCGAGCGAAAATTCGGATTTAAGAGAAAGCGGAACGGGAAGAAGGCGGGCAAGGAACGTATGCCGGCCATTCGATGGATGAAACCCGGGCGTTCGAAGGATGAGATGATGAGACAAGTGATTGCAATGAGCTTTACCGAAATGGAATCCGGAGCCAGTCTGGTGCGAATGCTTCCGCGCGCATTGCTAGCCGTGATGCTGCTGGCCGGCCCCACGGCGTGGAGCCAGGATGCCAGCCAGTCCGCGCAGGAGCAGGAGGGCGGGACGGATGCCGCGGACCTAGCGCCGGCGGGTGCGGCGAACTCGGGCGATCAGATCAGCGAGGAGGAACTGGTGGGCCTGCCGCTGAACGGGCGGAGCTACAGCCAGCTGGCCACGCTGCAGGCCGGCGTTACGGACTCCGAGTCCAGCTCGGCGTCGCGCGGAGGCGGCAGCGGAAGCCTGAACGTGGTGGGCGGCCGGTCCACGTCGAACAGCTTTTTGCTCGACGGCACGAACATCATGGACTCCGCCAATCAGGTGCCGCGCAGCGCGGCGGGCGTGCAGCTCGGCTCGGACGCAGTGCTGCAGGTGCGGGTGCAGAGCGCGTTTTATGGCGCCGAGTACGGGCGCGGCAGCGGAGGCGTGCTGAACTCCATTACGCGCTCCGGGACGCCCCGGCTCCATGGAAGCGTATTCGAATTTCTGCGCAACAGCTCGCTGGATGCGCGGAACTTTTTCGATCCGGAGGCGGAGCCGCCCCCGTTCAAGCGCAATCAGTTCGGCTTCACGCTGACCGGGCCGGTATGGAGGGACCGCACGTTCTTCATGGGAAGCTACGAGGGCCTGCGCGACCGGCTGACCGATACTAACATCGATTTCTTCCCGAACGCGCTGACCCGGCAGGGAATCATCACCGACCGCGACGGAAACGTGCTGCAAACGGTGGACGTCCATCCGCGCGTGGCGCCGTATCTGGACGAGGCGCTGCTGCCGCTGCCGAACTCCACGCCACTCGGCAACGGAATCGGACTGAATGCGGCATCGCAGTTTCTGCCGACCAACGAAAACTTCTTCACGGTGCGGGTAGACCACCAATTGAGCGAACGCGACAGCATGTTTCTGCGTTACACCTTCGACGACGCCTCCAGCCGCGCATCGGAGATCACCTACCTGTGGAGCCAGCAGGTGGAGAGCCGCCAGCAGTATCTGACTCTGGTAGGCTCGCACATTTTTTCACCCGCCGTGGTGGGCTCGGTGCGGCTCAGCTATACGCGTCCGGTGAAGGCGACCGACACGCTGAGCCTGCTGGAGGTTCCGCGCGAGCTGTTTTTCGTGCCGTCGGCACCCCAGTCCGGCCAGTACAACGTGCCGTCCATGAGCCCGTTCGGGCCCAACAACGGGCTGCCGAACGGAAGCACCATGAACACATTTCAATATGCCGGCGATCTGTTTTCCCGCAAGGGCGCGCATGGGTTGCGGATGGGTTTCGATATTCATCGCTACCGTCTGGAATCGTTTTCGAGTTTCCACCAGGGAGCAACATGGTCGTTCAACAGCCTGGCCAGCTTTCTGCAGGCCGGACCGGAGGGCACGTCGCTGACCGTGGGACTGCCGGGTTCGGACAACTCCCGCGCGTTCCGGCAGACGCTGGTGGGCATGTATTTTCAGGATGAATATCAGCTGCGGCCAAATCTCCAGCTCACGCTCGGGGTACGTTACGAACCGGCAACCAAGCTCATCGACCTGGCGGACAAAAACATATCTCTTTCCGACCCGTTGCATGACACGACGGTCGAGGTGGGCGACCTGTATCGCGATAATCCGACGTTGCGAAACGTCGCGCCGCGCGTGGGTTTCCGCTGGTCGCCCGACGTGCGGAGTGGGACGGTATTATCCGGCGGATTCGGCGTGTTTTATGACCAGATCCTGCCGTGGACCGCGAACAGCCGCAAGGCGACGTACCCCTCCTACCAACTGATCATCAATCCGAATTTCGATTCCAGCACGACGTTTCCCGACGCCGTGGCTGGGGCCGCCGAACCGGGCGTCAACTTCCCGCGCCTGACGATCATGGACTTCAACAACACGAAGACGCCGGTCGTCTACCGCTATAACCTGGCCGTGCAACAGCCGGTGGGAGGCGATGTGGACGTGCAGCTTTCCTACGTGGGCGCGCGGGGGAACCATCTGCTGCGGCGATATGAACTGAACCAGTTCCCTGCGCCGGTCCGGCTTCCCGACGGGACGCTGTTTTTTCCCGATGACTGCAACCAGAGAATTGCGCTGGGCCTGACGCCGTCGCCAAACTGCCGGCCCGGCGCGGGGCCGGTCAATCCTGCATTCGGCTCCGTGGATATCATGAACACGGACGGCCAGTCGTTCTTCAATACCTTCCAGCTATCGGCCAGCCGCCGGTTCAGCCAGGGCTATTCCATCCAGGGCAGCTACACCTTCAGCAAATCCGTGGACGATGACTCCTCGGGCCAGCAGGGCAACGCGTTTCAGTTCGGAAACGAGCGGGGCCTGGAGCGCGCCTTGTCGGACTACGATATCCGCCATCGAGTGGTGGTCAACTATTTCTGGACGCCGCCGTTCGGGCCCGGGCAGCGATGGATGAACTCCGGCCTGCTTTCCTCGATCTTCGGCAACTGGCGCCTGGGAGGCATCTTCCGCTACCGCTCCGGCGTGCCGACGACGTTGTCGGTGAACATTCGCACTCCCGGATACCTGTTCTCGGCCACCCGTCCGAACCTGCTGCCGGGGTTCAGCAACAATCCGGTGGAAGGCGCGACGGCCGGCTGCGAGGGCGTGGACGGGGGAAAGGAACTCTCCACCGCCCAGCTGCATTTCGACCCCTGCGCGTTCGGGCGGCCCGAGCCGGGGACGCTCGGCACGCTGGGACGCAACACGGTGATCGCACCCAGGGTGGCGAACGCCGACCTCTCCATCCAGAAGGATTTCGGGCTGGGCGGCGAGCGGCGGATGCAGTTCCGCATGGAGATCTTCAACGTGCTCAATCACCCCAACTTTGGCGCCAACCAGGGCAACACGGCTCAGGTATTCTCCGGCACCTCCCAGCGGCGGGGTTCCGCCACTGGACGCATGGCGCGGACCGCCACCACGGCGCGGCAGTTGCAGTTCGCTCTGCGCCTCTCGTTTTAAGGGAAATGATCCGGCTGTCGCCGGCAGGGGTTCAGTTCTTCAGGATGGCGGCGAAACGGCTGGCGAGCTTCTCCATCTTCGGCGCAATCACAAACTGGCAATAGGGTTGATTCTCGTTCCGGCGGTAGTACTCGTGGTGGTAGTCCTCGGCCTCGTAAAACGTCCCCAGCGGTTCGACTTGCGTCACGATCCGGCGAGGCGGTTCCGCCTGCGCGCTCAGCTCGCCGATGAATGCCTCCGCATCCCGCTTCTGCCCTTCATCGGTGGTGAGAATAATGGAGCGGTATTGTGTCCCGACGTCATTGCCCTGCCGGTTCCGTGTGGTGGGATCGTGGGTGGAGAAAAAGACCGTCAGCAGGTCCTGGTAGGCGATCTGCGCAGGGTCGAATTCGATGCGGATGACCTCGGCGTGCCCGGTCGAGCCGGAACAGATGCTCTCATATGTGGGCTGCTCCGTCTGGCCGCCGGCATAGCCGGGCTGGACGGAGATGACGCCTTTCAGCCGCTCGAAGACCGCCTCGGTGCACCAGAAACATCCCCCGCCGAAAACCGCTACTGCCTGCTTCCCGTCCATATGGAATTCTCCCTTCGTTCCCGACCAGCATAGGGGAACCGGCCGGGCCGGTGCAAGCAGCGCGGCCGGAGGGCAGGGTGCGGGTGCGGTCGTGCCGCTGAACCACCCCGCCTCCGGGAATCGTTGCTTGCGATCCCGCCGGTCCCGCTCCGGCTCAGTGCCCGCGACTCTCCAGCGGGGCGCTGTTGCATGATTCAACCTTGGCGCGAGTCAGGCCGTTTTCCCAACCGCTCATTCATGACACCACGGCGTAGGACTTCGGCCTGCAGAGCTCGGCCATCCGGTTGAGGATGTGACACCCGATCGTGGCCTCTCTGCTTTGCGCGTTGCTGTTCCTCGCCTTCAGGCTTCCTCCGAGCACTGCCTTGTATCGGAAGAACGCGTTCTCAACGCGCGCCTGCTGACGGTAGCCCGACTCCTTCTGCCACTCTCGTCGTCCGATCTTACGAATCCTCTGAAGAGCCGCTTCTCGTTGCGCCCACGGGCCGTCCGTGGGCCCCGCATCCACCGCACAGCGACGAGGGGGGATCACGATCACGACGTCCTTTGTGCCGACCGCGCCGACCCGATCGTAGATCGACCTGTGGTCGTAGGCCCCGTCCGCCGTGAAACACCGGATGGGAACCTCGATCTGGTCGAGCAGATCCGGCAGGGCGGAGGCGTCGTCCCCGCTGCTCGTCGTGAGTTCGGCCGCCACAATGAACCCCTCGTCATCCACTCCGATGTGCAGCTTTCGCCAGTCCCGGCGTTTCTTGGATACCTTGTACTTGTGCGCGTTCCACTCGCTGCAACCCAGGATCTTGAGCCCCGTGGAATCTACGATCAGGTGGATCGGGCCGTCGTGGGCTCGGGTTAGGGGCGGCACATCAACTATTTGGTTCCGGCGCGAGAGTGTGGTGTGGTCCGGAGCCTTGAGGTCGAGATCCATCAAGCTGAGCAGAGAGTCCAGGAAACCCTCGGTCTGGCGAAGTGGCAGGCGGAAGACGACCCGCAGCGTCAACGCGGTCAAGATCGCGAGATTCGAATATCGCTGCTGGCCTCCGCGGAGACCGTTCTTCGCCGGTGTCCACGCGGCAATCGCCTCCTCGCTCAGCCAGATCTTGACATCGCCGCGGCTCCTGAGGCCACGTTCGTATTCCCTCCAGTTCCGGATTCTGTACTTCGTCTTGTACTTGCGGTTGATTCGGCTCGACTTCCCTGCGGCCATGACGTTGCCCCCCCCTTGATCTCCATAATGGATCGGGACACCCAGCCATTGCTAGCGTGGGAGCCGAGGCTGATTCATGCACCTACGCCATGGTGAAACGGC
>CAXVYQ010000007.1:0-153190 GCA_963662495.2 Terriglobia bacterium
GGCAGCGCAGTCGGTTGCGAATGCTCCGGTTGCAGGGTATAGTTCCTGGAGCCAATTCTTGAAGCGGTGGCGATTACAGCGAATATATGTCCAGCGCGCACGATCTCGTCTTTCCCCAGACATCGGACCTGTGCCGGGGGGTTCATACCATCGCCCTCTATGAGCGCGATAGGGGCGCGGCCATGATCGAGGGCTTCCCCGCCCGCCGCGCGGACTGGAACTCCCATCGGACGATAGTCGTTAATGGATTCACTATTGCAGCTATATATTCAATAATTTAACAAGGATTCCTCATGTCGAAAATAAAGTTCATATCTCCTGACCTCCCGTTCTGCCGTTGCCTTGCCACCGTGCTGCTCGTGATGGGACTCGTGATGGGAATGGATGCCGGGCTCTCCGCCCAGGACTCCGAATCCATCGTTCGCGGAGTCGTCCTCGACCCGCAGGGCGCGCCGGTCGCAGGCGCGGTCATCCGGCTGAATATGGAAGGAGACGGAGGACAATCCCGGGAAGCGGTCTCCGCGGAGAATGGGCAATTCGAGTTTGCTTCCCTGCCGTCTGGAACCCCAGCAGGATTTTATGATCTGGAGATCACGCACGCCGGCTTTGCGGCCGCCTCCCTCTCCGGGGTGCTGGCGGATGGGGAGCTGTTCGAGATCCGGCTGGAGCGAGCGGCGGCGGGCGAGCGTGCGTCTGTGTCCCGCATCAGCGAGGCGCAGTTGGCGGGACTGCCATTGAACGGGCGCAGCTACAATCAACTGGCAACCTTGCAGGCCGGGGTAACCGATACCTCTTCCCAAGACGCCTCGCGTGGCATCGGCGGGGGCAGCCTGACCGTGGCAGGCGGGCGGCCCCTCTCCAACAACTTTCTGATGGACGGCACGAACATCATGGACACCTCCAATCAGGTCCCCCGCAGTGCCGGCGGCGTGCAGCTCGGCTCCGAGGCGGTCTTTCAGGTGCAGGTCTTCAGCACCGTCGTGAGCGCGGAGTACGGACGCGGCAGCGGCGGGACGCTCAACTCCATCACCCGGTCCGGGACCAACGATTTCCACGGGACGCTGTTCGAGTATTTCCGCAACAGCAAGCTCGACGCCCGCAACTTCTTCGACCAGGACGCGGAGCCCCCGCCCTTCAAGCGCAACCAGTTCGGGTTCATCCTGACCGGGCCCATCCGCAAGGAGAATACCTTCTTCACGGCCACCTACGAGGCCATGCGCGACCGGCTCACCAAGACGGAGACCACCGTCCTGCCGGACTTGCAGGCGCGCCAGGGCATCATCACCGATTGCAATGGAAACGTTCTGCGCACCATTGATGTCAACCCCCGCGTCGCGCCTTATCTGGACCTCTATCCGCAGCCGAACCTGGGCTGCGTTGGAGGTGGGATTGCGAGAAACACGGCATCGGTGTTTCTGCCCACAAACGACAGTTTTTTCTCCGGCCGCATCGATCATCGCATCTCGGAGACCGACAGCATCTTCGGACGCTACACCTTCGACGATGCCACCAGCATCGGCGCGCAGGAACTTCATATCTTCCGGACGGACGCCCGGACCCGGCAGCAATATCTGACCGTGGTGGAGACGCACATCTTCGACGTCGCCACGCTGAACTCCTTCCGCTTCGGTTACACGCGGCCCACCGACGCCATTGACACCATCAGCTTCCCCGCGATCCCCCCCGAGTTGTTCTTCGTCCCCGGCGCGCCGCACTTCGGACAGATCCGCATCCCCGGCGTCACCAATTTCGGCCCCTCGCACGTTCTGCCGGAAGGCAACGAGCTGCGCACCTTTCAATTCGCCGATGACATCGTGATGCAGCGCGGCGCCCATTCCATTAAAATCGGCGCGCAGCTCCACCGCTACGCCTGGGACATCTTCAATAGCAACAGCAAGGGGGGCATCTGGGAGTTCAACAGCCTCGACAGCTTCCTGCAAGGCGGCCCGGACGGCACCCAGTTGGTCGTGGTGGTCCCGCCGGCGGATAACAGCAAGGGCTATCGCCAGACGCTGTTTGCCGGCTACATCCAGGACGGCTACCAGGCCACCGACAATCTGCATCTGGAGCTCGGCCTGCGATACGAATTCGCCTCCCTGGTAACGGAGAAGACCGGGAAGATTTTGTTCCTTCCCGACTGGCGGCACGACGCCGCCGTGCAGGTGGGCCCGATACTGCCGAAGAATCCATCGCTGCTGAATTTCTCGCCCCGGCTAGGATTCAGCTGGGCGCCCGGGGGAAACGACGGCACACTGGTCAGCGGAGGATTCGGGATCTATTCCGACCCATTGCTGGAGCACGTCATCGAGCCGCAGAAGAACTCCGCGCCTTTCAACTCGCGCGTGATCAACCCGAGTTTCGACGCCTCCGAGGTGTTTCCCGATGCCGTGGCAGCCGCGCAACTGAACACGTTCGGGTCGCCTGCGGGCACTTCGATACTCGATTACCCTCACATCTCCACCCCGCAGATTTATCGCTACATCGTCAGTCTCGAACGGTCCCTGCCGGGAAAGGTAAACGTGCGCGCTTCCTATGTCGGCGCACGGGGGAATCACCTGTACCGGGGCTACGAGGCGAACCTCTACCCGCAGTGGGAAGTCCTGCCGGACGGGTCATTTTTCTTTCCTTCCAGCCTGGCCCCGCTCAACCCGAATTTCGGCTCCATCGGACTGACGGGGACGGATGCGCAGTCTTTTTACAACGCCTTCCAGGTAACCGCCGGATTCACTCCGAACTCGGATCTTTCCGTGCAGGGCAACTACACCTTCAGCAAATCGGTGGATGATGCCACGGTACCCTCCAGCGGCTCCAGCAACAACTTCAAGCGCCAGTTTCCCTTTGCCCGCACGCTGGACCGCGGCTACTCGGATTTCGATATCCGGCACCGCCTGTCGGTCAATTATTTCTATACGCTTCCGCTCGGGCGAGGTCAGCCCTGGCTGAACTCCGGCATCCTCGCCGGGATATTCGGACGCTGGCGGATCGGTGGTGTGGTCTCCATGCGAACCGGAACCCCGTTCCATCCGCGCGTAACCGTTCGCAGTTCGGAGTCCTTGTTTGCGGCCAACCGTCCCAACCTGGCGCCGGGTGCCAGCAACAATCCCACCAGCGGAGTCAGCGCCGGCTGCGGCAGCTCCGGCGAGGGTGGAGTCCCCGCGGGCCAGCCACTCGGAGACTCCGACCGCTATTTCGACCCTTGCGCCTTCGAGTCTCCGCCGCTCGGCACGCTCGGCAACGTCGCCCGCAACACCATCATCGGCCCCTCATTGTTCAACATGGATCTGTCATTGCAGAAAGACATCCTTCTGGGTGGTGACCGCCGGTTGCAATTCCGCGCCGAGTTTTTCAATCTGCCGAACCATGCGAATTTCTCGAATCCGCCGAGCAGCTCCACCGTTGTCTACTCCGGCTCTTCGGCCCGCGTGAACCAGACCGCCGGCCAGATTTTTAACACCAGTACGACCAGCCGGCAGATTCAGCTGGCGCTGCGATTGAGTTTCTAGCCGCGGCCCACGCCACCGCCGGGAGGCAAAATCCGCCAGAGCCCTTCTAAAATTCCGGCGACTCAGTTTATGCTGGTCCCCGAATCTACTCCCCATTTTCGTTGTAGAGAACAGGCTCCATTGCAAATGAAGAAGCCTGACAATTCCAAGGAGATCGCCCCTATGAATATTTCATCGAACACCCCGAACCCCACTAGCGGGTTCCGTTTCTCAACTCTGTTTTCCGCGCTTCTCGTTCCATCCCTCGCATTGCTGCTGGCCGGCTGTGCACCGCCGCAGGAGTCCGCGCAGGAACCCGCAGCGCCGGAAGCCGCTGAGCCGATGACGCCCATTGAGAGCGCCATGAGCGCCGGACCCGAATCCATCTCCGCCGATGCGCGCGTCCTGGACTGGGAGATGAACGAACTCAGGGTCGGCACCAATGACTGGACCTGCCTGCCCGACCGCCCCGACACGCCGGGCACCGACCCCTGGTGCGTTACCGAAGCCTGGCTCAACTTCCTGGACGCATACGTCAACAAGACCGATCCGTCCTACACGGAGATCGGTTACGCCTACATGTTGGCGGGCGACACGCCGGTGAGCAACTCGGATCCCTTCGCCACCGAGGAAACCACCCCCGACGACTGGGTTACCGATCTCGGAGCACACCTGATGATGCTGGTTCCGGACAAGAGCCACCTCGAGTCCATCTCCACCGATCATCTCAACGGCGGCCCCTGGGTCATGTGGCCCGACACCCCGTACGCTCACATCATGATCCCGGTGGAGAGCCGCTAGGCTGTTTTTGAAACCGAACTTCGGCGCGCTGGCCAACCCGGCTGGCGCGCCGGAGTTCCCCCGGTGTTCACGAAGTTGAGTTGTGAATCGATCGGAACGGGTAAGGAACCGTTCTGCCGCTGATTCAGATATCCATTGCCCTTTTGCAGATAAGGGAGGGACATCAATGAAAAACCCGATCCGGCTGCTGCCCGTCATCGTCTGTCTTTTTGTGCTGACCGCATTCACCCCGGCACTACGGGCGCAGGAGGATGCCCCAGAGGAAGTGTGGAAGCGGCATATGGCAGATGCTGCTGCCGCACTGAAGGGAAACCTCTTCCAGGATGCCATGGTCTCCCTGCAATCGGCTCTGGAGGTGGCCGAGCGATTCGGCCCGGATGATCCCCGGCTGGCGAATACACTCAACCTGATGGCGACGTTCATGAGCAGCCAGGGGCGGTTTGTGGAAGCGACCACGCTCTCCCGCCGCTCATTGGCGATCCGGGAAAGAGCCCTCGGGAAAAATCACCCGGAAGTAGCCGCCGCGCTCGATAGTCTCGCTGCCTTGTATCGCGATCAGGGATCGATTCGGCGAGGCCGCATCCCTGCTGCGCCGCTCGCTCGAGATCCGGCAACTGGCCTACGGCGAAAATCACCCGGAAGTCGATGCCAGCATCAACCGGCTGGCGATGGTCTTTTAACGCGCAGGGCGAGCCGGAGCGGGTGGAGCCGCTCCTGAGACGCTCCATCGCAATCCCGGGAAAATTCTCTCGGTGAGGACCACCCGCTGGTGGCCGTCGCGCTGAATAACCTGGGCACCTTTCTCCACCGCCGGGGCGAGCTGGAACAGGCCGAGCCCCTGCTCCGGCGCTCCTGGCGGATTCGCGAAAAAAAATATGGATTGCAGCATCCGGAGGTGGAGCGCAGCGTCGCTAGCCTGGCCGCGCTCTATTACGACCTCCGCAGGTTCGACCAGGCCGAAGCGATGATGAAACTCTCCATTTCCATCCGCGAGAACACCCTGGGACGAGACGACCGGATGGTTGCGGCCGCACTGGAGGACCTGGCGGTTTTCTACGTGAATCAGAAACGCTATTCCGAGGTGGAGCCGCTGCTGGAGCGCTCCATCGCCATCGAGGAGAAGGCTTTCGGAACAGATCATCCGATGCTGGCGAAGAGCATCGGCAACCTGGCGGCCGTCCCATCTGACGCAGGAGGACTACGCCAAAGCCGAACCGCTATTGAAGCGTTTGCTTGCGATCCGGGAGGCATCCGACGGGCCGGAACATCCCAATCTGGTTCCCGTGCTCGAGAATCTGGCGGAGGCCCTCAGTAAGCTGGGTCGCGATACCGAAGCGGAGCGTTCCGCAAAGCGGGCCGAAGGGATCACCGCAAGAGCCAATCGATGAAAGCCGGTCCAAAGCCGGATTGCGCGGCGCCCGGTACTATCCGGATTGCGCGGTGGAGGATCTCTCCGTCAAAAGTTTTGTAAGCAAGCAGAAATTATCTGTCGATCAAAGGAGTTGAGTACAATGATCGGTAATCGAACTTTCCAAATTATTTGCTAGCTGGACGATGCTGGCGTTATCGCTGATCCTGCTGCCGGCCCTCGCGACCGCACAGGCCCAGGTTCCCGCCGAAGTCGCCGATCACGGCTATGCCGATACGATCTTCCTCAACGGCAAGATCGTCAGTATGGACGATCACGGGTATAACACCAATCCAGGAAACATCTACGAAGCCATGGCCGTGAAGCGGGACCGGATCATCAGCCTCGGCACAACGGCCTACGTCCGCACGCTCGCCAATGCAAAAACCAAGGTGGTGGAGCTCGACGGCAGGACGGTGATCCCCGGCCTCATCGACACTCACAACCATGATTTCGGCGGGCAGATCGGCCCCACCATGGGCATCATGGCGCCCGATACCAGCGTCGCCATCAACGTGCAGGCCGGCGGGGACATGGAGACCACCCGGCTGCGCATCGAGAATGCCATCACCGAAACCGTGGAAAAGATCGAGCCGGGCGAGTGGATCAACGTCGGCATCCAGCCCAACCCGGAGGCCGGCATCAGCTCGAACCGGATCTTCGCCTGGGTGGAGTTCGGCGAGCTGGAACCGAAGAGCCGCCTCGATCGCATCGCTCCGGATAACCCCGTGATCGTGCGCAAGAACAGCCGGGCCACAATGAATGAGGCGGGCTGGCAGATCGCCCGGAGCTTTCTCCCGGATTGGGATCATTACACGGCGGAAGAGATCTCCGACGTTCCCGACGCTCTGGAAAAAGGCCTGATCGCCGTCGGGGAACAGACCGCGCTCACCTGGAACGTCTTTTACCACAACCAGCCGCTGCCACGGCTCGCCGAGATGGTGCGCCGTGGATGGGAGCGGCTCGCCGCCCAAGGCATCACCACTTTCAGCTCCCGCGTCCATAACCCGCGCATCATGGATACCGTTACCTATATCAATCGCGAGATGGACCAGCCTGTTCGCTTCGGCGCTCTGTACGAGGTCCACCGCAAACCGAAGGACCCGCAGTTCGTGCGGGATTTTTACAGCTACACGGGAAACCTGACCGGCGTCGGAAATGACTACCTCTGGTTCCACGGCGTAGCCTCGGAGTTGTGGGACTCCAGCTTCCCGCAGTCCTGCCTCGGCCCGGACCTGCCCGCGCCACTGCATATCAAGAAGCGCGAGCTTTGCCCCGCTCCCGGCATCATGTACTGGGATGTTCTGGAGACGGCGCTCAAGTCCGGCTGCCGGCTGGCCGGCGTGCATGGGCTGGGCAGCGACGGCGTCCGCCGGTTCACGCAGTTGCTCGACAAGGTCGTCGCGGAAACGGATATGCGCGCCGAGGATATCCGCAAGCTGCGCCCCACCGTGGAACATGTGGAAGCGCTCGGCAATGTTCCGGACGTGATGGCGAAGGTCCGCGAGTACGGCATCATTCTGAACGTCAACCCGCCGCGTCTGGTCCGCGAAAAGGAATATATCGAGGACTATGGGCCGGAGGCCGAAAAGTTCATGATGCCGGTGAAGACCTGGCTCGATGATGGGTTCACCGTCGTCGCCCACTTTGAAGGCGGCGAGGTCGGCAGCACCATGAACAAGCTCATCACGCGAGAAGTGAATGGCCGCGTCGTCCTGCCGGATGAGCGTCTGGACCGCGTCGTGGTGCTGAAGCTGTTCACCACCTGGGCGCCCCTCTACGTCATGCGGGATGACGACCTCGGCAGCCTGGAGGTGGGTCGCATGGCGGACTTCGTCGTGCTCGACAAGGACTTCTTCACGGTGGCTGTGAAGGATATTCCAACCATCGAGCCGCAGATGACCGTGGTCGGCGGCGTTATCCGGTTCCTGCACCAGGATCTGGCCCGCCAGTGGGGAACCGACCCGGTAGGCTACCAATTCGTTCCGAATTCGTTTCCCTGGCAGGAAAGAGAGCCCAGCAGGTAATTCGCCACGTTAGTCCGTAATTCGCTGGATTTGAAAGGAACGAGTCTTCCGATTATTCTGACGATTATTCTGACGAAGATTCCGAGTGAGTCGATTCCGGCACTACTGAGTGCGGACGTAAGAAAAGGGAAGCAATTGTCGTGGTCAGCTAACGCACCACGGCTGCTTCCCTTGATTTTTTCCAACCTGCGTGATGCCGCGTTGGATGATCCAAACCAGCCCTCATCGTTGCGCAGCCGGATCGATTCCGGCGCCACCTCCACCAGTCTTATCGCCGTCGCGCTGTCTTCAACTCCAGCTCGTATCATTCGCGGCATTGCCGCCCGCAATGTAGCCCTGCGTAGTGCAACGCCCCTGTCCGTGCTGGCTGCAACCGCCGGCCGACTCTCCCCCGCAGTAAAGGCCCGGGATCACCTCGCCGTTCGTATCCATCACCTGGCACTGCATATTGATCCGCAACCCGGCATACGTATCGTGAATGACCGGCGTGGCCCAGGCTGCGTAGAACGGAGGTTTCTCGATCTTGTATTTTGGATTCGGCCGCTCAAAATCGGGATCGTATCCGAATTCCACGATCTCGTTATACCGCGCGACGGTGGCTTCCAGATTCTCGGCCGGCATCCCGACCCGCGTGAACGGGTTCTTCTTGATCTTCGCCGCCAGCCCTCCAATTGAGTCCGCGCTAAAAAAATAGAGGGGATCAATTGCCGGAGGCTCGACAGTCCACTTCTCCCGCACCACGGCGTCGGAATCGAAGATCGCCCAGATGGGCCCGGCGGCGTAGTCCGGCGGACCGGAACCTTCATTGGGCGCGACGGCGGCATCGAGATAATTCTGCGGACGGATCTCCCGCTTGCGCGCATTCCTCCAGTCCCCCTGAACATAGTTCTCTATGTCGCCGAAGTGCGTGCCGTAGGGCCAGCTACCGCCCTGCTCATCATAGAAACGCTTCCCCACCTGGTTCACCAGAATCATATCCTGCCAGTCACGCACCCCGAGTCCCATCGCGCGCACGAAGGGAAACACGGGGCTCTTCTCTGTCCACTCGATATAGAGATACTGCGCGCCGATGCGGGGCCGTTTCCTGAAGTAACCGTTCCGTTCCAGGCTCTGGTTCGCCGTACCCCAGAGAGAGGCGCCGATCTTCATGCCGGCCAGCTCCCCGCTGGCATCCTGGGGAGAATAAGGATCACCGGCAAGCTGGTACTCCTCGGTCATTCTGGGATCGAAGATGCGGCGGAAATTGACGTTGCCCGTACTGCCGCCCGTGGCGATGATGACGGCCTTGTTCGCCTTCACTGTTACGGTTTCTTGCGCCATGGCGATATTGCCGTCGGAGCGGAAACTCTTCATGGGGGTGGAGTTGCCCGGCAGGGAACGGGGCGTATGGCCTGCCCGGACTCCGAGCACGCGGCCGGACTCGGGTTTCTCGCGAAAGATAACGTCCATGTGATAGTTCAGCAGAAACTTGACGCCCTTTCTTCTCGCGCTGTTTTCGAGCGCACGGTAGATGGCCGTGCCGCCGCCGCCCCGCGGACTCTCGGCGCTCTGCCCCTTGTCCCAGCGGGCGTAGTTCATCCGGGGAACGGAAACTCCGATGGCATGGCCGCCGGCGACGCCGGGCTTGATGTCGTCAAATACAACCCCATTTTCAACAAGAAAATCATACGTTGCAGCCTCGTTATCCGCCAGGGCACGCTGCACGCCACGGTCGTTGTAGCGGTAATCGGGCATGCCGTTGGTCTCCACCACCGTCCAGTCGGTCAGGTCGCGAAAGAGCTGGTCGGGCGAGTCTTCGATCCCGTATTTCTTCTGCGCGCGGGTGCCGCCGCCGAGGGGCACCTGTCCGCCGTTGAGCAGGCCGTGTCCGCCGACATCATAGTTGGTGTCGACGACAATGACGGAGGCTCCGTTGTCGCGCGCCCGGATGGCGGCCGGCAGTCCGCAGGACCCGGAACCGATCACCACGACATCGGCTTCGAGATCCCACTCGGCCGGGATGCCGGCATCCGTCTGCTGTGCCTGCGCCGGAACAGCCGGTAAGGCACCCGCGCCGGCGAGCGCCGCGGCTCCGACCCCTGCGCTCTGGACGAAACTCCGGCGGCTGACCTGTTTTTCCTGTTTATGCTCTTTGTTCTTTTGGCTCATCGCGACCCTCTCTTTTCCCTGACCGTTTTCCTGTCCGCTCGAATCAGCAGATGCGTCCTCCGGCGGATTAGAAAACTTGCCCTGAATTATACGGCAAACCGGGAGAAAATAAAGGGGAACCTCAAAGAACCTCCAGACCGGCACGTTGATTCAAAAGATAAGATTAACCCGTTGTTACTGACCGTTTTAACTGATATATTACGAGTAGTTCGGCGCAAAGGGTTCTGCCCTTTCTGGCGCATACGGGGGTTACGTCGGATGTTAAGAGCCTGGACAATCTGGCTTGGAGTGATCCTGCCTGGAGTGATCCTGTTCGCCATGCCCTTCGTTGGGGCCGCGCAGAATGCATCCACTTCCCCCGGCACCGATGCATCCACGCACCGCGCAAATCTAAATCGATATTGCGTTACCTGCCATAACGACCGGCTGGAGACCGCGGGCCTGTCTCTGGAGAAGGTTCCCATGGACCAGGTGGGTGAAACAGAAGCCGTCTGGGAAAAGGTGTTGCGCAAGCTGAGGGCGCGCG
Source organism: Terriglobia bacterium (assembly GCA_963662495.2). Lineage (GTDB taxonomy): Bacteria > Acidobacteriota > Terriglobia > 2-12-FULL-54-10 > 2-12-FULL-54-10 > SHUM01. Next base: position 10,393 of record CAXVYQ010000007.1, read on the forward strand.
AAATGCCACCGGCCGGCGCACCACGGCCGGACCGGGCCACCTATGATTCTTTAGCTGATTACCTGGAAGAGGAGCTCGACGCCTATGCCCGGGCCAATCCCAATCCCGGCCGCCCGGCGCTCCGGCGTCTGAACCGAACCGAATACAGCAACGCCATCCGCGATCTGCTGGACGTGGAGATCGACGGCGCATCCTTTCTGCCCGCCGATGACACGATGTTCGGCTTTGACAATATCGGAGACGTCCTCACGCTCTCGCCTCTCCTGACGGAGCAGTACCTTTCGGCGGCCCGGAAGATTCGCAAGATGGCGCTGGGTGATCCCGGCATGCAGCCGGTCTTCGAGTTCTATACGGTCTCCCGATACCTGATGCAGGAGGATCGTGTCAGCGAGGATCTCCCGTTTGGAACCCGCGGCGGGATCGCCGTCCGCCACCACTTCCCGCTGGACGGGGAATACGTAATTCAGATTCGTTTGCAGCGCAATTCCCGGGAATATATCCGCGGGCTGGCCGAGCCGCATTTTCTGGATGTCCGGCTGGATGGCGCACTGGTGAAGCAGTTCACCATCGGAGGCGAGAAGAGAGGACAATCGGCCGGAATATTTTCATCCGGATCGGTGGGCGACATCGAGCAGGAGCTTTACGAACGGACGGCGGACGAAGCGCTGGAGCTGCGATTTCCAGCCTCCGCAGGCACGCGGCTGGTAGCGGTGGCCTTCCGGAAAGCAACCACGGTTCCGGAAGAACCGCTCCACGCGCCGCACACGCTCTATGACTACGCGCAATATAAGGGCGGAGGCCCCGCCGTGCGCACGGTGGCGATCGGCGGTCCCTACCAGGCAAGGGGGCCGGGCGAGACGCCGAGCCGTGGCAGAATCTTTCTCTGCCGGCCCGCGCAGTCCGAAGATGCGGAACCCTGCGCCGAAGAAATTCTCTCCACTCTAGCGCGCCGCGCCTACCGCCGCCCTCTAACCGAATCCGACATCGAGACGCTGCTCGGGTTCTTTCGCCAGGGCCGGAACCAGGGTGGGTTCGACGAAGGAATCGGGATGGCGCTGGAGAGGATGCTGGCCGGCCCGGAGTTTCTGTTCCGGATAGAACGGGACCCGGAAAACGCGGCGCCCGGTGAAGTATACCCGGTGAGCGATCTGGAACTGGCGTCACGCCTCTCCTTCTTTCTGTGGAGCAGTATCCCGGACGACGAGTTGTGGGCGCTGGCCGAACAGGGCCGGCTCCGGGACCCACAGGTGCTGGAGCAGCAGATGCAGCGCATGCTCGGCGACTCGCGCTCCCGGGCCCTGGTTACCAACTTCGGCTCCCAGTGGCTGACGCTGCGCAAGCTGGCCGGCGCCGCTCCGGACGGTGAGATTTTCCCCTACTTCGACGAGAACCTGCGGGAGGCGTTCCGCCGGGAGACCGAGCTTTTCTTTGCAGCCGTCCTGCACGGAGACCGCAGCATCCTGGAACTGCTGGATGCCGACTACACCTTCGTCAACGAGCGGCTGGCCCGCCACTACGAGATACCCGGCATCTATGGCAGCCACTTCCGGCGGGTATCGCTGTCAGAGACAAACCGGGGAGGATTGCTGGGTCAGGGAAGTATTTTGACCGTTACCTCCTATGCGAACCGCACCTCTCCGGTGATTCGCGGCAAGTGGATCCTGGAAAATATACTCGGCGCTCCCCCGCCCCCGCCGCCACCCAACGTGCCGGCCTTGCGGGAGCGGAACGACAAGGGAGAGGTCCTCTCGATGCGCCGGCGGATGGAGCAGCACCGTGCCAACCCGGTCTGCGCGAGTTGCCACAAGGTGATGGACCCGCTGGGGTTTGCCCTCGAAAACTATGACGCGATCGGCAAATGGCGCACCACCGACGCCCGTTCGCCCATCGACTCCACCGGTGTGATGCCGGATGGAACATCATTTCAAGGTCCCGCCGGACTGCGGAAAATCCTGCTGGAGAACCGCCGCGACGACTTCGTCCTGACCGTCGCCGAAAAGCTGCTCACCTACGCCCTGGGCCGCGGCCTGGACTCTTCCGACGCGCCCGCCCTCCGCTCCATCCTGCGGGAGGCCGCGCCAGGCGGATACCGTTTTTCATCGCTGATTCTGGCAATCGCGCAAAGTACTCCATTTCAGATGAGGAGGGCCTACGAGCCATGATGATATTCAAGAAAGCGCTGCCCCGGAGAACATTCCTGCGCGGTCTGGGAACCACGGTGGCGCTGCCGCTGCTGGACGGGATGGTCCCGGCCCTGGGCGCCGCCGCGGGAACGGAACCGGCGCGGCGGTTGTCGATCGTCTACGCTCCGAATGGAATGAATATGGAGCACTGGACTCCCCCGACCCAGGGCGCGAATTTCGAGCTGAGTCCGATTCTGGAGCCGCTGCGGCCCTACAAGAACCGGATGACCGCGCTCAGCGGGTTGAACAATAGCTCCGGGGATGCACTGCCGGGCGAAGGCGAGTCGGCACCGCATGAGCGCGCCGGCGCCGTCTTTCTGACCGGCGTCCACCCTAAGCGGGAAGGCAACGTCGGCGTCTCAATGGACCAGATCGCCGCAAAAGAACTGGGCAGCAAAACGCAACTGGCGTCGCTGGAGCTGGGTCTGCACAGCACGGACGTGATGGGGAACTGCGAAAAGGGATGGAGCTGCGCCTATATGGCCACGCTCTCCTGGCGAACCGCCACCACGCCGCTTCCGATCGAGTATCGGCCACGAGCTGTTTTCGAGCGCCTTTTCGGCGACAGCAACAGCACGGACACGAACGCCCGGCTGGCCCGCATCCAAAGCGAGAGGAGCATTCTCGATTCGGTAACCGGGGCCGTTACCCGACTGATCGGCAGCGTCGGTCCCGGCGACCGGGCCCGGCTGACGGAATATCTGGATGGTATGCGCGACGTCGAGCGCCGCATACAGGTGGCCGAGCAGGACGCCTCCCGCGAGTTGCCGTCGATGGAGCGTCCAAGTGGCATTCCGCCGACCTTCGCCGAGCACATCAAGCTGATGTTCGATCTGCAGGTGCTGGCGTTCCAGACCGATATGACGCGCGTGATCACCTTCATGATGGGTCCGGAACAGAGCAACCGCACCTTCCGCGAGATCGGTATTCCGGATGTACACCACGCCATATCGCACCACCAAAGCGATCCGGTGAAACTCGAGAAAATCTTCCGGATCAATGTATTCCACTCCGAGTTGTTCACTTATTATCTGGAGAAGCTGCGCGCGACGCCGGACGGCGATGGCACCCTGCTGGACAACATCATGATTATGTATGGCAGCGCCATGAGCGACGGCAACGACCATCTGCTGCAGAACCTTCCCATCCTCCTTCTGGGCGGTGGCAGCGGACAACTGCGTGGAAACCGTCACCTGACCTTCCCGGCCGAGACCCCGATCACCAACCTCTACCTCACCATGCTGGACAAGCTCGGCGTCCCGGTGGAGAAGATGGGCGACAGCAACGGGAAGCTCGATCTGCTCTCCGTGGCGTAGGCATGGAAGGAAACGACAGGAACACTCCTGAAAGACCGGGCGATGAAAGAGGGAAGGGATAAGTTCATGGGAAAACTGCTCAGCGGTATTTGCACCTTGTGGACGGCAGTGCTGCTGCTATCGGTCGCGAGCCTCTCCGGGGCGACCCTCGACCTTGGGTTGGTGGAGGCGGCGAAAAGCGGAGATGGCGAAGCGGTCCGCTCATTGGTACAAGGCGCCGCCGATGTGAATGTTCCCGGGGCGGACGGCACGACTGCGCTTCATTGGGCCGCGCACTGGAATGATTTCGATGTCGCGGAACTGCTGATTCAAAACGGGGCCGATCCGAGTATGGCGACCGACTACGGAGTAACTCCGCTTTCGCTGGCCTGCACCAATGGCAGCTCACGAATGGTCCGGCGGTTGTTGCAGGCGGGAGCCGATGCGAACGCCGCCCTGTGGACCGGCGAAACGGTTCTGATGACCTGCGCGCGCACGGGAGCGGCCGAGGCAGTTCAAGCACTCCTGGCTGGCGGAGCGAACGTGAATGCCACGGAATCCCGGAAGGGCCAGTCGGCTCTGATGTGGGCGGCGGCCGGAGGGCACGCGGAGGTCGCCCGCGCCCTGATCCGAAATGGCGCGGAAGTTCGCGGCGTCTCCAAAGGCGGATTCACTCCCCTGCTGTTTGCCGCACGGTCGGGCGATCTGAATTCCGCCCGGCAGTTGCTGGAAGAGGGCGCCGACACGAACGAAAGCACAAGTCAACATGGGAATTCCCTGGTCATCGCCAGTGCCGGAGGGCATGAAGAGCTTGCCATGTTCCTGGTGCAACAAGGCGCCGACCCGAATGCCGCGGACGAAAACGGGATTACCCCGCTGCATCACGCTGCCCGGCGGGGACTTTCGGCCCTCAACGGCGTGAGATACGACGAAGTCTACCGCGTCCGTCCGCCGAATATGCCCGCGTTGGCAAAGGCGCTGCTGGCTGCTGGAGCCGATCCCAACGCCCGGATCCGGAAGAGCCACAGGCTCGGCCCGGATGGAAGTCCGTTCGAGATGGTCAACACCACACCGTATCTGCTGGCCGCCGTTTCAGCCGATGCCTCGCTGATGCGCGTGTTGAAAGAAGGCGGAGCCGACCCGCAGATCAGGGGAAAAGGTGGCATTACCGCCTTGATGGCGGCGGCACAGGCGGCTTGCACAGGATCGTGCGCGTTTCAGGGTGGCAATGACACGAACCAGGAAGATCTGGAGATATCCTTCGAAGCGGTGCGCGCCGCGGTGGAGATGGGAGCCGACGTCAACGCAGTGAACGATGAGGGACAGACGGCGATGCATCGGGCCGCTTTTACAGGAGCCGATCGGGTGGTGCAATACCTTGCTGACCACGGAGCCCTCGTGGACGTGAAGGATCATTATGGCGAAACGCCCTGGAGTATGGCGGCCGGCATCAGCCCCGTCATTCGATACCGGGGGCTCTACGGCACCCACGAAAGCACTGCGGAGCTGCTGCTCCAACTCGGCGCCTCCCAGTCGTCGCGGGAAGAGATGGACGATCAGGCTCCCGCGCCTCCCGGCCAGTGAGACCTCCGGGCATTCGCAACGCACCGGCCCTTTCACCCGCGTCGCTGTAACCATTCGCTCCATCTCAAACATTCAGACAGGTCATCTAATGGGTCTTCGAATGGATATGAGTATTAATCTGGGGAATGGTGGGCCCACCAGGATTTGAACCTGGGACCGACGGATTATGAGTTAGTCAACTGCCCTTTTACCTGTCGCACACAATAGCACTTGATGGCAATGGAATAAGTGGTTTGAGAGCTCATCAGCCCCCTCTTGGTTACTGCCAATTGCTGCCAGTTTTGATTGAGATAGGGCACAAAATGGGGCACAGTTTCAGGGGTAACAAATCGGGGTTGCTTGAGAGTCGCGATTCCAGGGAATTGACCCCGTCATAGGTCAGATTTTTTTCGCCGTGCCTGGCGGCTGGCCTGTTGGAGGACACCGGTCTGTTGCAGGCGCCAGCGACAAAGTTTTTCACTGACCCCATAGTTTCCTGCGATTTGCGCTACGCTCCAATTTCTCCTTACGAGATGCAAGCCCCCCTCTCGAGATACTAATAACGCTGCACCTAGCCAATTCGCCTCTGACTCAACTCGCTCGTCCCAGTAACGACATCCATATTTATCTGTTAAGGGAGTCGGGGAATGTTCTAGCAAGCAGTGTGAGATTTCGTGCGCGATATTGCTTGCTGTACCCGGTCAGGCCAAGTTGGACAGGAAGGGTGGAATTGATAAGGTGGAGTTTTTGGCTCATCGTAGAGACTGAAAGGAACGAAGATGAGACAAAAACAAGACGACCAGAGGGCGGTCGAGAAGACCGTCCGGGAGATCAAGCGCAGGACGCGGCGCAGGTTCAGCCCGGAAGAGAAGATCCGCATCGTATTGCAGGGACTTCGCGGCGAGGACAGCATCGCGGAGCTGTGCCGCCGCGAGGGGCTACACCAGAACCAGTATTACCGCTGGAGCAAGGAGTTTCTGGAGGCGGGCCGCAAGCGGCTGGCGGGCGACACAGAACGCGAGGCGACCAGTGGCGAGGTTCAGACCCTGCGGGAGCAGGCCGTGCAGCTGAAAGAGGCCCTGGCCGAAGCCATGCTGGAAAACCGTCTGCTGAAAAAAAGTGTGATCGGGGATGGGGAGGACGGTATATGAGACACCCTGCCTCGGAGAAGCTGGAGATCATCCGCACGGTGGAGCAATCTTCCCTGGGGGTACGCCGGACGTTGCAGCAGGTTGGCATTCCCCGATCGACGTTTTACAACTGGTACGACCGCTATGTGTCGGAAGGCTTTGATGGTCTGGAAGATAAAAAGCCCGATCCCGGCCCGGTCTGGAACAAGGTGTCGGAGGAGATCACCGATCAGTTGGTGAAGTTAGCACTGGCCGAGCCCGACCTGTCGGCCCGCGAGCTGGCGGTGCAGTTTACGGAGCAGAAGCAGTATTACCTTTCGGAATCGACAGTTTATCGCATCCTGAAACGCTATGACCTGATCACCGCACCAGCCTTTATTGTTCTGAAAGCGGCGGAACGGTTCGCCAACCCAACCACAGCGGTCCACCAGCTCTGGCAGACAGACTTCACTTACCTGAAAGTTATGGGCTGGGGCTGGTTGTATCTGTCCACGGTGCTGGATGACTTCTCGCGCTATATCATTGCCTGGAGGCTGTGCAACACCATGGGCGCCAGGGATGTCTCGGCCACGCTGCAGGATGCGCTGACGGCCACTGGCCTCAACCGCGTAGGCGTCCGGCACCGACCTCGCCTCCTGAGCGACAATGGACCGTGCTACGTCTCATCCGAGTTGCGGTCCTGGCTGGCAGAAAACGGCGTCCCGCATACCCGCGGCAAACCCTATCACCCCATGACGCAGGGCAAGATCGAACGCTGGCACCGGACTCTGAAAGACCGCATCCTGCTCAACAACTATTACCTGCCGGAAGACCTGGAGCGGCAGATCGACGCCTTCGTCCGCCACTACAACACAAACCGATACCATGAAAGCCTGAACAACCTGACACCCTACGACGTTTTTACAGGACAAGGCAGTGCCATCCTGCAAAAACGCAATCGCATCAAAGAGAAAACCTTGGCTTTAAGAAAACGGTTGCACTTCCAAACAAGGGCAGCCTAACATCAACCCAGAGGAGCCAGATCGCTACCTTATTTTTTTACGCCCTCTGTCCCAAATCATCTGACCACGTACAATTGCTTGCTTGTCGGTGGGGGTGGTGTGAATCATTGTGGACGATCGTTCGTGCAGTGCCGTCAAATATCGTAAGGGCAGAGAAGCTGTCTTGCTCGCCGTGAGTAAACAGAATAATGAATTCTGTTTCCGGGCCGCCCAATTGGGACAAGCCTAAAACCGGTATCTCCAGGTGGCTCGTCAGCGCAGGCGCCATGAGCTGATTTAATTCAGATAAACCGAGCTCGGCTCGGACCTCTGTAGCAATCCGTTCCGCTTCGGCCTTAAATCCGCGCCTGGTGCTTCCGCAATCGAGTGTTGTTAGGTCTCTTGTAACCCGTTTCTGTGGTAGGATTTGAGGCCACTTTTTGTGGTCACACTCCTGCCGAACAACGAGTCCAATTGCCATGAAGCGTCTCTGCTGCCCCAATCCGCAGTGTCCCAGAAAACAATCCAAAGCCAAAATCATTATTCACTATGGTTTCTATCGTACCCGGTGGGGCCGTAGACGCCGATTCCGATGCACCGGGTGCGGCAAAACCTTCTGTCGGAACCACGGCACAGTCTATCATCGACTTCAACATCGACGAGCGACCTTCGACGAGGTCGCGGCTCTCAGCGTCGAAGGTGTGAGCAAATCCTCGATTGCTCGAATTAAGCAACTCGCCTGGAACACAGTGGATCGCTGGCTGGAAAAGGCGGCCCGGGAATGCTACCGATTCAACGATCGCAGAATTACTGGGCTGACGGTCACAGAACTGCAAGTCGATGAGATTCGCACGATAGTGGGAGGCAAGGAGCACCCAACCTGGATCTTTGTCTCGATCGATGTCTGGTCTCGTCTCTGGTCTTCAACCATAGTGGGGAGACGGAGCTATCGAAACACCCTTAGCTTGTTCCGAGATCTTTCGTCCCGCATGGTTCACAGGGGCTTCCCTCTGATCGCCACGGATGGTTTTAAATTCTATCAACAGGTTGTATGGCGCATCTTTGGGGTTGCTTGTCTTTACGGCCAGGTCATCAAGACGCGAAGAAAAGACCGGATCGTCAAAGTCGAACGGAAAACCAGATTAGGAGCAGCGTGGAGATGGGAACAAGCTTGGAAGAACTCCGAGGATTCCAGAAAGCTGAACACGTCTTACATCGAACGGTTGAACCTGACGATTCGTCAAGGTTCGGCTTTCCTGTGTCGCCGGACACTGAGTCATGCCTGAAAGAAGCAGCGTTTGCGAGATCATCTCGAACTCCTGCGATGCCATTACAACTTCGTAAGGCCTCATCGTGCACTGAAATTCGGATGTGAAATCAGGACTCCGGCAATGCAGGCCGGACTGGTCAGGAATCGATTGACGTTCCGGGACATCTTCACGTTCATCCCCCATTTTTGGCGCTTGATAAAGACCGTCTGTGCGTTTATATTGGACGCGAACTCGACCGGCACTGAAGACTCGGCGGTTTCAGAGGCTGCTTAACAACACTGGGTTGCGGAAGCACCCGTCGGATCTCGGGAGAGCTGCTCGGCATCGTTCACATCCTCATACCCAGCCAAGCGACTGTACACCGACTGCCGTAGAAGGTCCGCGAGGGGCAACCGTGTGTTCTTCCCCCGAGGATCGGCTAGGTGCTGCTTGATGAGTTCACCGAATCCCAAGCGTTCGTCCAACTCCCGCACCAGAATCAACCCTCCGTTGGAGGTGACCCTCGATCCTTGGAAAGCGACCTTCAACGAGGCATTAAAAGTGAGTTGAAATGGCTGATTTTGTCTCTCACCCATTGGGTGTAAACCTCCGGAAGGCAATGTTGATGCTCGAACCAGCATCAATATTGACGTTGGAGATTAGCAGAAGGTTGCTTCTACGATTTTAAACTGGGAATGCGGGTTAATTAAATCGCTCTCGATAATAGGTTTTTTGAGCAGACGCTCCTGCCTTCTTAATCTCATTTTCGCCCGGAAGGCAGTGATAATCCGGCTGCGGATGGGGCACAGGGTGCGGCGGGCTGCTTGGAGTCGCTTGACTGGACCAGGGTTTTGTATCAATGGCCGAAAGGCAGTTGCATTAAAGGCAAGAGCAGGAGAATTGGTTTCAGGGACCCGCCAGTGAACTCAACCGAGCGTCTGGTCGTATCCTTCCCCGGCGGGAAGGATAGGTAAACACTTCGCCGTTAGTCAGGGGGAATCTCCGCGAACACATCCACTACCGGCTTTTCTGACAGTGATAATCATCCCACGGACATGAAAAGTGCCCAGCAGGCTGATCAAGACCTGCAAACTAAAGTTCATGCTGAGAAACAAAGAAAAGTTCCCGGCAATCTCAACGTAAATTAGCAATTCGCCAGGGACACGTTCTGAAGTGAATAAATTGGGTGACCGCTGCCGCGAACGATTAAGGATCAGGAGTTGTTGTTTGACCAGAACAGACTCGGCGACCACAGAACGGATGCCGCCCGGACCCAAGAGTCGGGCAAGAGTAGCCATGAAATGGACGAAAAGGATGGCGAGATTGCACATCTCAGCATCTTAGCAAGCACGGCTAATCCCAGGAATTGTGGGGTAAATTAGCAATTCGCCATGGACAGGTGCAAGACACTGAGATTCCAGGGAAACTAAGAATTCGCCATCCAAAACCTTGCGAAAGCACCGGAAAACTTCACTCCGACGCCGCGTCAATTCGTCGAGAACCAGAGCGTCGTTTTTACCGCGAAAAAGTTGTCGCCCGGTGCCGAGAACGATCTGAACATCGTTCCCAGTCCCGCCCTCTCGCGGATCGCCCGTGACTCGAATCGGTTCTGCTGCCACACCAGGTACAGGGTGCTCCCGGGTCGCCACTCCCAGCGCAGCACCAGGTTGCTGCGGAAGGATTTCACTTGGAAATCGGGATTCTCCAACGTGAAACTCGCCGTCCCATCCGTTACCAGCAGGCTACCGTCGGTTAGCCGGTCCAAGGTCGTGCCGTTTTCTCCGTACACCAATAGATCGCGAGACTTTGGTACCAGGAGCTCGCCGAATCGGTCGTAGCTTCCGCTAGCCGCGAAGGGTTCCGCATAGAAATCAAGGTTCAGGTCGGGCTTAAACGTATAGTTCAGTCGCAATTGCATGGAAACCGTGGACCGTCGGATCTCACCGAAGATGAATCTGTTTCCGTAGACTTCTGGTCGCCCCCCGCCTTTCTGGGTCAAGTACTGCCGTGTGGAAAACTCGCGCTGGTAAGACGGCGTCATCGAAAATTGCCACGAAGGCGCGGGCCGAACGGCAATCTCAAATTCAAGATCTCGCGCGGAATCTCCGTCCTCGCTGCCATTTACCGACCAGGTCGTGCTCCAGCGGACTCGCGATGTGATGGAGTTGCGCGCCGTCCCATTCACACCCCACCGTCTCGGATGCTCCATCAGCGGTCCGCCGCGTGTCAAGAAGGGATCTTGCGCGCGCAGGTCGAGATTCCACCCAATCGAGGTATACCAAAAATTCCGCCACGTCGCAGATGCGAACTGACTGAAGTTGCGCTGCATTCCCACATCCGTGTCCCAATAGAGGCGGGGATTGAAGTTGGTGTCGATTTGATAAGAGCGAAGATACCGCCCCGGCCTCGTCTCACGGTAGGTTAGTCGATTGGTCAGTCCCATGTCGCCCGCAGTATTCAGTCTCCCAAAATCGTTCGTTTCGAGCTCCGGCGTATCATTGTCCATGGAGGTTTGCCACAGCCAGTGTTCGCCAGTGACTTTTTCCAGACTCGCCTGTAGCTTTGAGCCCGCCAGGGTGCGCCTCGTGGGGTCCAGACGCATCCCGCCCGGACGATCCGGCCTCTGGAAGAAATGTGCGCTGTTGCGTTGGACTCGTTCGATCGCGCTGGTTTCCCCGGCCAAATAGCTAAAGGAAGCCAGCCCTCTGGCTTCGTAGGCATTGTTGCCAAACCGCAGCAGAGTATCCACTGCACCTGTTAGCGCGCGGCGAACCAGACGCGCCGATAGTGGATCTTCAGACTTCAAGTCGCGCTCCAGCGCGGTAAACTGAAATCCGACCGTCGATTGGTTGCTCCCAAACTGCTGTTCCACCCGATTTACCGCATAAAATGTCCGTGGCGCAACGAAGGTGTCATTGAACGCGCCCGTTTCACGATCGAAACTCCGTGCATGTTCAGCAGAGGTTACCGCCGCCAGCGCTCCGACGGAAGTGCTCGACCCCACTCTTCCGGTAAGTTTCGCCGCACCCAGTATTGTGCTCGTTGCCGGGTAATCCACGAAGTCGCCGTCCGCCGGACCCGTCGGCCGCGCTCCGATTCGCCTTGAGTAGAAGAAATTCGTAACCGGCCCTCTGAGCAGGTCGCTGCCCTCTTGGAAGAAAGGACGCCGTTCGGGAAATATCGTCTCAAAAGTGCTCAGGTTGACCTCTGCAGGGTCTGCCTCCACCTGTCCGAAATCCGGGTTTACTGTCGCATCCAGCGTCAGGTTCGATCCCAGGGCCACCTTGGCGTCCAGTCCGACTCGCCTGTCAAAGTTCAGCCCATCATCGAACGGATTCGCCGGGTCGCGCTGTCCTGTTACATGGGAGGACCCCGTGATGTACGGCAAGAGCTCAACTCGTCTCGGCGTCCGTATTCCTTCCAAGCCCCGCAGCTCCCCAAAACGCGAAGCCCACCCCCGCTCCGTACGTGGGATCATCACCCAGTAATCATCCTCGTTAAGAGTCGGTGTCCGCCGCCGGATATTCAGCCCCCAGATCAATTCGTTGTCGTTATTAAAGCGGAGTTGTGCAAATGGAATCCAGAACTCTGCTGTCCAGCCCGACCCGTCGATTCGCGTCCGGGCCTCCCACACAGGATCGAAGTTATCGTCTCCAATCTCGTCATCGGAAGCATGATACTTATCTAACCTCACGCCGGAGGCGGTTACGCCGAAGCTATAGGCCGTTCGGCGATCCCAAAATGTGTCCAGCGAAATCAGGACAAACTCCGCTTCAACCTCGTCGTCGCGCCTGCTCATCGGTGCCTGGATCGTCTCCGGTCGGCCACTGTACATGCGCGCACCAACATAAACTGCGGTTTCGTCATAGACGAAGCGCACCTCCATAAGCTCAGTCGGGACGGCGCCCTCCACGGGCTCCTTCTGGACGAAGTCGGTAATTGGCGCCGCTGCTTCCCAGACCGCCTCATCCAGTAATCCATCCAAGCGGATGGAATCATTCGACACGCGAACCGCGTAAGCGTGCTTGGACCGATTTCCGCCCCCATCTGGCGCCTGTGCCGCTGCGTGTGCGATGCTCAGCCACCCAATTGACAATCCAATGGAAAAAAGCAGAGCCCTCATAGTGTTCCATCGCCTGGTGTGATTGTCATCTAGTATTTTGGTGCTGCCCGGTCCGCTCCCGCCGAGCAATACGGCGCATCAACTCAACGCCGACTATAGCGGCCCGTTCGGGGAAACTGTACCAACCGGAGTGAGAAAGATTGTGATGATGGACAAGACCGTAAACCGTCCTACCCCACAATTGCACAAACTAGATTGTCGCCTAGTTTTGAACGAACTGTAAATCCCCTTACACGCCACTTTCCGCGCTCAGACGCGCCCGGGCCTGCCGGAGCAAGGCGTTCACCCTCGTCGGGGAGGGTGCTTCCGCAATCCAGTGTTTTTAAACGGCTTTGTCAAGTTAAGGCAGGATCAGGCATAATTGGCGAATAGAATCACAATATCGAGGGCATCGTTTTCCACCTGAAATCATCAGCCACGCTGTCTGGCTGTACCATCGGTTCACACTGAGCTTTCGAGACGTCGAGGATCTGCTTGCTGAGCGAGACATCTGTGTTTCTTACGAGGCAATTCGGTATTGGTGTTTGAAATTTGGCCCGAGCTATGCTCGAAAGCTGCGGAAGAAGCAGGGTCGGCTCGGCGACATCTGGCACGTCGATGAACTGTTCATCAAAATCCGAGGTCAGCACTTCTATTTGTGGCGAGCTGTCGATCAGGATGGAGACGTGATCGATATTCTGGTTACCAAGCGTAGAAATCGTCGAGCCGCCACGCACTTATTTCGTAAGATGTTGAAACATCAGAAACAACCACCCTGGCAGCTAATCACTGACAAGCTGCGGAGTTATCGGGCCGCGCATCGGGAGGTCTTTCCTTCCGTTGTTCATCGCACCGGTCAATACGAGAACAACCGTGCTGAAGCCTCGCATCAGCCAACACGTCAAAAAAGAACGCCAGATGAGACGGTTCAAATCAATAGAACAAGCCCAACATTTTCTCTCAGTCCACGGTCCCATTCAGAATTGGTTTCGGGTCGGTCGTCATCATCTGAAAGCGCACCATCATCCACACCTCCGCACCCGGGCTTTTTCCGATTGGAAAGAGCTGACGTGCGCCTGCTGACGAGTTGTAGAAGTCGTGTCGTTTTCGGGAGAACCTCGCCTTGCTTCCGTTAACTTGACAGAGCCGAAACGCCGGATGCAGGCGCTGGCAAAGCTGGATGCAACCAGTTGGGGCGAAGTCGTAACACGACCAGCGAAGGGCCATTCGCCGGACAAACTAGAAGAGGGATTGAAATGGGTTGAGAAAAATTGTCCAGACGTTGCGACTCCGATCGTTGAAACCGCGGAGATGCCAAGTTGGTCAATCATACTATAGACCTGAGAGGGGAGGAGTCTGAAAATGAGTCATCGTACCGGGGCATTCATTTCGCTGCTTCTGCTGACGGCAAGTTGGGCGGCGGCGAACGATTGGCTGCAGTGGCGCGGTCCTTTCAACACCGGCATGGCCGAGGGGGATGCGCCCCTGCGATGGGACGACGAGACAAACGTCAAGTGGAAAACGGCGATTCCCGGACGAGGCCATTCGACGCCGGTGAATGTAGGCGACCGGCTGTATCTGACGACGGCTGTTCCCACCGACCGGGGATCGGCTCAGGAGCCCGGACGAGCAGGGCGCGCTGGAGGCGGAGCTGACGGGGGGCTGGAACACCGTTTCGAGGTTGTCGCCGTGGATCGCGATACCGGAAGCATCGCATGGCAGCGCACCGCCACGGTAGCGACGCCGCACGAGGGTTACCATCGCGTTTACGGCAGTTTTGCATCGAACTCTCCGGTCAGCGACGGAGAGCGGCTCTTTGCGTTCTTTGGATCGCGCGGCCTCTATGCCTACGACCTGGAGGGGAATCTTCTCTGGGAGAAGGATTTTCAGGTCCAGATGCGCATGGACCTGGCGTTCGGCGAAGGCACGCCTCTAACGATCTACGACAATCGTCTCCTGCTGCATTTCGACCATCTCGACGGGGGCTTTCTGGTGATGCTAGAGCCGGAGACCGGCCGCGAAATCTGGCGCGTGCCCCGCACAGAGCGTTACAACTGGGCGGCGCCGTACGTCGCGGTGCACGAGGGCCAGCGGCAGATCATTGTCAACGGCCTGACGGTCCGCTCGTACGAGTTTGAGACCGGCAAGCTGATCTGGGAAGCCGAGGGACTGGGAGAAAACTCCATTCCGCAGCCGGTGCAGCACGGCGATCTGGTCTTCGCCATTAGCGGTCACACGAAGCGCATCATCATGGCGATTCGCCTCGGCAGCACCGGCAACCTGACGGGTTCGGACGCCATCGTATGGTCCACGGCGCGCGGCGCCGCTTACACCCCCTCGCCCCTGCTGCATGAGAACCGGCTCTACGTCGTCACCGACAGCGGACAGCTGAGCAATTTCAACGCGACCACAGGAGAGCCCCTCTACCAGCAGAGGCGTCTGCCCAAGCCGTACAACTTCAAAGCTTCGCCAGTCGGGGCGAACGGCAAGCTGTACCTTGCGACCGAGGAAGGTGACGTCGTTGTCGTGAGACTGGGAGACCGCTTCGAGGTGCTGGCAACGAACTCGCTGGGCAATCAGTCGTTCATCGCTTCCCCGATCATCATCGATGGCGACATCTATCTGCGCAGCCGGACGCACTTATTCCGCATCGGCGAACCTTAAGGGTTCTCTGGAGAAGTAGTTACAACTGTACATGGTCAGATGATTTGGGACAGAGGGCGTAAAAAAATAGGGTAGCGATCTGGCTCCTCTGGGTTGATGTTAGGCTGCCCTTGTTTTGAAGTGCAACCGTTTTCGGTGCTTCCGCAATCTAATGTTGGTAGTTCCTCCCTATCCCCAACAAATATATCGGTTTATTCCGCATTTTACACACTGCAGAACTGCTGAGCCCTTTTTTGCTTACAACATATTGAATATTATAGAGTTATACTGGTTCCACCAACAATTGATTGCGGAAGCACCGAAAATCCGCTTTTGCGCCCACCTGGAAGCGAAGCCCCGTCAAGCTAAAAGACCCCACTACCAGATTTCGGCCTTTTTTGGGGACGGAATCTGCTAGAGTTGTGACCAGGAATCAATGACTTAGGAGTCGTAGAGGTCGGCGAAAACACGACCAAATAGCTTAACTTGACAGTGCCCGTAGGACTCTTGCCGTGGCGGTATCCGCTGTCTGTGTAGCTAGCGGGAGAGCCGCTGCCAATAAAAATACAAAGGCAAACCGAGAAGAACGGTGGCTATTCCCAGCAGTGACTCGGTTGGCCGGCCCCGGAATGTGAAGATCAAAATCCAGGCGGAGAATGCCAGGAACAGGAGCGGTGTAAAAGGATACAACGGCACTCGAAAGGGACGGACCAATTCGGGCCGGCGCGTCCGCAGGACAATCACTGCGCCCACCGCCAGGGCGGAGAAAAACACCATGGCAAATCCAGCGTAGACGATCAACTGTTCAAAGGTGCTGGAGAGAACCAACACGGAGGTCCACAGCGCCAAGACAAAGATCGATGCCGCAGGGGTCTGGAAGCGGGGATGGACCCTTGCCAGCCGCACAGGAAACAATTTGTCGGAGGCCATCGCATAATAGACTCTGGGAGCCACCAGAATCATGGCGCTGGCTGAGGCAAGGATGGAAAGAGCCATGAAGGCCACCACCAGATGGGTCGCCACGGGGCCGAAAAGCGCCAGGGAAGCTTTCTCTCCCACCTGCAGCACCCCGCTCATCCCCGAGATGCCCAAGCCATAGAGGAACACCACATTCAGCCCGAGATAGAGCAGGGCTACCACAACGGTGCCAGACAGCAAAGCGACCGGGATGGTTTTGTGCGGCTGCCGCATTTCCCCGGCAATGTAAGCCGCCGCGTTCCAGCCGCTGAAGGAGAACAGAACAAAGATCAACGAGACGGCTCCGTTGCGCAGCGCGCCCACGGGAACTAGTCCCTCCGGGCCGGATTGGAGGTGTCCCCAATCGCCCGTGCCGAGCGCCACGCCCAGCACAATCACTGCGACCAGGGCGACAATCTTGATGAGGGTCAATCCAACCTGCAACCTGCTGCCGCGCCGCACACTGGAAATGTGAATCAAGGTGAGCGACCACACAATGACCAATGCAAAAATCTGGCCGCCACTCAACCGTATCTGGAGGGAGCCGAGTGGGACCGACCATAAAATGTTATCGGGGCTCAGCAGTGGGGCAAAGTGAGACATGTAGGCCGAGACGCCGATGGTGGCGGCGGCGATCGGAGCCGGGAAGGCAATCAAGCAAGACGTCCAGCCGGTCAGATAGCCCCACAGAGGGCCATAGGCTTCCCGCAAGTAGACGTATTCTCCTCCGGCCTGCGGAAAGGCTGCGCCCAATTCGCTGTAACAGAGCGCCCCGGCTAGTGCCAAAATAGCACCTAGGACCCAAATAGCCATTATCGCGAAGGGGCTTCCCAGGTCCCGTGCCAGGAAGCCAGGAGTGGTGAAAATGCCGACGCCAATACAGTTGGCTACCACCACGGAGGCTGCCGTAAGGGCTCCGACGGAACGTTGTAGAGAGGGTGGGAAGATTTCAATCTGTGGGGTTTGCTTAGGCATGCCTTTGGGTATGTATACCGATCCAGAAGGACATCATTCTAGCTGAAACGGATCGATGTCCCAAGCGGTATGAACTATTTGTTATGCTGCCAGTATCTTCTCAAGTCCTTCGCCCCGGTGGGTCGAGGCCTTTGGGGATGCGATAGGATTGGCTAATTAGCCATTCGACCAAGTATAAGGAGAACTTAGCCGAATTCGAGCCCGCTCACACCCATCATTATGTTGTCTCTAATTCATCAGTCTTCCACACATGCAAAACCTGTAAAGGCAGAATCATGGAGACCGGGCGCGATCTATTGCACCAGTTTGGTTGCAGCTATTTGTCTTCGAGCGCTTTCAAGGCTTCGAGGATCTGTTCATTCGTCGCCCGCACGCGCGCGTCGGTGTCGGTGAATTTCCAGCTCACGCGGCCGAGCCGATCGATCACAAACACAGCCGGGTGAGGAACAATATAACCATCCGGGTTGGATTCATTCTTGAACAATTCCGGATTGAGTTGGCCGTAGCGGTTAATCACACGGTGGTCGGGATCGGCAAGCAGTGGAAAATTGGGCGGGCCGCCCTGCTCCTTCCGTTGCCGTTCCACCATCTTGCGCGCGCCTTCAACATCATCGGGACTGAGAGCGAGGATTTGGGTACTTTGTCTTAAACGATCATCCAGCAGGTTCTTCAGCTGACCTAGCTGCCTGGTACAGGCACCTCACCAATGGCCACGGTACATGACTAGAACAACATTCTTGCCACGGTACTGTGAAAGTTGGTGGATGTCGGCATCTTGATCCTGCAAGTGGAAGTCCGGTGCCATCTCCCCCGGCAACACACGCTGGAGGTCGTAGGGCGGCAATTCAAAGCCGTCCACCGGACCGAGTGCGGCTTGCGCGAACGAGGATTGAGGAAAAAGAAACATCAACAACACATATGCAAGCAAGGGCATTTGATTCTACTCCTGACTCTGATTTCCGATTTCAGTTTTCGACGGATTCAGTTTCTACGCCGGATGCCGTGTCGGCTCAATCTCTCCACGCAAAGATTCCTCTGGCTGTGGGGAATGTTGAACTCGTCGCTGCCCAATCCCGGGGAAAAGCATGGAGTCGCTAAATAATCTTTTTCTACGTCAACCACGCCATCGGTGCCAGTTCAATTGTGAAGGGCACCGCTCACAAGAGTAAACGCCCACAAGAATTCAAAGCAACTTTCCTATGAAATGAGGGAGGCTGGCGAATCGATGTTTCGTCCAGAGACCTCAAATGACAGGAAAAAGAGGGCCTTCATGGCCAGCGAACCAATAAGTCTTTATCTTCAATCGCGATTGAGGAGCACGCTGTTGCCATAGGGTCGCTGGTATATGACGAAATACCTATCGTCATACACCCCGAACCGTTCGGCCGGATAGAAGCTGATGGCCGCCATCCACGTGTCCACATCCGATCGTTTCAGCCACATCCAGTTGTCGGAATCCTCCGGCTCCTTTTCGATGATCACGATACGCCCGTCCGGTTTGAGGTACTTGGCAACCGCGTTTATATAGGCTTGTCGGTGTTCTATCATGTGCAGCACCCGATGAAAAAAAGCCACGTCCACATCGCGCACCGGCAGCTTGGGATCATCGTATTCGCCCAGCACGATGCGGACGTTCCCGACGCCTTCTTTCTTGGCCCGTTCGGCGACAAAATCAATCATGGCCTGGTCGATGTCTACCGCGTACAGCGTACCAGTTGGGGCGATCGCGCGAGCCATCGGGATGGAAAACGCTCCGCTGCCGGAACCGATGTCGGCCACAACATCTCCTGGCTTGATATTTAGCTTCTCAATGACCTCGTCCACCTTCAGACCCGCGACCCGTTCCGGCCTATCCATCCTCTCGATGTACTCTTCTGCCGGCCGCTGCTGCAGTTGGAAAGCGGAAGCGCTTACCAAACCAATTCCAAACACCCATGTAAAAGTGAAACATGAAATTCGGAGCTTTCCTTGCCTTGTCATTCCAAACCCTCCTAAAACTGCAATTTTCAAGTTCGACTTCCGCTCGACCGTCATATTACGCTAGTCGCCCTGTCGACTCAAGCTCTTTTGATTACAATGGCAATTTGAGTTGACACTGTCAAGTTAAGCAACCCAAACCGAGATTTGCCCCAAAACGACAGGAGTCATGCAATACCTCAACAGACGTATGTCACCTCTCTCCAATCGGAAAAAGGTGCTTCCTCCTGACGAGGCCGATAATTTGTACCAGTCGTAGTGAGAGACATTACATCACAACCTGGGGCTGTGGAACTAGGTTCCAGACAGGGGTATAGGCCCCCGGCGCCGTGGGCCTATACCCGAGCGCAGCGAGGGGCCGCACTGTGTTGTACTGCTGCCGCCACTGCTCGATCACGATCTGTGCCTCCTTCAGCGAGTAGAAAATTTCTCCATTGAGGCATTCATCCCGTAGTTCTGCGTGTGGATTCCTGCTTCCTTGCAAGCCTGAGGCGTCGATTTCCCGTTTGCCATCGCCACTTCGATCTGCCTCAACATCATCACGATCTGTTCCGGTTTGTACCTTTGCATTGGGAATTATATCGAATAGTGCCCAAAATGTCTTGAGCTTTTCTGGTGGTTGGGGCTATCAGCGGCGCTTGCTTGGTTTGAAGTTGATGACTGCCTGGAGCAGTTCATCCGGCGTTGTGGGAATGCTCATGTCCGCTTCCATCTCGGCCTTTGACGGCTGGTACTGAGAGATACGGTTGCCAAACTTGTCGGTCGCAGGCTTCTGTACGTGGTCAGATGATTTGGGACAGAGGGCGTAAAAAAATAAGGTAGCGATCTGGCTCCTCTGGGTTGATGTTAGGCTGCACTTGTTTGGAAGTGCAACCGTTTTCTTAAAGCCAAGGTTTTCTCTTTGATGCGATTGCTTTTTTGCAGGATGGCACTGCCTTGTCCTGTAAAAACGTCGTAGGGTGTCAGGTTGTTCAGGCTTTCATGGTATCGGTTTGTGTTGTAGTGGCGGACGAAGGCGTCGATCTGCCGCTCCAGGTCTTCCGGCAGGTAATAGTTGTTGAGCAGGATGCGGTCTTTCAGAGTCCGGTGCCAGCGTTCGATCTTGCCCTGCGTCATGGGGTGATAGGGTTTGCCGCGGGTATGCGGGACGCCGTTTTCTGCCAGCCAGGACCGCAACTCGGATGAGACGTAGCACGGTCCATTGTCGCTCAGGAGGCGAGGTCGGTGCCGGACGCCTACGCGGTTGAGGCCAGTGGCCGTCAGCGCATCCTGCAGCGTGGCCGAGACATCCCTGGCGCCCATGGTGTTGCACAGCCTCCAGGCAATGATATAGCGCGAGAAGTCATCCAGCACCGTGGACAGATACAACCAGCCCCAGCCCATAACTTTCAGGTAAGTGAAGTCTGTCTGCCAGAGCTGGTGGACCGCTGTGGTTGGGTTGGCGAACCGTTCCGCCGCTTTCAGAACAATAAAGGCTGGTGCGGTGATCAGGTCATAGCGTTTCAGGATGCGATAAACTGTCGATTCCGAAAGGTAATACTGCTTCTGCTCCGTAAACTGCACCGCCAGCTCGCGGGCCGACAGGTCGGGCTCGGCCAGTGCCAACTTCACCAACTGATCGGTGATCTCCTCCGACACCTTGTTCCAGACCGGGCCGGGATCGGGCTTTTTATCTTCCAGACCATCAAAGCCTTCCGACACATAGCGGTCGTACCAGTTGTAAAACGTCGATCGGGGAATGCCAACCTGCTGCAACGTCCGGCGTACCCCCAGGGAAGATTGCTCCACCGTGCGGATGATCTCCAGCTTCTCCGAGGCAGGGTGTCTCATATACCGTCTTCCCCATCCCCGATCACACTTTTTTTCAGCAGACGGTTTTCCAGCATGGCTTCGGCCAGGGCCTCTTTCAGCTGCACGGCCTGCTCCCGCAGGGTCTGAACCTCGCCACTGGTCGCCTCGCGTTCTGTGTCGCCCGCCAGCCGCTTGCGGCCCGCCTCCAGAAACTCCTTGCTCCAGCGGTAATACTGGTTCTGGTGTAGCCCCTCGCGGCGGCACAGCTCCGCGATGCTGTCCTCGCCGCGAAGTCCCTGCAATACGATGCGGATCTTCTCTTCCGGGCTGAACCTGCGCCGCGTCCTGCGCTTGATCTCCCGGACGGTCTTCTCGACCGCCCTCTGGTCGTCTTGTTTTTGTCTCGTCTTCGTTCCTTTCAGTCTCTACGATGAGCCAAAATTATCGCGATTATTCCCTTGACACAGGGTTGGGATTAGTGCATACTTAAGGCACGTGGAGGATGCACAAAGATTACTTGATTAGCTTCAATGGTTTAGAAGTCTTATCGGCCTCTTTCTTGACCTTCGTTAGGACCTTCTTCGGGAAGAGATGCTTGAGCAGTTCTTCGTCTTTCAGCTTGTGAGCGTTTGGAGGGAGATATTTCATGGACACCAATTTAATCGAACTCATGGGAAAATTCAACAGCGAAGAGCGTTGCCGCGAATACATTGAGCAGCTCCGCTGGCCGTCTGTCGTGTGCTGTACGCGCTGCGGATCGGTATCTGTCTCGCGGATCAAGAAGCGCAAGCAGTACGAGTGCAACAATTGCCGCTACCAATTCTCCCCGATGGCAGGAACGGTGTTTCACGATACCCACCTACCCCTTACGAAATGGTTCCTGGCGGTCTACCTCATGTGCGAATCGAAAAAGGGCATGTCGGCCTCTCAAATCTCCCGAACGCTGGGGATCGGGTACAAGGCTGCTTGGTATCTGTGCCACAGGATCAGGGAAGCCATGAAGTGTGATGAATCGGAACTGCTGGACGGGATCATCGAGGCCGACGAAACGTTTGTTGGCGGCCGGTATGACAAACGGAGAAAGCGTGCGGCTCATGACAAACCTTGCGTTGTCGGAGTCATCAAGCGAGGCGGGCCGGTTCGGGTACAGAAATCTCCGTCGCGGGGAGCGCGAGCAATTGCATCTTTCATCCGGGCAAGCGTAGAACCCGGAGCGCAGCTAATGACGGATGAATATGCTGGCTACAAGAAGGTGGGGAAGGAATACGATCACAGGACCGTTCAGCACTCTGCCCTGCAATACGTCGATGGTCCGGCGCACACCAATTCGATTGAGAACTTCTGGTCCCTTTTCAAGAGAGGCGTTATCGGTTCTTTCCACAAGGTTTCTGAAAAGCACCTGGACCGCTACCTGGGAGAGTTCGTCTATCGCTTCAATGAGCGCAATAACGGGGAGTTGTTCGCGCAGACAATCAGGAACCTGGTGAAGGGGAAAGCCCTGTCCTTCCATAAACTAACAAAAAATTCTGCATGAGCTCCAGTTTCGATTAAACCTTAGCTTGATCCACCATTTCCAATGACATCATCCCATGCTTTACCTCAGTGGAATCCGCCTGAAAGTATGCAGGGCGCATCATCACCGAAACGAGCTTGACAGACTTATCCAGTCCTTCCTTTACTCTAATCCCTATACGCTTTTCATCGATCCAAATGTTCAGGAAGGATACAAGATAGTTCGTGTACGCAAATCGAAGCAACCCCCGGAGGATATCGGGGTCATTGTTGGAGATATCGCGCATAATTTGCGATCCGCCTTGGACCATCTGGCCTGCCAATTTGTCATCGGCAATGGGTGTACCCCTACCACCCAAACCGCATTTCCGATCTTCTCCGAGGACCCCAAAGCAACTGAGAAGTCTCTTAATAAGTGGAAACCGATGGTCAAGGGAATGTCGCCCGCCGCCATCCGTTTCATTGAAGATTGCCAACCGTACAAGATACGGCACCTTCCCGATCCACACCATCTGTCCATTCTCAGCGCGCTTTCCAATTGGGACAAACACCACGATATCCATGCCATCGGGCATTATTTCGGGCGGGTTGATCTCTGCTCCACCGGAGGGCTGACGGAGTATATCGAACAGCCCGTCCCGATACGGCTCGAAGACCAAACAGAACTCTGCCGATTCAAGACCGCACAAGAACCCTTCGGACTGAAAACGGAGGTTAATATAACGGCCGACTTCTCTCTCTGCCTTGACAGTACAAACAAAATCTTGGCAGGTGAGCCCATCCAATGCCTGATGGAGCGGGTCTGGACCTATGTCGCGAATGACGTTGTGGAAAATGTGCCCGGCTCGTTTATTGTTAGATAGATTTTTCATAAACCCTGCGTAAAGGAAATATCCGCCAAAGTTTTCGGGGTTATTATTTGGAGTGAACAATAGTCAGGATGGCTTGTAGTTAGTGTTTTGGAAATGCATTCAACTGGATAAACCCCAGGCGCTTTTTACTTGACATACTCGACATCTCTGTAGTAAGAAGATTACTGGGCTATAAGATTTAAAAGCCGACCCAATTCGCCTAAAGCGGAGTGTGTGCGCAAACTTCCATCGAACAACTGCTTGAGAGGGCCTAAAAGATGTTCGCGATAATTTTGGGTTGGATCGGAATCGCAGTTCTGAGCGCCAACTCTACCTCCAACCCGGCTAGCCAAGAGTCAACGAACTCTGCCCCCTCGTCGGACTCATCACACCGCGCCCTGCTGAACCGCTATTGCGTTACTTGCCACAACGAAAGACTGCTCACGGCAGGACTGATGCTCGACAAGCTGGATGTCGAAGATGTCAGCAAGGAATGCAGAGGTGTGGGAAAAAGTGGTGCGTAAGCTCCAGACAGGGGCCATGCCACCAGCAGGCGCTCCGCGGCCGGACCAGGCAGACTACCTTTCATTAACGTCCCACCTAGAATCGGAATTAGACAGTGCATGGACTGCCAACCCAAATCCTGGC
Source organism: Terriglobia bacterium (assembly GCA_963662495.2). Taxonomy (GTDB): domain Bacteria; phylum Acidobacteriota; class Terriglobia; order 2-12-FULL-54-10; family 2-12-FULL-54-10; genus SHUM01. Next base: position 34,250 of record CAXVYQ010000007.1, read on the forward strand.
AGGGCAGGGAATTCACCGGTTGAACCGTGCCGAGTATACAAACTCGGTGCGTGATCTGCTCGCGATTGATGTTGATGCGAAGACGCTGCTTCCAACCGACGATAGCAGTTATGGGTTTGACAACATTGGCGATGTGCTGACGGTCTCGCCCCTGCTGATGGAACGGTATCTTGCGGCCGCGCGAAAGATAAGCCGGATGGCAGTGGGAAACCCTGACATTCAGCCGGCGGAAATTTCCTACCAAGTTCCGCGTTATTACATGCAGGATGATCGTTCCAGCGAGAATCTACCGTTTGGATCCCGCGGCGGGATTTCATATTCAACACAACTTCCCCCTAGATGCCGAGTACACCTTTCGGATCCGGCTGAAAAGGAGCTACGACGGCTCGATCATTCTTGGATTGCTCACCAAGCCCCATCGTATTGAGCTCTCCATTGATTCAGTAACTGTAAAAGTTTTAAGCGCAGGAGGTGCAGACGTAGATCTGGGGCCGACCTTGCAACCATCCGCCCTAGGCGACGGTAATGAAAATGATGAGGTTGCGCCCCCGGCAGACGTCGGATTGGAATTCCGGGCCCACGTGAACGCAGGCCCCCGCCGAATTGGCATTTCGTTTCCCAGAGAGTATGTTTCCAAGCCAGAAGGCATTCTGCGACCGAAAGGAGCGGACCTCAGCGACGATCTCTCGTTGGGGAGCCTCATCATTGGAGGACCCTATAATCCGAGGGGGCCCGGGGACTCTCCCAGCAGGAGAACAATATTTTCTTGTAGACCTGCCACCGCACAAGAGGAAGAACCATGTGCAAAGGAGATCCTTACAAGACTCGCTCGAAGAGCCTACAGGCGACCAATTGGCGCTGATGATCTCAACGGTCTGCTGAAATCATACAAAACTGGCTACAATCGTGGGGGTTTTGAGGCTGGGATTGAGCTTGCCCTGCGGTCTATGCTGGTTTCACCGGGTTTTCTTTTTCGAATTGAGCAGGATCCTGAGGGAATAGCGCCTAATACGTCGTATGCCCTGAGCGATCTTGAAATTGCCTCACGTCTTTCCTTCTTTTTATGGAGCAGTATTCCGGATGATGAATTGTTAGACCTTGCGGAGCAAGGGAAACTTAGGGATCCGAGTGTGCTCAGTCACCAGACTCGGAGGATGTTGGCTGACCATCGTTCGGAGGCTTTGGTTGCGAATTTTGCCAGCCAATGGCTTTACTTGCGGAATATCGAGAAGGTAGTTCCAGATCCTAAGGAGTTCCCGGAATTTGATGAGAACCTGCGTGAAGCTTTTCGACGCGAAACAGAGCTTTTCTTTGGCAGCATGCTGCGTGAGAACCGAAGCGTCTTGGATTTGTTAAGCGCGGATTACACGTTTGTCAACACACGGCTCGCCCGACATTACGGTATACCCAATATTTATGGCAGCCATTTCCGACGTGTCACTCTATCGGACCATAACCGTCACGGCTTATTAGGACAAGGATCCATCCTGACAGTTACTTCCTACCCGAACCGGACCTCTCCGACACTGCGTGGGAAATGGATTCTGGAAAACCTTATGGGATCACCGCCACCGCCGCCGCCGCCCAATGTCCCGTCGCTTCAAGATCGTGGGGAGGATGGCAAGATTGTATCGATGCGACAGCAGATGGAGAAGCACCGTGCGGATCCGGCTTGCGCCGCCTGCCATGCGCGGATGGATCCATTGGGATTTGCTCTGGAAAACTTTGATGGTTTAGGTAAGTGGAGAAATTCCAGCGGCGGTGCGAACACACCTATAGACTCATCAGGAGTTTTGCCAGACGGTTCACGGTTTAAGGGGCCAATCGGGTTGAGGGAAATTCTACTTCGTCGCAGTGGCGGCTTCGTGGGTGTGGTAGCTGAAAGGATGTTCACTTATGCCCTCGGACGGGGCCTTGAATATTATGACGCGCCAGCGATCCGGAAACTCCTGCGCGCGTCGGCTAAGGAAGGCTATCTCTGGCATACATTGATAGATGGGATTGTGCACAGCGCACCCTTCCAGATGCGGAGGTCTAGACCATTATGATGCTGTTTAACAAAACCATTCCACGACGATCGTTTATTCGCGGTGTAAGTGCCGCAGTGGCTTTGCCCTTGCTGGATGCAATGACTCCTGTATTTGCCAGCAATCATGATTCAGTAGATCTGTATCCGCAGCGGTTTTCCACTGCATATGTTCCTAACGGAATCATCATGGACAAGTGGACTCCGAGCATCGACGGTGCCGCGTTTGAAATGACTCCTACCCTGCAGCCGTTGTCACCATTCAAGCAGAAGATGCTGGTATTGACTGGCTTGGCACACAAGAATGCCCGCGCTCTGGTTGCGGACGAGGCAGGCGGATTTCATCCGCGCGCAAGTTCCGTGTTTCTCACGGGGTCTCATCCGAAAAGAACTGAAGGCGCCGACTTCCGCGTGGGGATTTCCGTAGATCAGGTTATAGCCAAAGAGGCCGGAAAGAAAACGCAACTCAGCTCTTTAGAGCTAGCCATCGACTCTACCGACTTGCTAGGAGTATGCGACACAGGCTACACGTGTGCCTACAGCAATACGCTTTGTTGGCGTACTCCCACCACGCCGGTGCCGATGCTGAACCATCCTCGTGAAGTGTTTGAGCGGATGTTTGGGGATTCTGACAGTACCGACCCTGCAGCCCGATTAGCGCGTATGCAGGAGGATCGCAGTGTTCTAGATTTCGTTCGTCAGAGCGCAAATAGGCTTCTCCTGAGGCTTGGCGCGGCGGACCGTCAAAAACTTACTGACTACCTTGATGCAGTGCGGGATGTGGAACGCCGCATACAATTGGCCGAAGAACAATCTTCTCGGGATTTGCCCAGCATCGAAAGGCCAGCGGGGGTGCCAGCAAAGTATACCGAGCATACCAAGATGATGTTTGATCTAGAAGTGCTGGCATTTCAAAGCGATATGACTCGTGTCGTCACATTTATGATGGGCCGCGAGCAGGGTACCCGGGTTTTTGACGAACTCGGCATCGCTGACGCTTACCATCCTCTGACGCACCACCAGGGCGATCCAATAAAGATTGACAAGGTAACGAAGATTGATCTCTTGCACACGCAGCTATTAGCCTACTTCTTGGAGAGGTTGCAATCCACACCTGATGGCGATGGCTCTCTGCTCGATCATTGTGAGATTGTTTACGGATGTTGCATTAGCGATGGGAATATGCACTTGAACCATGATTTGCCTGTGTTGCTGATCGGTGGAGGGACCAAGATACCAAAGGGACGGCACCTGCGATTTTCGCAGCATACCCCCATGTCCAATCTGTACGCGACTTTGTTGAATCGCTTCGGGATAAACGCAGATTCCTTTGGCGATAGTGACGGAAAACTAAATCTATAGGATTAGTTTGACTAATTACCTACGCGAATCCTACGAGCCAGCAGTGATCGAGTGCATTGAACCCATTCTGTAAGCGAGAAGCACAGCGATGTGCGACGACCGATCGAAATGATCCTGTGATGAGCCTATCCAACACCGGCATGAGCCCCACGAAGATTGAAGGAAAGTATCTTTGCCAGATGAGTTTGCTTCTCGCGCTCTGCTGCCCCGCTTTCGGAGCCGATTCCCGTATAGCTGATGCGGCTCAAAATCAAGACCGGGTGGCAGTACTTGCCTTGCTAACGAAAAAAATAGACGTAAACGCTTCTCAGCCTGATGGGGCAACGGCTTTGGCTTGGGCAGCTCATTGGGATGACTTGGAAATGGGGGAGTCGTTGCTGCGAGCGGGAGCAAATGTGAACGCAACCAACAGAAATGGAGTTACCCCAATAGCTCTTGCCTGCATCAATGGCAGCGTGAAAATGATAGAGAAGCTCCTTCGGGCAGGGGCTGATCCAAACCAATCCCTGCCAACGGGCGAGACTCCCTTGATGATCGCATCGAATACTGGCAGCATTCGCGCGGTCAGTTTATTGGTTGAGCACGGCGCAGAAGTGAACGCTCGTGAAACTTTGGGCGGTCAAACGGCACTTATGTGGGCTGTAGCCGAAAAACACTCAGAAGTAGCCCGCCTGCTGGTGCAGCACGGCGCCGATGTTCATGCTCGTTCTAATGGTGGATTTACGCCACTTTTGTTTACTGCGCAGCAAGGCGACATCGAATCGGCTCATATCCTGCTTGAGGCTGGGGCGAGAGTGGACGACGCCTCGACGTCCGTTCAATCCAATCGGGGCGAATTCACGGCGGCCGGCTATATGCGTGTCACCGAGTCGCGCGGTGAGATGACTCCGCTGCTGCTCGCGACGATTAGCGGGCAAGAGGAAATGGCAGTATTTTTGGTGGGAAAACGGCGCTGATCCCAACGCATCCGATGTGAGTGGATCTGTCCTGCACTATGCTGTTCGCAAAGGGATCGTTTACATCAATCGGCAGGATTCCAATGGAATGGGTGATTCGCCCATTGCTCGACAGCCCAACATGATAGCGTTAGTCGAAGCCCTTCTCGCCCGCGGTACAGATCCTAACAAACGCCTGAAAAAAAATCCGGGGCGGGGATCCTTGGTGAGCCCGGTCGGCGCAACCCCTCTAATTCTGGCGGCAGCATCGGCAGACGCGCAGTTGGTTCGCCTGCTAATTGAAAATGGAGCTGACCCGTCGATTTCGACGGAGAAAAACACAACGCCATTGATGTTAGCGGCGGGAGTGGGGCGGAGCGAAGATCGCCTTCCCCATGAAGAAGCGAGCGCATTGGAAGTTGTGAAGATTTTGGTGGAACTCGGTGCACAAGCCAACGCTGCGAATCAGGATGACTCTCAAACTCCCCTGCATGGTGCAGCTCGCATCGGTTCCAACACCATCATACAATATTTGGTTGAACAAGGAGCGAACATGGATGTCATGGACTCTATGGGCCAGACTCCTCTCAGTCTTGCAATGGGAGTCATCACCAAAGGTACCTATAATGTATCCAAATCACCGTTCGGCCCCCACGCCAGTACGGTGGATTTGCTTCTCAATCTCGGTGCCACTCCGCTTGCAGCCTCCGGTGTTGAGATCATGGATGTGGTAAAGGACAGTGCAAGACCTATATCGGCAGATTGATTGATTCTGAATATCCTCGATAGGTTTTTTCCTCACCTTAATGTGCAATCACTGCTTAATTGCTACGTAATGACGCCTTTGCTGCTTATAAGATTGCAGACGCTTGCTCCGCGTTGACTGTCTTGAGAGCCCATAGAATCTCTTAATCTGTTCCGGCACTTGCAAGAAAATCCTTATTGAGCCCCGAACTAGTCTCCGTTCACGTAAAATGCCAATAAGACATTGCCAGGCATAACGCTTGCGTATCCGGAGTTGACGAAGAGCATGCCATCAACGACGGTCGGGCCACTGACCAGGCTGGGGATATTTGTACCAGCGGAAGTGAGAGAGAATCTCATGGAGGCGTGACCTGACCGGGGATTTTAGTACCAGCTGAAGTGAGAGAGAATCTCATGGAGGAGGGTATTGAACATGCCGATGCAGAGGTACAAACCGGAACAGATCGTAACGGTGTTAAGACAGGTTGAAGTGGCGGTGGCAAGCGGGAAGACGACACCGCAAGCGTGCAAGGAAGCCGGGATCACCGTGCAAACGTACTATCGTTGGCGGAAAGAATATGGCGGACTGAAGGTGGAGCAAGCCAAGCGGCTGAAGGCGATGGAGAAGGAGAATACGCGGCTGAAGCGGCTGGTGGCGGAGTTGAGTCTGGAGAAGCAAATCTTAAAGGACGTGGCAGAGGGAAACTTCTAAGCCCTGAGCGGCGGAGTTGTGCGGTAGAGCGGGCTGAAAGTCAGTACGGAATCAGCCAGAGGCACGCTTGCCGGCTGCTGGGGCAATGGCGAGGAACGCAACGATACCAATCGACGCCACGAGCCGATGAGGATGAACTGACGCGGGCGGTCATTTTGCTAGCCGAGCAGTATGGACGTTATGGCTACCGCAGGATAACTGCTCTGCTGCAGAACGCGGGATGGCCGGTGGGGCGCGACCGGGTGGAGCAGATCTGGCGGCGAGAGGGATTGAAAGTGCCGCAGAAACAGCATCCCCGGAGGCGGCTGTGGCTGAACGATGGGAGTTGTATCCGGCTGCGGCCCGAGCGGGCGAATCAAGTCTGGAGCTACGACTTCGTCAGTGCGCGAACGCATGATGGCCGGCTGCTGAAGATCCTGACGCTGATTGACGAGTACACGCGCGAGTGTCTGGCCCTGCGAGTGGAGCGGAGGCTGAATCATCAGAATCTGATCGAGACTCTGTCCGATGTCATGCTGTGGCGGGGCATCCCGGAGCACATTCGTTCGGATAACGGTCCGGAGTTTGTGGCGCAGCAATTGCGCACCTGGCTGACCAGCTTGGGGACAGGGCCCTTGTATATCGAGCCTGGCAGCCCGTGGGAGAACGGGTACTGCGAAAGTTTTAATGGGAAGCTAAGAGATGAATGCCTGAATGGAGAGATCTTCTACTCATTGAAGGAGGCCCAGGTGGTGGTCGAACAGTGGCGGCAGCAGTACAACACCAGAAGACCCCACTCGGCGCTCGGCTATAGGCCCCCGGCGCCGGGGGCCTATAGCCCTGTCGGGAAACCGGTTTCTCGGCCTCAGATTGTGGTGTAAACTCTCTCACATCAGTTGGTACAAAATCTCTGGCGGGTCACTCTGTTTACTGAAGATCGGGGGTGGAAGGAAGTCCGAATAACAGGTGATCTACACGTCAAGCTGCTCCATGCCAAACAACGGGATTCAGTTCTTTCGGAATTTATCAGGAAAGGGTTTTTGGATGGTCATCGCATCGATTTTCTGAATGGCCGCGTTGCGCTCGACTTTGAATGGAACAGCAAGGATCAGACATATGATCGGGACCTGTATGCATTTTCAGCTTTCTACGATGCTGGGGCTATAGATGTGGGTGTCATATTCACGCGTGGTGCATCCTTGGACACATCATTTTTCAGGAGCCTTGGCCGAGTATTGAAGAGCGATGGTAGCGAAGGCGTTGAGCCGGTATACAAAAAATTTGGGGCATCAACGACATGGATGGGCAAATTACTCTATCGGCTTGATGCTGGACGCAACGGTGGATGCCCGGTCCTGGCGATTGGTATAACTCCAAATTGCGTTCAATGAAGGGTCAACATAAATATATAATCCCCGGTTTTATTCTCCTATGTAGTTCCTCAGCGGTGAAGGGTCTATCCCCGCGCATGCGGGGGGACCTATAGGCCCCGATCCATGCAACAACGCTGCTTGAACTTGTTCGTTCACCGGTAACTTGACAATACCCGTCCAGTGCAAGTTCAATGGCTTTTTGACGGTTGCCTTACAGGGGCCGCGCATTACGCCCGATGCCGGAGGGCTTTGACGTGATTGCTCCAGCATGGACTCTCTACGCATGACTAATGCCATCTACCACGAACTGCTGACCCGGATACGTAACGCCTTCCCTGTGCCGGTTTCCGACCGGATGCACGACGCGTACTTTGTCTTCTCGATCATGCGGGCACTTGATCAGGCCGACGCCATGAAGTCCGAGGTGCCACTGCTCGGCCGACCTCGTGAGCTCGATTACACGTCCACCGAGCAGACGGAGTTGGCTGAGGAGGGACGCAGCGTGGAGGAGGTGACGAGCCTGCTGGTCGACAAGCTCGAAGGTCTACCGATCTGGGGGCATCCGCGGACGCAGATCAACGTTATCCCGCCGTCATCGATCCCGAGCATCATCGGCTCGCTGCTGTCCGCCATCTACAACCCGAACCTCGTCTCCGATGATACATCGTACGGCCTTGCGCTGACCGAAGCGTCGGTTGCCGCGATGGTGGCCCGGCTCATCGGCTATGACGCAGAGCAGTCGGACGGCGTCTTTACGTTCGGCGGGACTGGCACGATGCTCTACGGCATTAAGCTCGGCATCGAAAAGGCGTTTCCCGACGCGATGGGCAACGGCATCCGTGCGGACGGCGTGATCCTGGCGTCGGCGCAGAGCCACTACTGCCGCCTGAATGTCGCCGGCTGGCTCGGCCTCGGCGAGAAGAACGTTGTTGAAGTGCCGACGCACCTGCAAAACGACATCCGCATCGACCGGCTCGACGCGGCCGCCCGCGCGGCGATCGACCAGGGTCGGCGCATCGTGGCGCTGGTTGCGACGATGGGTACAACCGACGCGTTCGGCGTAGACGATCTCGACGCGGTCGTCGACCTGCGTGACCGGTTGGTCGACGACTACGACCTCGACTACACGCCGCACGTCCACGCCGACGCCGTCATCGGATGGGCGTGGTCGGTGTTCAACGGCTACGACTTCGAACGGAATCCACTCGGGTTTCGTCCACGCACGGTGCGGGCGCTCGCGGCGGCTTGCCGTCGCATCTCGAAGCTGCACCGGGCCGACTCCATCGGAGTCGACTTCCACAAAACCGGCTTCGCGCCATACATCTCGAGCTTGGTTCTGGTCCGTGACCGAGCCGACCTGCAATACCTCGTGCGTGGCCGGAACGAGATGCCGTATCTGTTCCAGTCCGGCGAGCGCCACCCCGGGATGTTTACGCTGGAGGCTTCGCGTAGCGGTTCAGGCGTGCTCGCAGCGTACGCTAACCTCCATCTCTTCGGCCGGATCGGCCTCCGCGTTCTCCTCGGCCACCTTGTGGATATGGCCGAATCACTGCGCGAGCATCTCGAAGGGCATGATTCGACGACGGTGCTCAACGACGACGGCATCGGAATGGTCACGGTGTTTCGGGTTTATCCCGACGGGGTCGATACGTGGACCATTAAGGACCGCGAGCGTACCGATCCAGACGCCCGGGAAGAGTTGCTGCGCCACAACGACTATAATCGCCGACTGTTCCGATATCTCTACGACCGGGCCATGCGTGGCGAAGGCGTGCACATCTCGATGACAGATTGCTATCGCGAAACGGATTACGGCGAGCCGATGGTGGGCCTGAAGAGCTTCATTCTCTCGCCGTTCATTGACGAGCAGCACGTTCAGAGCCTCGTCAACGACATTCTCGCTGCCCGGCAGGCGATCCAGAGTTGACCCGGTTTGCCGTGGGTGCATAAATCCGCTTAAATGAGCCGCCAGACTATCCGACCAGGGCTTGTTAATGCGCCTTGGTTCTGAGGCCCGCGAATGAGGGCCTTGCAGTCATAGGCTGGGGTCGGCAAAACTCACAGCGCGTTTGCACCTACGAGTCCATGTGTGGCATAGGATGACGGTATGGCTGCTGACGATTCGGAGTTGTGCACAAGCATTCACTACAAACCGGACGTCCGACCTTCGATACTGCTTGCCTTCGGTCTCGGCCTACAACCAGCCATCCTCTTCGTCGCCGGCATCGTTTTGACGGCGGCGATCGTGGTTCACGCTGGAGGCGGGACCGAAGCCTTTCTGTCCTGGGCCGTGTTTACTTTGGTCGGGATCAGCGGTATGTCCACGGTGCTCCAGGCAATTCGCCTGAGCCGGATAGGAAGAACCCTTGTGAATACGTCTGGAGCCGGATCATTGCGTAATCGCTCCAGACTGTGTGCCATGCCCCATTCTACCTCCAGTAGGCAGGGGGGCCGTCCCGGTGGCTTTTCATACAGTCTGGGTCGTTTTGGAGACGCCAGTGCTGATCGGCTACGAGCGGGTCTCGAAGGCGGACAGTTCCCAGAGCCTCGACCTGCAGAGGGATCTCTGCGCGAGGCCGTCGTCAGGGACGACGCGATCTACGAGGACCAAGCCTCCGGACAGCGTGAGGACCGCCCGGGGCTCGCGGTCTATCCCCGCGCATGCGGGGGAACCTTCAGGGTGAGGAAGCGTGTAATCGAGAATATGGGTCTATCCCCGCGCATGCGGGGGAACCCCTCATGCAGTCTGAGCAGCACGCAACCATATTGGTCTATCCCCGCGCATGCGGGGGAACCTTGTGGCGATGATCCTGAAGGTATCCCGGCCTGGGTTGACCTGACCGGGGATTTTAGTGCCAGCTGAAGTGAGAGAGAATCTCATGGAGGAGGGTATTGAACATGCCGATGCAGAGGTACAAACCGGAACAGATCGTAACGGTGTTAAGACAGGTTGAAGTGGCGGTGGCAAGCGGGAAGACGACACCGCAAGCGTGCAAGGAAGCCGGGATCACCGTGCAAACGTACTATCGTTGGCGGAAAGAATATGGCGGACTGAAGGTGGAGCAAGCCAAGCGGCTGAAGGCGATGGAGAAGGAGAATACGCGGCTGAAGCGGCTGGTGGCGGAGTTGAGTCTGGAGAAGCAAATCTTAAAGGACGTGGCAGAGGGAAACTTCTAAGCCCTGAGCGGCGGAGTTGTGCGGTAGAGCGGGCTGAAAGTCAGTACGGAATCAGCCAGAGGCACGCTTGCCGGCTGCTGGGGCAATGGCGAGGAACGCAACGATACCAATCGACGCCACGAGCCGATGAGGATGAACTGACGCGGGCGGTCATTTTGCTAGCCGAGCAGTATGGACGTTATGGCTACCGCAGGATAACTGCTCTGCTGCAGAACGCGGGATGGCCGGTGGGGCGCGACCGGGTGGAGCAGATCTGGCGGCGAGAGGGATTGAAAGTGCCGCAGAAACAGCATCCCCGGAGGCGGCTGTGGCTGAACGATGGGAGTTGTATCCGGCTGCGGCCCGAGCGGGCGAATCAAGTCTGGAGCTACGACTTCGTCAGTGCGCGAACGCATGATGGCCGGCTGCTGAAGATCCTGACGCTGATTGACGAGTACACGCGCGAGTGTCTGGCCCTGCGAGTGGAGCGGAGGCTGAATCATCAGAATCTGATCGAGACTCTGTCCGATGTCATGCTGTGGCGGGGCATCCCGGAGCACATTCGTTCGGATAACGGTCCGGAGTTTGTGGCGCAGCAATTGCGCACCTGGCTGACCAGCTTGGGGACAGGGCCCTTGTATATCGAGCCTGGCAGCCCGTGGGAGAACGGGTACTGCGAAAGTTTTAATGGGAAGCTAAGAGATGAATGCCTGAATGGAGAGATCTTCTACTCATTGAAGGAGGCCCAGGTGGTGGTCGAACAGTGGCGGCAGCAGTACAACACCAGAAGACCCCACTCGGCGCTCGGCTATAGGCCCCCGGCGCCGGGGGCCTATAGCCCTGTCGGGAAACCGGTTTCTCGGCCTCAGATTGTGGTGTAAACTCTCTCACATCAGTTGGTACAAAATCTCTGGCGGGTCACCGTCGTGCCGTTCAATCCATAGCGAGGTGCCGGTGCTCACTGAGACGATAGCTCATCTGAGCTGATAACCTTACTCGGCCTGAACGCCGTAGCGATCCCGCTTTTCGAACACCATTTGCGGTCCGACGGACTCTCGACCCAACTCCCTGGCGAATTCCTCCCGCAAGACTTCGATCCTGCCGCCAACCATCGTCATGAGAGGAAATACCTCTGGAATTTCCGCTTCCGGTATGGTGAAGTAATCCTTATTCAAAACTAACATATCCGCAAACTTACCCGCCTCCAGCGTGCCGAGTTGCTTCTCGCGTAGAACATATTCAGCAGGCCAGATGGTGGACATTTTCATGAGGGTGATGCGGTCAATGGCTTCCTCTGGGGCTACCATCTCGCCATACGCGTTCTTGCGGGTAATCAAGTCATAGCCCGCAGTCCAGTAGGTTTCACTACTAAGCCCACTGACACCGGCTTCGTTTTCGTACACCGTCTTAACGCGCGCATCAATCAGGCTCTTGACCGGAGCAATCCAGTTCGCGTATTGCTCCACGCCATACTCCACGAGCCAGGGGTAGCTCCGGGTGAGCACGTTGCCGCCGCAGCTGATGTACCAGCCCAGCCTGGCCATCCGGGGAATCTGAGCCGGGCGCGGATAAAATCCGCAATGGTCGGAGCTGAAGCGCCGCGAACGGACATATTCGAGGGTAATCTGGGGGTCCATCTCCATCGCTTTCTCAACGGCATCCATCATATAGTCCACACCTTTGTCAGCATAGGCATGACCCGCCACCACGCGTGCCTTCGCCAGAATGCTGGTGAGTATGGTTCTGCTAAGCGCCGTCCCGGGGGCATTGCGGCACCACTCCCGCTCCTTCACTTCCTTGGGCGCCTCCATGGAGCTGCAAAACATCGGCGGGCCGGAATCAATGTAGCCCAGGCCCACGCCTGCAGACCAAAAGTAGTCATTTCCCAAACCAGCCATATCGCCCAACCGCAGGTAGTATGCCTCGGGGTCGGGATTGTCCTGGAATCCGAAGTAATTGGTATAGGCATACCGCACCGGCTGACGATCTTCCCGCGATAGCTTCTGATAGACATTCAGGAACTGCAGCCCCATCATATGCGAGGCGAATGTGGTGATGCCCACGGCCGCATTTCGCCGCAGTCCATCTTCCACAATGTCCGTCAGTTCATCAATGCGATGCCGAAAATAGACGTCCACCATCAATGAGCGTTCATACTCTGTCAGCTCGCCGAAGCCATCCTCGTCGGCTGTTTCAATCGGCGGCTGGTATCCATAGATCTTTTCGATAGCATTCTTAGCAGCCGTGTTGATGGTGTAGGCCGGATGGGCCGCCAGGAATACCGGGTGCTTGGAATCCAGGGCATCAATGTCCCGCAACGTCATATCCTTTTGTTGCAGGAAATTCACGCCGAACCCTGTGCCAGAGCCGGGGTTATCGGGGTCGTTCGTGGGAAGATTGATGAACACCCATTGGTCTTCCGGCATGGTCGCCGCACGTTCTTTCAAGACCAACTCGATGCCTTTCTTGAGGTCCTCAGATGTGGCCCCTCCCACCGAGAATTTCTTGCCCATGGTTTCAAATGCCTCCGGATGGTCGCTGACCCATTCGCCCACCGTGCTGTTGTGGATGTGGGTATGGGGGTCCACAATGCCTGGAATGACTGTCCGGCCCTTGAGGTCGATCTTGGTGGTATTCGGTCCCGCGTAGGAGAGAATCTCAGCGTTGTTGCCGAGAGCCTGGATCTTCCGGTCGCGGATCGCGATCGCTTCCACCGTCCGGCCCGTGGATTGGTTAAAGCCAGCATCTTCCATGGTGACGATCTTGCCGTTGTGTAGAATCATCTCCGGGTAAGCAATAATTGCTGCCGGAACCGTCCGATTCTCCTGCGCCGCTGCCAGAGTCGCCATCAGGCAGGCGAATATCAAAATTCTCGTCATAGGCTTCATGTCATTTTCCCTTTCGCGGACAAATCTCTTTCTCAACATTGCCGGAACCGGTCAACTCATGATGCCGACCTCTGCAAGTGCTCTTGCTAACTGGCCGCCACCACTGCCGTATTAATACCGTGGGCTATTGTCATATTCGATCTGGATTCCCACAGGCTGTTTTCCGATCTCGGGAGCGTAGTCCTTGTGCACAAAGGTGATTTTTCCACCCACCACCGTCATGTAAGGAAACGTATTCGCGATCTCCTCTACTGGCTCCACAGTGAAGTAGTCTTTGTTCAAAACCAGAAAATCGGCCCACTTTCCGGGAACCAACGTACCGATCTTGTCCTCTTTCAACATGTAATAAGAGGGCCAGGAGGTCATCATCTTCATCAGGATAACGCGGTCCACTCCCTGATCCGGAGCCACCATCTTACCCGCATGATTCCTGCGGGTAATCAAGGGGACTACATCGTTGAAGTAGGTCCTGGCTGTCTTATCGGAAACGTCAACGCCGGCCTCGTTCTCATAGACCACCCGCACGCCTCCTTCTACAAGATTCTTGATCGGCGAGATCCACTCCTGGTAACGCTGCAACCCGTAGAGTTCCAGCCAGGGGTAAGAGCGGTCCAGCACGTTGCCGCCGCAGCTCACATAATATCCAAGCTTTGCCATCCGTGGAATTTGGTCTGGCCGCGGGTAGAAGCCGCAGTGGTCTGAGCTATATCGCTTGGAGCGGACATAGTCCAGTGTGAAAGTATTAGGAAATTCCTTCATCGCCTGCTCAATGGAGTCGAGAAAGTAGTCTACTCCTTTGTCGGCGTAGGCGTGTCCCAAGGACACGCGCTCATGCGAGATGATAGCGGCATAGATACCATCGCTCTGGGAGGTTCCTGGAGCGTTCTTGCAATATTCCCGCTTCTTGATCTCCTGAGGCGCTTCCATGGAGGAACAGAACATCGGCGGACCGTCATCAATATTTCCTACGCCAACGCCCGTCGTCCAGAAATAATCACTGCTGCCCATCCCGGCCATATCACCCAGGCGGCGGTAAAAGCTAGCCGGGTCGGGATTGTCCTGGAACCCGAAGTAGTGAGTGTAGGCAAACCGGATCGGCAGTTCGTTTCTTGCCTCCAAATAACGATAGGCGTCCATGAACCGCAGCCCCATCATATGCGACGTGAACGTGGTGATGCCCACGGCGGCATTTGCTAGCAAGCCATCATGAACAATCTTCGACAGTTCAGGAATACGGTCATTAAAGTATCCGTCCACGATCAGCCCGCGACCGTACAGCACCAGCCCCCCCTGCTGATTCGCATCCATCTCCTCATTCTCACCCATCAGCGGCTCAAAGCCGTAGAGCTCCTTGATCGCCGCTCTGGCGGCATCATTAATCATGTAGGCGGGATGAGCCGCTATGAAGACGGGATGGTTCGGCGACATCTGGTTGAGATCTTCCACTTTCATGGCGTGGTCTTGAACGAACTTCACGCCCTGGCCCATGCCGGAACCACCCTCGTTGGTATTCAATTGCAGAAAGGCCCACTTGCCTGGGGGTTCGACGGCCATGTTTTCCTTGAGAACGATTTCGATGCCTTTGTAGATATCCTGGTTGGTACTGCCGGGAATCACGAACCGCCGGGAAAACTCCTCCAGAACCTCGGGATGCTCCGCCGACCACTCATTTAACGCCCCGTTGTGGATGTGCGTGTGAGAATCAATAATTCCAGGAATGACGGTCCGGCCCTTGAGGTCAATGCGCTCGGTGTTGGGCCCGATCAAATCTAGTATTTCCGCATCAGTGCCAATGGCAAAAATCTCCTTGCCGCGCACCGCCATGGCCTGAACTATGGTGCCAACCTGCGTCGTCGTGGACTCGTCATCCATGGTCATGATCTTGCCGTTGTAAATGATCATGGTAGGGTAACTGACCAGTTTCGGGGGAACCGTCACCCGGTTTTGCGGTGCGGCCGGCAAAGCGAAAAGTATGACGCCCAAAACTCCCAAAGCAAACCGCGTATAGAAACACATAGGCCCTCCTAGTTCAACGTGAAAAAATTTGACGCCCAAGGAAGATCGTTAGCGAAGTGATGGGTGAGTTCTTCCGCTGTCACAGATCCGCCATCGATATTCGATATTTACGGTAATACTAAGACCAGCCCAGTGTTGTTGTCAAGTAGTCAAAGCAGTTTCGGTGGGTCCCCCTACCAATGATTCGACCGGATTGGAAGGATTGAGGGGTGCTTCCGCAATCTAGAAGCCATCTCATAAATGCGTGAAATGACACACCAGGCAAAATCGCCGACGGCAGGCCCTTCCAAAAGCCAATGAATGTGGGCCTTTCCGCAGGCTGACGAGGCAATCTCTATGATCCACAAGCGCTTGCGGGTATTTATGAGACAACTTCTAGTGTTGTTGG
Source organism: Terriglobia bacterium (assembly GCA_963662495.2). Taxonomy (GTDB): domain Bacteria; phylum Acidobacteriota; class Terriglobia; order 2-12-FULL-54-10; family 2-12-FULL-54-10; genus SHUM01. The sequence continues at coordinate 49,829 of CAXVYQ010000007.1, forward strand.
CGCCTTCCTATCCTCAACAGACGAAGACGCATATTTGGCATTAGCAGGCCGTGGTGGAAATGGCATTTTTGACACGGCTCTCAGAGTTTGGTGCTGCAGGGGTGAAAACCGGAATCTATCCGCAGAAGTGGCCGGTTGACGACCCGATCGTTCCATGAGCCCTTGCAGGAGCATCCAGACCCACCAGCAGCAGAAAAAGACGTTGTTCCAGCGGTCCTGCAGGCCCCTTGGCGTCCCGGCTCCGATTTCCCGGCGCAGAATCAGGCTGAGGTTGAACGCCGCGACGTGAAGCAGCAGCCGCTTTAAGATGTTGCGATGTCCGCGCAGATGCGTGCGCCGCATTCCTCCCGTGCCGTAGACATGCGCAAAGCTTCGTTCCACTACCTCTCCCCGCCGACGCAAGAGTTGTTTGCCTCGCTCGCCTCGCATGCGCCGCCGATTGCCGTACACTGCAGTTTGTTCGTCGGCTTTGCCCTGCCAGTGTCGCCGCCCTCGTTGCGGCTCCGGTATATACGACCGCACTCCGATCGCTTGTAAATCTTCCAGCAGCGGCCCGCTGTGATATCCCTTGTCCGTTACCACCTCTTCGAGTCCCTGCGCATTCATCTGCTCATCCGCTGCCGGTTCTTTCCCCACCGCCTCCAACTGCTCGGCTGCTTCCACGAACGTTTCTTGCAGCGTGGTGGTGTCGCCCTGATCGGCCCCTTGCACCGTTACTGCCACCACCGCTCCGGTCTCCAAATCCACCGCGTGCTCCGCCTTGTGCGCCAGGTGCGTCCGGCCATCTTTCATCTTCGTGATCCGCGCGTCGGGATCGTGCGGGTGCTCCCAATCCTGATTGGAACTCTTCTTCTTCCGCTTCCGGTCCAGCCGCGCCACTTCTTCCCGCGTCGGCGTCGCGATGCCCGACTCCTTCGCCAGCTTGGTGAGAAACTCCTGGTAACTTTCCCCGCTGTCCCGCCGCACGATGCTTCGCAGTGCTGCGTTGGCCTCCAGCGTCGTGGCGTCGATTCCCAGCGTCTTGCCTTGCAGCAATCCCTTCTCCGCAATCACTCCCAGCGCCCACGTGAACACTTCCCGGTGCGTCTCCACGTCGATCAGCCGCCGCGTCCGCGAGATCGTCGAGTGATCCGGCGGCGCTTCCTCCAGCCCGATCCGCAGAAAACTCCGCAGCGCCAGCGAGTCCGCCGCCCGCCACGCCATCCCGCGCTCCGAGTCCAGTCCTTCGAAATACCCCATCAGCAGCAGCCGGAAGTACATCCCCGGAGCCAGACCCGGCCGCCCCATCTTCTCCGCCTAGAACCGCCGGCACCGCTCCTCCACGAAGCCGTCAAAACCAGCCTCTTCCAGCAACTCATTCAATCGCTCATAGAACGGATGTCCTGCCGTTCGCGGCAGATCGCACGTGGCCACCCAGATCTCTTCCTGTCGCTCCCGTTGTTTCCGTGTTCCCATCGCCATGCCGCCATTCTCCAGCCTCTCTCGCTTCCTCACAAGCTCATTCGTCCAGAAATGTGCTCCTCCCCACACTTCCACCACGGCCTGTTAGAGTAAAATCAGCGGATTCCCCAGAGATTTTTCTCCGACTCCAGACATTCCACGCCGATTTGGGATGTCTGCCTGGTCCCTGTGATACCGACCCAGACGACGCGGAACTTTGCCTTTCGAAACGATCGGCTGATTACGATGATCGATCCCGGATAGGCAACCTCGCTCAGTCCGACCAGTCTGCCACCCTTGCGGCTGATTTCGATGGTAGAGGTCGACTGAAAGAACCTGTTTCCGTTGTTGTCCACCCCACGCACACGAACCCGCAGCATCTTGAAGACCCGCTCTTCCGATGGGGTGGGAATGACTGCGGGCGGCTCCCGTGTCGCATGGGCGGTCTTCCCGGAAAGTTGCGGGGCCGGCGCGGATTTGGCGGGGAGCAATTCCGGCCGAGGATCCGTGACGCTGTTTTGAATCTCCGGCTCGGATGGCACATCCGTCACATGGAGGGTATCTGCGAGATCGAAATTCCCGGTCAGAGCAACTCCCGGCATGGGGATATTCCAGTAGTTTTCAACCGGGTCGAGAAATTCAATTCCATAGGAGTATCCTTCCTCCCCATCCGCAACCAGTTTCACCACTCGTGCGGGCTGATCATTGCCCGTGGCGGGAACAGAGACGTTGATCTCCTGTTCGGGCATCAGAGCGCAGTCCAGACGGATCTCGGCTCCGTAATGGCTCATGGTTCTAACTTTTCCCGGCATGCAGAAAACCTGAGAATTTACATCCGTGCCGGAGACATCGATGGGAAGCTGGAGCCGCAACCGGCCGCTTCTTCTTTGCCGGGCATTGGTTTGCCGGGAGCTGGTTTGCAGGGAATTGTAAGTATTCTGCGGCATCGCTTCTCCGTTGCAGGTCGCGGCACGACGGCAATTTCCAGTGTACTGCGCCGTGCGCAATCGGGCTTCGATTCTTACATCGGTCAGCTTGTGAAAATCATTAGCCAACCTGGGGGGAATAAGCGGGTGGGAAATTCATATTCCAGAAGTTCCCGTCCTGGTGAGCGAACTCAATCCCGTAGAAGTATCCTCGGGCGGTCTTTTCAATCAGCGCAACGATTCTGGCCTCGGCATCCTTGCGGACCTTCTCCCGGCAGATGGTCACCTGCTGGTCGGGCACGAGGGGGCGGTCGATGAAGATCTTCGCGCCGTGGTAACTGAGCTGGATAGTGCGGGAAGGCTCACAGAAATCCCTCCCCTGCGCGTCCGTGCCCGCTACATCAATGGAAAGTGTTCGAGATAGCCTGCCACTTCTGCGCTTATAGGATCCCGTTCTTGCTGATGTCATACCGTCGTCTCCCGGCCGGTTGTCGGCACGTCCCAATTATCTCGTATCCGAACGATCCGCCAAACAGAATTGGGCATCGTGTTTACAACTCGGGCACTGCCTGCCGGACAGATCATTGCCGGACAACTCCGTTGCTACTCGCAGGGACTCTCTGAGGTAACCTTCACCGGCAAGGCAGCGGATGTGCGAGAGGCTCTGGCTGCGCTGAACCGCCTCTGCCCCGGGCTGCGCCAACGTCTGATGACCGAACAGGGGGATGTGCGCCAGCACGTGAACATTTTCGCAGGGAATGAGAATATCCGGGATCAGGAGGGACTGGGAACCGCGGTCGCCGACGGGTGCCGCATCCGAATCGTCCCGTCGATCAGCGGCGGGCAGGCAAAACTATATGGCGACGAAAATGTCGCCGCCCTCGATCTTCACATCGTAGGTTTCCACGGCCATTCCTTGATCCAACGCAAGGCATCCGGTCTTCACGTCGAATCTCCAGGCATGCCAGGGGCACTCGAGCGTCTCACCGTCCAGCCATCCTTCGCTCAGCGGGCCCCCGCGGTGGATACAGAAGTTATCCAGGGCGTAGAAAGTGCCACTCACATTGCAGAGCGCAAGGGTCCTTTCATGCACCTTGATCTGGCGCACCTTCCCCGGTTCCATCTCGGAAACGGCAGCCACCTTTACGAACTCCGCCATGAAAACTCCGGATACATAAGGATTCGGAAGGCTTGATATTATGCGGGATTGGTCGTCTGCGCGATCATGACTTGTTTGCGGAAATCCTCGACCATGACATCCTCCAAACGGACTTCGGTGGGCCGCCTGGCAAGCGTCATTTGGTCGATCTTGTCCTGGAGCTTGAGCAGCGCGTAGAAGAGATTTTCCGGACGCGGGGGACAGCCGGTAACGTAAACATCGACGGGAACGATGCGGTCCACGCCCTGCAAAACCGCGTAGGTATTGAACGGGCCGCCCACCGAGGAGCAGGCACCCATCGAGATCACCCACTTGGGATCGGGCATCTGGTCATAGACGCGCTTGAGCACGGGCGCCATCTTCAGAGTAACCGTTCCGGCGACAATCATCAGGTCCGACTGTCGCGGGCTGGGGCGGAAGACCTCGGCGCCAAACCGCGCGATATCGAAACGGGAGGTGGTCGATGCGATCATCTCGATCGCGCAGCAGGCCAGGCCGAACGTCATGGGCCAGATGGCGCTCTTGCGCGCCCAGTTGAAGACGTAGTCCACCGTCGAGACGACAAAGTTTTTCTCGAACTTATTCTGTAGGAACGCCATGCACCAACCCCCATATATCGTTGAAGAAAAACTGCGAAACGGACTAACCCTTGAAGCTAGCGAATTCAGCCGGGAAAGTCAAGAGAGCTCCGTCCGGGCCGCGGTTTCTCCTGCTGGAGCTGTTTCTTGATCTCGGCAAGCAAGTTCAGGGCGTCGAGCGGGCTCAGTTCGTCGAGGTTGATTTCGGCGAGGCGCTCCGCCACGGCGTGCTGGGCGGGCGTGAACAACGTAAGCTGAAAATCGCCGCCCTCGTCAGCCGAATGGCTGAGGACGCTGGTGAGCCGGTGCTCGCTCTGCTCGTGTTGCGCGAGAACATCGCGGGCGCGGCCGATGACTCCGGCCGGCAGCCCGGCCAGCCGGGCCACCTCGATCCCATAGCTGCGGTCGGCGCTTCCGCGTTCGACCCGGCGCAGAAAGACGATACCGGCGTCGGACTCCTTGACCGACACATGGCGGTTCTCGACGGCGGCGAGCTGCTCGGCCAGCTCTGTCAGCTCGTGGTAGTGGGTCGCAAACAGCGCCTTGACCCCGGCCCGCTCATGCAGAAACTCGACCACTGCCCAGGCGATGGCGAGCCCGTCGAAAGTTGCCGTGCCCCGTCCGATCTCATCCAGGATGATGAGGCTGCTCGGCGTGGCCGTGTTCAAGATGACGGCGGTTTCGGTCATCTCCACCATGAAGGTCGAGCGGCCACGGGCGAGGCTGTCGCTGGCCCCGATGCGGGTGAAGATGCGGTCAAACAAAGGCAGCCGCGCGCTGGTGGCCGGGACGAAACAGCCCGTCTGGGCCAGGATCGACATCAGAGCGACCTGACGCAGGTACGTGGACTTGCCGCCCATGTTCGGCCCCGTGATGATCAGGATGCGGTCCGAATCCGCATTCATATAGAGGTCATTGGGCACGAAGCGTTCGCCCTGCCGCAGATAGCCGAGCCGCTCCAGAACCGGGTGGCGTCCGGCGCCGATCTCCAGTGTGCCGTCTTCGGTGAAAGTGGGACGGCAGTAATCGTATTCCGTCGCCAGCGAGGCGAAATTGGCGAGAACATCGATGGCGGCGATGACGGCGGCTGTCGTGCGGACCCGGGGGGCCTGGGCGGCGACCGCGGCACGCAGCTTCCCGAACAACTCCTGCTCCAGCGTCTGCATGCGCTCGTCGGCATCCAGCACCTTGCGCTCGTAGTCCTTCAGTTCGGCGGTGGTATAGCGCTCGGCCGAGACCAGCGTCTGCTTGCGCTCGTAGCGGTCCGGGACACTGGCCAGGTTCGCCTTGGAGACCTCAATGTAATAGCCGAAGATGTTGTTGAACTTGATCTTGAGCGACTGGATGCCAGTGGACTGGCGCTCGCGAGCCTCCATCTGCGCGATGGTCTGCTTGCCGGAGTGGCTCAGGGCGCGCAACTCATCGAGTTCCCCGTGGTACCCGTCGCGGATCACTCCACCATCGGCAATGTTGATAGGAGGAGATTCGGCCAAAGCTTCCTGGAGCAGTGCGCGGAGATCTGAAAGCTCATCCAGCTGCTGATGCAGTTCCTTCCAAAGCGGGGCGGATTTCCCGCCCACCAGCGTCTTCAGCGAGGGCAGCGGGACCAAGGAGTTTCTCAACGCGGCCAGGTCCCGCGGTGTCGCCGTGCCCATGATCACCTTGCTGAGCAGCCGTTCCAGGTCATAAACCGATTCGAGATGTTTCAAGATGCCGGCGCTGGCCATGGCGTCGCCCGCCAGCTCCTGCACCCCGTCGAGACGCGCCTCGATCAGGCCGCGGTCCAGCGATGGACGTAAAATCCAGGAGCGCAACAGCCGGCCGCCCATTCCGGTGGCCGTGCGGTCCAGCACCCAGATCAGCGTGGCCTCGCCCGAGCCGGAAAAGAGCGGTTCCATCAGCTCCAGATTGCGCGTCGTTACCGAGTCGAGAATCATCCACTGATGCCGCTCATAGAAGGAGATTCTGTCCAGATGCGCCAGACTTCCCTGCTGTGTATCCTGGAGATAGTGAATCAGCGCACCGGCGGCACAGACCGCCTGCGCGCGGTACTGCATGCCGAACCCGTCAAGCGATTGAACATGGAAATGATCCAGCAAACGTTGGCTGGCGTAATCGGGATCGAATGCCCAGTCATCGATCGGGGTTCTCATCAGACGCAACTCCGCCGAGTCATCCTCAACGAATGCAAGCTGGCCCGCCGGAGCGGTGAGCAGTCCCTGACTGGTCGGGAACAGGACCTCCCGCGCCTGCAGATGCCTCAGCTCCTCCACACACTGGGCTTCCCTGTCCGGGCCCGTCCACTCGGTGGCCCGAAACTCACCGGTTGACAGGTCCAGGCAAGCCAGCCCCAGGCGGTCGCGAGAATTACAAACGGCGGCCAGGAAGTTGTTTTCCCCGGGCGACACCAGATTCGTGTCCATGGCCGTTCCGGGCGTAACCACGCGAGTTACCTCTCTGTGGACCAGCTTCTTTGCCTGCTTCGACGCTTCCTTGGGCGCTTCCTTCCCTTCCTTCGACGCCTGCTGCGGCTGCTGCCGCGGGCTTTCCACCTGCTCGCAGATGGCCACCTTGTAACCCTTTTGAATCAGCTTGGCGACGTAGTGATCCGCGGCATGGTGGGGAACGCCGCACATGGGCACGGCCACGCCCTTTTCCTTGTTGCGGGACGTGAGGGTAATCTGCAACTCGCGCGCCGCCACCACCGCATCCTCGAAAAACATCTCATAGAAATCCCCCAGCCGGAAGAAGAGCAAGGCGTGCGGGAACTTCGATTTGATCGATGTGTATTGCCGCATGAGCGGCGTTGCGGGTTCCGATTTCATCAATGGGATCTGGGCGGACCGATTGGCCATACTGGTTGAGCGTCCGCAGCGGTTTTCCGGATAACTGTCCACCTTCTGTTGCGAAACCGTATTATGCACCGGTTCAGCCGCAGGGTAAAACTTCTTGCCGCGCGGGAAACAGATCGTTCATCCCCGCCCGGTTTACAGTCATCCATTCGCAGGAAAGGATTTTCCGAAAACAGAGCCGAACTTATCCAATATAATGATGGGAAGCGGAGGACATAGAAACAATGGGGCATTTTTGGCTACGCATAGCGCTGGCGCTGTATTCTCTCGGCCTGCTGCATGCGGTCATCACGGTCATCCAACGGCGTGACAAATACTTCCGCGTGGCGCTCGCGGCCATTTCGCTCGGGGTCGTTTTTCATCTCGTGGCGCTGGTGGAGGATGGCCTGCAGGTCGGCCACTTCCCCACGACCTCTTTGCAGGAATCCGCGTCTCTCACCGCATTCCTGCTCGCCAGCGCGTTCCTGCTGGTGCACTGGAAATATCGTTTTGAATCGCTCAGCATATTCATCTTCCCCCTGATCTTCCTTCTGACGCTTCCCGGAGCATTGGAGCAGGCCTCCGACCCGCTGGATGTGCCCCTGCTGAAAACCACCTGGCTCTACCTGCACGTTTCCATGATCGTTCTGGGGTATGCGGCTTTTTTTCTCACCTTCGCCGCCGGACTCATGTACCTGATCCAGGAGCGGGAATTGAAGTCCAAGCGGCTGCGTGCCTTTTACTACCGTTTGCCGCCGCTGGAGGCCATCGATGACCTGGCCTACAAATCACTCACGATCGGGTTTCCTTTTATCACGCTCGGGATCATCACCGGGGCGATCTGGGCCAGCTCCGTCTGGGGACCGTCCTGGCCCAGGGACCCGAAGATTGCATGGTCCTTTGCCACTTGGCTCATCTATGTGGGACTGCTGTTTGCCCGGAGCGTGGCCGGCTGGCGAGGCCGCAAGGCGGCCTACTTCGCCATCGCCGGCTTTGTGGCCATACTCGTAACCTGGTCCACCAACAGCGGCCTGCATTCGTTCCGCATGCCATAGAGCCGGCTGGCGGCGCCGGGCCGTTAGGAAATCATGAAGCTAGCGTATGTTTTTTAACTTAGTCGGATTGAATCACAACTCAGCGCCCATCGAGGTGCGCGAGCGGCTGGCCTTCTCCGAAGAGCGCCAGCCCGGCGCCCTGCGGGCGGTAGCGGCGCTTCCCGGCGTCGAAGAGGTAATGATTCTTTCCACCTGCAACCGCGTCGAAATCCTCACGCGCACCGGCGGCGCCGAAGAAGAGAGCACTCCCGCACTGATGCAGTTTCTGGCCCATTACCACCAGCGCCCCCTGACCGAGATCGAACCCTACCTCTACTGTCTCCAGCAGCGGGATGCCATCCGGCATCTGTTCCGCGTCTCCAGCAGCCTGGACTCTATGATCGTGGGAGAGACCCAGATCCTCGGCCAGGTCAAGAGCGCCCACACGCTGGCGCGGTCGGCGGGCACGCTGCGCGGACCGCTGGATGAGGCGATCACGCGTTCGTTTCACGTCGCCAAGCGCGTCCGCACGGAGACCGGCATCGCCAGCTCGGCCGTCTCGGTCAGCTACGCGGCGGTGGAGCTGGCGAAAAAGATCTTCGGGTCCCTGGAGGACAAGAAGATCCTGCTGATCGGAGCCGGCAAGATGAGCGAGCTGGCCGCCCGGCACCTGCTCAACGGCGGCAGCACGCATATCTTCGTCGCCAACCGGACCCTGCAACGCGCCGAGGAGCTGGCCAGCATGCTCCAGGGCCGGGCCGTCCCCTTTCAGCAATTGCTCGAATACGCGGCACAATGCGACATCATCATCAGCTCAGTCGCCGCGGACAACTATATTCTCGGCAAACTGGAAGGGCAGAAGCTGCTGTCACAACGCAGGAACCGCCCCATGTTTCTCATCGACATCGCCGTGCCGCGCAACATCGATCCGGAGATCAATAAACTGGACAACCTGTTCCTTTACGACATCGACGACCTCCAGCAGGTCGTGAACGCCAATCTGGAAGAGCGCCGCCGCGAGGCGCGCCACGGAGAGCAGATTGCCGACCAGGAGCTGGAGAAATATCTCCGGTGGCTGAAGACACTGGACGTGGTGCCGACCATCGTGGACCTGCAATCGCATCTGGAGCAGATCCGTCTGCAGGAGCTTGCCCGCGCCGAGCTCGGCGATCTCACCGAACAGCAGCGGGAGGCCGTCGATCTGCTGACCCGCGGCCTGATGCACAAGATTCTGCATCCGCCGATCCATCATCTGAAATCGCTTGCTCAGCATCCGGATGGGACGAAACTGGTCGAAACGGTACGGAAGATATTCAATCTCAAACAGTAGCAAACCGGACGGTCGCTCTTGCCCAGTAAAAAACTCATCCTCGTTTCCCGCTCCTCCGCGCTGGCGTTGCAGCAGAGTGAATGGGCGCAATCCGAGCTCGAGCGCCTTCATCCCGGACTGCAGGTGGATATCCTGACCCTGCAAACCAAAGGGGACCGTGATACGTCCAGGCCCCTGCCCGAGATTGGCGGCAAAGGTTTGTTCACTCAGGAACTGGAAGAATCCCTCCTGGCGGACCGCGCCGACCTGGCCGTCCACAGCCTGAAGGACCTTCCCACCACACTGCCCGCCGGACTGGTTCTCGGCGCGATCCCGGAACGGGAAGACCCCCGCGACGCCCTGGTCAGCAGGAACGGGGAGACGCTGGAACGGCTTCCGCGAGGAGCGCGCATCGGAACCAGCAGCACCCGCCGGACCGCGCAGTTGCTGGCTTACCGCTCCGATCTTCGGACCGCCTCCATCCGGGGCAATCTCGGCACGCGGCTCCGCAAATTGGACGAGGAGCAGTTCGATGCCATCGTGCTGGCGGCCGCCGGGCTGCGGCGCATGGGCTGGGCAGACCGCATCTCGGAATATATTGATGAAAAGATCATGCGTCCCGCCGTGGGTCAGGGCGCTCTCGGCATTGAAATACGGGCGAACGATCAGGAGGTGTCCACCCTGGTCTCCGCACTGGAAGACTCAACGGCGCGCATTGGCGCCACGGCCGAGCGGGCGCTTCTGGAAGCCCTCGGTGGCGGCTGCCAGATACCCATCGCCTGCAGCAGCAACGTGCAACCGTACGCCATATCGATCCACGCCCGTGTTCTCAGCCCGGACGGCGCCCGTATGATCGAGAGTTCGGACAACGAAGCCGATGCCAGCATTGCCGGCGCGGCCCGTCTGGGCAAGAGGGTAGCCAGCCAATTACTCGAACAGGGAGCGGCGGAAATTCTCACGCAATCATCTTAGCCCGGCATGGCCCGCCATAGCCCGGCATGGAATGTCCGCGGGTAGCGGTCTCCCTTTCCTTCGACCCTGCCCCTCACGATGACAATGTTGAAAAATGAAGATTTCGACTACCATCTGCCGCCGGAGCTGATCGCGCAATATCCCGCCGCGCGCCGCTCCGACGCGCGCATGCTGGTCCTGCGGCGCCACACCGGAGAGATCATCGACGCCCGCTTCCGCCAGCTCCCCGACTATCTCACCCCGGGCGATCTTCTTGTCCTGAACAACTCCCGCGTCCTGCCGGCGCGTCTCCATGGCCTCCGGCTGGGAACGAAGGCTGAGCCCATCGGCAGACGCAACCCGGCCCATTCGGAATACCTGTCCACTCCGATCGAAGTGCTGCTTGCGCGACGGCTGGATGAGCGCACCTGGGAGGCGCTGGTCCGGCCCGGACGAAAGATCCGCGTGGGAGAACGGATTGTTTTTATTGAACCCTCACCCGGTTCCGGCACGCGCCCCCAGGCTGGCCAAGCGACTGGCAAAGAGGAGCTGGAAGCCGAGGTCATCGGCCGTGGCGAGTACGGCCTGCGGACGCTGCGTTTCATCAATGGCGCTCCGCTGATGAAACAGTTGGAGCGGATCGGCCATATTCCCCTGCCCCCCTATATCCGCCGCCCCGCCGGGGAGACGGACCGCAACCGATACCAGACCGTTTACGCGAAGCGGGCCGGGTCGGTCGCCGCGCCCACGGCGGGCCTGCACTTCACCCGGCCATTGCTGTCCCGGTTGGAGAGTCGCGGCGTAGAGCGCGCGGAGATCACGCTCCACATCGGACTTGGAACCTTTCAACCCATCCACACGGAGCAGATCGAGAAGCACCGCCTGCATCCGGAACAGTTCCAGATCACCGCGGCCACCGCCTCGCAACTCAATCAGGCGCTGGACCAGCGCCGCCGCATCATCGCCGTCGGCACCACCTCCGTCCGGACGCTGGAGCACGTCGCAATTCTGAACCAAGGCGTAAACCAAGGAAGACTGTGTGCCGGAGAGGGTGAGACCGAACTATTTATCCTGCCGGGATTTGCGTTCCGTGTAGTGGGGGGACTGCTGACCAACTTCCATCTGCCGCGCACCAGCCTGTTAATGCTGACCGCCGCGTTCGGCGGCCGGGAGCTGATGCTTGCCGCCTACGAGCATGCCGTGCGCGAGCGGTACCGTTTCTACTCCTACGGCGACTGCATGCTGATCCTTTGATCGCCACAGCCGCCGTCGGAGAATCTTTCCATCTCTCAGCGCTCTATCCCACGGAGCCGCTAAAACCGCCTGGACGGAATCCTCGATTGCGGCGTCCCGGACGGCGTCGTTCACCCCGCTGCTGCCGCAGGGCGTCGAACTCGGCTTGCTGCTCCGGCGTCAGCGTGGCGCGGATATTGTCCTCGATCTGCTGCCGCAGAGCCGCGACCTGCTCTCTCTTCTGCTCCCGCGTTAGCGTGGTATCGTCCCGCAGCGCCCGGAGCGCATCGAAGTGATTCTGCTGATACGCCTCGATGGTCTCCTGCTGAGCCGCGTTCAGCTCCAGCCGTTGCGAAAGCCGTTCCAGCATGTGCTCTGCTTCGTGCTGCCGCCGTTCCAGCATGTGCTCTGCTTCGTGCTGCCGCCGTTCCAGCATGTGCTCTGCTTCGTGCTGCCGCCGTTCCAGCATGTGCTCTGCTTCGTGCCGCTGTAGCTGCTCGGCCTGCATCTGCTGCTCCACGCTCAGGATCGACTGTATATTCGCCCGCATCGCCTCCTGAATCTGCTGCGCCTGCTCCCGCCGCTGGTCCCTGGTCAGTGAGCCATCGGCGCGCAACGTTTCCATCTGCGCCCTCTGATCGTCCAGGAAAAACTTAATCTGGTTCTGTTGATCCTCCGAAAGGTTCAACTGCTCAGCCATCCGCGCGCCGAACGCGCCGGGACCCATGTCATTGCGGGGCCCCCGGTGTCCTCTTGGTCCCTGGGCGGCCAGCCAGCCGGATACGCCAAAAATCATTGTGGCCACCGCCACCATGCTCCATCTCATCCTTTTGCCTGTGCGCATTGCGCTCCTCCTTTTTCCTGCTTCAGGTTTCACGTTTCAGGAATTCATTCAGGAATCCCCAGGCTCTCACATTACCATTCATGAAATTCGAACCCTTGTTATTTCAAACCCTGGACAGGTGGAAAAGTTGCACCCGCCGGACAATGCTCCGCCCGAGCCCGGCTGTGAATCACAGGCTGCCGGGATTCAACCACGCGGCCACGAAACGGCTTCGCGGCGTGTATGATATCTATTCGCGTTACCGATTGGTGGGCGTTTTTTGATTTGCCGTACCGGGATGGTCCATCACCCGCGGAGTGCCAGTCTTGCAGGCCAATCGCATAGGAGATACCGTGGCATATGAAGATTTGAGAGCGTTCATCGATACGCTGGAGAAGGCCGGAGAACTCAAGCGCATCTCGGTGGAAGTCGACCCCATCCTGGAGATCTCCGAGATCACCGACCGCGTCTCCAAACAGGGCGGCCCCGCGCTGCTGTTCGAGAATGTGAAGGGAAGCTCCCTGCCCGTTCTCATCAACGCCTTCGGCTCCCCTCGCCGGACCGCCCTGGCGCTAGGCGTGGAGTCGGCCGAAGAAGTTGCCGCCCGCATTCACGCGCTCCTGCACACGGAGCCGCCCGAAGGGCTGCTGGACAAGATCCGGATGGTCCCGCGCCTGCTTGAGATGGGAGCCTTCTTCCCCAAAACCGTGCGGCAGGGTCCGGCATCCGAGGTCGTCAAAAAGAGCGGGTTTTCCCTGCTGGATCTTCCCGTATTGCAGTGCTGGCCCGGGGACGCCGGCCGTTACATCACCTTTCCGCTCGTCTTCTCCCGCGACCCCGGCAGCGGGAAGCGCAACTGCGGCATGTACCGCCTGCAGGTCTTTGATGAGCGCACCACGGGCATGCACTGGCAGACCCACAAACAGGGGGCCGATCATTTCCGCCGCGCGGGAAAGGCCGCCCCGGAAGGAAAGTCGGCAGGGACGCCGACGGGGAAAATGGAGGTGGCCGTCGCCATCGGCACCGACCCGGCCATCACCTTCTCTGCCATCTGCCCTCTGCCGCCCGATCTGGACGAGATGCTGTTTGCCGGCTTTCTCCGCAACAAGCCCGTCGAGATGATGCGATGCCAGACCGTGGACCTGGAAGTGCCAGCCCGCGCCGAGATCATCCTGGAGGGCACCGTCGATCTGGCCGAGCACCGCACCGAGGGCCCTTTCGGCGACCACACGGGATTTTATTCTCTGCCCGATGAGTACCCGGTCTTCCACGTTCACTGCATGACGCATCGTAGCAATCCCATCTATTCCACTACGCTAGTGGGCAAGCCTCCCATGGAGGATTGCCACATGGGCCAGGCCATTGAACGCATATTCCTGCCCCTGATGCGGATGCAGTTGCCTGAGATCGTCGATGTGCACATGCCGTTTGAAGGCGTCTTCCATAACCTCATGTTCATCTCCATCCGCAAGTCCTACCCCGGCCACGCCCGCAAGATCATGAACGCCATCTGGTCGCTGGGCCAGGCCATGTTCACCAAATGTATTGTTGTCGTGGATGAGGATGTTGACGTGCAGAACCCGGCGGAGGTCGTCTGGAAGGCGCTGAACAACATCGACCCGGAGCGGGATATCCAGTTCACTCTCGGCCCCGTCGATTCGCTGGACCACGCCAGCCGCCTGGCCAACTACGGCTCGAAGATGGGTGTGGACGCCACACGGAAGTGGCCCTCGGAAGGTTTCACCCGGCCTTGGCCGGATGAGCTGCGGATGGACCCGTGCATCCGCGCTCTCGTCGACAGCAAATGGGATCAACTCGGGCTTTAGCGGACCGTCCCGCGCAGGGCCGCATAGCCCTGGCCCGCCCTGGCGGCGAACTAGTCCATCACGACGGCTTTGTTCCGGAGTAATTTGCGGCCCAGCACTACTCCGGCCACGACAATCACCAACAGCAACACCCACGGCCCCAGCCGCAGCAGCCAATCCCACACCTGCCGCCCATATCTGGCGGCCAGAAAGCCTGCCACCGAATAGCGTATCGTCCGCCCCGCCAACAGCGCGAGCACGAATTTTTCATAGGGCATATGGAGAACTCCGGCCGCCAGCACGAACAGCTTGAATGGCGCCGGAGGCGGCAGCAGCGCGGCCACGAACATGGCCCAGGCTCCATGCCGACGCACCTGCCCCTGTATGCGCTCCATTTTTTTCGCGGACACCTTCTTCTCCACGAATCGTTGCCCGCCCTTCTTCATCGTCAGGTAGAGCAGTGAGGCGCCGGTAACTGAGCCCACCACGGTCAGCACCACGTAGAGCGGCGTCCCCGCCGCGTTGCCGAAGCACAGCGTAATCAGCCATACGTCCACCCCGCCGGCCAGCGAGAGGAACGAGGAATCCAGGATGGCCGCCGGCACCAGGCCCATCGCGCCGAGAGGAATCAGGACGCCCTGCGCCCACGTGGACAGTTCTTTCAACCAGGACAAGAGAAAAAAATCCTTCCAGAAGAATAACTATCCACATTAGCAGATCAATTTTCCCTGCGGGATGCAAAGGTCGGTCGAATCACTTATGAAACGGGAGCGAGCCGTGGGGAACTTCGCCTGCGGAGACTGTTGCCCGCCCAGCTATCCGCCTAGCCTGTCGCAGTCTGCCGTCTCCGGGAGAGGACCTGGCCCCGGCGGCTGCATCGGCTCGGGCTTCCCAGTCCCGGGAAATGTCCCGAGATATGACCTGGAGCCTGCCATGTGGGATATGCCCTGGGATGGGTCCGGGGATATACCACGGGATAATGTCGTTACGAAAAACTATCGAGCGCCGTGGACTCGTCGTCAAATACTTCAAACACGGTCAACAGCTTCGTAATCTGCAAAAGCTCGCGCACCTTTGATGTCAGACTCAATAACTTCATCTGGCCCTGCCGGTTTTTCACCGTCATGAATCCGCTCACCAGCGCGCCCAGCCCCGAACTGTCGATATAACTGACTCCCTCCAGGTTCATCAGTATCTTCTTGTCGCCCCGGTCGATCAGCTTCTCAAACTCATCGCGCAACGCCGCCGTCGGCTCTCCCAAAACGATCCGCCCCTCCATGTCCAGGATCGTAACTCCGTCCACTTTCCTGCTCTCCACCCGCAAGCCCGTCTTGTGCTCATCCATCTGTTTGGGAAGGCATTTCACCATCCGGAACTCCATCCCGCGAGACGAACTTCTGCGGATGACCAGCCGGTCCGTCAACGCCCGGATCATCAGGATTCCCCGGCCCGACTCCCTCAACAGGTTTTCCGGCTTCGTCGGATCGGGCAGCGACCGCGGGTCAAAACCCGGCCCCTCGTCCCGCACCGTGACGCACAGGTCCCCATGGCGCAACTCGGCCCGCAGAAACACTTTTTTTTTCGGGTCGGATTTATTTCCGTGCAGCACCGCGTTGATAACGGATTCGCGAACCGCCAGTCCGACTTCGTTGCATTGCTGCTCGTTGCAGCCCGCCTGCATGCAAAAGGCGTTCAGCAGCGACTCGGACAGATCGGCGCTTTCGAGATCCGACTCCAGCACCATATCCAGCCGCCGGACGACCGCTTTTTTTTTACCGGAACCGGGATTCATCGACATGGCATGCCCATCTTTACAGGAAAGATGTTTACCCATCCATATTTCTTTGTCAACGGATCAGGTTGCGGACCGATGGCGCAATCCACCACGCGAGCGGCCCGCCGCGGCCGCTTCGGCCCGCGCAGGCCCTCTGGTTATCTGAAGGTTTTCAGCCTGGTTAGAACGGGAAGGGTGTTCTTGGAAAAGTCGATCCCTGCTGCCGTTCGAGGCTGCCGCCGCGCGGCGGTGGCGGGCTGGGCAGATCGGACGGCCGCGCCGATCTCGCGAACGAAACCTCTTCCTCCGTAAATGCTATATCCCGGTCCAGCAGCATCTCGACCGAGGTTCCCCGCAACAATTGCACGTCATCGCCACGTGTAAGCAAGACGGCTGCCAATCCCACCGCCGCTCCCATTCCGGCGCCGATCACCATACCCGTGCCGTTGCCGTAAACCCCTCCGAGTACCGCTCCCGGCACGGTGGAGCCGGCCACGGTAGCAGCGTCCCTGCCCTTGGTCGAATCGCCCCCGATCGCTCCTTCCTCTTCCACTCGGTTGTTCTGGCTCCCGTCCACGGAGCTCACCAGTGCCCGGAAGTCTCGCTGCACTCCGTTGCTCAACATCAGCGTGTCAAACCGAACGTACATCCCCCCGCGCCCCTTCACTCTTCCGGGACGTTTCACGAACGTAATCGTCCCGGTAACGTAGCTTCCCTCCGGGATCACGATCCGTCCTTCGACCGCAATCGGAAACGACGTCTGCAAATAGACGCGGTCGCCTTCCTTCGAGTTCTTCGTGCTGACGCTGTTCACCAGCACCAGCGGTATCCTCGTCTGCGCCTCCACCACGTAGAGCTTCTCGGCAACTTCCACCGGCTTCCCTGCCGTTTCCACCGCCGCCGCTTCCGCCATCTCTGGCGTCAGTTGTGGCTCCTGCGCCGCCATCATCGGCACCGCCGCCAGCATCACCGCCAGAACGTATCTGCCATTCAATCTCATACCGCCTCCCCTGCGAGCCGTTTCCTGCATTATAAACCCGGCCGTGGCCCCGATGTTGCGCCTTTCCCATCCGGCCGCAGGACCGGACCTTGCATCTCAACCGATCTCAGTCTAATTTTCCTCCCCGGTCAATGCTATAATTCGCCCTTATCCGGTTCCATTCCAGCCTGGCGGGAGATCGATGAGCAACGAGGAAGAAAGCGTTCTGGAATCCAATAAAAACTTCTATCGCGCCATTCAGAGTCTGGACCTGAGTGAGATGGATTCCATCTGGCTTCCGGAAGAATGGGTCCGGTGCATCCATCCTGGCTGGGATCTGATCGAGGGCTGGGAAGCGATTCGCGACTCCTGGCAGCGCATCTTTGAAAGCACCCGCTATTTGCGCGTTTCCGTCAGTCTCCAGTCGGTCCGCGTGGAGGATTCAGTGGCCTGGGTCTGTTGTACGGAGAAGATTTCCAGCGCCTCGGAAGGCCGGTTTGAAAACGCCTACGTGCAGGCCACCAACATCTTCGCTCTTTCCGGAGGCGCCTGGTATCTGGTGCACCATCACGGCTCCCACCTGCCGGCCTCCTATGAAGAGGAAGAAGCCGAAATGGTCCAGTAGCTCTGGCGTCTCGGGTTCCCATCAATCCCTGCCAAGCGGGCAATCCCTGCCAGACGCGCGCTGCTAATCGGGCGGACGCAACTCCGGCAGCGCCGCCGGATATTTCCCCGCGAAGATCTCCCGGAACATCTCCAGCAGTTGCGGCTGCAGCTCCCGGTTAGCCGCGGCGATGCTGCCGCTGTCGAGCCCGTGCGGCTTGCCGTTATACTGGGTTACCACTCCCCCGGCCTCCTGCACCAGGAGCTTTCCCGCCGCAATGTCCCACGAATGCAGATGAAACTCCCAGAAAGCGTCCAGCCGGCCCGCTGCCACATAGGCCAGGTCCAGCGCCGCCGAGCCGGGCCTCCGCACCCCGTGCGTATTCATGTTGAACTGATGATAGAGGTGAATGTTGGGGTTCTCGTGCCGCTTCCGGCTGGGAAATCCCGTGGCCACCAGCGCCTCGCTCAGACCCGCAATGGCGGAGACCTGAATCGGCCTGCCGTTCAGCTTCGCGCCGGCTCCCTTTTCGGCTGAAAACAACTCTTTGCGCGTCGGGTCATAGACCACGCCCGCCACCATTTGCCCGTCCTTTTCCAGGCCCATCGATACGCAGAAGACCGGAAAGCTGTGCGCAAAGTTCGTCGTTCCATCCAGCGGGTCGATGTACCAGCAATAGCCCGAACTGCCCTCGTATCCCCCGCCCTCCTCAGCCACCACGCCGTGGTCCGGAAACTCCTTCCGGATGCGATCGATAATCAAAGCCTCCGAGGCCCGGTCGGCCTCCGTTACCAGATCCACCTCTCCCTTGTACTCCACCCGAACCCTGCGCTCGAAAAACGGCATCAACAAGGCCCCGGCCTCCCGGGCTATATTGGAAGTGATACTTAATATATCGCTCATAATTCCTTCATAATATGACTAAATATTCCGCAGGAATCCTCTGACTTTGGCACGGCCAGGCGCCCACTTCCCCCGATCATGCCGCAACTCTCAGGACTTCTCCACGATGTACTTGATCTCTTTCTTGAAGAGGAACAGGTTCTCCGCGCCCTCGCGCGTCAGCCGGACGAAGTCCCTGTCATAGTACTCCACGAACCCTTGCACCTCTTCTCCGGTGCGCAGATGGATGTTCACCGGCGTCTGATCGGCCGCCAGCTTCTGCAGATACTCCGCCTCCACACGCCCGTCGGGGAAGGAGGACGCTTGCGGGCCTTTGCCTTCCGGCCTCTTCTCAAAGGCAGGTTTTTCCTTATTCAATGTTCAATTCCTCACTCTTTCTTTTCTGCATCATTATTTCCACCTTTTCGTTCCTGGCAGCGTCCGCCTCCTGATCCCTGTTGCTTTAATCCAATGCTCCCCTGTTCCAATGTTGCCTTAATCCAAATGTTCCCCTGATCCAATCAGCTTGCCGGGGTTCCTTTCTTCATCTCTCCCTCCACCCACACGGCCCCGTCGGCAAAGTGTTCTTTCTTCCAGATGGGAACGATCTGTTTCAGCCGGTCGATGGCGGCGCGGCAGGCCTCGAACGCCGCCTTGCGGTGCGGTGAGCAGACCACGATGACGACGCTGGCCTCGCCGATCTCGAGCCGCCCCAGCCGGTGCACCATCCCGATCCGGCCGATGGCGTGCTCGGACTTCAGAACCAGGCAGATCTCCCGCATCTTCTCTATCGCCATCTCCTCATATCCTTCATATTCCAGAAACAGCGTCTCGCGCCCACCCGTATTGTTTCGCGCCACGCCGTGGAACTCCACCACGGCGCCGTCGGAGCCCTGTTGCAGCTCGGCGACCAGGGCCTTTGTATCGATGGCCTCTCGCGTCAGCCGGCAGATGATCTCCTGCGACCCCACACTGTCGGCTTCCGGCACTGCGTCCGTCCCACCGCTCACCGCCTGCTTGCTCCTAGCTGTGCCCTTTGCTCCTCCCGCTGCTTCTCCCCGTCCCGGCGGATCGCTCGTCCCCCCGCTCACCGGCGGCAGGAAGGCCACCTCGTCGCCGTCGGCCAGCTTGTCGTCTCTGGCTGCGAACTCGCGGTTGCGGGAGAACAGCAGGCTCGGACCATGAGGTTCCAACTCTGGAAACCGCCGCGCAAACTTCTCGAAAAGCACGCCGATATCGGACCCCGGCTCCACCTCCACCTGCTCGGAGGCTTGTCCCACCAAGTCCTTCAGCGCGCCGAAAAAAAGCACATTAATCTGCATAGCAATCTGCACGGATATCTGCAAGCGCGCCGGGGAACTCTCGCGCCCGCGCGCCTGCATGGAGAACTTGCCTGGGAATCTTCCCGCCGCCTCTCACCCCGCCATTGTATCCCGATTCCCCCTCATTCTTCCCACCGCTTCCCCCTGGATCAACATCCGCTTCGACCAGCAAAAAGTCGAATCGTTAAGACTTACTGATGGACACTCTCACTGCGAGCGTAAAAAAAATCGGCCAGGGAAAGGTGTGGAAACTACAAATGGTTAGGGTGCAAACGGGGTGCCGAAGTAGCTCAACAAAGAGAGAGCCACAGCGCCAACGCTCAGAAGCGACTGCATACCGGAGAGAATGCGAGCGAATCCACGGGCTTTGATGTCGAACTCGCGGGGTTGGAGCATGCGAATCCATCGTCCAAAGTTCAACTCGCGGAACCCGATGTTGAAGCTGCTCATCAGGCTAAATAGTATCGCCGTCCCCAATGCATGCCCCTCTCGTCTCGCTTTCCGAAAGATGTATAGATACCAGGGGTATTTTGGGGGCCGATGATACCGCAGCCGCAGAACGCGCACCCTCTCTTTGCCGGTATTCACTTTCTTGCCGGATGCCAACAGGTAAAGTCCCGAACGACCCTTGCGGTGCAATGACACCCAGTAGATCGGTGTGCAGAATAGAAAGATGCCGGCCGCGATCAACAGTGGCCGCAACGGGTTCGCCCCAAATTCGCTCGTCCAGTCAAAGAAAATGGTTTCAAGCTTCGATGGATTATCGTTCCGGCGCAGCGCAGCGATGACATCTCGCTCTGCCCACCGATAACCTGACGCCTGTAGGGACCTTCTCAAGTCGCTCAGTGCTTTAGGGTTTGATTCAATCCGCATTTCATCCAAATTTCTTGCTCTGTAGATCAGATGCGCGGGTGGCTGTTGTGAAGGTTCGTACACCGATTCGCCCAGGTTCACGTTGCGCAGGTCCGCACCACTCAGATCCGCGTCGGTCAGGTCAGCGATGCGCAGGTTCACGAAGCGCAGGTTAGAGGCGCGCAGGTCAGCGCCGCGCAGGTCAGCGTTGCTCAGGTCTGCCTTGAGCAGGCCCGCCTTGCGCAGGTCTGCGGCGCGTAGGTCTGCGCCTTTCAGGTTAACGGCGCTCAGGAAAGCGCCACCCAGGTTCGCACCGTTCAGAATTGCGCTACTCAGGTCCGCTCCGTTCAGAATCGCGCTACTCAGGACCGCGCCGTTCAGAATCGCGCTACTCAGGACCGCGCCGGTAAGGTCCGCCTCGCGCAGATTCGCTTCGCTCAGGTTCGCGCCACGCAGATCCGCGTCGTTCAGGTACGTCCGGCTCATGATCGCGCCGGTCAGGTCCGCACCTCTCAGGTCCGCGTTGCGCAGGTCAGCGCCGCTCAGGTCTGCGCCCGTCAGGTCCGCGCGTATCCCGGCATCAGTTCCTTCCATCTCGCCGGCTTTCCATATGCGGTGATTTTCGAGAATTTCATCCAGCTCGGCGCGCGTTCGGACTTCGCCGTCCCGATCCTTCCAGGTCCATTCCTCTTGTGCATTGGAAATAGAAACAGCCGATAACAAGAGAACGCAAATGAAAACGAACCGGAAACTCAGGGAGTCGAATTTCATAGGATTTGGAAGCCGCCACATTTGGACTTGATTATACTGTCGTGAAACCGCAAGTCAATTGTCAGCCGCCCGCTCTGCCCGTTGGAGGATTCCTCAGATAATCGCACCTGCAGAGTTCCCTTGACACCTCCGCGCATCTACTTCACCCTTACCCCATCCCCGGCCTCGCCGCCGCTGGCAACCCAAATCTGCACGCCGGGGCTATTTCGTCGAAGGCCTAGCCATGTTTCGCCGCCACTGGAAAACCCTCGTCGCCGTCCTCGGCGGCAACCTGCTCTATTTCGGCGTCCTCTACAATTACCTGCCTCCCGTTGCCCGTGCCCGCACCTCCCGCATCGACCTGGGCCTGGTCATCGACTTCTGGATCTGCGTCATGATCTACGGCCTGCTCGCCTTTCGCTTCAACAGGAAGCGCCGCAAACCCAAAGCCGATTCTCCCCCGCAGGATTCAGGCCAGCCCCCCGTCTAATTTCCTGCAACCTTCCCGCCGCCTCCCGCCTCTAACTGTCGAGGGCGCAAATTTTCACTTTGACTTCCCTGCCCGATTGCAGTAGAAGTGAGCTAGGCAGTAGATTGAACCCGAGGTCGCTCAGAACCCCTGGAGTCGCTGAGAACCCCGAGGTCATTACTGAACGAGGACACTCAGCTTGAGGAGATACCGGCACAAATTGCGGACCACCTTGCGGCGGATTCCCAAGCGCCCTCTGTTCTCCGCCGTCTTCCTGCTCGTCTTCTGCTCCCAGTTCTCCCATTTTTACACCACCATCGAGCTGGAAAACTTCCTTTGCTACGAGGCCACGCACCAGCATGCTCCCGGCTCCGGGCACCCGCACGATCATGACCATGACTCCCCTGCGGATGGCTCCCAGGGTAACCAGGATAGCGACGATGGTGGCTTCGCCGTCCGCCACTGCAAGGACACCTTTGGCGGCATCGCGATGTCTCCCATTCAGCCCTTCGGCTCCACTGTGGTGATCGCCTACTCACTGCCCGAACCGGAGCCCGTCTACTTCTCCCCCGCGCCCCGCCCGGCGCCCCTCGCGGACCTGCATCCTCCCTTCCAGCCCCCTAGGGCCTGATCCAATCCAACCAACCGGCAACTCTCACGTCAGGATAAAACCGTTTGCATCCTGATGTGGCCGCTTCATCTGTTCAGCCGGCCCGCCTGGGGATCATCCCTGGCATTGTTCCCGGCTGCTGGTCCTGGTTTCCCATGATGCGCGACTCCACGAACCCACCGCATTGGAACCCGGGAGAGGATTCAAAAATGAAAGTTCGCTATCTGTCTTATTTCCTTCTGTTATCCATTCTCATCATTCCCGCGACGCTGTTTGCGCAGGGCGAAGGGGCCATCCACGGCGCGGTCGTCGCCATCGCCGACGACTCCATGATCCCCGGCGCCAACGTCTCGCTCCGGAGCATTTCACTGGATGAATCCACCGAAGTCCGGACAGGGGCGGACGGCCACTTCGGCTTCCAGCGTCTGGTCCCCGGCGGCTACACCCTCACCGTCACGCACGGCAGTTTCCTCACCGAGACCTACCAGCTCACGCTGCGGCCCCGCGAAGTTCTCAACATCACGATGGAGCTCACTCTGCGCCCCGTCGAGACCGCCATCGAGGTAACCGAGGAGGCCAACCCCATCCCTACGATCCACTCGCCCAGTTCCACGCTGATCGGCGCCGGCCGTATGGATGATCTCCCCATGCCGCAGCGCTCCAACCTCACCGACGTCATCGTCGCCTCCGCACCCGGCATGATCCGCGGCCACGACGACTTCGTGCACGTCCGCGGCAGCGAGATCGCCCTGAACCCCTTCATCAACGGCATCTCATTCTGGGAAAACGCCCACGCGCTTTTTTCTCCCGGCCTTGGCGCCGACTACATCGAGTCCATCAACGTCATGACCGGAGGCTTCTCGGCCGAATACGGGAACCGCTTCGGCGGCATTCTGGACATTGTCACCAAATCCGGTTTTTCCATGGACAACGAGGGCTCTCTCTCCCTCGGCGTCGGCACGGCACTGCGGCACAACGGCTCGATCGAGTTCGGTGGCCACACGGAGAACGCCTCCTACTACCTCAACGTGGGTGGCTTCGAATCCGCCCGTTTTCTGAGCCCGCCGGACCCGCGCTCCATCCACAACACCGGCCGCGGCGCCCGCAGCTTCGCCCAGTTTGATTTTGCGCTCGACCCGTCCAACTTCCTCAAGCTGGTCCTGATGGGCGACGGCGCTAACTTCGAACTCCCCAAGACATCGCTCGACGACGAACTGCGCCCCGCCATGAACGCCTCTCAACGCACCCGGTCGCAATCGCTCATCCTCTCCTGGGACCACATCTACAACCCGGACATGTTCCAGACCACCTCCTTCTATCAGAAGTGGTCCCGCTCGCACCTGCTGCCGGCATCCGACCCCCTCGGCGCCATCGCCGACTCCGAGCGCTCCCTGCAGACCTTCGGCATCAAGTCGGAGCTGACCCGTTTCTTCGGCTCCCACACCGTCAAGGGCGGCATCGATCTCGTAATGCTCCGTCCGGACGAAGACCTTTTCTACCAGTACGAGGGCTTCCGCGAGTTCTCTCACGATCAGGGCCTGCCCCATCTTCACATCCATGACCGTGCCCCCATCACTCTCGATGATCAACGGACCGGCGGGCAGATCAGCGTCTATCTCCAGGACAAGATCCAGCTCACCTCCGCGCTCACCATGGACGTCGGTCTGCGCTATGACCAGTACAGCCTCGCAACCTCCGATTTTCAATTCAGCCCGCGGCTCAACGTGGCCTACCGCTTCGGCTCCGGCACGGTCTTGCATGGCTCCTATAACAGCTTCTTCGTCCCGCCGCCCATCGAGAACGTTCTCGTCAACAGCGCCGGGCTCACCAGTCAAATCGAAGAATTCGGCGAGCCACTCCCTCCGCTGCGCGCCATGGTCGAGAACCAGTTCGAGCTCGGCGTCACCCAGCCCGTCGGCCGCCTCATGCGTCTTGGCCTCACCGGCTACTACCGCATCAGCAACGACCCTTCGCACACCGTCCTGTTCCCCGACTCCCGCATCTACGCCTACTCCAACTTTGACAAAGGCAAGGCCTACGGCATGGAGATCAAGGTGGAGGTCCCCACCATCGTCCCTCTCGGCCTCTCCGGCTATTTCAACTACGCCCTCGGCCGCGTCTACTTCTGGAATCCCGTCACCGCCGGCTTCTCCACCGAGGCCGATCATCTCCATGAGACCAGCCGCTTCCTCGCTCCCATGGACCAGACCCACACGCTCACCTCCGGGTTCACCTACCGTCACCGCCCCACGCGCCTCTGGTCGTCTCTGTCCTTTGAATACGGCAGCGGAACGCCCGGCAGCCACGGCGAGGATGCCCACGCAGAGGGGTCGCCTGGCGAGCCGGAGGAGGAACATCACGCCATCTCCATCGGCCCCGTCCAAAGCGGCGGTCACGAGGATGAGGAACCCGGCCACGCGGAGACCACCGAGCGTGTCCCCCAGCACTTCACCCAGAACCTCACCATCGGCTGGGACGCTCTCATGGACGGCGACCAGCCCCGTCTCACCCTGCAGTTCAACATTGAGAACCTATCGGACAACCTCTACCTCGTCGCGCAGGAAAGCGCTTTCACTCCGGGCCAGTACTCCATCCCCCGGATGTACTCCGGCTCCATAAAAGTTCGTTTCTGACCCGGCTCGAAATCATTCTCCCCACCCGGTCCGATGCGCCCTCTTCCCGGAGCAGCGCATCGACTGCACATCGACCGAACACCGGCGGCCTTCCTTCCCCCGCTCTGCTCTCCGCGATGCGTTTGTATTGGTTGATTTCCGCGATTGCTTGATATGGTAGATTTGTTGTTACACACTCCCTGAACATTCAACCCCTCGGAGGTCTACATGAAGACCATTTCTGACTCGCTGGCTATCTATCTCATCACCGCGGTGGCGCTGCTTGCACTCGCTCCCCGCGCCTCGGCCCAAACGCAGCAGGCGCAACCAATCCAACCGGGCCAGCGGGACTTCCTGCGCGACTACTCGCAGGACCCGGAGTGGTTCCCCTCCGTTCTGAATCCCTATGCCAGCCAGCCCATCCCGGCCATGAATCTTCAGAACTCTCCGCGCCTCCGCGATCTGATCGTGAACGAAAGGCTGGAACTCTCCCTCGCCGATGCCCTCTCGCTGGCGCTCGAAAACAATCTCGACATCGCCGTCGAGCGCTATCTCAAGCCCATGGCGGAGGTGGATGTTCTGCGCGCCAAGTCCGGGCAGGCCGCGCGCGGCGTTCCCGGCGCTTCGGTTCCCGGCGGACTGAGCGCGGGCGCCATCGGAGCCGGCGTTACCGGCGAGGGCGGCGGCGGGGGAACCGGCTCGGCCGGCGGCATCACCGGCGGCGGCGGGGCGGTCTCCATCGGACAAGTGGGGGCGTTTGACCCCACTGCCTCGTTCAACTTCAGCTGGGACCGCGTCTCTTCTCCGCTGAACACTACGGTCGTCTCCGGCACGCCTACCTCCACCAGCAACGCCACGGCCTACTCCGGATCCTACGCCCAGCTATTCCCCACCGGCACCAGTTATTTCGTGGCCCTCAGCGGCCTGCGCCAGAGCACCACGGAGAACCGTCTGTTCAACCCGGCCGTCTCCACGCGGTTCACCTTCGGGTTCAACCAGCCCATCCTGAACGGCGTGGGGAAAGTCTCCAATCTGCGCTTCCTCATGGTCGCCCGGAACAATCGCCGCATCGCCGATGAGGTCTTCCGCCTGCAGGTCGCGAACACCATCGTGGCCGTTGAAAACCTTTATTGGGACCTGGTCGCGTCGGTCGAGAAAGTGGGTGTCGCCGAACGGTCTCTCGACGTTGCGCAGACGCTGCTCGATAACAACCGCCGGCAGGCCGAGATCGGCACGCTCGCCCCGCTCGATGTCGTCGCGGCCGAAGCCGAGGTCGCCGCCCGCCGCCGGGATCTGATCGTGGCACAGACCGGCCTGCAGTTGATTGAGACTCTCCTGAAGAACCTGCTGTCCAAAACCCCGGACGCCGGTCTGGACGCCGCGCGCATTCTCGCCACCGACCGGCTGCCCGAGCCTCGGGATGCCGATATTCCCGATCTCTCCCAGGCCATCTCAACGGCCCTCCAGAACCGGCCCGATCTGCGCCAGGCCGAAGGCAACCTCCAGAATCAGGATATCTCCGTCTCCTTTACAAATCAGAGCCTGCGGCCCGCCGCCAGCATCTTCGGACTGCTCGCCGGCGCTGGCCTCAGCGGCAACACTTCGCTCACCGAAAGCGGCGTGGGTGGCTCCCTCGATCAGACCTTCGGCTACGACTTCCCGGAATATGCCGGCGGCATCAGTCTTTCCCTGCCCCTGCGGAATCGCGCGGCACAGGCCGATCACCTCCGCGCGCAGCTGGAGAACAACCAGATGCAGGTCGGCGTGCAGCGTTTCCGCAATCAGGTCTCGCTCGAAGTCCGCCAGGGGGTCATCAACATCCTGCAGGGCAAGGCGCAGGTCGAGGCCGCACACGAATCGGTCCGCCTGGCGCAGGAAACCCTCGAAGCCGAGCAGCGCAAACTCTCCGTCGGCGTCTCCACTCCCTATGAGGTCATTCTGCGGGACCGGGATTATGTCGCCGCCCGTCAGGTGGAGGTCGAGATGGTCTCCGGCTACGCCCGCGCACTGGTGGAGCTGGACCGCGCCATGGGCACCACGCTCGCCCGCAACGGCATTGAGATCTCCGACGCGCTGACGGGCACGGTTTCCTCGCGGCCCACCCCGCCGGTCAGCATCGTCGGCTTCTCGACTGAGTCCACAGAAGACCCTTCAGGAGTGCGGCAGTGAGCTTTCGCGACACCCTGCTCCCTGCTTTGCTCGCCGCGCTGCTCCTGCTCGGCACTGCATCGGGAGAGCTGTGCGCCGCCGATGCCCCCACAGATGCCACCGAAGATTCCATCGCTGGCCGCAGGGACTTCTTTCCCCTCTCTCTATCGCCCTTCCGGTCCCGTGTTCTTCCCGCGCCCGAGCCAGATGATTCTGCGCGGCTGGCTGGCGCCACCCGCGACGCCACGCTGGAGCTTCCGCTCCATGACATGCTGCGAGCCGTGGTCGAGAACAATCTGGAGCTGGCCTCTGCCCGCTATAACCTTTCCATGGCGGAGACCGACCTGCTGCGCGCCAAAGCCGGTCAGGCGCCCCGGGGCACCGAAGGCGCCCGCGTCCCCTCCGGGCTTTTCGCCGGCGCCATCGGGGCCGGCGTGAGTGGCGGAGGCGGCGGAGGGGGTGGCGGTGGAGGCGGCGGCATCAGCGGTAATGCCCGCGCGGTCTTCGTTAGTCCGCGCGGCAGCTACGACCCTTCCGTCTCGTTCAACTTCAGTTGGGACCGCACCACCAGCCCGTTGAACTCCATCCGGATCTCCGGCATCCCGAACGTCTCCACGGCCACCACGGCCTTTCAGGCCCGCTTCAGCCAGGCCTTCACCAGCGGCACCAGTTTCAGCCTGTCGGTCAACAGCCAGCGGCAGGGTTCCACGCAGCAGTTCCTTCTGTTCAACCCCTCGTTCACCTCCAGCATGAATCTCTCGGTGAACCAGCAACTGCTGGGCGGATTCGGGTTTTCCGTCAACCGACGCTTCGAGCGCGTCGCCGAGATCAACCGCTCCGTAACGCGGGAGGTCTTTCGCCAGCGGCTACTGACCATTCTGGCCATCGCCCAGAACCGTTATTGGGATCTGGCCGCCGCCGCGCGCCGCGTCTCGACCGCCGAACAGGCGCTGGAAGTTGCCGGGCAGTTGCTGAACGACAACCGCCGCCGCGTGGAAGTCGGCACACTTTCCGCGCTGGAAGTAACCGCCGCGGAAGCCGAAGTCGCCACCCGCCGCCGGGATCTGATCGTGGCGCAAACCGCCCGACAGCTCATCGAGCTGGAGTTGAAGAACCTGATCAGCCGCCAGTGGGATGATTCTCTCGCTACGGCCCGCATCGTTCCCACCGACCCGCTTCCCCGTCCGTCGGCCTCCGACCTGCCACCGATCGAGGAAGCCGTTGCCGTCGCCATGCGGGACAGGCCGGAGATTCCGCAGGGCGAGGGTGGCGTCCGGTCGCAGCAGGTTGCGGTGGAGTTCACCACCCGCCGCCTGAAGCCCACGCTGAGCGTCTTCGGCGTGCTGGCCAGCAGTGGCCGCGAGTCCGGGCTGGGCCGTGCCTTCGGACAAACCGGCCGGCTGGACTTCCCGGAATACGCCGTTGGATTCGCGCTGTCGTTTTCCACGCGCAACCGCGCCGCCCAGGCCGACGACCTGCGGGCACGGATGGAGTTGCGCCAGGCCGAGACCAGCCTGGCGCGAACGCGCAACCGGATTCGCGTCGAGGTGCGCAACGCTCTGATCGGGCTGAGGCAGTCGGCCGCTCAGGTCGCCGCGGCCGTCCAGGCGGTCGAGCTGCGCCGGCGGAATCTGGACGCAGAGCAGCGCAAGCTCAGCGCGGGCACCTCCGTCCCCTATAACGTGATTCTCACGCAGCGCGACCTGCTCACCGCCGAGCTTGCCGAGGTCGAGGCCCGGGTCGGCTACGCGAAAGCGCAGGTCGAGACCGGTCGCGTTACCGCCAGCTTGCTGGAGGAGGCCGGGATCAGCCTTGAGGATGCCATTCAAGCCCGCCCCGAGGAAGGCCAGCCCCTTCAGCGCTAAAACCACACAAAATTTCTTGTGGGACAGGCATTGCACCTCGCGAGCACTCTCACGAGAGCTTGGATAGCTTGGAGGATTCCGGGGAAAATTCAGCCACGATCGCCCGCCGGTCCGGCAGGTTATGGTTTGGGATACATTTGCGCCACGTATTCCCCGTAACCATTGAATGCAATGGTCTTGCGCGTCTCACCCGTCGCAATGTCCCGCTCGGTCTCCTGCGACCATTTCGGATGCGGCACTCTCGGGTCCACGTTGGCGAAAAAATCATGGTGATGGGGCTCCACTTGGTTCCAGAAGGTGGTTGGTCGGTCTGCTGTAAACTCAATAATTTCAATGGATTTAATGCTCTTGAAGCCGTATTTCCAGGGCACGGCCAGCCGGATCGGAGCGCCATTTTGTTTCGGCAACGGTTTTCCATACATTCCCGTTACCAGAAACGCCAGTTCGTTCGTAGCTTCTTGAATCGTAAGGGCTTCCCGGTGCGGCCACGGATAGGTGGCAAACGATAGCTGTCCCGGCGCCTGATCCGGCCGGTAGAAGGAGACCATCCGCACATACTTCGCATCCGAAGTAGGTTCAACCAGGTCGATCAACTTCTTGAAAGGAAAGCCCGTCCAGGGCACGGCCATGGACCAGGCCTCGATACAGCGCAGCCGGTAGAGCCGTTCCTCCAGCGGCATCGTGCGGATCAGCTTGTACACATCCAGTGTCTGTGGCTTCCGCACCAACCCACTGATTTTAATCGTCCAGGGTTCGATCTGGAATTTGTCCATCATCATCCAGATCGCTTCTTTCTGGTGAGAAAATTCGGCGAAGTTATTATAGCGCGTGGCAATCTCCTCCGGAGTTACAGGCCGGTCGAGCATGTACTTCGCGTTGCGTTGCGCGGGGTAGGGCGAGGTCTCGGCGCCTTGTAACGGGGTATGAAATCCGGAAGCTCCGCCCACGGCAGCCCAGCCTACACTGGCGAGGAACTGGCGCCGGTTCAGACACAGGTGCTCCGGCGTCGCCCATCTTTCAGGCAACTCCCATCCCTTTGGTATTCTGAACACCGGCATCGGTCTCTCCCGGTGCCAGTATCTCATTGTGACAGCGGCAATTCAACACGATTGAAAGGTGACCTCAGGCAAAAGTCCGCACGGGATAATTCTCTTTATGTCGCGGGTGTTATGCGGTAGGCTTTGTCCAGTTGGAAATTCCCCTTTCGTGAGGTGGCACGTGAAGAAAATTTCCTGTCTGGTCTCAGGTATCGCGGCAATCGTTCTGTTCTGGAGTCTGCCTGGAATGTCGCAGAGCAGTTCCGGTGGCAGTTCATCGGGCGGCAGCAGCGGCAGCTCGCGGTCCACTACTCCGACAACGAGGCCACGGCCCAGGACAACCGATCCCTTCCGGGGACCGATCTTTGTTACCGGGCAAGTCATGACCGAGTTGAACCGGCCCGTCCCGGAACCGGTGTCTGTGGAGATGCAGTGCGGGATGCGCACCATTCAACTCATCCATACGGACATGAAAGGCTATTTCAGCTTCAACCTGGGCAGCAGGGGCATGCAGACCAACACGGACTTCAGCGCCAGCAACTCAAGTCCGACGTCGTTGAGCTCGGCCATGAACACGCCCATCGGGCGTTCGAGGAATTCGCTATCGGGCTGCGAGGTCCGGATCGCGGTGGCAGGATACCATCCCATCAACCAGCCGTTGACGCAACTGAACGGCATGGGCCGCTACGACATGGGAACGATTCGGTTGACACGGATTGCAAATGGCGCGGGCTCCGGGATCAGTGTAACCTCTCTGCTGGTGCCCGATGATGCGCGCAAGGAATACGAAAACGCCCTCAAGGATATTGAGAAGAACAAGCAGGAGTCGGCGCTGGATCATCTGGAAAAAGCCGTCGGGATCTACGACAAGTTTGCCGCGGCATGGAACGAGATCGGCAAGATACACGACGCCGGAGAAGATGCCGCGAAGGCAGAGGAAGCATTCAGCCAGGCGGTCGCAGCCGATCCGAAATACATCCCTCCCATTCTGGGATTGGCCAGCCTGCACCTGCGGGCCGGAGACTGGCAGGCAGCGCTGGAGGCGGGCGAACAGGCTGCGGCGCTGGACGCGGACATTCCTTTTGCGAATTTTGTCCTGGCGATATCCAATTTCAACCTGAGCAAATTCGAAGCCTCCGAGAAGAGTGCGCTGACTCTCGAGAAATCCGCCCATGAGAGCTTTCCACAGGTGCATGCCCTGCTGGCTGAACTCTCATTGCAGCACGAGGAATATCCGGAAGCTGCCGACCATATGCGGAAATATCTTGAGGAAGCTCCCGAGGGAGCCTTTGCCGAGCAGATGAAAGACACGCTAGGGCAGATGGAGGACGAGGGCGTCATCGCGGCGAAACGGTAGGTGGAGGCAATTCCTGCTCGCCTCCCGAAGTTCTCTTTTCCCCGGTTACTCTTCCGGTACCCAGCAGTTCGATTAGCGGCTGGTCGGCCTCCAGAAAATCCATATCCGGCAACTCATTCACCGGCGTCCACTGAATCTTTTCGAACACACGGTTTTCCGGGGACCCGGCAAATTCCTCCACCTGAAAAAAGATCACACGGACCGACGGTCCATCGGGATACTGATGCTTGACGCGCCAGAGCTCATCTCCGATCTCGGCGGCGATCCCCAACTCTTCCTCCAGTTCCCGACGGAGGGCCGCGCGAAGGTCTTCGCCGGACTCCACTTTTCCTCCGGGAAACTCCCACCTGCCCGGAAAGGCACCCGCAAGGCTGCGCTGGCAGACGAGGAATGTGTCCCGGTCCTGAATGAGTGCGGCGACCACAGTGATCGTCATTTCAATGCCTCCACTCGGAAGATGGCAAACCGGGAATGCTAAGATGGACTAGGCGGGAAGAGATCCCGAGCCGACCACGATGCATAACCCAACTATCCTCGATCATTTTCAGAATCCTCGCAACGCCGGAAAACTGCCCGGGCCCGCGCTGAGCGTGGAGGTAACCAACCCGGTCTGCGGAGACATCCTCCGTCTCTGGGTCCTCGCCGAAGGGGAGACCATCCGGCAGATCCGTTTCAAGGCGCGCGGCTGCGTCTCTTCAATCGCGTGCGGATCGGTGCTCACCGGGCTGGTGGAGGGGAAATCGCTGCGGGAGGCGAAACGGCTGAAAACCAGCGATGTGGCCCGAGCGCTGCATGGTTTGCCGCCGGAGGGCGGTCATGCCAGCGTCCTGGCGATCGACGCGCTTACCGCGGCGATCAATGCTGTTCGGGAAGATCAGGCTCCCTCCCCCTCTTAGACCGGGACCAGTCTTTCAACAGCGCCTCATATTCTCCGGGGCGATCGATATCGGCCAGAATCCCCTCATCGTCCACCTCCACAAACTCCTGTTCCCCGGCATGACGGCGCACGACGACGCGCGCCCCCTGATCGACCGGAGCGGCCAGCAGTTCTTCGAACAATGACGAGTTGAAGACGACCGGATGTCCTTTCCGGCCACCGAACGTGGGGATGACGATGGGAGCGGAGGTCTCGCGAAATCGCTCCAGCAGGGACTCCAGAACTGTACGGCTGAGCAAGGGGTGATCCACAAGGCAGACCATCGTGCCGGAAACAGACTCCCCTTGCAGATGGCGCAGCGCCACCTGCAGGGAGCTGAGTTGTCCTTGGGAATAGTCTGGGTTGAAGAGGAACTCGACGCCGGGAACGTCTCCCATCTGCCGCTGAATCAACTCGCGGTGATGCCCCAGCACCACCAACAGGGGCGAAACAACACCTTGCAAGGTCTCGATCAGGTGCACTAGAAAAGTCTTCTCTCCCAGCGGCAGGAGTGCCTTATCGCGGCCCATGCGACTGGACTCGCCGGCGGCGAGAATAATCCCGGCGACATTCGGGAACGAAGAAGGCTGGCCGGAGGCGGGAGACACCGGATTTCAGGAGACGGCCCGGATGGATTTCGGGTGGGGCTTCAAATCTTCGAGCGCATGGCGTCGCACGGCGACCAATTCGGCCACGATGCTGATGGCGATCTCTTCCGGCATGACGGCGCCGATCTCGAGACCGATGGGAGCGTGAATCTTCGCCAGCCGGTCGGCGGCAATGCCTTCCTTCTCCTCCAGGTACTGGACAATCTCCAGGACTTTGCGCTTGCTGCCGATCATGCCGATGTAGCGGGCCGCGGTGCCGGCCGCCCAGCCCAGGACGCGCATATCGTCCTTGTGTCCGCGAGTGACGGCGATGATATAGGAGGAACTATTGGGCTGAAGTTTTGCGAAGACATTCTCGAATTCGTCGGCGTACACCTCGGCGGCTTCGGGGAAGCGTTCGCGGCTGGCATAGGTTTCGCGGTCATCGATGATGATGGTGGAAAAACCGGCCAGCGACGCCACCTTCGAAAGGCTGAGCGAAACGTGGCCAGCGCCAAAAATATAGAGAAAGGGAGTCGGCATAATCGGTTCCACGAAAACCTCCAGAGTCCCCCCGCAGAGCAAACCGGTATCAAAGGAAGGATCGTTGTTAAGGTTGAAAGTCAGACGGCGCGGGCGCTCCTCCAGAATGACTTCCCGCGCGGCTGTCCATATCTCGGCTTCGACGCAGCCTCCACCCACGGTGCCCACCAGCGAGCCATCTTCGCGCACGACCATCTTGGCGGATTCAAAACTGGGTATGGATCCGCGAACGTTGACGATGGTGGCCAGAGCGGCCTTGATGCCGGCCTTGCGGAGCCGGGTGATCTCCTCGTAGATATCCATATTTCTCGATTCATACCGAATCCGGAGCGGTGAAAGCAGGGAGACCGTCGCCGGCGGCGGTCTCCCTGCGCAGAGATCGAAACTTCCAGTGGCCGGTTATTCCGCCTCGACGCGCTCGATCGTCAGCTTCTCCAGAACGACGGGCTCGGCCGGCCGGGATTTTTCGCGAGTGTCCGCGGGGTCCTTGGGCACACGGGCGATCTCCTTCACCACATCGA
Organism: Terriglobia bacterium; assembly: GCA_963662495.2. Classification (GTDB taxonomy): domain Bacteria; phylum Acidobacteriota; class Terriglobia; order 2-12-FULL-54-10; family 2-12-FULL-54-10; genus SHUM01. The sequence goes on from CAXVYQ010000007.1 coordinate 83,746, forward strand.
GCCCCTCGATGACCTGCCCGAAAATGGTGTAGTCCTTGGAATCCAGTCCGACGGCCTTTTCCGTGATGAAGAACTGGCTTCCGTTGGTATTGGGTCCGGCGTTGGCCATGGCCAGCCGGCCCCCCTTGTTAAAGGTCAGCCCGGCGGAATACTCGTTCTCGAACTTGTATCCCGGGCCGCCGCGGCCGGTTCCGGTGGGATCGCCGCCCTGAATCATGAATTCGGGAATCAAGCGGTGGAAGACCGTGCCATCGTAATAGCGCGCCGTGCTCTTTTCACCCGTTTCGGGATGGGTCCATTCCTTCTTGCCCTCGGCCAGTTCGACAAAATTGCTGACCGTTACGGGCGCTTCCTTTTCAAACAGCTCGGAGACGATGGTCCCATGGTTGGTCTCAAAAATGGCGTACAGGCCGGGGTCCCTCTTCTCATCCTGTGCCATTCCCGGAGTCGTGAACGCTCCGGCCAGCGCGAAGAGAAAACCCATGCCAAACAATAATGACAGCTTCAGTTCCATTAGACTGTTGTCCTTTCCAGATATTGTGTGCCACCGTCAAGCGCCCGATTACCTGCATCTGTATCGGGTCATGTGGATACTGGCATTATCCCGACCCGCAAAACAGACTGTCAACACTGAATTTGCATGCCAGGCGGTTTCCCGGCTTGTCGCCAGGGCGCACGAGAGGAACAATACGGGCTGGCATGGTTGCGGAATCGCGCTCAGAGAGGCGGAAAGAGTGCGTACAAAGCGAGAGAGGGAGGAGGAGGGAAAGGCCGGAAAACGCGCCGGGAGTGGCTCCCCGTTACCCGGGACCCGGCTGCGGCTGGTACACTGGTCCGGGTGGTACATGGTTGATTCTGAGGCTGAGTCCGATCCGGTGGTGGAGCTGCAACAGGCTGGCAAGCTCTATCAGGAGAACGGCAACGCCGTCGCCGCTGTGCGGGATGTGGACCTGCGGGTGGAGGCGGGAAGTTTTCTGGTGCTGGTGGGCAGAAGCGGCTGCGGAAAAAGCACTTTGTTGAACCTGGCCGGAGCGGTGGATCTGCCGACCAGCGGCGAGGTTCGCATTCAATCCCGCTCCACGCGCGGATTGACCGATGAGGAACTGAGCCGGTTGCGCCGGGAGAAGATCGGATTTGTTTTTCAGTTTTTCCACTTGCTTCCGACGCTGACGGTCGCCGAAAATATTGCCCTGCCCCTGTTGCTCGGAGACCGGGGCTCCGCACAGCAACAGTCCGTGCAGGTCGAATCGATGATGGAGCGGGTGGGACTGAGGAAAAAGGGAGCGCGGTTTCCCCATCAGCTGAGCGGAGGCGAGATGCAGCGGGTCGCGATCGCGCGGGCGCTGGTTCATCAGCCCGCACTGCTGATCGCCGATGAACCCACCGGGAACCTGGACAGCGCGAATGCGGCGGCGATACTGCGGCTGTTGCAGAGCGCATGCCGGGATATGGGCCAGTCCATCCTGATGGCCACGCACAGCACGGAGGCCGCCGCGGGCGCGGACCGGGTAATGAAAATGAAGGATGGGCGTTTGCTGGACTGAATACTTTATGCGAATTCTCGGGCAGTTTTTTTATCCTTCCAACCAGTTGACCCTGTTGCGGCTGGTCTTTATCCCGTTCCTCGTGCTTTCCATTCTTTATGGACAGTATCTGTCCGCATTCATACTGGTCCTGATCGCCGGCATCAGCGATGGGATGGACGGTGTGATCGCGAGGCGTCTGGGCCAGCAGACGACGCTGGGGCGCTATCTGGACCCGATCGCTGATAAACTGCTGCTGACAGCGGCGTTTCTGGCCCTGGGAGCGGTGGGAGATATTCCGCTCTGGGTGGTCATTCTGGTTTTGAGCCGGGACATAATCATACTCATGATTGCGCTCGTGCTGATTCTGACCCCATCCAAGGGAATCTTTCCACCGACTCTGTTTGGGAAAATCAGCACGGTCTTCCAGGTGGCCACGGTTCTGGTGGCGCTGCTCCATCACCTGGTCGCTCACCCGCTGGTGGGAGCTCTGATGATCCTCGGGATCTACGGCACCGCCGCCTTTACGATTACTTCCGGTGTGCAGTATGCATGGGTAACACCGGAACGGCTGCGCGTCAGTGAGACGTCGGCAGAGGTGGTGGCGCCGTTGGTGGCAGAAGAAGAGAAAAAATGACAGGGCCGTATGGAACCGAGTCGGGCATCCGGAATCCGGAGCAGACAAAATCGCGGTACACTGAACAACCATCCGGCGGCTTCCTGCGGCGCAGGGCCTGCGAGCCGCTCCAGAAGCGCCTGTGCGAACGCAATCGAGTGAATTGCCTATGAGCGTAGGTCCGAACATCCGAGTGGTTATCGCCGACGATCAGGAACTGGTCCGTGGGTTGTGCCGCCAGGTGGTGGAAACTCTCGGCTATGAACCGCTGGTCGCCAGCTCCGGTACCGAGGCGCTGCGGATCGTGCAGGATCAGGCAGTGGATATCGTCCTGGCAGACCTGAAGATGCCCGGCCTGACCGGGATCGAGTTGCTGGAAAAGGTCAAGTCGGAAAACACGCGCGTGGAAGTGGTGATCATGACCGGATATGGCAGCGTGCCCTCGGCCGTGCAGGCCATGAAGCTGGGGGCATCCGATTACCTCGTCAAACCATTCGGTTCCGAGGAGATACGGCGCACCCTGGAGCGGCTGGTTCGCACGCTGAATCTGAAAGACGAGAACCGTGTTCTGAAAGAGAAGGTCCGCTCCCAGAATTCCCATGGGCGGCTGGTCGGGCAATCCCCGCAGATGGAGATGATTTTCAGGATCATTCAGCGCGTTTCCCCGAGTCGCGCCCCTGTATTGATTCTGGGAGAAAGCGGGACCGGCAAGGAGTTGATTGCCCGTTCCATCCATGAATCCGGTCCGTGGGCAAACAAGCCATTCGTGCCGATTGATTGCGGGGCGCTGGTTCCCACGTTGATTGAAAGCGAATTGTTCGGGCATGTCCGCGGCGCCTTCACCGGAGCGATGCAGAGCAAGACCGGGCTGCTGGAGACCTCCGAAGGGGGCACGCTGTTTCTCGATGAGATTGCGGAGTTGCCCGTGGAACTCCAGACCCGCCTGTTGCGGGCGATACAGGAGAAGGAGTTCCGGCCGGTGGGCGGGACGCGGAGAATTCCGTTTTCTTCCCGCATCATCGCCGCCACGAACCGCGACCTTCGGTCAGCGATCCAGCAGGGCAGTTTCCGCAATGACCTCTATTTCCGTTTGAATGTAGTGTCGATCACCTTGCCCCCGCTGCGCGAGCGGAAGGTGGATATTCCCCTGCTCTGCAATCATATCCTGGCCAGGATGACGGCCACATGGGATCAGTCCTCTGATGATAGCCCGTGGGTCATCTCGTCGGAGGCGATAGACCGCATGCTGGCTTATGACTGGCCGGGAAATGTGAGGGAGCTGGAAAACTCTCTGGAGCGCGCCGTGACTCTCGGTTCCGGACCCCTGATCGAAGCTGCCGATCTTCCCACGTCCGTCCGCAATCTGGTGCAGGACAACCCAGGTCAGCCCGGAAGCGTCATTCCACTGGAGGATATGGAACGCCAAGCCATCATGCGGGCGCTGGACAGCGCGGGCGGGGACAAGCTGCTGGCGGCAAAATTGCTCGGAATCGGCAAGACCACCTTGTACCGGAAACTCCGCAAGTACGAGCAGGAGGTATGATCCAGCCGGGTCCCTTCGATGCTTGTGCCGCACTCCCATCCAAGACAGAGGATGATTCGCCACCTGCCCACTCTTTTTGACCGTTCCCGAAACAGATCAGCGGACAAGGGGACGCGAGAATGGTAAGCGTTGCACTCGACGCAACAATCGCAGTACAACCGGACCCGACAGGTATCGGCGTCTATTGCAACCGGCTGATTCAATCCCTCTCAGAGCTTTTGACCGAGCTGCCAGAATCTGATTACAGAATCCAGATCGCCTTCCGGCCGGGACCCTATCTCCGGCGGGCTCGAAAACAGGAGTGGCCAGCCGGCTTCCCGGTGCTTCCGTTACTGGATTCCTGGCTGGGACCATGGTCCCGCTATCCGCGCGCCGCGATATTTCACGGACTGAATCAGCGACTGCCCCGAAACCGCTACCCCCGGCAGGTCGTTACGATCCATGACCTGTTCCCGCTCACATCCACCCGATATTCCACGCCGGAGTTCCAGCGGCATTTTGCCCGGATTCTCCACCACGCCGTCCGGAACGCTGACCGGATTCTGGCCGTCTCCGAGACCACTCGGGAAGAGTTGTTGCGCCATACCGATGCGCGGGAGGATCAAGTCCGGGTCATCTATCATGGAGTGGATAAATTCACTCGCCCCGACGCCACCGAATGCGCCCTGTTTCCTTCCCGGACCCTGGGTCTGAAACCGGGAGAGAAATTCTTTTTGAACATCGGCGCCATCCAGACGCGAAAGAACATTGCCAATATCGTTCTGGCGCTGCGCTCGGTGAAAGGAGCTCGGCTGGTGCTTGCCGGCGGAGACGGACACGGGGCCGATCAGATCCACCGGCTGATCGAAAAGGAAAATATGCAAGACCGGGTGATTCGTCTCGGCTACACGTCGCCTGAGAACCTTCGCATGCTCTACGCCACGGCGACGGCGCTGGTTTTCCCTTCTCTGGAAGAAGGTTTCGGATTCCCGGTTCTGGAGGCGATGGCCAGCGGCCTTCCGGTGATTACATCGAATGTTTCCGCAACTCGGGAGATCAGTGGCGAGGCCGCACTGCTGGTCGATCCCGCATCCGTATCCGAGATTGCGGAGGCGATGCAGAGGATCGCGGACGACTCAGCGCTGGCAGAAAAACTGCGGGAGGAGGGGCTGAAGCGAGCCAGTACATTCACCTGGGAGAAGTGCGCGAGGGAAACTCTCGGTGCCTATCGGGAGATGGATTGAAGCAAGCAAAATGACTGGAGTCCCGTCCATCACTCGAAGGGCCTCAGTCCGATCATCATAAACGAGAAAAGAACGAGCAGCGCCACCATCACCTGCAGGGCCTTCCAGAGATAAATGGAGGATTGCGTCAGAGAAGGCAGGTCCGGGACCAGCCACCCGAACACCATCCCGCCCAGCATCCCGCCGATGTGGGCCGCGTTATCGATTCCGGGAACGACAAAGCCAAATACCAGGCCATAGATGGCCCAGCGCACGAACATGCCCCGCACCGGATCACTGGCGCTGCGGCGGTTCCTGTAGCCATAGGTAATCATGGCGCCGATCAGCCCGAATACGGCACCGGAGGCGCCGATGCTGACGGCCCGGGGATTCCAGAGGAAACTTGCCAGCACGCCCATGATCCCGGAAAGAACATACAGAACCACGAATTTCTGCCGTCCATAAAGCCCCTCGACCGCGGGCCCGAGGTCATACAACACCCAGGAATTGAAACCCAGATGCAGCAATCCTCCGTGCAGGAAGATCGGGGTAACGAAGCGCCACCATTCACCTGCTTGAATCAGCGGTCCGTACTTCGCCCCAAACCGCACCAGCGTCAGCACATCGATCGATCCCATGATCGAACTCCCCTGGAAACCGGAGCCCGACCGCTCCATTGACGCGATCATGGTCAACAGGAACAACAGCAGATTCGCGGACAGAAGAATGAAGGTGACGCGGCCCTGCTCGGGCAGGACCAGATCCAGCGAACGACCCAGAACGCCGGAAGATACTGCCCGCATCCGTTCTCCGCACAGGGGACAGACGCTATCCCGCCGGTCGACAAGCGCGCGGCACGCCGGACACATCCGTTGCCGGTTCCAGACCGACAGCATCAGGTTCCGGGCGGTTTCCAGCTTTTCGAGCGTCAGCCGCTGGTAACGGTTCAGCTTCCATTTGAGTCGTGGAGGAAGAGTCATGGTATCAATGCACAGTCTCTCTGGACTGTTGCCCTATTATATACCCGCGGCTTCGATCACTGGCATTGCTCCAACTCCCCATCACGCACTTGATTATAATTGGGAGCGCGGTAGTCTACATTCCCTGCTCCAGCACGTCCATGGCCCGGCTCCAGCGGACCCGGCAGGGATCAGGGAAAGCAAGCGCCATGTCCACGCACGGAAAAATCTTCATTGTTCTTCTGATCTCCCTCCTGACATCGGCCTGCGGGCGGCATCGCACGGCCACGAATGCACCGTTCCCCGCCCCTTCGCCATCCGGCGGCCCACCGGATTCGGTCCGGCCGGGAGCAGGGGAGGTTGGATACGCCAGCTGGTACGGAGACCCCTATCATGGGCGCCGCGCCGCCAACGGGGAAGTCTATGACATGCACAAAATGACGGCGGCCCACCGCACGCTCCCGTTCGATACCATGGTGAAAGTCTTCAACCTGGAGAACCGGCGTGCCACTGTTGTTCGCATTACCGACCGGGGACCGTTCATCGAGGGACGCATCATCGACCTGTCGCTGGCCGCGGCGAAACAGATTGCCATGGTGGGACCGGGCACGGCGATGGTCCGGTTGGAGATTGTCTCCACGAATGCAGGCGGGCAGGCTGGCAGCTTCGCCGTCCAGGTGGGAGCGTTCCGCAAGCTGGCAGCCGCCGAAGGTCTCCGCGACAGACTGCGAGAGCGATTCAGAGACGTTTTCATCGAAAACTTCCTCTCCGACGGCACGCTACTGTTCCGCGTGCGCATCGGGCCGCAATCCTCCCGGGAAGAGGCGCGCCAGATGGCCACACTCCTCCAGAGAGAAGCCCTGCCTTCCATGATCGTCCGGCTGGACGCACGGTAGGTTGATTCCCATGAACCCGATGAATCCACTTTCAGATTCCGCCAGCAATACCACGGCAACCGACTGCATCTTTTGCAGGATTGCTTCCGGCGAAATACCGGCGCGAATCGAATACCAAGACTCCTCCTGCATCGCCTTCCAGGACGCCAATCCCCAGGCGCCCGTGCATCTTCTGGTCATACCCCGGGAGCACATCGGCTCGGCGCGCGAAGTCCGGGAAGACAACGAGGTGCTGTTCGGGCATCTGCACCACGTGGCGGCGAAACTGGCGGACAAACTCAAACTGGCCGACGGATACCGTGCCGTGATGAACACGGGCGCCGCCGCCGGGCAGACGGTTTTCCATGTCCATCTTCACCTGCTGGGCGGACGCGCAATGAACTGGCCCCCGGGTTAAAGCATTCCCCCTCCCACCGACTCGTGCGAAGCATCTCGGGCCGATGGAATTTCATCCAATCGAAGACGGCGCGAGGTTGTCCTATCTGTAATCGCTAGGGAAAAGAAGGCCCTTGCGGGCCGAAAAATACGGTTATGATGAACCTGTCCGGCGGTCCGCTGGTTTTTCAAGCGCCCCGGAGGCCGCGTGGGAAGCTGATTCGATGAAAATCATGCGAATGCCACGAACCATTCACATCCTTTCCGGACTCGTGATCGCTTTCTGCGTCCAGTTCGCTCAGCCGGTGAGCAATGCTTTCTCACCAGAGGAAGAAGCCCGCATAGTCGAACAGGGCCTGGATCATTTTTACAACCACGAATTCATGGATGCCATCCAGTATTTCGAGCGGCTGCGGGATGGGGATCCGGAACGGGCGCGCTGGCAGAACTATGTTGCGATGGGCTATTTTTACGAGCAACTGAATGAGGCAGGTTCCCTCGAAAGCGATTTATTCGGTGCATCCAATCGCTTTTTCAAGAAAAAAATTACTCCTGATCCCGCTCTGTCCCGCCCATTTCTTACTGCCAATCAACTTGCCATCGAAGCATGCGAAACCGGGCTGGAAGAAGACCATCAGGACCAGGAGTCCCTCTACAGTTGCGGAGTCGCTTACGCCGCAAGAAGCGCCTATCAGGGACTGATCGAGCGCTCACTGATTGGCGCTCTCGCCAGTGCGCGGAAGGCCAACAACTTTCACACGCAGCTTCTGGACCTGGATGAGCGCCATTACGATGCCTACCTGATCCCAGGGCTGTATGACTTCGTGACGGGGAGCCTGCCCCGCGCCGCGAGATTTTTGTTCTTCTTCGCCGGACTGAACGGGGATAAGCAGCGGGGAATCCGGCTGATTGAGGTCGTGTCAAAATGGGGAGTCAGCTCACGGCACGACGCGCGGATTCTGCTGACCGTCGCCTACCGGCGTGAGAAGCGTTACGCGGATGCCCGGCAAGTGATTGGGACTCTGGCAGAGACCTTTCCCCGCAACTACATCTTCCCTCTGGAGGTAGCGTCGCTGCACCGCGCGGCGGATGAAATTCCGGAGGCAATTTCCGGCTATGAAAACGTGCTGCGGAAAGCCTTGCAGGGAGCACCCGGTTTCGACCGGGCGCCGGTGGCCCGCATCCATTTCGAACTGGGGGTTCTTTACCAGGATGAAGATGATCCGGAAACGGCGCGCCGCCACTTCGAGCAGGTCGCCGGTTCCGCGGGCGTGACCGATGAGCTGGCGGAAGAGAGTCGGTTGAACATTACACGAATCGAACAGGAACTTCGTCAACGGCAGGAGCAGGCGGGAGATCTCTGATCCCGAATCGAGGGACTGGAATCGAAAGGCCCTATTCGAAGAGACGATCCGGCAGCCGGATCAGGACTGCTCCGGAATCACCTTCTTAACATCCGCCTCGAGATGGCCAGCACCCAATTGCACGGTAATGGACTCTCCGGCACTGGAATCGGCGGCTCTTCTCAGGACGTTTCCGGACGAGTCTTTCACAATCGCGTACCCCCGCTCCAGAATCCGCTTCGGGCTCAGCTGTTCCAGTTGCGCCTGTAAGGGGTCGAGCAACCCCCGTTTTTCCGCGATGCGAAGCTGCATCCCATGCGCCAGATTCGCCGTGTGCCGGCTCCAAAGCAGCCGGAGTCTTTCCTGCCGTCCGCGCAGATCAAAGTGGCGCAGAAACGCGTCCCGCTCCTCCCATCGGTGCCGGAGGAGCCGCAGAGCGGCATAGGTGGACTCCACCAGCCGGGCTGCGGCATCATCAGCGCGCTGTGCCGCCTGCGCAACGACCATTCGCAGATCCTGAAAACCACGGCGCGCCACCAGTTCCGTCAGCCTCTGCTGGCAGCCGAGCAAGCGATATTGCATCTCTCGCCGCAGGGATTCCTCCATCGTGGCAATCTGCTTCTCCAACTGTTGCTGGGTTTCAATTACCAGTTCCGCTGCCGCCGATGGAGTGGGCGCCCGCAGATCGGCGACAAAATCCGCGATGGTGAAGTCCGTTTCATGACCCACCGCGGAGATCACGGGCACGCGGCTCGTGGCAATCGCCCGCGCCAGATTCTCTTCGTTAAATGCCCATAAATCTTCGAGCGATCCCCCGCCCCGCCCGATGATGATGACGTCCACCGGCACGCCATTGGGCGGCTCAGCGTTGAATGCCCGCAGAGCTTCGACCATCTCCCCGGCCGCGCCGTCTCCCTGAACACGAACCGGATACAACAGCAGGTGCAGATTCTTGTGCCGCCGCTCGAGCACGCGGATCATATCCTGAATGACCGCACCGGTCGGCGAAGTAATGATTCCGATGCGCCGGGGAAAGCGCGGCAAGGGCTTTTTCCCGGCCGAATCGAACAGGCCCTCCGCCGCCAGTTTCTGCTTGAGCTGCTCGAAGGCGAGTTGCAGCGCGCCCACCCCGCGGGGCTCCAGATACTCCGCTACGAGCTGATATTCCCCGCGCCGCTCATAGACGCTGATCGAGCCGCGCACGATGATCTCCAGACCATCCTCCGGCCGGAACTTCAGCAGCCGCGCCTGCTGACGAAAACAGACGCACCGCAGTTGCGCCGACTCATCCTTCAGCGAGAAATACAGGTGGCCGGAAGCCGCTCTGCTGAAGTTCGAGATCTCTCCCTCGACCCAGATATTGGAGAAATCCGCCTCCAGGCGCTCGCGTACGCGGCGGCTCAGTTCGCTGATCTTGAAGATCTTCCGCTCGGGAAGGAAATTCAGATGAAATTGATCCGGTTCCAAAGTCGATTCCTCCAACTCTCCCGGCAAAGTCCCCGCTGCAGCAGGGTTAACGCCACGATAGTACGCATCAAACAATCGTCAGCAGGAAGTTGAGAATGATGGATGTTGCGATGGGAAAATGGAATGTGCAGTTTCCGCGCCGCCAGGGGGATATCGCCCGGCAGGTGTCCGAATCGAAAGAAATAAAACCGGCCGGCGGCGAGAAACAGCGCACCAAGAACCAGCAGAACCGCTCCGGAGATAATCAGAACCTTGCCGATCTCCTGCACTTCAGACCGCCCCCCGGCGCATCGGACCCGGCTGCCCCGCCCCGTCAACCCACCAGTTCGAGCTGGTTGAAAAAGTAGGCGATCTCTGCTGCGGCAGTCTCCGGCGCGTCGGACCCATGCACCACATTCCGCTCGATGGAAGTGGCAAATCGTTTCCGCAGCGTCCCCGGCGCGGCCTGTTCGGGATTGGTGGCCCCCATCAGTTTCCGGAGCCTCTCAATGGCGTTCTCCGCTTCCAGCACGATCACGACAACGCGGCCGGAACTCATGAAATCCGTTAGACTGCCAAAAAACGGCCGCTCCCGGTGAACGGCGTAAAAACCTTCCGCCTGTTGCTTGGACAGATGCAGCATCTTGATCGCAACGATCTTGAACTGATTTTCCTCAAACGCATGGATGATCTCGCCGGCAACATTCTGCTCGACCCCGTCCGGCTTGATAATCGTCAATGTCCTGGTAACCGCCAAAATATTTCCTCCATATGAAGATAGCGTTGATATGTATGTACTCCCGAACCATCAGTCGCGGCAGCGCCAGGGACCAGCTACGGCGTCTGTCCCAGACGTTTGGCTATAGCCTCACCGATCTCCGCCGGACTTTCGACGACCGTAATGCCCGCATCCCGCATGACGGTCATCTTTTCCGCGGCCGTTCCCTTCCCTCCGCTGATGATCGCCCCGGCGTGTCCCATCCGGCGTCCGGGAGGCGCCGTCTGTCCCGCGATGAAGCCCACGACCGGTTTCTTCACATGTTCCTTGACGTAAGCCGCTGCTTCCTCCTCGGCCGTGCCGCCGATCTCTCCGATCATCACGATCGCATCCGTGTTCGGGTCCGCGTTGAACATTTCGACCGCATCCCTGTGGCTGGTCCCGATAATCGGGTCGCCTCCAATCCCGATACAAGATGACTGTCCGATACCGAGAGCGGTCAGCTGCGCCACGGCCTCATAGGTCAGCGTTCCGCTTCTGGAGACCACTCCCACTCGTCCGGGCCGGTGGATATGGGCCGGCATGATTCCGATCTTGCATTTCCCCGGCGAGATAATGCCCGGACAGTTCGGTCCGATCAGCCGCGTACGGCTGGCCCGAAGAAAACTGTTCACCCGCAACATGTCGAAGGTAGGAATCCCTTCCGTGATGCAAACCACCAGCGGAATCCCGGCATCAATAGCCTCCAGAATCGCGTCGGCGGCGCCCGGCGGGGGAACAAAGATCACCGACGCGCGCGGGTTCAGCTCACGGCACGCCGCGGCAACGGAATTGAACAACGGGATGTTGTCCTGTACGGCGCCGCCCTTGCCCGGTTTCACCGCGCCGACAATCTGCGTTCCATAATCGATGCACTGGTGTGCGTGAAAACCTCCCTCACGGCCGAGACCCTGCACAATCACTCGTGTTTTTTCATCTACCAGAATACTCATAGTGTTCTCTTATTCCTCCAGACTGGTCGGCAGACTAGCGGGCCAGCGCCACCACTTTTTCCGCGGCATCTTTCATATTGACGCCCACGGTAAAGTTCAATCCCGAATCTTTCAAAATCTTTTGTCCCGCCTCCACGTTCGTGCCTTCGAGACGCACCACCACGGGGACCTTGATCCCCAGCGCCCGCGACGCTTCCACCACACCGGCAGCAACGATGTCGCACCGCATGATTCCGCCGAAGATGTTGATCAGCACCGCCTTCACGTTCTGATCGGAAAGCAGGATCTCAAAGGCCTGCCGCACCTGCTCCGCGCTGGCGCCGCCGCCCACGTCCAGGAAATTGGCCGGGCTGCCTCCCGCGTATTTGATGATGTCCATCGTGCCCATGGCCAGTCCAGCGCCGTTCACCATGCAGCCCACCGTGCCGTCCAGCTTGATGTAGTTGAGCGCGTACTTGCTGGCCTCGACCTCCAGCGGATCTTCTTCGTCGAGATCGCGCAGCGCAAGAATGTCCTTGTGCCGGTAGAGTGCGTTGTCATCGAAATTCATCTTTGCGTCCAGCGCCACGATCCGGCCGTCCTCGGTTAGCACGAGCGGGTTGATCTCGGCCAGCGACGCATCCGTGGCCTCGAATGTCCGGTAGAGCGCCATCATGAACTCGGTTGCCTGCGGGATGCTCTCCGGTGGAAGCCCCAGCGCGAAGGCCATCTTCCTGGCCTGAAAGGGCTGGAGTCCGAAACCGGGCCGCACCGGCTCGCGCAGGATCAACTCCGGCGTCTCCTCGGCGACCTTCTCAATCTCCACGCCGCCTTCCGAGCTCACCATGAATACCGGGCTGGCCGTCGCACGGTCCACCACGATTCCCAGATAGAGCTCCCTGGCGATCGGGAGCGTCTCCTCGACCAGCAGCTTGCGCACCAGTTGTCCTTCCGGGCCGGTCTGAATGGTGACGAGGTTTTTTCCCAGAATCTGCAATGCCGCCCCATGCGCCTCCTCCGGGGTCTTGACGATCTTCACCCCGCCGGCTTTTCCGCGTCCGCCCGCGTGGATCTGAGCCTTCACCACAACGGGACGGTTCATCCGCCGCGCGATTTCCGCCGCGCCATCAGCCGAATCGGTTACTTCGCCCTCCGGGACCGGCACCTGAAACGACCGGAATATTTCCTTTGCCTGGAACTCATGAATCTTCATCGTTCACCAACCGGATTTCCGCCGGATGCTCAACTCATGCAAGCTGCGCTTGGCGGAGACTCGGGCTTTCGCTAGAATGGCCTTTAGGCTAGTTGTTCGGCGTTGAGCCAAGAGAAAAGGTTACTATAGAGAAAGGCTCCGGCACAAGCAAACCATATCAACGGAGCGCTTCTGAGGTTTACCGCCGGCCAGGACTGATCATGACCACCGAACCTGAATCTCATCACCCCGTCGCACTCCTGGCCGCCATGCCCCTGCTGTTTGACCACAAGGACCTCACGCGGGAGCAGGCCAGAACGATTATGGAAGAAATTCTCTCCGGCCAGGCCAGCGGGATGCAGATCGCCATGTTCGTTACCGCCCTGCACATGAAGGGTGAGGTGGCCGAGGAGGTCATCGGATTCGCCCAGGTGGCCCGCGAACGCGCAACGCCCATCACGCCCTATCTGCGCCAGGCGGAGATCATCGCGGGAACGGGACGGGATTCCCTGGAGGGTCCGCTGCTCGATACCTGCGGGACGGGTGGAGATGTCAGTGGCACCTTCAATATCTCGACGGCGGTGACCTTTGTCGTCGCCGGCTGCGGTGTCCGCGTCGCCAAGCACAGCAATCGCTCCATCTCCAGCCAATGCGGCAGTGTGGATGTGCTGGAAGAGCTCGGAGTCAATGTGCACCTCTCCCCGCAACGCCTGGCAGCCTGCATCGATACCGTCGGCATCGGCATCCTGTTTGCCCCGGCCCTGCACGCGGCGTGGAAATACGCACAGCCGGTCCGCCGCGACATTCGCATCCGCACTGTTTTCAACATGCTCGGCGCCCTCTGCAACCCGGCCGAGGCAACCGCGCAGATCGCCGGGGTCTATGAGCCGCGGCTCACGACGTTAGTCGCCAATGCGCTCCTGGAACTCGGCGTTCAGCGTGCCTTCGTCTTTCACGGCTCGGACGGGTTGGACGAGATCACCCTCACCGGCCCCACAAAGATTGCCGAGATCGTGGATGGAAAAGTAATGGAGTGGACGCTGAACCCCACCGATTACGGTCTCCAGCTCTGCAAGATTGAAGACCTGAGTGGTGGCGATGTCGCCGAAAACGCCCGGATCATTCGCGACATTCTGGATGGAAAGGACGGGCCGAAACGCGATATCGTGCTGCTGAATGCCGCCGCGGGATTGGTCGCCGCCGGACGGGTTTCGGACATCCCGCAAGGCATGGAAAAGGCTGCTCACGCGATTGACTCCGGCGCGGCACGCGACAAGTTATCCGGGTTGATTGAAATATCGAACCAGCCGGGCGATTGAACTGCTATTGGTTTATAGCCACCGATTGTCTTGCGTGGAGATAGCCGCCTCCCTTAGAATGAGAGGGCATCCGGAAGCCGATTACAGGCAATCCGGGACGAGGAGAGAAGCGATGGCAGTCGCGATGGACCGAAGGATGGATAAGCCAATCCAATCCAGGCTGGCTTTTGGATTGACTATCGTTGGAGGATTGGCGCGGCTGATTCCTCACCCGGCGAATTTCAGCCCCCTCGGGAGCATGAGTCTTTTCGCCGGCTCTCGGATTCGCGGCCCCTGGGCCTATCTGGTCCCCCTGATCATTCTCATGGTTTCCGACCCACTCCTCGCACTGCTGTACGGCTATCCGGTGATCCGGCCCATGACACCCTTCATTTATGCGGCCTTTCTCATCAACGTTTACATCGGAAGAAAGCTCCTGCGGAAACCATCCGCCAGCCGCGTCGGCGGAGCCGTGCTGCTCGGAAGCACGCAGTTTTTTCTGCTGACGGACTTCGCCGTTTGGCTCGTCGAAGGCTGGTATCCACTCACGGCCAGCGGACTTGCTGCCTGTTACCTGGCCGCCTTACCCTTCTATGGCCGGACGCTGGCCGGCAACCTGGCCTACGCGGGAATTCTGTTCGGCTTGCATGCCCTGCTGCCACGCATGCTTTCACCTGCCCAACCCACTGAGCAACAACCGGCGGCAGCGGCCCGTTAGCCAGCCGCTGCGACGCACGGAACTCTGTTCAATAATTAAAGTAAAAGATTAAGGTGTCGGCTTCGGAGGCAGATCTCTGGCTGGGTCCTGTGCTTGAAAACCCTTCCCGTTATGACTTCCATCGCAAAAAGGTTTGGAATTTGAATGGCCGCACCGGCAAAGAGAAACGGTAGTGCGACCTCCCAGTCCAAACTCATTCCCATCCTGATCCAATATCGCAAAATCTCCTTCTATGCGCAAGGGACCGTTGTTTCTGACTGCAATTTGTGTTCCCGCCATTCTTGCTCCTTTCAGGAAGTAGGATGACATGATATCACCAGAGAGGAAGCGGCCAAAATCCGCGCCGTTGTCCACCTGCATCTTGGATTCGATTCCCAAAGCTCGATCATGGGTTCGTCGCGAATAAAGAAATTTGAAGAACTGGGAGTCGCATACATTCATATGCCTGTCAGGTCACCAAAATTGACGAATCCGTGACTGGGCCGGGGAAATTAGTACTAGCCGAAGTGAGAGAGAAACTCATGGAGGAGGGCAGAAGAGATGCCAATGCAAAGGTACAAACCGGAACAGATCGTGATGGTGTTGAGGCAGATTGAGGTGGCAATGGCAAACGGGAAATCAACGCCGCAGGCGTGCAAGGATGCTGAAATTCATACGCAGAACTACGGGATGAATGCCTAAATGGAGAAATTTTCTACTCGCTGAAGGAGGCACAGATCGTGATCGGGCAGTGGCGGCAGCAGTACAACACAGTGCAGCCCCACGCTGCGCTTGGGGTTGTGCCCCCGGCGCCGGGGGCCTATACTCCTGTCCGGAACCCAGTTCCACAGCCCCGGGTTGTGATGTAAACTCTCTCACAACGACTGGTACAGATTATCGGCCTCGTCACGGTAGGGACGTCGGCACCGATTCCAATGCACTGGTTGCGGCAGGACCTTCTGTCGGAGCAGCGGGACTGTTTATCATCACCTCCAACATCGACGCGTCACATTCGACTAGGTCGCGGCGCTGAACGCCGAAGGTGTGAACAAAATCCTGGATTGCACAAGAGACGCAACTTGCCTGGAACACTGTGGATCGCTGGCTGGAAAAAGCGGCCCGCGTGTGCTGTGACGGCAGCGAATACTGGTTTCGAATTTTCGACTTACCAATCTACTCGCCCGAACGTTCTCTGAACTTGCCGGTAAAGGGAGTGGCCCCCAGTTTCAAAAGTAATTCCGAAGTCTCTTTATTCACTCGAAACGCTGGACGGCGGAAGCGGTCGTCATATCTGCCGCCTGGGAGGTTTCGGTACAAGCGGCCTTCCGGATCGCCCAAGGCGATCTCCAATGGCGTCATGCCGTACATGTCCTTGGCATCCAGGTTGGCCCCTCTTTCCGCCAAGAAGCGAATCATATCGTTCCATCCCAGATGGGCCGCCGCGTGCAGCGCTGTCCGGCCGTCGCCATAGTCGCCGCCATTCACTGTTGCGTTCACGTCGGCGTTCGGGTCGAGCGCCAGCACCAGCTTGAGTGCCTCAATGGCTCCTTTTTCGTCCCGGCGCCCACGTTCAGTGCCCAGGCCAGAGGCTACCAGCAGCGAAGTCACACCTTCGGAAGTTGCCATCTTTGGATCGGCACGCCCCTCCACCAAAGTGCGCATGGCTGCCACGTCGCCCGAAGCTGCCGCCAGCATGAATGGGGTCGCGCTCACCAGCTCTATCTGAGGGTGATCCTCCCCGCCGCGCGCGAGGAATGGGTAGTCAAGGTTGGGGAAGTTCTTCTCGATGCGCGTATTCGGGTCGGCTCCATGCGCCATGAGCACCTTGAGAAGATTGGGCATGTTCGGCCGCGCCCAGCCCAAGTCATCGGTAGGGAGTTTTCGGGCGCTGGCGAGTGTTAACAGTCCCTCATGCAGGGCATAGTGGATCGGGGCGACCCCATAGCCATCCTTCACGTTCGGGTTGGCGCCCTTCTCGAGCAGAAAGATTGCCAGCTTCTCATGGCCGCTTGCGCTGGCCACAATTAGAACAGAGCCCTCCTCCTCCGTATCGTCGTTTACATTCGCGCCTGCTTCCAGCAAAAGTCTGGCAGTTTCTGAATCACCCTCCCTGGCGGCAAACATCAGGGGAGTAAAACCGCCCTTGGAGCGTGGGAAGTGAACAGTAGGACGATAATTACTGCCGAAGACCTGCTCGTTCTGAATGACGAACGGCTCGGGCAGAGGAATGAGCTTTGACCGGTCGTGTACGTTAGCCCCGCGTTCGATCAGCAGTCGCGCAATTTCCGGGCTCCTTGTGGATGCCGCCCACATCAGAGCCGTTTGGTCTTCGATGTTCTCCTTTGCGTTCACGTCCGCACGGTGGGCGAGGAGCAATTTCACTCCATCGAGGCTGGCCGTACGAACGCAGGTCATCAGCACCGTCTCGCCATTCCAAAGCGCGACGTTGGGATTGGCTCCAGCGTCGAGCAGTTTCTGGATCATCGCCGCGCTGCGATTGGTGCAAGCTAGCGAGAGGGGAGTAACGCCGTAATCGTTGGCCTTGTTTACATCGGCACCGGCGTGAATGAGTAGTTCCGCGGTGGCCACATCGTCGCGGTGTGCTGCCCAGGCGAGGGCTGTCGAGCCATCCGCCTGAGGCACATTCACGCCGGATTTTTCGGCAATGAGGGAATGTACCGCAGCCTTGTCGCCATGTTTAATGGCCTCGATGAGCCGCACGTCGCCGCTAGCGGCCATGAGATTGCCTGCGCATAGACCGGCGCTGAGAAGCGCCGCGAGACACTGCCCGCTGGAGGTCCCAGTGATAGCCCTGGCTAACTTGTTCATGCTCCCTCCTGAGTTGAGCCACTGCTGCGGTGTTGCTATCCGAGACCTTCCAACTTTCCAGTTGCGTCGCTGTCATTGGGGATCAGGAAGGTGGAATCAGGAATCCCCAACATGTCCAGCGTGGCCAAATGCAGGTTCGACAGAGGTAGTCCCCGGTACACTAGGTGCCGGCCACCTTTGATCTTACCCGCTCCCCCGCCTGCCAGAGCGATGGGCACGTCATTGTGCACATGCCGATTGGCATCGCTCAATGCGCTGCCACAGACCAGCATCGAATGATCCAGCAGTGAGCCGCCCCCATCTGGCGTGGCCCGCAATTTCCCGAGGAAACCGGCGAGCAGTTGAGACTGATAAAGATCAATCTTCTCCACAATCGCGACCGTCTCCGGATCTTCCTTATGGTGTGAAAGCGAGTGATGGCCATCGTGTGCGCCGATCTCCCGATAGGGACGGTTGGTTCCTTCGTGCCCCATCATGAAGGCAATCACGCGGGTGAGGTCAGTCTGGTAGGCGAGCAACATCAGGTCAAACATGAGCCCGGCATGCTCGGCATAGGTGGATGGAATGCCTGCGGGGCGCGCCATCGCCGGTGGCTCTCCGGAGGAAGAGGCGGTCGTCTCTGCCACCTGGATGCGTCGTTCCACATCGCGCACCGCGTCCAGATACTCCGTGATCTTCCGGCCGTCGCTTGGTCCCAAGGCCGCCATCAGGTGATCCACTCGACCCATCACTGCATCGAGTATGCTGCGCTGCCTGCTGATTCGGCGGATTCGCTCCTCCGGATTCGTGCTGTCGGAATCTCCGAACATGCGCTCAAATACCCTGCGGGGATTATCCTCCGTGGGAAGCGGTATGGTGCCGTTGCGCCAGGAGATCGTGCTGCGGAAGTAACCTGCATACGTGCCATCGGCCTCGCCTACGTATTCGGCCGGGTCCAGGCCAAGCTCAAGCGAAGCCAGTTGAGTATGCTTGCTGAATTCCCCGGCAATGATCTGGTCCACCGAAATGCCGGCATCGGCCTTTCTGGCACGTGGGTGAATGCCGGTCAGATAGGTGGCGCAGGGGCGCGCGTGGTTCCCGCCGCCTTCGCCCGGCCTGGGGTCGGCGGCCTTGATGTTCAGCCCGCTGATCACCAGAAGTTGATCACGGAACGCAGTCAAAGGCTCCAGCGTGGGAGTCATTTCAAAACCAGGGCCCTCTGTTTTCGGCGTCCAATTCCGCATGATCCTCCCCAGAGGGAGGTATACGTATCCCACCCGTACCACGGGTTCGGGCGCGGCCGCCAGCGCCGGAATCATGGAATCCAGCAGGGGTAATGCCAATGTGGCTCCAGCGCCCAGCAGGAATGTCCTGCGGGGTATGGCCTTCTTGAATATCGCCTTCATGGCGTTCGAGACCTCCTCATTTGAAATGGCGCGCTCTTCACCACGCCGAGGATCAGCAACGACCAGCGGTACTGGCTGGGTGCCGCCTCCCGCAAAATCTTGCGAACAGCTGGGGCATCGTAATGCTCAAGCCCCCGGCCCAGGGCGTAAGTGAGTAATTTCTCGGTGGCGGTAGAAACGAACTGATCGGAATGGCTCAACAACACTTGCCGGAACTGATTAAAGTTCTCAAACTTGCTGCCGTCAAAAAGCTGTCCGGAGACATCAACCGGGGCAGCAGCCTCGCCATAAGTGGATCGCCACGCGCCCACCGCGTCGAAGTTTTCGAGCGCGAATCCGATGGGATCCATTAGCTTGTGGCAACTCGCGCAGGCCGGATTCGACCGATGCCGCTCCATCATCTGACGCATCGTGAGAGGCTTGTCTGCCTTGTTCTTGTCATCCAAAGGTGGCACATCCGGCGGAGGCGGCGGTGGTGGCATGCCAAGCATCTGCTCCAATACCCACTTGCCGCGCAAGACCGGAGAGGTTCGGTTGCCATAGGATGTCACAGCAAGAATACCGCCTTTGGCCAGCAATCCCTTCCTGGCTTCATCCGTCACCGCAACACGCCGAAAATGACTGCCGTAAACATTCGGAATCTGGTAATGCCTGGCTAGCCGTTCATTGACAAAGGTGTAGTCCGCGGTCAGCATCTCCGACGCGGGGCGATCCTCGCGCAGCATGCTCTCAAAAAACAACGCCAGCTCGCTCCGGAATGCTTCGCGCAACTCGCCATCGAATTCAGGAAATAGGGAGGGGTCTGGAGACAGTTGGCTCATGCTACGCATATACAGCCACTGCCCGGCGAAGTTGCTCACGAGTGCCTTGGAACGAGAGTCGGCCAGCATGCGCCGGACTTGCTGCTCCAGCACCGCCGGATCTTTGAGCTGTCCCCGTTTCGCCAAATCGAGCAGATCATCATCGGGGACGCTGCTCCACAAGAAGAAGGATAAGCGGGACGCCAGTTCCAGATCGCTGACACGATAAACCGTATTTGGAGTTGCGTCGGGTGGATCGCTTTCAATGCGGAAGAGAAAATCGGGTCCGGCCAATATGCTCTCCAGCGCCATGGCAATTCCTTCTTCAAACCCGCCATCGCTCCGGCCGACCTGGTAGAGGCTGAGCAGAGCATTGATCTCTTGCTCATTCACAGGCCGCCGGTACGCACGGCGCGCTAACGTTGAGAGAATTTCTCTGGCGCAGGACTCTTCTTCCGCTCGGGCCGGCCTGCACGTGAATATCCGGCGGCGGCTGGAGGTATCTCCTACTCCTTTTCCGCCGTAGGGCCCGGTGATGACAACACTCTCGACCGCCGGATCGCCCCCTTTGTACTGATCGATTTCACTGATGGGCATGCGCGGGACCAGCCTGCCAACGGGCATGACGGTCTGCTTCAGGAATGTGACCCCAATCGTGTGCGTACCCACACCGGCCGTGAATCGAGTTTCTAAGACCTCATCCGCTGTGAACTCATACCCGGTCTGTGCCAAGTCGCCCCGATAATCCGCCTCTTGGTTCTTGGTAAAGATCGGTCCGGAACGGCCATGATGTTCGCCCCCAATGGTGAACAGCTTGATGCGGGCCCCATCAAGCCGGACATCCAGTCGATGCGCATCCGCGAGACCGCGGATGTAACCTTCAATGTTTCTCTGTAATCGAATTTTAATGATGTATTCGCCATCAACGGGAAAGTGGTGGCGAATCGCTATGCCGCCACGTGAGCCGAACGGCAAATCATCACTCATCCTGTCCTCTTGGGACAGATCCTGTCGAGTCGTCCTGGAGAGTTGGTACGTCTCAGCGGCGGGGCGTGTCGTGGCATCCCCGATGGCCATTCGAGTAACCTGGCCTGCCGCCAGCATATATCGCTCCATCAGCACCGGCGATACTGAGAGAACCTCCCCCATGTTGTCGAATCCGTGCTCGGCGATGTCGGCAGGCAGCAGCGTCGCGCCGTCGATCTCCAGATCCAGCACATCCCGGATTGCGTTGGTATATTCAGCACGGTTGAGCCGATGGACTGTGGGCCGGCCAGGATTGGGAGCCGCCGTGGCCAGCCTGTCCAACTCCGTTTCCAGGTAGATGACAAAAGAATTCTGACTAGCTTCATCCGGCCGAGGCGCACCCACGGGAGGCATTGCCCCCAGCCGCAGTTTTCTCAACACTTTTTCCCAGGACTTCGGGCTTTCGCCAACGCTATCGACGTTCAGTTTGTCCAGTGTAAGCTCGGCGGTGCGAAGCCTCTCATTATGGCAGGTAACACAATAGCGATTCAGCATCGCGCGATGAGTGGATACTGCAATTGGTGAGGAACTTACAGGCTGCTGTCTGGCCGCCGCCAGATGGGCGGAGGTCATGAACACGCCCGCCATAACGATCATTCTGAGGATGGAACAAATTCTTGGAGGATTTACTCGACCCAAACCAGGAGTACAAAGTTTCACGTCGAGAGATGCATTCATAAAACAGACTCCCGTCTTTGGCTTGATGCACTTCTACGCTTCTCAATGCCATATGTCAAGGGCCATTCTGCGACATCCATCTTATCAAATATTCGATCGGATTGAAATAATTTGAGGTTGGGATATAGGCCCGAAATGATCCGATTCGCCATTGGAAACATCCTTCTTCAGGCGACTTTGGCTCCGTCGCAGCTCCATTCGAGATGGGATACCGTGGAAACTTGCTAGAAGTCGGGTCATAAATAAGAAAAAGACTGCATTGGACTAAGGATTCCAATAGCGCTCCGCTTCAGAAAACCAATAAATCCAGGCTTTCCGAAAGAGTGTCAATGCAAACACCCTGTCCTTCAATGGTTTATGACCATTCATGAGATAACTTCTAGTTGAAAGGTGACAGTTTTAGCACTTTGATAGATAGAAATATCCCCGGCCTTGTATGAGCACGTCCCTTGGAAAGTTAGAAAACTAAAGCGTGTACAGATCGACGTACTCGTTGACTCCCAGGGCTTCCAACTTTTTCTGGTCGAGTGAAGCAGCCAGTATTGCGCTTTGTTTAGTCCTCGAGAAGCGGCGTGCTACGTTATCTTGGAACTTCAGCTCCAGGAGAGGAATTCCCTGTTTGCGGCGACGTTTGTGTCCGAGTGGGTATTCGCATACGAATTCCTTCAGTTTTGAACCGTCGTTGAACTCGACAGTCAGCGCGTTTGCGATAGAGCGTTTCCGGCTATCGTGATAGTCCCTTGTAAAGTGTGGGTCTTCTACACATGTTATTTTTCGTCGCAGCTTGTCGATGCGTGGATCCCGGGCCACAGCATCTTCGTAATCTTCCGCTGTCAGTCGCCCGAAGAGAATAGAGACAGCGACCATGTACTGAATGCAGTGGTCGCGGTCTGCCGGATTGTTCAACGGACCTTTCTTGTCAATGATGCGAATACAAGCTTCGTGCGTGCGGATGGTTATCCTTCTAATATCATCTGGGTTCTTATTGGCTTTGCGCAACTGTTGGTGAATTTTCATGGCACATTCCACTGCCGTCTGTCCGTGAAACTCAGCCGGAAAGGAAACCTTAAACAAGATATTCTCGATTACGTAACTACGGTAAGGTCTTTGAAATTCAAAGCTCTTGCCCTCGAACAGGATGTCGTAAAAGCCCCATGTCTTCGCTGTCAGAACTGAGGGATAACCCATTTCGCCTGTCTTTGCTATCAAGGCAAGACGCACTGCCCGTGAAGTCGCATCAGCTGCAGCCCAGCTCTTGCGGGAACCTACATTTGGAATGTGGCGATAAGTACGAAGCGGGTGTCCATCTACCCAAGCCAAAGACAAGGCATTCAGTATCTTATCGTGGCTAAGACCAAGCATTTTAGATACGACCGCTACAGTGGCCACCTTGACTAAAATCACGTGGTCAAGACCCATTTTGTTGAACGAGTTTTTCAGACTGATGCAGCCCTGGATTTCATACGCTTTTATCATCGCGTTCAGCACGTCTCGCATTCTCAACGGCCTCCTCCTTGCTGCAACGGCCGCGCGGCTCATCCAATCTGCAGTAGCAAGAATCCCGCCGAGGTTGTCGGAAGGGTGACCCCATTCTGCCGCGAGCCATGTATCGTTAAAATCCAGCCATCGGATCATCGCACCAATATTGAATGCCGCCTGCACCGGATCCAGAATGAAATGGGTGCCCGGAACTCTGGCGCCGTGGCGCACGGAAGTTCCTGAAACAACCGGACCGAGCAGCTTGGTGCAGGCTGGATAATCGAGAGCCGCAAGACCGCAGCCAATGGCATCTATGAGGCAATACCGAGCGGT
The DNA here is from genome assembly GCA_963662495.2 of Terriglobia bacterium. GTDB lineage: Bacteria > Acidobacteriota > Terriglobia > 2-12-FULL-54-10 > 2-12-FULL-54-10 > SHUM01. The sequence continues at coordinate 107,055 of CAXVYQ010000007.1, forward strand.
TTCATAGGCCAAGCTACTGCTGATTTCATGCTTCGTAACATAATCAGCGATGTCCACCAAAACACGGTCAGGTTGAGTCCTTACATTTCCAGGGGAAACGCGCATGCAATCCTCCGATGGCTAACTTACTGAGTATCCTGCTAGTGAGGAGTTGGTCCGAGCTGGACACGCCTGTTATCCGCGATTGCTAAGTGGCACGAAGGGCAAATCCTGGGGGCCGATATACTTTGCTTTCGGGCGTATGATCTTGTTCTCAATGCGCTGTTCAATAATATGTGCGCTCCAGCCGCTGGTGCGGGAAATGGCAAACAGTGGAGTGAATATACTGCTTGGAACACCCATCGTGTGGAAAGCAACTGCGCTGAACCAGTCAAGGTTTGGAAACATTTTCTTGTGCTCCCACATCAGATGTTCCACCCGCTCGGCGATCCTGAACAGCCTGCTGTCATTTTGATGTTGCGATAAATCGTTTGCTACCTGCTTGATTACTTTGCTGCGCGGATCAGAGACAGTGTATACAGGATGACCGAAACCTGGAATGATCTCCCTGGAATCCAGCCGGCGGCGAACGTCCTCATCCACCTCGTCCGGGTGGTCGTAGCGCTTTTGTATCTCCAAAGCCACCTCGTTGGCGCCCCCATGTTTCGGTCCGCGCAATGCACCAATCGCGCCGGCAATGGCGCTGTACATATCACTACCGGTTCCGGCGATTACTCGGGCGGCAAACGTTGAGGCATTCAGTTCGTGCTCTGCATATAGGATCAGCGCGGTGTTCATCGACTGAACCCACAGCAGTGGGGGTGTTATGCCATGCAGCAACTCCAAAAAGTGCGCTCCGATGGAGTCGCTTACCGTTTCAACTTTGATGCGCCTGCCGTTGTGGCTGTAATGATACCAATACAACAGCATGGAGCCGAGGGAGGCCATTAGCTTGTCAGCGATCTCTCTGGCGCCCGCGGGACTGTGACGATCGTTTTCCGGCGACACACAACCGAGCACGGAGACGCCGGTTCGCATAACGTCCATTGGGGGACTGCTGGCCGGCAGTTGTTCTAGAGCTGCTTTAAGGCTGGCAGGAAGGCCACGCATCGATTTGAGCTTGGTCTTGTACTGGGTCAGTTCAGCCGAGTTAGGCAATTTGCCGTGCACCAGGAGGTAGGCTACCTCTTCGAATTCACAGGCCTCGGCCAAATCGAGGATGTCATAGCCGCGATAATGCAGGTCGTTTCCGGTCCGGCCGACTGTACACAACGCGGTGCTCCCAACCTCTACCCCGGACAACGCAACTGATTTTTTCGGTTTGATGTTCTCGGTGTTCACTTTCGTTCCCCTTTTAGTCTTTCAAATCCGATAGACCATCTGGTTTATTCTCAAAGTCGTAGTAACCGATGCATTCGTACAGTTCTTCGCGCGTCTGCATCATCTCGGTAACATTTTGCTGATGGCCGTCACGGCGGATGGCGTGATAAACGGACTGCGCAGCTCTGTTCATGGCGCGAAATGCCGACAGGGGGTAGAGCGCCATAGCCACTCCTGCGCTGTGAAGCTGATCCACCGTGAAGAGGGGTGTCTTGCCGAACTCCGTCATGTTCGCCAGGAGAGGCGCCTGAACGATTTGAGTGAATTTCTTGTAGGTGGCCAGGTCGTCAGCGGCCTCGAGAAAGATTCCATCCGCACCCGCTCGGACATATAGGCAGGCGCGTTCGACCGCTGCATCAAAACCCTCAGGACCCAGCGCGTCGGTTCGCGCAATCAGGAAAAAGTTCTCATCAGTCATTGCATCAGTTGCGGCCTTTATCCGTTCGACCATCTTGTCGGTCGAAACGAGCCGTTTTCCAGGAAGGTGGCCGCAGCGTTTTGCACTCACCTGATCCTCGATGTGGCAGCCTGCCGCGCCGATCTTGATCAAGCTCTTAATCGTCCGGCCAATGCTGGAAAAGCCGGTGTCAACATCCACGACAAGCGGCACGTCGCAGACGCGTGTTATGCGGCGGACGTCGGTCAGTACATCATGGAGGGTAATAATTCCGAGATCGGGTAAGCCCAATGAGCCGGCCGAGACACCACCGCCGGAAGTGTAAATGGCACGGAAACCGGCCTTTTGTGCGATCAATGCATGATTAGCGTTGATTGTGCCCACAATCTGGAGAGGCGTTTCTGAACTAAGGGCTTGGCGGAACAATGCGCCGGGCGATGAAGAGATGAGCGTCATAAATAGATCTGCACCTATACCCAATAGGTGTTTTCGCAATCTAGTATTGGTAGTTCCTCTATATCTCTAACAAATAAATCAGCTTATTCCGCATTTTACACTCCGCAGAACTACTAAGTCCATTTATGCTTGCAACCTATTGAATATTATATTGTTATGCTGAATCCACCAACAGTTGATTGCGGAAGCACCCAGCCAACCACAACCAACGGTGAGGTGACCAATGGATGCTTTGTATTTTCTTGTTTCGACAGATCGCCAAACCACCGAAAATCAATTCGATTGGATTGATCTCCCGGATCGGTGAACGCAAACTGTGATCGTTCTAAAATTCCAGCTTCAGAGCGAACTGCAACTCGCGGGCTGACGTGCGCGTATCTTCAATTTCTCCGACATCCACTTGTGCACGGCCTCGCCGGTCAAACAATCTGGCATTTGGCTGTCCAAAATTGGGCCGGTTGAACAGATTGAAGAACTCAGCGCGAAACAGGAGGTTGACTCCCTCATCCCAAAGCGGTGTGGTCTTCATCAATGTGAAATCCATATTCACGGTTCCAGGAAGGGTCAGTGTATTCCGGCCCAGATTGCCGAGATAGAATGTGGATGGATCACTTGGATCCCAGGGCATCTGGAACTGAGAGGGATCAAAGTATTCATCCGGGTTCTGGGAACGGACCGGATTCGAATCACCTCCAGCAACCAGGTCCACGGAACTGCCCTCCACCCGCTGCATCTGAGTTCTGCCATCACGGGGTTGTTGATTATTGATATTGAAGGGACTTCCGTTGTTCAACCGCACGATACTGCTGACGCTCCATCCGCCCAGGGCCTTCTCGGCCGCGCCGGTCAGATCCCCATAAGGGATGTCGACGACGAAGTTGGTGGTCCAGCTATTGCGAACATCGAAGCTGGAGAGCGCATGCTCTTTCAGGCCGAAGTAGCCGCGCCGGTCGCCCAGGGCAAAATCACCGGAGCCGAGGAAAGTGGAAGAATCGTCCGTGGATTTTGAGTAGGTGTAGGCGCTCTGTACCTGGTAGCCCTGGCTGAACCGCTTGGTAAGAGTCAGCCGGAAGGCATGATAAGTGGAACTGGCGTCGAAGTCACGCCAGCGCATGCGGTTGAAGTTTTGGTTGGGCTGCTTTTCATTGATCAGGATCAGCCGCCGGCCATCCACCATTGTGGAGGGCGTTACATTGTGCATCAACCCGCCCCGGGTCAGATGCGTTCCACGCGTGCCGGAGTAACCAGTTTCCACCGTAGTATCGGGTGCGATCTGTTGCTGCACGTCGAAACTCCACTTGATGACGGCCGGTTGCGAGGCATTGTACTGGAGGAAGTCAATCTGTGGTCTGCCCCCGATCTCGGGCGTGGACAGGATATCGTTCTGTGTTGTAAAACATTGGGGAAATCGATAAAGCTCATGTCTCCCAAATCCGCCTCGGCGACCGCAAAGAAGGGCGCGGCCCGGTTGCCCGGAGATCGATAGATGTAAGGCAGTATCTGCTGGTGGTAGAGGCCAAAACGGGCGCGGACGGAGGTCCTGCCGGTCTGGAACGGATCCCAGGCGAGCCCGATCCGGGGAGCAAAGTTCTTCAGGGAGGGATTCAGGAAGTAATCGTCCCCCACGTCGGTATTCTCCGTATTATAAGTAGCGAAGAAGGGAAAGGAGAGTTCCCGAAGGTTCCCCACCTTGCCATGTATTTCCCGGGGCGTGCTGATGAACTCATAACGGAGGCCAAGATTCACCGTGAGGCCGGGACGCAGATTGATGTCGTCGTGAATGTAGAGACCCGTAAGGTTCTGCCTCCATGCCCGATTGGTGTCCGAGCCCGGTTTGATGAAACTCATCCTGTTGGATATGTTCCGCATGAACGCTTCCAAGTCGGAAAACCGGAATGTGCCGCCGCCGTGGAAGTCAGAACGTTCATTGACCTGCGTTCTTTGGAACTGGCCACCGAACTTGAACGAATGCTGCCCGATGGTATAGAAGAGGTCTTCCTTGAATTGGAAATTGCTCTTGACGTAAAACTTGGGCAGTGTGCTGCTTCCACCCCAATCGGTGACATCATTCTGAAAATCCAGTCTGCCAGAAACTCCCTCGGCCCCGCTGAAACTGAATCCAAACGGGTAGACAGCTCCGGGAAGCTCCGTGTCTACGCCAGTCAGGTTCGTACGGTTAAAAGAGAAGTGGGTCCGGCCGATCAGGCTTGGAGAATAGATGTGTGTTTCCTCCAGAGTGGAGAATCGAGATCCGGACTTGCTATCGTTCGATGTGTTTGGTCTGGTGGTTGTGTTGGCAACATCGGCATCATCCAAATTGAACCGTCCGAAAATGGAACTCGAATCTGAAATCCGGTGATCGATTCTGACAGTAAAGAAATCCTGGTTTGTGATGATGCTCCTGCCGTCAGCGAATCTCCCGGTCCCATTGCTGCGGTCGAAGGGGAATGCGGCGTCCAGACAACCACTTCCGCAAATTACATTCGGAAGCGGAAAGGCATCCATGAAAGGCTGAACGGCCGGATCGATGCCGATATTTTCGCCATCAATCAATCCCTGCCGTGCGGCAATTCCAGGAACGTTGAAAGTTTTTGTTTCGCCCCGGCTCGCCCGCAGGCCCTCATAACTGCCAAAGAAGAAGGTGCGGTCCGGAATAATCGGCCCGCCCACGGCGGCGGCGAACTGATTTCGCTTGAACTCCTCTTTGTTTCCTCCTCCAAAGGCGTTATCCTCCCATTTGGCCGCATCCAAATTGTCGTTGCGGAGGAATCCAAACAGAGAGCCGTGAATCTGATTGGTGCCCGATTTGGTAATGGCGCTGATGACACCGCCGGTGTGACGTCCGTATTCGGCATCGTAGGCATTGGTTATCACCTTGAATTCGCGGACAGTTTCCACTCCCGCCATGGTCCCGGCGGCGCTTCCGGCAGAGTTGGAGATGTTGTTGATGTCGGCGCCGTCCAACAGGAAGCTATTGGCCGTATACCGCGTGCCGACGATCGAGAGCTTCCTCCCGTAACCGAATGTGGGACTGGTGGTGTTTCCCGTTTCGGAGAACGTGGCTCCGGCCTGCAACGGCACCAACTCGATAAAACTGCGGGAGTTCAGGGGGATGTCTCGCATCTGCTGAGAGTCCACCACTCCACTGACGGTAGAAGTCGTGGCTTCGATTAGAGGCGCCTCCCCGGTAACCGTTACCTGTTGCGTGATGTCTCCCACAGCAAGAGTAAAGTTTACAACTGCCTGCCGGCCAATGGTCAGCGTGATTCCACTGCGTATCTCCGTCTGAAAACCGGTCAAACCCGCTTCCACATCATAGGTTCCCACAGGAAGCAGCAAGAAGCGATATTAACCCGTTGGAACTGGATACCGTTGTCCGGACACTCCCTGTATCGCGGTTCGTTGCCAGCACCGTTGTTCCAGGAAGTACGGCGTCTGATTGATCGCTTACAGTTCCCAGAATGGACCCAGTCGTCTGGGCAACAAGGCTGACGAGCGATCCCCCCAGAAAAATCAAACTCGATAAGACAACGAGGGAAAACAAATACCGGCCACTTGAAGTATTCCAATGCATCTTCATGCCTCCTCTGGGATGTCCAATCTACTGATCCGCATGGCACTACTTGATCTTTTGGGAATTCAATTCGAACAGGTGGGAAAATGGTCATTTCCTGTCCAGTCAATGGTCGGAAATGAAGGCTTCGGTGGAAAAAGTTTCGTGGCTACGGTGGTTTCGCGCGCACCGGCAACTCTTGGTTTGGGCGGTCGTACCGTTCTCCGAAATATTGAGACCGCTTCCAGCATAAATCGCACGGCATTCAACTCAATAAAGATATGATCCAACCAAACTGACTATTTTTCACGTTATAGCTACCATACCTTAAGAGCATCTGCAATAATTCATTGGGGGCCATTCCGTGCCTGACTCGCGCTAGCTTTTCAGGCTGCCCGAACCGATTTTTTTGCATTTGCACCAGTCCCAGGAAGTGATTAGATGAAGGTGAGGAGTTCGGGTATCGCAGCGGGCGTCAATGATGACGGGAAGCCAGCAAGAAGCTGGGCAGGAATTCGGGTTCGAGGCGGCGGGCAGCGGCTGGCACTTGGCGGCATGAGTGGTATAATCGGCACGGCCAGCGAAGTCTGGAAGTGAATCAGCGGGATGCCGCGCGCCGACGGGCTCAGGGCGGCGCAAAGGAGAATGCTTATGTCCAGAAAGTGGCTCGTTAGCATGGAATGGGTCATGGTATGGCTGGTGGGATGGCTGGTATTGCAGCCGGCCAGCCCACTCCTGGCCCAGGACTGGGAACCGCCATCCGAGTTTTCCAGGGAAGAGATCGTCAAAACGTCGCAAAAGGTCCTGGCGATGCCGGACATCGACATCGATATCCGCGAGGACATCATCCGCGTCGAGGCCCTGGAGATGGCGTGGGACATCGGCGGCAACGTATACGAGCCGCGGGACACCACCAGAATTCCCCGCGGGCCGGATGGTCGCAAGGTGGGCCTGTTTCTGATCCACGGCGGTGGGGGCGACCATCGAACGAAAGACAAGGAAGCGCGGCTACTGGCCAGAAAGTTCGGGTTCAAAGTCGTGACGATGAGTTATCCAGGACGAATCTACCTGCCGGACCCGAGCCGCAACTGGCCGGGTGGGTCCATTCATCCCGACGGCACCGTGCGCACGCCGCTGTGGACCTCCGATACCGTGATCACGCGCGAGGAGTACGACATGGTGGAAGACCGGTCCATGCGGGACAAGTACGGGACCATCATTCAGGCCTGCGCCAAGGAAGGAAGCCGGTTCTACCACCGCATGGCGGCCTGGCCCGCGGCGTTCGAGGAGGGTGGCAGGGCGTTCATGGAACGGCACCTGCCAACGGATGAATTTACGATCTACATCCACGGACACTCCACCGGCGGGCCGTTCTCCTTCATGCTGAGCCAGCGCGTGCCGAATATCGGCGGCGTGGTGGGCATGGACAACTCGCCGTTCGGATACATCTTCCGCGTGCAGTCGCGCTCCTCGGGCAACCGGGACGGGCGCCAGTACGGCGATCGCCCCTTCAACTGCCTCCACATCCGCACCTGGCGCGACCGCGCCCGCTATGCAGGGCCCGAAGCGCTCGTGGAGCAGGGTCCGGAGGCGCTGATGCGTCTGCCGAGCCTGATGGAGGATATCCTCGCCTCGGAGGGCAACATGCCCATCGGCGGCTTCAAGGCGGAAGGACCGATCCACTTCGGAAGCAGGCATCAGCTGGCCGCCATGGCGAGGGCGAACGCCAAACGGCTGAAACTATCGCCCGAAAAGACCGCGGAGTTGACCGAGCATTTCGTTGGCTACGCCATGGAGCTGTGGGGAGAAGGCGTCAAGCCGGTTCCTCCGGTGATCTTCGGCATCGCCGCAGTCAGCTTCGACCACACGCCGGAGAACTACACGCAAATCACGCTGCCCATGTATGCCGGAATGAACCCGCCGCCCAAGGTGAGGCTGGTGCAGTTTATGGCCGGGGTCCACGGCTACACCCGGGCGGAAGAAGACCTGCCGATGGGCCCGTTCCCGGCCGTGGCCAAGCTGTGGCACGACGCCATCATGAGTGGGTACTACGCGGACTATTCAAAGAAATGGGCGATGGACTGATCACAGCCCGCAGGGAACTCAATAGCCTGAAAGTTGGATAGGAGACAGTAACGATGAAGAGCATTTGGACGGTGGGGCAAGTCGGCAGCGTGGTCGCGGTAACGATAACACTCGTTGTGGCCGTGGCCTGGATACTGCAAGCGGGCAAAATTGAATTAGCCGGAGTCCGTAGTTTTTCTCCACACCGCTCGACCGCTTTGACTGATGCCAGCAGACTTGTTTCCGTAACGCCGCTGCCTGAGATGAACGGGCAGATGTGCGAATGGATGCCGGCCAGCGCCCCGGCGTCCCTGACTCTGCGCCAAAGCCAGCCGGGCGCCGCCTCTTCTCCATCCGGAGACGCAACCGCAGCGGCGGCAGAAGCGGCCAAGCGGCCGCCCATCCGAGTCATTCGCGATTCCTACCCGGCCTTCAGTTCCGTCGCCGTGGATGTCCAGCACGACGAGGTGGTGCTGACCGACGAAAACCTCTTCCAGATCCTGGTCTATGACCGGCTCTCCAATGCCCCGCCCACGGCAAACTTCAGCGAGCCGAAGCGCATGATCGGCGGCTCCAGGACCAAGATCGAATTCCAGTGCGGCATCTATATCGATCCGCAGAGCGGGGATATCTACGCGGTCAACAATGACACGGTCGACACGCTGGTGATCTTCACGCGGGAACAGCGGGGCAACACGGAGCCGGCCGAGGAGTTGCGCACTCCGCACGGAACCTTCGGCGTTGCCGTTTCCGAGCAGCGCCAGGAGTTGTTCCTGTCCCTGCAACATACCAATGCCGTGGTTGTGTTCGACAAGAACGCCCGGGACCGGGAGACACCCCTGCGGCTGATGCAGGGAGATAAAACCCGTCTGGCGGACCCGCACGGACTGGCCGTCGATACGACACGCGGCCTGATCTATGTTACCAATCACGGGAGCTTCCGGGAATTCAACCGGACCACGGGCGACATCACGCAGACCGGAATGTATCAGGGCACCTTCAGTTCAGCTTCCACATGGCCCGCGGAACGAAGGATTCCCGGCACGGGAAAAACCTTTCCGTCTTCCATCTCCGTGCACGCCATCGACGCCGAGGGAAATACTCCGCCGCTGCGCCTGATCTCCGGGCCCAAGACACAGTTGAACTGGGCCACCGGCCTGTCGGTGGATGAGGAGACCGGCGAGCTTTATGTCGCGAACGATATGGGCGACTCGGTCCTGGTCTTTTCTCCCGACGCCGAGGGGGACGCTGCACCGCAACGGGTGCTGCAAGGACCCAGAACGGGTCTGAAGAATCCCACCGGCATCACGCTCGACCATAAGAACGGCGAACTCTGGGTCGCCAACTTCGGCAACCACACCGCGACCGTGTACAAAATGGATGCCTCCGGGGATACGCTGCCGCTGCGCACGATCCGCAGCGGGCCGGTGGACGAGCCGGCGCTGATGATCGGCAATCCGGGCGCCGTGGCCTACGACACCAAGCGGGAAGAGATCCTGGTGCCCAACTGAGTGGCTCATCCGCAGATCGCGGTCTTCGCCAGGATGGCGGAAGGCAACCAGAAACCCACCCGGAAGATTGAAGGCCAGTCCACCATGCTGGGCCGCACTATGCATGGAATCGTTTATGACCAGGTGCGGGACGAGTTCTACGTTCCCCAGCCGTTTGCGCAAGCCATCCTGGTCTTTCCCGGCGGCGCCATTGGTGAAGTAAAGCCCATTCGCGTGATCCAGGGCTCGCGCACGCGGTTGAGCAATACGGACAAGGTAGAGATCGACCCGGTGCATAACGAGATCCTGGTCTCCGAGGACGCCCAGATACTGGTCTTCGACTGGCTGGCGAACGGCAACGTGCCACCCAGCCGCGTGCTGACCATGCCGGATGGAATCGATGTGGACGCGGTTTCGGTGGATTACGTTCACGACGTGATCATCGCCACGAACCCGGGCGGCTCTCCGGAAGAAAAATTTCCGCGGCTTCTTTTCTTCAATCGCACCGACGAAGACGAAGTAACGCCGGTTCGCGCCGTGGGCGGGCCGAAGACCCTGCTGACAGGCACCTTCGGAATGCGGGCGTTCTCACAGAAGGGTTTGGTTCTGGTGGCCATGCCGGGACCGAGCACGATTGGCCCTCATGACGGGGCGTTCGTGGGCGTCTGGAGCACGACCGACGATGAGGGCGATGTGGCTCCCCGCTGGATGATCGGCGGACCCAACGGAGATCTGAAGCAGCCGCGGGGCATCGATCTGGACGTCAGAAACAAAACCGTGATCATCTCGGACAAAGTGCTGAACTCTGTCATGACGTACCACTTCCCGGAGATATTCTGAGCCTCCGGTGCCCGATTCCCCGGCCGGCGCCGCCACCGGTCGGGTTCTCAAAAGCTGACTTTCTTCCGCTCCGGCGGAAAAGCTATCATGCCTTTTTGGTTCCTCTCCGCCGATGCGAATGAAGAAATCATCCGATCCCGACCTCCCCGAAAACAAGGTGGTCTACTGGCACCGTGAACTGCCGCCGCTGGAAGCCGAGATGGTGGCCGAACACACGGTGGAGGCGACGAGTTGTCGCGTCCCGGGCAATCTTGCTCATCGCGACGAGCTGTGGAACCGCTGTTACGACGACCTGATGGCGCAAACCTGTGTCCGGCTCGAACAGGAAGTTGCCCGTCTCGGCGGCCACTACGCCCACATCCTCGATGAATCGGTCGACAGCCGGCACGATGAGGCGGTCGGCGAAGCCTGGCTGCACGGCAGTTTCACCTACACCCTGTACCGGCGTCCCGCAACGGATTGATATCGCCTCCCGGCTTTGAATCCATCCGCGAAGAAAACTGGTTTCCCCGCCCCTCGCTCTGCGGTAGACTCTTCCTGCGGCACGTGCGTGAGGGCTGCAACGGCTCGGCCGAAGTCAGCGAAAGGACAAAAGAAAATGAGCAAGCAGGGCGGTGTGAGTTCAGCGATGAAGGTGGCAGGCCTGGCCACGGCATTTATTCTGGCGATGACGAACGCCTGCCAGTTCACCGGCGGTGGAGTGCGCCTGGATGGCGACGATATTGGCGGCGTCGTCAGCAGCGCCCAGGGCCCGGAAGCAGGCGTTTGGGTGATTGCGGAGACGGACGATCTGCCCACAAAGTTCGTGAGAATTGTGGTTACCGACGATGAGGGCCGCTACGTTCTGCCCGACCTGCCGGATGCCACCTACCGCGTGTGGTCGCGCGGCTATGGACTGGTGGACTCCGAACCGGTCGAGAGCACGCCGGGCAGTCAACTGGATCTGGCCGGAGTGGTGGCGCCGGATGCGGCGGCCGCGGCGCATTACTACCCCGCCCTCTACTGGTATTCGCTGCTGGAGGCGCCCGCCGAGAGCGAGTTCCCCGGGACCGGCCCGTCCGGCAACGGGATCAACCCGGCCATGAAGAATCAGGCGCAGTGGCTGCGGATGATGAAGACCGATGGCTGCATTACTTGCCATCAGATCGGCAACAAGGCCACGCGGGAATACCCGGACAACCTGGGCGAGTTCGAAAACTCCGAGGCCGCCTGGGACCGCCGAATCAAGTCGGGACAGGCGGGCAGCAATATGGTGCGCCGGCTGACCGAGATGGGCTATCAACGCTCGGTACGGATGTTTGCGGACTGGAGCGACCGGATCGCGGACGGCGAGCTGCCGCCTACGCCTCCCCGTCCGCAGGGCAAAGAACGCAACGTTGTCGTTACGCTCTGGGACTGGGCCGAGCCCACCGAGTATTTCCACGACGAGGTTGCCACCGATAAGCGCAACCCCACCGTCAACGCCTATGGGCCCATCTACGGCGTCCACGAGTTGAGCTCGGACCGGATGAGCGTGCTGGACCCGGTGAACCACATGGCATCGCAGATCCAGATACCGGTGCGCGATCCGGAAACGCCCATCGCCGCGGCCGATTCCGTTCCGGCGCCGTCGCCCTACTGGGGCGAGCAGCTGATCTGGGACAGCCGCGCCAACGCCCACAACCCCATGATGGACCAGCAGGGAAGGGTGTGGCTGACCTCCACCGTGCGGCCCGTGGATAACCCGGCCTTCTGCAAGGAGGGCTCCGAACATCCCTCGGCAAAGCATTTCCCTAACGACCGGGCCCGGCGGCATCTTTCCAATTACGATCCGAAGACCGAGGAGTTCACCCTGGTCAGCACCTGCTTCAGCACGCATCACCTCTTCTTCGCCGAAGATGAGAACAACACCCTGTGGACCAGCGGCGGCGGAAATGTTGCCGGCTGGCTGAATACGAAACTGCTGGATGAGACCGGCGACGAACAGCTGGCGCAGGGCTGGACCCCGCTGATCCTGGACACCAATGGGAACGGCAAGCAGGACGCCTGGGTGGAGCCGGACGAGCCGGTTGACCCTGCGAAGGACAAGCGCGTCGTCTCCAGCTTCTACGGCGTGGCGCCGAGCCCGGTGGATGATTCCGTATGGGCATCGTCGCTGGGATTTCCGGGCGCAATCGTTCGTCTGATCCCTGGCGACAACCCGCCGGAGACCGCCCTTGCCGAGATCTACCAGCCGCCATGGGACAATCCGGATGTCCCGAACCGGGGCTTCTCGCCGCGCGGAATGGATATCGACCGCGACGGAGTGGTTTGGGCGCCGCTGGCAAGCGGTCATTTTGCCAGCTTTGACCGCCGCAAATGCACCGGCCCGCTCAACGGAGCCAAGGCCACCGGACAGCACTGTCCCGAGGGATGGACGCTCTACCCGTTCCCTGGCCCGCCGCTCAAGGGCGTATCCGATTCCGGTAGCGCCGAGGCCAGCTATTACAGTTGGGTGGACCAGTACGACACCTTCGGCCTGGGCGCCAACACGCCCATCGCCACCGGCAACCTCTCCGACGCGCTGCTGGCCCTGGAACCGGAGACCGGCGAGTTCATCACGCTGCATGTGCCTTATCCGATGGGGTTCTATGCCAAGGGACTGGATGGCCGGATCGACGACGCGAACGCCGGTTGGAAAGGCCGGGGACTGTGGTCCACCTATGCGACCCGCGCGCCGTTCCACAGCGAGACGGGAAAGGGCACAACCAGCAAAGTGGTCCAGTTCCAGTTGCGGCCCGGCCCACTCGCCAAGTGATTGCATCTGCCAGACCAACGAAGAGCACCAGGCCGACCGGGAGAATTTCAAAACCCTCCCGGCTGGCCTGTGGAGGATTTCTGTTCCCGGAGAGCCTGTGGCTTAAATTTCTTTACTTCAGGAGGAACAATGAAATACGGTGCGCGCAACTGCATTCAAGCAAGAGTGAAATCGGTGAAAAGCGACGCGATCATGTCGCTGGTTAAATTTGACGTTCTGTCGGCCACACAACTGGCCTCCGTGCTGACCACCGAGTCGCTCCAGGAGCTGGATCTGAAGGAAGGCGACGAGGTCCAGTTGGTGATCAAGGCCATTCACGTCCTCCCGGTAAAAGAATAGTCTCCGGCGAAGAGCCTGGACTTGACCGCTTAACGCAACGCATTGAACATTACTATCTAAACATTATTCATCAAGTTACATAAATTACTTTTACCATAAGATTCATTTTCTGGTGATACTGGAGCGGCGAAGGCCCTCCCCTGTGCTACTTTCTCCAACCAACTATAAATTGTCAATATTTTGACATTTTAGTATGGTGGAGAGGCGTTGATCTTGTACAGTTGACGTTCTCCCCCCATGGAGTTTCCCCCAGTTTCGGGTAAAAGAATTTCCTGATATCTGGTTCCTTGGATTTACCTGGGGAAACTCGAACCCGGCATTCAGATTGAAGAGGAGAAAGAGAAAATGTCTCTAAAAAAGGATCTGCTGAGATTTACTTTGGTCGGATTGATCGGCATTGTTATACCTTTGGCAGGATGGGCGGAGCATAACGAACATCATAACCCTCCTGGGCAGCAAGAGGACCATCCCAGTGGGCAGGAAGTGGCAAACGGAAAGCGGCGCAATATCCTTTTCACCCTGCAGGACAAGGTGATCAAATTCAACGAGGATGGCACCGGCGTCCAGGTGGGCACGGCTACGGGAAAGATCGAAGGAGTATCGATCACGAACTTTGCCTTCGACCTTTCCGCGTTCCCGCTTTTCAGCTTCGATAACCGCCTGGGCATCACCGATACGGATGGGGATCAGATCATTTTCCAGGTGCTGGGGGAGGGAATTTTTGTCGCGCCTCTCGCGGATCCCACAATGGATGTTCCCGCCGAACCGGCCGACCCCAACTCGCAGGTCCTGTTTGGAGCGGGTGGTCCGGTTAACGGAACTTACGAAGTTCTCGCCACATCGGGAAAGTATTCCACCAAGTATGCGATCGGTGACACATTCCCCTTCGAGGCCGTCGGGTATAACCCGAATCCTTTCCTGACCCTGCCGGAAGCTGAGCCGCTGGGCGCCGTTTACGTGAAGGTATTCTCCAACCGGGCACACGAAAAAGATGAGGTGGAAGAAGCAGTAGAAGCAGCAGAGGCGGAAGAAGACGAGGATGACGACTAACGACCTGCCTCAAAACCTCTCCCGGATTTAATTGCAAAAGAAAAGGGCGGCAGATTGCCGTCCTTTTCTTTTGTGAAAAACAATATCGGTGGTCAGCCAAGACCCGTTCTTATGGATCAGCGCCGGCCACGGGATCGGAGGCCCCCACCGGACTGGCCAGCCCGCCAGCCAGATCCTGTTGCATCCTTCCGATCTGCTCCCTCTCTCCCCAGAATTCTCCGATGAGCTGAAACGCAGTTTGTTCGCCTCCCGTACCGGCGGCCAGTTGGCCCACCGCCGCCCGCGCCAAATCCCATCTCCCCCCCATCCAGTAACTGATCGCTTCGATGCCCAGCAAGTTCGGGTCCGGGCCCCCCAGGGATTTCCCCTTTTCAATCGCCTCCGTCGCTCGCCCCGAATCGCCCGTCTTCAGGTGCAGGCGGGCCAGCTTGCCGTAGAAACCCGCGTTGATCTCGCTCCCGCCCTGGCGCTCGGCCATCTGATAGGCAATCAGCGCCTGGCGGTAATCCCCCGCGTTCATGGCATAGGCATCCGCGAGGTAGACGAGGTAGCGTGGAATAGGACGAATCTCCACGGCCCGGATCAGATGCGGCAAACCCTGATCCGTATCCCCCCGCTGCAGATAGGCCATCCCGAGGTTCGACTGGCAATAGGGCGACGGGCTGCACAATCGGTTGGCGTCCTCCCACAAAGTAACGTCGTTGCGCCAGACCGGCACGTAGATGAACGTTCGCACGCCCAGCACGACAAAGACGAGAACCAGCGCGGCGTTCAACGCCAGCTTCCGACCGGGACGGCTGCAACGATCCGCCACGTGGACAAACCCCCGGCTCAGAATCACGAACAATCCGATGGCGGGAATGTAGAGGTAGCGGTCCGCCACCCAGATGGGGAACGGAATGATCTGCAATACCGGCGCCAGAAACACCAGGAACCACAACCCCCAGAACCGGAGCTCTCGGGACTGGCGGAATAATATATAGAGCAAGGCCAGCAGCGCCACCCATGCCACACCGACCGAAAGCGAGAACTCTTCGTGGATGGTGAACATCCGCCACCCGGAGAGCGGATGCGGAAAAAAGGTCATCCGGAGATAAAACAGAACGAGCCGGGGCAGGTTCATCAAGTGAACCCCCAACCCTCCGTAGTAGACGCTTTCCATCGCCTGCCGCGAGCCCTGAAAGGTGGCCCCCAGATGCAGCAGGGCAAACAGGCCGCTGATCAGGAACAGAACGGCGAGGCTCGTGGCCCTGCGGGCCGTGAAGCGCAGTTGTTCGCGGTAGTCATAGAACAGGAAGACCGCCGGCGCCACGATGGTATTGACCTTCGCCAGCATCGACAGCAGGAAGAAACCGGCGCAGATGGCCACATCGCCCCACCAGGTGGTTTCCCTGTACCGGATGAACCACCGGAATGAGAGCAGAAAGAATAGAAACGCCGCCGTGCTCTTTGTCTCCGAGATCCAGGCCACGGTCTCCACATTTGTGGGATGCAGCACGAACAGGAGACTGGCGAGCAGCGCCACCCGGGGCAGTTCCAGTTTCAGCAGAACCCGGTAGAGGACCCAGGCGCAAGCAAGGTGGAGGATCAACTGGCCCAGGTGAAAACCAAAAGCGGAGCCGCCGGAAAGCTGGTGCAGGACAGCCAGCACGGTGTGATGCACCGGGGCGTAGTGTCCCAGATAGGTGCCGGACCAGATGGCCCGGATGTTTTCCCAGCCCAGTCCGTGAATCCGGATATTCCTGTGAATATAGGCGAAGTCGTCCCAGAGGAAATCGTAGCCGAGCGCCTGCCCGTAGAGCACGGCCGTGACCGCCGCCATCAGGGCGTAAGGGAACAGGTGGTGTAGAGTCTGCTTCCGGCCTGGCGACGCCGGGGGGCCGTCTGCCGAACTGGCCGGGGAACTGAATGGAGCCGCCTGCGAATCGTTCGTCAACCGCCCTCCTCCGAACCAGCCTTCTCAGCCAGGATCGTCAATGTGCCTCCCTGCCCGCGCGCCGCGTCCCAGAGCGCACTGGCCAGCGCCGGCAGAGCGAGCGCCGAAGCCAGCAACAGATTGGAGAGCTTTTCACCCGCGGACTGGCCCCCTTCCCCCTTCAGCATCGCGTAGAGGCGATTGTTGTTTCCCGTCCAGCGGTTCATCCAGCTCTGGAGCGTGCCGAACCAGTCGTACTCGAAAGAGAATGTCCGCCGCTGCATCACGCGCAGCCCGGCCCGTGAAAGCATCCGCTCCAGCACCTGTGGCCGGAGATGCCAGATGTGGCGCGGCAGATCCAGATGAAACCACTCGGGGCCGGATGCTCCGGCCTGCGCGCCGCCATAGTTCGGCACGGCCACCGAGACCCATCCACCCGGTTGCAGCAATTCATGAATACGGCGCAGAGCAGCCACCGGGTCCGGCAGATGCTCCAGTACATGCCAGATGACGATTCCCTGGAAGTGCGCGGGGGGGAAATCGCAGTCAGCCAGATCCTGGTAGATCACATGAGGCCGGTTCGGTGCGCCGGGGTAGTGACGCTCCAGCCCGTAGGCTTCGACGTCTGCCTGTCGCGCCAGTTGCACCAGCACGCCCCGGCCACAGCCGATATCGAGCATCCGGTCGCCGGGTGAAAACAGGGGCCGCAAGCGATTCCACTTCCAACGCGTCAGGGAGAGAATTCCCCGCTCCAGGACACTGTGGAACTTCTGCCGGTCCTCCCCGTAATAGTCCTGGGTGTAATAGGCGTTCAGCTCGCCGGATTCCGGGATTGGATACAGAAACACGATCCCGCAATGCAGGCATTCTTGCAGCCGGAACCGGTTCTGAGCGGCGGCTAAGGGAAACGGACCCTCCGCGGCGCAAACAGGACACACCCGAGCCAGGTCAGAGGAACTGCTTGAACCGGTAGATTCCGGATCGATGGAAAAAGTATTTGGCAATTGTTTTTAGAATCCCCAACCCGTAGATGCAGCCCTGTCCGAATCCCACCGAGGAGCAGTCGTAACTGTACCGGGTGGTTACCGGAATCTCCTTGAAGCGAAGTCCCTTAAGAACCAATTGCACGAGGACCTCGTTATCAAAGAGGAAATTTTCCGAGTTGGCTTCGAAATTCACACTTTCCAGAGCCCGCCGGTTGAAGGCCCGGTATCCGGTATGAAACTCGGAAAACCGGGTCCGCAGAGCCTGATTTTCCAGACCCGTGAGCACTTTGTTGACTACATACTTCCACCGGGGCATGCCGCCGGCGAGCGGGTCTCCCAACATTCGCGAAGCCAGAACGACATCCGCCTCCCCGGCCCGCAAGGGGGCCACCAGATCGGAGACAATCGTCGGATCATATTGATAGTCCGGATGCAGCATGACGACATACTCGGCGCCACGCTCCAGAGCGCGCGTGTAACAGGTCTTCTGATTTCCACCGTAGCCGCAGTTCTTGCGGTGCCGGATAGAAACAATCGGCAAGGAGTTGGCCACGGCCCAGGTATTGTCCGAGCTGGCGTCATCGACCAGGATGATCTCGTCGTAACTGCTGGGGGGAATCTGGTAATAGGTCTTTTCCAGCGTCCTGGCCGCATTGTAGGCAGGCATGACGACGATCGTTTTCCCGGCGGTTTTCGACCCTTCCGGACTCGTTTCCGACTGCGGCTTCGTTATCATGGTCATATGCCTTCCCGGGCCGATTTTATCACGATGGCTGCGCTCTCGAGCGGCCCGCCCGGCAACCGATAGTTGGTATTATGGAACACCGCCTCGCCGTCTCCGCCGGCCGGCTGGCGGGGGATATCCTTTCAACAACAGGCTAACCATCGGCTATTTGTCGTCTATCTGTTGGAGGTTTCATTTGCCTGCCGGCCCGGTTCGCGTTATACTGTCACGCAGCGATCTTATTCCGGCTCAGTATCCGGAACGCGGAGGCATTTGCATGTCCCGTCTTTTTTTGGCGTTCTCGTTGCTATTCTCCCTATTGGCGTTGCGGCCGCTTGCGACTGCAAACGATCTGAAGCCCCGGTCCCGGATGGCGATCATCCGGGCCATGGTGGCCGAATACGGCACCCTGCTCTCGGCCCTGCCGCGCGGCGAAAAAGGTCTGTTCCTGAAAGTCGACGGGCAGATCGACAACGACAGCCTCACCAAAGAAATCACTCAGAATGGAACGGCCGTGGGTCCGCAGATCCTTGTTCAGATATCGAATATTTTCTTCCGCGACAAGGAGATCGCCGTCGAAATCAACGGCGGTGGCAAGAAGAAGACCAAGTGGTATGAGCACATCGAAGTTGGCATGGGGGGTGGCACGACACCGCTTTCCTCCGCGGACTCCTCCAAGCCCCCGGTTGGCTCGATGATCACTCTCGTCTTTCCGGACCGTCTCCAGGACCTGACCGTGGACGAGTTCAAGCAGTACCTGAGCCCGGTGCTCGACTTCACACCGGTCAACCCGCTCCAGGCCCTTTTCGGGCCCATCCCGGAAGAGTTCAAGCTCGCCATCGAGCAGAATGAGGCCCAAGCCGGCATGTCGCCCGATATGGTTCGCGCGGCTCTGGGCTATCCCGACCATAAAATCCGGGAGACCGTGGATGGAGTGGAACAGGAGGACTGGGTCTACGGAACTCCGCCGTTGAAGGTAACCTTCATCACTTTTGAAGCAGACGAGGTTGTGGATATTCAGGAATCCTACGGCGGCGTCCACGGCCATGTGAAGGAATATCCCCGGCAGCCACCCCGCTAGCAGACAGGACCCTCTGATGGAGATCCGGATTGAATACTGCGCCCGCTGAAACTACGAGCCACACGCCGTCAGTTTGACGCAAAAAATTCTAGTCGAATACAAGCAGCAGATCAGCAGATTCGAACTGTTGCCATTCGCCGACGGGCGTTTCGAGGTTTTTGTCCGTGGGGAGAAGGTCTTCTCGAAGCTAGAGACCCACCGTTTTCCCGAGTACAAGGAGATTCGCGAGTTCCTGGCACCCAGCGACACCCGCTGATTGCTTCCATCCACCAAGTGAGAGCTGAAAAGCCGGTTCTGATTTCGAGCAACTGGATTCGATTTCGGGCAGCCGGGGCCGGCCGCAGCAGCCACCGCCTGTCCTGAGTTCCTCAGAAAAACAGATATTTCTGCCAGCGAGTATCCGTCCGGGCCATCATGCGCATCAGGTGCCGGTTGGTGTGGAGATTGAAGGGCCGGGGCGGCCGCAGCAGTTTCATGCGGGCCTGTTCCGGCGTCCGGCTCCCTTTGACGTTGTTACACGGGTAGCAGCAGGCCACCAGGTTTTCCCATGTGGACTTGCCGCCGAGCGAGCGCGGGAGAATGTGATCCAGCGTCAGCTCGCCGCTGCCGAGAACGGTTCCGCAGAACTGGCAGGTGTGATGATCGCGCACCAGAATATTTTTCCGCGACAAAACTCTCGTCTGGTAAGGGATGCGATGATACTGCAACAACCGGATCACCGATGGAACGCGTATGGCTATCGCCGCCGAGCGGACCTCCCCTGCGGACTCCTCCTCCGCCAGAGCCGCCCCTTTCAGTATCAGGACAATGGCCCGCCGCGCCGCGCAGACGTTCACGGGCTCATACGTCGCGTTCAAAACCAGTACGTGGGCTTGCAGCATCACCGGGGATTCGCTTCCTGGAAACCGCCGGGCCGATGACTCCTGCTTGCCCGCGGTTCTTCCTTCTGGTGGATTCATTTCATTATATTACATCCCGCAACCCGGGACGCGCCCGAGCCAGCGTCAGCGCGGATACGCTCCCCGCCCCGGCGGTCAGCAATGCCTGGGCACAGGCATTCATCGTCGCCCCGGTGGTCAACACATCATCCACCAGCAGCACCTTCAGGCCGCGTATCTTTCCCGGGTCCGGCACCGCAAATGCCCCCGCGACATTTCTGCGCCTCTCCGTCGACCGCAGCCCGGTCTGCGGCCGCGTATCCTTCACGCGGACGCAATCCCTGCCGCCCAGTGGGATCCCGGACTGGCGGGAAACCGTCTCCGCCAGCAGCGCTGCCTGGTTGAAACCCCGGTTCTTTTCACGGTTCCGGTGCAGCGGCACCGGCAATACCATGTCCCAATCCCTCTCGTCCAACCGCTGCATTGCACGGCAAAGGTACTCGGCCAGCGGAGGCGCCAGGGGAACCATCCCGTCATATTTCAGCCGCTGGATCAGTCCCGCCAGCACGCCCTCGTACCACCCGAAGCTGCGGGCCTGCTCAAAGCTGAAACTCCCCCGCCGGCAGAATCCGCACAGGGAAGTGCCGTGCAGCACGGCCGGCCCCATCAGAAACATGCCACATTGCGCGCACTCCCGATCTTCGTAACCGGCCACCTGCAACCAGCAATCCGGACACACCGGGACCCGCGTCAGCGCCTCCAGCGGCTGATGGCAGATGCGACAGTTCACGGGAAGAAATAGTGCGGTGAGAGGATCGGAAAGAGCGTGCCACGCCCTTTGGAGTTTTGGGAAGTTGCTGCGGAAATCCGTTGCCTGTAGGTTTGGTACGGGGAAGGCGACACCTCCCGGCAAGCTAATCGAGAAGACCCTGTTCCTGTTTTTCCTGACACCCGATACAATGCCGGGCCCAGGGGACTGCTTCCAGCCGTTTTTGCTGCATTTCGCCTTCGCAAGCTACACAGACGCCGAAAGAGCCATCTTCCATACGACCCAAAGCTTCCTGAACCAATTGGAGGATGAAGCGGTCGTCGTTGCTCTTCTTGAACAGGAACTCCTTGTTATAAGAACTGGAAGCCTTGTCGGCGATATCCTGCGCAGCGGTTCCGTCGGCTTCTCGCCCGTCCTGCTCGGTGCGGGCGATAATCCCCTGCAACTGCTCCTCGCGCTCGAGCAGCCGGGATTTGTACTGCGCTAGTTTCCTCTTATCCATGTGAACTCGTAAGCTTCACCAATGGTTCGTTAATGGCACTCAAACCACCCATTGTATCTGCCTGTACAATTCGGTGTCAAGTTGGCGGATGCCATGTACGGGAACGATGTTATCCTGTCTGGCATGGTCGATCCTGCGCATCATTCTGATCAAAGTTGGGAGCCCGACCCGGCTCATCAGAACCCGGAGCCAGACCCGGATGACCGCCCGCCGTTTTTCCGCACCTGGAAACGGCTGTATATTGTGGTGCTCGTTTACGTGGCGGGACTGATCGCATTGTTCTATATCTTCACCGAAGTCTACCGGTTTTCACAATGAGATTGGCCGATTGGATTGTACTGGTCGCATCGCTGGTCCTCATCGTCGGCTATGGGCTCTACCGCAGCCGCGGCGCCATGACCATGCGAGGCTACATGCTCGCCGACAGGTCCATGCCCTGGTGGGCCATGGGGTTGTCCATCATGGCCACCCAGGCTAGCGCCATCACGTTCATCGGAACCACCGGACAGGCCTATGTCGACGGCATGCGCTTCCTCCAGTTCTATTTCGGCCTTCCGATCGCCATGATCGTCATCTCGGCCACTGTGGTTCCTTTTTTTCACCGCGCCAAAGTCATCACCGCCTATCAGTTTCTGGAGACCCGCTTCGACGCCAAGACCCGTCTGGCCACCAGCATCGTTTTCCTCATTCAGCGAGGCCTCGGCGTGGGTCTGGCGCTCTATGCGCCCGCAGTCGTGCTCTCCGTCATTCTAGGCTGGAACGAGCGGATCACCGTCCTGATCATGGCCGTCATCGTTCTTTCCTACGCGGTACCAGGCGGCATCAAGGCCGTCACCTGGACCGACGTGCAACAGATGGTGCTCATCTTTCTCGGCCTCGTATTTGCTTTCGTCACCGCCATCGTCCTGATGCCGGCGGACGTCTCCATGGGGGACGCTCTTTACCTGGCGGGAGTATCCGGGAAACTGAATGCGGTGGACCTCACCTTCGATCTGAGCAATCGCTACAACCTCTGGTCGGGATTGATCGGCGGAACATTCCTGGCCCTGGCCTACTTCGGCTGCGACCAGTCCCAGGTGCAGCGGTATCTGACCGGTAAGACCATCGCCCACAGCCGCATCAGCCTCATCTTCAACGCCATCGCCAAGCTGCCGCTGCAGTTTTTCATCCTGCTCACCGGGGCGATGGTCTTCAGCTTTTATATGTTTGAAAGACCGCCGATGCTCTTCAACCGTTCCGAGGCGGCACGCGTGGAACAGGTGGAAGGCACGCCGCTGGCCGGGCAGTACCAGGAGGCCCAACGCAAGTACGACGAGGCTCTGGACTCCCGCCGCGAAGTCGCGCAAAACTTGCTCGCCGCCCGGGATGCCGACTCTCTCTCCACGCCCGGCGCCACGCCCGCCGACCTGCAGCGAGCCAATCAGGCCGTCAAGCAGGCCCGCCAGGAAGGCATCGCCGTGATAGAGCAGGTCCATCCCGGCACCTCCTACGACGACACCAACTACATCTTTTTAAACTTCGTTACGCGCTATTTTCCCGTTGGCCTCGTCGGCCTCATCATCGCGGCCATCTTTGCGGCGGCCATGTCCACCATCTCCGCCGAGCTGAATTCGCTGGCCACGACTTCGGTGGTGGATATCTATCGACGCTTCTTCGTACGAGACGGAAAGGACCGCCACTATGTCGTCGTCTCCAAAATGGCGACCGTATTCTGGGGGATCTATGCCGCTGTGTTTGCCTCCTTCGGCGGCGGCCTGGGATCTTTGATCGAGGCGATCAATATGGTGGGATCGTTATTCTACGGCTCCTTGCTGGGTGTGTTCGTTCTGGCTTTCGGATTCCGCCGCGCTAACGGAACGGGTGCGTTCCTGGGCTTGATCGCGGGTGAGGCGGCAGTGGTTTGCACTTACCTGTTCACCGGGATCTCTTATCTTTGGTATAACGTGGTGGGATGCGTGGTGGTGGTGGTTGCCGGGTTGCTGATCAGCGAATTCACGCGGAATCCAAATGGAGCTAGTCCCGCTGCACCAGCGTAACGGTCGTCTCCAGCTCGCTGCCGTCCCGTAGCACAGTTACCGGGACCTCGTCGCCGGGCTTCTTCGCCGCCAGCGCGTATGTGAAATCGTAGAGATTCAGGATCTGATTCCCGTCAAACCGAATCAGGATGTCGCCTTCCTTCAGCCCCGCCTTTGCCGCGGGACTCCCTTCGCGAATATCGGCGAATAACACACCCTCGACGGACTGGCCAAAATCCGGCACCGAGCCGAAGTAGACGCGATACGGGCTTTGCCCATCGCCGCCCGTCGCCCCCCGCGATTGCCGTACCACCTCTGTATAGACGGGACGGGCATCCTGCGAATCGATCCCCCTCGCGACCGAGGCCACCAGTTCCAGCAGCCGGGCGGTTCCGGCGACTTCCACTTTTTGCCAGTCATCGGAGGGTTTGTGATAATCCCGGTGCAGCCCCGTGAAGAAGAACATCACAGGAATCTGCTTCCGGGCAAACGACATGTGATCGCTGGCATCATAACCCTGGTCGGAATAGTCCAGGCTGAACCCGTAGCGCTCGTTTTCTCTCGCAACCAGATCCCGGAACCCGGGTGAGGTGCCCACGCCGCCCACGAAAAGCTTGTTGTTATTCACCCGGCCAATCATGTCCAGGTTCAGCATGGCGACGGTATTCTGGAGCGGCAGCAGCGGGTCGCTCACATAATGCGCCGAACCGAGCAGTCCCATCTCCTCTCCGCTATAGGCCATAAACAGGACCGACCGGCGGTTGCCGCCCTCGGCCGCCAGAATCCGCGCCAGTTCGATCACGCCGGCCGTCCCGGAGGCGTTGTCATCGGCCCCGTTGTGGATCTGGCCCCGCCCGGTTGGCGACATACTGTCGCGCTCCCCCAGACCCAGGTGATCGTAATGCGCTCCGATCACCAGAATTTCATCCCGCAGCTCCGGATCGTTGCCCGGCAGCAATCCGGCCACGTTCCTGATCTCCGCGCTTCGCCGGCGTACATCGGTCCGGACCTGTAACTGCAACGCTTCCGGCAGGGCGAAAGAATGGTTCGAAAGGTCCGCGTCAATCGACTCCTGGACCTGCCGCAGCGGCTGGCCCGATTCCTCAAACCACGCATTTGCCAGCTCCTGCCGGACCTGCATCATGGGGATACCGGTGTCGCTGGCCCCGCCGCCAGACTCAAACGGCACCAGCCGGTCCCGCCGGCCGGAATGGTTCACCGGGTCGTTCACCACCAGCAATGCTTCCGCGCCGTGGTTCCGCGCATTGACCGCTTTACTCTGAAAGTAGGAATGCCTGGTCAGATCCTTCCCGCGAAAGACGCTGTCCGCGTCCTCCTCCTGTGGCTCATGCCGCAACACAATCACGATCTTTCCTTTTGCGTCGATCCCCTGGTAGTCGTCATATTCATATTCCGGGGCCGTGATCCCGTATCCGGCGAAGACCACGGGCGCGGTCAACTCCCCGCTGCCGGAGAAGCTGAACGGGGTGAAATCCTCGCCCAACTCATATATTTTCCGCGCCGGCTCCATCTGCACCAGCAGATTTTCTGTTCCCAGATCCGCCCCGACCACAATATGGAACGGCTGGAACCAGTCGCCCTGCACCGGCTCCAACCCTGCCTCCTGAAACTGCCCGGCGATGTAGTCGGCGGCCAGTTCCAGTTCCTGCGTCCCGTTGCCGCGGCCCTTCAGATCATCGCCAGCCAGGTATTTCACATCCGCCAGCCACCGGACGGCGCTAACCGATGCGGCCTCCAGCAGGGCTCCGGCCAGAACAACCGCCCCGGCCGCGAATACCATCCACCGCCCGAACCGAACGGGCCGGCCAAGCTGGCTTGCCGTCTTTGTCTTTGGGGAGATGCTTTTACTCACAATGTCCCATAGGATGAGGAAAACAATCGGTTGGTTAGCTGGAAAGAGGAGAAACTTCCGGTTCTGCGCCCGGAAGCGAGGAGGGTCCGGCTTTCCACGATGCATCCGCTTTCCCCGGTCTCAGTTCCCCGCCCCAGGAATCCCGGCGGCGGTAAACCAGAAAAAAGATACCCGCGAAGATGGCCAGCGTCGGAACCAACATGATGAGGATCCCCATCTTCAGTGCCTCGATCGTCCGCGCACCCGAGCCCGCCGTGGTCGTGTAGCACATCACGCACTGGGCCGCAGCCGGCAGCTCGCACAAAACCGCTCCGGCCGCCGCCAGCAATCCACGCACCGCATGCTTGAGCAACGCTTTTCTCCTCACTACTCGTTCCTCCGCCGCCGTCTTAAAAGCCCGGCCATCTCAAATCCTGCAGCCGGAAGCTGTCCGGGAAGAACACGAACAGCAACAGCGAGACCATGACCCACATCGGAATCAGTACCATCACCAGGCTCAGCTTTTCGAACCGCAGATGCATGAAGTACGCGACAATCAAGACCGCCTTCACAATCGAAAGGCCCATCAGCACGGACAGCATCAGCCCCAGCGGCAGCTGGATGTAGGCCAGGAAGACCTCGATCGCCGTCAGCCCCAGCAAACCTGCCCAGACCCACAGGAATAACTTCGTACTGCCACCATGTTCGTGCGCTTCGTTACCGCTCATTCGCGTCTCTCCTTAAGTGGGCCTTAATGAGGTGCGCTTTCCAGTGCCACCGAAAGCAGATAGATCAATGGAAATACAAACATCCAAACCAGATCCACGAAGTGCCAGTACAGGCCGCCGATCTCCACGTTATCCGCCGTGTACTTACCCTTCTTGAATCCGATCGCAATCACCAGCAATACCCCCACGCCGATCGTTACGTGCAGCATATGGAGTCCTGTAATGGTAAAGAACGTGGCTCCGAACAGCGGATTCCCCCACGGGTTTTCAAACGGCCGCAGCCCTTCCTCAATGAGGGTCATCCATTCATTCGCGTGCAGCAACAGAAACGCCACGCCCCCGCTGATCGTCGCCCAAATCCACTTGAAGGTCCCGGCCACATTGCCTTTCTGCGCCGCCGACACCGCCATCACCATCGTGATGCTGCTGGTCAGCAGGAACAGCGTCATTACCGTCGAGACGATGATGCTGGGATAAAAGTGAAACGGCGCCGGCCACTCCGCGCTCGACACCCGCAGATAGGAATATGCCATCAACAGGGTTGTGAATGTCAGGGCATCCGAAATGATAAACAGCCACATCCCCAGTTTCTTGGAAGAAATGGCAAACGGCGATCCGCCGCCATCCCATACGCCAGTCCCCGCACCGTCCGCGCTGACCGTAGACACCGTTTTACCTCCAAAGAGTCAGCAACAAAAATATGTATATCCAAAGACCATCCATGAAATGCCAGTATATCGCCGTCACATCCACCGCCGTCCGCCGCGCCGGCCCCAGCCGGTAGCGCAATGCCTGCATCGAAATGTAGAACAACGCCACCAATCCGCCCAGCAGGTGAATCCCGTGCGCGGCGGTCAGCAGGTAGAAGAACGAGCTGCTCGGGTTCGTCGCCACGTAGATACCCAGCGCGGACAATTGCTTCCAGGCCACCACCTGCCCTGCCAGGAAGGCCATTCCCAGCGCCACGGTCGCCAGCAGCCACCGGTTGCATGCCTCGCGCCGGCCCTCCTGCAACGCCTTGCGGGTCCACTCGAGCGTCGCGCTGCTCGCCGCCAGCAGCACCGTCGTCAGCCACAGAACCGGCGGCAGCGACAGCGCCTGCCAGTCCTCCCCCATCCCGCCGCGGACGATGTAGGCGCTCGTAAAGGAGATGAAGAACATGGAGATCGCCACCAGCCCCATCCACATGCCGGTGCGGTAGACCTGCCGCGTACGGCCCGGAGTCGGTCCGCCTCCTGCGTCGTGATCCGGGAACCCGGCGACCGGCCCCCGGCCCCCGCCGTTGCTCACCGGAACCGGAATGGGCAGTTCGTGTTTGACGATTGTCTCCGACATTATTCTTCTCTTCTCATGCCCTCGTTCATTGCCTCGCTCATACCTTCGTCAGCCTGTCTGCAACTTGTCCGCGCTTGGCCCCACTTGGCTTGGCCGCACTTGGCCCGGAGCCGGTCACTCCACGCCGGCCGGATCGTCCTGCATGATGTAATCCTTCTCCGCGCCGGGACGGCTGTACTCATACGCCCCCCGGTAAACCACCGGCACGCGCCCGCCGAAGTTGTCGTGCGGCGGGGGAGAGGGAATGCTCCACTCCAGCGTCGTCGCTTCCCACGGATTATCCGCCGCCTTCGGACCCCAGAGCATACTGTAAATCAGGTTTGCCAGAAAGACGAACTGCGCTGTAATCACGATCATGACGGCGATGCTGATGAACACATGCACGGGCTGGAGCGTGCCCAGAAAGTCCACGCCCGTCGTGTCGGCGTAGCGCCGTGGGTGCCCGCCGATCCCGATATAGTGCATCGGCATGAAGATTGCATACACGCCCAGAAACGTTACCCAGAAGTGAATCTTCCCCAGCGTCTCGTTCATCATTCGCCCGAACATCTTCGGGAACCAGTAATGCGTCCCGGCAAATATCCCGAAGATCGCCGCCACACCCATCACCAGGTGGAAGTGCGCCACCACGAAGTAGGTGTCATGCAGATACAGATCCAGCGCCGGCTGGCCCAGGAAGATGCCGCTCAGTCCGCCCGACACAAACAGCGACACGAACCCGATGGCAAAAAGCATCGGCGCGGTAAACCGGATATTGCCGCCCCACAGCGTCCCGATCCAGTTGAACGTCTTGATCGCCGACGGCACGCCGATCGAAAGCGTCAGGACCGAGAACGCGATCGCCGAGTAGGGGCTCATGCCGCTGATGAACATATGATGTCCCCACACCAGGAACCCCAGCACCCCGATCCCGCTGATCGCGATCACCATCGCCTTGTAGCCGTAAATGGGCTTGCGCGCGAAAACGGCCAGGATCTGCGACGTCGCTCCCATACCCGGCAGAATCGCGATGTAGACCTCCGGATGCCCGAAGAACCAGAACAGGTGCTGCCACAACAGCGGCGAGCCACCCTTGTGCGAGAGAACCTGTTCGCTGAACACCAGCCCGGCCGGCAGGAAGAAGCTCGTCCCCGCCGTCCGGTCCATCAGCAGCAGGATTCCGCCCGCCAGCAACACTCCGAAGGCCAGCAATCCCAGGACCGCCGTAACGAACCACACCCAGCAGGTCAGCGGCATCCGCATCATGGACATGCCGCGCGCGCGCATGTCCAGCGTCGTCGCGATAAAATTCAGCGCGCCCAGCAACGCCCCGATGCAGAAGATGGCGAGGCTGATGATCCACAGATTCATCCCCATGCCCTGCCCGGGCCCGGCTGCTTCACCCACGGCGCTCAGCGGCGGATAGGCCACCCAGCTTCCCATCGGCGCGCCTCCCTCGACGAAGAAGGCCGCGAGCATCACCACGAACGACACGAACGTTACCCAGAACGACATCATGTTCAGGAAGGGGAAGGCCATGTCGTCCGCCCCGATCTGGATCGGAAGAAAGTAGTTTCCAAAACCGCCCTGGGGCGCCGTCGTCAGCACGAAGAAGACCATGATCGTTCCGTGCATCGTCATCAGCGTCAGGTAGGTTTCCGGCGTCATCATGGCGTCGCCCAGCGTCCCGAACTCCCTCTCCGGCCACGCCAGCCGCAGCCGCATGTAGAGCGACAGCCCCATCCCCACGAATACCGCCACCAGCGCCAGGAAGTAATACTGGATGCCGATGATCTTGTGGTCCTGGCTAAAGATATATTTCCAAATAAATCCGGTGGGCGCCTCGTGATGCGCTACCTGCGTTGCTTCTGGATGAGACATGATCTCTCTTCCGCTCCTCTCTCACACGCTTCGGGAACCTCACACGCTTCCGGACACGCTTCCTGAACACACGTCATGAACCGGGCCGTGAACCCGCGATTAAAACTCCGCCGAATCCACCAGCCACTGCTCGAAATCCGCCTCGGACTTCACTTGCAGAAACGTCCGCATCTGGTAATGCCCCAGCCCGCAGATCTCCATGCAGGGCACCTCATAGACTCCGATCTGCGACGCCGTAAAGTGGAGCCGGTTCTCCAGCCCCGGGACGGCATCCTGCTTGATGCGCAGCTCCCGCACGCCGAAGTTGTGGATCACATCCTTCGACCGCAGGATCACCTCCACGGGCCGGTTCACCGGCACCGCGATCACCGGCATCACCAGGTCGTCGGCGGCGTCGGGATCGTCCGGGTCCAGGCCCAGCGGATTGCCGATGGCCTCCTTCATCAGCTCCGGGACCACGCGCCCGAACTTGCCGTCCGGGCCTTTGTAGCGCACGTACCAGGCAAACTGCTGGCCCCAGACCTCCACTTGCAGCGCATCAGCCGGTGGCGCCTCCAGGTGCGCCTGAACCCAGATACTGTTGCCCCCCAGCACCAGTCCGATAAACAGGACGGTTGCCGCCGCGGTCCAGACCACCTCCAGCTTCGTGTTCCCGTGCGAGTAGGTGGCCTTCTGCCCCCGGTCGCGGTACCGGTAGACGGCGTAGGCCAGTCCGAGTTGCGCCAGAAAGAAGATGATCCCTGTAATCCACATGGTCAGCATGAAATGCTGGTCGTACGGCTCGCCATACTCCGAGATCGCCGGTGGAAGCCACCAGGACTCCGGCCCATAAACGAAAAAGTACATGGAAACGAGCGTGATGCCCGTTATCGCGAGCGCCAGTAAGAGCGCCATATCGCCGACTCCATTCTTCTCAATTGGATTGAAATCATTGCCCTTCGCACTTTCGCACTAAAGCTGACTATCTTAACAACTTTCCCCCCTCCCCGCAAACCAAAAAAGTGCCGGAATTGTTCAATTGACGCCCATTGAGGATGAAAGTATGCTGACAGAATGCGGAACATTCTTGGAGGCGCGGTATGGGAATGGATCGCGCACAAAGCACTTGATTATCTATGGTTTTTGAGTGCAGGGGGGGTTCTGGGATTCCTAGCCATTATTGTGGCCTACGCAAGTGACGTCGGAGATTATTGGATTGGCCTGGCTGTTGGTGGCAGCACCACTGCGGTTCTGATAATTGTTTCAGCGATAGCATTTTCGTCTAGGAAGCCAAAGCCAAATCTAAGATTCAGAAAATACGAGTTCAACAAAGCAATCATTGGGAATACTGGCTATGCAGCGTTTTTCGTAGAAATCGGCAATGATCTTTTGAAAGACCTCAGAAAGCAAGTGGGGGATGCCGATGGAATACGCGCCCAAGTTACTTACTTTGATGACGATAATAACACCATTGATGGTCGCTGCCCCGCCCGTTGGAGTCATGGCACAGGAGGAGAAACACGCTTGTTGGTAGGTGCTTCGGACAGAATAATAATCGCCGTTGCTCCAGATCATGGGAAGCGGTTTGCTACAGATACGCCGCAGGGCAAGTGGCTAGATTCTTGCGCAAAAATAGTAATCATACTGCTAAACAAAAAGGGGAAGGCGCTTTCGAAAATAGAGTTGTCGTTCCCTATTAACGAGGGGAAAATACCAGAACTTCTTAAAGAAAATGTATATAGACTATGATGCTGCAACAAGTGCCTTGTATTCCGGTTTGTCTGAAGCAATTAGCTTCTGGAGCGTATCGCGGAAAAAATAAGAATTGTCCCTGTTGTTGAACCCTCTTTCAAATTCATTCAGATAGGCGTCGAGGTGTTTGGTGCTGAGTTTATGGTAAGGCCCAATGACGGAGCGATTGTTCAGCGAGCACGCCCTTTCAATCGTGTTGGTGTGCACCTTGCCTGAAGCCCGTCCAGACCCCGCATCCACTCCAACCCGCAGGATCGTCAGTGTCTGCGGCGGCTCCCGCTGCACCCAGGACGACCCGGACTATCAAACCGCCCATGAACTCGGCGCGGCCCTTGCATCGGCTGGCTTCGCCGTCGCCACCGGCGGCTATGACGGGACGATGGAGGCGGTCTCGCGCGGCGCGCACTCGGCCGGCGGCCACGTCATCGGCGTCCTCGCAAAAGTCTTCTCCACCACCGCCAACTCCTGGGTTCGAGAGTCCATCCTCGTCCCCCGGTGGGAGGACCGCCTCATGAAGATCATATCGCTCGGCGACGCCTATATCGCCTGCCCCGGCGGCACAGGCACCCTGGTCGAGCTGGCCGTTGCCTGGGAGATGATCAACAAGCGCCTGCTCACTCCCCGTCCCCTCATCGCTTTGGGCGAATTCTGGCGTCCCGTCATCGAGCGCATCGAATCCGCCGACCCCACAGCCCGCGGCGTCGTCCACCTTGCCCCGTCGGTCCCCGACGCCATCGCTCGCCTGCAAGAACTTCTCCCCTAACCGCTCATTCCCCCGCTCCACTGCCCGGATTTGAGATAAAATACCTGTCTTGCACCACTACCCGGCGCTACCACCCGGCGCCAGCGCCTGCCACCACCACAGGATGTGGCGCGATGCAACCCTGGTCGTTGCGAATTCCGGGTAGCGAAACATCAGCGGATGAATCGAGGGAAACCGGCTATGGATATGGGAATCAAGGGACGCGTCGCAATGGTCTGCGGCGCCAGTTCGGGACTCGGCTACGCCGTCGCGCACGGCCTGGCCGCCGAGGGTGCCCGTGTCGCCATCTGTGCCCGTAACCAGGACAAGCTGAACGAGGCCGACGAGCGGATTCGCAAGGAGACCCAAGCCGAAGTCCTTCCCTTCCCGCTCGATGTCAGCGACCCGGCCGCCGTCCGCGAGCAGGTCCAGAAGGTCGCCGATCATTTCGGCAAGCTGGAGATTCTCGTCCCCAACGCCGGCGGACCGCCTCCCGGAAAATTCATGGACCACTCCGAAGACGCCTGGCAGAAGGCGCTGGAGTTGAACCTGCTCAGCACCGTCAACCTCTGCCGCGCGGCCGTTCCTCACATGAAGAAGGCCGGCTGGGGCCGCATCGTCAACATCACTTCTTTTGCCGCCAAGCAGCCCCACGCGGGGCTGGTCCTCTCGAACGCTTCGCGGGCCGGCGTGCTCGGCCTCGCCAAATCGCTCGCCAACGAGCTGGCCGGCGACAGCATTCTCGTGAACTCCGTCTGCCCCGGCGCGTTTGAGACCGAGCGCCACCAATTCCTTTCGCGCAAGCGCGCCGAGATCGAGGGCGTCCCCGTCGAGCAACTCATGCAAGCCCGCGCAAAGGAGATTCCCCTGGGCCGCTTCGGCCGCCCGGAAGAGTTCGCCGATCTGGTCGTCTTCCTGGCCTCCGAGCGCGCTTCTTACATCACGGGCACCGCCATTCAGATCGACGGCGGGGTCGTTCGCGGCATTATCTAGGCTACATGATCCAAGCTGCGCCGGGCCGCTCTCGCGCCGCCCCATGCACCACTTACATTTGCAGGAGGATTACCCGCCATGTTGAAAATCGTCGATCTCGCGCACGTCATGTTCAATGTTACCGATCTGGACCGCGCTATCCATTTTTACCGCGACCTGCTAGGCTTCAAGGTCTCTGGCGGCGCGGAGGGCCAGATCGCATGGCTGAACTTCGGCCAGTATCACGACGACCACAACTACTATTTCCACGACCTCGGCCTCTACAAGGTCCCCGACCCGCTTCCTGAAAACTATCGCAAGATCGCCGGCATCAACCATGCCGCCTTCCGGCTCGCCAGCGTCGAGGAGGTCGATCAGGCCGCCGTATATCTAAAGGATAACGGCGTCAAGATCCTCAAGGGCCCCTTGACCCACAAGGAGGACCTCGATCGCTACATCTATGTCGAGGACCCAGACGGCAACGTCATCGAGTTCGTCTCCACCACGCTGCCCGATTTCCCCGAAGGTTTCCTCCAGCCCCCGGCCGCGGAAGCGCCCCCGGACGGCAAAGCGAAGGGAGCCTGATCCGCGTCATGCCCACCGGAACCTCCATTGAAGAAAAACTTTCCCGGATGGGTCTCGCGCTTCCGCCCGCGCCAACGCCCGCCGGAGTCTACGTCCCCACCGTCCGCACCGGCAACCTCGTCTTCGTCTCCGGCCAGGTCCCCAAACAGGACGGTGAAATCCGCTTTCGCGGCTCGGTCGGCGATAGCCTGTCTCTGGAGGACGGTCAGCAGGCCGCGCGTCTCTGCGCCCTGAACGCTCTGGCTGCCATCAAGGGAGAGATCGGCGATCTCGCCCTGATCCGCCGCGTCGTCAAGCTCACCGGCTTCGTCCGCTCCGCCACCGATTTCACCGCGCACCCCCAGGTGATCGACGGCGCATCCGAGTTCCTGATCGAACTGTTCGGCGACCGGGGCCGGCACTCCCGCGCCGCCGTCGGAGTCGGCTCGCTGCCGCTCGGCGTCGCCGTGGAACTGGAGATGATCGTGGAGGTCGAACCCTGACGCCCCCCCGCTGCACGGCCTTGCCTTCCACCGAAGCCGGGACCGCGAGGCTGGAAGCCCTTGCGCGCACACATTTATAAAGGACCGAACCCATGAAACCCGAACTCCAGCCCGGCCTCACCCACGAGATCACCGAGGAGACACTCGAATCCCACGCCGCGCCGCACCTGGCCGCCAATGGCAAATTCCTCTTCTCCACCCCATCGATGATCGGCTTCATGGAGCGCTGCTCCGTCCAGCTCATCACCCCCTATCTCGACGAAGGTGAAGGCTCGGTCGGCTACCACGTCAACGTCTTCCATCTCGCCGCCACGCCCATCGGCCAGAAGGTGCGAGTCCGCTCTACTGTCCAGTCGATTGACCGCCGCCGCATCACGTTCGCCGTCGAGGCCCACAACGAAACCGAGAAGATCGGCGAAGGCACCCATGTCCGCGTCGTCATCCGCCCCAAATAGGCGCCCCAGTTGTCGCCTAGCAGGCCGTGGTGGAAATGGCATTTTTGACACGGCTCTCAGAGTTTGGTGCTGCAGGGGTGAAAACCGGAATCTATCCGCAGAAGTGGCCGGTTGACGACCCGATCGTTCCATGAGCCCTTGCAGGAGCATCCAGACCCACCAGCAGCAGAAAAAGACGTTGTTCCAGCGGTCCTGCAGGCCCCTTGGCGTCCCGGCTCCGATTTCCCGGCGCAGAATCAGGCTGAGGTTGAACGCCGCGACGTGAAGCAGCAGCCGCTTTAAGATGTTGCGATGTCCGCGCAGATGCGTGCGCCGCATTCCTCCCGTGCCGTAGACATGCGCAAAGCTTCGTTCCACTACCTCTCCCCGCCGACGCAAGAGTTGTTTGCCTCGCTCGCCTCGCATGCGCCGCCGATTGCCGTACACTGCAGTTTGTTCGTCGGCTTTGCCCTGCCAGTGTCGCCGCCCTCGTTGCGGCTCCGGTATATACGACCGCACTCCGATCGCTTGTAAATCTTCCAGCAGCGGCCCGCTGTGATATCCCTTGTCCGTTACCACCTCTTCGAGTCCCTGCGCATTCATCTGCTCATCCGCTGCCGGTTCTTTCCCCACCGCCTCCAACTGCTCGGCTGCTTCCACGAACGTTTCTTGCAGCGTGGTGGTGTCGCCCTGATCGGCCCCTTGCACCGTTACTGCCACCACCGCTCCGGTCTCCAAATCCACCGCGTGCTCCGCCTTGTGCGCCAGGTGCGTCCGGCCATCTTTCATCTTCGTGATCCGCGCGTCGGGATCGTGCGGGTGCTCCCAATCCTGATTGGAACTCTTCTTCTTCCGCTTCCGGTCCAGTCGCGCCACTTCTTCCCGCGTCGGCGTCGCGATGCCCGACTCCTTCGCCAGCTTGGTGAGAAACTCCGGGTAACTTTCCCCGCTGTCCCGCCGCACGATGCTTCGCAGTGCTGCGTTGGCCTCCAGCGTCGTGGCGTCGATTCCCAGCGTCTTGCCTTGCAGCAATCCCTTCTCCGCAATCACTCCCAGCGCCCACGTGAACACTTCCCGGTGCGTCTCCACGTCGATCAGCCGCCGCGTCCGCGAGATCGTCGAGTGATCCGGCGGCGCTTCCTCCAGCCCGATCCGCAGAAAACTCCGCAGCGCCAGCGAGTCCGCCGCCCGCCACGCCATCCCGCGCTCCGAGTCCAGTCCCTCGAAATACCCCATCAGCAGCAGCCGGAAGTACATCCCCGGAGCCAGACCCGGCCGCCCCATCTTCTCCGCCTAGAACCGCCGGCACCGCTCCTCCACGAAGCCGTCAAAACCCGCCTCTTCCAGCAACTCATTCAATCGCTCATAGAACGGATGTCCTGCCGTTCGCGGCAGATCGCACGTGGCCACCCAGATCTCTTCCTGTCGCTCCCGTTGTTTCCGTGTTCCCATCGCCATGCCGCCATTCTCCAGCCTCTCTCGCTTCCTCACAAGCTCATTCGTCCAGAAATGTGCTCCTCCCCACACTTCCACCACGGCCTGCTAGGCAGCCATGCACCCGCCCCGGCGCGTCAGTGATATAGTGAAGTTATACGGCACGAAAGGAGACTCCCCGTCATGCGAGTCCGTAATCTTTTGATCAGTCTCATCCTGCTGCTTGCGCCGCTGTCGCTGCTTCTTGCGGCGCAGAACACCGAGGCGGCTCAGAACCCGGAGATGAAAGTCTACAAGACCCGCACCTGCGGCTGCTGCAGCCTCTGGGTCAATCACATCAAGACGAACGGGTTCACCGTCACCACCGAGGACGTCCCCAGTATCGCCGAGATCAAAAAGGACCTCGGCATCCCCGTCAAGCTCCAGTCCTGCCACACCGGCGTCGTCGGCGATTATGTCATCGAGGGCCACGTCCCGGCCGCCGACATCCACCGCCTCCTCAAGGAACGCCCCGACGCCATCGGCCTCACCGTTCCCGGCATGCCCATGGGCTCGCCCGGCATGGATGGCCCGTGGAGCGATTCCTATACCGTCTACCTGTTCCGCAAGGACGGCACCACGGAAGTTTTCAGCGAATACGAGGGCACTCGATAGCCCTTCTCCCAGACGCAAAAAGGGCGGCCATCAGCTTGCGCCGCGCCGCCCCTCTCATCAGTTGAACTTTCAAACTACCAGTCCCGAAGAAAAACTACTTCGGCTGCGCTACCACCCGCAGGTACGGCCGCACCGTCTTCCAACCGCCGGGATATTTCTTCTTGGCGTCCTCGTCCGATACTGCCGGCAGGATGATCACATCGTCGCCCTGCTTCCAGTTCACCGGCGTCGCCACCTTCTCTTTCGCCGTCAGTTGCATGGAATCCACCACCCGCAGCACCTCGTCGAAGTTCCGGCCCGTGCTCATCGGATAGACCAGCAACAGCTTGATCTTCTTGTCCGGCCCGATCACGAAGACGTTCCGGACCGTCGCGTTGGTCGCGGCGGTCCGGCCTTCGGAGGTGTCGCCGGCATCGGCTGGCAGCATGCCGTAGAGCTTCGCCACCTTCAACTCCGGGTCGCCGATCATCGGGTAGTTCACCTTGTGCCCCTGCGTCTCTTCGATATCCACGGCCCACTTGCCATGGCTCTCCACCGGGTCCACGCTCAGCCCGATGATCTTGCAGTTTCTCTTTTTGAACTCCGGCTCCAGGCCCGCCATATAGCCGAGCTCCGTTGTGCAGACCGGGGTGAAATCTTTCGGATGGGAAAACAGGACCGCCCAACCGTCGCCGATCCAGTCATGGAAGGTGATCGAGCCTTGCGTGGTTTCTGCGGTAAAATTGGGTGCTTCGTCATTGATCTTTAAAGACATCTTTTCTATCCTCCGTCTGATTAGTCAAGATTCCCGTTCGTTGAGAGGCCGGAATGCTGCCTATCAAACCACGCCTCCCGCCCCCCTGTCAACCCTTGCCAGTCCCAACGCTCCCGAGGGTCTGCCAAAGAATTGTGTTGCTGGATCGACTATTGACTCCTATTATATTTACCCATATGGCTGAATCTTCCTTTCAAGTAGCTTATGATGACGAAGCTGTACGATCTAGATCAATGGACGTGCACTCTTTGGCGCCGTCCCTAATCGCCCTCGATGATCTAATCCAACAGGCTAACAGGATACTTAACGGGGAAAACTCTACGGTCTCTCTTAGAGTTCAATCTGATTTCAGGCATGGTTCCTTTGAGATTGCCCTGATTTTGGACCAAAGTATACTAGATTAAGCAACGACACTCCTTTTTGGAGAAGGACTAGTTGATGCGAAGACCTTAGTAAGACTTCTTTTTGGTGGAGGTTCGGCATCGGCAATTGCCGCAGGGGTGCTTGGCATATACAAAAAGTTGAAGGGTGAAAAGCCACAAAAGATCATTTATAACGACAACTCCATAACAATGATCCAAACTGGGTCTGGACAAATCTTGCAGAATGTCGACCCGAATACTGCTCGACTCTACAAAGTGGATTCCATAAGAGAAGCGGCGGATCGCGTGATTAGGCCTTTGCGGACCAACGGTTTTGAATCACTGGAGGTGAAGAAAGACCTAGAATCTCTCGAGTCTATTTCAAAAGAAGATGCCATGGAGATTACCGAACTCCGATCGGAAACACAAATCATTCCTGGCGAACTTTCCAGTACTCGTGAGGTATTGTTGCGGGTTCTAAAGCCCTCCTTTGAGGAAAATCTTAAGTGGCGATTCTCCGATGGGACTAGCCGATTTGGAGCATCAATTACTGACCAAGAGTTTCAGAATAGAATTAAAGATCGCCAGGAAGGGTTTTTTAATGGTGACATTTTACGAGTAGTTCTAACGAGCACACAACGAAATACAGCGGATGGCTGTTTTAAGACCGAAAATATAATTGAGCGCGTCATTGAGCATCTCCCAGCCCCACGGCAAGATCGCCTACCAGGCAACTAGCTCATCTATTTGGATTTGGAGGTTGCAATCAGCAGGTGCGCGTACTGGAAGCTGTCCACCAGCGCCTTCCAGCTTGCTTCCACAATGTTCTCGTTCACGCCCACGGTCCCGAACCGCTTGCCGCCCATCCGCGACTCGATCAGCACGCGCACCTTCGCCGCCGTGCCCCGCTGCTCCGGGATGATCCGCACTTTGTAATCTTCCAGCCGCAGCTCGGCCAGTTCCGGATACTTGCTCGTCAGCGCCGCCCGCAGCGCGACATCGAGCGCGTTCACCGGCCCGTCGCCGTAGCCCATCTGCGTTACTTCCTCGCCGTTCACACGGATGCGCACCACCGCCGTGGACTCGATCCCGATGCCGTCGCCCGTCATGTTCACTGGCGATTCCCCTGGCGCATCTCCCGGCGCATTCCCGGTCGCGTTGCCTATCGCATTCTTGGCCCCGTCCTTGCGCGTTACGCCTGTCCGGTACTCCAGCAGCTCGAAGATCGGCACGTGCTCGCCCTTCAGCCCCCGGATCAGCAGTTCCAGCGACCCGTCTGCCGCCTCAAAGGCATACCCTTCGTGCTCCATCTGCTTGATGCGGTTCACAATGCTCCGCGCCAGCTTGTCCTTCTTCTTGATCCCAAAGTTCGCCAGCGCCTCCACGTGCGCCGTCCCGGCCAGGTCCGACATCAGAAACTGCCGCTGGTTCCCCACCTGCTCCGGCTCGATGTGCTCATACAACTTCGGATTCTTCAGCACCGCGTCCACATGCACTCCGCCCTTGTGCGCAAACGCCGAGTCGCCCACGTAGGGCTGGCGCGTATCCGGCGGCAGGTTCGCCAGCTCGTAGACCAGATTCGCCAGCGACTTCAGTTGCGTTACGTCGATCTCGCCCCGCGTCGGAACACCTTTCTTCGCGAGGTTCGCCAGAATCGTGATCAGGTTCGCGTTGCCCACCCGCTCGCCGATCCCGTTCACCGTTCCCTGCACCATCGCGACGCCCTCATGAACCGCAGCCATGGAGTTCGCAACGCCATATCCCATGTCGTTGTGAGCGTGGATTCCGATCCTCGCCTGTGGAAACTCCTTCCGCACCGTCGCCACGATCTCACCGAGCCGCATGAAGTCCGTCCCGCCGTTCGTATCGCACAATGTCAGAAAGTTCGCTCCGGCGTCGTGCGCCGAGCGCAGCGTGCACAGCGCGTATTCTTGATCCTGTTCGAACCCATCGAAGAAGTGCTCGGCGTCGTAGATTACCTCGCGCCCCTTCTGCCGCAGAAAGCCCACCGAATCCGCGATCATCGCGAGGTTCTCTTCCGGCACCGTCTGCAGCGCCTCTTTCACCTGGAACAGCGACGTCTTGCCGAAGATGGTAACGGCCGGCGTCTCGGCTTCGATCAGCAGGTTCAGGTTCGCGTCCTTCTCCGCCGCCGTCTCTTTCTTGCGCGTGCTGCCGAAGGCCGCGATCTTCGCGTGCTGCAAAGTTACGTCCCGGATCTTGCGGAAAAATTCGATGTCCTTCGGATTCGAGCCCGGCCAGCCGCCCTCGATGTAATCAAATCTCATCTCGTCAAGTTTTTTCGCCGTCTGAATCTTGTCCTCCACCGATAGCGACATGCCGCTGCCCTGCAGCCCGTCGCGCAGCGTGGTGTCATAGACCCACATCGCGTTTTTCTTTGCCTTCGCCATAAGAAGAAAACCTGCCCCCGCCACCAGTCCTTGCACGCCGCCGCTACTCTTGCCGCCTGTCCGCCTCTGCACTCATTCCAACGCTCGTTCCGATGATGCGGCTCCGCTCACTCACTCCGTTCGGAGCGAGACGCGCTTGCGAGAGGATATTGAACTGGTAAGGATAGAATACGCCAGATGACCGGGTAGCTCAAGCGAAAGCCGGGGCCTCAAGCGAAAGGGAGGCTTCGGGCGAACGCCGCCTTGAGAAAAAAAGAAAAATTGTTCTTCGCGGAAGAAGCGGAAAAATAAAGATCAGCGTCGCGCTTCCAGCACGAAGGGAACGTCGAGATTGAAGTTCATCTCCTGCGTGAGGGACAGATCGAGCTGGTAGAGGGGCAGCGCGGTGATCGCGCCGTAGTCGGTTTCGTACCAGAGCAGCTCGCCTTCCAGCCAGTACTCCACCACCTGCAAAACCGTGCCGTCCTGGAACGCCAGAATGGTTATGACGTCCTTTGATAGATCCGATGGCGTGGCATCTTCCGAGGATTCCGAATCCTGATACCCTTGCTGGTATCCCTGACCGAGTCCGTAAACAGGCTGCGCGGCCTGCTCTCCCACGACTACGGTGCCGGAGGTGATAATCGTCGTATCCGACTGACCATAAACATAATAGGGGATATATACCGCTACGCCGTTCTGGTAATACCGCGTGATCCGGTTGCCTTGCCGTCGCTGGCCCCCGTTACGCGCATGGCGTCCGTGTCTGCTCAGTCCGTCCCATGACGAGCTCCACGGCGGAGTAAGTCCTGCCTTACCATTCACATACGGAGATCCACCCGGATAGTTAATGCTGCGATGTCCCGGTGTCCCACCCAGTGGAAACGGCTGCGGATTGATCGCCAGCGGCTGAATTCCAGGCTGGTTGATATTGCCCACACCCGGCGGCATGGAAAGAAGAGGCATCGACTGTAACCCGACTGTATTTCCGAGGTTAGAAGGAAAGGAAACATTCCCGGTTGGGAATCCGGCCTGCCACGGACTGGCTCCGACGGCTCTTTGCCCGGCTCTCGCCCCAGATGCCCGGCGCGCTCCGCCGCCCCGTGCCGCTGCCCGGCCGCTGCCGCCATTGCCTCTAAACCCTGCTCCGCGTTGCGCTTCCGCGACTTCCGTACCCAGCAAAGCCAGGGTGAATAGAATGGCAAGGGAGAAAATCTTTCGGGTCATCAGGGTCATCGGATGTCTCCTCCTGGAGGTTGTCTCCGCCTAGCGGCATTATAACGCACTTCGTGGTCCATGCGCCCTCGGGTTTCTGGAAACATCGGCGCGGAAATTGGCAGACGATTGATCCGCTTGGAAAAAATGATCCGCCCGGTGAACTGCAGGCTACTGCTCGTCGTCCGGTGGCGGCGCTTCATCGCCGTAGGTGATCTGCAAATCGGTGCCGAACTGTTTGTAGTTTTCGTACTTCACGATGATCTTGATGCGCTTGGCGCCGCTGCTGAAGTAGAGCGTGTCATCCGCGCCGGTCCAGGTCGGAAACCAGTACTTCCCGTCGATCTGCTCCCGGTACGTTTCAAACCGGGGGAACAGGTTCTCCTGCCCGTTCTTGCGGATATCGGGAACCGCTTTTCCGTAGGTCTTCACAATCTGCAGGTCGCGTTCATCCACCCAGGCCATGCCGTCGAAGTAGCGCTCACCCTCCTCGATTTTTTTCGGCCCGATCCGGAAGACATAGGTGTCGAGCTCATCCAGTTTCTGGCGCCCCTGATAGCGGATGTTGTACTTCTGCATCTCCGCAGTGGTCATGACAAATGGCAGGACTTCACTCATGTCCCGCTCATCTTCCGGCGAAATGCTCAATCCCGGCAATGTGGACAGTGGCGCATAGACTACTTTCTCCGTTCGCCGGCCAGTGGGACTGAAGATGATATCGGCATCGATCTGGTAGGTGCCCAGGATACCGCCATCCATGGAGAGTTCGTGAACCTTGATGCTGCGGCGATAGGTGTAGTTTTCCCGGGCGCGGCTGAACTCCGTCTCCTTCTCGACAAAACTCTGGATGATCGCCTCCATGTCCAACTGGGATGGATCACTCCCGCCGGATACCACTGCAGCCGGAGAAGATGAATCCACTTCGACCGATTGCGTCTGCACCCGGGCCGCTCCGGCCCAAAGCGTTTGAGCCAGTCCGGCGGCAAGAAACACGCTCAACACGAGCGACAGGCTGGCGCTTCCGATTCTTTGTCCAGAAACCAAACCATTTCCTCCCTGAACCCTTGAAAAATAAATCCCCGTCAAGAAACCATGGGGCTCGCACACAAGTGCATCATCCGGTCTGGGTCCAGCTATCAATTCGATGCAGCATTCAATTGGATCGTTGCTTTTTCTTCTCGCCGCCAACCCACCCACCAGGGGTCCGGCGGACAGGAGGCTGGGAGAACCCCCGTCTACTTGCGCAGGATGCAAACGAACCGGGTCTGCGCAAAAAAGTAGGTGCGGTTGTCGAAAGCCTCGCTCAATTGCTGCAGCCAGCTTTGCACTTCCCCGGGAGTGCACTTGCCGGTGCGAAGCAGGTAATCCCGGATCACGTAACTGAGCGGTCCGCCATATCTGCGAACCGAGTACTCGGTATTGTGGATGACATAGGGATGCAGCTCGATATCAGTGGAGACAACGTGACGACACAGGTCATACAACTGGCGGCCCACCCAACCTCCGCCATGATGGTCGGAAAACTCCATGGTTACTTTCCGCTGCAACTGCTTGTCCGGGATGTTGTAGATGAGGGTGTCCCAGTCGGTCTCGGCCACAAAAATTCTGCCGGTGGGCTTGATGAGCGGAACCAGGCTGCGCAATACCTTGACCGGGTCTTCCAGGTATTCCAGCACCTGCGTGCAGACGATGCCGTCAAAACTGTTCTCCGGAAAATCAA
Source organism: Terriglobia bacterium (assembly GCA_963662495.2). Lineage (GTDB taxonomy): Bacteria > Acidobacteriota > Terriglobia > 2-12-FULL-54-10 > 2-12-FULL-54-10 > SHUM01. Next base: position 149,499 of record CAXVYQ010000007.1, read on the forward strand.
TTTCTTCGACGGCCTTGAGTTGATACTCGATATTGTTGGCGGAGGCTTGTTCCCGCGCGATGGTCAGCATGGCTTCACTGTTGTCGATTCCCGTGATCTTTCCGGCAGGACCCACCAGTTTACTGAGAGCCAGGTCGTTCACGCCGGTGCCGCACCCCACATCGAGGAGAATTTCACCGGGGCGGGGATCAAACCATACGCGATACTGGCGCTGCATCTCCTTGATGTCGTTGGTCTGGCAGATCATGCTGATCTGTCGGGCGGACTTTTCATCAATGGTGGACTCTTCGGCTTTCATGGTGGACTCTTCGGCTTTCGTCATCAGGACTCCCCGGCCATCCGGCAATTCTCACCCGCCAACGCCGCAAACATACCATGGATAGCGGCCTCCATCAACCGGCGGAAACGCAGGTAGTGGTCAGTTGCATAGCAGGCCGAACTGTCACCTGCGCGGCCTGTAAAGACTACGCCGTTACCCTGACACTACCAATTTATCTATTCCCCCTATCCAATGTGATCGTCGCCGTCAATTCGCATGTTTGATGGCGAGTGTTGATATCGCAGCCGCAAACGACATCTATTTGTGGGTGGTACGTGCTCAAAAGGCTACGTAAGTATCCAGCCAAATTTCCAGCCATGTAATAGCAGAGCGTTGGGAGTTGTCCATCGCGAACAAACGACTTCCTAACTTGAATCCGGATCGGTGTCTTCGAACCGCGCTCCAAGTGATCGAGAACCCCAACGTAGGAATTTATCTGAAACCAGGCGACGCCCGAGAAGTACTTTAGCTGAATCCAATGCTCCAGTTCTCCACAGATCGAATTGATATCACAAATCGAACTGTTGTTAGACTCAGTTCCCTCGATCGATCCTATCTCGAACAGCCTTCTATTTTTCTCCTCCTGTGTGGGAATGTTGTCTACCAACAATCGCAATAGTCGAGTAATCCTTGTAGGCCGGACCATGGTGATCCGAGCAAGCCTGTCGCCTTGGGATCCAAGCAACCAAATCCCTCGCATTGGGTTGAACTTAACAAAAACTGGCCTATCACCAGCGTCGACCTCCATTGTCATGGGTTGGCCTGAACTATCTTCCAACACGGTTTGACCGTGGCCATTTTGGATCTTCACATTTGGTGGTTTCCGGGCTGTGACCTGACCGGGGATTTTAGTACCAGCTGAAGTGAGAGAGACTCTCATGGAGGAGGGTATTGAACATGCCGATGCAGAGGTACAAACCGGAACAGATCGTAACGGTGTTAAGGCAGGTTGAAGTGGCGGTGGCAAGCGGGAAGACGACACCGCAAGCGTGCAAGGAAGCCGGGATCACCGTGCAGCTAAGAGATGAATGCCTGAATGGAGAGATCTTCTACTCATTGAAGGAGGCCCAGGTGGTGGTCGAACAGTGGCGGCAGCAGTACAACACCAGAAGACCCCACTCGGCGCTCGGCTATAGGCCCCCGGCACCGGGGGCCTATAGCCCTGTCGGGAAACCGGTTTCTCGGCCTCAGATTGTGGTGTAAACTCTCTCACATCAGTTGGTACAAAATCTCTGGCGGGTCAACGGCATTGTCAAGTTAAGGGAAACTCCCCCGTTGTCGCGGCGAAAGCGGTTTTTCCCTGGAACAAAGAATCAGCAACTTGGAGACTGCTCTGATGTTCTCACAGAGGGCTCAATCCATTAACTTGACAGTACACCCTCGGCTGGCAAGCCGCTAGTCGCGCCAGGAACCCAGCTCCAGGAAGGCGCGCAGTTTCCGGCTGCGCGAAGGATGCCGCAGCTTGCGCAGCGCCTTGGCCTCGATCTGCCGGATGCGCTCCCGGGTAACGGCAAAGCTCTGGCCGACCTCCTCCAACGTCCGCTCGCTTCCATCCTCCAGGCCGAACCGCATCTTGATAACTTTTTCTTCCCTGGGCGTCAGCGTCTTGAGCACCCCGGCTGTCTGTTCCTTCAGGTTGACGTTGATGACCGCCTCGGCCGGTGAGATGGCGCCGTGATCTTCGATGAAATCGCCCAGATGGGAGTCTTCTTCCTCTCCAATGGGCGTCTCCAGCGAGATCGGCTCCTGCGCGATCTTGAGCACCTTGCGGACCTTGGCCACCGGAATATCCATGCGCTTGGCGATCTCCTCGCTGGTGGGCTCGCGGCCGTATTCCTGCACAAGCTGGCGGGAGGTGCGGATCAGCTTGTTGATCGTCTCGATCATGTGGACGGGGATGCGGATGGTGCGCGCCTGGTCGGCGATGGCGCGCGTGATGGCCTGGCGGATCCACCAGGTGGCGTAGGTGGAAAACTTGTACCCCCGGCGGTATTCGAACTTGTCGACGGCCTTCATCAGTCCGATGTTGCCTTCCTGGATCAGGTCCAGAAACTGCAATCCGCGGTTGGTGTACTTCTTGGCGATCGAGACAACCAGGCGCAGGTTGGCCTCGGTCAGATCCCGCTTGGCGATCTCCGCCTCGATGTCGCCTTCCACGATGATCTGCAGGGTGCGGCGCATCTCGGTGGTCGTTACGCCCATGGACTTTTCCATGATGGTGACCTGCGCCTTCAGTTTCGACAGGTTTTTTTTGAGTTCCTTTTCAGGATTCCCCCGGGCCTTCAGGATCTTGGCCTCCAACTGGCGCCGCTGCCGGGCCGGAGACTCCAGCTTTTTTGCCGCGACGGGAATGGTGTCCACCAGCCGGCCTTGTTGCCCGACGGTAAACTCGATAGCGCGAACCAGCCGGGAGAGATTGATCCGCTGCCGGGCCAGCCGCCACCGGGCCTTGCGGTATTCGCGGGGCTTCTTGGTGCGGGGGATCTTCGCAAAATTGGTCTGGAGCACAATGATTTTCTTGTAAAGCTTGGCGATCGCATCCACTTGGGAAACAAACCCGGCCGCCTTCTCCTCAAGCCACTCCGCTCCCACCTCTTCTTCGCCAAAAGTGACGACTTCCTTGATGTGCCGCTCACCGGCCTTCATCTGCTTACCCAGGGCGATGACTTCCTGCATGATGATCGGGGAGCGCGACATCGCTTTCAACACGGCGACCTGCCCCCGCTCGATGCGCTTGGCGATCTCCACCTCTCCCTCGCGTGTCAGCAATGGAACCGTGCCCATCTCCCGCAGGTACATGCGAACCGGGTCGTTGGTCTTTTCCAGGAGACCGGGAGGGATTTCGACTTCCGAATTATCGGAGATCTCCTCCAGCCGGTTTTCAATGCCCGTCCCGGCGGAGAACTTCGGGACCTCTTCAACGACTTCAATGCCGGCCGTGCCGATCGTCGCCAGGATATCTTCAATCTCCTCCGAGTTCTGGACGAAAGCCGGCAACAGGTCGTTGACATCCTCGTAAAGCAGGTATCCCTTCCGCTTGCCGAGGTTGATCAGGTCCATCACCTGATCGTACTTTTCCTCCAGCGCAACGGCGGTGGTCGCGCCGGGGGATTTTTCCACCTCCACTGGCTTGGCAGCGGACTGGCCGGCCGCGGGGGTGGATTTCTTCTTCGGTTTTTTCCTCTTTGGTTTCACGATTGATTTCACGCCCCCGAACTCCTTGCTCCGACAGGCCGGACGGCCCGAAATTGGCTGATTTTAGGCAGGTTTACACCTTTTGGGAGATACAGTGCTTCGATACGGAAGAGACCCGGCTAATCCATTCTTTTCATTGGATGTACCTCAACGCCAATTAGTTTCATCACGCCAAGGT
>CAXVYQ010000008.1:0-688830 GCA_963662495.2 Terriglobia bacterium
CTTACCGGGCACTGCCTCCCGCGGTGGCCTCGGCCGAAACTACAGCGCTGGCGCCTGCTGCGCTGGCGCCTCGCCGGAATACTCAAAAAAATTAGAGCCGGTTTCTTCCAGCCGGATGCGCTCCAGACTGGCTTTTCCAGCCGGATCGAGCGTGCTCCAGCCCTGGCTCATGATGCGGTAGATCTCGACGCAGAGGTTCTCGGTGGTGGGAACAGTCTGATGGAAATCGCCGTCCTCGTTGAGGTTGCCCTGGTGGAAGCGCTCGATGATGTCGGCTTCGACGCGCCGGTCGAGATCAGCCAGATTGATGACCATGCCGGTGCGGGGATCGACGGGTCCGGCAACGGATACCTCTAGAAAATAGTTGTGGCCGTGGCCGCCGGGGTTGTTGCACTTGCCGTAGATCTGGAGGTTGTCCGCGTCGGGCAGAGAGGGATTGTGGAGCCGGTGCGAGGCGGAGAACCAGTAGCGGCGCGTAAGGTGAACTACGGAGGCGGTTGCTGGCATCGGCGGGGAGGTCATGGCTGTGGCGTCGAGACACGGTCCGGTTCCGACGGTCGCTGGCCGGGCGCTTCACTCTCCCCCGGGCCGAAGTAGTCCACAAACAGGTCCGGGGTCTCATAGAGGCGGATGCGGTGGAGCTGGCAGAACTCCAGCCGCGGCGCGAGCATACGCCAGATCTCCACGGCGAGGTTCTCCGTGGTGGGAATGACATGGCGGAAGACGGGAACCTCCTCGTTGAGGAAGCGGTGGTCGAGCACGTCGATGACCTCGCGGTTCAGAACCTGCTTCAGGTCCTTCAGATCGACGACCATGCCGGAGCGGGCGTCGATGCGGCCGCGGACGGTAACCTCCAGAACGTAGTTGTGGCCGTGGCCGTGCGGGTTGTTGCATTTGCCGAACAATTCGCGGTTCTGCTCGGGGGTGAAGGCCGGGCTATGATAGAAATGCGATGCGGAAAATTCGGCACGGCGGGTGAGCAGTACCGTGGGTTGTTTGCCGTTGGCCGTCTCCGCCATGGTGAGTCATGCCCCAGAACCCGGCCCGGAAAGCTACGATCCGGTCGGGTACTGCCTTCCTTTCCATTTGATGCCTAGCTTTTTAGAGTACCGCCGTTGAGAGTTCAGGAGCAACAGGAAAAGCAACGCGGCGCCGGGAACCATCATGCAGACGCACATCCTGTCGGGTATCCCAGGAAACGAGCGTGCGTACCGCAGGTGCTCGCTGGCCAGATACGCGGCGGGCAACAGGCCGAGCCAGGCCAGTGGCCGGACGGCGGTGAATAGAATGCCGGCCCCAAACAGGACGAGTGCCGCGAGCAACGGGAGCAGCGAACGCAGCGCCAGTCCGCGGGCGGCGCGGCGGATGGCGGCGCGGTCGCGGCGAAAAATCAGAAAAAGATTTTTCGTCCAGCCCTGCCACATGTCGCGGAATTGGCGGTACATGCGCGTGCGGACGATACCGTCGCCGGGGCCGAACCAGATCCGGTAGCCGGCCTGCTTGGCGCGCCGGGCGAGCTCGACATCATCGAGCACCTCGTCTCGGATGGCCTCGTGGCCGCCGAGGCGGTCGTAGACTTCGCGGCGGATGAGGATATACTGCCCGTTGGCGGCGGCGAGCGGGTCGGCGGAATGATTGACCCTCTGGAATGGAAACAGGCGCTCGAGCTGGCCGAAGACCTGCGGGATCACGGCCTTCTCCCACCAGGTTGCGGTTATCTGCTCGGGCGACAGCGAGACCAGATCTATGCGGGTGGTTTCGGCCCAGTCGGCAAGGGCGGGCAGCGCGTCCGGAGCGTGGCGTGTATCGGCGTCGGTGAAACAAATCCACTCGCCGGTGGCGTGCGGGACCGCTGTATGCAGGGCGTGGTTCTTGCCGAGCCAGCCGGCGGGGAGCGGCGGAACGGAGACGAGAGTGACGTTGGCGCAATCGGGGGAGTGATCCGCCGCGGGCTTTTCTGCCGCGGGCTTTTCTGCAGCAATCTGGCGGACGATGGCGGCCGTGTCGTCTTCCGAGGAGTCGTCGGCCACGATCAGCTCCACGCTGGTCCCCTGTTCGAGGAGCGAGCGGAGGCAGTCGCCGATATTCTCCTGCTCATTGCGGGCCGGGATCAGGACCGAGATGCGGACCGGATTTTCCTCGGTGGGTTGCAAGCGGCCTCCAGAAAAGCTCAAAGTTCGATAATATAGGAACTGATGCGGGAACGGGGACACTGATGACACCACGCGGAGAGATGGCTGCGAAACTGACCCTGCTGGGATTCGTGATCTTCTTCGTGCTTTTTTTCGCGCGGCCGCACGGGCAGTTCCGGACTCTGGCGCTGGGCGACGAGGTGCCGGAGTTCACGCTGCGCGCCGACGACGGAGGCGAGCTGTCGCTCTCGGACTACCGCGGTAAGATCGTGGTGCTGAACTTCTGGGCCACCTGGTGCCTGCCCTGCATCGAGGAGATGCCCTCGCTGAATCAGCTGACGAGCCAATACGGTCCCCGCGGCATCGAGGTGATCGGCATCAGCCTGGACGAGGACCCGGACAAATACGAAGAGTTTCTGGAAGAATACGAGATCGCGTTTCAGACGCTGCGGCACCCGGCGCGTACGGTCAGCGAGATGTACGGCACCTTCAAGCTTCCGGAGACCTACATCATCAGCCGCGACGGTCGTCTGCTGAATAAGATCATCGGCGAGGCCAACTGGACCAGTCCGGAGATGCTGCAGTATTTCGAGTCCCTGCTGGCCAGCCCCGACCCACTCCCGCCCACGGAACAATAATCCAAAGCTGCCATATCAGAGTTCGACGCGGCGCAGGCGCAGCGCGTTCGCGATGACGGAGACCGAGCTGAACGTCATCGCCGCGCTGGCGATGATGGGACTGAGCATCAGGCCGAAGACCGGGTAGAGCAAGCCGGCGGCGATGGGGACTCCCAGCGCGTTATAGAGAAAGGCGAAGACCAGGTTCTGGCGGATGTTGCGCATGGTCGCCCGGCTCAGGCGGATGGCGCGGACGATGCCGCGCAGGTCGCCTTGGACCAGCGTGATGTCGGCGCTCTCGATGGCCACGTCCGTTCCGGTGCCCATGGCGATGCCGACGCTGGCAGCAGCCAGCGCCGGAGCATCGTTGACGCCGTCGCCAGCCATCGCCACCCGGCTCCCTTCGGCTTCCAGCCGCTTGATCTCCCCGGCCTTCTGCGCGGGAAGCACATCGGCCAGAACCGCGTCGATGCCGAGCCGGGTGGCGACGGCATCGGCGGTGGCGCGGCTGTCGCCCGAGAGCATAATGAGGCGGACGCCTTCGGTATGAAGCATCCGAATGGCCTCCGGCGTAGTGGGCTTGATGGGATCGGCGACGGCAAGCAAACCAGCGAGTTGTTTGTCAGCGGCAAGAAAAACGGTAGTGTTCCCTTCCCTGCTGAGGGCATCCGCGCGGCGGGTGAGCGCAGAGGGATCGACGCCAAGTTCCTGCATCAGGCGCAGGTTGCCGAGGACGACCCGACGGCCATCGAGAGTGCCGAGAATCCCCTTCCCCGTCTCGGAGCGGAAGTTCTCGACGCTGACGAGCGAAAGATTCTTCTCACGCGCGGCATCGACAATGGCCGCGGCAAGCGGGTGCTCGCTGGCCTGCTCGATGCTGGCGGCCCAGCGCAGAACATCATCGGCCTGAAAACCAGGCGACGGCTCGGTAACGGTCAGCCGAGGTCTGCCTTCGGTCAGCGTGCCGGTCTTATCCACGACAATGGTGTCGATCTTCTCAAGAATTTCCAGCGCCTCGGCATTCTTGATGAGAACGCCGGTGGTGGCGCCGCGTCCCGTGCCGACCATGATGGACATCGGCGTGGCCAGTCCCAGCGCGCAGGGGCAGGCGATGATGAGCACCGCGACGGCACTGACCAGGGCATAGGCCAGGCGCGGCTCGGGACCGACGAGCGACCAGACGATGAAGGTAACGACGGCGGTGAGCACGACAACGGGCACGAAGTAGCCGGCCACCACGTCGGCAAGCCGCTGAATGGGCGCGCGGCTGCGCTGCGCCTCGCTCACCATGCGGACGATCTGCGCCAGTAGCGTATCGGCCCCGACCCGCTCGGCCCGCATGCGGAATCCGCCCGTGCCGTTCACCGTGCCGCCGGTTACCTTGCTGCCAACGGTTTTCTCCACCGGGATGGGCTCGCCGCTGATCATGGATTCGTCGATGGAGCTGGCGCCGTCCAGAATGACGCCGTCCACGGGAATTTTTTCTCCGGGGCGGACGCGGAGATCGAAACCGATCTCGATGCGGTCGAGAGGCACTTCGTGCTCGCTGCCGTCGGGGAGGATGCGGCGGGCGGTCTTCGGGGCCAGGCCCAGCAGGGCGCGGATGGCGCTGCCGGTGCGGCTGCGCGCGCGCAACTCGAGCACCTGTCCGAGCAGGACCAGCGTCGTGATGACGGCGGCGGCCTCAAAGTAAACGGCCACCTGCCCGCCTTCTCCACGGAAGCCGGGCGGAAAGATCCCCGGAGCGACAGTGGCGACGACGCTGTAGAGATAGGCCGTGCCGGTGCCGATGGCGATCAGGGTGAACATGTTCGGCGCGCGGTGCACGAACGATGCCCAGCACCGTTCAAAGAAGGGCCAGCCAGCCCAGAGCACGACCGGGGTGGTGAGGACGAGTTCGATCCAACCGAGCCACTGCCCGGGCAGCAGAGCGCCAACGGGGTCGCCCGGCAGGTGCTGTCCCATGGCGGCCAGAAAGACGGGCACGGTGAAGACGAGGCTGAACCAGAAGCGGCGGCTCATCTCCACCAGTTCGGGGTTTTCCTCCTCCTCGGCGGTGGTGACGCGAGGCTCCAGCGCCATGCCGCAGATCGGACATGATCCCGGCTCGTCCTGAACCACTTCCGGATGCATGGGGCAGGTGTACTCGGTCTTCGTAGCCGGAGCCTCGATCGAGGTGGGCTCCAGCGCCATGCCGCACTTGGGGCATGGAACCATAGAGGACTCGATGACCTCCGGATGCATGGGGCAGGTGTAGGTGGCGGCCTTCGATTGAGGCTTCCGCAGCGAGGTCGGCACCGATTTAGGACCGGCGGGCTGGATCCCAACCAGTCCGGAGGCGGCGGGTTGGATCTGCGCGAGAGCCTGCGCGGGCGGGTAGAGGTATTGCTCCGGGTTGGCGCTGAACTTCGCTACACAGGAGGGATTGCAGAAATAGTAGGTTTCACCCTTGTGTTCGTAAGTACCCGCGGCCGAATCCTTTTCCACCGTCATGCCACAAACCGGATCGATCATCCTCGGCCTCCATTCCGCATCATTTTCAAAGTGCACTATATAATAGACGGAAGCACACAGGGGAAAGATTCAGGCCGTACAGTGGACTGGCGTGGAGCGACGAGACAAGGCGAAGCCCGACGTAGGAAGGTGAGGCAAGGCGAAGCGAGGACGGCGGGGCGGCCGGTTTCAATTTCCAGCCAGTCCAGTAATGAGGCGTGGCCCGGTGTGCCGCTGGCGGGATAACAGCAAGGAGCAGCATGGCGCAATCCGCAGGGGCCGGATGGGAAGAGAGGATGCTGGGCTACCTTTGCCAGACTGATCTGGACGGGCGGGAGCGTGCAGACTGGATCGCGCGGCTGCGGGGTTACAGGTTCCGGAAAGTCGGCAACCAAGTGCTGTTCGATTGCCTGAAGAATATACCCGCCGGGCGGTTCGCGCTGGTGGCGGAACTGCTGCCGGAGCGGCTGGTCCGGGCGGGCTTTCCGGATTTTGATCTGGAGAGATACCGGCAGGCGGCGCCGGGATCGGAAGAGGAGATTCGGCGATTGCAGGAAGAAGCAGTCGCGGAGATTTTGAGTGGCAGAAATGGAAATTCTTCTTGAGGAGTCATCATGGGATTCTGGAGTTTTCTGGGATTGGACGAAAAAAAATTGTCGGACGGCAGAAAGGGTCCCGGGACATCGAGCGCGGAGACGGAGACGGTCCGCAAGATCGTGCATGCGCTGGATGAGATGGAGACGGAGCGGGCGCGGTACGTGGCGGCGTTTGCGTATCTGCTGACGCGGGTGGCGCACGCGGACCAGCATCTGAGCGAAGAGGAGGCGCGGACGATCGAGCGGATCGTGATGGAGAAGGGTCATCTGCCGGAGGAGCAGGCGGTGCTGATCCTGCAGATGGCGAAGACGCAACATCTGCTGTTCAGCGGGACGGAGAATTTTCTGGTGGGCCGCGAATTCAAGAATCTTTCGAGCCGCGAGGATCAGCTGGCGCTGCTGGATTGTCTATATTCGGTGTGCGGGGCGGACCGGGACATCTCGGTGGTGGAGGATAACGAGATCCGGAAGATATCGCAGGAACTGCAGCTCGGCCATGATGACTTTATCAGTGTCCGGCTGCGGCACCGGGAGCACCTTTCCGTTCTGAAAAAATAAGAGGGCGGGAGCGGGCGCCGGCGATGGGTCGCGGTATTTTTCTTTCCAGACGCCTGTGCTATATTCGTGAGAACGGCGTTGATACTGATTTTTGCGTGGCGTCGTTGCAGCCCGCGGGGGCCGTAGTTCAGTTGGTTAGAACGCCTGCCTGTCACGCAGGAGGTCGCGAGTTCGAGTCTCGTCGGCCCCGCCATTTTTCAACAACTTACGGATTGTCCTCATACGAGTTGTGTTCAATTGTGTTCAAAATCACTGGGACTTTTTAGATGATAGGGTGTTTCTCTGCCTCTTCCGTCCAATCGGTCAATGAGCGATCCATCTCTTCGACCGCCGCAAGGACACTCTCTGGAATCACCTGCATGTACGTCCCTGCCGTGAGCCTTGGCGAGCGATGACGGAGCTGCGCCTGCGCATCCTTCACGGTACCGAACTTCTGGATCAGCGTGGCGTAGGTGCATGAATCAGCCTCGGCTCCCACGCTAGCAATGGCTGGGTGTCCCGATCCATCATGGAGATCAAGGGGGGCAACGTCATGGCCGCAGGGAAGTCGAGCCGAGTCAACCGCAAGTACAAGACGAAGTACAGAATCCGGAACTGGAGGGAATACGAACGTGGCCTCAGGAGCCGCGGCGACGTCACGATCTGGCTGAGCGAGGAGGCGATTGCCGCGTGGATACCGGCGAAGAATGGTCTCCGGGGAGGCCAACGGCGGTATTCAAACCTCGCGATCTTGACCGCGTTGACGCTGCGGGTCGTCTTCCGCCTGCCACTTCGCCAGACCGAGGGTTTCCTGGACTCTCTGCTCAGCTTGATGGACCTCGACCTCAAGGCTCCGGACCACACCACACTCTCGCGCCGGAACCAAATAGTTGATGTGCCGCCCCTAACCCGAGCCCACGACGGCCCGATCCACCTGATCGTAGATTCCACGGGGCTCAAGATCCTGGGTTGCAGCGAGTGGAACGCGCACAAGTACAAGGTATCCAAGAAACGCCGGGACTGGCGAAAGCTGCACATCGGAGTGGATGACGAGGGGTTCATTGTGGCGGCCGAACTCACGACGAGCAGCGGGGACGACGCCTCCGCCCTGCCGGATCTGCTCGACCAGATCGAGGTTCCCATCCGGTGTTTCACGGCGGACGGGGCCTACGACCACAGGTCGATCTACGATCGGGTCGGCGCGGCCGGTATACAGGACGTCGTGATCGTGATCCCTCCTCGTCGCTGTGCGGTGGACGCGGGGCCCACGGACGGCCCGTGGGCGCAACGAGAAGCGGCTCTTCAGAGGATTCGTAAGATCGGACGACGAGAGTGGCAGAAGGAGTCGGGCTACCGTCAGCAGGCGCGCGTTGAGAACGCGTTCTTCCGATACAAGGCAGTGCTCGGAGGAAGTCTGAAGGCGAGGAACAGCAACGCGCAAAGGAGAGAGACCACGATCGGGTGTCACATTCTCAACCGTATGGCCGAGCTCTGCAGGCCGAAGTCCTACGCCGTGGTGTCATGAATGAGCGGTTGGGAAAACGGCCTGACTCGCGCCAAGGTTGATTCGTGCAACAGCGCCGTTTCGGGGAGGACCTTGACGGCGACCTCGCGGCCGAGTTTGGAGTCCTTGGCGGAGTAGACTTCCCCCATACCGCCTGCACCGACAGCGGCGATAATTTCATAGGGGCCGAGTTGTGTACCTGCCGCCAGCGCCATCCTACCGCCTTCAACACGCAAAAGTGGCCCTAGCGTACACGCATTAAGGGATCAAATCAATTGGGATGCGGCGAAGGATGGATTGCTCCAACCACTGGAAATGAAGGGGCTTGGGCCCGTTTTCCCGGATAGCTCCTGACTAGTCGCAAAGTCCTATAAAAGGGGATGTCAAGAAAAAAGACCTCCCCGGCCACCGGAGAACACGGAAGTTCTCGTGCATCCAGCCCCCCCCCGGTACGTTCGGCTCGTGGTCCTGACCGTTCTGGCCTTTCGTGTTGCGACCAGCCGGCATGCTTCCTCCATCCCAGCAGTTTCATCTTTGCGGTTACGACGACGCCCTTGGTTTCCCGAAACCGGCAAGCGGGGTGGTTGCAGAGTTGGCAACCATGGTCCTATCGGAGACTCGTGGCCTATAGCTTTCTTGGGTTATCCGAGGGGGCATAGAGTGTTTATAGAGACTCGGTGCCGGTGGCACACAGGGCCTAACTACGCGATGGATGCTCTCCCTCGAACCCGAGCGTCTCAAGAACCCATTGGGCACCGCCGGAGATGATCCGGGGGATCGACGGACTCTTTACCCGAGACGCTCAAGCTGCTTGCAGTTTCAGATGTTCGGCGTCGAAACGTGCTCCTTTCTTCCAGACGATCCAAGTGATCGTCGCAATCTTGCGTGCCACGGTGAGTCGAGCCAGCACAGGCTTCATCCCCTTGGCCAGTAACCCTTCGTAATACTCATGCAACAATCCAGTCGAACCGCTGGCCTGCATGGCCGCGCTCTTGAAGATCCATTTCAGATCATGGTTGTGGTTCTTATTCAGACCCCGCAGCGCCACCGGTTTCTGGGAACGGCGCAGTTGTCCATCCACGTAACGGTATTCCCCACTACCACGTGTCTCGATCGCCAGGCCGCTGTAGGCCCATAGTTGCCGCTTCGTCCGGAACCGGTGTGGGGTCTGTAGCAGCGCGATTAACACCGCCGCACGGATCGGGCCGATCGACGGTATCTGGCGCAGCAATTTCGTCGCTCCATGCTTGCGGCTCTCCGCCAGTAGATCCCGGCGCACCGCCTGGCGTAATGCTTGCAGCCCGTCCAGTTGCTGATAGAGGAACTCAGCCCGACAGCGCACACCGGCTTCCGTGATCTTGCTCAACCATTCCGAACGATGTCGCGGTGCGTAGACTTGCGTGCCCGCGCAGGCAATACCCCAGCTTCGGTACAATGCCTTCAGCCGATTCATCACTCGCGTGAGATCTTTGCTCACCGTCAGATAACTCCGCGACAGCTCCTGCAACGTGCGTAGACCCTTTTCCCCATGGTAGACCGCCGAGAGCGATCCATTCCGCAGCAGTTCGGCCAGCTTCCTCGCATCAATCCGGTCGCTCTTGTTGCCCGATTTCAGCAACGCATTCTTTCGCGGATCGCACACGATCAGCTGCGACACGTGAGGCCGCAGCAAGTCATACAGCCAGGCAGCCCAGGTCCCCTCTTCCAACGTGACCTGCAAATCCCCCTGCAGTCCTTGGAGGAACTGCACAATCGTGGCTGCCTTCGTTTCTACGATCGTCTCCATCACCAGCTTGCCCGAAGAGTTCATGACCGCAATCGTTATCGCTTCTTGGTGCACGTCCATCCCGATATACTTTGTTCTATCCATTCAGGCTGCTCCTTTCGATAGGCGTTACCTTCGATACTGAAAACCTATCGCACTAGGGGCGCCCTTTTATAATGCGTGTTTATCTATCCGTCGGAAGGATTACTCCACACTACGCCGTTACTCAGGAGTAATCGCGGCGGAGACCTGTCCGTTGAGAGTAATTCTGTTGGAGAGTTGTTTCGGAAGCGGAGGCTAGGTTACTGCACAGGCACTTTCTCTTTCAGTTCCTCGAACCTGACCAGACCTATTTTTTGTACCAGTGCCAGTGAGAGATATTACATCACAGCCTGGGGCTGCGAAACTGGATATTGGGACTTAGTTTCGGTTCACCAAACTCTCAGAGGCTCTGAAGATGAACATGCACTCCCGAGCCAAGCTGAGGTGTAAACCGTGGGTTAGCAGAATGCACATCGTTCCATGCCCCAGCAGGGGTGAAAAAAAAATACCCCGGCGGATAGTTTCTCCTGAATACAAAAGCGCCGCAGGTATTTCACCGCGGCGCTTTTGTTCTATCTGTATTGCCGAGACTAGAAGGCCTCGGGAACGTTGAATGTCAGGATCGCGTTGAGGGTCTTGTCCGTCACAATCACGTTCTGGTTCCTGATGTCGATCGCTACTCCTCGGATTTGCTTCAGAATGCCCAAGCCGATTTTCCACCGAGGAGAAACGTCTCCATCATCGAAAACGCTCCAGACACCGATGTAGCCCCCAGTTTCGTGACGGCCTCCTCCTTCGCCTGCTCGGGTGAATATCATCCCGTTCTCCGGATTGATCGCCATGAGGCCACCCCCTCCTTCCGGTGGTGTGATCACGCGGAGGGGTTCGGCCTTTCCGGAAGCGGTCCGGTCAAAAATCTTGAGGCCACCGCCTGATATGACGATCAAATTGCGAACGGGATCCACCCCGACGCGGGACGGTTCCCGGTCCAGTTCCAGGATCCGGATGGGCTCCACATCACCCTCGGCCTCCCGCTTAAATACCAGTACCCGGTGATCTCCGGCCCGACCGGGAACATAGATTTCGCCGTTAACCGGGTCTACCGTCACGGCATGGGGATTTTTCAACTGAGTTTTTGGTCCCATAATCACCCGTTTCGGGGCCACATTGCCATCGGCATCTCCTGCAAACGTGAGTATGGCGAAAGCAAAGAACTGCGGCACTACGATCTCATCGGCCACGTAGTCATACGACATGTCATGCATGGTGCGGGTGAAAAGAGTGTTCTGACCAGCAATTTCTCTCGTGGGCTGAGCGCCTCCATTCGCCGTCCTGGCGAATGCCGCAACCTGCGGATGGCCCACTCAGTTGGCGACAAGAATTTCATTTCGTTTGCTGTCGAACGCCACCGTGTGGGCGTTGCTGAGCTTGGGCGAGGGGGCGGAGATCGGGCCGCTGCGGATGACCCGCTTCGGAGCCACATTCCCGTTGGCATCGAGGTCGAACACCGTCGCCGCGTGGCTACCGAAATTGGCGACCCACAGCTCGTCATTCTCAAGGTCCAGCGCAATGCCGGTGGGGTTTTTCACCATCGTCAAAGGTCCCTTGATGACTCGGATGGGAGCCACGTCGCCTTGCGCATCCGCCGAGAAGACGATCACTGAATCTCCGGTGTCATTGGCCACGAAAAGCTCGCCGCGGTCCGGGTGCATCGCCAGCGCCGTCGGCCAGTCCATCTGTGTCCTAGCGCCCTGGATCACGCGCAGAGGCGCCGTGTCTCCTTGTGCATTCTTCGGATAGACCGTAATCGAGGGTGGCGCAATTTTGCCGGAACCCGGGAACGCACGGGCACGTCCTACCGGGAAATCCTCCCGTTCGTGGCGCGCATCCCCGCCGCCTCCTTCCGAGAGTGGCGGACGGTCATTGTTCGTTCCCCAGTTTGATACGAACATCTCACCCTTGTTGGTATCCAGCGCGATGCCGTGAGGGTCCGCCAGCAGAGTCTGCCTCCCCTGCAGAATCCGGACCGGGCTGCCCTCTTCCGGGGCGTCTTTCTTGAACACCACCACGGCATGATCGTCCTGGATGGTGAAGAACAACTCTTCTGCTTCCTCGTCCGCAACTATTCCGAACGTAGTGTGCGGAGTCCGCAGCTTGCGTTTCGGCGCCACGTTTCCTTTGGCCTCTCGCCCAAACACCGACATCCAGTTCGCGGTGTCGTTATTGATAGCGTAAATGTCTCCGCTGGCTGGGTCGACATAAACGCTGCACGCATACTCTATGAATGTTTCGGAGCCGCCGATCACCCGCTTGGGTTCGGTCATCGCTGCCGTCGGCGGAGTGTTCGCCATCCGGTCGTACACCACCAAGCTGGAAACATTCTCCTCCGCAACGATGATTTCGTTGCGGATCGGATCTACGGCGATGCCTGCAAAAGCATAATGCTGGTCCTCAACCCGGTAGAGAGCTGGCCGATTCGCCACCATCTCCTGCGTCTGCGCGCTGGGGCGCGTCGGCGCTGTGGTGGAGCCAGATCCCGGAGCTTGCTGCAATGCGGCCATCAGGCTCATGGACGCGCTCGCCGGCATCATTTCACACATTGCGCCGTTCATCTCCGGAAGCGCTTCCCGCGCCACAATCCGCTCCTGGCCGATTACAGTTGACCGGAGCGAATCTTGCAAGCTGCCGCCCGAAAGAACCAGGCTCGCAATACCCGCCAGGAGCCCCAAAATCAGCAGCAACGATATCGTAAGGTGTTGCCCAAACACTCGAAGTCTACGAAAGGGCATAATCCAGTTCCTCCTGTCCCGCGCAGTGCTGTGAATTTTTATTCTCCCGATATTCTGGTGGGATTGGCCCCGAGGCTCATCCCAAATCGGAGAGGCGGTTTTTGCCAGAATTAGTTTTTTGACCTTCCGGCGGTTGACAGTATACACCCCTTGGCCTCCAGCTGAGCCTGGTGCTTCCGCAATCTAGTGTTGTTAAGCAGCCTCTGAAACCGCCGAGTCTTCCAGACCGGTCGAGTTCACCTCCAATATGAACTCCCAGACGATCCTTATCAAGCGCAAAAAGTTGTCGATGGATGTGAAGATGTCGCGGAGCGTCAGCCGTTTCCTGACCAGTCCAGCCTGCATGGCCGGAGTCCTGACTTCGCATCCGAATTTCAGTGCACGATGAGGTCTGACGAAGTTGTAATGGCATCGCAACAGTTCTAGATGATCTCGCAAACGCTGCTTCTGTCTGGCATGACTCAGTGTCCGGCGGCACAGGAAGGCCGAACCTTGACGAATCGTCAGGTTCAGTCGTTCGATATAGGATGTGTTCAACTTTCTGGAATCCTCGGAGTTCTTCCAAGCTTGTCCCCATCTCCACGCAGGTCCGAATCTCGTTTTGTGTTCGACTTTAACGATGCGGTCTTTTCTCCGTTTCTTGATGACTTGGCCGTAAAGACACCCAACTCCAAAGATGCGCCATACAACTTGTTGATAGAATTTAAAACCATCCGTGGCGATCAGAGGGAAACCCTTATGAACCATGCGGGACGAAAGATCTCGAAACAACCCGAACGTGTTTCGATAGCTCCGTCTCCCGACGACAGTTGAAGCCCAGAGTCGAGACCAAACATCGATCGAGACAAAGATCCAGATGGGCTGTTGTTTACCGCCACTATCGTGCGAATCTCATCGATCTGCAGTTCTGTGACCTTCAGTCCTGTAATCCTTTGATCGTTGAATTGGTGGCATTCTCGGGCCGCATTTTCCAGCCAGCGATCCACGGTGTTCCAGGCGAGTTGCTTGACTCGGGCAATCGAGGATTTGTTTAAACCTTCGACGCTGAGAGCCGCGACCTCGTCGAAGGTCGCTCGTCGATGTTGAAATCGATGATAGACTGTGCCGTGGTTCCGACAGAAGGTTTTGCCGCACCCGGTGCATCGGAATCGGCGTCTACGGCCCCACCGGGTACGATAGAAACCATACCGAATAATGATTTTGGTCTTTGGATTGCTTTCTGGGACACTGCGGATTGGGGCAGCAGAGACGCTTCATGGCAATTGGACTCGTTGTTCGGCAGGAGTGGTGACCACAAAAACTGGACTCAAATCCTACCACACGAACGAGTTACAATTGACTCGCCAACACTAAATTGCGGAAGCACCGTTCAAATCAATAGAACGGACTCAACGGTTCTGTATAGTGTAAAATAGCGGAATAAGCCGCTTTATTTGTTGGAGATATGAAAGAACAACCAACACTAGATCGCGGAAGCACCATCTGAACCGGGCGGCAGGGATGCAACTGTGATTCTGGACATAAGCATTATCCTCGCTTATTTCGCGGTCATCATGGCAATTGGTGTACGGTCTCGGGTGCGGAAAGACGTCCAGGCCGAAGAGTACTTCTTGTGCGCACGTTCTTTGAAGTGGCCATCGATTGCGATGTCGACCATCGCCACCAACATCCAAGCCAACCACTTCATCGGCATGGCAGGATCGGCATACCTCTTCGGGCTGGCACAGGCAAACCTGGAGATCAATGCCATATTCGGTATCTTGGTTGCAGCCTTTTTCTTCGTGCCGCTCTACTTGCGAATGAAGGTCATCACGATCACCCAGTTCTTTGAGGCCAAACTAGGTCCCCAGGTCGCACTTGCCTATTCGGTGTTGATGATCGTTCTGTACGCATTCCTTTACCTCGGCACTGCACTGTTTTGGGCGGCCTATGCTATCGATGGGATATTTAGCAACCAGTCCGCCATCCTAAACTCCGATCCGGTAGTGCGGCTTGGGATTCTAATCATTGCCACCGGAATCTTCTCCGCCGTATATACCTATCTTGGCGGGCTGCGAGCTGTCGTGCGCACCGACATCGTCCAGCTGATACTGCTCATAGTGGGGGGACTGATCACGCTGGGGGTTGCCGTCCACCATCTCGGGGGGTGGTCCAATCTTTGGACCACCACAGGTAATCTCATGCACTTGCACCTCCCGCGGGATCACGAGACGCTGCCTTGGCAGGGCCTTTTCGGCATGTTCCTCTTGAACCTCAACTACTGGGGTGCGAATCAAGTCATCCTGCAGCGAGCGCTGGCAGCCAAAAACCTACGACACGCCCAGATCGGGCTTCTGGTGGGAGGCGTGCTGAAATACTTGATGGTGCTCATCATCATTGTGCCCGGAATAGCACTGGCCGGAATCCTCCGTGAGAGCCCTCTTGACGATCCCGACCAAGCCTACCTGATGCTGGTGAACTTGTTCCTTCCTGCGGGTGTACGGGGGCTTATTCTGTGCGGGCTGTTTGCCTCGCTGATGAGTACACTCGATTCGATTTACAATTCTGTCTCGACCCTTTGGGCTGTGGATATCTACAAGCGGTACCTAAAACCAGATGCAACCGAGCAGGAGGTGGTGCGTTCAGCAAAACGCGCCATCATCGCAACGCTCGCCACAGGGGTACTATTTAGTTTTGTCGTGGTTTACGTTAAGTATGGCAATCCTCAATTCCCCCTGACACACTGGTTCAACGAGCTTTCCTACTATGTCAAGAACGGTTTCGTGTTCCTGATCATGGCTGGCGTCCTTCTACTGAACCCGTCCAAGCGACTCGTGTTAGCGACTTTTTTGTCGAGCGGAGCAGTGACTTTTCTTTTCACTGAGCTTTTTGAGGAAATGAACTACTTTGTCCGGTCGGGTTGGGTAATTGTGCTCACTTTCGCTATGGTGGCCATCCCCACGATCCTTCGGAACGGGTGGCGGGTACCTTTGTACGAGTTGCTCTCGCTGTCAAGCCGGAGCACAATCCGATTCGGTATGGCTCTACTGGCGTCGCTGATTTTATGCCATCTCATCTTCCATTAACTTGGGATGGAGACGGAGTTGGTGCTTTCGCAATCCAGTGTTGTTAAGCAGCTTCTGAAATCCCAGAGTCTTCCCTGACGAGGCCGATATTTTGTACCAGTCGTTGTGAGACAGTTTACATCACAGCCTGGAGTTCTGGAACGGGGTCTCAAGCCGGGGTAGTGTCCTAATTTTGTGTTGCTGGTTCTGGCGGGGCTGTAGAAAAGATCCGCAGTGAACCATACCTTTCTGTTACCTATTTGTTACCTACATAGAGAGCCGCTGGGGTGGATATTCTCAAACTCCAATAATAATGGCGCGCCCGGAGGGACTCGAACCCCCGACCTACTGATTCGAAGTCAGCCGCTCTATCCAACTGAGCTACGGGCGCGCACGGGTACAGCCATACTACGCGGCGGCGGCGCAGAAGATCAAGCTGGGGGAGATGCGGCGCGAAAGGCGGGCGGGAGCGGGCCGGGGGTCAATAAAGGCCCTTTTGCTTGAGCTGTTCGGCGATCTTCGGGTCCAGCGCGGCGGCCTTCTGAAACGCATTTTTCGACTCGCGCTTCTGGCCCATCTTCAGCAGCACCACACCCTTGTTATACCAGGCATCCGGATGGCGGGGATGAATCTTCAGCGCCTTGTCGTAGCAGGCCAGCGCTTCAATCAGCCGGTTCGACTTGCGCAGTACCACGCCGCGGTTGAGCCAGACTTCCAGATATTGCGGATTGATCGCCAGCGCCTTGTCGTAGGACTCCAGCGCCTCGCGGAACCGAGCCACCTGGCTGAGGGCAAATCCGCGGTTGAACCATGTTACGGCCGACTGCAAATTCATCGAGAGGATGTGTTCATAGGCCTCCAGTGCGTCGGGAATCCGCTTCAGGCGGCGCAGAACCACGCCCATGTTCAGCCACGCCGACTCGAACAACGGATTCAGCGATGTGGCCTGCTGGTAGCTTTCCAGAGCTTTCTCCAGCGATTTCTTGCTCTGAAACGCAGTGCCCCGGTTATACCAGGCATCGGCCGATTTGGGATTGATCTCAATCGCCTTGGCGAAGCATTCCAGCGCCTCGTCCTGCTTGCGGGCCTTAGCCAGCACCACGCCCTTGTTCAGCCACGCGGCATCGAAGGTGGGCAGGATCTTCACCGCCCGGTCGAAATACTCCAGCGCTTCCTTGCTGCGGCCCAGGTTGCTCAGCGCCGCCCCCTTGTTGACAACCTCCCAGGCTTCCAGTTCCTCGGCCGCCACCTCGGGGACTTCTTCGCCGAATTCCTTCTTGAGCATGGCGGCGAGTTCCGCCTCCAGCGTCGTAAAATCCTGCGGCCTCTGCCCGGCCTTCTTCGCCATGCAGCGCATGACCAGATCGGACAACTCCAGCCCCACTTCCCTGCGCACCGACGCCGGGTCCAGCGGCGTCACCTTCAGGTGCTGGTAGTAAAAATCCTCGGGCTTCTTCCCCTTGAACGGCCGCTTTCCGGTCAGCATCTCATAGAGCATGATGCCGAACGAGTAGATGTCCGCGGTCGGCTTCACGTTGGCAAAATCGGTGAACTGTTCCGGTGCCATGTAGGGCATCGTCCCGACGCCCATCTCCCCCACGCGCGTTCGGAAGGACTGCGACGACAGATCCTCGCCATCATCGCCGCCCGGCGATAGGGTGGTGGGGAGGATATCCGCGTGCGCCAGCACCTTCACCAGGCCGAAGTCGGTAACCTTCATCACATCGTCGGAAGTGAACATGCAGTTTTCCGGCTTCACATCCCGGTGCACCAGCCCCGGCACTTTCCGCTGCGCATGAGCCATCCCGCGGCAGAACTGGATGGAGTAGCGCAACGCATCCTGCACCGCCAGCGGCCCGCCGGCAAGCTTTTTGCGCAGGTCCGACCCGGCAACATATTCCAGGAAGATGTGCGGCTGATCCTTCACGCTGGCGACGTAAAACGCGCGAACGATATTCTGATGCTGATCCAGCCGTATCCACGTCTCGGCCTCTCGCAGGAACCGCTGGACCAGGTCGGTCGTTCCCAGGCACCACTTCTGAAAAGTCTTCACCGCGTAGGGGGTCATGGAGCCGACATCCAGCACGATGTAGACCACCCCCATGCCGCTCTTGCCCTTGCCACCTTTGATGTCATGAACCGAGAAGTCGCCCAGTCCAGGAACCCGCACGGTCTGGCCGATGCGGAAACCCGGCTCTTCGGTCTCTTCGGATTTCTTCGGCAGTGGCGGCTGGGCGGCAGGCGAAGCTGCGGCGGGAGCGCCATGTCCGCCGGAGGCGTCCACCGGTTGCTGGGTCGCACCCAGCGGCGCCGGAGCAGCGGCGGATTCCGGATCCTTTTTCTTCCATTTCTTCAGGAAATCAAACATGCCTTGCGCACCATCTCCTTTGCCTCTCGATACTATACAACCAATCCATCGGGAATCGGGCGGGCATTGCCTGTTTCCGGCAGGTTGCATTTTTTTGCACCGCTCCTTTTATACAGCTCCGGTTACACTGCCCCGACCGCCGGCACCACTGCGCTTGAAGAAATCAATTCTCGTCGCTTTCCGAAACAGGTAGCGTACCATTAGTATGGAAACGGGAGGTCCGCGCATTCATGGCTCCGGGTATCGGCCGGTTTCTCGGCCAGTGGCTCAAGAAATCCGCGAAGATTCTGCATCGCCTGTGGCTGGAGATCACCGGCTTCGTCTTTCTCGGTCTGGCCGCTCACGGCACGTTCTCCACGCTCCGGGAATGGCGCGCCTACGCGGATGGCGGACCTGTCTGGAAGGTGGTCGCCGCAGTCTGCTTTCTGTTTCTGATGGCCAGCTTCGGCATCTACTCTTTTCTCCAAGCACGCAGGATCCGGTGATTCCAGATGCTCAAGCGCCGGCGCCGGGCACTCATCCGAGCCGGGCACTCATCCAAGGATGAATCGTTTGTCAATCCAACTCCGGTTTCCCCTCCGCCCCTTGCTGCTACTTCTCGCCGGACTGTTCGCCGTTGCCCCGGCCCGATCTCAAGTCCCCAGCAATACCCGTCCCCCATCCGCTGCAGGCGCGCTTTCTTCCGGCCACCCCTATTCCTGCACTGCGCAGGAACGCCTCGACGACTATGCCCGCCGGACAGTCGGTCCCATCGCCCTGGTGCGTTCGGCAGCCTCGGCGGCCTATCACCAATGGAGAGACAACCCGGCCGGGTGGGAACAGGGCGGGAACGGCTATGGCCGCCGCTTCGCCTCCCAGATGGGCAAGCGCGTGATTGGCAATACGATCCAACTGGGCGTTGAGAACCTGTTGCGGGAAGACTCCCGGTTTCTGGCATCCGGCCGGCAGGGCTTGTTTCCTCGCCTGGCCGGCGCCGTGGAAAACTCCGGCGTCATCCAGTCAGCCGGAGGACGCCGGGCGCCGCCGGTGGGCCGGCTGACCGCCGCCTTCGGCGCGGGAGTGATCTCCAGAACCTGGTATCCGCCCGGCGACGACAGCGTTCCGGACGGACTGCGCAGCGGAGCCAAGTCATTCGGCTGGCATGTTCTGACCAATGTGCTGCGTGAATTTCTTCCGGAGATTCGGAAGGGAATGCACTTTTGATGCCCTCCGCGGCCAGATTGATTTTCCCCCACCGGAGGCCTAGAATTCCCGTATGGACGATGTCTTAACGATTGCGGACCGGGAACTGCCCTCCCGGCTGATTATCGGTTCCGGCAAGTACAGCACCTTTCAGCAGATGGTCCGGTGCATGGAAGCCTCGGGAACCAGCATGATCACCGTCGCGGTGCGCCGCGTGAACCTCACCGACCGCAACAAGGAATCCCTGCTCGACCATATTGACACCAAGAAATATTTCATTCTGCCCAACACCGCCGGCTGTTACACGGCCGAGGAGGCCGTGCGCACGGCGCGGCTGGCGCGGGAAGTCGGCCTCTCCAACTGGATCAAGCTGGAGGTCATCGGCGACGAGGAAACGCTGTTCCCGGATAATTTTCAGCTCGTGGAGGCCACGCGAACGCTGGCAAAGGAGGGGTTCGTCGTGCTGCCCTATACCAACGACGATCTGGTCGCCGCCCGCCGACTGATCGATGCCGGAGCCGCCGCCGTCATGCCGCTCGGAGCGCCGATCGGCTCCGGACTCGGCATTCAGAACCTGGTCAACATGCGCATCCTGCGCGAAAAGATCACCGAGGTTCCGCTCATTGTCGACGCTGGCGTGGGCACGGCATCGGATGCCGCCATCGCAATGGAACTGGGCGCGGACGGAGTCCTGATGAACACGGGAATCGCACTGGCCGGGGACCCGGAGAAGATGGCCGCGGCGATGAACAGGGCGGTGGAGGCCGGCAGACTGGCTTACCGGGCGGGCCGCATGCCGAAAAAACTCTACGCCTCGGCCTCCAGTCCTCTCGAAGGCGTCTCCCGATAGCCCCTCAAAGCACGTCCTGTTCCGTGGCGAATTTTCGTCCTGGGGTTCTGCCGGTCCAGTTCTCAGCGGGTGTTCAAAATACTTTCATTCCGGTTTGCGGATTGCCGGTGCATGGTTTCGACGACGGAGCCGATGCCCTGGCGGGATTTTTCACATCCGGCAAGCGCGGCGAATAAAATTATTCATCGTAAAGACCGCCTACCGTGAAATCACAGATCTCGCGGCATTCCGGACAGTAGTAACACCCGTCCTGGCAAAGACGGACACCCGAATCGTTTCCGCAAAGCATGCAGTAGCGCCCACATTTGCATTCTAATTCCTTGCAACCGCAAACCGTACAGACGAAGGCCATGGTCTCCCCGCAGTCCTGAATCCACCCGAACTATAGCGCAGTGGCCGGGGACGGACAAGCAGGCGCAAGGCGGCCCTCGGTTCCGCATTCGATACCCCCGTATTCGATACCCCGTATTCGATACCGCCGCCGACGAGCGTTCCGCCCGGCGGCCCAACCGGCACGGCGCTGTACATCCCGCAATCGCCGTCATTCGAGTCCGTGTAAAATACTCCCATGACCTCACCCCGCAAAGATCCCCTGGCTGTATGCCGCCGGATCACGACCGAAGAGGGAGTCTTCACTCCGGCGCCGTTTGCAATTTTCGCCCGGGAATGGAATTGAACCGCCTTTTGCGAGTATCATCTTCCTCTGTCAATATCATTGAGGAACCAGGAAAGGACAGAGCATGCGACTGGAGGGAAAGACCGCGCTGATAACCGGAGGCAGTGCCGGCATCGGGCTGGCCATCGCTGAGTGTTTCGTTCGCGAAGGGGCGGGGGTAGCCGTCGTGGGACGCGACGCCGCGCGCCTGCGCGCGGCCGGACATTCGCTCCGGGACCCCTACGCCCCCGTTCTCTCCCTGCAGTGTGATGTCACCTCGAAACCCGCGGTCGTGAAGATGGTCCGCCGCGTCGAGAACCATTTCGGCCATATCGACATTCTGGTGAACAATGCGGGCTACTTCCCCGCCCTCTCGCCCATCGAGGAGACTCCGGACGAGGAGTGGCACAAGACCCTGCAGGCGAACCTAACCAGCGCGTTTTATGTCTCCCGCGCCGTTTTTCCAGGAATGATCGAGCACAGGGGCGGCTCCATCATCATGATCTCATCCAGCGCCGCGAAGCACGCTTATACCTATGGCGTCCCTTATGCCGCCGCCAAGGCCGGCATGCTAGGGCTGACGCGCTCGCTCGCCGCCGAAGGCGGTCTCCACTCCATCCGCGTCAACGCCCTGTGCCCCGGCATGGTGACGGACACCGAAATGACCGACAAGGTGGACCGGGAACTGTTGCGCATCAGCGGCCTGAGCGCCGAGGACCGCGCCGAGGCCGTGCAAAAGACGGCCTTGCTGCACCGCCTGATGGAACCCGCCGACGTGGCCCGCGCCGCGCTGTTTCTGGCAACGGAGGATTCGGCGTCCATGACGGGCCAGGCTCTGAACGTGGATGCCGGTATGCGCTTCGATTGATTTTCCGTGATTGAAGTTTTTCCGCCCCGCCCGCGCGGCCTCGCGCACCGGAGGCATGCTTTCGCAACCCTCGCCGCCCCATCCCTCCCCGTCAGCCAACAAGAAAAACTCCGGCTCGCAGGCCGGTCTTACTTGGCCGCGTCGCGATGCTGTATCTTGGTCCGGAAGCCGCTGGTTCCCAGGTTCTTGCCGATCGTCTCGGCGATCATCACCGACCGGTGCCGCCCCCCCGTGCACCCGAACGCGATGGTCAGGTAGCTTTTGCCCTCGCGGATGTAGTGCGGGATCAGGTACGCCAGCAGCTCGGAGATGCGCTGGGTGAACTCCTGCGTCTGCGGAAACGACCGGATGTATTTCGCCACCGCAGGATGCTTGCCGGTCAGGTCATGAAACTTCGGAATGTAGTTCGGGTTGGGCAGGAACCGCACGTCGAAGACCAGATCGCTGTCGGGCGGCACGCCGTAGCGGTACCCGAAGCTGACGCAGGATACCAGCGTGGCGCGCTGCGCCGCCGCATTCAGGAAATGCTCGGAGATGAAGGCGCGCAACTCGTGCACGTTGAACTGGCTGGTATCGACGACCAGGTCGGCCAGGTCCCGGATCTTCCGCAGCATCTTCCGCTCGGCGGCAATAGCCTGCCGCAGGGACAGATTCCCTGCCAGCGGATGCGGCCGTCTGGTTTCGCTGAACCGCCGCAGCAGCGCTTCTTCCTCGGCCTGCAGGAAGATCAGCAGAGCGGACATCTGGTCCCGCAATTCCCTGAACAGCGCCGGAAACCGTTGCAGCGCCTCGCCCTCGCGAATATCCACCACCAGCGCCGCTCGCGTGATCTCCTCGCTGTTGCGGCAGAGCTCGGAGAACGTCGGAATCAGATCCACCGGCAGGTTGTCGACGCAGTAATACCCCAGATCCTCGAACACCTTCAGGACCGAGCCCTTCCCCGACCCGCTCATTCCGGTAACGATCACCAGATCGGTGTCGTTCAGCCGGCGCCCTTCCGTCTCCCGTTCCGCCTTCTCTACGGCAACACGGTTCACAGCCCGCGGGGTTTTGCGCGACGGTTTGCTCCTGGATGGCTGCGGTTTCTTCATCTCTTTTCTGCTGCAACGCCTGGGGCGAGACCGGAGACCGCCCCTGCTCTTACCAGCAACAATACGGAGATTCGCTTCGTACGGCAAGTCGGAAATTCCCCGCGGATTCGGAAACAGAGTTGTCAGGGGCGCGGACCGGACCGGCCTCATCAGACAGATGGGTTATACCGAGAGGAACTTCGCCACATGAGGAACCTGGTAAGCGATTATTTTCTGGGGAATCCCGTCCGTCTACCGCGGGCATCTGCCGCTCGGAAGCCAGGTATGCGGGACTCGAAATCGCGTCCGCCGGATCGCCGTCGCCCCGATCGCGGGAAACACTTCCGGATCTGCTCGGGCGAGTCTGTTCGGTGAACGAATCTGGGCAGGATCAACGATTGCACCAGCCCGGCCGGGCGGCGCGAGACGGTCGCCGGACTACATTAGCTGTTTTTCTTCGGGCCGCACAAACTCGTAGTTATCGATGCTGGCGACGACACCCACGTGCCCGGCCGGGTCCTGGAGGGGATCCAGGCGGAGGATGCGGCCCCGGCACCGGATATGGACATCCTTTCCGGCGCTCAGTTCCGGCGGCAGGTTCAACTCGAACTGGAGCTCCGAACCCACCTCCATCTTCGACTTCAACTCGAAGTAGATTCCCCGGGCGCTGATGTCGCGGGTATGCGTCTCCAGCACTCCGGCCGAGCGCTTGCGCGGTTTCACCTGCACATCCAGCGCAAGCTCGTACCGCCGGTATTTTCGTCTCTCTGAAACGGTGGTCATTGTTTGTCCCTTATATTGAGCTTACTCGGCGGGCGCCCCCCGCTCCACCCCGGCAGCCGATAGTTCCGACTCGATGATTGCTTCAAAGGCAGAAGCGGGCTGCGCTCCGGTCAGCACAATGCCGTTGATAAAGAATGCCGGCGTCCCATTGATTCCCGCCATCCGGCCGTCCTGAAAATCCTTTTCGACCACGGCCAGAAATTTCCCGCTCTCCATGCATTGCTGAAACTCTCCCAGCCCCATCTCCAGAATCATGGCGTGCTCGATAAAGCTTCCCATGGATAGCTGGTTGAAGTTCTCAAACAGCAGGTCATGAAACTCCCAGAACTTGCCCTGCTCGCCGGCGCATTGCGCGGCCTGGGCGGCCGATTGCGCCTGTCCGTGCATCTGGCTGAGAGGAAAATCCCGGTAGGACAGCCGCACCAGCCCATCGTATTTTTCCATGATCTGCTTCACCACCGGGTAGGCCCGCTGGCAGAACGGACACTGGAAGTCGGAAAACTCCACGATGGTAACCGGCGCGTCTTCCGGCCCGATGACCCGCGACGGATCGATCGCCACCTCCATGCGGGGCTGCGGCAACAGCATCTCCACTTTCACATCCGCTCGCAGACGCTTGGTGTACTCCTGCCGGTACTGCTGCGTCTTGGATTGGTGAATGACCTGCCGGATCTGTTCGGATACCTCTTCCAGCGGCCGGCCGATTCTCTCCTTCTGCCCCTCATAAAACGCGGAGATCTCCTCCTCCGTGGCATCCGGGACCTGCTCATCCACATCCGCCAGCAACTGCTCCACCGGGATTCCCTTTTCCCGTGCCTCGGCACCCAGCACGAACTGATCCACCAGCGTCTCCAGCGCGCGCTTCTTCAGTTCCAACTCCTGATTGCGCAACTGCTGAATCTGCGGCTGAATCAGCGACAGCAGATCCTGCTCGCTGATCTCCTCGCCGTTCACACGCGCCACGGCATTGCTGGAACCGGGCGGCTCCTGCGCCGCCGAGACCCACCCGCCGACCAGAACCACCATCAGGCCCGCTAGCAGCACAGCCATCCGGCCCGGCATCGATTGCCTGCCTGGCATCCATTGGAAAAAGAATTTCACCCTCGCCTCACCGATCAAAACTCAGCCTGGCATGCGAATTTTGATCTCGCCCATTCAGCCGGTCAGCACACTCGCCTTATACGTCTACGTTAGTTTCACTCCATTTAGACAAAAGAGCAATGGTTGGGGGGTCTCAATTTTCACTAGGACCAGAACGTGGTTCAGGCCCGTCCACGCGGCTGCTTAACGGGCGGGCGGCGCGGCGGCCGGGCAGGACCAGTGGATCACGCTGATCCATGCAACAAATTGATATTAAATATCTTATATCCATTCGAGCGTCCCCGCTCCACGCCGCTGGCCGTATTTTCGGCGGCAAATCAGGCCAGTCCCGGGACTACTAGGAGTAATGTCAATTTCCTGTTTTTTTTGGACTTTTGAGGGAAACTGGGCCGGAGAAAATTTCCAGAAATACGGCCAGGAGTGAGAAACCGTCTATTTTTCCCGCCGGCGATGCGTGCTGGGTATCCTCATATCCGAGCGATATTTCGCCACCGTGCGGCGGTTCACCTGGATGCCCTGCTGGTTCAGGATGCGGGCGAGATGGTCATCGGTCAGAGGATTGGATTTGTCTTCCAGTTCGATCATCTTCTTCACTTTCCTCTTCAGGATCAGCAGCGGCATCTCGGAGCCCGAAGGTCCGTTGACGGCTTCGGAGAAGAAGTACCGCAACTCGAAGACGCCCTGCGGCGTATGGGCATACTTGCCCGCCACGGCGCGGCTGACCGTCGAGGCGTGGACCTGCACCTGCTCGGCGACGTCCTTGATCATCATCGGCTTGAGGTAATCCACCCCGTAATCCAGAAAATCCCGCTGCCGACCAATCACGGCTTCGCAGACCTTCACGATCGTGTGCTTGCGCTGCTCGATGTTTTTCAGGAACCGGACCGCCGAGGTGTAGCGCTCCTTGACGTAGTTGCGCACCTCCCGGCTGGACTCGCCCGGCTCCATCAGACGGCGGTAGGACTGGTTCATCCGCACCTGCGGCATCTCCTCTTCGTTAAAAACGGCGGCGTAATCCTCTCCGGACTTCACAATAAAAACGTCAGGCTCGATCCACCGCGCCTGCGACTTGTTGTGCTGCTGGCCGGGAAACGGGTCCAGTTTGCGAATCAGTCCCACCGCCGCGGTAACCTCATCCGGCTCCACTTTCAGGAGGCGCGCAATCTCCGAGAAATCCTTGTTCTCCAGCAGAGGCAGATGCTCCGCAACGATCTTCCACGCCAGACCGCCCTCTTGTCGAAACCCCTTCAGTTGCAATAACAGGCACTCCTGCAGATTCCGCGCCCCGACTCCGGCCGGATCGCACTCCTGCACCAGCCGCAGGGCCTCCTCCAGCGCCTGCATCCCATCCATCTCATGGGCTGGGCTATCGCTGGCCAAGCTGTCGCGGATCTCCTCCAGCGTCGCCACCAGGTAGCCGTCCTCATTCAGATTTCCCAGAATCGAGTCCAGCGCCGATTGCAGTTCCGGCGGCTGATTGCCGATCATCAGTTGCCAGTGCAGATGGTCGATCAACGTCGTGGGATTGGAGAGGAAGTTTTCAAACGAGGGCAGCTCCACCGTCTCGGACTGCGGCGTCCGGTAGCCGGGGTCCAGGTAGTCGTTGAAATAGGAGCCGAAGTCGATATCCTCGAACGGGTCGTCGGTGGCGCCGGCTTTCAGAACGTCTTCGTCGGACGGCTTTTCCCTAGGCTCTTCGCGCTCTCCCGACTCTTCGCCCGGCGCGGAGCCTTCCTCCAGAATCTCCTCCAGAACGGGGTTTTCCATGATCTCCTGCGTGACCATCTCGCGCAGCTCCAGCTTGTTCAGCACCAGCACGCTGACCATCTGGACCAGACCCGGCGTCAGGATCTGCCTCTGCGCCAACTTCAGATTCAGCCGGAGAGAGTTGAATGAACTCATAGGGGCAGCGACTCCAGCGTAAAGTTCTCCCCGAGATAGACCCGGCGGACCTCCGGGTCCGCGCCCAGCTCGGTCGGCTGTCCTGCGCGGAATATCTTTCCGTCATGGATGATATAGGCGCGGTCGGTTACCCGCAGTGTCTCGCGCACATTGTGGTCGGTGATGAGCACGCCAATCTTGCGGTCTCTGAATCCGGCGATCATGCGCTGGATATCGAGCACCGCGATCGGATCGATCCCGGAAAAGGGCTCATCCAGCAGAATGAACCGGGGAGAGAGAACCAGCGACCGGGCAATCTCCAGCCGCCGCCGCTCTCCGCCGGAGAGCATGTAGCCGCGGCTGTAGCGGATCGGGGTCAGTCCGAATTGCTCCAGCAACTCCTCGAGCCGCTCCCGGCGCTGCTTCCAGCTCAGGGGAAGGGTTTCCAGCACGGCCATGATGTTGTCTTCCACGCTGAGCTTGCGGAATACGGAGGGCTCCTGCGGCAGGTAACTGATCCCCCGCCGGGCGCGCTGGTACATGGGCTGGTCCGTCAGGTTCTCCCCATCGAGCAGCACGCGGCCCGCATCGGGCATCGTCAGCCCCACCATCATGTGGAACGTCGTGCTCTTCCCGGCGCCATTGGGCCCCAGCAGGCCAACCACCTCCCCGCTGTTCACCTCCAGCGAGACCTTATTGACGACAGGCCTGCCCTTGTATGTTTTCGTCAGTTCTTCGGCCTGGAGCATATCAACAAATCCAGCGTCATGAGCTTCCACATGGGTTCCCGCCGCTGCTCACCGAAGGGCGAATCATTGCGCCCTTTTCGCGGTCCGGGCCGGGCTAAGCCCGGCCCGGCAAAGCCATGTCCGGTCAGGCCCGTCAAGGAGCGGCTCAAGGTGAAACAGTCCAGCGGGTCTCCGCCGGGGAGCCGGACTCTCCCACCACGGAAATCCTATCATCGCCTATTTGGTACGTGAATTGCACCCCCTGCGTCATCCCCCGTGAGGTATCAATTACCCTGGCGGGATTTCCGTATAGCCGCACGGCTCCAGCGACCGGTTCATACTCGGCCCGGTCTCCGGTGGCGCGCCGCTCGCCGTCCACGATCTCCACCCCGCCGGTCGCCGACACGCGCTCGATCTCGTATCCGGCCGGGGACTCCAATCCGCTGCCGTCCGGCGACTGCGGCTCCAGATGAATCTCCAGCTCCGGCGCCGCCAGCGTCCCGGATGGGAACTTCATCTGCACCTCGCCGGTGTAACGAGCCATCCCGCCCAGCCGGTCGAAGGTCATCGCCTGGGCACGAATCTCCACGGCTCCGGCTCCGGTTTCGCTCCCGCCCACGATCCCGCTCCCTCCTGCGGCCTCGCCCACAGACGGTGCTGCGCCCCCGGCGGAAGCTTGCGGCATTGCCTCTTCCACTTGCCCGGTGAACAGGCTGTAAACCCGCCCCTGCGCCACCAGCATCTCTTGCGGCCTGTGCCATTCAAGGCTGTCAGATTCCAGCAGGAACCTGGTTCCCTGCCACAGACGCGCATTGCCCGTATAAACGGCCTTCCCGGTGTCGGCCTGATACTCGAAACGCTCCGCCACCGCGTGAACCGGTTCGGGAGAATCCTCCCCCGGCTTTCCGGATGCGGAGGTCGTCGCCACATCGCCCTCGGCCATCAGGTTCCCCGATTGCGGATCGTGGGTGATCCGGGCGGCGGTGATCCTTCCTCCCGCATTCCGGCCCTGTGCATTCCTAATTTCCGGCTTGCCCTCCAGCGTAATCGACCCCGATGACGGATCGTAGACCGCCACCTCGGCGCTGGCCCGCAGGGCGCCATCCTGATACCTCACGTCCCCGGACTGGCGCAGCTTCCGCAGCCGTCCGGTTGCGGGAGCGAACTCGGCCCTCAGAAACTCGCTCGTCGATACGCGCCGCTCCCCGGAGCCCTCGCCCAATTCCGAGACGACCTGCACGGAACGGCTCGCCTCAAAATCGTCCAGCTCCCCGGCCTCGCTGAATCCCATCTCGAACCGGGCGGCCTGGATCGTCTGCCGCGGCTGTGTGGATTCCCGCGGCAAGATCCGGAGTTCGGCATCTCCGGTCAATGTTCCACTCTCCGGAGACCGTCCATCGGGCTGGAAGCGCATCTCGGCCCGCTGGCCGGTGAATATCTGCCGTTCGGAACCGGCTATAGGCATGCTCCCGGTACTTTGATAGCCTGGATCGGTTGGAGGATTCCGAAAAGCCAGCTCGACCTCCCCCGTCGAGACCACGCGGCTGAGCCGGTCCCCTGGATGATCGAAGGAAAAGTCCATGACCCGCGACTTCCCTTCCCGATCCCGCACCGGGCCTTCCCGACTCCGCGCCGAATCCATTCCCGCCGAGAACCATTTCACGTCCTGCTCCAAATGCAGATGAGCGATCTTCCCCGCCTCTTCCAGATCGATCCGGCCCATCCCGCTCCGAACCTCAATCGTCGATTCAGCCGTGCTATCGCTCGCCCGGACATCACCGGCCAGCTCAATCCGCCGCGCCCGGTTCTCGCCGTCCAGCAGAATCGTTCCCCCCTCCGCCCGCACCGTCCGCGAGCCTTTCCGGACCTCGACCGAATCTTCCAGACTGATCTTCCCCTCCTGTTTGAAGTAGCGAATGCTGCCGGCACGCAAGAGCGTTTTCTCACTCTCCAGCGCCGTGCCCCCCGGACTGCCGAACTCGAACCGGGTGTCGGATTTCAGGTGGAGCATCTGGCTCTGGGGATCGTAGACCGCGCCGCGGGCGAGGCCCGCTCCATTGGCGTATTCGATATGAACATCGGCTTCGGTGGCGGCTATTCCGGACTCCTGATCGAAACGGAGCTGCGAGGTCGTGATCGTCACGGAGCTGGGCAGGGACTCCGAACCCAGCGGCAGGGAGCCCGGCTCCTGCATCGGGAGATCGAGCCGCATCACGACCTCTCCGGGAATCCACAGCTTGCGGGCAATAGGATCGTATTCGCATTCCGGCGTGGTGATTCTGTCGCGCCTTGTTCCATCCTTGCCGAAAATAACGATCGAGACATTCCGCAGCCGCGCCAGTCCCGTGTCGCGAAAGTTAGTAACTTCCTCGGCCTCGATCGTATAAAGGGTGTGATCCCCGGCCGTCTTCGACAGAGTGAAGGCCTGCGTCTGCTGGTCCACGTCCTCCGCAATCGGCTTGGGAACCGACGCGGCGGTCTCCGTGCGCGAACGCCGGCCGAGGAAGCTGGCCAGCGTGGCCAGACCGACCACTGCAATGGCCACCAGGACCAGAACCCGCAGTCGTTTCGTGTGGCTGGGTGAAGACATTTGGTTTCTCTTCCTGGAACTACTATAGGAGTTTCCGCCCGAACGGACAAATCTCCCAGGCGTGTCTTTCGGCTCCACCAGAGGTCTGCGGCTGCCGGTCGGTATTTCCTGCTCTGTTGGCGTAGAATCATCCTGCGAAATTGCAGCGGGAAAACCACAGGGAGGTAAGGGTATGGGGAATCAACTGTCCGGCCAGGTGGCCGTGGTAACCGGAGGGAGCCGGGGGATTGGCCTCGCGATTTCGGAGAAACTCCTGGAACAGGGTCTCTCCGTGATGATCTGCTCACGGGAGCAGTCCTCGGTCCAGAAGGCACTCGACACACTGCAGCAACCGAACCCCGGCCGCATCGAGGGGATGGCTGCCGACGTCCGTCACTACGAACAGGTGGAGCGGCTGATGGCCGCGACCGGCGAGAAATTCGGCGGCATCGATATCCTGGTGAATAACGCCGGGATCGGCCTGTTCAGCTCCGTGGAGAGGATGACGCCGGAAGAGTGGGATGCGGTGATCGGGACGAATCTTTCCGGCACGTTTTACTGCGTACATGCGGCCGTTCCTTACATGAAACGTCGCAAGGGAGGAACCATCATCAACATCAGCAGCCTGGCGGGAAAAAATGCTTTTCCCGGAGGGGCCGCCTACAACGCGTCGAAGTTCGGGCTGAACGGATTCAGCGAGGCGGTGATGCAGGACCTGCGGTATGAAAACATCCGGACCAGCTACATCATGCCGGGCAGCGTGGACACTCGCTTCGGAGGCGGCGGCAGGGAAGCCGCATGGAAGACCAGTGCCGGGGATGTGGCGCAGGTCGTGCTGGACCTGCTGCGGTCCGATCCCCGGTCGATGATCAGCCGCGTGGAGATCCGGCCGAGCCAGCCGCCGAGAAAATAGCTATCCGTTTGAGGGAGCCGATGGCGAAAACAGGGGTTTCAGTCTCTTGTAGGTATCGGCCAGATCCTCGGGGAGCACCCGGGTTTCGCCGATGACGGTCATGAAATTGGAGTCGGCGTGCCAGCGTGGCAGGACGTGCATGTGCATATGGTCGGCGATCCCGGCGCCCGCGCTCTTGCCCAGATTCATTCCCAGGTTCACACCGTCCGGGCGGTAGGCGGTCTGCAGCGCCTGCTCGGCCCTGCGGGTGAGATGGGCAATCTCCGTCCACGTGGCATCATCGGCCTCCGACAATCTGCCGATGTGCTCGTAGGGAGCGACCATCAGGTGGCCGCTGGTATAGGGGTAGATGTTGAGAAGGACAAAGCTGTGGCGGCCGCGGAACAGGATCCGGTTCCTCTCGTCATCGGAATCGGAGCTTTTCCCGCAGAAGACACACCCGCTGGAAGGCTCTTGCTGCGCCACGTAACGGTAACGCCAAGGACTCCAGAGGTAATCCATGTCGGAGGGTCCGGGAACGGGGATGAACTATGCCGGGCAGATCCGTGGTTCGGATCAAGCGGGCGAAGTCTCCGACGCGGCGGCGTCCCGCATCACGTTGATGAGATCTTTCAACTCTTTACTCGGCTTGAAATAGGGGACGCGCTTGGGGGGCACTTCCACGCGTTCGCCGGTCTTGGGGTTGCGGCCCACACGGGACTTGCGTTCCCGCGTCCGAAAGCTCCCGAAACCGCGAACCTCGATCTTGTCGGAGGCACGCAGGGCCTGCACGATGCTCTCGAAAATAGTCTCGACAATGACCTCGGAATCTTTCCGGCTCATCTCGACCGCCAGCGACACTTCATCAATCAGATCAGCTTTCGTCATGCTCGGTACCGCCTCCCCCTTCACGCCTGTCTGATAAAACCCAGACTCTGCCCAACCAGTGCGAAGCGTGAATATTTTTCCTCCGAACCCCGGCAACTCAATAATTCCTCAGCGGGATATCTCCCGCGCGCCGCCGTGGCTCAAAACTTCAGTATGCATTTCCAGCGCATCGGATGCAAGGCAGTTCCAACATCAAAACCAGCCGGAAGCGCCGACGGCCCTGACTACTTCCTGCTCGATTCCCTGTCTTTTTCCTTCATCGCCATCATTTCCTGGAGTGTCGCGCCGGTGGACGACCCGGAGGAACTCTGCTGAACAGGCGAGCTGGACTGCTGCCTGGGCTGCTTCCCGGCCTTCCCGGGCTTTCCGGCCTGCACGGCCTTTCTCGGCTCCTGTTCCGGCCTCATGCTCAATCCGATCTTGTGATCGGCCGGGCTCATCTTCAGGATCCGGAATTCGTGTACTTCCCCAACCTCGAAGGGGATCGTCTTCCTGTCGTCCAAATCCGGATAAAGCTCCGAGATACGGCAGAGCCCTTCGACTCCTTCGGTCAGTTCCACGAAAACGCCGAAGGCGGTCTTGCGAACCATCTTTCCGCTGACCATGCCGCCGGCCTGCTGGTTGGAACAGTAGGTCTCCCAGGCATCCGGCTCCAACTGCTTGATGCCGAGCGAGAGCCTCCGGTTCTCGGCATCGAGGCTCAGGACCACCGCCTTCACCACCTGCCCGCGCTTCAGCATCTCGGAGGGATGCTTGACCCGCTGGGTCCAGGAAAGATCCGAGATGTGCACCAGCCCGTCAATGCCCTCTTCAATCTCCACAAAGGCGCCGAAATCCGTCAAGTTGCGAACCTTCCCCTCGATGTGGGTGCCCACCCCATAACGATCGGCAAGGCTCTCCCAGGGATTCGGCATGGCATGCTTCAGCCCCAGGGAAATTCTCCGGTCGCCCTGATTCACTTCCAGCACCACGGCTTCCACTTCTTGGCCGGTGGATACAATCTTCGAAGGATGGCGCATGCGCTTGCTCCAGCTCATCTCGGAGATGTGGACCAGGCCCTCCACTCCCGACTCCAGCTCCACAAAGGCGCCGTAATCGGTTACGTTCAGCACCTTGCCCCGGACCTTGCCAGCGGCCGGATACTTTTCCTCAACGTGCAGCCAGGGGTCTTCGGTCAACTGCTTGATGCCGAGTGAGACCCGCTCTTTCTCCGGGTCGAACTTCAAAACCTTGACATCGATCTCCTGGCTGACCGATACGACTTCCGACGGGTGCGTTATCCGGCCCCAGCTCATGTCCGTTATGTGCAGCAGGCCGTCGATGCCGCCCAACTCCACGAAGGCGCCATAATCGGTGAGATTCTTGACTGTCCCCTTCAGAACCGAGCCCTCCTGCAACAGGCGGAGCGTCTCTTCCTTCTGGGCCTTTCCCTCTTCTTCGAGGATCGCCTTGCGGGATACCACCACGTTGCCGCGCTTCCGGTTCACCTTGATGATCCGGCACTGGATATCCGTGCCCACCAGAGCGTCCAGATTGCGCACGGGCCGCACATCCACTTGCGAGCCGGGCAGGAAGGCTGGGATCCCCACATCGACCGACAGCCCGCCCTTGGTCTTCTCCAGAACCTTCGCCGTAATGATGGTCTCGTTCTGGAAGGCCGATTCGATGTCGTTCCAGACACTCAGTTTCCTGGCCTTGGCAAAGGAAAGCGGCACGTAGCCGTCCCGCTCCTCGGACGATTCCATCAGGACATGGACCTGGTCCCCTACCTTCACCTGCATGTTCCCCTCGGAGTCGCGAAACTCTCCGGAAGAGATCACCCCTTCGCTCTTGTAGCCGATGTCGACGATTACTTCGGTGTCGGTAATGTTCACTACATGGCCTGTGATCAGGCCGCCCGTGCCGGGCTTCGAGAACGGCTGCGAGTAGGAATCAACAAGCTGGTCGAAGTTTTCTCCCTCGGCAGGGGCCGCGGCTTCTGGCGTTGGGGTTTCGGGGGATGCTGAATCCTTTTCCGTTTTCTTTTCCGCATCACTGCCAGCATCCTTAGCGGCCAGCGAAGAAGCCGGGACGACTGGCGCTGCTGCCGGAGCTTTCTCTTCTGCCGGGGCGGGCTCTGGCTGAGTCTGAACGGGAGGGGCAACTGATGGGGCGGGCTCTGCTGCCGCGGGAACAGGTTCTGCCGACGATTCTGCCACTGAGGGGGCTGGAGCTTCCACCTGAGCTTGCGGCTGCGTTTCGGATGGCTGCTGCTCCGTCTGCTGTGCGGGGGCCGGCTCTGGCTGAGTCTGGGCGGCGGGGGCTGGAGATTCCGCCTTCTCCTGCTCTGCTGCCGCAGCCGTGGGACTCCCGGCGACCGGCGGCGTCTCTTCTAACCCTTGAGATGGTACTGCCTGCGATGGTTCCTGATCCGTATTCTGCTGTTCACCCTGCTCTTTATTTTGCGCCAGGATCGAATTCTCCGGTTCTGACATCTCCAGCCTTTCCAGGAGCGGTGGATACGATGCCGGGCCCCGTGTTGCAGACCCGACCGAACTTGGCAATCAGAGAAAAACTCTCCACTGATCCGGCTCCGGGCGCTGCAACCCGCCCGGCCGGGCAATTGTTGGCCGCCTTCGGACCAACGTTCGTTATTGACCGCTTATTCCCTTCCCGTTTTCTCCTGTTACTTGAGTTCATAGGACATGCTTCTACTGATGCCGCAAACTATACATAAATCGGATAGAAGTGTCAATTGGAAGGCGGAGGAGCGTGGAGGAAGGGCCCAGTGGCGGGTGGCGATAAAACATCGCGGGAATTAGCGATGCCAGGGCGCTGGCTGACCCGCGATCAACTCCAGAGCAGCACGGCACTCGCAATGGTGGCAGCAATCGCGGCGCCGTAGCACAGCAGCGCGATCACGGTCCTTCCGCCATGCAGGCCCAAGTCGATCAGGGTATAGCGAAACCGGTGCGCCCAGTGGAACAGGGGCAAGGAAACCAGCACCAGGCAATACAGCCGGGCCAGAGGATGCGCCAGCAGGGTCTGCATGCGGGAATACTCGAGGGCCCCTTCCGGAAGAATGCCGAGCGGCCAGGCGATGCCCGTGAGGAAAATGTGGACCGGCATCAAAAATGCGGCCACGACCCCACCGGCCGAAAATAACGACCACCAGATTGGTTCATTCGATTTCGCCATGATTCACTCTCACCAAACAATCCAAACGAGCAGCGCGGACGCCACAATCCAGACCAAGTAATTCGGCAGAATAATCTTAGCGTCGGAAAGGCGCTCCTCACCGCGCCATACGGCCATGGCCCGGGGAGTAGCCTGAAACCAAGTGATGGTGTGCAGCACGGCGAAGGCCAGTGCGACAACATGGAACAGAATCGCCCAGGGGGAGCGCAGCCCATCCAGAAAAGCCGCATATGCCTCGGGTCCTTCCGAGAGGCGCTTCAGCAACATCAAAAACCAAAAGGCGTATGCGCCCACAAAGACACAACTCAGCTCCCGCAGCATGAACAGCAAGTAGGACGGCCGCTTCAACCACCACGTAACCGGCATCGGCCGAACAAGTTCTTTAAACGCTCGATTCGTCATCGTTTGTGATGCCATTCCCTCGCCCGGCCGGTCGCAACGAGCGGCCAAGCGAGAAGCGCACTATCGGCCGCAGCACTCATTTCCTCGCTCCAAAAGGCCACAGCACTTCCTGGAACCAGTCAATGGTGCTGGCGAGCTTAGCCTGTTGGATGGCCCCTGCCGGGTCGACATGCTTGGGACAAACGACTGAGCATTCCCCGACAAAGGTGCAATCCCAGATTCCTTCGTGGCTCGCCACGACCTCCTGGCGCTGGTCGCGTCCCTGGTCGCGCGAGTCCAGGTTATAGCGCTGGGCCAGCGCAATGGCCGCGGGACCGATGAAATCCGGTTCCAGGCCCATTTGCGGACAGGCGGCGTAGCACAGCATGCAGTTGATGCACATGCTGAATTCCTTGAATTGAGCATGCTGCGCCGGGGTCTGCAGATACTCGCCCTCGGACAGCGGCTTTTTCTCCTGACGCACCAGCCACGGCTGTACCGTCTTCAGCTTGTCCAAAAAGGCGTCCAGATTGAAGACGAGGTCGCGCAGCACGGGAAAGTTCTCTAGCGGCTCGACGCGTATCGGATTGGGATGGTAATCTCGTAAGAAGGCGGCGCAGGATAGCTTGGGAACGCCATTCACCATCATCCCGCAACTGCCGCAGACGCCCATGCGGCAGGACCACCGGTAGGTGAGCGTTCCATCCAGCTGGTCCTTTATGTAATTGAGCGCATCCAGCACCACCCAATCCTCGCGGAAGGGAACTTCGTAACTCTGGAAGCGAGGCTCTCCGCCCTGCTCGGGCGAATACCGGAACACTTCCAGGCGCATGGTCGCACCACCCGATTCGCTATTTGCCATAGATGCGTTCTCCTGGAGGCCAGCGGGTGATGACCACGTCCTTGTAATCGATGCGCGGAGCACCGTCGGTCCGGTTGGCCAGGCTGTGCTTCAGATAGTTTTCGTCATCGCGTGCGGCAAAATCAGTGCGCTGGTGCGAGCCGCGCGACTCCTTGCGGTGATGGGCCGAATGCATCACGGCTTCGGCGATGTCCAGCATGAACTCCAGTTCCATCGCAGTAAACAGCTCGGTATTGAACGAAACACTGTGATCATCCAGTTGTACGTTGCGGAATCGTTCCTTGAGCGCCGCCAGCAACTCGCATCCCTTGGCAAGCGACGCTTCCGTGCGATAGATCCCCGCACCGCTCTCCATCGCCAGATTCATCTCATTCCGAATCGTGGCAATGCGCTCCTTACCGTCCTGTTTCCGGATGTATTGCGCAGCAATGCGTTGTTGCTCCGCCTCGGCTTGCGCCAGCAGCTTTGCGTCAGCCACTCCGGGTTGCTGGCTGGCAAACTCGGCGGCCGCCCGTGCGGCGCGCGATCCAAAGACCAGCAACTCGGTCAGCGAATTAGAGCCCAGCCGGTTGGCCCCGTTCAGACTCACGCAGGCGCTCTCTCCGGCCGCAAACAGCCCGGGCAGCGACGTGGCGCTATGAATATCCGTGTCGATGCCCCCCATCATGTAGTGGACCACGGGACGGACTGGGATGGGCTGAACAACCGGGTCGATGCCGGCGTAATTCTTGGACAGCTCGCGGACGAACGGCAGCTTCTTATTGATCTTTGCCTCGCCCAGGTGGCGGATGTCCAGATGAACCACGTTTCCATAGGGCGATGAAATCGTGCGGCCCTTCTGGTCCTCATGTACGAAAGCCTGTGAAAGCTTGTCGCGCGGGCCGAGCTCCATGCCTCGAAGCCGCGGCCAGGGTTCGGCCGGGCCCATGCCGTAATCCTGAAGATAGCGGTAACCGTCCTTGTTGACCAGAATGCCGCCCTCGCCGCGCGCGGCCTCGGTAATCAGAATGCCCGTTCCGGGCAGTCCCGTGGGGTGATATTGCACAAACTCCATGTCCTTCAGGGCTACGCCAGCGCGGTAGGCAATGCCCATCCCATCGCCTGTCTTGATGGCTCCATTGGTCGTGAAAGGGAAGATCCGGCCCGCGCCTCCGGTGCAAATGACGACGGCCTTGGCTAGCAATGCATGCACCTGTCCGGTGAGCATTTGCATCGCGGCCACACCCTGGCAGCGGCCATCCTCCACCAGCAGCTTCGAAACAAACCATTCGTCGTACCATTCGATATTCTTGAATTGCAGCGCCGTCTGGTACAGCGTGTGGAGCATGTGGAATCCGGTCTTGTCGGCGGCAAACCAGGTGCGCTCAATTTTCATGCCCCCAAACGGGCGCACGGCGATGTGGCCGTCCGGCTCGCGGCTCCACGGGCAGCCCCAGTGCTCCATGCGCAATAACTCATTGGGCGCCTCGCGGACAAACAATTCAATGACATCCTGATCGCCCAGCCAGTCAGAGCCCGACACGGTGTCGTAGCAGTGCGCGTCGTGGTTGTCGTTGGATTTGATGACCGCAGCGGCGCCGCCTTCGGCGGCAACGGTGTGGCTGCGCATGGGATAGACCTTGGAAACCACGGCCACGAGCAGTTTGGGAAATTGTTCCCCCAACTCGATCGCGGCTCGCAGTCCGGTGCCGCCACCGCCCACAATCAAAACATCATGCTCGCGACTTTCCATCACTCGCTGTCGTCCCTATGCCGATTCTGCCGCAACACAAAAGATAGTACTGTAACATCTATTTCGAGCTTGCTCAAACCAAAAAACCTATGACACCTGCCCTGTCGTGTCAAGAGCAAACCGCCCTGGCCTCATTAGAGGTGGAAGCGCGGCTCATTGGGCGCTTCCGCAATCAACTTGTTGGTGGATGCAGCATCATCCTGAGAATATTCAATATGTTGTAAGGAAAAACGGACTTGCCAGTTCGGCGGCAATCACACCAAACAGATTGAATAAAGATTGGCGGTAGCGCAGGAAAGAGTGTGAGCCGGGTCCGGTTCACTTCCCCTTTTTCGCGGTCTTTTCACGCAATGGCTGATTTTTTTCTCCAGCCGCCTTTGTCGCCTGATCCATGAAGTACATGCCAACGTATGTTGCAACCAGCAACAACCACGCAAACAACAGGACCAACGTAAACCCTTCCATAGCAAAAATCCTTTCCTTCTGAGTAACGGTCAATATATCACAAACTCCGCCAGTTCAGAATTTCCGGACAGGGAACAAGGCGGCTGGCCCGCACGGGGCGAGGCAGCCGCGGCCGGATGGTTGCGGTCATCGAACTCACAAGCACGGGCTCGTCACCGGAACGCCGCCATCGTCCCCGTTTGTTTACTGTCACCTCCGGCAGCTTCGATTGCATTTTCATCAAGTGGTCGATAGAATGAAAAACCGCAATAGAATGATGGAGAGGGGTATGAAACCAGCTTATTTCATCTTATTCACGCTCTTGTCGACGCTGATCGCAGGCGCCCCCGCCTTGGTTGCACAGCAGTCCGGATCGTCGGCCGGGTCGGCGGCGGATTCGACCCTGCGCGATTGGAATGCGGCCATTCTGGGAAACGGAGTTGCCAACGGGAGCCAGGACTCCGCAGGGCTCAGTCAGGATTACCGGATCGGGTCCGAAGATTTACTGGAAATCGCGGTTTTCGAGGTGCCGGAGCTGAGCCGGACGGTACGCGTATCCTCCTCG
Source organism: Terriglobia bacterium (assembly GCA_963662495.2). Taxonomy (GTDB): domain Bacteria; phylum Acidobacteriota; class Terriglobia; order 2-12-FULL-54-10; family 2-12-FULL-54-10; genus SHUM01. The sequence goes on from CAXVYQ010000008.1 coordinate 38,516, forward strand.
GGCGACATCTCCCTGCCGCTGCTGTTCGCCTGGATCGCCGGCACGGGCACAGCCCTGCTGCGGGAGGACCGCCACCGCCCGCGACACCGGGAGGTGATTACGCTCGGCAAGGATCAGGCGGTTCCGGCTCCCGATTCTTCTGATGAACCGGGCGCAGAATCGGATACCGATTCGGCATCCGGGGATAGTCCATCCGGATGGAATGGCTAGTCTGCTTTGATATCCTCCGAGCGCCGTCGCCTCATGAAATCATAGATCTCCGGAAGCCGTTTGTAGGCCGCGACGCACTTCAGCCAGAGCTTGTTTTCCATGGCCGGATACCCGGAGACCACGGTCCCGGCCGGGATGTCGCCGGGGATGCCGGTTTGTGCCGTCGCGATCACGTCATCGCCCAGGGTGAGATGGCCGGCCACACCCACCTGCCCTGCCAGCAACACGTTGCGTCCCAGCCTGGAGCTGCCCGCCAGCCCCACCTGCGCACAGAGAATATTGTCTTCACCCACCTCGGAGGCATGTCCCACCTGCACCAGATTGTCCAGTTTGCTGCCCCTCCGCACCCGCGTCTCGCCCACCGTCGCCCGGTCCACCGCCGAGAGCGCCTGCACCTCCACATCATCCTCGATCACCGCCACGCCCGACTGCACGATCTTGTAGTGCGTGCCGTCTGACTGTTTGGCGAATCCGAACCCATCGGCGCCGATGATGACCCCGTTCTGCAGAATCACCCGGTTGTCGATCCGGCAATACTCCCGCACCACCGCGTGCGAGTGCGCCTGGAACCCGTCTCCGATCACCGCTCCCCGGTAGATCACCACATGGCTGTGTAGGATCGCCTCCGCCCCGAGCACCACATCGTCTTCTATCACCACGTAAGGACCGATGCTGGCGTTGTCCCCGATCCGCGCCGACGGAGCGATGACGGCAGTGGGGTGAATTCCCGCGGGAGGCCGGGGCGGCGTGTAAAACAGCTCCAGCGCCTTGGCAAACCCCAGATAGGGCTCGGCCGACTTCAGCACCGCGAAACCCTTGGGATTGAAGTCCTTGGGCACCAAGACGGCCGCCGCCCTAGTCGATTTCAGCAAGCGCGTGTACTTGCGGTTGGCCAGAAAGCTCAACTCATCCCGCCCGGCCAGCTCCAGGCTGTTGACGCCCCTGATCTCAATATTTCCATCGCCTTCGAGCTGGCAGTCCAGACGCGTGGCGAGCTCTTTCAATCTCATGGAGGGTCCTTTCCAATACCGGCTTGAGAATTATAACAAGTTGAAAACAGGGTAGTTGATAAGAAATCCCATTATTTTGCAGGTTTCCTGCCGGAGCTGTGAATCATATGTGAGATGTCCTGCTTTATTTACAGTTCCTCCGGCGTATGCTAGTATGACCTGCGTCCGCCAGAAATTAAGATATAATTTATAACCTGCTGATTGCAATAGTATTTATTCATTTAAATCTGGGTGCTCGGGTAGGAAAAAGTGAAACCAGAAGAGCAGGTTACCTCCTTTCTGAACTACATCCGCGTCGAAAAGGGATTGGCCGCCAATAGCGTCGAATCTTATGGCCGCGATCTTGGCAGATTCATCGATTTTCTCAGAAAAAACAAGCTGGCTCTGCGGCAATGCCGTGCCATCGAGATCCGAAAGCATCTGCTGGCGCTGGAGAGAACCGCATTGCAGAGCCGCTCGATCGCGCGTCATATCGTCAGTTTACGACAGTTCTTCCTCTTCCTGGTCCGTGAGGGTGTTCTTCCTTCTAATCCCACGGACAATCTCGAATCACCCAGAGTCTGGAAATCGCTGCCTAAGCACTTGAGTTTAGAGCAGATCCAGTGTCTTCTGGAGCAACCCGACCTGAAAACCGCTCGGGGAATCCGCGACCGGGGCATTCTGGAATTGCTTTATAGCACGGGGATGCGCGTTTCGGAACTGACCGGCCTCAGGGTCTCTGATGTGAACGGGGAGGCAGGGTTTCTTCGCGCAACAGGGAAGGGGAATAAACAAAGAATCGTCCCGGTGGGACGGCCTGCGATGAAGGCGGTCCAGCAGTATATCGCTGCTTCACGGGCGAAGCTGCTCGGTAAGCGCCTGTCGGCGTTTCTGTTCCTCAGCCGTCTCGGCCGTCCGCTGACGCGGCAGGCCGTCTGGCGCATGGTGGCGGTTTGCGGCCGGGCGGGCGGAATTCCGATGCCGGTAACACCTCACCTGATGCGCCACAGTTTTGCCACCCATATGCTGGCGGGCGGCGCCGATCTGCGGTCGCTCCAGATGATGCTCGGCCATGCCGACATCGCCACGACGCAGATTTACACGCATGTCGTTACCGAGCGACTGCAACAGGTTTATCGCCAGCATCATCCTCGCGCGTAGCGCAGGAACGGAATGGAACGGGGGAGCATACCCTTATGAGCGACTATCTTTTCCTCCTGGAAAGCCGTCTGAGTCTCGAGCAGTGGCAGGTGGTAGCCGATATGGAGGAGGCGGCGGACCGGGTCGCCACCAACCTGTATTTGACCGGCGGCGCCATCCGCGACTTGATCGCCGGTCTGCCCATCGATGATCTGGACTTCGTCCTGGAAGGCAAGATCTCGAAACTGATCCGCGAGTTGAAGAAGAAAAAAGTAAAAATCCTCTCGGAAAATGTGGGGCTGCAAACCGCCGAATTCCTATTTCCCTCCGGGGCCAAGGCCAGCGTCAGCATGGCCCGCGGCGAGCCGAGCGGGAAAAAGGGCCGCGGGTCGAAAGTATCTGTTGGAACGATTACTTCCGATCTCAAGAGCCGGGATTTTGCAATGAACGCCATCGCCATATCTCTGAACCGAAACTCACGAGGGCTGCTGATCGATCCGGCAAACGGAATCGCCGATATTCAAAATCGGCAGATTCGATCCTTGCATAACTACGTTTTTCTGGATGAGCCGGTACGTCTGTTTCGCGCGGTCCGCTTTCGCGCGCGTCTGGGATTCGAGATGAACCAGAAGACCGCCGCTCAGATGGAAAACGCTGCTTCAGAAGGAGTTGCCGAGCAAGCCGTAGGTGAAAGCCTGTCGGCTGAAGTGCAGCAATGGGCGCGGGAACGCAACCCGCTGGATGTCCTGAAACTGCTGGACAAGGAAAAATTCCTTCAGGTTCTGTGTCCCCGTCTGACCGGTAAAAACATTGATTGGAAAAGACTTACAAAGGTAAACCGGGCGGTGCAACATCTAATGAATGTGGGATTGATGGCGCCATCCTATCCCCTTTTCATGTATCTGTTTACCAAGAAGCTGCATTCGCGGGATCGGAAGAATCTCTATAAACGATTGAAAATGAAGAAGTCCGAGATTGATCTGCCGACGAAACTGGAGTCGGCGGCAAAGAAGGTCGCGCGGCAACTGCAGACGAAGGCGGCAAATAAACCCAGCTTTGTCTATGAGTTACTGAAGAAGGTCTCTCCGGATATTTTGTTGCTGCTGCTGATCAATTATCCCCCGGGCAAGATCCAGACGAGAGTTAAAGCCCATCTGGAGAAATACTTACCGTTGCGAGCCCGGCTGCCGTGGGAGGAAGTGATCGAGATGGGTATTCCGGAAAACAGTCCTAAATTACAGAAAATAATGGACGAACTATTCTTCTCGATCATCGAGGGCATCGCCCGGACTCCGAACCAGAAATTGAAGTTGTTGAAAAAACTGGTGGAACAGGCTCTCTAGCCGCCGAAAATTCCGAGGCGATTCATCCGGGACCTACAATCGGAATACTCGGAAAACTCCAATCTATCCATTCTTGCGTGACAACAAATCATCTTTCGTCACAACAAATCAGGGCCTTCCGTGACGACAATCCGGGGTTCTGCCCTGCAAGAACCCGGCGATCGTCGCTGCAGAGTCTCCAAATCCAGGATTCAAGGTAGAATCGGGATATTGAACTCCCACTGCTTCCGCAGATCCGGTTGGGTAAAGGAGCGGTCTCTCCGCCATGGTTGTCCGAACCGACAAATCCATGACTGTCCGCAGTGACAAACCTGGGGTTGTCCGCACCGGCAAATCCCGCCGGCCTCCCCCATCTCTACTGAGTGAACTCGCCGCACTGTATGGAATCGAGCGATCGTACCGCGACGTTTTCAAGCGGCGGCGGACGGCATCAGAGGAGTCGCTGCTGGCGACGCTCCGGGCATTGGGCGCGGCGGTGAAAGAACCCGCCGATGTGGGAGCTGCGCTGCGCGAGCGGCGGCGGCAGTTGATGGACCGTCTCATGGAGCCGGTAACGGTTGCGTGGGAAGGCAAGCTTTCGAGCGTTGCGATCCGGCTGAAATCGAAGCAGGCGAGGGGCGGAGCAAGACTGCGGCTGACGCTGGAGAGTGGCGAGGAGCGTCGGTGGAACGTGCGGCTCGGGGAGCTGGTCCCGCGCAACGCGATTGTCCTCGGGAGGCGGCGGTACGAGGAGAAGATGATCCCGTTGAAGCAACGGTTGCCGCTCGGCTATCACCAGCTGGCGATGGAGTGTGGCTCAGCCCGCTTCGAGACGCTGGTGATAGCGGCGCCACGGCGGGCTTATGAAGAAGCCGGAAAACTGTGGGGGGCGTTTCTGCCGCTGCATGCGCTGCACACGCACGAGAGCTGGGGCGCGGGAGACTTCACGGACCTGCGGCGGCTGCGGGAATGGATCGGAGGGATGGGCGGGGATTTCGTGGGGACGCTGCCGTTTCTGGCGGCGTTTCTCAAGGAACCGAAGGAATCGAATTTGCCGTTCGAGCCGAGTCCCTACATGCCCGCCAGCCGGCTGTTCTGGAACGAACTCTACATCGACCCGAGGCAGGCACCGGAGTTCGAAGGCTGCAAAGCGGCGCAGCGAGTCGCGGAGTCGGCCGCGTTCGGACGGCAGATCGGGAAGGCGCGAGAGGCCGGACTGGTCGATTATGGCGCGGAGATGGAGAGGAAGCGCCGGGTGCTGGAGGCGATGGCGGCGGGGCTCAAGAAAAACGCGCCGGAGCGGTGGCAGGCGTTTGAAAAGTACCGGGCAGAGCATCCGAGGCTCAGCGACTACGCGCGGTTCCGCGCCGTGGGCGAGCGGCAGCAGAAGGGCTGGCTCGCGTGGCCGCGGCGGATGCGTAACGGGACTATAGGCGTGGGGGACTACGACCCGGAGGCGGCGCGGTATCACGAGTACGTGCAATGGCTGGCGGAGGAGCAACTGGCGGGAGCGGGCGTTGGCAAAAGCATTGGCGAGGCCGGGATCACTGGCGGAGAAGGTAGCAATGGCGGAGATGGCAGCGGGGCCGGTAACAAGGCGAAGGTTGCCGGGCTGTATCTGGATTTTCCGCTGGGGGTGCATCCGGAGAGCTACGACGTGTGGCGCGAGCGCGGGAGCTTTGCGCTGGAAGCATCGGCGGGCGCGCCTCCGGACACCTTCTTTACCGGGGGGCAGAACTGGACGTTTCCGCCGATGGCCCCTGAGGCGATGCGCGAGGACGGGTACGGTTATCTGCGGGAGTGCTTGCGGCATCAGATGCGCCATGCTCGGATGCTGCGGATCGATCATGTGATGGGGCTACACCGGCTCTACTGGATTCCGAAGGAGATGGATGCGACCGAGGGCGTCTATGTGAAGTACCGGCCGGAGGAGATGTACGCGATTGTGAACCTGGAGTCGCAGCGGGCGCGGGCGACGGTGGTGGGAGAGAACCTGGGGACGGTCCCGGCGGAGGTAACGCGAGAGATGAAGAAGCGCGGCATCCTGGGAATGTACGTGCTGCAGTACGAGATTCTGGCAAGTGGTAGCAAAGGGTTCAGCGGGCCGGGACCAGAAGCAAAAACGGTCGCGAGCCTGAACACGCACGACATGTCGCCCTATCACGGATTTTTCCGGGACCTGGACCTGGAGGATTTCCTCGATCTGGGACTGTTCAGCGCGAAGGAGACGGCGCGGGGGATAGAGACGCGGCGCAAGGCCTGGCAGGCGCTGGCGAGCTTTGTGGGCGTGCGGGCCGGGGCGGGGCCGCCGGGAGCGAAGCCCACAGAGGAAACGCTCCGCAGGGTACTGGAGAAGGCACTCGAATGGCTGGGCGGCAGCCGGGCACGGGCGTGCGTGGTGAATCTGGAAGACTTGTGGCTGGAGACGCGGCCGCAGAATATTCCGGGTACTGGGCCGGGGACGGGACTGGAGCGGGCGAACTGGCGGCGCAAGGCGCGGTATTCGTTGGAAGAGATGGAGCGGATGAAGGAGGCGTTGCGGGCGCTGCGCAAGCTGAACCGCGCGCGGGCGGGGCATTAGACTTACCTGGTACATGACGGACTAATACTTGCCAAGATAAAGATAACTAGGTGGTAGAATCTACTTCAGCTAGCACTATTATCACTATGACTGGCTCACAGCGTCAGTGTAGCGTAGCAGGCCAACCGGGAAGGGTTTTATGCAGGTCAGCCTAAACAAGAGTTAGGGGCTTCATGAGATCACGTGTCGTGTTGTTCCTATTCGTGTTGTTCTTGCTGCGAGCATTGCCGGCAATGGCGGCTGGCTTGCCTCCGTGGCAGTTCGGTATGTCAGCTTCCGACATCGAAGCCTTCCGAGTGTATGGCCCGTACCGGTCCTTCTCCAACGGAGATCTCGAAACATTTAACGGACAGTTTGGTGACCGAAAGGTCAATGCTCAATTTTTTTTGAAGGACAACAAGCTTCGCCGAATCGGTGTCTACGTGTACGAGGGGCAAAACCTACAAGAGGCCAAGGACGCATGGCGATGGACCTATGACGTCCTGAAGAGCGCTTATGGCGACATCGAAGTGCCCAACATTGTCGTCGACCCATCTCAGGTGCCGCCTTCGGCCGATGCGCTGGCGACGGCCGCTGCCGCCCACACGGAAGTCATTGGGAAGACGCGAATGGCTCCTCAGGCACAGCCCAGCGACCTGTTTGTGTTCTGTAGCTTCACGCGGCACGACGTCAAGAGCCAAAAGGTCTACACAGTTGTTGTCAATCTTGATCAGCGCCCCTAACGTCGTTTGGAGCCGACGGCGGCACAAGTGACAGCCGCAGTTGCGCGGCGCGATAGAACCCGTAGGAATCCAACGGGTTGGTAGTATTAGAGTTTGAAAAAACAAGAGGGTCTAGTCTTGGTCAGTCAGTTGGCCCTTGAGCAGTTGTTCGAGATACGACGCCAAGTCAGACACATTGAAATGTCCCTAATCCCATGCCTTATCGGCGGACTGAAGAGCCGCATAGTAAGGGTTTCTATTTTCTCGAATTCTTTCTGGTACTATTTTCCTGCCCCCGAGCAATCTCGCCTGCTTCAAACATATGAGCAAATAGCATGCTGCTCTGGCTGTTCTTCCGTTGCCTTCGACAAACGGATGAATCCAATTCAGCCTCCACAGCGCGTAAGCTGGAAGCGTTGTTGGGTGGTCAATGATCGTCCAGTTCTCATGGATCACTGAAAAGAAACGATCCATTTCATTGGGAACGTCTTTGAAATGGGGAGGGATATGGTTTCCTGCATAGATAGGTTTTTCCCGGTAGCGGCCACCAAACTGGGCAATATTAGACACCGCCGCATAATTCAATGCCCACAGTGTGTATTTATCAAAAGCCTCAATGCCCTTTTCCAAGCCTATTTCGATGCAATTCGACAATAGATCATATTGGCGCAAAAGATTCTGCTCTTGGATCCTCGCAAACAAGGCTGGATTGTCTTTTTCTCTTATGGACATTACAGGGAAAGGGCCGCAACCTAAGTCGCTAACAACAAATCATGGAAGCAGGCGAATGTTTTGAGATGCTTGCCGTACGCTATCCTTCGTAATACGTTCCAAATCCAGCGCATTACCAAACGCAAAACTGATCCTTTGTTCGTGCAATTCTTCCTCGGTGACAAAATTGTCCTGTGAAGCCTTCAACAGTTCCAGAAGTTCTGGATCCGCAGTGTCCGCGCCAATAAACTGTTTTCTATCTGGCATGGTGAACTACCCCTTTGTCTATCTTCCGTCGTCCCAGCAACGATATGCGCTCGGGAATCCATCTGTCAATATGTTACCACGAGTTAGCTTCTCGGCACTGCGGTGGATGACCCTAGGTCTCGTCGGCACTAGGACAGTTGCAGGTCCGCAATTTCCGCCAAATCCCAAATGTGACCGGAAACACCAGCAGTCATAACTGGTGTGATTCATATGCGCTTGTCAATGCTGGCAAGATTATAGTGCATGAAGCAAAGCGCTACCCAATTGATTTGGTTTTGTGGAAAATGGGGGCGGGTTTGAGGATACCGGGGGAAGTATTGAAGATAGGACGAACCCGCCCTTTCCTGAGTGAAGAGAAATGAGCACCGCACCTGCTATGAAAAATTTAGCCTGACATTGGTTCAAAACTCCGAAGACCAAACAGAATCAACTCGATGGGGGGTGGTGGGCAAGAAAGATGAAGTGGCGGGGGCCGCCCTTCTTCAGGCGTCCGCGCACGCTTTCCACCTGAACAACGAACCCACCATAGCGCAGGCGCTGCTCGAATTTTCGGTCATACCGCGCCGACCAGACCGCCAGCACCCCGTCCATCCGGAGAGCAGCGCGAGCGGCGGCGATTCCCCGGTCGTCGTAGAGACCGGCGTTGTCCGACGCGGTAAACGCGCTGGGTCCGTTGTCGACGTCGAGCAGCACGGCGTCGAAGCGGCCGGGGCTTGAACGAAGCGTGGCGGCAACGTCTTCCACCTCGACCCGCACGCGCCGGTCCTTGAGCGGGTGGCTGGCCAGGGGCCCAAGCGGGCCACGGTTCCACTCCACGACAGCGGGCACCAGTTCCGCGACGACGACTATCGCGTTCGATGGGAGCAGGTCGAGCGTGGCGCGCAGGGTGAAGCCCATTCCCAGGCCGCCGACGAGCACGCAGGACTGCTCCAGCGTCCGCGCGCGATGGCAGGCGAGCGTAGCCAGCGCCTCCTCGGAGCCGTGCATGAGACTCGACATGAGGCTCCTGCCGTTCAGGAGGATGATGTACTCGTGGTCGCGGCGGGTGAGCTTCAAGTCGTCGCCGCCGGGAGTGCGGGCCTGACCGAGTAACTCCAAAGGCTTCATGGGTCTGATCTCAACGCAGAGGGAAATTTTGAGTCCATCCCGGCATGGGGGAACCCGAGCCGTTCGCCAGCATTGGATCACGCGGCGGATGGTGCGGTGGATTGAGCCGGTGCTTCCTCAAACGAGCCAGTGCGGGCGCAAACGATTGCTGGAGTGGCAATTGTAACCCGTTGGCATTGTAGCGCGGTCTGGCGACAGGGCATCCGAATGGTTTGCAGGATGGAAAATGCGGGCGGGTTTGCGTATACTCGGATAAAGATTTTCGAGACCCGATGAACCCTCCCATCAATGCCATCTAGTGAGTGATGGATGAGATGATGGATGAAGGGAAAGGAGCACCACCCCAGCCATGAAAAAATTCAGCCTGTTTTTCTGCTTCATCTTCGTAATTGCGTTGCAGGCGCAAGCACAGAGTCCCATCCCGCCGGAGTTGATCCGCTATCCGGATACGATTCTGACGAATGGGAAGTTCCTGACCGTGGATGAGAGCTTCTCGACCGCAGAGGCCGTGGCGATCCGCGACGGGTTGATCCTCGCCGTAGGTACCGAGGCGCGGATCAGCGCACTGAGAGGCCCGGAGACCAAAATGGTCGATATGAAGGGCCGGACGGTGGTTCCGGGGCTGGTGCAGACCGACGCGGACAACGACCTGATCGCAGGGAACCTCTATAAGGACACGCTGATCAACCGCAAGCTCGGCAAGTCGATCCAGGCGCTGGACAAGGCCAGCATCCTGAAGGAGATCGGCGAGGTGGTGGCGACGCGGCCGGCTGGCGAGCTGATCTTTTTCCGCGGGCAGGAAGAAAGCATGGACGCTTTAATGATGCATGCCGAGGATCTGGACACGGTGAGCCCGGCGAACCCCATCGCGATCAACATCACGTCGTCGGACATGGTGGTGAACACGCTGATGCTGGAGCAGGTGGCCGAGCGGATGCCGCGCCGGATGGCGCATCCGGGGATCATCAAGGACGAGCAAGGGCAGCCGACGGGGCAGCTCTACGGGCAGGCGACCGGCATGGTGGGCTGGGATATGCGGCCTTGGCCGACGATCGACGAAACCGCGCTGGAGGAACAGAAGGAGATGTTCCAGGGGCTGCACGCGCGCGGGATCACGTCGATGGTGGCGCATACGCAGGGCTTCGCGCTGTCGGTGGTCAACGCCCTGTGGCACAACGACGAGCTGACCATGCGGCTGTTCGCCTCGCACGACTTCCTGCGCCAGAACGCCTATGCGGAGCCGTTCCTCCGGCGGCTGGGCAACGTGATCGACTTCGGGCTGGGCGACATGGTGAAGATCGTGGGCGTGGGACTGGCCTCGGCGGACGGGAACGCCGACATCGGCAGCGCGCTGACAATCGATCCGAAGCTGCGCTCGGGCGGCTACGCCTTCGCGCCGCGGGGCGAGAACAAGTGGATCGGATACGGACCGCACCCGGAAGAGTGGGAGACGACGACGACTCCGCGAGAGCTGACCGAGTGGAACAACGTGCAGGTGGCGATCAAGTATGGCTACAACACGACGGGCATCCACAATGTGGGAGACCAGGCAACGAAGATCTGGCTGGATTCGATTGAAGAGGGGCTGAACCAGCCGGACATCGTGATGCGTCCCCAATGGCGGCCGTTCGGACTGGACCACAACATGTTCTGGAACAAGCAGAACTACGAAAGGATCCAGCAGCTGGATGTGCGGCGGGGGCTGGGCAAGATGTGGCAGTACCCGGATATGGCCGTGGAACTCTACGGCGACAGGATTCATGACGTGCAGCCGGTGCCGGAGCTGATCGCCACGGGCTTCAAGGTGCATATCGAGGGCGCGGAGTTCGAGAAGGTCGAGCGCTACGTTACCCGGCAGGACCAGCAGGGGCGGACCTGGGGTCCGGACCACGCCATCGACCGCGAGACCGGGCTGCGGATGGTTACTCTCTGGGCCGCGCGCTTCATCGCCGAAGATCACAACATCGGGTCGCTGGAGAAGGGCAAGAAGGCCGACATAGCCGTGCTGGGCGCCGATTACATGACGGTGCCGGAAAATGAGATCGGCGATATTCCGGTGGTGGCCGTGATGGTGGACGGGAAGTTCGTTTACGGGACTCCGTAGAGGCGGCGGGCGATGACAAAGAAAACGACGAAGAAAAAGATTCGAGCGGGAGGCATGATGAGGAACAGAGTGGCTGGAATCGGGACAGTGATGGCGCTGTGCGTGGGGCATTTTGTGGGGTTGGCGATGGCGCAGACGGTGCCGCCGGAGTTGCTGGCCTATCCGCAGACGATCCTGCGCAACGGGAAGTTTCTGACGGTGGATGAGGAGTTCTCGACCGCCGAAGCCGTGGCGATCCGTGATGGGCATTTTCTGGCCGTCGGCACCGAGGCCGAAGTGATGCGGCTGCGCGGACCGGAGACGCAGGTGATCGACGTGGGCGGCAAGACCGTGATCCCCGGATTCGTGGGCACTGATGCGGACAACGACCTGGTCTTCGGCAACCTCTACAAGGAGACCTCCTACGGCGGGAAGGTCTACGGGACGCAGCGGCAACTGACGTCGCGGCAACTGATTCTGGATGAGGTAAAAAGGGTTGTAGCCGAGATGCCGGCCGGGGAGATGATCTACCTGCGCGTGCCGGAAGAGGGCCTGGAAGGGATGCGGATGACGAAGGCGGATCTGGACCCGATCTCGCCGGACCATCCCGTGGCGGTGAACGTTACGTCGTTCGACATGGTGGTGAACACGCCGATGCTGGAGATGGTGGCCGAGCTGCTGCCGCGCGGCATGGAGCATCCGTCGATCGTGAAGGACGAGCGGACCGGCGAGCCGAACGGGCAGCTCTACGGACACGCGATGGGCGTGGCGGGCTGGGACCTGCGGCCGTGGCCGGTGATCGACGAGGGCGTCATCGATCAGCAGAAGGAGATGTTCCGGGTCTTGAACGAGCGGGGGATCACGTCGATGGTGGCGCATACGCAAGGGTACGCGCTCTCGGTCGTGAACCTGCTGCACCACCGGGATGAACTGACCATGCGGCTCTATGTGTCGCATGACCTGCTGCGGCAGAACCCGAACGCGGAGGCGCATCTGCGGCGGCTGGGGAACCTGATCGACTTCGGGCTGGGCGACATGGTGCAGATCGTGGGCGCGGGGCTGGCGGCGATGGATGGCAACGCCGATACGGGCAGCGCGCTGACGCTGGACGCGAAACTCCGCTCGGGCGGACTGGCCTTTCCCGAACAAGGGCAAAACACATGGATCGGCTACGGGCCTCATACGCGGATGTGGGGCGATCCGGATATCGAAATGGAATACACGGAGTGGAACAACCTGATGGTGGCGATCCGCTACGGATGGAACTCGACGGGCATCCACAACGTGGGAGACCTTTCGACCAAGATATGGCTGGACGGGATCGACGAGGGGTTGAAGCAGACCGACATCGTGATGGCACCGGAGTGGCGGCCTTTCGGGCTGGACCATAACCTGTTCTGGGACCCGCGCATCTACGAGCAGATGGAACGGCTGGACCTGCGCAAGGGGCTGGGCAAGATGTGGCAGCGGCCGGAGGCGGCGGTGGAGCTCTACGGCGACCGTCTGCATGACGTGCAGCCCGTGCCGGAGCTGATTGCGAAAGGCTTCAAGGTCCATATCGAAGGCGTGAACCCGTGGCACGAGATGGAGCGCTACATCACGCGGCAGGACTCCCAAGGGCGGACATGGGGTCCGGACCACGCCATCGACCGTCCGACGGCGCTCAGGATGAAGACGCTGTGGGCGGCGCGGTTCATCGCCGAGGAGGAACACCTCGGCTCGATGGAGCCTGGCAAGAGGGCGGACCTAGCCGTGCTGGCGCGGGACTTCCTGACGATTCCGGCCAACGAGATCGAGGATATGGAAGTGGTGGCTACGATCGTGGCGGGAAAGGTGGTCTATGGCGAGTTGTAAGCCCGCACTGCCGGCAATGGCGATGCTGCTGGCGATGCTGTTTTCCCTGTCGGCGGCCGCTGTTGCACAGGTGGAGCAGGTGCACGAGCGCGAGCCGGACGAGCAGGGCGCCGATGCGCCGGGACTTGAGAGCGAATACGCGCTGACGTTCAGCCGCGCGGGCGGAGCACCGGGGACGGACATGGCGCTGCCGGTCTATTTTTCGCGCATACCCGGAGCGGCCAACGTCGGTCAGGTGAGAGTGCGGATGGTCTATCCGGCGGCTCCCATCAAACTGAAGGAAGTGGAGCTGGCCTACCTGAGCAAACGGGCCGGGCTGGAAGTGGAGATTGCCGAAGAAGGCGCGGACGAGGACCGGACTGCGCTGACGGTTACCTTCCGTCTGCCGGACCCGGAGAAGAATTATCCATCGGGCCAGATCGCCTACCTGCACTTTACGCTCTCGCCGGACGCTGCGGACGAAACGGTAACGCTAGAGACCGAGATGTGGATCGATGAGCAACACATCACCGAGACCAGCCCGATGGCGAAGCTGGAGCAGGGGCGGATCATCATTTCGAAGGACCCCATCTTCGTGGGCTGCTTCTTTTTTACTCATTGATACTGTTTTTTCCACATTGAGAACGGCTGGTGGCGCCCGGAAAGGGGGAAACTCCTCCGCGGCGCCCCGCATCGAATCAGGTGCAAGACCCAAACCGGCCAGGTGCGAGAAGGAACGGTGGAGGCGTTTTACTAGATAATTGAAACGCCAATTTGCTAAACTATGTCTTACATTTAGCGACAACAACTCTTCTGTTCCGATCGAAAGGAGTCACCCAAATGCGTGGAGCTTCCCGCCGGAATCATCGAACGCCGTGGCTGAGCGCGCTGGCCACACTGTCCGCAGCGGCATTAGTTCTGTTCGGCACTCAGAACTGGATTGCATCCAGGCCGGAAACCGGCCTGTCCCGAACCGGGCAGGCTCAACTGATATCGGTCGAGCCCTACCCGGTGATGAGTGGCGCGGTCTGCGAATGGGAACCGGCCAGCTCCGGACAGACGCTGATGGCGGTGCTGCAGCAGCGGCAGGCCAACCGGGAGGTGTCGGCGGCTCGCAGGACGATCGAGCGGGGGGATCTGAAGCCGATCCGGATGATACGGGACGACTATGCGGCCTACAGTTCGGTGGCAGTGGACCCGATACGGAACGAGGTCGTGCTGACCGACGAGAACCTGTTCCAGATTCTGGTCTATGACCGCGAAGCAAACACCCCGCCGACGGCGACGATGACGGAGCCGAAACGAATCCTGGGCGGGCATAACACGAAGATCGAGTTCCAGTGCGGACTCTACATCGACCCGGAATCGGGAGACATCTTCGCGGTCAATAACGATACGGTGGACACGCTGGTGATCTTCGACCGGGACGCGAGAGGAGATGTGCCGCCGACGCGCGAGCTCTACACCCCGCACGGAACCTTCGGCATCGCGGTGGACGAGCAAGCCCGTGAGATGTTCCTGACCGTGCAGCACGATAGCGCGGTCTCGGTGTTCCCCAAAGACGCGGTGAAGGATGACGAGCCCTTGCGCCTGCTTCAGGGTGACAATACGATGCTGGCCGACCCGCATGGCATCGCGCTGGACCCGAAACGCGGGCTGATGTTCGTGGCCAACCACGGCGCGGTCCACAAGGTGCGAGCGCCCTACGAGGGATATGTGGCGCGCAACGGCGAGGGCAAAGACAACTGGCCGCTGGACCGGAACGCAGCTGTACCGGGCTCGGGGGAAAGCCGCCCGCCTTCCGTTACGGTTTACGACATCAAGGCCAATGGCGATGCGGCCCCATTACGGATCATCCAGGGCCCGAAAACCACCTTCAACTGGCCGACGGGCCTGGCGGTGAACCCGGAGACCGGCGAACTCTATGTCTCAAACGACATGGACGATTCCATTCTGGTCTTCGACGGCACGGCCTCGGGAGACGTGGCGCCGAAACGCAAGCTCAGCGGTCCGAAGACCTACCTGAGCAACCCGACCGGCATCTGGCTGGACATGGATAACGAGGAGCTGTGGGCAGCCAATTTCGGCAACCATTCCGCGACCGTCTATCCGATCGATGCCTCGGGCGACGTGGCTCCGCTGCGCATGATCCGAAGCGGCCCGCTGGACAAGCCGGCGCTGGGAATCGGGAATCCCCACCCGGTCGCATATGACTCCAAGCGCGAGCAGATTCTGGTCCCCAACTGAGTGGCTCACCCGCAGATAGCGGTATTCGCCAGGCTGGCGGATGGAGACGCGAATCCGGTCCGGAAAATCGAAGGACAGAAGACGCTGCTCGGCAGGACCATGCACGCGATTGCTTACGACGAGATCCACGACGAGTTCATCGTTCCGCAACAGTTCGCGCAGGCGATTCTGACGTTTGCGGGCGATGCCAGCGGCGAGGCGCCGCCGAAGCGGGTCATCCAGGGCTCCAAGTCCCGATTGATGGACCCGGACCGGCTGGGGCTGGACCCGGTGCATCACGAGATTTACATCCCGCAGGGTGATTACCTGCTGATTTTCGACCGCAGGGCCGAAGGCAACGTGGCCCCGCTGCGCGTCATCGAAGGACCCGACACCGGGCTGGGCGCAAACGCGGCGGGCGCGGACCCGTCCCGCAATCTGATCATCGTGGGCGGCTCCGGGTTCCTGAGCCCGGGCGAGAGGGGCACGATCTTCCGCATATTCGACCGTATGGCGGACGGAAACGTGAAACCGAAGATGGAGATCCGGGGTCCGGATGCCATGGGAGGACCGTTCGCCGTCTATCCGGAGAAGCAATTGATCCTGGCGACGAACCGGCCGACGGGGGGAACGCTGGCCGGGCCGGAGTCCTACCTGGGCGTCTGGTCGTATGCGAACGGCGGCAGCGACGTGCCGCTGTACCGCATCGGCGGGCCGAACGGGATCTTCGAGATGCCGCGCGGGGTAACCTATGATGTGAAGAACAAGACCATCATCGCCAGCGACAAGCGGCTGAATGCGGTGCTGACGTTTTCCTTCCCCGAGTTGTTCGATTGATTCGGGCCCCGGGACCGTTCCGGGATAGCGGTCCCGGCCCAACCGCCTGAAAAACAGTAGCTTTTTCAGCGCGGGGCCGGTAACATATCCCCCTGTGTTCATGGGAGGAAAGATCCCGCCATCGCGGGGTGCATCCATAGCTGACGAGGACGGACGAGGACAAATGATGCAATTTTTGGCATTTTTAGAAACAATGAACAGACGGGTGAAACAGGCACTGATCGCTTGGCTGGCAGCCGCGTTGTTGCTGGCTGCGGGCGGGCCGTTGGTCTCGACCGGAGCAGCACAGGATTCCGGAGATGCCGCCGAAGCACCGCCGCCACCGCGCGTCTCGGTGGGCGATATTACGGGAACGCCCGGCGCAAGCCTGATGATCCCGCTCTACTACACGCCCGACCCGGACAACCCGATGAAGTCCATCACCGTGGAGATCGACTACGTCAGCAACAATCTGAAGTATTCGAAGCTCTCTCCCGGCTTGGCCGCCGAGCGGGTGAATGCCGATATCGCGGGCGTGCTGACGGATGGAACGCCGAACGAGGATAATATAACGCGGTCGACGCTGCGGGTGGATGCATCGGTGATGGGCAACGACCCGCTGCCGGAAGGGTTGCTGGCCTATCTGCTGTTCCAGATTTCGCTGGAGGCCAAGCCCTTCGCGATCCAGATGAATACGTCGGTATCCTCCGCGCAGAATATGCAGGGCGAGGCGGCGGATGTGAACGCGCAAGACGGCCTGGTGGTGGTGGAACTGCTCGATGCAGTGCCCGAGGCGACATGCTTCTTCTTTACCCACTAAACACGCAACAGACCGAAGCGAAATCTAAATAGAATTCCAGGCGGGTTCCTCCTGCAATGCGGGGGGAACCCGCCGATTTGGATCGGCAGGAAGGTCCATGCCCGGAGCCGGGACAACAGGAAGATGCTTTCCATGATTTATTGGGCACGCGTGGCGGCAGAAGTATATCAATTTGTGAGGAGATCCAAATGAAGAAGCGGAACCGGGTTGCGATGATGGCTGTGCTGACAGGATTGATCGCCCTGGCAGGCGTGGGAGCACGGGCGCAGGAGTTGACCAAAGTGAAGGTTGCGATGGGCGACGTTTCGCTGAACAAGCTGATCTTTATCCTGGCGCAGGAGGAAGGCATCTACCGTAAGCACGGGCTGGAGGTCGAACAGTTCCTCACGCCCGGGGCGGCGGAGGTGGTGCGGCGCAGTGGCGTGATCATCCCGCCGGAATTTATCCGGGAGCCGGAGCGCGGCGAGGTAGTGCAGTTCCGGATCGGTGGCGGCAACCCCATGATGATCCGCCGCGTTACCAACGCACGCGCTCCGGAAACCGTGATTCTGGCGACCACCGACCACCAGGTGCGCTGGCAAGTGATGGCGCGCAAGGGGATCACGCGGCCCGAGGAGCTGAAAGGCAAGCGGATCGGGTTTTCCGGTGTGGGGGCGATGAGCCATTACGAGGCTCTGGTGTTCCTGCGGGAGATGGGATGGGACCCGGTGCAGGATGTATCCCTGATGTCGCAGGCTCTGGCCGTGGATACGCTGCGGGACGGCCGCGTGGACGCCTTCATCGCGGATGAGATTGCCCGCGCCATGGCGGCATCGGAAGGTTTCCAGGTGATCAAGGACCTGAGCGACTACAACGAGCAGATCGCGGGCTCGGGGGTCTATGCCGAACGAGGCTTCATTCTGAGAAATCCGGATACGGTAAGAAAGTTCATGCGCGCCACCGTGGAGGCAATCGCGACGATCAAACAGAACAAGCCGGCGGCGCTGGCGGCCATGACGAAATGGTATGGAATCAAGGACCGCGAACAGCAGGAGTTCGTTTACCGTGATGTACCAAAGCTGCCCCGCAAGCCTTATCCAAATGTGGAGGGCATCAAACGCGGCATGAAGATGTACGACATGCACGAGATGCGGCGGCACAAACCGGAAGACTTTTACGACGACAGTTTCATCAAGGAGCTGGATGAGAGCGGCTTCATCGACAGCCT
The DNA here is from genome assembly GCA_963662495.2 of Terriglobia bacterium. Lineage (GTDB taxonomy): Bacteria > Acidobacteriota > Terriglobia > 2-12-FULL-54-10 > 2-12-FULL-54-10 > SHUM01. The sequence goes on from CAXVYQ010000008.1 coordinate 56,529, forward strand.
CTATGAATAGGTTCTGTCCGGCAGCGGAGCAGGGGACGGCCATCGTCCTCGTCCCGGCAGTTTCCGCCTGTCGCGGATCTGCTCCGCAGCGAGAAGATGGGTTTCCGATGTTCTCATGTTCCGATGTTCCGAGTCTCCAATGTTCTAATGTCTCAATGTCCCGCGCTTGAGGTATATCCCGATGGAAGGCAAAGTCATCACCATCATTCCAGCGGCCGGCCAGGGCATCCGCATGGGAAAGAGCAAGAAGCAGCTGATGAAGCTCGACGGGACGCCCATCCTGATCCACACGCTGCGGAAATTCGAGCTCTGCCCGGAGGTGGATGAGATCTGCCTGGCCGTGCAGACCGAGGACCAGGCCGACATCCAGGAACTGCTCGGGGAAGAGAAGCTGACCAAGCGCGTAACGATCGCGCCCGGCGGCAACCGGCGGCAGGATTCGGTGGAGAATTGCCTCCGAGCCTTGCCGGGCAATACGAATCTGGTCGTCGTGCACGACGCGGTCCGGCCCTTCATCACCTCGCAACAGATCACTGCCGCCATCGAGGAAGCCACACGCTCGGGCGCCTGCATCGTGGGAACAGTCTGCGTGGACACGGTCAAGCAGGTGGACCGGACGCGCGTGCTCGGGACGATTCCGCGCGAGCGGCTGGTGCTGGCACAGACGCCGCAGGTCTTCCGCTATGACCTCCTGATGGAAGCGTTCAAAAAGGCTCGGGAGGAAGACTACGAGGGGACCGACGAAGCGAGCCTGGTGGAGCATCTGGGCCGGGAGGTAACGATCGTCCCGGGCTCGACCCGCAATATCAAGATCACCACTCCCGATGACCTGCTGCTGGCCGGGTTCTACCTGGAGCAGGAAAACGAGGAGTCTATGAGAGCGACCGATGAGTGATGCGATTTCGCCCACCCGCTGCGGCATCGGGTACGACACGCACCGGCTGGCCGAAGGCCTGCCGCTCGTTCTGGCCGGGATCGAACTGCCCTCCCCTCGAGGACCGGTAGCGCATTCCGATGGCGACGTGCTGTGCCATGCCATCACCGATGCGCTGCTCGGAGCGGGGGCGCTGGGCGACATTGGCCAGCAATTCCCAGACTCCGACCCGCTATGGCGGAACACCCCCAGCCTGCGGTTTTTGGAAACAACACGGCAGATGCTGGCCGCCGCGGGCTATCGCATCCTGAACGTGGACAGCGTCGTGGTGCTGGATGAGCCGAAGCTCGCGCCCTTCATAGAAAAAATCCGTGGAAATATTGCCGACTCGCTCGGCGTGGACCTGAATCAGGTCAGCGTGAAAGCCAAGACCAGCGAGGGAGTAACTCCGCAAATGGCGGCCGCCCATGCCGTGGTACTGCTCTCCAGCGCCCCGCCCACTCTTACCGAATAATTAAACGACCAAACACAAGAGATTCCCCTCGCCTGCCTGGTTGGCGGAGATGCGCGCAGCCGGAACAGGTCAGAGAAGTTTTTGCGGGGAGTGGTGGCGAAGAAACAACGAGGCCGCCGTTACCGGAAGAAAAACTCCTGAACAACGGCGGCCACGATGGATAGCAGGTGAGTTAAAACATCTCCGGGAAGGAGAACGTCAGCATCGCGTTGCGGCGCATGTCCGCCACAATGATCTCCTTATGATTCGGATTGAGAGCCACGCCGCGCGGTTTCAGCATCGGAGTGGTGGCGCTTCCCGTAATCTTGTACCGCGGAGGAACGTTGCCGTCATCATTGATATGCCAAACACCGATGAATACGCCTTCCGGTGTGTGCTCATCCATATATCCGGGCTGAGCCGCGACCAACCACCCCTTTGGCGGATACATCTGCAACTGGTTGATGCGGGTGATCTGTGTCTTCGGACCCCAGATGACGTTGCGCGGCAAGGCATTGCCGTTGGCAGTCCGCTCAAAGAACAGTATATGAGATCGCTTGGTTTCACCCACCCGGACGATGTCCTGCGCGACGGCGATCACGTTGTGAACCGGGTCGACGGCCAGCGTCCCTTCATCATTCATCAAGGTCCGGTCTCCGGTGATGACGCGAATCGGGGCGACATTCCCGTTGGCTGTACGGCTATAGACCAGAACGCGCGTGCCGTCCGCGAGGAGAACTTCATCATTGACCGCATCCACATCGAGACGGTCCGGACCGCCGGCATAGCGCGATGGATCACCGAGCATCGTCCGGGAACCCTGGATGACGCGTTTAGGAGGAGTATTGCCGTCGGCGCCTCCATCATAGACCATCAGGGCGCGGGCAAACGGATTGGCTGCCCAGAGCTCATCATTAATCGGATCATGCCGAACATCATGCATCGTGCGGGATAAACGGGTTGCCTGGCCCGCAAGCAAACGAGTAGGCTGTGCATCCACCCCCGCCAACCTGGCGAAGATCGCAATCTGCGGATGAGCCACTCAGTTGGGGACCAGAATCTCGTCCCGGAGCGTGTCATATCCCACCGCGCCGGGGTTGCCGATCGCCTGCGCAATTTTGCCCTCCGGAGCGCTGCGGATGACGCGTTTCGGGGCCGCATTCCCGCTGGCCGATCGGTCGTAAACCGTTGCGCGATGGTTGCCCATATTCGATACCCAAAGCTCGTCATTCTTGTAGTCAATGAACACGCCCATGGGATTTCTCAGTTGCGTCAGCGGGCCGCGAATCATTCTTTTGGGCGCGACATTTCCGTTATCGGTGATATTGAAAACGAGGATGGAGTGGTCTGCGTCGTTGGCAACATAATATTCATCGCGTTCCTCATCCACCCAGACATGAGCGGGCCAGTTCATACGAGTTTTGTCACCAGAGACAATGCGCAGAGGCGCGACATCACCTTCGGCGTCGGCTGGGAAAAAGCTGACCGAGGGATCTTCGAATTTCCCGTATGTAACTTCCTCGCCTCCGATCATCTGTTTTTCCAGAATGTTGCCGTGATTGGTAACCACGAGGTGGTTATTCTTCTTGTCCAGCGCGATGCCGTGCGGGTCGGCAAGCATCGTCTTGAAGCCGCGAATGGTCCGCAGCGGTGCTTCATCGCCCTCGGCATACTTGTTGTAAACAACGATGGAGTTGGTGTGTTGCACCGTCATGTACATGATTTCAGCTTCCTCGTCCACGGCGATGCCGTAGGTGCCATGAGGAGTCTTCAGCGTGCGGTCCGGGGGGACATTCCCCTCGCGGTCCCGGTTGAAGATGACGAGCATGTCGGTGGTGTCGTTGTTCACCGAGTAGATGTCGCCGGAGACGGGATCGATATAGAGGCCGCAGTTGAACTCCAGCTTCGTATTATCGCCCTGCAACATCCGCTTGGGTTCGGAGAAGGCGGCATTGCGCGGCGTATTCGTCATGCGGTCGAAAACCCGGATGCCGAACAGATTCTCATCCTGCATGAAAATGTCGCCGGTCTGAACATCCTGAGCGATGGCGCTGTAGGTGGGGTAGCTGTCCCGGAGGATACGGACAGGCTCCAGGCTGACTTCCTCGGTGACACGGTCGGCCGGCACGCTGCCAACACCTTCATTCTGTGCGTAGCCGACGGGCGTGAATGCGCTGGCGCTGGCCGGCATCCACTCGCACATCTCGGCATCCGGCATGGGGAACGGTTCGACCTTGGTGAGCTGCGCCGACCCGTCGGGCAAGATCAGGGCAGCCCGGGAACGGGCCTGCCAGTCTGAGTCCGACGCGGTGGTGCCCCCCTGGAGCACCCAGAATGCAGCAGCACCCAGAAACAACGCGACCAGCAGCAATCCGGACCGCGCCGCCCAATGATGTTTTCGGAACATTGGAGAAAGCCTCCTTGAAAAATCTTTTTCGCAGGACCTGCGTCGTTCGCTTCGCTTAAAGTTTCCTTGGAACCAAGCGGCGGGCCTTGCCGATGCCGGTCAAGACCATCGAAGTTCGAATTCCTTGTTCCCCGCAATTCTACCACTAATACGGGGGGAACCAAACGGGGTCCGCAGGCAAAAGAACCTCTTCCCTGCACAGAAAGAAAGATGCCACATCTTCCACGAAGGTTTCCAAAGATTCAGAGGAAATCGAGGCGCATCCGGAAGACAACGGAGTTTCCCGCCGGGAACAGAGAGCAGGTGCGGCACTGCGATACGGCGCGTGCGTTGCCGAAATAAAACTGGCCTGCCGGGATTGCTCCGCGACAGGCCGGTGTAAAAGGGTTGATGGACAGATTCTAGAAGATGAACTTCAAAGCAAACTGAACCTGCCGGTTGGCCGTAGTGGTCCGTGAAATCGTGCCGGCATTCCTGTCATAAGAGACACGATCGTCGCCGGGGAAATCACGCCGGGAACTGCTCCGGAAGATCGTCAGGTCAGGATCGCCAAAGTTGGCCCGGTTGAACATGTTGAAGAACTCCGCACGGAACTGGATGCTCTTCGATTCCCCGAATTCGAAGTCCTTGATGAAGGACATGTCAAAGTTGACGATACCCGGTGAGGTGATCGTACCCTTGCCCAGGTTACCGAAGAATCCAGTCAGAGAAGGCTCAAACTGGCGCTCGTCGAAATAATGGTCCGGTCCGCCCAGCACCGGGTTCTGGTCGCCGCCTGCAATCAGGTCGGGCCGGAGACCTTCGTTGGAACCGATGACGGAGTTTTGCCGCGATCCGGTATCCCGCACGTACAGCGAGTGGCCGGAGGTCAGAGTTACGATCCCGTTCAGCTGCCAGCCGTTGACCAACGCATTCCCCGCTCCGCCAAAATCCCCTCTCGGGAAATCATAGGAGTAGTTGGATACGAAGCTGTGGCGGAGATCCTGGTTCGACAGGCCGCGCTTGAATTGATGGTCAAAACCGTAGATGCCGCGCTGGGACTGTGGTAGCTCGTCGCCGCCGCTGGTTACGCCTGCGCCCTGATCGATTGTTTTCGACCAGGTGTAGGCGACCTGAACCTGCATGCCGTAGCTCAGCCGTTTTTGAATGCCGACTTCCAGACCGTGATAGAAGGTGTTGGCGTTGGAGAGCTGCATCCGGGCCTCACCGAAGTTCGGAACGATCCGGCCGAGGCGCGGGAAGAACTTGAACTGCCCCGGCTCCGGATTCACGGGAAACGCGGCCACCGTGGGTGCATCCGGATCACGGGAATCCTTGATCTCCCATTTGCGAAGATTCAGTCGATTCTGGTTTAGCAGATGCAGTCCCCTCGAGCCGGTGTAACCGGCAGAGAAGACGAAGTCGGCGATCTCGCGTTGCAGATTCAGGCTCCATTTGTGGATGTAAGTGTTCTTCTGCTGGAACTCCATGGCGCGCAGATTGTTCCGGACCTCCACGCCGGGAAGACCGAGCTGACCGAAGCCATTGGGGAAGAGCAGATTCACACCTGCGTTATCCAGTAGATCCTCGTCATCCAGCCGGCGTACCTGCACGAACGGCGGCAGCTCCTGCAATGAGGTCCGTATGTGATAGAGCCGTGGATGCTCATAGAAGATGCCGAAGCCAGCGCGAATCGATGTTTTTTGGTCTCCCGGGGCCCACGCAAACCCGAACCGGGGGCTGAAGCTCAACGCCGTGTCGTTTTCGTAGGGAGGTCCGACCGTCGTATCTTCGGCTTCCAGATCGACCAGAAATGAGGTCCGGGCTTCATCGCCACCCGGCACGCTCGTGAACTCATAGCGCATTCCGAGATTCAGAGTCAGCGTTGGACTGATCTGCCAGTTGTCCTGGACATAAGTCCCAATCGACCATTGGCTCAGCAGATGAGGAGGACTCAGAACACCTGTATCCGGGTCTGCAATCATGACCTGGAGCCGGTTGCCCTGGGCATCCCTCAGGAAATCGATCAGGTTGTCAAAGTCATAGATTCCGTTGCAACCGCGGCTGCAACTGCGCTGGTCATAAAAGAACCGGGTGGCTTCGCCGCCGAATCGCCAGGAGTGATTCCCGCTGCTGATGGAAACACCTTCCTTGAACGATAAGGTTTCCTGAAAGTATGTGGAACCCTGCGTGCGAAAACCGATGGAGGAGGCATCACCGGGGTTCACCTGTCCCATGAATGTCGACAGAGGACTAAACGACAATGACGCCAGTTCATCCAGTCGAGTGGAAAGGGCAATGTCCCCCGCGGCTTCCGTTTGGCTAAATCCAAAGTTGAATTCATTCACCGTCGTGGGAGAGAAGATGCTCGTCAAACTAAAGCCGACGATTTTCCGAGTACTCGCAATACCGCCTCCGGTTCCCGCTCCGTTATTCACGTCGCAGAGGATTCCGCAGGGGCCATCTCTCGTCGTATCCTGCCAGTTGAAGGTACCGGAGATCTGGTGGTTGTCCGAAGCACTGTGATCGACCTTGAACAGGACGTAATCATCCGTGGTCGGGCGCGTGTTTCCTCCGCCAATACGCACCGTCCCGTCTTCAAAGTCTTCCACGATGGTGTTGCCCTGCCCTGGAACCGGATAAAGGTTCAAGTAGGGCACCACTAGGGGATTCACGGTGAACGGGTCCTCTCCGGGGATAATTCCCTGGCGAGCGTCCGCGCTTATCGTGCGGACAAAATCGGTCTGGTTCAACCGTTCCCGCAAGCCTTCATAGCTGCCAAAGAAAAACGTCTGGTCGGGAATGATGGGACCGCCGATCGCCCCGCCGAATTGGTTCCGCTTGAACTCACCCTTACCCACGCCGGAGGAGTTGTCGAAAAAGTTCGCCGCGTCCATGTTGTCGTTCCGGATGTATTCGAACAGCGAGCCGTGCACCGCATTCGTACCGGACTTGGTGATCGCGCTGACGATCGCGCCCGGCGCGCTCTGGTACTCGGCCGAATAATTGTTCGTGATGATCTGGAACTCCGCCACTGTCTCGGCGCCGGAATACGCGCCCGATGCGCTCTGGGCATTGTTGGAAATGTCGCCGGCGCTGACACCATCCAGCAGGTAGAGGTTGTGAGTGCCGCGGCCACCGGCCACGCTCAGCTTGTCTCCCATGCCGGAAAACTCGCTCTGATCACCGGAGCTGGGAATTTTCAATACACCCGGCTGCAGGAACGTCAACTGCGTCAAGTCGCGGTTGTTCAGGGGAAGGTCTTCCACCTTCTGCGTTGTAACGACCGCCGATACGGTCGCCGACCTGGTTTCCAGCAGCGCCACTTCGCCGGTGACCGTTACCTGCTGCGTTACCTCGCCGACCTGCAGCACGTGGTTTACCAGGACCGTTTGGCCTACAGACAGTTGCACGCCAGCACGCAGGCTGGTCTGAAAGCCCACTGATGTTGCAGCGACCTCATAGGGCCCCACGGGAATGTTGGGGATTTCGTACCGTCCCTGGATTCCAGTCGATGTCGTACGGGTTAGCCCCGTGTTTGTGTTGGTCGCAGTTATTGTCGCACCCGGCACTGCTGCCCCGGACTGGTCCGTTACCGTGCCGGAAACCGTTGCGCTAGTCAACTGGGCTGAAACTTCGCCCACGCTGAAAAGCAGCACCAGCATCGCTACGGGTAACCAGCCTTGCGTCACGATCGACCTGAAAATTCTGGTCATTACTTGCCTCCTTTTTAGTTTCGTCCTTGGATCAAAGCCCCTGAAAGCGGCCCGCATCCAAAAAAATTCATTCCAGCCACACTGATAGACTCTGCGGAAATACTGGACACAAAAAACCCTCCTGCGTTGAAGGGAAGAAAATCAGGTTTCAAGAAAATAATAGATACAGTTGCCAGGATTCCTCCTCAATCAATACGCCATTGTTCCACAGGATAAACTGCTTGTCCCGGTATCGCCCTCATTCTTCATAACCTCACTAACCGACTTGTACCCTATTTTCAACAAATAGAGGTGGATGTGTCAACCCTGAATGCACAAGAGATTTCGCCATGCGGATGGGCTTATCCCGGCAAAAACAGGGTCAGTAACGGAACAAATCGGAAAATCCCGTACAAATAAGAAAACCGGGAGACGATAGATTTCTCCGCCTCCCGGCTTCGATCATGGCGGGAAAACTCCCAGAGCGGCTGATCGGCCTCCTTTATCATACGTTCCGCGTTCGTTGCCCTGCCAGCGAGAACTCCGGCTGCCAGGGGTTCTCCGCGCCAAGGCCGAAGGTCCGCAGCCGCACATCCAGCAGATAGGGCCGCCCGTCGCGCAGCGTATTCAGCGCGCGCGTGATCGCCGGCTTCAGCTCGTCGGTATGCTCGATCCGCTCGCCGGCCATGCCATGCGCCTCGGCCAGCTTGGTGTACTGAATCTCTGGAATCGTCATCTGCGAGATGTAGTCGCGGTTGTCGCTTCCGGCCGGCCCCATCCGGCCCATGATGCTCCAGCGCGTCTCCTCGTAGGTCTGGTTGTTCAGGATGACGGTCAGCACCGGGATGTCGTATTTCGACATTGTCCATAATGAGTCGGTCTGGCCGAACATGAAGCCGCCGTCGCCCTGGAAGGAGACCACCTGCCGGTTCGGCAAGGCCAGCTTCACGCCCGCCGACGCCCCCACGCCCCAACCCAGCGCCCGGCCCTCCGTGCGGCCGATCTTCAGCATCCCGCCGTTGGCCTGGTACCGGAAGTAACTCAGCACCTTCATCTCCGTACCGACCTCCTCCACGATCACGGCATCCTTTTCGAGCTGGTCGGCGAACTCAATCATCATGCGCTGCCACGGCACCGGTCCACCGCTGCTGCGCCGTCCGGCAATCTCCTTGGCCGCATGATACTTCGTAGTGTAAGAGGTGCACTCGGCCCTGCGGTCCGCGGCGCGGCTCTCGATCTGCTGAGCGCTGGCCAGGCTCTTGACTGCCTCCACCAGCGACATCGCGATCTGCCGCAGGTCGCCCACCAGCGCTCCGGCCAGCGGCGTCTCGCGGCCGAGCGACTCCGGCTCCGCCGTGGCGTGAATCATCGCCGCCTTGCCCACCAGGTGACGCGCGAACGGCGTCCGGGCGCCGAAGTTGATGATCAGGTCGATGTTCTGCGGATAGCGCATCTGCCGGCGCAGTTCGCCCACGTGCAGGGGGTGGAAGTTCGGGAAGTCGGCGTGGTAACTCCGCGCCTGCGCCACCGGAACGCCGAGCAGTTCGGCCAACTCGATCAGCGGAACCTCAGCATCCATCTTCGTCACCTCCGGCCCCACCAAAAACAGCGGAGCGTTGGAGTCCAGCAGCAGCCGCGCCACGCGTTCGATCTCCTGTTCATTGGGCCGCAGCTCCATGGGAATATTGATGGCATCGCCGGAAAACACCTCGGCCGTGACGTTCTCCTGATAGAGGATGTCGCGCGGGAAGCGGATCGAGGTCGGCCCGCCCGGCGTCAGCGTGGCCACTTTGTAGGCGTGCCGAATCCACTCGGGAATCCTCTCCGGCTGATGCGCCACCCAGCGCCACTTGGTGTACTGCTTGACCGCCTCCATCCAGTCGTCTACATCCTCGTGGCTGTCGGTGCCTTCGCGCATCGAGTCGGCGTGGTCGGCCAGGATCACCAGCGGCGTGCGGTCCTTCATGGCGTTATACATGTTCGAGGTCGAATGCGGCAGACCCACCCGGCTGTACATGCAGAACCCCGGCTTGCCGGACGCCATGGCGTATCCGGAGGCGATCGCCACCACTTGCCCCTCCTGTGTCGCCTGGATGAACCGGAGTTGCGGGCGGTCCACCAGCGCATCGCACAGCGGGCCCAGTCCCGAGCCGTTGCTCACGAAGACATACTCCGCGCCGGTCTCGATCATCTGGTCGGCCATCAGGCCGGCGCCCGTTCCGGTTACGGTACGGGTCGAGGCGGGTGAAACTCCGGCGGTGAACGGCTCCACTGACTGCAGCGCCGAATGCGCCGCGGCCGCACTGTAGCCCGCCGCCAGCATTCCGGCCACGAAACCCCTCCGGGAGATCTTCTCGCCTATCAGTTCCCTGACTAATTCACGCATCCCATTCCTCCTGGCCGATTTTACCGGCCCCCAGTCCGCTCACCGGGCGGCATCATTTTCCGAAGTTCGCCGCCAGGTAATCAATGATTTCGCCCATCTCGTCCTCATAGATGTGCGCGCCGCGCGCGATCATGTCATATACGGTCAGCTCCCATCCATGCCGGTCGAGCTTCAGCCGCGTGAGCTTATTGATCCCGTGGCACTGGCTGCAGGCCTGCTGCGTGGCCTCCATCCCGGCTCCGGCCGGCAGATTCGTGCTGGCCGCCGCCGCGCTGGCGCCTCCGGAGGCCTGCGCCCCGGCGGGACCGAAACTCGCCGTCAGATAATCCACCACCATGTCGACCTCGGAGTCATCCAGCGGCGCGCCGCGCGACATCATATCGGCGACGATGTTTTCCCAGCCCTCCCGTTCCATCGCTGAATCGGTGATGTAGCGCAGCCCGTGGCACTGGCTGCAGACCGACTCCACCACGTCTTTTCCTTCGCCCTCCGGGAGATTCTGTCCCCGCAGTGAAACGCTCGTGCCGACAATCATCAATGCCATCATTCCGCAGAGACGAACCACCACGGTCTTCCCGCTCCATCGCTGGCCGGCGCGCCATTCGTTTGTTGTCATTTAGGAAATCCTCCCGCCGAACATTCTAACAACTGCTATCCCGCTCGCTGGAATATTTTCGTGCCACTCCAGCAATCGTATCCCGATTCCTCTCCCGGATTGCCGGACGCAGCTCGCGCGAAGTCACGCGATCCGGATGGTATCCCACCCATCCCGGCACAGTGCACATGTCCTCGTATCTCGCGGCGCGCACAGATCCGCAGGTTTGCTATGCAGCTTGCCCCAAGGCCAGACCACTGTCAAGCAGATTCCCGTGATCCCCGTGAATCGCGCGAGGCTCGTCCGGCTAGCAGCCATCCATCGACCCGCCGCGGACTTCCCCTCCGGCATCGCCCCCTACAGCGTCGGCCCCTCCCGTTCCGGCCCCCTGCCGCGTCCACACGTTAACTGCCCGGCATGGACTGCCCATCATATGACGTCCACCATTGACGGCCATGGAGGAATTGCTGAGAATGGAAGAGGATTCCCCATGGACAACCAGCCCGCGCCTGAGTCTCTGAACCCACAACCCGGCCTGCCCCTGCGCCAGACCGCCTGGATCCTCGCCGGCGTGCTCACCGGCCTGCTGCTGGCCGCCATGGATCAGACCATCATCGCCACCGCTCTGCCCAAAATTGTCGAGGACCTTGGCGGATTTTCGCAATACGCCTGGGTCTTCACGGCCTATATGCTGGCCTCCACCTCGGCCGTGCCCATCGCCGGCAAGCTCTCGGACCTCTATGGCCGCCGCGACACCTATCTCGCCGGGCTCGCCGTATTCATGCTCGCCTCCATACTGAACGGCCTCAGCACCACCATGACGCAGCTCATCTGCTTTCGCGCCTTGCAGGGCGTCGGCGCCGGGACCATCATGGCCAATACCTTCACCGTCATTGGTGACATCTTCCCACCCGCCGAGCGCGGCAAATGGCAGGGCGTGGTCGGCGCCGTCTGGGGGATCGCCAGCGTGCTCGGTCCGCTGGCCGGAGGGTATCTCACCGACCAGCTGAGCTGGCACTGGATCTTCTATATCAACCTGCCGCTGGGCCTCGTCTCGGCCGTCATACTGCTGACCTTCATGCCACCGCTCCGACGCAGGATCGACCACCGCTCCATCGACTATCTGGGCGCGGCGCTGCTGGTCTCCGGCGTCGTCTCGCTGCTGCTCGCCTTTGAATATGGCGGCCATCGCATGGACTGGCTCAACCCGCGGGTTCTCGGCCTGTTCGCTTTCTCCGTGGCCGCGCTGGGCTGGTTCATCCGCCACGAACGAGGCGTCCCGGAACCCATCCAGCCGCCTTTCCTGTTTCGCAACCCCATCTTCGTCGTCTCGGCTTTGGTTGTCTTTCTCGTCGGCGGCTCGATGTTCGGCGTCATCATGTTCATCCCGCTGTTCGCGCAGGTAACGGCCGGATACTCGGCCACCGAGGCCGGCGTCGTCCTGATGCCGCTGATGGTCGCCATGGTGGTCGGCGCGACGCTGGGCGGGCAGATCATCTCGCGCGCCCGCGGCTACCGGACGCTGGCCCTGGCCGGCCTGCTCATCTCCATCATGGGCCTGCTGCTGCTCTACCGTATGGACTCGAGCCCCACCCGCTTCGCATTCATGTTCAACCTGGTCCTTGTGGGCGGCGGCATGGGCACCACATTTCCCGTCTTCATGATCTCGGTCCAGAACGCTTTTCCGCACCGCGTTCTCGGCGTCGTTACCGGCTCCATCCAGTTTTTCCGCAGCATGGGCGGAGCTGTCGGCACCGCGCTATTCGGGTCGTTTCTGGTCATGCGCCTCCGCGCACGGACCGGCCCGCTGCTCTCCGGCGACCAGTTCCGGGGCACTCCGCTGGAATCCATTCTGGATGACCCGCTGACATTGCTGAACAGCGGCGGACTCTCGCAGCTCCGGGAGACGGTCTCCACCACCATCGCTTCCACTGGCGCGTCCCCCATCGAGAGCGCCCCGTTCGAGATACTCCGCCAGGGTCTGACCACCTCCATGCACGATCTGTTCCTGCTCGCCCTCGTCGTCACCGTCGCCTCGCTCGGCATCGCCTGGTTCCTCCAGGAGCAACCCCTGCGCACCTCCAACGACCCCACCGATTTCGACCCTGGTGATTTCGGTCCGGGCGATCACGACCCCGCCGCCCCCTCCCTCTCCGACTCCCTCACGGGCTAGCCCAACTCACTCGCCTCCATTGATCTGGTTTCCAGCCACTTGCAGATAAGCGTGGCTCTGATGTTAATTTGTGTATAACCTTTCGCAGAAACTTGCATTTCATGCTGACAACTAGCTTTTGTGAGTAGCAAATACTCCACTGGACGGAGGCCTCTCAATGGCTAGACTTCCCAAGAGAGCAATCGAAAGAATTTCTGCAGGACTGAAAAAGTTCCAACCGATAGTTGCCTCTGCAAAATCACGGGATGTAAATGAGTCAGATACTGTCGTTATTGTCACTGATCTGTTGCAGGAAGTTTTTGGCTATGACAAGTTATGCTGAAATTACATCCGAATATGCGATTCGGGGAACGTACTGCGATCTAGCGGTGAAGCTCGATGGTTCACTGGCATTTTCAATTGAAGTAAAAGCCATCGGCTTGGACTTGAAAGAATCGTATGTAAAGCAAGCTATCGACTATGCAGCAAATCAGGGCGTGGAATGGGTAGGGCTCACGAATGGAAACACTTGGCGTGTATATAAGATCATTTTTGGCAAACCAATATCCAATGAGCTGGTAGTTGAATTCGACCTGTCAGAGTTGAGTCATCGGACAAGAGCGGACATTGAGTTAATCGGCCTTCTCGCAAAAGAGGGATGGCAGAAGGCCCATCTAGGCGATTATCACTCGCAGCGACAGCCACTGAGTCGGTTTACATTAGGTGCTTTACTATTAAGTGAAACTGTCCTCGATAAGCTTCGATGTGAACTAAGAAGAATCTCTCCCGAAGTAAAGATAGAAACTTCAGAAATTAAAGCTGCCCTTGAATCGGAAGTTTTAAAGAGAGAAGTTATTCAAGGAGATTTGGCTGTGGTGGCTCGAAAGAAAGTATCCAGATCTTCCGGAAGACCTCGCCGAGCGTCAAAACCAAAAAAAAATATTGTAGAGAAACCGAAAAGTCCAAGCACTGGTCCAGGCGAATCAAATGTGGTCCCCTAGACACAAGGACAATTGGGTCAAACCGCAAAAATTAACTGATCCCCCGCACCGGCCCGCAAAAAAAACGGGCAGCCGCCCCGGCCCATCACCGGAACAACCGCCCGCCCAGTCTACAATTAGTCCGCTGTCCTACTTATGTTTCGACAGCAACTGCTTCCACCGCGCCCATGCATCCAGACGAGCCTTCTTGTTGCCATCGGGGCCTTCCGGATCTTCTCCGCTCTGCATGAACCCATGCCCGGCCCCGTCATAGGTCACCGGCTCGAACACTTTTCCAGAAGCCTTCATGTTTTCAATCGCGCCGGGCACCGTAGCACCCACGCGCGCGTCATTGCCGCCGAAAAATCCATAGACCGGCGCGTTGATCCACTTGATCGCGTCCGCCGCCGGCGCCGTGCCATAGAAGACAAACGCTGCCGCCAGGTCGCCGCGGTTCGTTGCGAACCGGAAGCTCTGGTTGCCTCCCCAGCAGAATCCCGCCACCATCACCTTGCCGTTGGACGCAGGCAGTTTTTTGCCGTAATCGGCAATCGCGTTCAGGTCGGCGGTGATCTGGTCCGGGTCCAGCTTCCCCACGGCCTCTCGCGCCCCGCCCGGGGGAAACGAGTCGCTGCGCCCGCTGCCGGGCCCCGACCCGCTCAGCAGGTCCGGGACAATCGCGATATAGCCCGCCTCGGCCACCTGGTCCGCCGCGCTCTCCATCCAGTCGATCATTCCGTTGATCGTGTGGATCAGCACCACCACCGGAGCTTTCTCACTCACCTCCGGATAGGCCACGAACGCATGCACCGTCCGGCCGCCGTGGGACACCTCCACCCACTCCAGATGCCGTGGAGAGGCCTCCACCCGCTCCCGCGCCCAGGGCTGCTGTGCCCTTGCCAGTGGCAGGCCCGCCACCAGCGCCATTAAAAACAAGAACAAAACTTTCCTTCCCTCTCGCTTCATCCATCCCTCCACTGAGTCGGTCTTGATAGTTCCGCCATCCGGCCAATCGCGCCCGGCGCCGGATTCCGACCGTTCATTATACCCCATACCCCGCAACCTTTAGATCAGGATAATGGACCAGGCAGAGCCGGATAACAGGCCGGGAAAGCCTGCCTGGATCGGGACCCGTGTCCCCGCCGCATCAATGCGGTGAGGCGAGCATCGCGAGCCCGAACAATTACCGCACGAAGTGGCCGAAGTGCCTGGTCATCTTTTTTCAAACAGGATTTCCAAGTAATTTCTGAACTGGAGCAACTGCTGCGCCACCAACATCGGCTCGTTCAACGTCCTGGAAAGAATGAAGGCTCCCTCATAGGTCACCAGCAGATGATCGGCCAGCGATTCGGGATCGATCTCGATCTTGGGCCGGTAGTCTTTCAAAATCTCCCCGATCTTCTCACTGACCCGCTCGCGCCAGAATCGCATCGCGCCGGCCGCCGCCCGGATATGCGTCTCCTCTAGTAATCCGCTCTCGTAGCAATACGCCGCATAGAGGCACCCGGGATAGACTGTATCCAGCTTCGCCATCGTCTCGGCGTGCAACCCCACAAAGACCAGCAGCTGATGCAGCGGGTCCCGGCTCATGCTCTCCGCCTTCTCCATCAGTTCTGTGAACTCCTGCCGGTCGGCCTCCGCAAACCGCGCGATCAACGCCTCCGCCAGAGCGGCCTTGCTCTTGAAGTGATAGAAAAACGCCCCCTTCGTCAGCCCGGCCTTTCCAATCACGTTCTCGATCGAAGTCCCTGCATACCCCTGATTCAAAACCAGATCCTGGGAGAAGTCCAGAATTCTGTTCCGTGTTGCGGCTCCGTTCCTGGGCAATCCGCCCTCCTTCAACTCAACCGACTCTTGCAGTTGCCAATCATACCATACTGGTCGGTATTTATTAAAATTGTATTCTTCGGATCAATGTCCTCACCTGATAACCCTCGAAAATTTAAAAATTTCCTTTACAAATTGCATGACAGTCCAGCCCGATCTTATTATTTTATTTACACCGACTGGTTTGTATAAATAAAAAGAGTGATATATCATGGTAGAAACGCTCGGAAATGTTTCACTGGCCCTGATCCCGGCCTTCATCATCTTGGACCTGCTCTGGAGGCGCCGCAACTACGATGCTCCTCGTTTCTGGCGGCTTCGCGGCCTGATCGCGACCGCCCTGGCGGTCCCGCTCTCCATCTGGATCGCCACCTTCTGGAGCCGTGTTCTTCCCGACACCAGCCTGCTCGACTGGAGCCCCCTCGGTGTCTGGGCTGGGGCTGCAGTGGGCATCGTGGTCTATGAACTCATCCATACTGGTACCACCGGCTGGCCCATGGCTGGACACCGTTGTGGCGGGCAGTGCACCAGATGCACCACAGCGCCGAATCTCTCGACGCCTTCGGCGCAAACTACCTCCACCCGCTCGACCTCTTCTTCTTCACCACCTGGAGCAGCCTGGTCTTCTATCCCCTGCTGGGCCTCACTGCCGAAGCTGGGGCCGTGGGAGCCGTTTTCCTCACTTTCAACGCCATGTTCCAACACGCCAATCTGCACACCCCGCGCTGGCTCGGCTACCTGATCCAGCGGCCCGAGAGCCATGCCCTGCACCATGCCACCGGCCGCCACCGCGATAACTACAGCGACCTGCCCTTGTGGGACATCCTGTTCGGCACTTTCCGCAACTCGGAGGAAGCCGACCGTGTCCCTGTGGGCTTCTACAAGGGCGCTTCAGCCCGGATACCGGAGATGTTAGTGGGAAAAGACGTCAGCGCGCCCCCGGCCCCGGCACGCGAAGTATTACCCTATACCGGCCAGCCCCAACTAAACTGAGATCCCTTGCTTCCACCGGACGGGGCGGCCACATCCCCGGCGGCGCGCCTTTCAGCCGCCCCTGAAGACCGCCCCAGCCCGCCAAATCAACACGGCGAGGCGAGCATCACGAGGCCGAACAACTAGTAGCCACGCAGTGGCCCGACTATCAGGAGGCGAGTATCCAACCGCCGCATGTACGCGGCGAGGCGAGCATCGCGAGCCGGAGCAACTATATACTGCACGAAGTGCCTGGACGCAGTTCCTGCCGCACGAAGTGCCCGAACACCCTTTGCACGAAGTACCATCACCGCCCACGAGCGACCGCAGGAAGCGAGTAACTAGTCGCCCCTCAGGGGCCGACCATCGGGAGTCCGAACGACTATTGCACGAAGTGCCCTTAGGCTGATCCAGCAGGAAGACGTTCCTCTGGCGACTTCTCAAGGTAGTCCACCATCTGCTGCAGATAGAGCACCACGCGCACCACACGCTCACGCTCCGAGCGCAGCTCCAGCAGTTCCTGTTTCCAGGCAGGCTCGGCCGGCACGCGCGACATCATCTGGAAGGAAAGCTCCTTCTCACCCAACGACGGCGGCTCTTCCTGCACCGAGGGGTCATTCCGCCGGATCACTTCTATCAGCCTGTTGAACAGCTCCACAGCCTGCCGCCGCATCGCCTCATCGGCAGGCTCGTTTCCGGAATCCTCGAAAAACTCCGCCTGTCCCCGCAGATACAGCCTCTCGCGGTCCAGCCCGGAGACCTCGAAGCGCCGCCGGCCCTCCACCAGGATATCCATGCGCCCATCGCGATAGCTCCGCAGCACCTCCGACACCGCCGCCGAGCAGCCCGTCATCTCGTGCGAATCTTTCTTCGCCAGCAGCACCCCGAACTCCCAGTTATTTTTCACGCAGTCGCGGATCATCTGCTTGTAGCGCGGCTCGAAGATATGCAGGGGAAGAATAGTCCGTGGAAACAGCACCAGCGGCAATGGAAACAGCGGCAGCAGATATTTGCCCGACCCGCCTTCCTGCACGGCCTCCCCGGCTGCTTCTGTCACTCGCAGCAGCGCGCCTGCGAGCAGGAATTGCCCGGCGCTCAGACTCCCCGCTGCCGCTGCCAAAAGCCGGATCACTTTTCTGCGCCGCATCGGTTCCCCCGTTTTATGTTCCCCGCCCTATCTGGTCATGGAAGTGCTGCTTCCGCGCCCTTGCCCGCAGGCCGTTATCGCCGCAAGTATATACCCCGTCTTCCTCTGATTCACACCCGAACTAGAAGCCCGCTGGCCGCGCGAACTCCATGAACAGCGCCGCCCGGTTCCCCGGCTCGCCCACGCGCGAAGCGCCGCTATTGTCCAGCACTACGAAGATATTCTCCCGCGTCAGATACAGCCCCTCGGCCATCCCGAATGAACCCTCGTAATCGTAGTAATCCGTCTCCTGATAATCGAGCGCCACCCGGGCCACCACCCGCTGCTCTCGCGGGTCGATCTTCAGCACCCGGCGGCTACTCCGCTCGAGCGCATACAGAAAACCTCCCTCGAAATAGAGGTCTGAAAAATCCGGCGGAATCTCAGCCCCGTCCGCCAGCGTCCACTCCGCCGCTCCGGCCTGCACCTCGAAATAATCCACCGCTTCGAAGGTCTCCTCCTCCAGAACATAGATCATCCGCGGCTGGCGCTCCTGCACAACATAGATCACCCCTTCCTGCTCGTCACCTGCCCTAGGACCTGCCTCGGGGCACGCAATCCCTTCCAATCCCGCTCCGGCGGTCTTCGTCACTTCTCCCTTCTTTGCATGGACCGCCTCCAGCTTCACACGATGCACCGCCGCCCGGCCATCCGCCTCGACCTCCACCACCGAGTACGTCCCCTCCTCCACCATATAAAGCTTTCCCCGGCAGACCGCAATCCCCTCGAAATCCGTTGCATCCAACCCATCCACCTCGTCAAACTTCATGAACGGCTCGGCGATCATCACACCCTCGCCAGCAGCCTTCAGTTCGTAGATGTCGGCGTACCCCGGGTCATCGCTTACCGTTAGCCAGCGTCCCTCGAACCGCGTCGGCCCGGAAAGCTCCAGCAAGGCATCTTTCCCGGCAGGCACCCGCACTTCCCAGACCCCGCTCGGCGGGACGGAGTACTCCTCCGCTGTTGACTCCGCCCCGGGAACTTCCGCCTCCCGCGGCTCGGCGCAGCCGCCAACCAGCACGACGCTCACCAGCAAAATCATTAGGAATAATCTTGTATTTGTTACTGCTGAAAGGAGTCGTTTCGCGAACCCGCGCGCCCGATCCGTTCCGCTGACTTCCGCGCTTTCAGCTTTCACTGGTCAGCCTCTTGCCCATGACGCAGTATACACTGCCCCTTCCCCGCTCACGCGCCCCGACTCAACTTCCTCCTCCGCCTGGGATCATTCCCATTGGCGGCAACTCTTGCGCACAACGATCTTCCTTGATATACATGCAGGATGCCGCCAGCCAACGGGAACCGTTTTCCCCCTTCGACGGCAAATCCTATATCCCAGGTAAGGTGCCATGCACAAACTAGCTGGAGCAACTATTCTTTCCCTCATCATGGTTGCTGCGGGATGCCAGACGGCCGATCAACCTGCCAGCTCGCCAGATACTAGCGCCGCCGATCTTGAAGCCATTAACCAGGTCCAGGACGCCATTGTCGCGGCGGAGAATGCCGGTGATGCCGCTGCCGGCGCGGCCCAATACGCCGAGGACGCAGCCTATCTTCCGCCTGACATGCCGGGTCTCCTCGGCCGCGCCGCCATTGAGGCCCGCTTACAGGAGGAATACTCCATGATGGATATCGAACTGAGCGTTACTTCCAGAGATATGCGAGTCGGTGGCGACATCGCCTACACGGTCGGCGTCCACACCGTCCGACTGACCCCCAAAGAGGGTGGAGATACCATGGAGGCCACCGGCAAGCACGTCGTTACGCTCGCTCGCCAGGCGGACGGTTCCTGGAAGGTCACCAATCTCATCTTCAACACCGATGCTCCCATGCCGCCCATGCCTGCCGGCCAGTAGCCGCTTCCTGTAATCAGCGATCTGGGGGCGTACACGGCGCCCCCATCGCATCCCGTCGAGCCGTGATTTGATGGGCAAACTCGCGCGGCGCCTCGCCACCGGCCCCACCTATGCAAGGCGAGCCGACCAGCGGGAGGCCAAACTACTACTGCACGAAGTGCCTGGACGCAGTCCCCTCGTCGTTTTCATTGATCCTCCGCGAAGAAAGATGTATAAACCACATAGTCATCATCAGGACCGAAGGACCGATGCTGGCGCGCATGCGGCGATGCGGTTTACTATTGCGTCGAAACCAAGCGGAGGGATGAGATGAAAGAATTGATCAGGCAATATCTGGACCGTGGCATCAACCGGCGCGGTTTTCTGTCCGGTATGACTGCCGTGGGACTCTCGGCAACGGCGGCGAAATCCATGGCCAGCTCGCTGGCGGCTTTCCAGGCTCCCGCCTCGGGCGGCGCATCGGCGGCTCCGGCAACGCCTGCCTGGATGCGGGAGATGACCGGCACCGGCGGCGCCGCGCTGGTGGCGCAACTGAAGGCCGCCGGTATCGAGTATATCTTCTTCAACCCATCGACCGGCGAGGCGCCCATCTATGACGCAATGGTGGATGAGACCGACATGCACCTGATCAAAGCCCTGCAGGAAGGGGCGCTGGCCGCCATGGCGGACGGCTACACCAAGGCCTCCGGCAAGATGGCTTTCGTCATGTGCGCCCGGCCCGGACTGCCCAATTGCATGACGCAGATGTTCAATTCCTGGAAGGACCGCATCCCGCTGCTGGTCGCCGTGGACGACGCCGGGATCGACAGCCTGGGGCAGGACGCCTTCGAGGAGGCCGAGCATATCGGCGAGATGACCCGCTCCATGACGAAGTGGTACTGGGGCGTGGAGAAGGCCGAAAAAATTGCTGAAGTCACGCGGCGCGCTCTCAAGTTCGCCTCGACCGACCCGGCCGGCCCCACCTTCGTTTCCTACCCTGAAAACCTGCTGCATGAAGAGGTCACGACGACGATCATGGATCAGGAGAAATTCACGGTCCCGATGAAGATCCGCCCCGACACGGACCAGGTCGAGCAGGCAGCGAAGATGCTGCTGGAGGCCAACAACCCGCTGCTCTATGTAGGCGATGAGATCACCTGGGCTGGCGCGGGCAAGGAGGTGGTGGAGCTGGCCGAACTGCTCGGGCTGCCCGCCACGCGGCCGCCGGGATCGCTCGGCTGGTCCAAACCATTCCCGAATCAGCATCCGCTCTACCTGGGCGACTACCAGAGGGAGATGCGCTACCCCGGCAAGGTGGATGTGATGCTGAACATCGGCGCGCGCATGCCCTACGCCGGTGCCAATCCGAAGATCAACCGGAACGTGAAGCTGATTCAGGCGCGTCTCGACGCAGGGAACATGGCCAGAAACTACGCGACTGAACTGGCCATGGTCTCCGACCAGAAGCACGCCGCCGCCGACCTGATCTCCGCGCTGCGCAGCATGGCCACCGACACTCGCCTGGAGCAGATTCGCAAGGACCGTACGGAAAAAACCCACGCCTATACGGCCGGGCGGCGCGAGTTTCTGCAGCAGATCGCAAAGAAACGCTGGGACCGCAGCCCCTTGAGCGTGGAGCGGCTCGGGGTGGAGATGGAAGAGGTGCTGGACAAGGACACGGTGCTGGTGGCCGAGATCGATTCGGGCCGCACCATCGAAAATCTGATGTCGTTCAGCAGCTCGGAAAAACTCTTCCTCAGCAACGGCGGCCGGGCCCTGGGATGGGGACTGCCCGCCGGGTTCGGCGTGAAGCTCGCGATGCCGGACCGCCCTGTGGTCGCCATCATGGGAGACGGCGCGTTCCTGTTCAGCGGGCCGCAACCCCTGTGGAGTTACGCCCGGTACCGCGCCCCGGTAACGATCATGGTGCTGAACAACCGGAGCTACAACAACGAGCGGAACCGCATCTGGGCCAAGGGCGGCCGGCAGTACGAGATCAGCCGCGACATGGTCTGCTACATGGGCGATCCGGATATGGACTTTGTCAAGATCGCCTCCGGATTCGGCGTGGAGGGAGAGGTCGTGGAAGAACCCACCCAGATCCGGCCCGCGCTGGAGCGCTCCAAGCGCGCCACCGCCTCCGGCACGCCCTATCTGCTCGACGTGCGCATCGAGCGCAACGGCATCGGAGCCGCCTCCACCTGGCATCCGGAGTTCACGGTTGCATCCCTTCGAACGAGGAACGTGTAGCGATGACAAATCACCGGCCTCAGAGGTATTACAGAGCCTGCGCCTTTTCGCTTCTCACACTTTTACTGGCTGCCGCTATGGGGGTTCCGAATGCGGTGGCGCAGAATCTGCCGGAAGGGGAAGGCCGTGAGATCGTCGCCGCCGCCTGCACGCAGTGCCACGGGCTGACGCCGATCCTCCAGATGCGCGATGGCACGGCTGGCTGGACGAACATGGTCGAGGAGATGGTGCTGCGCGGCGCTATGCTGAGTCAGGAAGAAGCGGACACCGTAGCGCGGTACCTCGTGCAGTCTTTCGGCCCCGGACGCCAGCCCTTCCAGACCGGCCGGCTCCCGCACAGTTCTGCCATATCGGAAGGTCCGATTGAGATTGAGGACATCGAACTGCCCGCCGGGACCGGCAAGGAAATGGTCCAGGCGCGCTGCTCCATCTGCCATGACATCGGCCGGGTGGTTACCGTAAAACGGCCGGCGGAGGACTGGGAGCGGATCGCCCGGAACATGAATGAACGCGGGCCCCAAGCGCCGGAGGATCAGCTCCGCATCATGATCGATTACCTGAGCACACGGTTCGGACTGTAGGGCGCAGCTCCCGTGCGGATGGGGGAGAGGGTATGGATAAGCCCGCCCGGGACATCCATGCAATGAGGCATCCTGCCTGGGAAAATCTGCGATTCCCCGTACGAACCACCCCGCCGCGAACTATAATAAAGTTTCGACCGCTTGATGACTGGTGATTCCAACGATCGTCTCATCACCCGCCAGAGAGCCCGGCGACCCATTATGCCCCGTAGCCATTTCTTCCCGGCCCCAATCCGCGAACTCCGCCGTCGCCCGGCCTTTCGGCCGGCTGCCGCCGCTTGCCTGGCGCTCTCTCTTCTGGCCGCAACCGTAGCCCGGGCGCAGAAGGCCGATCAGAATCTGCAGGGCCGCGTGCTGAACGCCACCCGCTATGAGACGGTACCGAACGTGTCCGTTCAGTACATCCAGCTGCAGCAGGGCATGACGCCGGTTGAGACGGTCGAGACCGATGACGAGGGCCGGTTTCAATTCACTCAGGTCCCTTTCACTCCCACGGTGCCCGGACTGATCCGGGTGGAATTTCAGGGCGCCACCTATTCGCAGCCTTACATGGAAGCCGCCACCAATCCGGCCGGTGTGGAGATGCTCGTCTTCGAGTCCAGCGGGAATCCGCAACTGGTCCGGGCCACCGAACACGCTATTGTCCTCCAGCCACAGGGTGAGAAGCTGGCGGTGATCGAGCAGATCTTTCTGGAGAACAGCTCGAATCCTCCGCTTACCTACGTGAACCGGGAGGGGACGTATCTGTTCACGCTTCCTTCCACGCCTCTCGATGGCGTGACCGCATCTGTGGTGGGCGCGGCTGGAATGCCGATACCACAGACGCCAGTCCAGCGGGAAGCGTCCAACCAGTTCGCCATCAACTATCCGGTTCATCCCGGCGAAACCACGGTCCGGCTGCAATACTCCATTGATTATCAGTCTCCGTTTCCGTTCGCCAAGCCCCTGGACCTGGCGGCCGAGCGGACTCATGTTGTAACTCCCAATGAAGGCGTTACGATCCAGGCGGAAAACCTGATTCCCGCCGACGACGATCCATCGACCGGTTTTATCGCCTACGAGATTCAACCGGCCGATGGTCGGCTTTTGCTGGAAGTCAGTGGCCAGGCGCCCGCAGGCTCCAGCGCCAACACGAACAGCCCGGGCGGGAGCCTGACCCGTCTGCCGGACCCGGTGGGCGAGAGGAAGTGGCTGATTATGGGAGGCTTGGGGCTAGTAATGATGGCTGGACTGCTATTCTTATACAGAAGAGAATGAAGGTCCCTCGACGAGTTGGACGGGAGTGGATCGAGTATCTGTTTCAAGTACACTAACATCGATGCAAATAACTGCGCGTGGTTTGACGAAATTATACGGCGACCTGCCCGCCGTCCATGGACTAGACCTGGACATAGCATCGGGAGAGTTTCTGGCCCTGCTGGGACGCAACGGGGCTGGAAAGTCCACCCTGTTGAAAATGCTGGCGTTATTGACGAGACCCAGCGGCGGAGAGCTGGTAATCGGTGATGCGGAGGAGCGGTTGCACCCGGAATCACTCAAGAGGCGAATCGGCCTGCTGGCGCACAATACGTTCCTGTACGACGATTTGACGGCAAGCGAGAATCTGCACTTCTACTGTTCGATCTATGGGATCGAGGATGCGGAAACAGTCTGCCTGAATGCACTTGACACAGTTGGACTCCGATCTTTTTCAAATGAACTCGTCCGGAATTTCTCTCGTGGCATGCGGCAACGGTTGACGATCGGGCGGTTGTTCCTGCATGATCCTGACTTACTCCTTTTGGATGAACCGTTTAACGGGTTGGATGACCGGGCGGTGGGATTGCTGGAAGACCAGTTGATCGAGGCGAAAAACCGGGGGAAGACCATTGTCCTTTGCACCCACCAGATTGACCTGGCTCTGAAGTTCGCCAGCAGGCTGTTGATCCTGCACAGGGGAAAAGCGGCCTACGTGGGAGAGAACCAGCCGGGGCAGTCCGTCCAGATGCAGGAACTCTACCGGAGATATGCGGGGTAGAATCGTCGTGTGGTTTGATCCGCGCAAGACGACGGAGGAGACCAGATCAGAATGCGCTCGGTAAAAATATTGGCCATTGCCACTGCCGTGGGACTGGTAGGAATGATGTACGGAGCGTTCGTCTATGCCCCAACGGAGAGGACCATGGGGGATATCCAGCGGATCTTCTATATCCATGTGCCATCGGCCTGGACTGCGTTTCTGGCGTTTTTCGTGGTCTTCATCGCCAGCGTCGCCTACCTGATCACGAAAAACCGGAAGTGGGACCGGATCGCGGTCTCGACAGCAGAGATTGGAACCCTCTTCTGCACGGTGATTCTGACGACGGGCCCGATCTGGGCCAAGCCGGTCTGGGGCATCTGGTGGACCTGGGACGCGCGGCTGACCTCCTCGCTCATCCTGTGGCTGCTATACCTGAGCTACCTGCTGTTGCGGGATTTTCTGGACGATCCGGACCGGCGGGCGACATTGTCGGCGGTCTTTGGAATCTTCGCCTTCGTCGACGTCCCGATCGTCTATTTCTCGATCCGGCTGTGGCGGACGCAGCATCCCCAGCCGGTGCTGATGGGTGGAGAGGATTCCGGGCTGGACCCGGTGATGTTCCAGGTGCTGATGTTCTCTTGGCTGACGCTGACGGTCCTGTTCATCCTGCTGGCGGTGCTGCGCGTGCGGCTCGAGCGTTACCGCGACGAAGTGCAGCAGCTTCGCCGCCGGGTGATGATGGAGTCCTGAGGGGGCGGCAGGCGAAGCGCCGCGGAACTGAAGTTTTCATTTTTCATAAGGAGCAGATCATGACCAGCCTGTTTTGGGCCTACGCGGTCGTTTGGGTCTTATTTGCAGGATACGCGCTGAGCCTCGGGTCCCGGCAGAAGGAGCTGCGCCGGGAGATCGACACTCTGAAAGCTCTGCTCGAAGACAAGTCCCGCCAGTAATAAACTCCGCCCCGCCGGAGACGGCCCCAGGCTTCCGGGACGGCCGCGCCGAATAGACAGGCCGCGCCGAACGGGAACACTCATGCTTCCATACCAGCGACAACTGGGCCAGGAAAAACAGGGGAAGCCCGGTCCCGTGGTTTCCGCCATGGGATTGGGTCCGATGGGCATGTCCGAGTTCTACGGGCCTACAGATGAGGCCCAATCGGTCGCGACGATTCACCGGGCGCTGGATCTGGGAATCAACTTCTTCGACACGGCCGATATCTATGGCCGGGGCCACAACGAGCGGCTGCTGGGAAAAGCCATCCGGGGCCGGAGACAGGAAGTCTTCCTGGCAACGAAGTTCGGCAACGTGCGCGCTCCCGATGGCGCCTTCGTAGGCGTGAATGGACGGCCCGAGTATCTCCGTTCCAGTTGTGAGGCGAGCCTCGGGCGGCTGGGCGTCGATGTGATCGACCTCTATTACCAGCACCGGGTGGACCGGCGGACTCCGGTCGAGGAAACCGTCGGCGCGATGGCCGGACTGGTCCAGGAAGGAAAAGTCCGCTACATCGGGCTCTCGGAAGCCTCGGCGGATGAGCTTCGCCGGGCGCACGGGGTCCACCCCATCACGGCGTTGCAGAGTGAGTACTCGCTCTGGACCCGAGCGGTGGAGCAGAAGATATTGCCTGTTTGCCGTGAACTCGGCATCGGCTTTGTGGCCTACAGCCCGCTGGGCCGAGGCATGCTGACGGGCCGCTTCCAACGGACGTCGGATTTCACCCCGGGCGACCGGCGGCTGGAGTTTCCGCGATTCAGTGAGCGCAACTTTTCGAAGAATCTGCAATTGGTGCGCCGGGTCGAGGAGCTGGCCGCGGAGAAGCGCTGCCGCCCTTCGCAGCTCGCGCTGGCCTGGCTGCTGTTGCGGGGCGAGGACATCATTCCCATTCCCGGCACGCGCAGCCAGCGCTATCTGGAGGAAAACCTCGGAGCTTTCGACGTAAAGCTTTCCGCGGAGGATCTGGCACGGATCGATGCGCTCTTCCCGGAGGGAGTGGCCGCCGGGACGCGCTATTCGGAGCCGGGAATGAGGATCGTTCCCGCCGAGGATTGACCCCCATGGAACAGGTTTCGACCCGATGGACGACCTGAAAAACATACGGATTCGGACGTGGCTCCGTGAAGACAAGGACGCGCTCGTCCGCTACGCAAACAACCGGAATATCTGGCTGAACATGAGGGACCTGTTTCCGCACCCCTATACGGACGAGGATGCCGGCCGCTGGCTGGAGCGTTGCGCCGCACAAGGGAACAAGCCGACCCATTTCGCCATCGTCAGCGGTGAGGAGGCCATCGGCTCGGTCGGCTTCGACCTGATGGAGGGCGAGTTTCGCATTACGGGAGAGATCGGCTACTGGATTGCCGAACCCTTTTGGGGCAAGGGGATCGCCACCTTTGCGCTGCGGCAGGCTACCGAAAAAGCCTTTGAGAGCTTCCCCGTGGAGCGGCTTGAGGCCGCCGTTTTCTCATGGAACCCGGCATCGGAGCGGGTCCTGGAAAAGGCCGGGTATCACATGGAGGCCCGACTGAAGAGAAGCATCATCAAGGATGGCCGCATCGGCGATGCGCTGATCTACGCCCGGCTGCGCGATTCCCTGCCGTATTGAGCTTCCCTGCCCGGACCCCGGCCGGGGCGAATTCGCCCCGCTTTTATTCTATTCATCCCCTGTTTACATCTATGATAGTATTCCCCAAAAACCCAGCAGGAGGGTCTCTGTCTGGCAGGCCCACGAGGGCACCACGGCCAGACTCACGGCCAGACCCGTGGATGGACCCGCGGATGGACCAGTGGATGGAAAGGAGCGGCAGGTTGTGAAAATCTATCAAGGCAAAAACATACGCAATGTTGGGGTAGCAGGACACGGCGATTCCGGCAAGACTTCCCTCGTGGAAGCGTTCCTTTATACGGCCGGAATGAGCACTCGGCTGGGCAGCGTCGATGCCGGAAACACCATAACCGATTTCGACGAGGAAGAGACCGAACGCAAAGTCAGTATCTCGACCGGACTGTCCTACCTGGAGTGGAGCAAGACCAAGATCAACCTGCTGGATACGCCCGGCTATAACATGTTCATCAGCGACGCGCAGGCCAACCTGGTGGCGACCGACTCGGCACTGATTCTGGTGGACGGCGTGGCCGGCGTTGAGGTCCAGACGGAAAAAGTCTGGGACTACTGCAACCTGTACAGATTGCCGCGCGCCTTCGTGTTGAACAAGCTGGATCGCGAACGTTCGAGCTTCCGGCGCAGCGTGGATTCGATTCAGGAGGCCTTCGGACGTGGCGCCCTCCCGATACAGCTTCCCATCGGCGAGGAGGCCGCCTTCAGCGGCATCGTCGATCTGGTTTCCATGAAGGCTTACAGCTATTCCCCGGACGGCAAGGGAAAAGGCACGGCGGGTGAGATTCCCGCGGAGCTGGCCGAGGCGTCCAAAGCGGCCCATGAACAGCTCGTGGAGATGATCGCCGAAGGCAACGACGCGCTGATGGAGGAGTTCTTCGAGAAAGATACGCTTTCTCCCGAGCATCTGGAGGAAGGCCTGCGGGAGGCCCTCGCCTCGCGCAGGGTGGTTCCCATCCTCTGCGCTTCTTCCACGGAACTGGTGGGAATCGACCGGCTGCTTCAGTTCATTGTGGACGAGTTTCCCGCCGCCGACGACCGGGGAACCGTGCAGGGGAAAACGCCGCAGGGAGAGGAGATTGAGCGGAAGGTCGCCGACTCGGAGCCGGTCTCGGCCTTCGTTTTCAAGACCACCGCCGATGTGTTTGCCGGCCGCATCAGCTTTTTCAAGGTATTGTCGGGCGTGGTGGCCAACGATGCGCACCTGACCAACTATGGCAAGGGCACCGTCGAGCGGCTGGCCCACATCGCCCTGATGCAGGGCAATTCGGCCACCGCCATTGCGGAGCTGCACGCGGGCGATATCGGCACGGTCGCCAAGCTGAAGGACACCGTAACGGGAGACACTCTGGGCGACAAGGATTCGCCTGTCTTGTACCCCCCGGTGGTGTTGCCCGAACCCTCCATCAGCTTCGCCATCGTACCGAACAGCCGCAGTGATGAGGATCACCTGGGCGGCGCGCTGCATCGGCTTCTGGAAGAGGACCCGTCCCTGCGCTTCTACCGCGACGAGCAGACGCAGGAGTTCCTGCTGGGCGGCTCCGGTCAGCAGCACATGGAGGTGATCGTCTCCAAACTGAAGAAGCGCTACCACGTGGAGGTTACGCTGCACGCCCCGAAGGTCCCTTACCGGGAAACCATATTGGGCAAGGCCGATGTGCAGGGCCGCCACAAGAAACAGAGCGGTGGACACGGCCAGTTCGGCGACTGCAAGATCCGGATGGAACCGCTGGCTCGCGGCGAGAATTTCGAGTTCGCCAATGAGATACACGGGGGCTCGATTCCCAAGCAGTACATCCCCGCCGTGGAAAAGGGGATCATCGAGACCGCGGCCCGGGGTTATCTGGCCGGCTTTCCCGTAGTGGACTTCAAGATAACCTTATACGACGGCTCCTATCACGATGTGGACTCCTCGGAGATGGCGTTCAAGATTGCCGGCTCGATGGCGTTCAAGAAAGCGATGGAGCAGGCCCGGCCGGCGCTGCTCGAACCGGTCATGGACGTGGAGATCTACGCCCCGGATCAGTATTCCGGCGA
The DNA here is from genome assembly GCA_963662495.2 of Terriglobia bacterium. Lineage (GTDB taxonomy): Bacteria > Acidobacteriota > Terriglobia > 2-12-FULL-54-10 > 2-12-FULL-54-10 > SHUM01. The sequence goes on from CAXVYQ010000008.1 coordinate 85,385, forward strand.
CCTGATCGGGGACATCAACTCCCGGCGCGGCCGCATCCAGGGAATGGAGACGCGGGGATCGAATCAGGTGCTGAAGGCACAGGTGCCCATGGCGGAGATGCTGACCTACTCCACCAACCTGATCTCCATTACGCAGGGCCGCGGGAGCTTTTCGATGGAGTTTTCCCATTACGACGTCGTTCCATCACAGATCGGCGAGAAGATTGTGGCTGCCGCCAAAGGGGCGCACCCCGGCGAGGCTGCCGCCGAGGAAGGCTAACCGGATCGTGGGCCGGGCAGCGCGGGCCACTGCTGCTCACGAACAGGGCCTCACGATCAGGGGTTTCCGGAGGCGCCGGGCGAGCGATGAACCCGTTTCCTGTCTTGCTTTTCCCGGCAAAGTCCCCTAGAATGGACGATTCGGAGTTCTTTGCTCCCGTCGGCACCTTGCAGTGTCCTGACCCGGAGGCGGCTCCCGGGTGTCAGTTCCGGCCCAATCAATTAGTGGAATTTACGAGGGCGGTTGCGGTATTCGTCCGAGTTCATTGCGTCCCGGGTATATTATGGATCGAGACCGCCTCAAGATATTTTCCGGCAACGCGAACCCGTCGCTGGCCGGGGAGATTTGCAGAGAATTGAAGGTCCCCGCCGCGCAGGGCAAGATCACCCGGTTCAGCGATGGGGAAGTCCGGGTCCAGATACTGGAAAATGTGCGCGGGGCGGACGTTTTCGTCGTGCAGCCCACCTGCCATCCGGTCAACACAAACCTGATGGAGCTGCTGCTGATGATGGACGCTCTGAAGCGGGCATCGGCACGCCGGATCACCGCGGTGATCCCGTACTACGGCTATTCCCGGCAGGACCGCAAGGACCGGCCGCGCGTTCCGATCTCTTCCCGCCTGGTCGCCGACCTGGTAACCACGGCGGGCGCCGACCGTGTCCTGACCATGGACCTGCACGCGCCGCAGATTCAGGGATTTTTCCGCACGCCGGTGGACAACCTGCTGGCGATTCCCGTTCTGGTGGAGTATTTCCGGCAGATGAGCCTGCCGGACCTGACGATTGTGGCCCCGGACGCCGGGGGCGTGGAGCGGGCACGCCATTTCGCGAAGCTCATGAAGTCCGCTCTGGCCATCGTCGACAAGCGGCGGACCGACGCCAACGTCAGCGAGGTCATGCACGTCATCGGCGAGGTGGATGGCCGGACCGCCCTGGTGGTGGACGATATCATCGACACGGCGGGAACTCTGGTGAAGACCACCGACGCGCTGATGCGGCATGGAGCCAAGGCCGTTTATGCCTGTTGCACCCATGCGGTGCTCTCCGGCGAGGCCATCGACCGCATCTGCGCATCCGCGCTTTCGCAGGTCGTCGTTACGAACTCGATTCCGCTGACGGAACAAGCGGCCGGTTGCGGTCGTATCAAGACGCTGAGCGTGGGTCCGTTGCTGGCTCATGCCATCCAGTCGATACACGAAGAGACGTCGGTCAGTGTGCTGTTTCTGCAGCCCAACACCGACGCTTGAAGAAACACAGGTGTAATGATGGAAAGAGTAACCATTGATGCAGAAGTCCGGGATTCCGGCGGCCGCCACAAGCTGCGGGCGACGCGCCAGTCCGGCAAGGTTCCCGCAGTCCTGTACGGCGGCGGTGGCGAGACCATCCCGTTACAGGTTACACCGCGCAAGCTGGTGCCGGTGCTGGGGCGGGAGGCGCGTCACCACACGCTGTTTCAGCTGAAAGTGGCTGGCGGCGAGGAGACCCTGGCCACGGTCGCCGAGGCGCAATGGCACCCGGTGCGCGGCACCCTCACCCACCTGGACTTCAAGCGGGTGCTCCGGGATCAGAAAATTCGTCTGCCGCTCTCGGTCAAGCATGTGGGCGAACCCAAAGGGGTCAAGCTGGAAGGCGGCTCCTTCGAGGTGGTGCAGCGCGAGGTAACGGTGGAATGTCTTCCCCAGGACCTGCCGGCAGAGCTGGTCGTGGATGTCTCCGATCTCGGCCTCGGGCAGTATGTCCGTGTCTCGGATCTGCAAAAGACCGTTGGCGAGCAGGTTCATATTGTTCAGGACCCTCACGCCGTCATCTTCCACATTGTTTCGCCAAGAGCGGTGGAGGAACCGACAGAGGCGGCGGCAGCCGAGGGCGAGGCCCCTGCCGAGCCGGAGGTCGCGCAGAAGGGCAAGGCCGCTGAGGAAGAGAAAGGTTCCGAATAACCTCCTGGCCAGCCCCGGGGGACCATTGCCCGGCGCGTGGCGTTCACTGATTTATATTCCGGCACTGGCCTCTATTCCGGTCAGATCGCTGGCCGGGCCGGTGGGGCGGGGAGCAGGGTCGCTTTGAAACTGGTAGTTGGACTGGGCAACCCCGGGCCGGAGTACCACGGTTCGCCCCATAACCTGGGATTCGCCGTTGTGGACCGGCTCGCGGCGCGAAACCGTGTGGAGTTATCGCAGAGAAAGGCTCATTCCCGCTGCGCCCGGTATATACTGAAAGGTGAGCCGGTTTGGCTGATTCAGCCACAGACGTTCATGAACCGGAGCGGAACGGCTGTGAAGCAGTGGTTGCAGTCGGAAGTTGTCAGCCCGGACGATCTGGTAGTGATCGTCGATGAGTTGGATCTGCCCTGGGGTCAGATTCGCATCCGGCGGCAGGGCAGCTCGGGCGGGCATCACGGCCTGGATTCGATGATCGAAGCCACCGGGACCCGGCGCTTTACCAGGGTCCGCATCGGCGTCGGGGCCAATGTCGGGGCCAACGCAGTGGCCGATGCAGGGTCCAGTGTCAGAGCCGATGTCGGGGCCGGCGTCGGGGCCGATGCCAGGCGGCGCGACCCGGTCGAATACCTTCTCCAGCCCGTCGCGGCGTCGCGGCGTCGGGCGTACGAGGATGCCGTAGAGGAAGCGGCGCAGGCCACGGAGATGATTCTGCGCGAGGGGGTCGTGAAAGCCATGACCCGGTTCAATCGCCGGCCACAGCCAGAGACGCAACCGGAACCGGAGAGTCCGTCAGGACCTGGCCCCGAAGAGGAAAAATAAGGATAAGAGGAACATGAGAATTTACGAGGTCATTTTTATCATTCGCCCGGATATTCCCGAGGACGAAACCGAACAGATCATTTCGCAGATGGAAGCCATCATCACCGACGGCGGCGGAACCATTCGCAAGACCGATCGCATGGGCCGCAGGAAGCTGGCCTATCTGGTGCGCCGGTTCCGGGAGGGCCAGTACGTGCTGCTGGATATTGAATGTGGCGTCGCAGCCGTCAACGAGCTGGAACGCCGCCTCAAGGTCATCGAACCGGTGATCAAATACCAGACCGTCCGCATTGATGAAGCCTTGAAGCGGGCGAAAAAGTTGCAGGCGATTCGTGCCAAGAGGCCTCCATCCCGCAAGATGAGACAGGCGATGGCGGCGACCTCCGCACCATCGGCGCCGTCCGCATCCACGCCGCCGGCATCCACACCACCGACGTCCACGCCGCCGGCATCCACACCACCGACGTCCGCTCCGCCGACATCCACACCACCGGCATCCACACCGCCGGCATCTGCTCCGCCGGCCACGTAGGGCGGGAGATCCTATCCGGCCATAGACCTTCACGAGGGTTCGGGCCGGAGGAGTGAGTTACAGAATTTCCGAAGCCGGGGACCCGGCTGTAGAAAGGAACCAGATGGGATCAACACCACGACCACAACCGAGGCCATCCGGCCCGAGACCATCCGGCCCGAGGCCATCCGGCCCGAGACCATCGGGCCCGAGGCCATCCGGATCGAGACCGAGCGGACCGCGGCGGGAAGGCGGCAGGGGCCGGTTTTCCCGGCGACGCAAGGTCTGCAAGTTCTGTGTCGAGAAGATCGATTGCATCGACTACAAGGACGTGAGGCTGCTCGGACAATTCGTTCCCGAGCGCGGCAAGATTCTCCCCATGCGCAGCAGCGGCGTCTGCTCGCCGCATCAGCGCCGCTTGATGCGGGCCATCAAGCAGGCCCGCAATATCGCGCTTCTGCCGTTTGCGGCTGAATCCTAAATCGAACGCGCGCGGCGGCGGAGCTGCCGCAGGAGTCTTGTATGGCGAAAACAATGCATTTGATTTTGCGGCAGGAGGTCGAGCACCTCGGCCGGCCGGGCGATTCCGTTGAGGTGAAGCCAGGCTATGCCCGCAACTACCTGCTTCCCCGGAAACTGGCCGTTCCACTGACCGAAGGCAACAGGAAGGCGGTCCAGCAGCAGAAAGCGTCGCTGCTGCGCCACGACGCGACGCTGAAGGCCGACGCCGAACAGCTCGCGGCCATGGTGGGAAAGCTGACCCTGACGCTGACCCGCAAGGCGGGCGAGAGCGGAGTGCTGTTCGGATCCGTAACCACGATCGATCTGGCCGAGCAGTTGCACAAGAGCGGGTATGAGATCGACCGCCGCAAGATTCATCTTGAGGACCCGATCAAACAGCTCGGTGAATACGCGGTTCCCATCCGCCTGCACCGGGAAGTAACCGTGGAAGTGCCCGTCCACGTGGTGTCGGAAACCACAGGGTCCACCGTGCCCGAAGCCGCCGAAGCGTCTGCAACGGCTGCCGAAACCGAAGAAACCTCCGAATAACCGGGAATGCCGACAGGCAGATGGCCGTTCTGAACTCCACGATCACGAAGAGTCTCCCGAGCAATGTGGAGGCGGAGCGCTCCGTGCTCGGGGCGATCCTGCTGGACAATGCCGCCTACAATCAGGCCGCTTCCCTGCTCACCCCCGAGGATTTCTCCCTCGACAGTCACCGCCGTCTGTTCACCCGCATCACCGATCTGTCCGAACGCTCCCAGGCCATCGATATCGTTACGCTGACCGAAGAGTTGCTCCGGACCAGTGAACTGGAAGCGGTCGGCGGGGCCGGATACATCTCCTCGCTCACCGATGGACAGCCACGTCTCAGCAACATCGAGCACTACGTCCGCATCGTGAAGGAAAAGGCGACGCTGCGCCGCCTGATCCACATCACCGAGTCCATCAGCGCCCGGGCCATGGAGGGCAGCGAGGGAGCTGAGGAGATACTGGATGCGGCCGAAAGCCTGGTGCTTTCCATCGGCGAGCAGCAGGTGCGCACCGGGTTTTCGCATTTCAGGGACATCTTCCGAAACAGTTTCGAAAGCATCGATGCATTGCACGACCGGGGCAACCGGGTTACGGGACTGGAAACCGGTTTCCGCAAACTGGACGACATGACGCGCGGCCTCCAGCCCTCCGACCTGATCATCATCGCGGCACGGCCCTCGATGGGAAAGACCAGCTTTGCCCTGAACATCGCGCAGAGAGTCGCCATCCGGGGCAACCAGCCCGTCGGCGTCTTCAGTCTGGAGATGAGCCGGGAGGCGCTGGTGCTGCGGCTGCTGTGCGCCGAGGCGCGCGTGGACTCCCACCGCCTGCAGGCCGGCTTTGCCAGCCGCGACGACTGGGCACAGATGGCCATGGCTCTGGGACGTCTGGCCGAAGCGCCCCTGTTCATCGACGACACGCCCGCCATCTCCATCACCGAGATGCGCGCCAAGGCCCGGCGGCTCAAGTCCGAGCATGGTCTCGGCCTGCTGATCGTCGACTACCTGCAGTTGATGGGCAGCCGCGGCCGCCAGGAGAACCGCACGCAGGAGATCTCGGCCATCTCCCGCGGACTCAAGAGCCTGGCCAAGGAACTCTCCATACCTTTGATCGCCATCTCGCAGCTCAATCGTGCTCCCGAGGAGCGCGGAGGAAAGCCCCGGCTCTCCGATCTGCGCGAGTCCGGACAGATCGAGCAGGACGCCGATCTGGTGGCTTTCATCTTCCGCGAGGAGACGGTCAAACCCACCGACTCCAACCGTGGCCGCGCCGAACTCATCATTGAAAAACAACGCAACGGCCCCACCGGGTCGGTCCATCTCGCCTTCATCTCCAAATACACTTCCTTTGAAAACCTCGCGGAGGACTTCGCGGAGGGCTTCGATGTGGAAGAGGCCGATTAGCCCGGGCGGCAAGCCAGCCGCCGGGAAGCACGGGAAACCCTGAATGTCCACACGTCCCACCTGGGCGGAGATATCCATCCCCCAGTTGCTCGAAAACTTCCGCATCATCCGGGAACACGTCGGCCCTGAGCGCGCCATCATGGCCATCGTCAAGGCGGATGCCTATGGTCATGGCATCGCGGAGGTGGCGCCGGTGCTGGCGCGGGCCGGCGTGGACTGGTTTGGGGTTACGGCGGCCGATGAGGGCGTGCAGCTGCGGCATTTGGGCCTCACCCAGCCCATCCTGCTGCTGACCGGTTTCTGGGAAGGCGAGCAGAGCGCCCTTACCGATTATGATCTGGTTCCCGGCATCTACTCGGAGGATCAGCTCGCCACGATCGAAGCCTGGGGCGCACGGACGGGCAAGCGGATCCGCTTCCACCTGAAGGTGAACACCGGGCTGGGCATGCTCGGTCTGCACTGGCAGGATGTGGAGCCGTTCATTGAGCGGTATCGCGGGATGTCGCATGTGGAGCTGGAAGGCCTGTTCGAGCAGTTCGCCGCCGCCGAGGACTTCACCAAGCCCCAGACCGAGGAGCAGTTGCAGCGCTTCGAGTCCGTGGAGCAGGCCCTGGCGCGGGCCGGCGTGCGGCCCCGTTACTGCCACCAGGCCAACAGCGCGGCCATCGTCAGCCGCCCGGAGTCCTGGGGAAACATGGTCCGTCCCGGCCTGCTGCTCTACGGCTACCATCACCCGGTGCGCATTGGGGAAGGCGGGCCGGAACCAGCTTTCCGGAGCCTGCCGGTTCGCGAGATCCTGACCCTCAAAACCAAGGTCATCTCGGTCAAGGAACTTCCGGCCGGAACGCCGCTCGGTTACGAGGGCCGCTACGTAACGCCGCGCTCCTCCCGCATCGCCACCCTGCCGGCCGGCTACGCCGACGGGATGAGCCGCCGTCTCTCCAGCCGGGGAAGGGTTCTCATCCGCGGCCAGTTCGCCCCCATTGTCGCCAACATCAGCATGGACCTGACGCTGGCCGACGTCACCAAGATCGAGGGCACCCGTGTCGGCGATGAAGCCATCCTGATCGGCCGCCAGGACGACAAGGCGCTGACCGCCATCGACATTGCCCAAAGTTCCGGCACCATCCCGCATGAAATTCTCTGCGGCATTGGACGCCGCGTCCCCCGCCGCTACATCACCTGAGATTCCCCGGCCGAGCCGGAGATTGCCGGACCGGAGAGGCGGCGCCTCTTCCGCACACGGCGTTCCGGCCCCCGGGGACATCCCTACAATAATTCTCCGGGGAGCATTCCCCTGGTCATCTCTCTGGAATCCTCCCCGGCCCGCCATGTTCTTTTCATTACCGGTTCCTTCCCGCGCTGGTGCTGTGCTACACTCTGCCCGGACAGATGGTCCATCGTCTGTTCTTATTTACGGCACTTGTTCCAGCTCCTGTGTAACAGGTTCCGGAGTCCCACGGGAAAGGAGAATTCTCACACCACGACAACGCCTCGCGGCGCCTCCATTGATAATTGATACATATCATGATCGAATTCATCCGGTGCCGGGCGGCGACAATCATCCTGGAAGGGGGGAATCTGCTTTGCTGGATTGGATTATTGTTCGTTCCATTTTGCTCATTATTCTCGTTCTTGCTTCTTATTACCTGCAACCCTTTGGAATTGACCCGGTACGCGCCGCCATCTTGGGACTCGCCATGGGTCTGGCGATCCTCGTCTTCGAGATGCGGCTCAAGAAGGCCACGCTGAAGCGGTTGATCGGCGCGGTCAGCGGCTCCATTCTGGGAATTCTCGGCGCTTACCTGGTGAGCCTGGTGCTCCACCAGTCTCCGTTCCCGCAAAACAACATCGCGTTCCTGCAGTTGTTCATCCTGCTGCTGATGACCTATATCGGACTGGTGGTTGGCGCGGCGAAGGGCGACATGCTGAATCTGGCGGCGCTCGGCGGACTGTTCGGCGCGGAAAAGCATGGCAAACGCTCCCACAAGATCCTGGACACCAGCGTCATCATTGATGGCCGCATCAGCGACATCTGCGACGCCGGCTTCATGGATGGCGTTCTGGTCATCCCGCAATTTGTCCTGCGCGAGCTGCAACAGGTGGCCGACTCGGCCGACTCGCTGAAGCGCAACCGGGGCCGGCGCGGCCTCGACATTCTGCAGAAGATCCAGAAGATGGCCAACCTGAACGTGCAGATCGTAGACGATGATTTCCCCAGTGTCCGCGGGGTGGACATGAAGCTGATCGAGCTGGCCAAGCTATACGAAGGCAAGATCGTCACCAACGATTTCAACCTGAACAAGATCGCCCAGCTCCAGGGAGTCGACGTGCTGAACATCAACGCACTCGCCAACGCCTTGAAGCCCATCGTGCTGCCCGGGGAGACCATGCGCGTCTTCATACTCAAGGAAGGCAAGGAGTACAACCAGGGCGTCGCCTACCTCGACGATGGAACGATGGTCGTGGTCGACAACGCGAGAAAGATGATCTCCAAGACCGTCGACATCTCCGTTACCAGCGTCCTGCAGACCACGGCCGGCAAGATGATCTTCGGCAAGTTCGACGACCGGCCACATCGCGACCGCACCGAGCGCGCCGAGCACGCCGTCCGCTAGACAGCCTTCGCCTGCAGGCGGGCGTCCGCAACAACCCGTTCCGCTCCCCTGGCCTGCGCGCGCCGAACCGGGTATAATCTCTGTTTCGCACCGTCATCGTCTTTCCAAGGAGGCAACTCATGGCACGCGGCGTCAATAAAGTCATTCTGGTGGGAAACCTCGGCCGGGACCCCGAACTCAACTACCTGCCCTCCGGCCAGTCGGTGGCCAAGTTTTCTCTCGCCACCAGCCGCTCCTACAAGGACAAGAACGGCGAGCAGCACGATGAGACCGAGTGGCACAACATCGTCGCCTGGGGCAAGACGGCCGAGATCTGCGCGCAGTACCTCAGCAAAGGCCGCCAGGCCTATGTCGATGGCCGTATCCAGAGCCGCAAGTGGGAAGACCGTGAAGGCGGCAAGCGCACCTCCTACGAAATCATCGCCGATAACGTCGTCCTCCTGGGCGGCCGCGGCGAGGGCGGCGGGAGCGGTGGGGAATCCCACAGCCGCTCGGCTCCCGGCTCCTCGTTCGACCAGGGGTCCTCGCCCGAGCCCGGCTTCGACCAGTCCGGGCCAGCCAGTCCGGCCGAGATCACCGACGACGACATCCCTTTCTAGCGCACCCGCGTTTGCCGTCGCTGTCGTAGTCGCCCCCGCCGTCGCTGTCGCCCCAATGTTGTTGTCGCCCGTCGTCCGATGGTGGTATCGCAAGCTGCCGCCATCACTCCACGGGGTCCGCCGTCATCACCAGTTCCCTACGCCCACCACGATGCCCGCCTCCCGAAGGCGCTGGCGGAGACCGTGGCGGCCGCGGCGCGGCTGGGATCTCATGCCGGACAAATGGTAGAATGCCGATCAGGAGAATGTACGCCCAGTTGTGACGTAGCCTCGGACCATCGCTTCCAGATGGGGGTGGACTACGCCGGGATGGTGTTCCAATGCCGAAAAGAGGAAAATCCAACTGCACCGTTCAAACCTGCCGGATCTGTAAAACGCCGGTAAGACCCGCCGACCCGGAATTCCCCTTCTGCAGCGAACGCTGCCGCCTGCTCGATCTCGGCAACTGGGCCAGCGGCCGGTACCGGGTTGCCGGCCCGCCGGTCGAGATCGAAGACGCCGCACCACCCGATGAGAATGATCCCGGTGCCGGACAATGACTCTGGCAATCCACCCGCTTCGGTCTTATACTTCTAATGGTTTAGTCTTATACTTTTAATCAGGTCTCCGGACGCATGTATTTGGCTGATTTATTCATGCCTCGCCCGGGCGGTCCGCTGCTTTGAGTGAGTAACCGGCAATGAGTGTCAAACCACAAATCGATCAGGTCTCGCCCCACGCCGCCATCTCCGGCGGCGAGATTCAGATCCGCGGGCAGGGGCTTTGCGTCAACGGACACACCCGCCCGCAGGTGAGGATTGGCGGACTCGATGCAAACCTGATCGTCGGCTCCGGCCGCTTCGTCGTGGCCCGGGTCCCGGAAGGCGCCGTTTCGAGCGATCTGGTGGTGGAAACCTCCGAGCAGGCCAGCAACCCGGTTCCGGTCGAGATCGGCGCTACCATCGGGGAAAACATGCACCCGGTCGCCAATCCCGCCATCGACAGCTCGGGCAATATCTATGTCACCTTCAGCGGATCGCGCGGCCAGAAAGTCCCCGTGGGTGTCTACCGCATCGACTCCGATTACAACGTCAAGGCCTTTCTCTCCGACATCATGAATCCCACCGGGCTGGCCTTCGACCGGGAAAACTTCCTCTATATCTCCAGCAGGTTCGATGGCAGCATCTACCGAGCCGAGCCGAACGGCACCATGACGACCTTCGCCGAGGGAATGGGCGTGGCCACCGGCATCGCCTTTGACAAGGATGGCTTTCTCTATGTCGGCGACCGCAGCGGGACCATCTTCAAGATCGCTCCCGACCGCCAGATCTTCGTATTCGCGACGCTGGAACCGAGCATCTCGGCCTACCATCTGGCGTTCGGCCCCGACGGGTACCTCTATATCTGCGGGCCGACCACATCGAGCTTCGACTCCATATACCGGATCTCCCGGACCGGCGAAGTCGAGAAGTTCTATCAGGGTCTGGGCAGGCCGCAGGGCATGGCGTTCGACGTGGACGGCAATCTGTATGTCGCCGCCTCCCAGGGTGGCCGGAAGGGCATTCTGCGGATCACTCCGGAAAAGCAGGCCGAGCTGGTCGTCTCCGGCGCCGGAATGATCGGGCTGGCCTTCACCGCCGGACCGGCGCTGATCCTGGCCACGACGCAATCGGTCTATCACCTGAAATGGAACGTGCACGGCAGGCCACTGATTTGATCGGTTCCGGTTGTTCCAGTCCGGCCAGCGCTTCTGAAATGCTTCCGCATCGGCTGGCCAGTCTGGAACGATTCATCGTGGCATATGGCCTCCTTTTTGGCGGCTTCCATTTTCGCAGCCTCCATTTCGCGCCGGACCCCGCAACCCATGAACGCTGAAATCATCGCCATCGGCTCGGAGTTGCTCACCCCGCACCGGACCGACACGAACTCCCTGTATCTGACCGAACAGCTGAACAACCTGGGCGTGGATGTAGTTCTCAAGAGCGTTGTGGGCGACGACCCCGCGCGTCTGACCGAGGCGATTCGCGACGGCTGGAAGCGATCCGATCTGGTCATGACCAGCGGCGGACTGGGACCCACGGAAGATGACGTCACGCGCGATGCCGCCTCCGAGGCGCTGGGACGTCCGCTGCACCTCCAGCAGGATCTGGTCAGCCAGATTCGCGCACGGTTCCGCTCTCGCGGAATGGAGATGCCGGAGATCAATGCCCGCCAGGCAAAGGTGCTGCAAGGGGCGGAGATCCTCCCCAATCCCACCGGCACCGCGCCGGGCCAGTTCATCGGGGAACCGGGCAAAATGCTCATCCTGCTCCCCGGCCCTCCGCGCGAGCTGCGCCCCATGTTCGAGCAGTCCTGTCTGCCCCGGCTTCGGAAGCTGCTGCCAGCCGTTTTCCTGCGCCGCAAGGTCCTGCGGCTCACCGGCATCACCGAGTCGGCGGCGGAGGAACGCATCGCACCCATCTTCACCAGCTACACCAACCCCGCCACCACGATCCTGGCCACCCTCGGTGAACTCCAGATCCATCTGATGAGCCATGGGCGCGAGGAAGCCGATGCCCAGGCCCGGCTCGAGGAGCTCTCCAGCCGGCTGGTTCCGGCGCTCGGGGACCATGTATTCTCCACGAACGGGGACCCGATGGAGTCCGTCGTGGCCCGGATGCTCACTGACCGCAATGCCACGCTGGCAGTGGCGGAGAGCTGCACCGGCGGCCTGCTCGCCGAAAGACTCACCAGCGTTCCCGGCAGCTCCGTTTTTTTCCTCGGCGGTGTAGTCTGCTACAGCAACGAATGGAAACAGCGGTGGCTGGATGTTCCCGCCGATACGATCGAGAGGCACGGCGCCGTCAGCGAGCTGGTGGCGCGCCTGCTGGCTGAAGCCGTCCGCTCCCGCGCGGGTTCGACCTATGGCGTGAGCATCACCGGCATCGCCGGGCCCGGCGGCGCCACAACTGCGAAACCGGTGGGACTGGTCTTCATCGGACTGGCCGGCCCGAAGGCGTCCCGCGTCATCGAACGCCGCTGCATCGGCGAGCGCGGCACCATCCGCTGGCAGGCCACCCAGGCCGCGCTGGACCTGCTGCGCCGCTCGCTCGAAGCCAGCCGTTCAGGTTAAAAATCTTCCGTCGCGCCGCAAAACATTCGACGAGCGCGACTGTTCATCGCCGCATGCGTCTATTCATCGCCATCGATATCCCCGACAACATCCGCAATCGGATTCAGGAGCGGGTCGATTGCCTCCGTCCCGCAATGGACAACATGCGCTGGTCCCGCACGGATGGTTTACACATCACGCTCAAATTTCTCGGCGAGGTTCCGCCGGAAAAACTGGAACTCATCCGGTCCTCTCTTTCCGGCGTCACCTGGCCCGGCGGCTTTTCGGTGGAGATTCGGGACCTGGGACTTTTCCCGACGCCCGCCTCTCCCCGGATTCTCTGGCTCGGCATCGATGCGGGAGTGGAGCTGGCCGCTCTGGCCCGGCTGGTGGAAGACCGGCTGACCGGCGCAGGATTTGCAAGGGAGTCTTGTCCGTTCTCGCCCCACCTGACCATCGGCCGGTTCCGGACCAGGGAACGCATTCCAGCCATCGGCGATCTGCTCCGCAAGTGCGGAAAATTCGAAATGGGGAAATTCACCGTTCAGGATTTCCATCTTTTCGAGAGCCAGCCCACCCCGGGCGGCTCGATCTACCGGAAAATCGTCCGCTTTCCTCTGGCGGCGACTGATCCGGGACCTGATCCACCGATTGCAGGCTGATTTCACTGGCTTCCGCGTCATTCGCTGGAATCGGAAGGCTGGATAATTCCGTGCATTCCGCGCGGCGGCGCGGTGGGTTCTCTCACTTTCCGACATCCTGTACAATGCGCATCTGGGAGGTGGGTTTCCCCCGCGGAACCGTATATGAAAACAGTTGCCATCCTGGGCGCCGGTGGCTGGGGCACCGCCCTCGCCATCATCCTGTCGGGCAACGTCGAACGCATTCGATTATGGGTTTTCGAACCCGAATTGTGTTCCGCAATGGCCCGAACCCGGGAGAACCATCTCTACCTTCCCGCCCCACTTCTTCCGCGGAATGTTTCCCCGACCACCAGTTTGGAAGAAGCGTTGCACGACGCCGAGGCAGTTATCTTTGCCGTTCCGTCGCAGCACCTTCGCGCCGTGTGCCAACAGGCTTTCCCGTTCCTGCGCGAGGGGCAGGTGCTCATCAGCGCGACGAAGGGTCTGGAGCTCGGAACCCTCCTGCGCATGAGTGAAGTCCTGCGGGAGATCATCTCTCCGAAGTTTGCACCGCAACTGGCCGTGCTTTCCGGCCCCACCTTCGCAAGAGAGGTGGCGCAGGGCGCGCCGACCGCCGTGGTCATCGCGTCCCAGGACACCGCTGTGGCCAACCGGCTCCAGCGGGATTTTTCTCATTCCACCTTCCGTCTCTACACCAACCGGGACGTCATCGGCGTGGAGCTGGGCGGGGCCATGAAAAACGTGATCGCCATCGCGGCCGGCATTTGCGATAGCATGCAGCTTGGTTCCAATGCGATGGCGGCCCTGATGACCCGCGGCCTGGTCGAGATCACCGAGCTTGCCACCGCCTGTGGCGCCCGGCGGCAGACCATGTCGGGCCTGGCCTGTCTGGGCGATCTGGTGCTCACTTGCACGGGCATACAGAGCCGCAACCACTCCGCCGGTGTGGAGCTGGGCCGGGGAAAAACGCTGGAGCAGATTCTCCAGTCCACGCGCATGGTCATAGAAGGAGTGCAGACCACGGAAGCTACGATGCAGCTGGCCCGGAAGATGGACGTCGCGATGCCGATAACCGAACAGGCCTACGCGATCCTCTACGAAGGCCGCTCCGCTCCCGACGCGGTGCGGGCCCTGATGGAACGGACCTTGAAGCCGGAATAGATTGCCCGCTGGAGATTGTGGCAGGGGGGAATGCAGGGGGGAAGGGAGCTAGTCCTGGATCTGGAAGGCTTGCTCGCCGGCTACCTCGCCGTCCAGCAGGATCTCGACCAGCCATTCACCCCGCGGCGTGGATGACCTGAGCCGCGTGATTCCGTAGGTAATGAACTCCTCGTCATCTGGCTGGGGGTCGTCTGGCTGGGGAAGAAGGACGGCCTTTGATTCGCGCTGGTCTCCTCCCGGCGCGGTCCACCGCAGGGTAAAATCAGAACCGCGCGGCGAACCCGTCCAGCGCGCCATAACGGTCAGCCTGTCGTTCTCGCTCACCGGGAAAACCGTCGCAGGATTCACCGGCTCCCCGTCAACGATCTCTTCGCACAGGACCATACTCTGGAGAGCAGGGTGCGATCCAATCCAGATGAACTGCTGCAGGTCCCGGGAGAAATACTGGAAGGCGAAATAGATGATCAGGAACAGAGGGAAGATCCAGCGCGTCCAGGCGGGCGGAGGTGGTTGTCTGGGCTGCTCATCGGCAGACTCTTCTTCCATCCCTGGTTCCATCTCCGGAAAATTCATTCCGCCGAATTCTTCCGCCTCTTCCCTTCCCGGCGAGAGGGTTCTTCCGCGGTCCGCTCGCTGAGCAGGGGACTCGCTTGCGAAGGTCCCGGACTGTTTGAGTTCCTCCATCAGCGCCCGGGCCCTGGAAAGCGCCTCTCTACGGCTTACGGAGCTGGGACTCCCGGAGCCGGCGCGCGATGGGCTGCCTCGTAAAGTGCCGGAGGACTCGGCCATTGCCCCGCAGAAAGAGCAGGCCGTCTGTCCAGGCTGGATCTTGTTCTTGCAGGTCATACACCGCATCGGATTCGCCTCTCGGAATATGACTTCTGGTCCCGAACCATCGGACGGCCCTGGAAGACATCGAAGGAGAAGTCCCGCCGGTTCGAAGACCTTTCCCACCCCTATGCTACAATTTTTTCACGATACAGTCTTGGGGAAAGGTCCTTACACTTGCGAATCCTGTACTGGCAGATCACAAAGGAACTGTTTTCCCACGGTCTTCTGGGACTGCTCCTGTTCACCTTCGTTCTGTTCCTGCGGGACACGACGCGGCTGCTGGAGATGATTCTGCGCGACCCGGCGGCCTGGGAGAAGATTCTGTTTCTCGCGCTGCTGGTCTTTCCCGCCGTTTTCAGTTTCACCATCCCCATCGCGGTTCTGGTCGGCACGCTGACCGGGCTGAGCCGCATGGCCAGCGACGGCGAGGTCATCGCCCTGCGGGCCGGCGGAATCAGCACGCGGCAACTGCTTCCGCCCATCCTCGCGTTCGCCCTGGCGGGCTCGGCCATCGCGCTGTTTTTTTCCGCCTGGCTGGCGCCGGTCTCCAACCGCCTGCGCGTGGAGGTGGAGCAGGAGGTCGGGGTCCGCCAGATCGCTACCGAGCTGCGGCCACGGGTGTTCGAGGAGCGGTTCCCGAATCTGATTCTCTACGTGCAGGATGTGATCAGCGGACCCCAGCCCCTCTGGCGGGGCATCTTCCTGGCCGATCTGACCCATCCCGAACGGCCCAAGATCACCCTCTCCCGGGAAGGCACCCTTTTCAGCGACCCTTCGCAGAACCTGCTGCAGTTGCATCTGGTCCAGGGAACGATTCACGAAACGGGCGCGGAGCCGGGTGAATACTCCATCGCGTCGTTTGCCGAGACCGATATCCCCGTGCGCATGCCCTCGCGCGGCCCGCCTTCGGTGAAACCGAATGCGCAGAGAAGCAATGCCGAACTGCGGGCCATGCTGCGGCCGCTGCCGCAGCCGATGCAGAAAGATGACACGGAGAGAGTGGAAGCCGGAATCGAGCTGCACCGGCGGTTCGCCCTGCCGATGGCGGCGCTGTTCCTCACTCTGATCGCCATCCCGCTGGGCCTCTCCTCCCGCCGGGGCGGCAAGGCCTCCGGCATCATCCTGACGGTGCTGATGGCGGTAGGCTACTACTCGCTATTCGTCGGAGGGATCGGACTGGCGCGACAGGGGGTGGTCCCGCTGTGGGCCGGCGCATGGGGAGCGAACCTGTTGTTCGCCGCCGTGGGAGTGATATTGCTCAGCCGGTCCGGTAGCACCAGCCCGCTGCAGAACCGGCTGGCAATGCTGTGGGACTGGCCCGGCGAACTCTATCAGAAAGTAATCCGGCTGGCACGGTGGCGGAAAGAAACCAATCGCATCCCGGCACCGCCGCGAGGAAGAAAGTCCCTCTCTTCCCCCTTCATTCTGGACCGCTACATCGTCCGGACCTTCCTGTTTTACCTGCTGGTGGTTGTCTTCACGCTGGTCTTCCTGATTGAAATCGTAACGTTCTTCCTGGACCTGCTGAACGACGTCGTCCGCAACCAGATTCCAGCAGGCATGGTGATCGATTATTTTGTCCATTACGCGCCCCAGCTGATCTACGTGACGACTCCGCTGGCGGCATTGATCGCCATTCTGATGAGCTTTGCCATCCTGAACCAGAACAACGAAATCACCGCCGTCAAGGCTTCCGGGATCAGTCTCTACCGGATCACGCTGCCGCTGTTGACGGTGGCGGCGCTGCTGAGCGTGGGCTTGTTTCTCTTCGAGCACTTCTACGTCCCGGCGGCCAACCGCCATCAGGACGCCGTCCGCGACCGGATCAAGGGTCGGCCCGCGCAGACCTATTACCGGCCGGACCGGCACTGGATTGTGGGTGAAGACTCCCGGATCTACTACTACAACTTCTTCGATCCCATGCAGCAGGTCCTGGGCGGAGTTACCATCTTCGATCTCGACGCGGAGACGCATCAACTGGTTCGCCGCATCTCGGCCGAGAGGGCCGAGTGGGAAGAGTCGCTCTCCGGATGGATATTCACCTCCGGATGGGTGCGGGAATTGACCCCCGGCTCGGTAAATCAGTTCGAGCAGTTCCCCGCCCGCTTCTTCCCGGAACTGCGCGAGCCACCCTCCTATTTCCTGAAAGAGGTGAAGCAATCCACGCAGATGAACTTTCTTGAGTTGAACAGCTACATGAGAGAGCTGGAACAGAGCGGCTTCGACGTCGTGCCCCTGGCCGTGCAGTTGCACCGGAAATTCTCCTTCCCGCTGTTCGTTCTGATCCTGTCGATGATCGGGTTGCCGTTCGCCTTCTCGATGGGCAAGCGGGGAGCGCTGTCCGGCATCGCTCTGAGCATCGGGATCGCCATGGCCTTCTGGGCCACCAACAGTTTTTTCGAGGCGCTGGGGAACCTGAATAAACTGCCACCGGTCGCTGCCGCCTGGGCGCCGGACGTATTGTTCGGCCTGGCGGGTCTTTATATGTTTCTCCGCATCCGGACCTGACCGAGAGCCGTTATTTGCCGGCATCCGGCGCGCCCGGAATGGCTCGGAAAGATGATTCTCGATGGGGGGGATTCTTATGACGAAATCACCTCGAAACAGGATGCATGCCTCTGATTCCAACCCGCGCCAGCCTCTGCGCCCGCGCCAGCGGGCGTGGATCAGGGCATCGTTCTTTCTCCTGCTGATGGCCAGTTGCATCGGCGTTCCATCCGCCTCCCTCGCCCAGGAGCCGGCACACGAGGAGATGAACCACCCGGCGGCCGCATCATCCGAGCATCCGGCCACGCATTCACCCACGAGATCACCCACGCGCCCGCCAAAGAGCGCAGAAGAGCTGGAAGCCGACAAGAGATTCTCCAAGTTCAACCATCGCTTCTCCGGCGTATTCGTTTTGCTGGTGGGTCTGCTGGCACTGCTGGAACCCCGGCTGGCCGAACGCTGGCCTCCCCTGCGTTATCACTGGTCGGTGCTGTTTCTGCTGCCAGGAATCTATCTTCTGATCTGGAGCGACCCGGAGTCCTGGCCCCTGGGAGACCAGACGCTGCACCACGTCATCACGCAAAACATGCAGGTGCTACAGCACAAGCTGTTCTCCCTGCTGCTGCTCGGGCTGGGCGTGGTGGAATTCTTCCGGGTTCGCAGGAATCTGCAGTCCCTGCTGGTGGTTTCGGTCTTCCCGGTGGTGGCGGCGCTGGGATCGCTCCTGCTCTTCTATCACGACCCGACCGCGCATGCAGGCGGAATGGACCAGGCGGCGCATCAGGCCATGCAGTCCGTCCAGCACCAGCACATCGGCTTCGCCATCGCAGGATTTGGCGTGGCCATCTCGAAGGCGGCCGGCGACATGGGACGCTTCCATCCCCGGTTGATGCGCATTTTGTTTTGCGTTTTCATGACGATACTAGCCTGCCTGCTGCTCACCTACAGCGAGTAGCGGAGCAGCGCCCAGCCGGATCATCCGGTTGGCTGGGTTTCCTACATCTGCTAGAATGCCCCCTGAGCCACGGAACGGGCCGCGCACGTCCTATCACGCCCGTTTATCCTCCGCGGAGAGGTGCTGGAGTGGCTGATCAGGGCTGCCTGCTAAGCAGTTACACGGCCAAAAGCTGTGTCGAGGGTTCGAATCCCTCCCTCTCCGCCATTTCCCGCTGCATTTTGCGTTGAAGGATATTCACCTCCCCATGCCTGCTGGAAAATCCCCGCGGCGATGCGACTGGGCAACCGCAGCCGGTAATGAGCTGATGATCGCCTACCACGACCGCGAATGGGGCGTGCCGCTGCGCGACGAGCGGTCGCTCTTCGAGTTCCTCATCCTCGAGGGCGCGCAGGCGGGACTCTCCTGGCAGACCGTTCTGAACAAGCGGGAGAACTACCGCCGGGCATTCGCCGGATTCGACCCGGCCCGCATCGCGCGCTATTCCGTCCGGGACGTCGACCGGCTGCTCAAAGACCCCGGCATCATCCGCAACCGGCTGAAGGTCGCCTCCACGGTAACCAATGCCCGGCAGTTTCTGGAGGTCCGGGAAGAGTTCGGGACGTTTAGTGAATATATCTGGCGATTCGTGGGCGGCAAGCCGGTGCAGAACCGATTCACCTCGCTCGGTG
Organism: Terriglobia bacterium; assembly: GCA_963662495.2. Taxonomy (GTDB): domain Bacteria; phylum Acidobacteriota; class Terriglobia; order 2-12-FULL-54-10; family 2-12-FULL-54-10; genus SHUM01. The sequence continues at coordinate 104,387 of CAXVYQ010000008.1, forward strand.
AGATCCCCGCGACAACCGACGCCTCCGAAGCGATGAGCCTGGATCTGAAGAAGCGTGGATTCCGGTTCGTCGGCTCGACCATCTGCTACGCCTTCATGCAGGCCACCGGAATGGTCAACGACCACACCACCGGCTGCTTTCGTCATGCGGAGGCAGGCGGGAACACGCGCCGCAAATCCGGATGACGCGATGAATTGTTTGTCGTGGAATTCTTCGGCAATCCCTATGGCCCGGTGGTGGCCGCGGCAACGCTGCTGGCCGCATTCGGAGGCGGAGAACAGCGGTGGAGTTTGAGTCAGTGTATCGGGAAGAAGAAAGCTGCCGATGCCGCTTAGGGGAGGTTGCTCCAGCCGGAATCAATGAAGGCTGCGGGAGTGCTGCTGCACCAGCTGGCGGTAGTCTCCCGCCTGAATTGACACCTTCTCGCACATCTCAAAGAGACGGGAATAGACGCGGATTCCGATCCGGTCCATCAGGGTATCGGCGACGCGGTATTTGCCGCCACCGTCTCGGGCCGGGCCCTCGGCGGGCGAATCGGCGAGGTTGGAGGTCAGCAGGGTCGGCTTTTTCTCGTTGTAACGGTGATTCAGGATGTAGGTAACGGTGTCTTCCACCCAGTCGGAGATGCGGCGCGCGCCCAGGTCGTCGATAGCAACCACTTCCGTCTCCAGAACCGGCTGCAGAATCTCCGCCTTGGACCGCTTCGATACCGGGTCATAACTCTCCTGCAACTTTTCCAGCAGATCGGGGAAGGAGCAGAACAGACACTCCACGCCCTTTTCCACCATCAACTGCTTCAGAATCGCAACCGTCAGATGCGTCTTGCCAACTCCCGGATTGCCGAGAAGCAACAGGCCCTTTTCCACCAGCGGATATTGCTCGGCAAAACTGGCTGCCTTCAACTTGGCCATCTGCAGGCTCTGATTGTTATCCAGAACGTGAAATTCCTCGAAGCTGCACTCGCGGAAGCGGAGTGGAATCCGGGCCCGCTCCATCCACCATCGCTCGCTGCGCTGCGATTGCTGGCAGGAACACACCTCCACCGCGCGCCACTCACCCTTTTCCACCCGGCGCCACCCGGTTCCGTCGCATTGTGGACACACAGCCATCAAGGATCTCTCCCGGTCGAATGGAATCCCAGAATAGTCGAGCGCGGCAAAACTGACAACCGGTTCCGGAAACGGGGAAGTTATTTGCCGGGGATCAGCAGGCCCATATTGGCCACGGCAATGTTGTTGCGGGAGGATTCCTTGACCAGGTACATGGCCTGATCCGCCAGGCGGATCACATCGTCCTTGTTGTCCGCATCTTCGGGAAACGATGCGATCCCGAGGCTGGCCGTAATGGAAATATCCAGGCCTTCGTCGCTGAGAAAGGTGTGTTCCGAGACCAGCCGGTGCAGGCGCCGGGCCACGTTGATGGCGCTTTGCTTGGGGGTCTGCGGCAGCAGGATCACGAATTCGTCCCCGCCATAACGGAAGCCGTAATCGATCAGCCGGAGATGTGCTTTGATGAGACCGCCCAGCTCGCCCAGTAGCTTGCTGCCGACCAGATGACCATGCTTGTCATTCACCCGCTTGAAATAATCCAGATCGATGAAGACGAGCGAAAAATCGTAATAGTATCGCTTCGAGCGATAGACCTCCGCCTCCAGGACCGAATGCAGGTGCCGGCTGTTATAGAGATTCGTGATGTCATCGGTAATCGTCAGCTCGTGGATCTGCTGGACATATCGGGCGTTTTCAATGGCGATGGCGGCATAATCACTCAGCGCCATCAGACGAAACAGGTCATCCTCATCCAGCTGCAGCTCCGAATCGTAGTTGACCAGCTCGATGGCGCCCAGCACCTTGCCCCTGCCCCGTACCGGAACGCAGACCACCGAACTGGTATCGAATTTCGTGATCTCATCCAGACGCCGCGTGAAGCGCTTGTCCTCGGAAACGTTCGGCACCACGACCGCTTCACCGTGCTCCACCACCCAGCCCACAATGCCTTCCCCCGGCTTGAGCCGCACCTGATTCAGGACTTCCGACCCCTCCCCGGTAGCTATTTCAAAGTACAGCTCGCCGGTCTCCTCATCGGTCAGCAGCAGCGACCACGTGTCGGGACGGAAAAAGTTGCTGATGTTTTCCATGATGTTCTGCAGCACTTCGTTCAGGTCGAGCGTGGAAGTCAATGCTTTGCCGACTTCGTGGAAGACGGACAGTTCCTTGATCCTTCGCTGCAGCTCGGCGCGCTTTTCGTGGCCTGGCATCGCTACAATTTAACCCATCCGGCGGGACTTTGGATTTAAATCGCTGATTATACCTCGAAAAAAGGCACCGGCCCACTGGCAACACTTAAGCTGCCCGTTCCAGACTTGTTTCAATTTTCCGCCCCCCCCCGGCAGCAGGCCAATCAAAGCGTGGCGAGATCGAACCTTGCATTTTGGCGGAAAGGAAAATAAAGTAGTCTGTCGGACCAGGAATGCCCCGGAAATGCCGATGATGAGATGGATGAGTTTAATGAGCAGGATAAAGGAGATTCCAGGTCCGTCGCCGGGACCAGAGTCCCAATCGCCGGAGCCGAAGGGAAAACCGTGAGGAGAGCCAAGATCACCGCGATCGGAACCTACACGCCCCCGCGTCTGCTGACCAACTCGGATCTTGAGAAAATAGTGGACACCTCCGACAAGTGGATCCTGGAGCGGACCGGCATTCGCGAACGCCACATCGTCGAAAAGGGCGTGGCCACCTCGGACCTGGCCTATGAAGCCTGCAAGCAACTGCTGGAGCGAAGGGGTATCTCCGGCAGTGATATCGAGGCTATCATCGTCGCCACGGTAACTCCGGATACTTTCTTCCCTTCCACGGCCTGTCTGCTGCAGGACCGTCTGGGAGCGAAGGGCGCCTGGGGGTTTGATCTCTCGGCCGCCTGCTCGGGATTCCTCTATGCCCTGAACACCGGAGCGCAATTCGTCCTCAGCGGCCTGCATAAGAAAGTTCTGGTTGTCGGGGCGGACGTAATGTCGAGCATCATCGATTACCAGGACCGCTCCACCTGCGTCATCTTCGGAGACGGGGCCGGAGCCATGCTGATCGAGCCGGAGGAGGATGACGGATTCGGATTGATCGACTTCGTGCACGAAATCGATGGCAGCGGCGGAAAATTCCTGCAGATGCCCGCCGGTGGGAGCCGTCTGCCTTCCAGCCACGAGACCGTGGATCAGAAACTTCATTACGTCCATCAGGATGGTCCGCAGGTGTTCAAGTTTGCCGTCCGAAAAATGTATGAAGTGTGCGAAACGATTCTGGAGCGGAACGGGCTGACCGGCGCGGACATCGATATTTTTATCCCGCATCAGGCGAACCGCCGGATTATCAAGGCCACCGGAGAGCGGCTCGGCCTCAGTGAGGACAAGGTTCTGATAAATATCGACCGCTTTGGCAATACCACGGCGGGCACCATTCCGCTGGCGACCGCCGATGCGATTCAGCAGGGCAAACTCAAGAAAGGCTCGCTCACACTGTACGCCGCCGCCGGAGCCGGCTACACGGTGGGGGCCAGCCTGGTACGGTGGGCTTTCTAGCCCTCTCTCCCAGAAAAAATTGAACCGATGCGTGTCGGAATCATCGGCCTTCCTCAGGTCGGCAAAACCTCCATCTTCCGCGTCCTGACGCACTCGGGCGGCTCTGAATCCCATCCTCCCAAGAGTGGCGCGCAGGTGGGCATTGCCCGCGTCGTCGATCCGCGTCTGGACCAGCTCGCCAAACTCATTCCGCCGGATAAACTGACTTATCCGACCGTGGAGTGCGTGGATGTGGCCACCATGGGCCAGGAAACCCTGCGCGACGCCGGCTTCCTGTCGCAATTGCGGCAGACCGATGCGTTGCTCCACGTCATACGGATGTTCGAAGAGGAGACGGTGCCGCACGTAAAAGGCACGCTGGATGCCGCGCGGGACCTGTCGGACATGGAGCTGGAGCTGATCCTCACCGATCTCGTAGTGATCGAAAACCGTCTGGAGCGGATCGAGAAGGACCGCAAGAAAATTCGGAATCCGGAACTGGAGGTGGAGCAGGAACTGCTGGAACGCGCGCGAAAGATGCTCGAAGAGAATCAGCCTCTCCGAGCCGGTGAATGGAGCGGGGAAGACAAGAAGCGGCTGCGCGGATTCACATTCCTTTCCGAGAAACCGATGCTGGTCGTCTTCAATGTGGGGGAAGACCAGGTGGGTGAGGAGCAGGCCATTCTGCGCGACCCGGAGATCGAGCCGCTCTGGAAGCGGCGGAACTCATTCGGCATCGTGGTGGGCGGGAAACTGGAAGCCGAACTGGCGGAGATGAGCGAGGAAGAGTCCACGGAGTTCCTTGCTTTGTTTGGCCTGGAGGAACCGGGCCGCGACCGCATTGTCCGCGCGGCGCATGAGTTGCTGGGCCTCATCGTCTTCTTCACCGTGGGTGAAACCGAGTGCCGGTCGTGGAGCATTCCGCGAGGCGCGACGGCGGTGCGGGCGGCCGGTGCGATTCACTCGGATCTGGAACATCACTTCATCCGGGCGGAGGTCATCCACTGGGATCAACTACTGGAAGCGGGTGGATTTGTGGAGGCAAAGCAGCAGGGCACATTGCGGTTGGAGGGCAAGGAGTATGTGGTGAAGGACGGGGATATTGTGCACATCCGGCATAGCGGATAAACGCCATCCGAGGGTCGGAATCCTCGGAATTCTCCAGTCTATCGAGTCTCTCGTGATACCATCGGCCCGCTACAGGCAGCACGGTTTCAACTCAAAGCCATGAATTTTCCCTGGATCGGTCTCGCGCTGGGCCTGGTGGCCGCTGGCGCCAATATTGTGGGAGGCTGGGCGGTGGCGGCGCGCGGGCCGTGGCACCCGCTTTTCCTGAGATACTTCATCGCGCTGGCCGCCGGCTTCATGCTCGGCGCATCCCTGCTCGAGATGCTGCCGGAAAGCTACGACCTGCTCGGACACCAGGCCGCCTACTGGATGCTGGGCGGGTATCTGCTGATTCACTTTTTCGAGCACACCGTCAGCGAACACTTTCACTTCGGCGAGGAAACACACAAGGAAGAGGTGAAGGGCCACCGCCGGGCGAGCACGGTGGTGTTCGGGCTGATGATTCACACGTTCGTGGACGGGGTATCCATCGCAAGTGGATTTCTGATCTCCGACTGGCTGGGCTGGGTGGTGTTCCTGGCCGTGTTCCTGCACAAGATGCCGGAAGGATTCGCCGTCAGTTCGATGATGGTCGCCTCGGGAGCCAGCAAGAAAACGGCGCTGCTGGCCGCGGCGCTGCTGGGCGCCTCGACCGTCGCGGGCGTGCTCGTCATGGCTCCGCTGCAGGCGCAGGTGGCCTACACGTTGCCGTTCTCGGCCGGCGTCACGCTCTACGTGGCGGCGAGCGATCTGATCCCGGAGGTCAACCGCGAGCCAGGCATCCGCATGGCTCTGGTCGTATTTGTGGGCATTCTGTTGCTGCTGGCGCTGCGCTGGCTGACCGGGCTGTAGCGCAAAGCATTGCCGGCCAAGGCGATCCCGCAGCAGGCTACAGAGTTTCAGAACCCTCTCCCACAGGATCGCCAATCAAAATTGTGAGCCAATCCATTCAACGCGGAATATTTCCGGCAACCAGTTCCGTGTCGGGGCGGTATTTGTTCCACGCAAACCACAACGAATAGGTCGTGGGATAGGCCTGAAGCGTCTTGCCCTTCATCAGCCCGGAGACGGCCGTGCCCGTGATCGGGTCCCAGACCGATCCGGTCTCCTCGTCCCGGATCTGGTCATTCTCCGCAACCGAAAAGGTGAGCTTCTTCCCGTCAATCGCCCCATCCAGGATGCTCGCGGTGGCGTTGTCCTCGCTGAGCCAGGCGATGATGGGAACCCCGTCCAGGGTCTCGTGAACGATTCTTTCCTGCGCGAGATGGCGGATCAAAAACGCGCGCGCTTGCTCGTGTCCCTCCACGCCGACGATGAGGTCGGTGGCCTCCAGAGGCCCGTCGCCACTGGTGGCCATGTCGGCGATGTACTCACCGGAAAAATCCGACTGCTCGTGATAGGGAACGGAACTCTTGATATAGACAGTGGTCTGCGGATGCAGCGACTTCCAGCGCTTCCAGCTCGTCATTAATGAGTTGACCTTGCGCAGCTTCTTGCCTTCCTGGTCGCCGTTGATGGCCTCGCCGAACAACTGGTTCCACCAGGAGCGGGTCTTGGTATCGAAGATGTGCAGCGAGCCTTTGATGAGGCCAATGTTGCCGAAGACCAGCTCTTCCCCTTCCACCCTGCGGTCGTACACGACGCCGCTATGATCGGTGGGTCACCAGGTGGCGGCCAGAGGCATGCCGCCGACCGTGTCGTTTACGATCTCGTTGTAGGGTCCCATCATGTAGTTGACCGGATAAGCGCGGGCCTCACCGGCAATAAGAACGCCCATGACGAGATCATCGTCTTCGAGCGGGGCATCGGCGGCGGGGACGATCTCGACGTCGATGTTCAAAGGGAGGCTGTAGATGATCTCCTCGTCGCCGGTGTTGACGCGCGAGTTCTCATAATCGCTCTTATCCACGGCGATCCTGTGCGTGCGTCTCTCGCCGGGGATGCCGGGAATCCGGTCCACTAATTCCGGCGCCGCGGAGCCGTCCGCCGAATCGGTCTGGCGATCCAGCATGTATTGCCCGCCTAGATAGAGACCGGCCAGGGCCAGGACTCCAATGATGATAAGCGCCGACAGGATGATGGTCATTTTCTTTGAATTCATATGCGATTCGACTCCCTTGAAGAGGATTTCGAAACCGGACTGTGGAAATTTAGGGCCAGTATAGCGCAGCTTTGTTCTCCCTTTTGGGATAAAATGCGAAAAGGATGTGTTCCAAAATAGATTTTCAGGAAACACAGGCAGGCAATCCCTTGCCGTCAGGAAACAGGAGATTCCAGAGTCCGGTAAGCGGGAGATTGGCCAGCAAGGAATACAAATGAAGGGGCTTGCGTTTTTCTTATAATCTGATAATATCGGTTCTTTGCCACTAGCTGGCGTAGCTCAGTTGGTAGAGCATCTGATTTGTAATCAGAGGGTCGGGGGTTCGAATCCCTTCGCCAGCTCCAGCAATTGCAAGCACTCAGCAGGTTGCGGGATCATCTTCGTCCGACCCATAATGGTCTTGAAGTATCTGGGGCACTGGAACTTGGCGAGGTGGCCTGAACAGGTGTGCCGATGTAGCTCAGTTGGCAGAGCGCGTCCTTGGTAAGGACGAGGTCACCGGTTCGAGCCCGGTCATCGGCTCCAGAGACTTCAGAGAGGGCGGGAGTAACTCAGTGGTAGAGTCACAGCCTTCCAAGCTGTTGGTCGCGGGTTCGATCCCCGTCTCCCGCTCCAGAGTTTTTCAGGGATGAACGGGTAACCAAAAGGATTTTCATCCGGTATGCAACGGGCCGGGGAGCAGGTGAGGAGGAGTTTTTTTTTACAAAACCCGGCGCGGAATCGCAACTCACAGCCCTGCCGCAGGAAGAAAAGGGATGGAACCAGAACCAAGCAGCATCCCGGCAGGCAACCAGCGATTCGCGTTGTGCGGACAGGTGGCCGAGCGGCTAATGGCAGCAGACTGTAAATCTGCCGCCCCTTGTGGGCTACGGAGGTTCGAATCCTCCCCTGTCCACCAGCTTTGGTTCTGATCTCCACTCAAGAGCCTCTACAACTACAGCGTGTCGCTGAGATGGAAGCCAAGCAGGACCAGCGGCTCCATGGGAACGTTTGACCCTTTTGGAGCAAAGTAAGGGCAATATACGCAAGATTGATGTATCAGATTGGTAACAAAGTACCTAAACGACAGGGAGAGGGCAGCGATGGCGAAGGAGAAATTTGACCGGTCGAAACCGCATTTGAACATCGGGACGATCGGGCACATCGATCACGGGAAGACCACCTTGACGGCGGCGATCACGAAGACCTTGTCGAAGCACGATTCGACCGTAGCGTTCCGCTCGTTCGACTCGATCGACAACGCGCCGGAAGAGCGCGAGCGCGGCATCACCATAGCCGTGGCGCACGTGGAGTATCAGACCGCCAACCGGCACTACGCGCACGTGGACTGCCCGGGCCACGCCGACTACATCAAGAACATGATCACGGGCGCGGCGCAGATGGATGGAGCGATCCTGGTGGTGGCGGCGACCGACGGGCCGATGCCGCAGACGCGCGAGCACATTCTGCTGGCGCGGCAGGTGGGAGTGCCCTACGTGGTGGTGTTCATGAACAAGGTGGACGCGGTGGAGGACGAGGAGCTGCTGGACCTGGTGGAGCTGGAAGTTCGGGAGTTGCTGAAGAGCTACGATTTTCCGGGCGATGACATTCCAGTGGTGCGGGGCTCGGCGCTGGGAGCGCTGAACGGCGAGGAGAAGTGGGAGAAGTCGGTCAAGGATCTGATGGAGGCGGTGGACAGCTACATCCCGATGCCGAAGCGAGAGATCGACAAGCCGTTTCTGATGCCGATTGAAGATATCTTTTCGATCCAGGGCCGGGGCACGGTGGTAACGGGCCGGGTAGAGCGCGGAAAAGTGAAGGTAGGCGAGGAGATCGAGATTGTAGGTTTCCGGCCGACGACGAAGACGGTGGTAACGGGCGTGGAGATGTTCCGGAAGCTGCTGGACGCGGGCGAGGCGGGCGACAACGTGGGATTGCTGCTGCGGGGAACGGCGAAGGACGACGTGGAGCGCGGACAGGTGATCGCGAAGACGGGATCGATTACGCCGCACACGAAGTTCAAGGCCGAGGCCTACGTATTGACGAAGGAAGAAGGAGGGCGGCACACGCCGTTCTTCAACGGGTACCGGCCGCAGTTCTACTTCCGGACGACGGACGTAACGGGAGTGGCGCAACTGCCGGAGGGCACGGAGATGGTGATGCCGGGCGACAATGTGTCGATCTCGGTGGAGTTGATCACGCCGATCGCGATGGAAAAGGGACTGCGGTTCGCCATCCGCGAGGGCGGACGGACCGTCGGCGCCGGCACCATCAGAGAAATCATCGAGTAGCGCTGGAAAAAAGCCCCGTCTACGGACCGGGCTTTTAATTGCTTAAAAAAGAAGGTTTTATGCTGCGGGAACGCATACGTATTCGGCTGAAGGGCTTCGATCACAGGGTCCTGGACCAATCCACGGCCGAGATAGTGGAGACGGCAAAGCGCACGGGCGCACAGGTGGCCGGGCCGATCCCATTGCCGACCATCATCAATAAGTACACCACCCTGCGCTCTCCGCACGTGGACAAGAAGTCGCGCGAGCAGTTCGAGATACGGACGCACAAGCGCCTTGTGGATATCCTGGAGCCAACACCGCAGACCGTGGACGCTCTGATGAAGCTCGATCTGCCCGCCGGCGTGGACGTGGAGATCAAGGCCTTCGGCAAGGAACACAAGTAGAAGGACCGGCATCAAAGCAGGATGGCAATTCGGACCCGGACTGTGGGCTTCATAAAAACGGTGGCGGGCCAGCAAATCAGTAAAACGGGATGCATATGGTAAGCGGGATACTAGGTAAGAAGCTGGGCATGACGCAGATCTTCATGGAAGATGGCAGGGTGGTGCCGGTAACGGTCTTGCAGGCCGGGCCCTGCATCGTGGTTCAGCGTAAAACGGCGACAGCCGACGGCTATGAGGCCGCGCAACTGGCCCTGATGGAGACGCGCCGGGTCCGGGGCGCCAGCAAACCCACGCTGGGCCATTTCAAGAGATCCGAAGCCGCTCCCGCGCGCTTCCTGCGGGAACTGCCCGTAATGGAGCAAGGCGAGAGCGAAACCAAGACGGGCGATGCCGTCAACGTCTCCATGTTCCAGCTCAGGGAGAAAGTGCACGTGGTGGGCACGAGCAAGGGCCGCGGGTTTGCCGGCGTGATGAAGCGGCATAACTTTCACGGAGGCCAGGCGACGCATGGTTCGATGTTTCACCGCGCTCCGGGGTCGATCGGCCAATCGGCCTATCCTTCACGGGTTTTCAAGGGAATGAAATCGGCCGGGCACATGGGCACCGACCGGGTTACCGTGCGGAACCTGGAGATTGTGAAAGTCAACGAAGAGGACAATCAGCTGTGGGTCAAGGGATCGATCCCGGGACCGAACGGCGGGTATCTGATTATCCGAAAGGCGCAGAAGTAAGGAACTTTCGGGAGAATCGCAGGCCATGGCTACCGCAGAGATCAGGGATTTGAAAAACGAAAAAGTGGGCACGATGGAGCTGGCGGAGGTCGTTTTCCAGGCTCCCGTGAACCATTCGCTGCTGCACGAGGCCGTGCGGCACTACCTGGCCTGCCGCCGCGCGGGAACCCATTCGACCAAGGGTCGCGGCGAGGTGGCCGGCGCGGGACGCAAGCTGTGGAAACAGAAAGGCACGGGCCGGGCGCGGGTCGGAAGCATCCGGTCGCCCCTATGGCGGCACGGAGGCACGGTCCACGGACCCAAGCCGCGGGACTATTCCTACAAGCTGCCCAAGAAGATGGTGCTGGGCGCGCTGCGCGTGGCGCTCTCCGCCAAGCTGGCGGACGAGCAGCTGACGATTGTGGACGAGTTCAAACTGAAAGACCACAAAACAAAGGCACTGCGGGAGATTCTGAACAAGTTCGCGGAGACAGGGACGGTGTTGCTGGTGGATACGGGCGGCAATGAAAATCTGGAGCTTTCCAGCAGGAACCTTCCAGGGGTGGAACTGATGGCCAACAACGAAGTGCATGCCTATCACCTGCTGAAGTACAAGCGGTTGCTCATCTCCAGGCCGGCGCTCGAAAAACTGCAGGAGGCGCTGACGCCGTGAACCTCTACGAGATCATCAACCGGCCCATCATCACCGAAAAGGGTCTGGCCGCGAAGGACGAGCAGCGGACACTGTGCTTTGCGGTGAATCCGAAGGCCAACAAGACAGAGATCAAGGAAGCCGTGCAGCAGTTGTTTCAAGTGAAGGTCGAGTCGGTGCGGACGGCAAAGTTCGACGGCAAGATGAGGCGGCGAGGTCGTGCGGTGGGCTATGCTCCCAGCTGGAAGAAGGCTTACGTAAAGCTGAAGGCCGGCGAGAAGATGATCGAATACGCGGAGACCAGCCCGGGAACAAAATAGGGATTCAGGCGAGAGAGACAGGCAATGCCGATAAAAAAATACAGGCCGACGACGCCCACGCGGCGCTATCAGACCACCGTAACCAGGGATGATATTACCGAGGACAAGCCGCTGAAATCGCTGCTGGAGCCGAGGCGACGACATGGCGGGCGGAACTCCAAGGGACATATCTCGGTGCGGCATCGCGGCGGCGGACACAAGCGGCGCTACCGCGTGATCGATTTCAAGCGGGATAAGCCGGGCATTCCGGCCAAGGTGGCCTCCATCGAGTATGATCCGAACCGCTCGGCACGTATCGCCCTGCTGCATTACGCCGATGGCGAAAAACGCTATATCGTCCAACCCGAGGGACTGCAGGTGGGAATGAAGTTAATGTCGGGGCCCGATGCCGATATCCTGGTGGGAAACGCCCTGCCGCTTGAGAAAATTCCGCTGGGCACGACCATCCACAATATCGAGTTGCGGCCGGGCAAAGGCGCACAGATGGTGCGCAGCGCGGGAGCATCGGCTCAACTGGTGTCGAAAGAGGGCACGGTCGCCTTGATCAAGCTGCCGTCGGGCGAAATCCGGCGGTCCCCGGTCAATTGCATGGCGACGATCGGGCAAGTGGGTAACACGGACCACGAAAACGTAACGATCGGAAAAGCCGGGCGGAACCGCTGGCTGGGCAAGCGGCCTACCGTCCGCGGTGTGGCGATGAATCCGGTGGATCACCCGCACGGCGGCGGCGAAGGCAAGACCTCCGGCGGGCGCAATCCGGTAACGCCCTGGGGCAAGCCTACCCGTGGCTACAAGACGCGCAACAACAAGCGCACCGATAAGCATATTGTTTCCCGGCGCAAAGGCCGGAAGAGGTAACCGATAAAGGGCCGGCGGCGAAAAGGGCCACCGGGAACGTGAACTCCGGACGGACTGCGGGTCCGCTGGCAAACAGGAGAGTCAAACGTGGCGCGGTCGTTGAAAAAAGGTCCATTCATGGATGGCCACCTCATCGAAAAGGTGGTCCTGCAGAACCAGCGGAACGACAAGAAAGTGATCCGCACCTGGTCACGGCGTTCCACGATCACCCCGGAGATGGTGGGCCACACCCTGGCGGTTCATAACGGGAAGAAGTTTATTCCCGTCTACGTAACCGAGAACATGGTGGGGCACAAACTGGGTGAGTTTTCCCCGACCCGCACCTATCGCGGGCATTCGCACAAGTCGGGCGAGAAATCGACGATGCGCAAGTAGCATTGCCAGCAAGCTCGCAAGGGACATTGTCCTTGCCGTAGCAAGTTTTGTGGCCCGCTACGCAGGAATCCACATAGCAGGTTACGGCGCAGGTGATTTGAAAAAAGGGAATTGATAGGGTTTTCAGGAGTCGGAGATGGAAGCGATAGCGACAGCGAAATATATCCGGAGTTCGCCGCGGAAAGCCCGGCTGGTTCTGGACCTGATCCGCGACATGGATGCCGGGCAGGCCATGAACGTCCTTCGCTTTACGAAAAAACGGGTGGCGCGGGAAGTGGAGAAGACACTCCGCTCGGCCATCGCGAACGCGGAAGGCAAGTCCGAGACGGTGGATGTGGACGATCTGTTCGTATCCAAGGCCTATGCCAATGATGGTCCGCGCGGCAAGCGGCTCCGTCCGGCGCCGATGGGCCGGGCACATCCCTACCAGCGGCGCACCTGCCACATTGTGGTGGAAGTGGCCGAAAAACGCGCTTCCGGGTAAGGGCGGCCGAGCGGGTTTCGCCGACCGTCTTTGCCATAGGATCGCGACGGAGAGGACATACTAGGAATGGGTCAAAAAGTACATCCCTACGGATTCCGCCTGGGATACAACAAGCCGTGGAAATCACGCTGGTATTCGAAGAAGGACTACAGCCTGTGGTTCCATGAAGACCTGAAGCTGAAACTGGCGCTGAAAAAGCGGCTGAAGTCGGCCGGCATCTCCAGCATCGAGATCGACCGCATGGCGCACAAGCTGCGGATCGCGATCCGGACGGCGCGGCCCGGCATCATCATCGGGCGCAAGGGATCGGAGATCGACAAGCTCAAAGCCGACCTGCAGCAGGAGACCGGGCGCGATGTTTACCTGGACATCCAGGAGGTTTACAAGCCGGAACTGGATGCGCAACTGGTGGCCGAATCGATTGCGTTGCAGCTGGAAAAGCGCATTGCCTTCCGGCGGGCGGTCCGCAAAACCGTGGATTCGGCAATGCGGTTCGGGTGCAAAGGGATCAAGGTGCGGGTCTCGGGCCGGCTGAATGGCGCCGAGATCGCGCGGAGCGAGTGGCACCTGCAGGGACGGCTCCCGCTGCAGACCCTGCGGGCTGATATCGATTATGGAACGGCCGAGGCTCATACAACCTACGGGGTGGTGGGCGTGAAGGCATGGGTTTACAAGGGAGATATCCTGGAAACCAGGAAACGGCAGACACCCGCGCTGGGGCAGCCCGCATAGCGAATTCAGGAAGCGATAGAGGACAACGGCCATGTTGATGCCGAAGAAAGTAAAGTTCCGCAAGCAGCACCGGGGACGCCGGTGTGGACTGGCGTACCGCGGCGCGGAACTCTCATTCGGAGAATACGGACTGAAGGCGCTTGAGGCGGCCTGGGTAACGGACCGGCAGATCGAGGCGGCGCGTGTTGCGATGACGCGGTCCATCAAACGTGGCGGCAAGGTTTGGATCCGCGTCTTCCCGGACAAGCCGTACACGAAGAAGCCAGCAGAAACCAGAATGGGCAAAGGGAAAGGCGCACCGGAAGGCTGGGTGGCCGTGGTGCGGCCGGGAAAGATCCTGTTTGAGATGGAAGGCGTGAGCCCGGAGATTGCAAAGGTAGCGATGCGGCTGGCAGCACAGAAACTGGCCATCCCGACGAAGTTCGTGCAGCGGGGCGAGGTTGCAGGGTTATGAATGCTAACGAGATACGGGAATTGAGCGCTGCGGAGTTGGATTTGCAGCTACACGATGCCACCAAGCATATCTGGAAGATCCGATTCCAGGCGGCCACGGGACAGACCGAGGAACTGGGAAAAGTGCACAATCTGCGGCGCGACGTGGCCCGGATGAAAACGATTTTGCGGGAAATGGAGCTGAATAAATCCGATGGCGGAGAATAACATAGCCCGGCGCCACCGCAGCACGCAAGTGGGCACAGTGGTGAGCAGCTCAGGGAATAAGACGATTGTCGTGGAAGTAACCCGCCGTTTCCCCCACCCGATGTATAAGCGGTACGTGCAACGCCGGAAGAAATATCATGTCCACGATGAGACCAACGAGTGCCGCGTGGGCGACCGCGTACGGATCGTGGAGTCGCGGCCGTTGAGCAAGACCAAGCGATGGCGGATGCAGGAAATCGTGATGGCCTCCACGCTGGCGCGGGTGCAGCAGAAGACCGTAGCGAAGACCGGAGCCAAGGGAAAGTAAGGAGCGGAGATCATGGTTCAGATGCAAACAATGCTGCACGTGGCAGACAACTCCGGCGCCCGGCGTATCTGCTGCATTCTGCCCCTGGGCGGCTCCACCGGACGGCGGGCCGGGCTGGGCGACACCATCACGGCGAACGTGAAAGAGGCGGCGCCCGACAGCAACGTGAAAAAGGGATCGGTGGTGAAAGCCGTGATCGTGCGGACCAGAAAAGAACACCGGCGGCGGGACGGCAGCTACATCCGCTTCGACCAGAACGCGGCGGTTTTGATCAACGATGCGGGCGAGCCCATCGGGACTCGCGTATTCGGACCGGTGGCGCGCGAGTTGCGCGAACGTAAATTTATGAAGATCGTATCGCTTGCCCCCGAGGTGCTGTAAGACTGTCATGATGAGAATCAAGAAGAACGACATGGTGAAGGTGATGTCGGGACGCGACCGCGGCAAGTCCGGCCGGGTGCTCGACGTGAATCCGGCTCTGGACCGCATCACGGTAGAGCAAGTGATGATGATGAAACGCCATACCCGGCCCAACCCGAACAAGAATATCAAGGGCGGAATCCTGGAGCGGGAGGCAACCATTCACATCTCCAACGTCATGCTGGTCTGCCCTTCCTGCGGACCGGTTCGTCCGAAGATGACGGAGTTGCCGGATGGCAAGAAGGTACGGTCCTGCCGCAAGTGCGATAACACCTTGGACCAATAAACGGTGGGAACAGGAATTGCGAGGCTGAAACGATCCGATGAGCCGATTGAAGGAAAAATACACCAAGGAGATCATCCCGGCGCTGCGCAAGGAGTTCTCCTACACCAACCCGATGGCCGTCCCGCAACTGCGAAAGATCGTGGTGAACATGGGCATCGGTGAGGCAACGCAGAACATCAAGCTGCTGGATGCAGCCGTAGCCGAGATGACACAGATTACCGGGCAAAAGCCCGTGATCCAGCGGGCGCGCAAATCCATCGCGCAGTTCCGGCTGCGGGAAGGCAATCCGATCGGATGCTCCGTAACACTGCGCGGATTACGCATGTACGAGTTTTTGGACCGTCTGACCAGCATCGCGCTCCCCCGCGTGCGCGACTTTCGCGGGCTGCCCACCAAGTCTTTCGACGGACGCGGCAGCTACACCATGGGCATCCTGGACCAGCTGATCTTTCCCGAGATCGATTATGTGAAGGTGGACAAGACGCGCGGCATGAACATCACGCTGGTAACCGACGCGAAAACCGATGAAGAGGGGCGCTCGTTGCTGCGGCAGCTCGGCATCCCGTTCCGTCAGTAACTTCGAGGACCCCTGTGCGGCCCGACGGGACGAACGGCCGACGGAAGACCGGCGGAAGAAAGGAAACATTCGATGGCAAAAAAGTCCCATATGGCGAAGTTGAGGCGGAAGCCGAAATTTGCCGTCCGGCACCGGAACCGCTGCCCGCTGTGCGGACGGCCGCGCGGGTATCTGCGGAAATTTGACGCCTGCCGGATATGCTTCCGCTCCCTGGCATTGCAGGGCGAGATCCCCGGCGTGCAAAAATCAAGTTGGTAAGCCGAATTGCAAATGAGAAAGGCAGCCAAAAGGTAAGCGAATGAATACGACCGACCCCATTGCCGACATGCTGACACGCATCCGGAACGCGTTGAGCGCCAGGCACCAGAAGGTGGAGATGCCCTCCTCCCAGATCAAGGTGGAGATCGCGAAGATCCTGAAGGAAGAAGCCTACATCACCGGATACAAAGTGGTGGAAGAGGGAAAGAAGAAAAATCTCCGGATCACGCTGAAATACACGGCCAAGGGAGAACCGGCCATTACGAAACTGGCCCGGGTCTCAAAACCAAGCCGGCGCGTGTACACGCCCTATTCCTCCATTCCGACTGTTCTGGGCGGTTTAGGACATTGCATCCTGACCACCCCAAGCGGGTTGATGACCGGCCCGCGGGCGCGGAAGGCCAAGGTCGGCGGCGAGATACTGCTGGAAGTTCACTAGAGACCGACGAAGGAAAAAACTCTATGTCGCGGATTGGAAAAAAGCCGGTTCCCCTGCCTGAAAAGGTCGAGGTGAAGATCGCAGAGAACGAGATCCACGTGAAGGGGCCGAAGGGCGAGCTGAAAATGGCAGTCCCGGAGGGCATCCAGGTGGTCAACGAGAAGGGCACGCTGCTGGTCCAGCGGTCGGCCAACCGATATGCCGCCTTCCACGGGCTGGCGCGGAGCCTGCTGTCCAACTGCGTTACGGGTGTTTCGCAAGGTTTCCAGAAGGACCTGGAGATCGTTGGCATCGGCTACCGGGCGGAGATCAAGGGGAACGTGGTGACGTTCTCCTTGGGTTATTCGCACCTGATCGAGTATGTGATCCCGGATGGGATTCAGGTGGCCGTGGACAAGCAGACACGTCTAAGTGTGAGCGGAATCGACCGCCAGCAGGTTGGTCAGGTGGCCGCGACAATCCGGTCGCTGCGCCCGCCGGACCCCTATAAGAACAAGGGGATCCGTTATGCGGGCGAAGTGTTGAAGAAGAAAGTGGGCAAGGCTGGAGCCACCGGCGCCAAATAGGCAACAGACGGTCGCAGGGGCTCGAAATTTAGAGAAGGAATAGCGGAAAAGCGATGATTCGACAACATCTCCGCAACCAGACGAGAAAACGGGTGCACATTCGTCTGCGGAAGAAACTCTCCGGCAAGACCGAGCGTCCCCGGCTGAATGTATTTCGATCGGTGAAGCATATCTACGCCCAATTGGTGGATGATACATTGGGTCACACGGTGGCAGCGGCCAGTACGCGCGAGAAGGATTTTTCCGGAAACAGCGGAGGAAATGTCGAGGCGGCGAAATTCGTAGGAGCTCAGATCGCTGCGCGGGCACTAGAAAAGGGAGTTCGTCAGGTGGCATTCGACCGTGGCGGATATCATTATCACGGAAGGGTCAAAGCCCTGGCGGATGCAGCACGCGAAGGCGGGCTGAAGTTCTAAAGGAGGACGATTGCCAGCAGAACGCATAAATTCCAGCGACTACCAGTTGAAGGACCAGGTGATCTCGATCAACCGGGTCACGAAGGTAGTCAAGGGTGGAAAGAATATGAGTTTCAGCGTACTCGTCGTGGTCGGCGACCCGGAAGAAGGCGTGGTCGGATTCGGCATGGGCAAGGCGCGTGAGGTCCCTCAAGCCATCCGCAAGGGCATCGAGGCCGCCAAGAAAAACCTTTCGAAGATTCACCGGTTTAAAGCGACGATACCGCACGAAGTACTGGGATGCTTTGGCGCCGGGCGGGTACTGCTAAAACCGGCAGCGGAAGGAACCGGCGTGATTGCCGGCGGGCCCGTGCGGGCGGTACTGCAGGCGGCTGGCATCCATAACGTCCTTTCCAAATCCCTGGGGACGACGAACCCCCAAAACGTTGTCCGTGCCACGATGGAAGCATTGAATCAGTTGCGGGAACGGATACCACGTGCGAAAAATCCGGCGCCGGCGACACTCGAAGCCGCTAAATAGCCGGTTGCACAGGACCTGAAACAGGGAATCGAGGGAGCAGGCAGAATGAGCGCGGCTAAGAAAGAAGCAACGAAGGCGACGATTCGAATCAAATGGGTTCGCAGCTCCATCGGCTGCCCGGAAAAGCATAAGAGAGTGGTGCGGGGACTGGGCTTGCGGAAACTGCAGCAGGTGGTGGAAAGACCCGATGACGCCGCGATTCGCGGGATGGTCGCAAAGGTTCCCCACCTCGTGAAAATCGTGGACTAGCCAGCAGCAGCGGCAAAAGATTCAGCAGGTATGGAGAGATCGCGGACTCAAGCTAGGACTAAAGCATGATGAACCTCAGCACAATTCGCGTGCCGGCCGGCAAGACTCACAAACGCAAGCGCGTCGGCAGGGGGATGGGATCGGGACACGGCAAGACATCCACGCGCGGCCACAATGGCCAGCATTCCCGCTCCGGCTACCACGCCAAGCGTGGGTTCGAAGGCGGCCAGATGCCCTACCAGCGGCGTCTCCCCAAGCGGGGCTTCACGAACATCTTCCGGAAGGAATTCGCCATCATCAACCTGAAGGACCTGGAGCGGCTGGGCGAGGCGACCATTACCCCGGAACTGCTGGTGGAGCGCGGAGTCGTGAAGAAGCTGGGGCATGGACTGAAGATTTTGGGGAATGGTGAGCTGAAGTCAGCCGTGAACGTAACGGCACATCGGTTCAGCGAATCGGCCAGGGAGAAGATACTGAAGGCCGGAGGCAAGGTAGAGGTACTGGCGGATTAGGCCAGGATGCCGTCGAGATGGCCACAGCGGCCGCCATTTGGGAAAAAAGATTCCACCACCGGAAGCAGTATCGAACGATGAGCGGAGGCTCCAGCACACGAAAGGTATTGCCACTGATTTTCCTTGGTGCGCCGGGGACCGGCAAGGGAACGCAGGCGGTGGAGATCTCCCGCCGCATGGGAATCCCGCACATCTCCACCGGCGCGATCTTCCGGGAGAATGTGCGGCAGGAAACTCCGCTGGGCGCGCTGGCCAAAAAGTTCATGGATAAGGGGGAACTGGTCAGCGACGAGGTTGTGAACAAGATGGTGATGGAGCGGCTGGCCCAGCCCGATTGCGCGACCGGTTTCCTGCTGGACGGATACCCGAGGACGGTGTCTCAGGCCGAGGCGCTCCGGGACGTGCTGAAACAGAAGGATCAGGGTGCTCCGGTTGTCGTCAACCTGAAGGTGCCCTACGATGTAATCGTAAACCGGCTGAGTGGCCGGCGGACCTGTCCAACATGCCACCGGGTCTATAACCTGCGGACCAAACCCCCGTCCCGGGACGGCGTTTGCAACGCCGATGGTACTGAACTGGCACAGCGGTCCGATGACCGCGAAGAAGCAATTCGAGAAAGACTGATCGCCTACGAATTGCTGACCGCGCCCTTGCTGGATTTTTACCGGCGGATCGGAAGCCTCCTGCAACTCGATGGAGAGCAGCCGCCGGAAAAGATCACCGAGGAACTGGGCGGACTTCTCGGAGAAATATGATTATCTGCAAATCAGCCCTGGAGATCGAGAAGATGCGGCGGGCTGGTTTGCTTACCTACGAGTTGCTGTCCGAGTTGAAGACGAAGGTGAAGCCGGGCATCACGACCTACGATCTGGAGATGGCCGCCGAACGGTGGCTGGCGGAAAAAGGTGCGCGGCCGGCATTCAAGGGACTGTATGGCTTCCCGTGCATCCTGTGTACATCGGTGAACGATGAGATCGTACACGGCATCCCTTCGAAGAAGAAGGTCCTTCATGAGGGAGACGTTCTGAAGATCGATGTCGGGGTCGAGGCAGAAGGCTATTTTGGAGATTCCGCAGTATCGGTTCCAGTAGGAGAGATCGGACCGGAGCTGCAGCGACTGCTGCGGGTTACCGAGGAGTCGCTGGACGCCGCGATCGAGCAGGTCCGGCTGGGGAACAGAATCGGGGACATCTCAGCCGCGGTCGAGCAACACGTAACACGGCATGGCTATTCGGTGGTCCGGGAATTCGTGGGGCATGGCATTGGAAGCCGCGTGCATGAGGACCCCAAGGTCCCCAATTACGGGCCCGCCGGACAAGGTCCGAAGCTCAAGGAAGGCATGGTGCTGGCCATCGAACCGATGGTCAACATGGGAAAGCCCGGCTCCCGTGTTCAGGAAGACCGGTGGACAGCGGTAACGGTGGATGGAAGCCGTTCGGCTCACTTTGAGCATTGCGTGGTTGTAACGGCAAACGGTCCTTGGGTTCTTACGCGCCCCTGAATTCCCACGTGGCCCCTGGGCTCTTAAGCGGCACGGGGATCAGCGGCATGGGGTTCTCCAGTGTCTTGGGTTCTGAAGCGGCCCTGAGTTGTTAAGTGGCATGGGTTCTCAAGCACCACGGTGGTTCTTAAGTGGCAAGGGATCTCAAGTAGCCAGACCCGGCCCCCAAGGGGTGGACTTGAAAAGAGGAAGTGGAAAACATGAAAGTCCGTGCATCGGTAAGAAAAATGTGTGATAAGTGCAAGATTATCCACCGCCGCAGGGTGGTACGGGTCATCTGCGTGAACAAGAAACATAAGCAGCGTCAGGGTTAAAACGGCGGGACGCTGTACCGGAACGCGGTCGGTTTCCGTAAGAGACCAAGCCGGAGAAGCGGACGAACGGGCCGCGAAACAGGAGAAGGAGCAGAAATGGCGCGAATCGTCGGAGTGGATTTGCCCCTGCAAAAGCGGGTGGAGATCGGGTTGACCCACATATACGGAGTCGGCCGGACGCGTTCCAACTCGATTCTGCATCGTGCCGACGTCAATCCGGACACGCGAGTGAAGGATCTGACTGAAAATGAAGTAAGCCGGATTCGAAAGATCCTGGAAGATGAAGGGGCGGTGGAAGGAGAACTCCGCAAAGAGATCTCCTTGAACATCCGGCGGCTGATTGAAATCGGCAGCTACCGTGGATTCCGGCATCGGCGCAACCTGCCCACGCGGGGACAACGAACCCATACCAATGCCCGGACGCGCAAAGGACCGCGCAAGGGCCAGGTAACGAACAAGAAGAAGGCCACCGGTAAGACATAGCCGGCCGCAGCAGGGCAGACAAGGTAGAAACGATCAGGAGTCTCTATGGCGAAAGCAGAGAAAAAGGGAAAGAAGAAAAAAGCCTTCAAGAAGAAGGAGCGCAAGCATATCAGCGCCGGCATCGCTCACATTCAGGCGAGCTTCAACAATACGATGGTGACGATATCGGATACAAACGGAAACGTAATTTCCTGGAAGAGCTCCGGGTCGCTCGGCTTCCGCGGTTCACGCAAGGGAACTCCGTTTGCCGCCCAGCAGGCGGCGCAAAATGCGGCGAACATGGCCAAAGACCATGGGATGCGCAGCGTGGATGTCCGCGTGAAGGGGCCGGGTTCGGGACGCGAATCTGCCATCCGGGCCCTGGCAGCCGCGGGCCTGGAAATCAAATCGATCAAGGATGTAACGCCCATGCCACACAATGGGTGCCGCCCTCCCAAACGGAGGCGAGTGTAATCCAAGGAGGAGATCAGCGTGGCCAGATATATCGGTCCTGTGTGCCGGCTCTGCCGGCGCGAGGGAACCAAATTATTTCTCAAAGGTGACCGGTGCCATTCGGAGAAATGCGCCATCGAACGTCGCAATGTCCCCCCGGGGCAGCACGGAAAGGCCCGGCGGCCCCGCATGCAGGGCTACGGACTCCAGTTGCGTGAGAAACAGAAGGTGCGCCGGATCTACGGCGTTCTGGAAAATCAGTTCCGGCGATATTTCGAGAAGGCGGCCCTGCGGAAAGGAATTACGGGCGAGTTGCTGCTCCAGTATCTGGAACAGCGGCTGGACAACGTGGTCTTCCGGGCCGGGTTGGCGAGTTCCCGTTCCCAGGCGCGGCAACTGGTCCGCCACAGCCATTTCCAGTTGAACGGGCGCAAAGCCAACATTCCCTCGATCAGCGTGGAGCCGGGAGATGTGATCGAGGTGCGCCAAGGCAGCCGGAAAGCCAAGATCATCCTGACAAACCAAGAGACCGTCATGCACCAGACGGTTCCCACCTGGCTGGAAATGGATCAGGAAAATCTGAAGATCCGGATCCTGTCGACCCCGCAGCGTCAGGAAATCGCCCAGCCCATCGATGAACAGCTCATCGTGGAGCTGTATTCCAAGTAAGCCGTAGCCGCTCGCCAGGATCGAGCACCTTGAGCCGAGGCCGAAAGAGCAGATTCATCGGGCCGATGCAAGGCAACAATGAGGAGGAACGACCGTGATTTTATGGAAGTGTTTTCAAAAACCAAAGCGTGTAGCAGCCACATTGGAAACCTTAACCGCTACGTTTGGGGAGTTTTCCGCCCAGCCGTTTGAGCGGGGATTTGGTACGACAATTGGCAATGCCCTTCGGCGCGTCCTGCTTTCCTCCATCGAGGGCGCCGCGATTACCGCAGTGAAGATTGAAGGCGTGCTGCACGAATTCTCCCCGATTCCGGGCGTCGTGGAAGATGCCACCGACATTATCCTGAATTTGAAACAGATTCCCCTGCGCCTGCATGGCCAGGGGCCGAAAACGCTCCGAGTGGTGGTGGACAAGCCAGGAGAGGTTTTATCTTCCCAGATTCAGACCGACGCCGACGTGGAGGTGCTCGACCAGAACGTCTACATCGCAACGGTGAGCGAGGGTGGAAAACTGGAAATGGACTTGCGGATCAAGCACGGGCGCGGCTACATCAGCGCGGACCGGAACTTCGACGAAGACCTTGCGATCGGATATATCCCGATCGATTCGATCCACTCGCCGGTCCGCAAGGTCAACTACACGGTGGAGCCGGCACGCCTCGGACAGATCACCGATTATGACAAGCTGGCGTTGAACGTCTGGACCAACGGCGCCGTTTCTCCGCAGGATTCCATCGGACTGGCAGCCAAGCTGCTGAAAGACCACATGGCCATCTTCATCAACTTCCAGGAAGAGGACCGGGATTACGAGGACGCAGCCCCGGTCGGCACCGAGGCGCGCAACGACAACCTGAACCGCTCGGTGGAAGAACTGGAACTTTCCGTGCGCTCCTACAATTGTCTGAAGAACGCCAACATTCAGACCATCGGCGAACTGATCCAGAAGAGCGAGCAGGAGATGCTGCGGACGAAGAACTTCGGCCGGAAATCGCTGAACGAGATCAAGGAAATCTTACAAAATATGGGTTTGGGCTTGGGCCTGCTGGTGGATGAGCGAGGCAACCTCCTGCCGCCGACAGCAGCTCGGGACTAGCCCTAGCCACATGGAAGTCCTCCTCGCGAGCGAGGGCGCCTCCAGAGACCAACGATTCAACATTGCGAGAGAATATTCATGCGACACCGTAGAGCGGGATGGAAATTAGGCAGGAACACCAGCCATCGAAGGGCACTGCTTCGAAACCTGGTTACTTCACTGGTGGTGGAGGAAAGAATCACCACGACCGTTACCAAGGCGAAGGCGATGCGGCCGCTGGCCGAAAAAATGATCTCGCTGGGAAAGGCCGAGACGCTGCATGCGAGGCGTCAGGCCGCGGCTTACCTGCAGACACCGGAATCGGTGAAGAAGGTTTTTGATACGCTCGCGGCGCGGTTTTCCAGCCGTAACGGCGGCTATGTGCGCATTACGAAGCTCGGCTGGCGACTCGGCGACGGGGCGGAAATGGCTATGGTGGAGCTGCTGGGAAGCGAATTGAAGGAAAAAGCTCCCGAGAAGAAGAAAAAACGGTCCAAGGCAGACGCCAAAGCAGAAGCTAAGCCAGAACCCAAGACAAAACCTAAGACAGAAGCTAAGGCAAAAACCAAAGCAAAAAAAGAACCGCCCGCCAAATAGGAACCCTTCCGCAGGAACAACATAATTATAGTTTCAAGGTATGCGCCCGTATGAGGCGGCGCGAGGGGGTGGTTACTCCAGCCGGTAGTTGGGGGCTTCCTTCGTGATGATGACGTCATGGACGTGGCTCTCGCGCAGGCCGGCATTCGTAATCCGAACAAAGCGCGCCTTGTCGCGCAACTCCTCCAGCGTGGCGCTCCCGCAATAACCCATTCCAGACCTCACTCCGCCGATCAGTTGCAAGACCATCGCTTCGAGCGACCCCTTGTAGGGCACGCGCCCTTCGATTCCTTCCGGAATCAGCTTGTCGCGCTGGAGAGATTCCTGCGAGTAGCGGTCCGCCGAGCCCATCTCCATGACGCCGAGCGACCCCATGCCCCGGTACGTCTTGAAAGTCCGGCCTTGATAGAGAACGAATTCGCCTGGACTTTCATCGCAGCCGGCCAGCAGGTTGCCCACCATGACGCAATGAGCGCCGCAGGCGAGAATCTTCGTAATGTCGCCGGAAAACTTGATGCCGCCGTCGGCGATGATGGGGACGCCGGAACCCTCCACGGCACGAGAGCACTCCAGAACGGCGGTAACCTGCGGGACACCGGCACCGGTTACAACCCGTGTGGTGCAGATGGAGCCGGGGCCAACTCCCACCTTGATGCCGTCCACATCGAGCTGGAGCAGGTCGGCCGCGCCTTCATATGTGGCGACGTTTCCGGCAATCAAGTCCACTCCGGTCAGCTCACGACGCAGGACCTGGACCGCATCCAGCACCCGCGTGGAATGGGCGTGCGCCGTGTCCACGACGATGACGTCCACCTTGGCCCGCGCCAGTTCCATGGCCCGCTCATGAAAATCGCCGGTAGCGCCGACGGCAGCGCCGACGCGCAGCCGCCCTTGCGCATCCTTGGCAGCAAGCGGATACCGCCGCTTCTTATGAATATCCTTGACCGTGATCAATCCGCAGAGGTTGAATTTCTCGTCGACCACGGGGAGTTTTTCCACCCGATGCTGCTGCAGGATATTCTCGGCCTCCTCCAGCGTGGTGCCCACCGGTACGGTGATCAACCGCTCCTTGGTCATCGCTTCGCCGATCGGCAGATCCAGCCGCGTTTCAAACCGCAGGTCGCGGTTCGTCAGGATGCCCACCAGCACACCGTCCTTCGTGACGGGAACGCCGGATATTTTGTAGCGGCGCATGACGTCCAGCGCGTCGGAGATGAGTTTCTCCGGCGGCAACGTTACAGGGTCGGAGATCATGCCGCTTTCACTCCGCTTGACGCGGTCCACCTCCCCGACCTGCCGCTCAATGGGCATATTGCGATGGATGAATCCGATGCCGCCCTGCTGCGCGATGGCAATCGCCAAAGGAGCCTCGGTTACAGTATCCATCGCCGCGCTGGCCAGGGGAATGTTCAGATGGATATTGCGCGAAAGACGAGTGGAAGGGTCTACGGCCGTCGGCAGGACATCGGAGCGACCGGGAAGCAGCATGACATCATCGAAAGTCAGCCCTTCCAGAATAGGTGGTTTTGCCATGGAGTGAATGATCCAGCGTGATCAACCATGCTAGCAGGGAGGGCATGACCCGTCAATATGGCAGCTGCTTCCGGAAGGATCAGAACAGTTCGGCGACCTTGGCGAGCGCGACACCCAACTTCTCGGAGGTCGTTTGCAACTGATGAGCCTTTTCCGAAAGACCCCTCTCCTTGCCGGATGCGGACAGCTGCACCAGAACTTCCTTTTCCGCCCGTCCCTGATACAGAAGGTAGACCAGAGAATCGTAATGCCCTTTCCACAGAAATTCCGTGCCCTTCTTTTCTAGATATTGCGGCATCTCTTCATGGATCCGGTAGATGATACCGATGGAGCGGCAAAGGCTTCGCGCGGAGTCGGCACGAAAACTCTGCTCCGATTCCGGGCGCGGGGTTTGGAATGCATGCAACTCCCATTCCGATAGCAGGATGGGGGCGAAGGAGTTGGGAATGGAGTTCATTTTTGGATTACCGCGAACCCGCAGAGCTAATTCTTCCATCCGCTTTCTCAGAGAGAGGTCCTCCTGCTCGGTGTCGACACCGAGACTTCGGAGCTGCTCCTGGATGGATGGGGGCTGGCCAGCAAGCTGCCCGTCACCCTGGTCCGGACCACCTGCTTGTTCCAGCGCCTTCTGCCGGCCTAATTCACTC
This sequence comes from Terriglobia bacterium, assembly GCA_963662495.2. Taxonomy (GTDB): domain Bacteria; phylum Acidobacteriota; class Terriglobia; order 2-12-FULL-54-10; family 2-12-FULL-54-10; genus SHUM01. The sequence goes on from CAXVYQ010000008.1 coordinate 130,390, forward strand.
AAACTCCGCAGGGCATCGGAGGTCAGCCGGTAATCGCTCTGCAGCAACTGTTCGGTGTCCGGCGTCTTTTCATTGGGCTGCTGGCGGGCGAATTCCCGGACAGCATCCATTGCCTCCTGGATGAGGGTGTTGAATTTCTGCCCAAAAAACAAGTTGTAATTGATGACGGCCGCCAGAACATCCGGGTGAAAGAACTCTTCCCTGAACTGGTTTTTCATCTCCCGCGCCCTCTGTATGATCCGGGAATCGGTCAACTGAGAGAAGTTGCTGAAATATTTCACCTCATCGAGCAACGCCGGCATCTCCATCAGAAGATCTTCGGCGGAACGGCTCAGTTGCGGAAACTCGAACCCCTCTAGAATTTCTTTTATGTCCGTTTTAGGCCACACAGAGGGGCGCTTCTTGTTTTCCTCCCGCTTCCGGAACAGATGCGTGGCAAGCCAGTCCACCTTTTCGTGGTCGTCCTGCCGATGCACTTTTTTCCCTACGATGAATCGCACCAGTGAGCCGAGCGCCGCATCCCCTACATCGTGTGTAGCGAGATGGTTCCGAAACAGGTGCGGATTTACGGCCATATCCAGCAACGCAAGCCAGGATTCCAACACGAGGGGGACACGGTGTTCCAGCACCTCTGCATCCATTGCATCCATGGCCCGGCCCACTTCCTGCGGACGAGGTAACTCCTGCTCAAGCTTATTTTGAAGAATGGATTGAAAGATGGTGTGTATGTGGCGAAACTCTTCGACGGTAACCAAAAGCCTAACCCTCACTGCCCTCGATTCATGGCTCCCCGTGCAGAGTCCATGCTAACCAGACCATCGGGCTATGTCAATTTGGAACGAGTAGCCGGGGGGCGGGAAAACGTTACGGAAGGAAAAGCGGGAAGTCCAATGGCGGGAGAAGTCCAGGGCGAGTGGCGGCATCCTCACGAAAACACTCGCCCGCTAAACGGGTACCCGAATTTTCTTCCGCCGTTTTGAAACCTGTGGCGTTTCCATCTGACTGACCCAACCACCGCAGAGCCAGACCAGGACCAGATTTCCCAGGATATGCTTCTGGCATTCGGAGACATTCTGGCATCGCCAGCACACTTCCAGCGAGCCAACGACCCGCTGCACGTTTTCCCGTATCTCCATCAGGTTTTTATTTGTCAATTCTTCGATCATATCCAGTCTCCTTCGCGATTCCCGGAACTTCGAACTCGTCCTTAGACCGGGCTTGCCCCGCACAATCTGCGTGCCGCCTGCATTCATTGAGCACATTCCCAAGATAGTGGCACTGAGGCCGGAAGCCAATGGAACGAAGGTCACGATTTGAATTGGGACCAGGTTCCTAGGTCTTTTGGGCTATTCGCTCTGGTTCTGCATTTTTCTCACCCAACCTGCCTCCGGTGGCCTTAAAATGAAGATTGCCGATGATCTCCCTGACACCCCCAAGAGCGTTGCGCGCTGGCACGCTGGCCCCGCTGGGATTACTGACGCTGCTTCTAACAGGATGTGGTGGCGGGACCCAGTCAGCGGGACCCTCCGAGCCGTCATTGGATCTTCCTCAGGAAACCCATCTCCGCAACATCCGGCAGCTGACCTTTTCCGGAGAAAACGCCGAGGCCTACTTTTCCGGCAATGATGAATGGCTGATTTTCCAGGGACATGAAGGCGAGGAAAACTGCGACCAGATCTATGTGATGGATACTGCGGGCAGCCATCGGCGGCTGGTCAGCACGGGAAAGGGACGGACCACCTGCGGCTATATATTTCCCGGAGAGGATCGTCTCCTGTTTTCCTCCACTCATCTCGGCAGCGAGGCCTGCCCACCCAGGCCGGACTACTCGCTCGGATATGTCTGGCCAGTGGACGAGACTTATGACATCTTCACGGCCAACTGGGATGGAAGCGACCTGCGGCGCATGACCGAAACGCCTGGCTACGATGCGGAAGCCACTATCTCCCGCAAGGATGGGAAAATCGTTTTCACTTCGGTACGGGATGGAGACCTGGACATCTACACAATGGAGGCCGACGGAAGCGCAGTCCGGCGCCTGACAGACAAGGTCGGTTATGATGGCGGGCCGTTTTTCTCCTTCGATGGCTCGCAGATCGTCTACCGCGCACATTACCCGACAGACCCAGAGGAGATCGCGGACTATCAGGAATTACTACGGGAAGGCCTGATCCGGCCCACGAAACTGGAGTTGTACGTGATGGACTCCACCGGCGAAAATCAGCGGCAGGTTACCCGGAACGGCGCCGCCAATTTTGCGCCTTTCTTTCATCCCGACGGAGATCGGATCATCTTCAGCAGCAACATGGACGATCCTGCTGGCCGGGAGTTTGACCTTTACATGGTCAGGACCGATGGCGCCGGCCTGGAGCGCATCACGTACGCAGAGGGCTTCGACGGATTCCCGATGTTCAGCTCCGACGGCAAGAAGCTGGTGTTTGGTTCCAACCGCAACGCCGCCCAGCCGGGAGACACGAACGTGTTCATCGCCGACTGGGTGGAATAGGGGCGGCTGCGCCTATTCACGGTATGATGGGCATACGCCTTCCCGCCGCAACTCCAGGACATCTGTCCCAAACTTGCAATCGGCATCCGGGCAGGTCGGATTGCTTTCCGCTACTTATTGCAGGAAACACCCAACCTGGGACAACCGGGCCAGGACCAGCCGATCGGATGATATGATAGGAAATGACGCCAAAAGAATGGCGTGAAAGGATTTATATGGAAGAACGACAGCGCATAGCGGTATTTATTGATTTTGACAACATTGAGATCGGGGTGAAAAACACCCTGCGAAGAGAATTTGACGTTTCACCGGTATTGGAAGCATTGAAAGAACGGGGCGAAATCCTCACCAAAATCGCATATGGAGACTGGACACGCCACGGGAACATGAGCCGGAGCCTGAGCCAGCACGGCGTACAAATGGTACAACGCCATCCCGGTCCCCGGGGCGACAAGAACGGAGCGGACATCAACCTTGCCCTGGACGCTCTGGAGATGGCGCTCACCAAGCCGCACATCGATGCGTTTGCCATCGTCTCGGGCGACAGCGATTTCATCTCGCTGGTGGAGATGCTGAAGCAGTACAACAAGAGCATCTACATCGTTGGAGGCCGCGCCTTCACGAGCACCATCCTGCAGAAGAACTGCCGGGAGTTCATCAGTTACGAAAGTCTGCTGGCTTCGGCCTCCGGACGCTCCTCGCGTCAGAGCCGGTCGGCGCAGAAATCTCCTCCAGCCAGAACCGGGCCGACTCTGCCGTTGTCCCACGCAGCGCCGCTGCTCTACCGCACGATGGAGGTGATCGCGCGGCGGGAAGTTACGCCCCAGATGGGCCTGCTGAAAAGCACGATGCTCCAGCTGGACTCTTCTTTTACGGAGCAGGACTACGGAGCCAGCTCCTTCCGGCAGTTTGCCGAGATGCTGAAGCGGGAGGGCCTGATCGATATCAAGAAGGTGGATAGCCAGCTGATTGTGGAGATTCCGCAGGAGGACACCCCGCAGGTACCCGACTCCTTTCTGCAGCCCGAGGACGCCTTGCCGACACTGTACAAGGCGTTGCGGGTCATCGACGAAAACGACCTGTGGGGTCAGCTCGATTACAGTTCGGTGAAGGAATACGTATTGCGCGTGGAGCCTGAGTTTGACGAGCAGCGATACGGCTTCGGGCAGTTTGCCGAGTTGCTGAACTACGCCCAGGATGTGGGCATCGTCCGGCTCGAAGCCGATGCCGAGTCCGTCTGGCGCGTCTATCCGGGCGTGCAGTTTTCCGCGACCAGGGACTTGCACTCTGCTTCCCGGGCCAAACCGTCTGCGGCAGCCTCTCCCACTCGGGCCGTAAAGGCCGCAAAAGCCGCAAAGGAGACCACGGCCGCGGGAGAGCCGGAGAAGAAGAAAACGGTCAGGCCCAGGCGCGCCCCCTCGCCCCGAAAGACCAGTGCCAAGAGCACGACCGCAGTCAGGAAACCAGCACGCCGGCGGCCGGCTCGCCCCAAGGCAAAAACGACGCAAGCGCCCTCCCGTTCCGATTCCGCGGAAAAGGATTAGGGCGCCACACGAACGGGACCGGGATATTTCTCCGGTCAGCCTCGTGCGAAGATCGAAGCCAGGCTGCCGAATATGTGCGAGACGCATGCGTGCGAGAGAGGATATGCCTGCCGCCCGGCCCCGGGCCGGCGCAGAGATCGAATGTCAAAGCGGATTCGTCTGTTCCTGACGGGGATTTTTGTCCTCGGCGGCCTTGCCTGGGCCGTTCACTACTTTTCCCGCCAGCCGCTATGGCAGGATTTTCAATCCTTTTCCTTCCGGGAAACCATCGCCAGTGTCCGCCTTTCCTACCTGGGGCTCGCCATGTTGCTCATCTTCGCGACCTACATGCTCCGAGCCTTCCGCTGGCAGGCTTTTCTGCGACACGAGAAAAAGACCAGCCTCCGGAACGTGCTGGTTTCCACCGTGATCGGCTTCAGTGTGGTAGCTCTGACCGGCCGGCCGGGAGAGTTGGTCCGTCCGATGCTCATTGCCCGCAAGGAGGGGCTCGCCGTTACGTCTCAGCTCGGCGTCTGGATGATCGAACGGGTGTTCGACAGCCTGACGATTCTCGGACTGATCGGCATGGCGCTCTGGTGGCGCCCCCCGGCCGTGGTCTCCGGCTCCCCGGGCGCCGCGATGCTAGCTCACTTCCGGCAAGCCGGGCTGATCCTTTTTTTCATCACGTTACTGATCACAGTATTCGTACTTCTGCTACATCATTACCCCAAACAGACCGCACGGCTCGTGGACCGCTTGCTGACACCGTTCCCCCTTGCGTTCCGGGAAAAAGTGGACCGATGGGTGGAGCACTTCGCCTCCGCCCTGGGGGTGGTGAAGGATTTCCCCGGACTCCTTCTCTGCATGGTATATTCCCTGCTTGTATGGCTCGCCATCCTGGGCGCCTACTGGAGTGTGGCCCTGGCTATGGGCCCCCCCATGAGCCAGCTGGCCGGTCCGGCTCTGGCACTGGTCATGGTAGCCGGCGTCGTCGGATCGGTCGTTCACCTGCCAGCGGTCGGCGGCGGCACGCAGGTGGCCACCATCCTCACACTCCAGCAACTGTTCGGCATCCCGTTACCGGCGGCCACCACCATGGCTTTGCTGATCTGGCTGCTGACCTATATGCTCGTTCTGGTACCGGGCATACCACTGGCCGCCCGGGAAGGTCTTACGTGGCAGAATTGGCGGCTGGCGCGGACTGAATCCTGAGACGCTCAACATTCACCGCCCCATACTGTAGAATGTTGCTTCTGAACGCAGATCTCTGACCCACCGGACAGGCTTTCTCCTGTTGCGAAATGTTGCGGCCTGTTGTTGCCAGTTGCAGAATGCCGCAGCCAGTTGCAAGATTTTGCGAAATGACACGAAATAACTGGAGTTCTCCATGAAGATCGATATCTTTCCCCACATCTTCCCCCAGGCTTTTTTCGACCGCATTCTGCGGATCTCCGGCCGCGTGGACCACATGCAGAAGCGCATTCGGGAGATCCCCGTCCTGATCGATCTGGAAACCAGATTTCGCATCATGGACCGTTACGAGGGCTACCGTCAGGTCCTGACGCTCGCATCCCCGCCACTTGAGGTCTTCGGCGACCGGGACACCTCCCCGGAGCTGGCCCGCATCGCCAACGACGGCATGGCCGGGCTGGTCGACCGCTACCCGGACCGGTTCCCCGCCTTCATCGCCTCCCTGTGCATGAACAACATGGACGCCTGCATGGTGGAGGTGGACCGGGCCATCGGGCAACTGGGCGCGCGCGGGGTGCAGGTGTTCAGTAACGTGAATGGCCACCCGCTGGACGAACCCGTCTTCCGGCCTCTGTTTCAGTACATGGCGGAAGTGGACCTGCCCATTTGGCTGCACCCGTCCCGGCCCGCCCATTTTCCCGACTACCCGGTGGAGAAGATGTCCCGCTACGAGATCTGGTGGCTGTTCGGGTGGCCTTATGAGACCAGCGTCGCCATGACCCGCCTCGTTTTCTCCGGCCTGTTCGACGACCATCCGGACCTGAAGATCATCACCCACCATCTGGGAGCGATGATCCCTTATTTCGCCGGCCGCCTCGGCCCGGGACTGGACCAGCTCGGCTCCCGCACGCCGGATGAGAGTGCCGAGTTGATCCGGCACCGGCTGAAACGCCGGCCCGCCGACTACTTCCCGATGTTCTATGGCGATACGGCTCTTTTCGGCGCCGTCTCCCCGCTCGAGACCGGCATCGACTATTTCGGAGTGGACCGCGTCTTGTTCGGCTCCGACATGCCTTTCGACCCCGAGAAAGGGGAAGGGTTCATCCGGGACACGATTCGCGCAATCGACTCATTATCTCTTACGGCGGAGGACCGGACGAAGATATACGAGGGAAATGCCCGCAGGCTCCTGAAGCTGCCGGATTAGCGGTTTTGCGGGTTGCGGATGCCAGATCAGCGGTTTTATGGGTTGATGATGGATGCTGCGAAATGATGAAGGAATGGTGAAGGGAAGAAAGTCGCCCATTAAGTTTTCGAGACCCGCAACAGGTCTTTCAGCTCGTCCATAAACTCGCGAATGTCCTTGAAATCCAGGTAAACCGACGCAAACCTCACGTAGGCGATCTTGTCCAGTTCGCGGAGCCGCGACATCAGAACCTCACCGATCCGCTTGGTGGACAGCTCCCGTTCCGCCGCATCGGCGACCGTCGCCTCCACCTCATCGACGATCTCCTCAAGACGCCCCGTGCTGACGGGCCGCTTTTCGCATGCCCGCAGCAATCCGGCCAGCACCTTCTGGCGGTCGAAGCGCTCCCTGCTGCCCTCTTTCTTGACGACCATGTAGGGAATTTCGTCCACCCGCTCATAGGTCGTAAAGCGCCTCCCGCAATCCAGGCACTCCCGTCGGCGCCGGATGGATTGGGCTTCCTTGCTTTCCCGCGAATCGACGACCTTGTTTTCCGAATGACCGCAGAATGGGCACTTCATAGGATGGGCTTCTCGTTCTCTCCGGGGGCAGAGCTGGTCCTGCCGGGGGCGACTTTGGCGGTCTAGTATAGCATGGCGGCGGCGCATCCCTCCCGGCGCCGAGCGGGATAGATGCTCCGCCCATCTGGCAATAAAAATCCTGATTCTGCATCGAATCAGTGTAAAAAGGATCATTAAGACATGTTTTTCCGCAGGGGTTCCAACCGGAGCGCGGTCCGCGGCATCATAATGAATAGTCCGCCCGGCTTTTCACCCACGCGGCCGCAGATTCTGCCATACCAGGAGGTTCTCGTATGTTTCGCCGGTGGTTCCATCTGACTCTTTGCTTCGCCGTTTTGACGCCCACCTATCTCCAGGCCACCCAGGCCGCGGTACAGGCTGCTACGCAAGCAGCTACGCAGGCCGCGCAGGAAACTCCGGAGATAGAATCCCTGCTGGAGAAGTCTTACCTGGAGGTGCTGGAGATCTCCCCCGCCCTGGAATTCACTCCTGACCAGTTTCAGGCTGTCCGCAAGCGCCTCGAGCAGGAAGAGAAGCAGAAAAAGGACACCCAGAAGGACAAACAGAAATCCATCGAGAAGAGCATCAAGGCCGCCCAGCAGGAGTTGAAGGAGTTGAACGACCGGGCCTCGGTCGACACCCCGGAGATCACCGTCGAGCGGCAGGTGATCCACTGCCGGATACAGGCTCTGCAAGACCAGTTGGCAGAGACCAAGGTCGCTTCGCAGCACGGCATCCCGGTGGAGTATGAGAATCTGAACGCCAAGCTCAACCTGATGGAAAAATGGCCCGCCGCCCGCCGCGAGATTCAGGCGCAGTTGGAACGCGGCGAAGCCCGTTCCCGCAAGTGGGGCGACGTCGAGGACATCGGCTACCGGACCATCGAGGAAAATCAGGCCGATGACATCAAGTCCGGACAGGAGGCCGCCCAGCAGATGCGCCAGATGGGCGTTTTGCCCCCGACCATCGACGACCCGGAGATCACCGAATACGTCAATCGCGTTGCGATCAACATCGCCAGGCACTCGGACCTGCAAGTTCCCCTGAACATCACCGTCCTGCGGTCCAAGGAGATCAACGCATTCGCGCTGCCCGGAGGGTTCCTCTACGTGAATCACGGCCTGATACTGGAGGCGGAAAATGAGTCGCAGTTGGCCGGCGTGATGGCCCACGAGATCGCGCACGCCGTGGCGCGCCACGGTCACCGCCTGATGAAGAAAGCGACGATTTCCAGCATCATCTTCCAGGCCGCACAGATCGGCGCCATGATCTTCACCGGCGGCGCGGTCGGCATCGGCACCTACTACGCCCTCACCCACGGCTTCCAGGGCCTGGGCCTGCTCATCAGCCTGCAGTTGCTCGGCGTCAGCCGCGACTACGAACTGGAGGCCGACCAGCTCGGCGTCCAGTACGCCTGGAACGCCGGCTACAACCCGGAGGGATTCGTCGAGTTCTTCGACATCATAGCGGCCAAGGAAGGCTATGCGCAAAAGACCAGCTTCTTTCGCACCCACCCGGCCTTCTACGAACGCATCGTCGAATCCTACCGGGAGATCGCCTTCCTGCCCCGCTCCGGCAGCATGATCGAAGACACGAAGGAGTTCGGCGAGATCCAGCAGAAGCTGATCGAGATGTCCTCCGCATTCGATGCCGAGGAAAAGGACCGCCCGTCGCTCTACAAGCGGGAGGCGAACTGTCCCGACCAGCCCCAGCTCGAATCGAATTCTGAATCAACGCCCGAATCGAAGTCTGAATCCCAGTCGGACCCGACGCCCAGAGGCGCCCTGTAGCCGATCTGCAGAATTTTTGCGTGCCCGTCTGCGGGCCGTCCAGGCCGTTGTAGTTTCATGTCCGCCAGCCACGTAGTTGTGCGGGCGGGACAAACTGGGGCAAGATGGGCCGATGCGTCGCCGCCAAACCCGATTCCGGCTTCCCCGTTCGCGAGCCGCGCGGACCCTGCTCCTGCTGATCGCCCTGGCCCTGGCCGCTCACCGTCTCTGGCTGCGTCCTACCACACAGACTCCGCCTTCTCTGCCTGCCGCTCCTCTGACACCCTGCGAACAGATACCGGGTTGTTTTTCCGGCTCCGTAACCCGCGTCATCGACGGCGACACCCTGGATATCAGCGGCCACCGCATCCGCCTGGTACTGGTGGATGCACCGGAGTGGGATACCGTGGCTGGCCCGCCGTCAACCGCCCTGCTCCGGCAACTGTGTCCGGAGGGCTCGGAGGCCACCGTCCACCAGGACGCATGGCAGCCGGAAGATCAGTATGGCCGGATTCTGGGAGTGGTCTGGTGCGGGGCCGGGAGCGGGAATGCAGACCGCAGCGCGAATGAACAGATGATCCGTTCCGGCCGCGCCCGCCTCTACCGGCACTTCTGCCGCGACAGCGCCTTCGGGACTGAGCGCTGGGCCGTCGCTCTCGGCTGCCTGTAACGCTTGAGTCCCCGGCCCGTCTCGCGTAGAATACTTCTTTCAACAAAGGAGACATTATGCAGGGAAATCCCAAAGTCATCGCCGCTTTGAATCATGCGCTCCGTGCGGAGCTGATCGCCATCAACCAGTATTTTCTCCACGGAGAAATGCAGCGAAGCTGGGGCTACGCCAAACTGGGCGGCTTCATCCGCAAGCAGTCCATCGATGAGATGCGCCATGCGGAACGGCTGATGACGCGGATCCTGTTTCTGGAAGGAACTCCCGGCATGAGCATGAAGCTGCCTCTCAAGCCCGGAAAGAACGTCAAGGCACAACTGGAAAGTGATCTGGCACTGGAGAATGAAGCTTATACCCAATACAACGCCGCCGTACAACTCTGCGCCGATCAGGGAGATAATACCTCCAGCGAGCTGATACGGACCATCCTGACCGACGAGGAGAAGCATATCGATTTTCTCGAAGCACAGCTTCATCTCATCGGAGAGATCGGCATCCAGAACTACCTGGCCCGCCAGATGGCGGACGCCTCCGAAGCCGGCGGTTAATTCAGCTTCCCCAAATCGAATCAGAAATTGACCGGGCGCAGCGGCCCCTTACCGCCCGGTCCCGTCCGTGCCTTCCTTTTCCAGCACGCGTGCCTTGCTCCCAACCAGCCCGGATAGTCAACGCTGCCAGCCAATCATGATAAAGTGATCGTTCGTGCCTCCGATCTGCACGCGGGCAAGCATTTTTCCGCTGATAATGCCGGGTATGCTGTCAGAACAGGCTTGAGATGCACTGGATATGCGCTTTCTGATCGAGTACTGGTTCGGGGCCTCGGTCCTGCGCGGACTGGGGATGCTGCCCCGCCCCGTCTCTGGCTCTCTCAGTGCGGCGTTGTTCCGCCTGCTCTACCTGTTCACACCGAAGCTGCGGCGCGTGGCCGAGCGAAACCTGCGGATGGCCCTGCCGCACTTGACCGCGAAGCAGCGAAGAACCATCTGCAAGCAGGTTTACCAGAGTCTCAGCCGCGTCCTCTGCGCGGCCGCCCGGTTTCCCTCCCTCGACCGGAAGAACCTGCACTCTCACGTCTCTTTTGACGGGTGGGAGAACTTTGAAGCCGCTCGCGCGCGGGGCCGCGGCGTGATCTTTCTGACCGCCCATCTCGGCGTCTGGGAGCTGGGCGCCTTCGCCCACGCCCTGAAGGGCCATCCGCTGAACGTCCTCTACCGCGCTCTGGATAATCCGCGGCTGAACCATCTCGTCAACCGCTACCGCTCTCTCTCCGGCAACCGTCTGGTGGAGAAGTCTGAATCGGCCCGCAGCATCCTCACCGCCTTGCGCCGCAATGAGACGGTCGGCATTCTGGCGGACCAGAACACCCTGCCGGAAGAAGGCGCCTGGGTGAATTTTTTCGGGATACCGGCCTCGATGACGGCAGGCGTTGCGCGATTCGCGCTCCATAGCGGAGCGGCGGTTGTCCCCGCCTTCTGTATCTGGGACCGGGAGACGAGCCGGTACCGGGTGATCTATCATCCAGCCCTGGAGTTTGCCCCCTCCGGCGACGCCGTGCGGGACATCCAGGCCGCAACGCAGCAGATGGCCACGGTGATCGAACAGTTTGTCCGCCGGTATCCGGATCAATGGCTGTGGATTCATCGCCGCTGGAAGAGCCGCCCGCCGGGTGAGCCATCGCTCTATTCCGAATGAGGCTCCATGTCCTGATTTTCCGCTGACTCCCTGCCCCGCCCGGACCGATAATCCTTGCAGATGCCCCGCCGGGAAGCGCGAATGAAAGAAACCAGATGCCCCGCCTCCTCGGTCGGAACCTCCTGCTCGATCCGCTCCAGCGCGGCTTGCAGCGCCAGCCCGCTGCGGTAGAGAATCCTGTAGGCCAGCTTCAACTGTTTGATCCGGTCGCGGGTGAAACCGGCGCGCCGTAGTCCCACCAGATTCAGCCCGTGGGCGGCGACGTTGAACTCCGAGGTCAGCAGATAAGGCGGCACGTCCCGGTTCACGCGGGTGTTGCCGCCGACCATCGCGAGACGGCCGATCCTGGAAAACTGCTGCACGACCACGCCGCCCGAGAGAAACGCGCCGTCGGCCACCTCCACGTACCCGGCCAGCGAGCAGTAGTTGCAGATGACGATCTCGTTGCCGAGCTGGTTATTATGCGCCAGGTGCGTCCCGATCATGATGTAGTTGTCGCTGCCGATCCGGGTTACCGATTCGGGCGGCGTTCCCCGGCTGGCCGTGGAATACTCCCGGAAAATGTTCCGGTCGCCGATCCGGAGATAAGACCGCTCACCCGTAAAGTTCTTGTCCTCCGGATCGGAGCCCAGCAGGACGCCCATGTGCAGATGGTTGTCTTGTCCAATGGTCGTGAACCGCTTCAGAACGACGTGGGAATCGAGCCGGGTCCCGGCGCCGATCTCGACATCCTCCTCCACGATGCAGAACGGTCCGATGAATACATTCTCGCCGATTCGCGCCTGGGGGCTGACGATCGCGTGGTTTGAAATTTCCGTCGCCATAAATTTCTACCGCCAATCCCGCCGCCGGGTCGCGCTATACTCGCCTTCGCAACCACGTTCGGTCGCTCTGGATTGCAACTGCGCCCGGAATCACTAGCATACTATAGGGAAATCATCGCAGGGATCGCTATGAACAATGATATGAACGACGACAGGAACAGGGACAAGACGGTAAAAGAACTGGCTCATTGGCTGGAAGCCGCGGCGGAAGGCGATCTGGAAAGGCGCATCCATGGCGTGGCTTCACTCGCTGCGGCCACCGAATCCGACGTCAGTTTTCTCGACTCGGAACGCCATCTCGCGCAGGCCGTATCATCGGGAGCCGGGTGTCTCCTGGTCCCTGAAAAAATGGCTCCCATCCCCGGCAGGACCGTTCTGAAAGTCCGCAACCCGCGCTACGCCATGGCCCGCGTGATTGGATTATTTCATCCGCCCGCGGAGCCGGCCATCGGAATCCATCCCACCGCGCTGATCGGCAAGAATGCTGAGATCGGCGATGATGTTTCCATCGGGGGAAATGTGGTCATCGGAGATGGAGTGAAGATCGGACGGGGCAGTTGCGTCGAGGCAGGCTGCGTTCTCGGCGACGGAGTTGTCTTGGGAGAGCATTGCCATCTCGATCCGCGCGTTACGATTTACGCCCATGCACGAATCGGCAACCGGGTCGTTCTTCATAGCGGTTGCGTCATCGGATCTCCGGGATTCGGTTACGTATTCGAGCAAGGCCGGTACCACGGGTTCCCGCAGATCGGGACCGTTGAGATCAATGATGATGTCGAGATCGGCGCCAACACCACGGTGGACCGCGGCGCGCTGGGACCAACGCGCATCGGGGCCGGGACCAAGATCGATAACCTCGTGCAGGTGGGTCATAACGTCGAGATCGGCGAGCATTGCGTGATCGCCGCACAGACGGGAATCTCCGGCAGCGCCGTCATCGAGGACTATGTCACAATGGCGGGACAGGTGGGAGTCGGCGATCAGGCCCGCATACAAAAGGGAGCCATCATCGGGGGACAGGCGGGCGTGCTGCCGCATAAGGTGGCGCGCGCCAGCCAGCCCTTGTGGGGAACGCCGGCCCGGCCGCTCAAGGAGTTCCTCAAGCAGCAGGCTGTGCTAGCCCGGCTGCCCAGGATCCTCCGCGAGAAGAAATCGCGGGCGGAAGAGGAAAATAGGAAAACAGATCCTGCGCCGCGTGAGACTGAAGATCCGGCAGAGTAAGGAATCCTCGGAATCATCCAACCTATCGAACCTTGCAACTGGCGCGGATTGCTAAAAAACAGGCCCGCTCAACATGAATTGGGCGGGCCTGTTGCATTGATCCTGCCGAAGAAGAATTTACCGGCTGAGCGGCGGAGATTTAATGTCGAAGATCTCCGGGAACGAGAACGTCAGGACGGCGTTCATCCGCATGTCGGAGACGATGACTTCCTTGTGATTGGGATTCAGCGTCACGCCGCGGGGTTTCTTCATCCCGTTGCTGGGGATGCCGTCGATCTTCCATCGCGGCGGCACATCGCCGTTATCATAGATACTGAATACGCCGACGTAAGTTCCGTCCGGCTCCGGAATGGACCCGGACGTAATCTGGGCAATCACGATCCATCCGTTTTCCGGATGCAGGACCATCTGGCGGATGGAGAGGATGCCGGATTTGGGTCCGCCGATAATCCGCACCGGTTTCGACGGACCATCCGCCTCCCGGTCAAAGATCAGGATGGAAGCACGGGAACCGCCGACGCGCTTTCCGTCCACTATGGGCGACCCATCGGTAACCATCACGTCGTGAACCCAGTCCACGCCGATTCCGGCGCCCGACCTCCACCCCATATCGGCGCCACCCTCGATGACACGAAGCGGCGGGACGTTCCCGTTACTCGTCAGGTCATGAACAACGATGGTGTTGCCGTGCGGGACGATCACTTCGTCGTTCACGATATCGACGTCCAGCGTATCCACTTTGTTGAGCTTGGTCCTGGAACCCTGGATGATGCAGACGGGACCCTCATTGCCATCCGCTATGCCGCGGAAGGTGAGGATCGCCTGGGCGAACGGGTTGCCGACGTAGATCTCATCGCGGACTTCGTTGTAGCGGATGTCGTGCATGGTGCGGGCCAGCTTGGTGGCCTGGCCGAAGATCTTCCGGATCGGGACATCGCTTGCTTTCGCCAGCCTGGCGAAGGTCGCAATCTGCGGATGGGCACTCAGTTGGGGACCAGGATTTCATTGCGCTTGGTGTCGTAGGATACGGCGCCGGGGTTGCCGATCTGCAGAGCCATTTTCCCGATGGGGGCGCTGCGGATGACGCGCTTGGGCGGCACATCGCCCCCGGCGTCAATCGCAAAAACCGGCGCGGAGTGATTGCCCATGCTGGCAACTACCAGCTCCTGATTCTTGGTGTCGACGAATACGCCGGTGGGGTTGAGGATCGTTGTACGGGGGCCCTTGAGAACCCGCTTGGGTTCGACATTGCCGTTGGCCCAGACGTCGAAAACCAGAATGGAGTTCGCTCCATCATTGGCGACAAACAGCTCGCCGCGATCCACATCGATGTGGATGTGAGCGGGCCAGTTGAGCTGCGTCTTCGGCCCCTCGATGACGCGGATGGGAACCTGGTCGCCGTTGGCCTTGATGGGATAGACGGTAATGGAGGGATCTTTGTATTCGCCGGTGCCGGGTTTCAGATCCTCGTCGCCGACCTCGGGCTTGCCGAGGCTGTCTTCCAGGTACTTGGCGGAGTTGCCGTAGTTGGAGACGAACATCCAGCCATTTTTCGGATCGAGCGCAATCCCGTGCGCATCCTCGAGCTGCGTCGAGTTGCCCCGCATGGTGCGGATCGGCCGTTCCCGGCCCGAGGCATACTTGTGATAGACGATGATTTCCGGAGGATGCTGCACGGTGAGAAACAACTCCTCGGCATCCTCATCCACGGCGATGCCGAAGGTGCGATGCGGAGTCCGCAGTTCCCGGGTGGTAGGAACGTCTCCGACCTTCTCCCGCGAGAAGATGACCAGCGTATTGATGGTGTCGTTATTCACGGAATAGACATCGCCGGAGGACGGGTCGATATAGAGGCCGCAGTTGAACTCCATCTTGGTGTGATGGCCGCCGATGACGCGCTTGGGCTCGCTGAAGGCGGCCGTGGCGGGCGTGTCCGTATTGCGGTCGAACACAACGATCTGGAAGAGGTTTTCATCCTGCAGGAAGATCTCGTCGTTGATGGGATCGACGGCGACCGCGCTATAGGTGGGAGCGGTGTCCTTGATGGTGCGGAGCGCCGGTCGGCCCCGTTCCCGTGAGGATGGACGTGAATTGAACCGCAGGGTTGGCAAAGGTCAGCCGCAAACTTGAGTATGCATTCCCGAGCCCGTTGAAAGAATTCGATCCGGTGAACCCGGCGGTGCTGTCCGAGGGCCTTACGAAATAGACGGGAACGCCCACGTCCACCTCGACAAACCGGTTGAACTTGTAACCAACCGTTGTGTCAAGGCGATTGACCATTCCAATGGCGTTCGCGCTTCCGTAAAAAGATTCGTAGAAAACGAATTTGCGGTCGTCTTCCTGTTGTCCCTGTACCGCATTGCCTGCCAGGACCCACATAATCAGAACAGGCAGCCACAATCGCGACCAGCTATGTCGAGTCATGTTAGTGCGCTTCTTAAACTCAGAGGTTGCACCTCCGGGGAGGGGAAGTAATCCTAAGTACTCAAGACCCTACAAGCCCGATGGCACCTCCATGTTCGGTCAAGTGGATTGACCCGTCAATAGTCCAATAGTGCCAAAAGTGGATAGGAAAAAGGTACTTAAGGAGTTCAACTAGGGCAAACGTCCTGCGGGAAGGGATTCCTCTTGAGTAACGGTGAAGTGTTTACCGACCATGCAGGCGGCAATTCGGCCTGCGATTCTGACTGACCCGCCACCGGGGCGTCGGGAAGGGTGAAAAGGTCAGTCGGAGAGGATCGTCTCCACGATGCGGCCGGCGGCGCGACCGTCGCCATAAGGGTTGACGGCGTGGGCCATGGCTTCGTAGGCGGCTGGATCGTCGAGCAGCTTTTGGACACTGCTGACGATGCGGGCCGTATCGGTGCCTACGAGCCGCGCCGTGCCCGCCGTGATGCCCTCCGGGCGCTCGGTTACCTCCCGCAGCACCAGCACCGGAATACCGAAGCCAGGCGCTTCCTCCTGGATGCCGCCCGAGTCGGTGAGGACCAGAAAGGACCGCGTCATCAAGTGTACCAGCGGGAGATATTCGACCGGAGGAAGCAGGTGAACGTTCGGGATACCCCCGAGAATGCGCCGGACCGGCTCCTGCACGTGGGGATTCAGGTGCACGGGGTAGACGATCTGGACGCTACCGTCACCCTCTGTAGCGATCTGCCGCAGGGCGTGGCAGATATTTTCCAGCGGAGCACCGAAGCTCTCCCGCCGATGCGCCGTAACCAGAATCAGCCGGGCGCCGGGCCGGGTGAAGACGGCCGGGTCGACGGGTAGCCGGGACAGGTCGAACGGCTGCTCCGCGGCCCAGAAAACCGCGTCGATGACCGTATTGCCGGTAACGAAGACCTGATCGTGCGGGACGCCCTCCTGATACAGGTTCTCGGCCGAAAGCAGGGTCGGGGCAAAATGAGCGTCGGCAATGACGCCGGCGATGCGGCGGTTGATCTCCTCGGGAAACGGACTCCATTTGTCATAGGTCCGCAAACCGGCCTCGACATGGCCGACACGGACTCGCGCGAGGAAGCCGGCCTGCGCGGCGGCGGCGGCCGTGATGGTGTCTCCCTGCACCAGAACCCAGTCGGGACGCAGCTCATTCAGGATGGGTTCAAGCCCGATGAGCGTGGCGGCGGCTACCTGCGTGGGCGTCTGGTTGGCCGACATGAGATTGAGATCGAAATCCGGCTTGATCCCGAACAATTCCAGAACCTGATCCAGCATCTGGCGGTGCTGCGCGGTTACGCAGACCTTCGAGATGCAGCGGCGCCGGTTCCGGGCCAGCTCGCGGACGACGGGAGCGAGCTTGATGGCCTCCGGGCGCGTGCCAAAGATCGAGAGTATGGTCTTCATCACGAATGAGGGTGCGCCGGGTGCTGGTTTTCCGGCCCGGCTGGTCTAAAACTTACGCGACAGCCACCATCTGGCACCATCCGGGAGTATAGCAAGCTTGTGAGGCGCGGGAGCGGGGCTGAGTGCGGATTGCGGGGGGTTTGCAGGGTTGTACGCGGCGGAAGGCGGCGAAGAGCAAGCTTTCACGGAAGGTGTTCGAGGGACGGTCCGTACTGACTGGGGGTCAAGAAATAGGGAGCATCAGTTCCATTTTGGGAATTCGGTGATCTGGGCCCGGTTGATTGTCGCAAATATATGACTTGGAAGATGAAAAGTAATTGACTGGAATAGGATAGTAAAACCTATAATGAATCTCCCCCTACTTGGGCATATCCCAGTATGGAAAGTATTTTCCCCATGCTGGGAATCGCCCAGGACAAACGTGCACCGGCATTTCAGCTTGGTTGCGAATTGAGAGCTTAATCCTATGAGTACATTCACTGCCCTGTCAGAAAGAATCCGTCCGAGTGAGGATGTGGTGTTTCGCGAGATGGAAGGCGAGGCCGTACTGCTGAACCTGGATTCGGGAACCTATTTCGGGCTGAACGCGGTGGGCACGTCCATCTGGAAGCTGCTGGAGGAGAACGACTCCTTGCAGTGGGTCTACGAAAAGATGGCTGAAGATTACGCCGTGCCGGATCAGGTCCTGCAAGACGATCTGCTGCGGCTGGCGGACCAACTGCGTGAAAAGGGGTTGGTGAAAAAAGTTTCCTGAGCCAACCAGGGCGAACCGACCGGCGAACCAAATGAGCAGACTGGCGAAATTACGGAAACTGACGCGGGATGACTGGACCATACTGGCGCGGGCCGTGGTGCTGGTGTGGAAAGCCGCGCTGCTGTTGCGCATCCATCCGTTTCAGAGTGTCCTGACGGCTTTTCAGCCGGAGAAGATGGCGCTGCAAAAGCGGCCAGCGGGGCGGCCTGCTCGACGGGATGCGGCGTCGCTCTACCGGCTGGTGGATGTGGCTGCACGCTACACGATGCCGGGCAGTAACTGCCTGAAGAAAGCTCTGGCGGCCAGCGCCCTGATGCGGGCGCACCGGATTCCCGCACAGGTCGTGCTCGGGACCAGCGGCGCGCGGAAACGCTTCCAGGCCCATGCCTGGGTGGAAGCCGACGGACTCAGCTGGGGCAGAGAGAGCGCGGCGGCCTGTGAACCCCTGCCAGCATTCCCATAGGGAAACGGGCGGGGCACGGCATCTATGAGCGGAATAGCGGGTCTTTTTCGATTTCACCACAACCCGGAAAAACTGACGGAGGATCGTCATCTGATCCAGCGGTCGGCCGAAACGGTCGCGTACCGCGGTCCGGACGGCATACGGCACTGGGCTGACGGCAACGTTGTCCTGGCGCATCTGATGCTGCGGACGACGCCGGAGTCGGTGGACGAGGTGCAGCCGCTGCTGGACGATTCCGGCGCGCTGTGCCTGGTGATGGATGGCCGGGTGGATAATCGCGCGGAACTGCTGATGGAGTTGCGCCGGGCCGGGGCCGCGCCAAGAACCGAGACCGATGCGGAGCTGGTGCTGCAAGCATATGCGTGCTGGGGCGAGCAGTGCGCTGCAAAAATTGTGGGGGATTTCGCCTTCGCCGTCCGGGACCGTGCGCGGGAGGTGATCTACTGCGCGCGCGATCCGTTCGGCATCAGGCCGTTTTACTACCACTGGAACGAGGAGCGGTTTCTGTTCGGCTCCGAGCTGAGGCAGATTCTTGCGGACCGGTCGATCCGCGCGGAACCGAACGAGGCCATGGTGGCCGAGTATCTGGCGGGACCGATCACCAGCAAGACGGAGACGCTCTACCGGAATATCTTCCGGCTGGCGCCGGCTCATTTCATGGTGGTCAACCGCGGCGGCGCCACGATGGGCCGGTACTGGAATATCGACCCGGCCCGGGAGATCCGCTACGGCAGCGACGAGCAGTACGCGGAGCATTTTCGTGAAGTATTCGAGGAGGCGGTGCGGTGCCGAATGCGGAGCCAACGGCCGGTGGGCTCGGAGCTGAGCGGGGGGCTGGATTCCTCCTCCGTTGTGGTTACGGCACAGTCCTTGCTCCGGGAGGGAAAGGCCGGCACTCCGGGGTTTGAAAGCTTCTCACTTGTGTTTCCCGGTGAGCGATGCGATGAGAGCAAATATATCGACGCGGTGGTGAACCATTGCGGCGCGCGCGCGAACCGCATGGCGCCGGAGCAGTTCGATCCACAGATGTCGCTGGAGGAGATTGCAGGGAGCAGGGCTTTTCCGCAGCCTCCGAACATCGTGATGTCCGGCAGCCTGCAGCGCGCGGCGGCCGGGCGGGGATTTCGCGTGATGCTGACCGGGCGCGGTGGCGATCTGTGGCTGACCGGGAGCCTGCTGCGATACGCGGACATGGTGCGGGAATTTCGCATCGGGTCATTGCTGCGGCAGGCGCGGGAAGACCGTGCGAGCGCCACAATCGACGACAGCTTCCCGGCGGTGGCTTTGCCGCCCCTGGCGCTGGCGCGGGCCGGATTGTGGCCGCTGCTGCCTTCAGTGGTGCGCGAATCCGTGAAAGGGTTGTTGGGACGAGACGGCGTGCCGGGATGGCTGGACCACACGCTGGCCAGCCAGGTGCAACTGGCCGCGCGGCTCCGGAGCGATATGCGCCGGGGAGACTATCGCTCGCTGGCACAGACTCACATCTTCCGGCGCGGAACCAGCGGCGATGAGCAGCACTCGGCGGAGATGGAGCAGGACCATGCGGCGCGATTCGGAATCGAGAAAAGGCATCCGTTCGACGACCGGCGGCTGGTGGAATTCTGCCTGGCGCTGCCGGAGGAGCAAAGGTGGCGCGGGCGGTTCACGAAGCTGATTCTGCGCAATGCGATGGAGACGCAACTGCCCGGACTGGTGCGGGACCGCATGACGAAGGCGGAGTTCTCTGCTCAGTTCGTCAATCTGGTCCGGGACCCGGAGACCGGGAAACGGATGAAAGAGCTATCCATTGAGCAGGCCGGCTGGGTGAACGGCGAGCGCGTCCGGGAGTTGCACGCGGACCTGACAGGGTGGGAGCGCGGCGGGGACGAGATGTTCGCGCGGTCGATCTGGCCTTTCTGGATGATCTATGGAATGGAGCTCTGGCACCGCAGTGCCTTCGGTAATACATGGGGGCAAACGGGAGCCGGAACGGGAGAATCGGCATTGGCGCGGACCGCCTGCACGGTGTATGGTGACAGGATGGGGGGAGAATCTTATGAACAGTGAACAGCAGAAAAACCCGGAGATGCAGCCGGGCGAAAAGAAAACCTATGAGACGCCCGAATTGGTTGAGCATGGAACGATTGCGAAGCTGACGCAAGGCCCCTCGCCGGTGGGAACCGAAGGCAACGGGACGATGTTCAACCCCTGTCTTTAGGCTACTCTCGCCAGGTAAATGCCTTTCGACTGATATCCCCAGACTCAGTCTCCTTCCTTAAACCGGCAGCGGGTCTTGGTTTTTCCGCCGCCGGCCATCCTGCAATCTTCCGGTGTGCTTGTGTCCCTGGTCGTTGATGAACACCGCCAATATCTAACCGACGAACCGCGCCTGGAAGCGTACCGGCGCGCGGTGGAGGAAGTGGTGCGGCCGGGCGACGTGGTGGTGGACCTCGGCTCGGGAACCGGCATCCTGGGCATGCTGGCGGCACGGGCGGGCGCGGCTCGCGTCTATTCCATCGAAGCGGGCGGCATGATCGAGCTGGCGCGCGCTATCAGCAAGGCCAATGGATTTCAGGACCGCGTCCGGTTCGTCAAGGGCTACTCCACGCGGGTGGAACTGCCGGAGAAGGCCGACATGGTGGTCTGCGACCAGATTGGCCGGTTCGGCTTCGAGGCCGGAGTGATCCAGCTCCTCGCGGATGCGCGGCTGCGGCTGCTGAAGCCGGAGGGGCGAGTGATCCCATCCCGCATCGACCTGATGGTGGCGCCGGTGGAGTGCCGCGAAGTCCGGGAGCAGATCGAGTTCTGGCTGCACTCCCCGGCCGGCTTTGATTTCACCCCGGCCAGAAAATGGTCCGCCAATTCCGGCTACCCGGTAAAGTATTCCCCGAGCCAGCTATTGGCCGAGCCCGCGCGACTGCATTCGGTGGACCTGACGCAGGACGGCGCCGCGCCGTTCCGGGCCGAGGCGTCGATGAACGTGGCGCGAAACGGCGAGTTGGATGGCGTGGCGGGATGGTTCCAGGCGCAACTCTCACCCGGCGTAACGATGACGAATTCCCCGCTATCAGCTACGCCGATCGAGCGGCGGAACGTCTTCCTGCCGGTTGACCGGCCGGTCGCGGTGGAGACGGGAAACCGGGTCCATGCGCGGATGAACATCATTCCCGCCGAGATCATGCTGAGCTGGAAAGTGCAGGTCTGGAAAGGCGACGGGGACGATGATGCGGATTCCGAACGGGGGCTGAAAGGCAGCTTTCACCACTCCACCCTGCACGGGATGCTGCTGTGCCGCGAGGACCTGCGGCGGACCCATCCGGACTTTGTGCCCCGGCTCGACCCGTGGGGAGAAGCCCGGCTCACGGTGCTGAAACTTTGCGACGGACGGCGGCTGGCCGATATCGAGCGGGACCTGGCTGTTGCCCATCCGGAACTGTTCTCGGAACCGGGCTCGGCCGGAAAATTCGTGGCCGAAGTGGTTACCAGATATTCCCTGTAGAATCTCTCTCATCATGACACCCAATAGATTCGGGCGGCGGCAGGCGGCTCCATGAACCATTATCGAATCGCCGGCTGGATTCTGGAGACCGAGTACGAGTTTCCGGAGATCACCCCGTCCCCGGAGGCCCCGACGGCCGATCTCTCCTACCAATTGGCGGAGACACAAATAGGGGCGCGCGCGCCTGCCGAATGGTCAGTCCATTGGTATCACCATTGGGAAGCCCCCGGCGGCAGGAGGTGGCTCTCGGCCGGGCGCAGCGGCGGTGATTACCTGCTGCGATTCGCCGGTATCGCCGATTTTCAGATCTCTGGAGATGGAAGAGCGGTCCGGTGCTATCCGCTGGCGGAGGTTCCGGACGCGACGCTCCGGCACCTGTTCCTGGACCAGGTGTTTCCGCTGGTGCTGAGCCACCGGGGACGGCTGGTGCTGCATGCCAGCGCCGTGGCCATCGATGGAGGCGCGGCCGGGCTGCTGGGTGAAACAGGAGCGGGAAAGTCCACCCTGGCGGCGAGCCTTGCCCGCCACGGCTACCCGTTGCTCTCCGATGACGCGCTGCTGCTGGAACGGGCCAGCCAAGCCGACGCCGTTTATTTTGCGGTGCCGGGCTATCCCGGTCTGCGGTTGTGGGGCGATTCGGTCCAAGGCCTGGAGCTCGGACTGAAGGATGCAGAGCTTCCAGCCGTGGCGCACTATACGGAGAAAAAGCGCGTGGGATTGGCGGATGGGCTGGCGGCGTTCGCCCAGAATGCCGTGGCGCTGGAACGGCTGGTGCTTCTGAACCCGCATCAGGATGCCGGCGTGGGGGGCAAGATAAAATTAGAGCGGGTGGGGGAGAAACAGGCTCTGCTGGAGCTGGTCGCCAGCGCCTATTGCCTGGACCTGACCGACCGGGAAAGCGTGCGGGAGCGGTTCGACCGGCTGGCCGGGATCGCCGACACGATTCCCCTGTACCGGCTCAGCTACGTGCAGGATTTCACGCAACTGGCCGACATCCGCGAGGCGGTGCTTCGACTTGCCGAGTAAGAAACCGTACCGGCGGGTTCAGTAATAGAAGCGAGGCCACGGCCGCAGCGAGTCGCGGTAAGCCGTGATCCGAAGGCGGTTCCCATCGGTCCGTACGCCGACAGCGCCGTCGCGATCGGTCCGGTAGATCCGGATGTTGTTCTCCCGCAGCGCGGCCAGCACCTGCTCGTGCGGATGGCCGAAGCGGCCAAAGGCCCCCACCGAGATGATGCCGAAGGCGGGACGGACCCGCCTGAGAAACTCCGGCGTACTGGAGGTGCGGCTGCCGTGGTGCGGCACCTTCAGGACATCGCTCTGTAATGGACTCTGTACTGAACCCTGAGCCGGGGGACCCTCAGCCAACAGACGTTCGATGCGCCGTTCGATGTCTCCGGGCAGCAGGATGCTGCGGCGTCCCATGGTGAGCCGCAGGACGATGGAGTCGTCGTTGCTGACGCGGCGGGGCGCCCAGTCCGGCGCGGGCGAGAGCACCCCGACCTCGACGCCGCCTACTTCCCGTATGATATCGGAGGTGGTGTGAATGACCTTCGCGCCGCTGCCGCGCGCGCGTTCCCGCAGCCACTCCATGTCCCGGTCCGCCGGATCGGGTCCGATCCAGAATTCACCCACCTCAAAGTTGTCGAACACTGCCTGCAAACCGCCGAAGTGATCCCAGTGATCGTGCGACAGAACCACGTAATCGAGACGTTGAATGCCCCGGGTCCAGAGGTAGGAGGAGACCACGCTCTCACCGACAAACTGGCGGCGGGGAGTGGCGCCCGGAAAAGGGATATCGCCGCCGCCGTCCACGAGCATGGTTTCTCCATTGGGAAAGGCGACGAAGATGGAGTCGCCCTGTCCGACATCGAGAACGGTTACTTCCGGTTCGTCCTTGACCAGATCAGGCTGCCAGGGCGGCGCGGTGAGAAGCAGGCACACCGCCAGCAGGCCCAATGCAGGTGCCCAGACCCAGCGCGACCGCCGGGCCACGGCAAACGCGGCGGCCAGCAGCAGGCATAGAAAAACGATGGAGAGCCAGCCGGGCGGCGCGGGCACGCGGGCGTTCAGATAGGCGAAACCGGCGGACCATTCGGCGATCCCCTCGAGCGCGGCGGCCAGCCAGCCGAGCAGGACCGCGCCGGCCTCGGCGGCAGGCCACCAGAGGAGAGAGACCAGCAACACGGCCATGCCGAGGAGCACGATCAGGCTGGCGAGAGGCAGTATCAGCAGGTTGGCGAAGAAGCCGGACCAGGTTACGCGGTGGAAGTAGAGCGCGGTTACCAGCGCGAAGCCGATCTGAATGACGGCGGTGAACAGGGCGGCTTCTGCAACCTGCAGACCCCCATGCACGGCGCGCGACAGCGCGGCGCGGCGCCAGCGAACAGGGTGGGGCCCGGCGTGGCGACCGGGGCTATGATCCGGGTCGGGATCGGGGTCCTGACGGGATTCGGCGCGGGCGGGGGGGTGTGCGGGAGACGGCGTGGGAGACGGTGCGGGGGAAATGACACGATCCAGCAGCACTCGCAGGTCGCCGCGGAACTGCACCTGACGGGGCGAGAAGCGACTGTCCTGCTCAGCATCATCCACCGATTTGGCCGCGGCGCGAAACGGAGTGATCCACCATTCGACCAGCGGCAGGGAGACGCCGACCAGGACAAGCACGGCGAGGAAGGAGAGCTGGAATCCCCAGTCCCACAGATCGGACGGGTGAAGGATGAGCAGGATGAGCGCGGCGGCGGCGATGGAGTTCAGCAGGGCCCGGTCGCGGTAAAGGTGCCGGGCCAGCAGATACAGCAGGAACATGAGCGCGGCGCGGGCCACCGGAATATCCGCCTCCGCCAGAAAGGTGAAGATGATGACCGCCGCCATCACAACGACCGAGGCCAGCCCCGCCGGGATGCGCAGCCGTCCCAGCAACCACAGCAGCGGGATGGCCAGGGCCGCCACGTTCCACCCTGAGATGACCAGGACATGGTAGGTGCCGCTTTTCTGAAAGGCGGTCTCGGTGCGGGGCGTGAGCCAGTTGTCGTCGCCGAGCAGCATTGCCTTGAGAACGGCGAGCGGGGCCGGGGAGTCCGCGAGCAAGGTGTCCAGATTCCGGAGGAAACGGGTGCGGAGGCCGTAGACGGCCGAACGCCACCAGGTGCCCGCCCGGCCGGGCAGGACCGCGCGGTCGGCGGGCTCGCGGAGGATGGCGGTGAAGTGGATGCGGTCGCGGTGCATCGCCGAGACATAGTCGTAGGAGCCCGGGTTCCCGAAGTTGCGGGGCCGGCGCAGGTTGCGCAGCTTCAAGCGGAGACGGGCGCCGTAGGGGATGGCGAGTGATGCGGGAAGCTCGGGGTCGAGGTAGTAATAGACGCGGATGCCGCCCCGTGCCGGGTGCGTCGTGCCGTCTTGCACGACGGCGGTGATCTCCAGATCAAAGGTTTCCCGCCCGGGCCGGGCGGTGGAGGACGTGCGGGCCCAGCCGGTGATCTCCAGCGGCTGGCCGGTCTCGACAGCGCCATCGCGCGCAAGATGTTCAAGATGGTTCGGCGGCAGCCACTCCTTGTCCGCGGCCGCAAGGAAGGTGCCGCAGAGGAAGAAGGCCAGCAGAACGAACGACTGGCCAGCCAGCAGACGGTCCATCCGGTGGAGCACGACGCCGGCGACAAAGCAGAGCGTGAGAAGAATCATCTGCTCGGTGGCGCGCAGATGAAATCGGGGCGCACTCGCGATTCCGGCCGCGAAGGCGACGGCAATCAGCAGCAGCGGGTGTCGCAACAAGACGGGAGAACCTCAGCCGGTGGATTCCAGACGAACGATGGTTTCCATGTGATACGTCTGGGGGAACTGGTCGATCAGATGGATGGACCGGATGGCGTAGGAGCCGGCCGAGAGCACGGCGAGGTCGCGAGCCAGAGTGGTGGGGTCGCAGGAAACATATACGAGATGTTTCGGGCGGAGGCGAACGATCCCCTCCCGGACCGAGGGCGACAGTCCGTGCCGGGGCGGATCGGCCAGGACGAGGTCCCACTTGGGAGAGGTGCTCTTCAGGAATTGATTGGCCGGCTTGAGATTGACGAAGACGCGGGACTTCAGGGCGCCGATGTTGGCGGCCAGATCGCGCGCGGCCGGAGGGTGGGATTCCACGGCGGCCACCTGCTGGAAGCGGCTGGCCAGCGGCAGAGTGAAAAAGCCGACGCCGGAGAACAGGTCGAGGGCGCGGTCCCCTTCCAGGTCCGCCAGGGCAATGTCGAGCATCCGGGGCAACAGAAAACGGTTGGACTGGAAAAAGGAGTGATGGCTGACCCGGTATCGGAACTCACCCACCGAATAGTGGATGGACCCGGTCCCCCAGATCTTCTGCCGGCCGGACGAAGTCTGCCGCCAGCAGACGGATGCAAACGCCGGCAGGTGCTCCAGCCAGGAAGAGCCGAACGCCCGGGGGGCATGCTGCGGGGATTCGACGCTGGCCCACATGGATTTCCCCGCCTCATCAGTAAATAGTTCCAGCTCCGCCGCGCCATCGGGCCACAGGCTCATAAGCGCTTCATTCCGTTGCAGCTCGCCGATCACCTGCTGCAACTGCGGCGCGCTCACCGGGCAGCTCTCCACCGCGCAGACCTCGTGCGATGCGGCCTCCGCATAACCGATCCGTAATGCGCCCTCCCACTTTCTCACCTGGAGGCGAATCCGGTTCCGGTACTCCCAGGGCTCCGCGGAGACGGGAATGATGGGAACCTCCGGCTGAAATTTTCCGATCCGCTCGAAACATTCCCGCAGGACCTGTTCCTTCAGCAACAACTGCTGATCGTAGGAGATCTGCTGGTGCTGGCAGCCGCCACAGCGGCCAAAGTACGGGCACGGGGCGGTGATGCGCTCGGGACTGGGAGTGGAGACGCGGATCAGTTTCGCCCGCCGCACGCCCTGGCGAGCTGGCTCGAGCGTTACAGAAACGCGCTCGCCGGGCAGCGCGCCGCGAACCAGCACAACGCCGTCGGGAGTGCGCGCCAGTCCGTCGCCGCCGTAGACGATCTTCTCGATGGTGACTTCGGTCTCAGGAGGCGTCTCCACTGGCGCCTCCTGAGGCACCGGCACTTCCTGGGCCACCGTCTGGTCTACGGCCTGATCCACTTCCTGGTTCACTGGCTGGTCGATTTCAGATGTCATCATGCGCTTTCTTCGGGAGACGGGACACGGCCACCCGGTCAAAGATAGAAAAGGCTGAGGCGTGGAAGATCCGCACGCTCGAGCAGCCAGCGATGCAGGAACTGGGTCTCCAGCCTGGCATATTGTTCCGGAGTCATCTTACTGCGGAACGGACCCATCTCCCGGTCCATCTCCTCGCGAATGGCGATCAGGTCCTTTTCATCCGCCGATTGCAGCAGCGTGGAAAACATCTTATCCTCCAGCACGCTCATGCGGCGTTCCACGGCTTCCAGATCCAACTCCGCGCCGGCACGGGACTCCCCGTGCTGGCCGCCCTGTTCACCCTCTCCAGCCTCTGCGGCCTGTTCGGCGAGCGAGGCGGCCAGCGAACGGAATGTGGCCGCGGACTCCGGACGCTGCCGCTCGTCGAACTGCTCCGCCGCTTTCTGGAGCGCCGCGGAATTTTTCATCAGGAACCCGGTCAGATCCTCGCGGGGAAACGGGTCGGGTTTGGAGGCATGCGGCAGGCTGGCCCGCTCCAGCTCGCTGGCGGCGGCCAGCACCTCCTGATGGCAGTAGGCGAGCGAGTTCACGCGGCGCATCTTCTGACGGCGAGCTTCGTACTTCTCAAAAGTGCGGTCGATACCCTTGAGGATCGCCTCCAGGGAGAGGTTCGCCTGCTGCCAGGAATCGATCAGGGCCCAGTCCAGGGTGGAGAGCAGCAGAGCGGTCCCGCGCTTCTTCCAGAAATATTCCTCGATCCGGGTGAAATAGTTGAAGTAGTTTTCCATGCGGAGTCGTTAATCCATTACAGTAAGAAACCGGAAAGTGAATAATGGGATTCGGAAGAAATCATCCGCGGCGCGTGCGCTTCCTGGGGGCGGCTTTCTGGAGCCTGCCCCAGACAATCCGCAGTCCGTTGAGGGTCAGAAACTCATCCACTTCATCGATATGGCGCGAACCACGCGCCAGCAAGGCAGCCTGACCACCCGTGGCCACCACCTTCACCTTCGGACCCATCTCCTTCTTGATTCTCTCCAGAATGCCATCCACCAGATCCACATAGCCATAATACAATCCGGACTGCAGCGAGGCGACCGTGTTCGTGCCGATGACCTTGCCCGGATCCTTGATCTCCACGCGGAACAGACGAGCCGCATGGGAAAACAGCGCGTCGGCGGAGACTCCGATGCCAGGAGCCAGAACGCCGCCCAGGTACTCGCCACGGGCGGAGATGACGTCGAAGTTGATGGCCGTGCCGAAATCCACGGAGACGCACGGGCAGGAGAATTTTTCATAGGCGGCGATGGAGTTCACCAGCCGGTCCGCGCCGACCTCGCCGGGACTTTCATAGAGAACCGGCATGCCCAGCGGAAGATCGGCTTCGACAAAAAGGGCCTCACGGCCGAAATACCGCCGGGACATCTCCCCCAGCGTCCAGTTCAGCGGAGGAACCACGGAGCTGATGATGACGCCGCCGATGGAGGGCGACTTGATGCGCGCCATCCGGAGCAGGTCGCTCGAAAAGATGCCGTATTCGTCCACCGTCTGATCGCGCGCGGTGGTGAGACGCCAGTTGGCCAGCAGTTTCTTGCCAAGGAATACGCCCAGGATGGTATTGGTATTCCCGACGTCGAGCGCCAGCAGCAGTTTCCGGGAGGTAGCGGATTTCGTGGGACTCATCGGGTCATCTTTTCTCAGCATCGCTTTCTGAATCGGGCTTTCTCAATCGCGGGGGCCATGGCCGCCGCCAGGCATTACTGCAAGGGACATCACTGCATGGGACGTCGTGCCCGGCTGTAAGGGAAACGTACTCGGCTACAGGGACCGCACATGCCCCGAGAGCACCCGTTCCATCTCCCCGGAATCGCGCCTCACCAGCAGGATGCCCTCCGGCGTGAGTCCGGCCGTGGTGCCGGTCAGAATGCGGGCTCCATCGGTAACGCGGACCTTCCTGCCGGTGGCGTAACTGGATATCGCGGTGAAACGATCCAGTATAACCGCCGGACCCTGCTGACAGAACAGATTATAGTAATGCTCCAGCCGCTTCAGCACGGAGACCAGAACCTCGATCCGGGAATGGGAGCGCCGGGCCTTCAGCCGC
Organism: Terriglobia bacterium; assembly: GCA_963662495.2. GTDB lineage: Bacteria > Acidobacteriota > Terriglobia > 2-12-FULL-54-10 > 2-12-FULL-54-10 > SHUM01. The sequence continues at coordinate 159,328 of CAXVYQ010000008.1, forward strand.
AATGACGTGGGCTCGGTCTCCATCCCGGCTGGAAACCTCCTCTGATGCACGTTGATGCCGACGCCCATCAGGATGTGGGCGACCCGTTCCGGCTCGGCCGTCATCTCCACCAGAATGCCCGCGCATTTTCCGCCATCGATGAGAACGTCGTTGGGCCATCGGATATCCACGGCCAGCCCGGTTGTTTCCCCGATGGCCTCAGCCACGGCCACCCCGGCCAGCAAGGTCAGCACGGGCGCGGCGGCGGGCCGGATCGCGGGGCGGAGGATCAGGGTGAAATAGAGTCCGGAGGCCGCGTCGGACTCCCAATGATGCCCCAGCCGGCCGCGGCCGGCCGACTGCTGCTCGGCAACGACCAAGGTGCCCTCAGAGGTGCCGGCTGCTGCCAGCCGCGCGGCCTCATTCATGGTCGAGCCGGTGGAGTAGAAATGATGGATGTGGGATGTGAATAGAGCGGAGGGGAGTTGTCGGCGGATGGTACGCGGCGTGGGAACGTCGGGGATCCGGACGAGCCGGTAACCGCTGCCGCGCACGCCCCGGATGGAGATTCCCAGCGACCGCAGACGCTCGATCCACTCCCACAGGGTGGAGACGGAGATCCGCAATTCCGCCGCGAGTTTCGTGCCGCTGAGCACCACCGTGGCGTTTTCGACCAGCAGATCCAGCAGGTGGTCCAGCTTGCGGTCGGAAGGTTGTTCGCGCGGGATACGACGCCGATGTTCGCTTCTCTGCTCCGGCATTCGACTTATATCTCCACCGGCTCTACGCCGCCTCTTCACCGCCCCCTATACAGCCCCTGCGTAGCACGGTGCGACGGCCTGCAAACCGACGGGCGGCTGCCGACCTAGCCGGGCGCGGGGTCCAGCTTGGAAAGAGAATCCTGATTTTTTTTGAGCTGGGCGAGGCATTCCTCCCGCCGCTGCCGCAGGTTATCGACAACGTGAGCCGGGGCTTTGGCCAGAAACTGCTCGTTCTGCAACTGCCCGGCAAGCGAGCCCAGTTCCTTCTCGATCTTCAACTGTTCCTTGGCGAGCCGCACCTTTTCCGCTTCCGGATCGACGGCATCGGCGATGGAAATCTTCAGGGCGTAACCGGGCAGGGACCGGATCACCCCACCGCCTTCCACCAGCGGATGATCGGTGATGCGCAACTCGGAGAGATTAGCCAGCCGCTCGACCGGCTCGGCGTAACCGGCAGCCAGATTCGCCGTCTCCGGATGGGCCGCATGAAATTCAACGGGGATTTTTCGTTTAGCGTCGACCTTCATCTCGGCGCGCATGTTGCGGATGTTGATGATGATCTCCTGGAGAAGCCCCATCTGCCGTTCGGCTTCCTCATCGAGCCAGGCTGGCTGGCTGGCCGGGAAGGGCACATGGGCGATGGAACCCTCGCGCCGGGCCATACGCTGCCACAGCTCCTCGGTGATGAACGGCATCACGGGATGCAGCAGGCGCAGGGAAAGATCAAAGGCACGGCAGAGGTTCTCGAGCGTCGGCGGCATTGCGCCTTCTCCGGCTGCTGCGCCGACTCCTGCTCCGGCGGCCTCTGCTCCCGCGGCGTCGAAGCTCGGCTTCTTGATCTCCAGATACCAGTCGCACAGCTCGCCCCAAAAGAAGTGATAGACGGCGTGCGCGGCTTCGTGAAACCGAAAAGCCTCCCATGCGGCGGAGATCTCCGCGGCGAGCCGCGACAGCCGGGAGAAGATCCAGCGGTCTTCGAGCGAGAGGTGGCCATGGGAATCGAGGACCGGCCCATCCACGCCACTGGCCACGCCACCATCTGCACCATCGGCCTTGCCACCGGCGGCATTGGCGGCGGGCGGCGTCCAGGCGGGCGCCCCGGCCTTCTCCAGCGACAGTGCCATAAACCGCGACGCGTTCCAGATCTTGTTGGCAAAGGCCCGGTAACCCACCATGCGGTCTTCCGACAGGGCGATATCGGTGCCGGGCGATGCCATGATCGCCAGCGTGAAACGGACGGCGTCGGTGCCGTATTTCTCGGTTACAACCAGTGGGTCGATCACGTTGCCCTTGGTCTTCGACATCTTCTGCTTGTCGGCGTCGCGGACGAGCTGGTGAATGTAAACCGTGCGAAAGGGGACCTCATTCATGAATTCGATACCCATCATCATCATGCGCGCCACCCAGAAGAACAGGATGTCGAAGCCGGTGATCATCAGCGAGGTGGGGTAAAAAGTCTTCAGGTCCGGGGTCTGCTCCGGCCAGCCCAGCGTGGAGAAGGGCCACAGGGCGGAGCTGAACCAGGTGTCCAGCACGTCGAACTCCTGCTGCAGGTGCGTGCCGTCGCAATCCGGACAGCGAGAGGGGGCCTCGCGCGCCACGATCATCTTCTCGCAACCCGTGCAGTACCAGGCCGGAATCCGGTGTCCCCACCAGAGCTGGCGCGAGATGCACCAGTCGTGAATGTTGCGCATCCACTCGAAGTAGATCTTCGTGTAGTTCTCGGGGACGAAGCGCGTCCGGCCATCCTCCACCGCCTGGATCGCAGCCTCGGCCAGCGGCGCCACCTTCACGAACCACTGCGTGGAGAGGCGCGGCTCCACTACGGTCTTGCAACGCTGGCAGCGGCCAAGCGCAACGTTATAGTCGGCAACCTTGTCCAGCAGGCCGAGTTGCTTCAGGTCCTCCAGAACGCGCTTGCGCGCCGCGAACCGGTCCAGCCCCGCGTACGGGCCGGCGTTCTCGTTCATCGTGCCGGTCTCGTCCATCACGGTGATCTGCGGCAGATTGTGCCGCTGCCCGGCAGCAAAGTCATTGGCGTCGTGCGCCGGCGTTACCTTCACCACGCCGGTGCCGAACTCCGGGTCGGCCAGATCGTCCAAGATGAAGGGAATTTCGCGGTCCATCAGCGGCAGCCGGACCGAGGCGCCGTGAAACTTCCGGTAACGCTCGTCGTTCGGGTTGATGGCGACGGCCGTGTCGCCCAGCATCGTCTCCGGACGGGTGGTGGCCACCACCACGTGATCGTCCGTACCCGCGACCGGGTAGCGGATGTGGTAGAGGCTTCCCGGGTGGTCTTCATGAACCACTTCCAGGTCGGAGATGGCCGTCTGGCAGCGGGGGCACCAGTTGACGATGTAGTTTCCGCGATAGATCAGCCCCTTCTCGTAGAGCCGGACGAAGACCTCGCGCACGGCGAGCGAGAGGCCCGGGTCCAGCGTGAACCGCTCGCGCGACCAGTCGCAAGAAGTGCCCAGGCGCAGCATCTGCTTCTTGATCGTGTCGCCACTTTGCGCCTTCCACTCCCAGACCTTTTCCTCGAAGGCTTCGCGCCCGAGCGCGCGGCGGTCGAGTTTCTGCCCGGCGAGCTGGCGCTCCACCACCATCTGCGTAGCGATGCCTGCGTGGTCCGTGCCGGGCAGCCAGAGCGTGTTGTGGCCCTGCATGCGCTTCCAGCGGACGTAGATGTCGATCAGCGTATGCTCCAGCATGTGCCCCATGTGGAGCGAGCCGGTAACGTTCGGGGGAGGGATGACGAGCGAAAACATGGGGTGTGGTGAATCGGCATCGGCCTCATAATGCCGCTCCTCGACCCACTCCCGCGCCCATCGCGGCTCAATCTCGGCAGGGTTATATACCTTTGGTATCTCGCTCATACAGGGAATCGATTATGCCCCTCCGAGGCGGGCAGCGTCAATTGCGAGCGCCGCGGGTGACCGTTGCGCGGATCGGCTCCACGAGATAGCCGCCACTCGGTGAACGGAATGGTATAATCGCTCCGCCATGGAACTGAATGAGCAGACCCTTCAACAGATTCTGAAAAAAGATCACGAGGAATACCGGCGTGAATTGGGGGCCTTCGCTGAAGACCTGGGTTCGAAGATCCAGGCGGTCGCGGAAGGCCATGCCGTGTTGCGCCAGGAGATCGCCGAGAGCCACAACACCCTCCGCCAGGAGATCGCCTCCACCCAGGATGGCCTCCGCCAGGAGATCGCCTCCACCCAGGATGGCCTCCGCCAGGAGATCGCCGCCTCTCAGGACACCCTCCGTCAGGAGATCGCCGCCTCTCAAGACACCCTCCGCCAGGAGATCGCCGAGAGCCACAACACCCTCCGCCAGGAGATCGCCGATGGTCAGGTCGGCCTCCGCCAGGAGATCGCCGATGGCCAGGACGGCCTCCGCAAGGAGATGTCAAGCGGATTCCAGGAAGTCAAGCTGGAAATGGAGCAAATCCGCCTGGAAACGGAACTGATGCGCTCTGAGATTTCCATCATTCGCAGCGACCTGAAACAGAAAGTCGGACGTGATGAGGTGGCTGTGCTCGAAGCCCGTGTGGCAAAGCTGGAGCAGGTCGTGAGGGAAATCTAGCCTCCCTGTCTCTTGCAGATCGCGAGGAAAAAATGGTGCGACAAACCCTGCGACATACCGGATGGACTCTCGCCCTGGTCCTATTGAGCGGATGGGCCGCAGTCATTCTTTCGACCTCCCCGCACTCTATCCGGCGGAGTTCACTCACAAACCCCGGAAACAGTGTGCGGCCCAAAGTTTCCCTGCCAATATATTTTGAGATCAATGAAGGACAGGCTTCCGAGGAGGTGCTCTTTCTTGCCAACGGAAACCGGGCGGCGCTCTATCTGCTGAACCAGCAGGCAGTCTTCGAACTTCGGGGCACTCCCGATTCGCCGATGCGTTCCATGGTTCAGATGCGGCTCATCGGAGCCAACCCGGTGCCGGAGATCGCGGGCGAGCAGGAACTGACCGGCAAAAGCAACTATCTAACCGGAAGTAATCCCCATCACTGGCGTACGGATATCCCCCACTACGCCCGTGTGCGCTACCGCAACGTGTACCCCGGTGTGGATCTGGTGTTTTACGGCAACCAAGGAATGATCGAGTATGATTTCGTGTTATCTCCGGGAGCGGACCCGGACCAGGTCCGGCTGCAGTTTTCCGGAGCGGAGCGCCCGGCGCTCGACGCGGCGGGTAATCTCATCCTCCACAGCCCGGCAGGCGATCTAGTGCAGCGCGCCCCGGACATCTACCAGGAGGTATCGGGATCGAGGAGGGAGATCGCGGGAGGCTACTCGCTGGAAAGGGATGGCTCCCTGCGGTTTCGTGTGGAAAGCTATGACGCTCGCCATTCACTGGTTCTCGATCCGGTGATCGAGTTCTCGCGCTACTTCGGCGGCAACCGGGAAGAGGAGATCCTGAGTGTCGCCACCGACGCGGACGGAAACATCTACATCGGCGGGGAATCCTCCTCGCCGGACCTGGAAGTTTCCGAGTCCAGCCTGCCCTACCCCGCGAGTGTATTCAATACCGAGGGCAACACGCTCGCATTCGTTGCCAAGCTCGATCCCACCGGAACGCGCCTCCACTATCTCACCTATCTGGGCGGCAGCAAGACGTCGGTGGGCCACAACCTGAAAGTGGACTCAGCCGGTAGCGCCTATGTGGGCGGCAGGACTGAGGCGGAGGACTTTCCGCTCCGCGACCCCATTCAGCCGCGTTACGGCGGCGGCTCGGACGACGGCTTCCTCAGCAAGCTGACCCCGGACGGCTCGGCCCTGGTCTACTCCACATATATCGGCGGCAGCGAATACGATCAGGTGCGCGCGCTCGCCCTGGACGGCGATGGAAACGCGTACGTAACCGGCATCACCGAGTCGGCCAACTTCCCCACCTCGAATCCCATCCAGGCCAGCTACGCCGGAAAACAAGACACCTTCGTCGCCAAGGTGAGCGCGGACGGCTCGGCCCTGGTCTACTCGACCTACGCCGGTGGATCTGAAAACGAAGTTGGCCACGCCATCACGGTGGACCCTGGCGGCAATGCCTATATTACCGGGCTGAGCAACTCGCCCGACTTTCCCACCACCCAGGATGCCGTCCAGCCCGGCTATGCCGGGGGCGAGGGCGATGACACCATCGTCGTGAAGATCAACGCCGACGGGTCGGAGTTCCTTTACTCTACGTTTCTCGGCGGCACGAAGGATGACGAAAGCCGCGCCGTCGCCGTGGACGCGGACGGCAACGCCGTCATCACCGGCTATACGCAGTCCGATGACTTCCCCACCGCCAATGCCCTCCAGGAAAATTTCGGAGGAGCATCGCACGATATCTTTGTCGCTCAACTGAACTCGCGCGGCGCCGGTCTGCGGTTCTCCACCTATCTCGGCGGGACCGGCAGCGACTACGGCCGCGGCCTGGCTCTGGACCCCTCCGGAAATATCTGGCTGACCGGCTACACCGACTCCACCGACTTCCCCACGCGCGAGCCCCTGCAAGGCCGTTACTCGGGCGGCGCGGCCGATGTGGTTATCGTGAAACTCAGCCCCCTCGCTGACCAGTTGCTTTATTCGACCTTTCTGGGAGGCACCGCCTATGAGCGCGGCCGCGGCATCACTGTGGACACCGAGGGAAATATCCTGGTCTCCGGCCGCACCGAGTCCCCGGACTTTCCTGTTTCCAGACAGCCGTCGCAGACCTTCGGTGGCGGATCGAGCGACGCGTTTCTGGTGAAGTTTGCACCTGATGAACTGTCAGATTGAAATATGCACGTAGGTGGTCAGGCGAGAGGCGGACGCCGTTTGTGCCATTCGGTCGCCTGTTCGTAGGCGTAACCGGCCTGCAGCACGCGGGCTTCATCCCACAGCCGTCCGACGAACTGCACGCCGATAGGCAAGCCCGCCGAATCGAACCCGCAGCAGAGAGAAAGCGCCGGATGTCCGCTGGCGTTGAAGCAGCGCAGCAGCCGGGTGGAGGCCCCCCGGGCGTCCTCTTGCTGTCCGCCCAATACCACCTTGTTGTCCCCATTGTCCCCGATGGGAAAAGCCGTGAGCGGAGTGGTGGGCGTCAGCAGCACGTCCACATTCTGGAACGTATGCTCCAGCTCGCGGCGCAACCGGCGCCGGGTCATCTGCGCCCGGAAGTAATCCACCGCCGTCCAGTCCCCGCCCTTTTCAAACAGCAGCTTCAGGTCCGCGCCCAGCTTGTCCGAATGCCGGGTGAAGTGCTCTTCATGCCCGGCCAGCGCCTCGGCCAGCAGCGTCCGCCGGCTCACCTCGGTCAGCTCCGCCATGTCCGGCAATCGGACGGTGGCGATCTTCGCGCCCAGGCTTCCCAGCACTTGCAGCACCTTCCGGACGGCCTGCTCGACTTCGGGATCGACGGCCTCGAATAAATAATCCTCCGGGATGCCAATGCGCACCGACGGCAGCGACCTGCTCAGGCCGATCTCACCCAGCGGCCGGTCCACGGAAAAGACATCCTGCTCGTCATGCCCGGAGAGGATCTGGTAGAGGATGCCGAGATCCACAACGGCACGTGCCATGGGGCCGACATGATCGAGCGTGGGTCCGAGCGGATAGACCCCATGCGCGCTCACCCGACCGAAGGTGGGCTTCAGTCCCGCCGTGCCGCAGAACGAGGATGGTATCCGGATGGAGCCGCCCGTGTCGGTGCCCACAGCGCCGAAGCACATCCCGGTGGCCAGGGCCACCGCCGACCCGCCGCTCGAGCCTCCCGAGACACGGGAGGGGTCCCAGGGATTTCTGGTCGGTCCGAAGTGCGGATTATCGTTCGTGATTCCGTAGGCGAACTCGTGCAGCGCTGTCTTGCCGATCAGGACGGCGCCGGCCTCACGGAGCTTGCTCACCACCGTCGCGTCGTAACCGGGAACGAAGTGTTCGAGGATCTTCGAGCCGGCCGTGGTGCGGACACCCGCTGTATAGACCAAGTCCTTCAGCGCCACCGGCACGCCGTGCAGCGGGCTGCGGTACTCGCCCTTGGCGATCTCCCGCTCCGCCTCCTCCGCCTGCTCGCGCGCGATCTCCGCGGTAACGGTATAGAAAGCGTTCATCCGGGGATTCAATTGCTCGATCCGCTCGAGCGCCGCGGAGGTAACCTCCACGGGGGACACCTGCTTGTTGCGGATCAGCGCGGCAACATCGGCAAGGTTCAATGCAAGCAGATCTTCCGCCATATTCATTCCGGCTTCCGGTCGCCGGAAGTATTGCCCGACGCGGCCTGATCCCGGACGAACTCCATCGCGGAAAAGCTGACCACGGACTCCTCATCGATGTTCCACTGCTCGTAATGAAGCGTCTGCCCCCGCATCTGGGGAAGCGCCTTGAGAAAGGTGTAATAGGCCGAGTACCCGCACCAGCGCAGCGAGTCCTGGCCGGGATGAACCAGCTCGAAGAACCCCTCGGGATCTCCCGCGCAGATGCGGTCCAGCCGGGCCAGATCCCTTGCCTTCACCTCCTCCATGCGCCCCTCACCGGCCCGCACCGCGTCCTCATCCCCGTATCGCTGCCCGATATGCGCCATGTCCACGCCCAGGATCCAAAACAGCCGCGACCCTTCCCTCTCGGCCAGCTCGCCCAGTGCAGCCAGGAACCGCTCGATGGAAGCGTTGGACTCCGGCGGCTTGCCCGTCACCAGGCTTTCCCAGTAAGACCCGCACAGAATGGGAAGGATGCGCACCGAGGGGCCGAAGACGTGCTGCAGAAACACGCACTGAAACTCGATGGAGTGCTCCACGGCGTGGCAGTAATCCTCCATGATGACCGCATCCGGAGCGCGCCGCTCGAGCCAGTCCACCAGAGCCGTGTCCACCGGCAGAGAACCATACGGCGTCAGAAAGGGCTTGCGCGTCAGGCCGAACTTTTCCGGCTCCCCGTAATGCGACGTTCCCAGCACGACGAATGTCTTATCCCCAGGCACCCCGGCGAGGCGCGAGTAAGCCGCCCCATAGGACCGCCACCCCCCGCCCGGGCTCACATGCGGCGCCGCCAGCCCCGTCAGACCGCCCGTCAGCACGGATGCCCCGTTGCCGGTTGCAGGACCCCTCAGTACAGGTGCTCCGGCCAGGTAGCCCGCGAACTCCTGTCGCAACTGGTCCACTTCATCCGGATACGCCGATCCCGCGTGTGCCGGGCGGCGCTCAGACATCCCGCGAAAATCTTCGTGCCGCGCATCGCGCATCGCAAAGAACTCGTCGGTAACCAGAAATCCCTGCTCCCGCAGCATCGCAACGATATGCTCTCCCAGCCCCTGCGCCTCCTCCTGGCCGTGCCGGGCCTGCAGGAACTCCTCCATCTCCGCGCCGGTCTTTTCGCCATCCAGAAACGCCAGCGCCGGAATCAACACCGGAGGAATCACCAACACGGAGGAGGTGTACAGAAAGGGGTCCCGAATCATCAATCCCGGCTGTTCGGCCACCGGGGAGGGCATCACGTCCAGATCGGGTCGCAGTCTTGGAAGCGTCTCGGCCATGGATTCATTTTATCCTGAATCAGTCTCCGTCCGGCTACACCGGCAAGCAGAGCCAGAAGAATCTCTCCCGTGGCGCAGGCGCTCGAAGACAGGCGGTCGGCAGCGGCTGCGAGCACGCCCCGGCGGGCCTGGGCAATCGTGGGGCACTCGCGGGGCGTTCTCGCGAGATTGGCGCCTTATTTTTGTACGTGGGGGTCGAGCCGGTCCCGCCGCCAGACGGCGATCAGAGAAGCGGTGATGTTCCGCAAGCGCAAGCCATGCAGGCGTTTCGCAGTGACGACAGTCCGTGATGCCTCACGCCTTCTCTGGCTTTTTGTCATCGTCAGACAACCGGCCCGTGCCGCCACACGCTTTGCAGCTCCAGTTATTGATCCTGCCCTTGCCTTTGCAGAACCGGCACTGATGGAGTCCCGTATTCTTTCCGCTCATAATGAACCCCCGTATCTCAAGATCAGGCAAGGTTCTGCCGACAGGGATCATAACACTCCCGCACGCGCTTGGAGAGAGAGCCAGGAGGATGGTTTCCGGGTTATGGAGATTCGATGGGAGAATTCTCGAACACCGGAGTTGTTGCCGGCGGCCGGCCGGGCAAATCATCCGCGTCATCCAAATCATCGGCTGGAGTTTGCCCCGTGGAAGGGGTCTCTTCCGGCCCTGTCGTAGCGGGTTCGGCAATGGGCGCGGTATTCGGTGCGGCAATGGGCGCCGGGTCGGGCGCGGTGGGTACGGTAATCGGTGCGGCAATGCTCTCCGGCTCGGGCGGCATATCGCCGCTCGCTTCCACCGCTGCCGACACATCACCGCTTACTGCCGCCGGGACCGGCACCTGTTGGGAGGAAGTCATTTCCTCCATATCCTCCTCGATCTCTTCGCCTATCTCTTCCCCCATCTCTTCATTAGCGGCCAGTTCCTCATTCGTCGATTCCACAGCCGTTTTCCGGAAGACGATCACCTCCTCCAGGCTGCTCAATGAAGCCGCCGGGCGCAGCGTAATCTGCTGAAAGGCAACTCCCGGCAGGCTCCGCTCCACCACGCCGATCGGCAGGCCTTTCGGAAAGATCGTGTCCACCCCGGAGGTCAAAACCCTTTCTTCCGCCGCAATCGCCAAGCCGGCCGGGACATAGTCCATCGAGCAGAGCGCCGTGTTTTGCCCTTTCACGATACCGTGCGTCCGGCTGACCTCCAGCATCCCTGCCACGCCGCTGAAAGGATCGGTAATCAGCAGCACCTGCGCGCTGGAGGGATATACATAGAGCACCTTGCCGACGACGCCATCGGGCACTATCACGGCCGAGTCGGCCTCGATGCCATCGTTCCGCCCCTTGTTGATAACAATCATCTTTGAGGTTTCGCTGGCGCTGATGCTGATCACGCGGGCCACCACCGCCTCGCCCGGTATCTCGATCCCCAGATCAAAGAACGACCGCAGCCGCCGGCCCGCTGCCGCCTCCTGCCGCAGGCTCAGAACCTCCATGCGCAACTGGTTCTTTTCTTCAGTCAACTGCTCGCTTTCCTCCCGCGCTCCGCGCAGGTCCAGATAGCCATACCAGACCGCCCCGGCGGCGTCAATCGTGGCATTCAGACCCTTCTGGACAGGCGTTACCAGGGCATTGGTCCCAAAACGAAACAGTGGGACATCCCCGTGCTGCCTCAGTTGGTAGGCCATCAGCAGCAGTTGCAACAGCAGCGCCGCCACCAGCAGCATCCAGCTCTTGATCGGAAAGGACAAACCTTGCTCACTCCCCTCTGGAGCCATTGTACGCCGCGCCCATAGGGCCGGCAGCAAAGGGTGTGCCGGAAGCCGGGTTCCTCATCCGGCACAGCGGTTCCGTTCAGTCTGATGGGAAGGGATCTCAGCGGATCAATCGACGGCAATCTTCCGCAGGAGTTTGAAGTCGCTCAGCATCTTGCCGGTTCCGAGAACGACCGACGCCAGCGGGTCGTCGGCGATGGAAACCGGAAGCCCGGTCTCCTCCCGGATGCGTTTGTCCAGGTTCTTCAGCAGCGCGCCACCGCCGGTCAGCACGATTCCCCGGTCGCTGATGTCGGCAGAAAGCTCCGGCGGGGTGCGCTCCAGCGCCACGCGGATCGCATTGATAATCGTTTCCACACACTCGGAAAGCGATTCACGGATCTCCGCATCCGCGAGCGTCAGTGTTTTCGGAACGCCCTCGATCAGATCCCGGCCCTTGATCTCCATAGTGAGCGGCTTGTCCAGCGGGTAAGCCGATCCGATCTCGATCTTGATCTGCTCGGCGGTTCGCTCGCCGATCAGCAGATTAAATTTCCGCTTCATGTATTGCATGATGGATTCGTCCATCTCATTGCCGGCCACGCGCACGGAACGGGAGTAAACGATCCCGGAAAGCGAGATGACGGCGATGTCGGTGGTTCCTCCGCCGATATCCACCACCATGTTGCCCGATGGTTCGGTAATCGGGAGGCCCGCGCCGATCGCGGCTGCCATGGCCTGTTCGATCAGATGCACCTCACTCGCCTTGGCGCGGTAGGCGGAGTCCTGCACGGCGCGCTTTTCCACCTGCGTGATCTCCGACGGCACGCTGATGACGATCCGGGGACGAACCAGCATCTTCCGGTTGTGCGCCTTGTGGATGAAATAGGTGAGCATCTTCTCTGTAACCTTGAAGTCGGCGATGACTCCGTCGCGCATCGGTTTGATGGCCACGATATTACCGGGCGTCCGGCCCAGCATCTCCTTGGCCTCCTTGCCCACTGCTTCCACTTCGTTGGTCACCTTGTTGATCGCCACGATCGACGGCTCGTTGACCACGATCCCACTCGCCCGCGCAAAGACCAGGGTGTTGGCGGTCCCGAGATCGATGGCAAGATCCCGGGAAAAAAAGGTAAAAAATGCCTGGCGGTTGGGGGACATTGTTGCTTTCCTCTTCCACGGCTTCGTGTGATCAGATTTGGCGGCAGTTGCTTTGAATCAGCGAAGCGTTACCGTCCTTCTCACCGTGGCCACTTTGCCTTCCCTGTTTTGCGCCGTCACGGTGACGCGGTTCGACCCAACGTTCGGAAGGGGGGTAGTGAAATGCTTGAAGGTGCCGTTGGGGGCCACGCTGAAAACAGGTTCGTTGTTCACCAGCACGGTTGCTCCCGGTTCGGTGCGTCCTACGACCTCGATCACGCGGCCATGCTGCACATATTTTTCCACCACCAGCAGCAACTCTTCCGCGTTGTCCTGATGGATGATGGTAAAAAGATTCGTGTCGCTCTGCTGGCTCTCATTGCCTTGCCGGTCCAAAGAGGATACCGACCAATAATAATCCCCTTCGCCGAACGACGGCAACCGGATCGAGGTGGAGCGGACCACCCGGCTGTGGAGCAGGGTGCCGAAAATCGGCGAGGTCGAGACATGGATCCGGTAGGAATTCGCCGTCGCCACGGCCGACCAGATAAACTCCACTTCCGCCTCCGTCCCGGAGGACATCACCACCGGCGCCATGTCGGAGGGGATCAGCAGCAGCGGCGGCGCCACGATCTGTGTCCGCTCCGTGGGACTGTCCGGCCCGCTAAAGCTGGCCTGCTCGTACTGTCCCAGATTCAGCTCTTCGGTGCCACGCAGCAGCTGGGCGCCGCCCTTGGTTACGGTAATCTCCCTCGTATTCGTCTCCGGGTTATTGCGTACCTGGGCCCGGCTTTCATTCCGCAACATTGCCTCGGCGTCCGCGAACCGCACACGGGACTGGCCCGTGAGACGCGTGGTGGACAGGTCCACCTCGCCCGAGGAGACCTGCACGGTCACCTGTGAATTTTTTTTGTCGCTTGGAATCGCGTTCTCCTCAATGGCAATGAGCGTGTTCGGCCGCACCACATAGAGCGTCCCGTCGGCAAACGCGATGCGCGCCACGCCATCCCCGGAGGTCTGCACCAGATCCCCCTCGTCCAGCCCCATCGCCAGATCCGCGGAGACCCACTCCACCGAATCCGCCTTCCGCACCCGGACACTTCCGTCCAGGTTGGTAAACCGCGCCTGCTGATTTGCGCTGTCATCGGCGGCCACTTCTCCGCCGTTGCCCGCACTCGATACCCAGGCCATGACCGCCTCTCGCCAGTCCGGAAAAACAGCCAGCAGAGTCCCTCCCGCCAATAGCAAGACCCCCAGGATATAGATCATCAGCGTCCGATAGCTGACCGTGTGCCATTGGATCAGGTCGCCCTGATCTCTCGATGGCTTCTCCTTGGGCTGTAACGATTCGGGGATATCAGGCATATCTATCTCATATTGCTACTACTGGCTTGGAAATTTATCACACGCACGCACCTCATACAATGTATTCGGTCGCGGCACTGCGTTTGTTGACCCTTTCTGAACGTACCCTTTGTGATTCACCTCTGCGCCCTGCTCTGTTTCGTCCCGCACCGCGGGTGGCTTGACGGCTACGGACTCATTTTGTTATATCTCAGTGTTATTTCTAAACGAGTTGGTATGATCGCTCCAAAGGTTTGAACGAGCTTGGAGAAAGGTCTGCCAGCAGGACGCAGTCCAAGATGCCGCAAAAAAAAATAAAGGCCCCCTCCAAACGCACCAGTAAGACTGCGGATAAAAAGAAGAAAACCGGCGCACCAGCTTCTCCCAGCCGGAGCAAGTCCAAAACCACCACCAGGTCTCGTACCGCAAAAGCTCCGGCGAAATCCCCAGTGAAATCCAGGGTGAAGTCCCGAGCCGCCGGAAGCGCTGCACCTCCGCCGCCACAGACGTTCCCGCAACGCAAACCATCCCGCCAGGAGAACGCCTACCGGAAGTCTGTGGATCGCTTCGAGACAGCTCTGAGGCTGTTCAGCAAGAACCAGCTCTCCAAGGCCCGCGCCATATTCACCGCGCTGGCGGATAATCCCGTCGCCGAGCTGGGCGAGCGCGCGCGCGTCTATCTCCACATCTGCCAGCAGCGCATGGCCAGCGATACAGTCCACCTGAAGACGGCCGACGAGCTTTACGACTATGGGGTCGGGCTATCGAACGGCGGCGAACCAGCCGAGGCCGAGCAGTATCTGCGCAAAGCGCTGAAGATTTCCCCGGAAGACGGCCACATCTATTACGCCCTGGCCGCCACATTCGCTCTCCGGAATGACGTCGAAGGGGCGATGGAGTATCTGCAGCAAGCGATTCAACTGGCAAAGCGCAACCGGTTCCAGGCTCAGAACGATCCGGATTTTGAAGCTCTCATGGAGGACCCTCGGTTCACGGAGATGCTTTACCCGGAAACGCCGCTCGAGTAGAATTCCCAGCCATGCCCCAGCATCTTCCGGCCGGGCCCATCCCTTCCTCCTCACTGGAGCGCAACCGATGAAATCCTCTCCATGGGTGGCGGCACCGGCCTGTCCACGCTGCTCAGGGGCCTCAAGGGGCACATGTACGAGGAGCGGTCCGGCGACATCCTGGAGCTGGTCCTGCGGAAAACCTTCACCCAGGACCGCCCCGCCATCACCGACCTCACCGCCGTCGTTACCGTCTCGGATGACGGCGGCAGCTCCGGCCGCCTGCGCCGCGAATTCCAGGTCCTGCCACCCGGAGACATCCGCAACTGCATGGTCGCGCTCTCGGAGGACGAAGCCCTGCTCTCCCGGCTTTTCCAGTTCCGCTTTGCCAGCGGAAAAGGGCTGAAAGGGCACAGCTTCGGCAATCTGTTCCTCACCGCGCTCACCGGCGTCACGGGAGACTTTCAGGAAGCCGTCAAGCTCTCCGGCGAGGTGCTTGCCATCCGCGGCAAGATCTTCCCTTCCACCATGTCCGACGTCACGCTCGAGGCCACTCTCGACACCGGCCGCGTCGTCAAGGGCGAGACCCAGGTCTCGCGCAGCCGCCGTCCCATCTCCAGCGTCCGGCTCGTCCCACGCCTCTGCCGCCCGCTCCCGCAGACGCTGGAAGCCATCTCTCAGGCCGACGCCATCACCATCGGCCCCGGCTCCCTGTTCACCAGCCTCATTCCGAACCTGCTCGTCCGGGGCATCCCGAAGGCCATCGCCGGCTCCCGCGCCGCGAAAATCTTCATCTGCAACCTGATGACCCAGCCCGGCGAGACCTCTCACTTCACGGCCGCCGACCACATCCGCGCCGTCCATGAGCACTGCGGCATGCAGTTGTTCGACTACGCCCTGGTGAACACCGCCCCGATCTCGGCCGCCTCCCGCCGCCGTTATCAGGCCGTTACCGCCGACCTTCAGGAGTTGCGGGCGCTCGGGGTCCGCGTGGTCGAGGGCGATTTCGTCTCGGAAAAACGCACGGGTCCCGCCAAGGACCGCTGGGTCCGGCATCATTCCGAACGCCTCGCCCAGGCGGTGATCGACACCTCTGCGGCGCATCTCTACTGGAGGCCGGGGCCTGCGGAGGACCAGCCAGGAAACGTGAAACCGGTCTCGAAGCGTCCGGTGCGCAAGGGGTGATCCGCCTTTTGCGCACCCGTACCACCGTTACTACATTTTCACTTCCCGGCGCCGGCACTCCCGCCCGCCTCTTACAATACCCTGCAGGAGGCAGCGCTCATGAAGAACCCTTTTTCGGTGGCCATCCTTGCGGCCGGGCTCGGGACCCGGTTCAAATCCCGGAAAGCGAAGGTCCTGCACAGCGCCGGCGGGCGCACCATGATCGAGCACGTCGTGGGGGCCGCCGTGGCCCTGAAGCCCGCGGCCATTCATCCCATCGTGGGACACCAGGCCGAAGACGTGATCCGTCTGCTGACCGAAGCCGGCTATGGCGGCCTCCGCTACATCCGCCAGAAACAGCAACGCGGCACCGGCCATGCACTGCTGACCGGCCGCAAGCAACTGGAAGCCTCCGCGCCCACTCTGCTGGTCCTCTCCGGAGACACTCCGCTGCTCCGCTCCGCGACGCTCGGTTCCCTGCTGGCGCGCCATCGCCGGAGCCGCGCCACGGCTACCGTGCTGACAGCGGAGGTGAGCGACCCTGCCGGCTATGGACGGGTTCTACGCGACGGCTCCGGGGCGCTCTCGGGCATCGTGGAGCAGAGATCGGCCATCCCTGAACAGCTCGCCATCCGCGAGATCAACACCGGCATCTATTGCTTCCAGACCCGCGAACTGTTCGCCGCCCTGCGCCGCCTCCGTCCGGACCCTCTCACGGCGGAGTATTACCTCACCGACGTGATCAGTCTGCTGGTGCGGGGCCGCTCGAAGGTCTCCGCGCTCACCTGTCCCGATGTAACCGAAATCGCCGGAGTCAACCACCGCGTGGAACTGGCCCGTGTGGATGGACTGCTGCGGCATCGCCGCGCCGAGCAGTTCATGCTCTCCGGCGTTACCATCCTCAGCCCGGAGACCGTCTCCATCGGCCCCGATGTCTCCATCGGACCGGACACGGTCATCGAAGCCGGCGTTCATCTGCATGGCAAGACGAAGATCGGCCGCGATTGCCGGATCGGCGCCTTCTCCGTCATATCCGACTCCACGCTCGCCGCCTCCGCCTCGGTCCTGCCCTCCAGCGTCATCACCGAATCCCGCATCGCCTCCGGCGCCCGTATCGGTCCCTTTTCTCATATCCGGCCCGGATGCGAGATCGGGGCCGGGGCCCAGATCGGCGCCTTTGTCGAGGTCAAGAAATCCCGCATCGGACGCAACGTGCGCGCCCATCACCTGGCCTACCTGGGCGATGCCGTCATCGGCAGCAACGCGAACATCGGCGCCGGCACCATCACCTGCAACTACGACGGCGCCGTAAAACACCAGACCGAGGTCGAAGACAACGCCTTCATCGGCAGCGGCTCCGAGCTCGTCGCGCCCGTCCGCGTCGGGAAGAACGCCTATGTCGCGGCCGGCTCCACCATCACCGAATCCGTTCCACCGGAAGCGCTCGCCATCGCCCGCGCCCGCCAGAGAAACAGGAAGGACTGGGCGAAACACCGCCGGAAAAAGATCGCCAACAAAAAATAGACCCATTGTTCACCTATTTATTCAAGGAGAGTTGAGATGGCCGAATTCGTCGCCGAACCCGTGGGATTTGCCGGACTGGGAATCATGGGGCAGCCCATGGCGGAAAACCTGCTGCGTGCCGGATGCCCCCTGACCGTCTATAACCGCACCCGGGCGCGCACCGAGTCCCTCGCCGCGCAGGGCGCCGGGGTCGCCTCCACCCCGGCGGAGCTGGCCGAAAAGGCCCGCATCCTCTTCATCTGTATCGGAGACACGGGCGATGTCGAGGAGCTTTGCGAGCAGATTCTCGGCGCCGTTCGCCCCGGTTCACTCATCGTCGATGCCAGCACCATTTCGCCGGAGGCGTCGCGGCGGCTGGCCGCCCGGTTCCGCCAGCGCGACGTCTGGTTCCTCGATGCCCCCTGCAGCGGCAGCAAAGCCGGGGCCATTTCGGCCACGCTGACCTTCATGGCCGGAGGCGACGAGCCCTCCTTCCGCCGCGCGGAACCCTACCTGCGCATGATGGGAAAGGAGATTATCCACACCGGCCCTCAGGGCTCGGGCCTCCAGGTCAAGCTCTCGCAGAATCTGATCGGCGCCCTGATCTGCCAGGCCATGATCGAGGGCTTCGTGCTGGCCCGCAAGGCGGGCGTGGCGCCCTCCATGGTGCTCCAGGTGCTCGAGGCCAGCGTCGCCCGCGTCCCGATGATTGCAGGCAAGCTGCCGCGCATCGCCGCGCGCCAGTTCGAGCCGCATTTTTCCCTCAAGTGGATGCACAAGGACCTGGGCCTCATCCTCGACTCGGCCCGGCTACTCGAGGTCCCTCTTCCCGCCACAGCGCTGGTGCATGAAATGTTCGGGGCGGGCATCAGTATGGGACATGGGGAAGAAGATTTCAGCTCCGCCGTTCACGTGCTGGAGACGATGGCCGGCGTTGAGGTATCGGAAGACCTTTCGACGAATCCGGCTTGAAAGGCTCCGGACCGGCGGCGATTCCGGAGAAATTTCCAATGCTGTGCTGGCGGATTTTCCGCCCGGAGCAAGGATATCCGGCATTCCCTGACCGGGGTGCGGGCCTGAACACACCGCCGCCGAACCGGTTGACACCCATCCGTTGAACCCATAGAATCGCACTGGTTTGGTTTCATTACATGAAATTCCTGGGTTTTCCCGGTTTGCAGGGTAAAGGTTTACCTGTTGCCCCGGCCGGGTGATGGAACGGCATAGAGGAATATGGCGCGTGCTAAGAAGATCCGGGTCTTGATCGGGGACGGACGACCGACTTTTCGTGCCGGTTTGAAGATCCTGCTGGAGAAGGAAAAGGACTTCAGCATCGTCGGCGAAGTGGAGAGCGCCGACAAGGTCGTCAAGAAAGTCGGCACGACCAAGGCGCAAGTCGTCATTCTGCATTTCATACTCTCGGAGAGCGGCGGGCGCAGCGTGCTGCAGTCCCTGCAACGCAACCACCCCAAGACCCGTGTCCTCGTTCTGACCTCATCGGACAAGGACGAGGAACAACTGCGGGCCATCCGTCTTGCCACCGTGCGCGTGATGCCGCGCACCGCTTCGGTGGATCAGCTGGTCCAGTGCATTCGGAGTAATGACGCCGGTCCTCTCCCCTCCGGGAGATCGGAGGCCGGGGACGAGGGCAACCCGTACTACCTCTCCGAGGATCCAGACAACTCTCCGCTCAGCGCCCGCGAGCGCCAAGTTGTCGAACTCGTTTCTCAGGGCTTCAAAAACAAGGAAATTGCGCAGCGGATGTTCATCAGCGAACAGACCGTCAAGAATCACCTGCACAATATTTTCGATAAGATCGGCGTCTCCGACCGTCTGGAGCTGGCCCTGTACGCCATCCACAAGCACCTGCAACGAGCGGACTAACCTGCACCGGCCGGGGCTGCGGACGGTCTCCGCCTCCCGAGGGGATGGATACTTGGCAGTTGCACCTCTACCGGCTGAACAGTACCAGAGGCTCCGTCAGGGATGTGATCTCTTCAACCGCGGCGAGTATTTCGAATGCCATGAGGCTCTGGAAGCGGCCTGGCTGGATGCCGCTGGCGAGCAGAAAACATTCCTTCAGGGCCTCATCCAGATCGCTGTTTCCTTCTATCATCTGCGCCGCGAGAATTTTGTCGGCGCCGAACGCCTCTTGCGCGCCGGAATAAAAAAACTCTCTGCCAGCCCCACGGACATGCGGGCAGTCGAATCCGCCGGGTTGGTCCGCGAGCTGGAGACAGTTCTGGCCCAGTTGGAATCGAAATCGGCGGAGAAGGATCATCCCGCACCGGAATTTCACCTGCTGGTTTCCGCCCCGAGCCAGATGGACCAGCCGGGACAGGCGAAAGATTAGCCACTGGTCGCCCGGAAGAATCAGAATCATCAGCAAAATCATTTCCCCCTATTGGACCTTGTTCATGACCGCTCCCATCGCCACCCGCAAGCTTGTTTACCCCTCATCGGCGCACGTGGAGTACTTTGATGTCCCCGAATGGGTTGAAAGCTCCTTGAGAACCGAGTTTTCCGAACTGGAGGTTGTCGTCTCCCGGTCCAGGGAGCAGTACCAGCGACATTTGGAGGACTGCGAAATTCTTGTCTCCTGGACCGTGAAGCGGGAGGATTTCCTCAAATGCAATAAACTCCTTTGGATTCATTCACCTATGGCCGGCGTAACGCAGCTCCTGTACCCCGAACTGGTCCAGGGCCCGGTCATCCTGACCAACGCCACCACCGTCCATGCGATCCCGGTCGCCGAGCAGGCCCTGGCCCTGATGTTCTCGCTCTCCCGCCGGATTCCAGCCTGCGTGCGCTGGCAGGACCAGCGCCACTGGGGTCAGGATGAGAGCTGGAAAACTGGCCATATCCCGTCCGAGTTGGATGGAAAAGTGCTTGTGATTGTAGGCTTTGGAGCAATCGGCCGGGAGCTGGCCAGCCGCGCGAAAGCGCTGAAAATGCGTGTCGTCACCCTCAAGCGCGACCCTTCAAGAGGAACCGAACTTGCCGACAAATCCTACTCCACCGACCAGCTCGATGAAGTACTCGGCGAGGCGGATTATCTCGTGCTGGCCGCGCCGGAGACACCGGAAACACGGGGCATGATCGGCAAGACGGAACTTCAGAAAATGAAGCCCACAGCCTGCCTGATCAACGTGGCTCGCGGTACTCTCGTTAAAACTGATGCGTTGATCCATGCCCTTGAAAACGGCGTGATCGCAGGCGCAGGGCTGGACGTAACCGACCCGGAGCCATTGCCGCATGAGCATCCGCTCTGGGCGGCTCCGAACGTTTTGATCACGCTGCATCTGGCCGGCACCTCCGACCGGTTCTGGCAGCGGCAGATCGATTTGCTGGCTGAAAATCTCCGCCGCTATCTGACAGATAAACCCCTGCTGAATGTAATAGATAAGAGCCGGGGATATTGAGTGCCCCAGGGTAATTCATCATGCCGCAGGGGGATTTACATCCCATGGGCGACAATCATTGCTGGAAGCGTGGCGGATGAATAATATAGGAAAAAAGATGAAACAGATTCACGCCAGTTGCATCTTATAAAGGGAGCAGTCTAAAGAGTACATGCGACGCTGGGAACGGCCATCGAATCAGGATTGTTTCGACAGGAGAAAATCGAATGATTATCGGGAAAGCGCCTGACATGAGGTATTCGGAAGTTACTCCGAAGAAAGATTTTCTGAATCGGCGCAGCTTTCTGACCACGGGCCTCGCGGCCGGCGCGGCACTTGCCGCGGGCGGCGGGTTGCTGTCGATGGGGTCGTTTTCCGAAGCGCAGGCTGCCCTGGCAGGCGAAAAGCTGGCCGGGGTCCGAAACAACAAGTACGTGACGGATGAAAAGCTCACGCCGTTCGACGACATCAAGCAATACAACAATTTCTATGAGTTCGGAACGGCCAAGGACGACCCGGCGGTCCATGCGAAAAACTTCCAGACACGGCCCTGGACCATCGAGGTGGGCGGCGAAATAGCGAATCCAAAAACGTACGACACCGACGAGATCATGAAGCTGGCGCCGCTGGAGGAGCGCATCTACCGGCTGCGCTGCGTGGAGGCGTGGTCGATGGTGGTCCCATGGATCGGGTTTCCGCTCAATGCAGTGATCCGGAAGGCCGAGCCAAACTCCAAGGCGAAATACGTGGCCTTTGAGACCTATTACGATCCGAAGCAGATGCCGTTGGGCCGCTCGGCCGGAATTCAATTGCCTTACGTGGAAGGGCTGCGGCTGGACGAGGCGATGCACCCGCTGGCGCTGCTGAGCTTCGGCATCTATGGCGAGGTGCTGCCGAACCAGAACGGCGCGCCGCTCCGGCTGGTGGTGCCGTGGAAGTATGGTTTCAAGAGCATCAAGTCGATCATCAAGATCAGCTTCGTCGAGAAGGAGCCACCCACGACGTGGAACATTTCGGCGCCGCGGGAGTATGGATTCTATTCCAATGTGAATCCCAAGGTGAATCATCCGCGCTGGAGCCAGGCCAAGGAGCGCCGCATCGGTAATTTCTTCCGCCGCGACACGCTGATGTTCAACGGCTACCCGGAAGTGGCTTCCATGTACAGCGGCATGGACATGAAGAAGAACTACTAGGCCCGAAGAAGAAATACCCGAAGAAGAGATATTGGAGAAGCCCCGTCATGTTCCGGACAATCCTCTATTCCCGGTGGGCGAAGGCAACGGTTTTTCTGGCATGCCTGATACCGGGTTTGCTGCTGGTCCGGCGGTTGATAACCGGCGATCTCGGGCCGAATCCGGTGGAGACGCTCACGCACGGGACGGGCGACTGGACAATCTACTTTATTCTGATCACGCTCTCCATCACGCCGCTGAGAAAGATTCTGAAACAGCCCGCACTGATCCGGTTCCGCAAGATGCTGGGCCTGTTCGCATTCTGCTACGGGGTCCTGCACTTCTCCGTTTACATGGTCTTCGACCACTTCTTCGACTTCAGCGCGATCGTTGCCGACGTGATCGAAAGACCGTATATCACGGCGGGCTTTCTGGGTTTTGTGCTGATGATTCCCTTGGCGATCACCTCGACGAAGGGAATGATCCGGCGGCTGGGCGGCAAGCGTTGGCAGCGGCTGCACCGCTTAATCTACGCATCCGCAACTGCAGGCGTGGTTCATTACTATTGGCTGGTGAAATCCGACATTACCGTTCCGTTGCGGCTGGCGGCGATACTGGCCGCGCTGCTGCTGATCCGGGCGGGGTTCTGGATGCGCGAGCGGCAGAATAATGTTGCCGCCCGCCCGACCGATAAGCGCAGCGAAGCAGCCGCCACTTAGCAGAATCCAATTTCCTCGTAGAACAATTCTCCTCGGCATTTTTCTCCTCAGCATTTTCCCGTACACTGCGTGGCCGGGATTCAAGTTGACATCGCGGCCAGTGTGCCCTAGGTTGTAATCAAACGCAGCAAACTTCCGGTCCTGGCAGAGAGGCGCGAGCCGGCATGTGGTATCGAAAATCCCTCCGCTCATCTCTCCTCCTCATCGTCGTAATACTCGTGGGAATGGTCCTTCTTGCCGGCGCGCAACGGGGCCGTTACCGCCGTCTGGCTGAAGACATGGCGGCCGGGCGCAAGGCGCCGCAGGATACCGAATTCGTCTTTGCGCGAATCCGCTTCAACTCCGGACGCGGCGGCAGGAGGTTCTTCGGGGGCTCGGCCGGCTGGGCGCACGATTATCCGGACGCCGAGGAGCACATCCTGCAGGTGGGCAGCGAGGCCACCACGATCAATCTCCGTAAAATGGCCTATGTGATCGTGGATCTCGACAGCGAGGAGATCTTCAACTACCCGTTCATCTATTTCAGCGAGGTGGGTCAGATGAACCTGACCGAGGACGAGATCGTGAACTTCCGCAATTATTTCAACCGCGGCGGGTTTGCGATGATCGACGACTTCGACAGCATGTATTCATTGGACTGGTTCCTGCAGCAGATGAAGCGGGTTTTCCCGGCGCGCGAGTTCGTGCAACTGACGATCGACCATCCCATCTTCCATACTTTTTATGAGGTTCCCACCTTGGATCTGGCCGCCCCCTACCGGGCGCAGGACGGCGGGCGCCCCACCTTCTACGGCTACTACGACGAGGACGGCCGCCTGCTGATGATCATTAACCACAACAACGATATCGGCGACTTCTGGGAGTGGATCGACCAGCCCATGTACCCGCTGGAACCCTCCACCGAGGCACTGCGACTGGGCATCAACTACTTCATCTACTCCCTGTCGCATTGAATGTGGCATTGAATGCCGCATGAATCGGATGCCGCATTAGATGTCGCATGAAACCCGGCTACAAAGAGCGAAGGCCGGCAACACAGGACGAAGGAATGTGCCGGGGCTGCTAGAGCTGGACGAGCTGGCCGGAGGGCTTCTGGTCGCGGGTGTCGAAGATGGTCTGCGGGTCGCGCCAGTTATCAACGACCGAGATCTGCTGGACGCAGTTGACCGTGCAGAACGGCGCGCAGGACTTCTGGGTGGAGTACTCGCGGCGGATGTCACGGACGGTGTAGTCGGCGAGAGGGATACCCGGATGGCCGCGCTGCTGCGAGCAGTAGTGCACCAGACCGTCCTCGCAGATATAGAGATAACGGGCGCCGGCGCGGCAACGCCACTGGTGCGGCAAACCGTTGGCGATATTTTCCTGAAAATCGATGAAGCGGGCGAAGTGGCGCTTGCCCCGTCTCTTGGTGGCCTCATAGACCTTGCGCTCCGCCTCGCCGATGGGCTTGAGCTGCCCGCTGCCGTCATGGATGATGCCGAGCGTGGTGGTGAACCCCAGATCGGTGGCGCGGCGGGAGATATGGATGGCGTCGTCTGGATTCCGGATGCCGCCGCCGACGACGGAATTAATGTTGACGGCGAACTCCGCGTGTTCGGCGAGCAGTTCCAGCTTCCGGTCCAGAACCTTGAGGCTCTTTTTCGAAACATCGTCGGGCTGGATGTTATCAATGCTGATCTGAAGGTATTCCAGTCCGGCGCGGTTCAGCAGCTGGATGCGCTCCGCGGTGAGCAGGTAGCCGTTGGTGATCATGCCGCTGATGATGCCGTGGTAGCGCATGCGACCGATGATGTCATCGAGCTGGGGATGGAGCAGCGGCTCGCCGCCGCTGATGGTAATGACCGAAGTACCCAGCCCGGCAAGCTGGTCGACGCGGCGGAGCATCTCCTCCACCGGGACTGGCGGGGAGAAGTCGTCGAATTCGTTGCAATAAGTGCAGGCGAGGTTGCAGCGGCGGACCGGTATCAGATGGACCAGCAGGGGATGGTCCTTGTGGAGCAGTCCCCGAGCCACGCGGGACCACATGCGGTACCAGCGATGCGCGTCCTTCGCTTTTTTTCTGATTCGCGCTGCGAGCTTCATACGGTTAAGCAGTCCCTTCCGGCATTGCTGCCGCTTTTCTTTTATGAACCATCGAAGCGCGAAATGCAACCGCAGGGAAGCGGGAAATCAGGGCGGAGCACGATCGGGATTGACTGGATGGATACGGCTGCCGGCCGGGACATGGAATGGGTCAGCCCGGTCCCGCCAAGTTGTGGTACTCTCGAACCAGGATGATCCTAACACAGCGACAGGCGTGCCTGCGAGCCATTGCGAGAGTGGTGCTGTTCGCCACCATTTTCACGGCTTCGGCTTCCGCGCAACAAGCCCAGTGGGAAGCACTGAATCAGCAACTGACGAGCCTCTACCAGAACAGACGGTATCAGGAGGGGGTTACTGTGGCCGAGCAGGCGCTACAGGTGGCCGAGCAGGCCTTTGGGCCGACCCATTTCAACGTCGCGACCAGCCTGAACAACCTGGCGGAGATGTACCGGCTGCTGGGCGATTTCGAAAAAGCCGAACCCCTCTACCAACGGGCAATGCGCGTCTCGGAGATGAGTATCGGGCCGGAGAACACGCTGCTGGCGGCCGCATTGAACAACCTGGGCGAGATGTATCGCGTGCAGAACAAGCTTACCGCCGCCGAGCCGATGTACCGGCAGGCGATCCAGATCCGGGAGAAGACCCTGGGACCCGAGTCTTCCGATCTGGCGCAGTCGCTGAACAATCTGGCGCTGCTGTTCGCCAAGCAAAACCGGTATGAGGAAGCCAGACCTCTTTACGAGCGGGCACTCGGGATCTATCGCAACACCTTCGGGGACGACCACGTGCTTGTCGCGGCCACCTCCAGCAACATGGCGGAACTCTACCGGGAGAACCAGCAGTTTTCCGAGGCGGAGAAGCTGTACAAAAAGGCCATCGAGATCCACGAGAAGCAGTTCGGAAAGATGCACCCCAATGTGGCCATGAACCGGAATAATCTGGCGCTGCTCTATTCCGCGCAAAACAAACCGAAAGAGGCGGAACGGGGTTTCCTGGAGGCGATCTCGATTCAGGAAAAGGTGTACGGCGCCGACAGCACCATCCTGGGAACGACGCTCGGAAATCTCGCCGGCTTCTACCAGGATCA
Source organism: Terriglobia bacterium (assembly GCA_963662495.2). Taxonomy (GTDB): domain Bacteria; phylum Acidobacteriota; class Terriglobia; order 2-12-FULL-54-10; family 2-12-FULL-54-10; genus SHUM01. The sequence continues at coordinate 184,918 of CAXVYQ010000008.1, forward strand.
TGCCCGCTACGGGGATGCCGAACTGATCTGGCAACGGATTCTGCGCATCACGGAGAACCGGTACGGGTCCGATAGCGGCAGTCTTGCAGCGCCGTTGCGCCAACTGGCGGAGATCTACCGGGCGCAGGAAAAGTACGAGTTGGCAGAGCAGACCGAGGCACGGCTCGAAATACTGACGGCACAACACCAGGAATAACTCACCGGCAACAACACTTCCTTCGAGTTACAGATCATCTGGCCAGCGAACAGTCCGCACGTCTCAAAAAAGACGTTCCTGGCTTTTTATGTTTCCGAACGTGCCGATGTTCGAGAGGGAAAAGGCGACGCGGAACTGGTTTTCGTTTCTTGCCGGCCCCAGAGCGAAGCGGCGAAACTCCACGCTGATGCCGCAACAGTCGTTGTTGTAGCTGCCCTGAAAAGCGGAGAACTGCAGGAATCCGGCACGAACGTCGTAGGAGCCGGCAAAGACGCCGTTCCATCCGCGGCGCAAAAGATTCCCATAGCCCATAGAAAATCCCATCTGATTGGCCGAGGCCGCCAGCAAGTCCGGAGCGCGCACAAAGGAGTGGCTCACGGAAAGAAAGGACCGTCCCCACCGGGCGTTTCCGATCAGGCCGCCATGCGTGAAGCTGTGGCGGAGCAGGTCATAATCCTCGCGGATTTCCACGTCGAACCTCTCGGATGGACGAAAGCGCAGAATGGAAGCGACGGGCGAAAATCTGCGCGGGCGATCCAGAAAGGAAAATCCGCTGAGCGACAGTGTGGAGAGGAAAACATTGCGGCGGTCCGATACGATGGCGCCGCCGAACTCCGTATCGAAGTAGTATTGCTGCTTCACCTCCCAGGACAGGAGTTCTTCCACCGTTTGGCCTCCGGAGCCTCGCGCCAGCAGCCGGTTCGTCAGCGAGTACTCGAACTCTTTGGTATTGGTTACCAGGTCCTGCTCATCAAACAACAATGTGTTGGCAAAATCGTCGACCCCGTTGGCGTAGCGGAATTCGATCTTCGGTTCCATGACATGGCGGACGGCGGTGGATTGGAGCCAACCGCCGCCTGAGTAACTCCTGGAGAGGGAGGGCAGGTCCCAGAGGACCCGGAGGGTGGGGGTGTTGCGGGTCCACGGCTCCAGAGAGACCCGGTCCCCGCTGCGGCGGTTGCCATAGCGGGTGGTGCGGAAACCGAGTTCGGGCGTCAGTTGCGTTCCCTTCCAGCGCAGGGGCAGGCTGAGACGGGGATGAAAGTCGAATTTCTCCATAGTGGAGGTGCGCAGAGCGCGGGCCTCGCCAACAGAGGGCTCACTGCGGCCCACCAGACTGGCCGAGCTGTTCCAGGAGATCCAGAGGGGGGAGTTGGGCCAGAGGGGGCGTTCCAGGCTGTTGAGTTCAAGCATCGGAAGCGCGCGCAACCGGACCGTATCGTTTTCCTGCAGGCTCTGGAAATTCTCCGTGCGGGAAAGCAAAACGTTGAAATGATAGGAATCGAAATTCTTGGTGAGGTAACCGAAACTTTGAATCTCCGAGTCCACCGCTTCGGCATAGGTCTGCGAAAATGCCTCGCGGAACGTCAATGAACTCAGATAGTTGAAATCCACCACCCCGCGGAATCCCCCGGGCAGTTGCGCCATCCCCTCCGCGCGGGCCGTCTGTCCTCCCTGGTCCACTTTCCCGGGCCCGAATCCCCGGTCCACGACACCATAGTAGCTCAAGAGCAACTTGCTGTTTTCAGTGGGCCGGGTACGGAACGTTGCTTTCTGCGACCAGCCGCGCTTGCTGAGATACTCGCCTCCCAGCTCCGCATCCATGCTGCGATTGATGGCCCAGTAAAAAGACTCTCCGAAGATGAATCCCAACCGGGAGTTTCTGCCCACCGTGGGTGCAAGGAATCCGCTGGTTCGCGGCCGCGGCTCAAGCGAGCGGTAGAAGACGGGAAGGAAGAGGACCGGGACATCCAGGACCCGCAACGTTGCGTTGCGGATCACCGCGCTGTCGCCGGGCCGGATGGTGGCCGACCGGGAGGAAAACGTCCAGGTGGGGTCGTCCGGACGGCAAACGGTTACCTCCGCTTCATAGACGCGGAATTCGTTATCGGAGGCCCGTTCGGCTTTTTCCGCGGTGAAATACAAGGGATTGGTGGTCGTCAGCAGCGATGGGTCTTCCCGCACCAGACCTCCGATGCTGCCCTCGACCTCGTAGAAAACACCCGACCCGCTGTGAAGATTGTATTCCACCCGGCTGGCACGCAGAGATTCATTCTGCGATGTTTCCGTGTAGAGGATGTCTCCGGTGGCCAGAAGCTCACCCGTGCCATCATGGTATTCGACACGGTCGGCCGTGATCCGGACTAGCCCGTAAGTAATGACTACATTTCCAGTCAGCAGATACAGATCCCCCACCTTTTCCTGTTCCTGCGCGGAAGCCTGCATCTGGACCGGAGCGGAGCTTTGAAGCTGAAAAGGTACCTGTGCGGAGACAACATTCGGGCAGGCAAGAGGCTGACAAGCAAGCAAAGGTATGATAAAGAAAGGGTTCAACAATCTTTTCACTGTGTCTGCCCGCCCGTTGAAAACAAGTGCCCTCGAGCGGAAAGTACCATGCGCCACGGGACAATGCAAGGCAGGCAGAGGCTTTCAGGACGGTTCATGCAGGGCAATCAGATGTCGGAGAGAAAAGCCAGGAAGCGGCGGCAGGTGGATTGCGGCTACTGTGGGTTTCCCAACCGGGGATTCGAGACACGTTGCGAAAAGTGCGGCCGGCCCCTGCTGCGGGAAACAGGGAAAACCGGGCCCGGGCGAACCGGGGTTGCCGGACCCGGATCCCAGAAAAAGTCGGCGATGCCGGACCCGGTCCGCCGGGAGATCCGCGCCCGGGTGGAGCAGTATCAGGCACGCCGGAACGGAGTCCCGCTCCCGTTGCCGTTCGAGGAGATGGCAGAAGAGGAACCGGACAATGTGATCGCGATTCCATTGCCTGAAAACAGATTCCGGACTGCGGAATCCCGGACACCGAAACGCTTCTCACCGCCGCAGCTGCCGGTTTCACAACCCACTTTTTATTTCGACTCCCGGCAGGAGGAGATCGAGTCCTGGCGAAATGTGCCGGTGGCACCCTTCCGGGTCCGCATGATGGGATTGCTGCGGGACGCAGGATGGTTTCTCCTGGCCCTGGCGTGCTTTTTTGCTCCCCTTCCCCTGATTGCAGGGCAGGTTCAGTGGGAATGGTTGCTGGGGGCTGGGCTGGCTGCCAGCGCGCTACTGCTGGCCTGTGTCTACGGGGTGTTGTTTATCTGCGTGGACTCGAGGACGCCGGGCATGCGGGCGGAGGGATTGAGCCTGGTTGGATTCGATGGCACCCGGGCGCCCCTGCATCTGAGAATCGGGCGCATAGCGGGCGCCTTCATCAGTGCGGGCTCCTTCTTCATCGGATATCTGTGGGCCGCGCTGGATGAGGAAAAACTCTACTGGCACGATCACATCTCCAAAACTTTTCTGACGATCGAGCGCTGACACCCACTGCGAGCCATTCCGGCGCAATACTCCGCAGACAGGCCGATCTGCAAAGTTCCGCGATCTCTCCGCCCCGCGCGCTCAGCAGAGATGAGACCACTCACCAATCGGCCGGCCCATAGCCAGGAGTCGAACCGTGAATCAACTTATTGCAGTTGCGTGGAAGAAAGAAATCCCTGGTACAACCAGGTGGCCAGCAGGATCAGCATCAATCCGATCGAGGCTGCTCCGAACAATTTCACGACAGGATCGATCTTGTTGATCTGCCGGATGACATCCTCCTGTTCGTGCTCCAGAGCAGCTTCGGCCTGATCCAGAAATACCTGGGTATCCTCGTGGGAACCCAAGATGGAACGATAGATAATCAACCCGATCAGAATCACTGTTACCACGCTCCAGACGACTACACCGACCATCAAGCCAGACATGGCACTCTCCTTTCGATTCCTGCGAATGACCTCATTCCGGGTCTCATTCTACTCCCGCCGCCCACCGCAACCCTTTTGTCGCGGACCATTTTAAGATCTGTAAGTAGTTCATATAAAATATATTGAATGATTCCTTCCGAAGCGTTGTCCAGATGCTTCAACTCCCTGCGCGGGTTGCTTTCCCGTTTCCCGGTCGTATAGAATGGTACGCTTATGGTTGTATGGGCAGATCGAGTCCAGGAGCAGCCCTTGAAGGATATGGACGATTTGTCGGTCCCCCAAAAAACAGAGCACCCTGAACCAGTTCCGGAAGGGCCCTTCTGGCGCGTCGAGGGAAGTCTTCTGAATCTTGGGGCTGTGCGACCCGTTGCATTCTTTACCGCCAATGCCCAGAGCTTTTCCGAGAGATGGGCGCGCCGCTGCGCGCACGCGATCGCAGTCCTCACCCGCCCATTTTCCTATTTCGCCCACAGAATTTTCGCCACCCGGCTGCTGCACATGCTTCTGCGCGGGATCAGCCGGGACCGGCTGGACCTTCTGGCAGAAGAGTATTTTCAATACATCCTGAAGCCCAGACTCAAGAAACAAGGCGTGGAAAAACTAAAGGAGTGGATGGCGGAAAACGGGCAGGTGATCCTGGTCAGCCAGGGACTCGACCACATCATGCGCCCGCTGGCGCAACATCTGGACGTTCGGTATCTGGTGGCGAACCGGCTGGAGTTTCGCGATGGACTGGCAACCGGGCGGCTGCTGAGCCCCGTCATCCCGCCTCGTCGTTCCCTGGCCCGTCTGGTGGGCAGGCGGCCGGACGGCAGGACGGAAACAAGTTGGATCTTGAGGGAGTTGCGGATCAAGAATCAGCCGTCGGTTCTGCGCCATGCCATCAAGCTGGCCGAGCGGCCCACGCCGAGCCAAAAACCGCATTCGATTGTCCTGGCTGATCCGGCAAGAAAGGTGAACGCTCTCTCCGTCAGGGAGTCGCTTTCCGGCAAACACATCCTTTTGATCGGCGTTACCGGTTTCATCGGAAAAGTCTGGCTCATCCACCTGCTGAACAATATACCGGAGATCGGACGGATCTACCTGCTGATCCGCCGTCAGGTGAGGAACACCGCTCTCCAGCGGTTCGAGAAGATCGTGCAGGATTCACCCGCCTTCGATCAACTTTTCGAGCGCTACGGAGATCAAACCGCACAGTTCCTCAGCGAGCGGATCGATGTGGTGGAAGGAGATGTTTCGAGACCGGACCTCGGACTGCTGCCGGAAGTGAAAGCTCCCTTGCTGAAGAATCTGGACGTCATCCTCAACTGCGCCGGCTTAACCGACTTCAACCCCGATCTGCGGGAAGCGCTGGCCATCAACGTGGATTCGGTCAGTCATATACTCGCCTTCCAGCGGCAATGCGACCGAGCCGCCATGTTGCATCTCTCCACCGCCTACGTGGTGGGCTCCCGGGATGGAAGAGTGGCGGAACTGGAAACGCCGGATTACACACCATTACACATTCCCGGCTTTGATTCGGAAAAAGAGTTACAGGCCTTGCATCGCGTGGTGAAAGAAGCCGAGGAGCTGTCTCAAAGCCCCGCCGTAACCGCGGAGTTGAAAAAACAACTGGGACAGAAGAAAACGCTGAAGCAGAATCTCGACGAAGCCGCCCTGGAAAACCAACTGCGCAAGCAACGGGCCCGATGGCTGCGGAGCCATCTCATCCAGGCCGGAGTCCGGCGCGCCAAGGAACTGGGCTGGCCGAACACCTACACTCTGACGAAAAGCCTGGGCGAGTCGGTCATCGCGCGGCAGGGGGCGGACCTGCCGGTCGCGGTGGTCCGGCCTTCCATCGTCGAGACATCGCTGGAGGAACCATTCCGAGGGTGGAACGAGGGAATCAACACCTCGGCGCCGTTGTCCTACCTTCTCGGCACCTACTTTCGTCAGCTGCCCACGAACGAACGGAAGTTCCTGGACTTGATTCCCGTGGATCTGGTTTGCCGGGGGATGAGCCTGATCACCGCGGCACTGATCTCCCGCAAGCACCACCACGTCTATCACCTGGCCACATCGGCCAGCAATCCCTGCGACATGCGCCGGTCGATCGAATTGACGGGACTGGCACACCGGAAGTTCTACCGCGCGCAGGAGGGGTTCGATTCGTGGCTGCTGCTGCGGTTCGACACCATACCGGTGTCTAAGAAACGGTATCAATATTTCTCCGCTCCCCGGCAGCAGGCGCTGATCCGCGCCATACAAAAAACCACTCCGCTACTTCCATTCCTGAAGCCTCCCTTCGCGAAACAGAAGCGGACACTGGACCGGGTGGAAAAGATCATCGAGCTCTACGAACCGTTCATCCTCCACAATGAGCATGTCTTCGAGGCGGAAAATGTGGAGTTGCTGTCCTACGCCCTGCCGGAAAATGAGAAAAATGCTTTCGGCTACAACCCACGTTCCGTGGACTGGTGGGATTACTGGATCAATATTCACATCCCGGCGCAGCGAAGATGGTCCTATCCATTGATTGAAGGGCGGCCGCTGGAACCCCGCGAACAAAGGCTCTTCCAGATGCAGACACCTCCCGTCGCCTCGCCGGGCGAATCCCCGCAATCCGGCTGAACCGATCAGCCCGAGAGGCCTCTTGCTACATGGCCATTTTCTTAACCGGCTCCACCGGATATATCGGCTCGCACGTGCTGGCGGGCATGCTGGAGGGCTCCACCGAGCCGGTGAACCTGCTGGTGCGCGCCCGCGACGAGCGGGAGGCCGAACTGCGGCTCTGGAAAGCGCTCCAACTGCATTTCGACTTTCCACGGTTCCATCACTACCTCGGCTCGCGCATTTCGATCTACCGCGGCACTCTCACCGACTCTCGTTTCGGTCTGACGCCGGAACAATACCGGAACCTGCTGCACTCCACCGATTCCATCATCCACTGCGCCGCATCGCTGAACCGGAAGTCGGAGCGCAGTTGCCTGAACGTGAATCTGCGAGGGACGCTCGAGGTCGTTCAGCTGGGTTCCCGCGCCAGCCAGCTCCATGGCCTGCGACGGTTCACGCACATCAGCACGGTGGCGGTTGCGGGCAAACGGTCGCATGAAGTGGTGGAAGAGGACCGTGCGGTGGAATGGGATCGCGCCGACTACGACCCCTATGCGCGAACAAAAAAATTCTGCGAACACATGATCCGCGAACTGCTGCCAGATGTTACCAAAGTGATCTGCCGGCCCAGCATCGTGCTCGGCGACAGCCGCCACGGGGAGACGACGCAGTTCGACATGGCCCGCGCGTTTGTCATCCTGGCAGGGCTCCGCCTGCTTCCCTTCCGCCCCACGGACCGGCTGGATATCGTGCCGGTGAATTTTGTCCGCGATGCCGTGGTGGCATTACACCTGAAAGAGAAACCGGCCCACGAGATCTACCACCTGTCGGCCGGAACGGGGTCTCCGACTTACGGGGACCTGACCGACTACCTGGCAACGGCGCTCCACAGAAGAAGGACGGTTTATCTTCCTTCGCTGGAGAGGCCCTTCACCGGAATCATCAACCGGTTGGCCGGATACCGAGGAAACGCCGGTTACGGCGCCAGACTGCTGAAGGTTTTTCTTCCCTATCTGGTATGGAATACGGTGTTCGACAATACCCGCGTACGAACCGATACGGGCCTGACCCCGGCGCCGTTTTCTGAATACTGCCTGCCTCTGCTGCAGTTCTGCCGGGAGCATCATTTCACCTACCCGTACCTGGATTGGCCGGGAACCTCCGGAGATCTCCAGGCATGATGGACCAATTGCTCGAAATCTGGATGAGCGGGCTGATCGAACTTTCCCGGTTGCAATGGATCTCCGGCAGGGGCCGGTCCTGGAAACCGGGGGAAAAGCTCAAGCTCCTTTTCGCCGGATATAATGGCACGCGGAATACCGGCTCCGATGTGCGGGTCGAAGAGATGCTGCGCCAGATCCGCCACCTGCTCGGCGGGGATCAGGTCTCGCTCAGCGTACTCACTCAAAACTTCCAAACCACCAAGGGCTACTTCCGGGACGCCAACCAGGTCTTTCTGCCAGATATCTTCCCGCCGTTTCTCTACCGGGAGATCAGCAACCATCACGGCGTGGTGGCCTGCGAAGGCTCGATGTTCAAAAGCAAGTTTGCCAACGCACTGACGACGATGATGATCGGATCGCTCGGAATCGCCTCGGCACAGAACAAGCTTTCGGTCGGTTATGGAGCCGAAGCCGGGCGAATGGATGCCCTGCTCTCCCGGATGTGCGAACGCTATTGCGACGAATCGTTGATCATTACGAGAAACGAAGAATCGCGGGCGGTTCTCCAACCGCTGGGCGTGGTCACGGAGCTGGGGACCGATACCGCCTGGACCTTCGATCCGCACGGCGCCCAATACGGGGAGAAGGTTCTGCGAGCGGCCGGGTGGGATGGCACGACGCCGATACTCGTGCTGTGCCCCATTAACCCCTTCTGGTGGCCGGTCCGGACTTCCGTCGCCAAAGCCATCGCCCGCGGCCTGACCGGCGCTTATCGCGAGAGCCATTACCGCTCCATCTACTTTCATCGTTCCGGCTCCAGCGTCACGGCCGCGTACAACCACTACATCACCTCGCTCGCGCGGGCCGTGGAGATGTTTCGGAAGGATCACAATGTCTTTCCGGTGCTGGTTGCCATGGAACGTCTCGATGCCGACGCCTGCCACCGGATTGCCGCAATCCTCGGCGGCGGCGCGCCGGTCTTTCGTTCCGATTCCTACGACATGTTTCAACTGGTCAGCATTCTTCGCTGTGGCCACCTGATGGTCTCATCCCGCTATCACGGGATCGTCACATCCATGCCGGGTCTGGTGCCATCGGCCGGGGTTACGATGGATGAACGGATTCAGAACCTGATGCGCGAAAGGCAACAACCGGAACTGGCCCTGCAGGTGGACGACACGGACCTGGAGGAAAAACTGGGACTGGTCCTGCGCCGCCTGTTGCGGGATGGAGATGAGATCAAGGACGGGATCGGCCGTACGGTCGTGAAAAATCTGAAGACAATGGCCCGCATGGGAGTCTTCTTTCAGGACAACGTGCAGCAGCGCTATCCGGAGTTCCCCGTCCGAAACGGGGTGTTCGGGTGGGAGGAATTTCTCCCGCCCCTGAGCCCCGGTTTGCAGCAACTGGCTGCGACCTACGACGAATGAACTTTCTCGAGAACATTTTCTTCCGATTGCAGTCAGCGGCCAGCCAGCCTGTCCTGCAAGAGATCCATGGCGGCAGCATTGTCCAGGCCACCGGCGCCGAACTGCTGGCGAAGATCCAGGCAGGCCGCGATTTTCTGCGCTCCACCGGCATGAGGAAAGGCGACCGCTGCGCGCTGCTGGCCGACAACGGGATTGACTGGGCCGCAATGGATCTGGCCATCATCGCTGAAGGCGGCATTGTCGTCCCGCTGTATGCGCGGCAGGCGGCAACGGAGCTGGCCGGGATGATGAAGGACTGCCAGCCTGCTCTGCTCATCTGCGGAAACGCTTCGCTTGAGCAGGAGATTCAGAATGTGTGGCCGGAGGCCCCGCGGTCGATCCTGCTGGAAGAGGTGCTGCGGGCCGGGCCGTCCGGCTTACCATTGCCGGCGGAACCCGTTCTGCTCGAAGACCTGCAGCCCGTAACGATCATCTATACCTCCGGCACCTCGGGTGAGCAGAAAGGAGTCATCCTCTCGGCCGGCAACCTCAATCACATGCTCGGATGCACGACGGAGCGACTGGACCTACTGATGGGTCAACGCGAAACGGCCGAGCGTGTTTTTCATTACCTGCCATTCTGTTTTGCCGGTTCCTGGATTCTGCTTCTCAGTTGCCTGTCGCGAAACGCCGTCCTGAACCTGTCCACCGATCTCGGCCATCTGGTGGATGAAATGCGTGTGGCGGAGCCTGAGTATTTTCTGAATGTCCCGATTCTGCTGGAACGCATGCGCGCTAAAATAGAGGAGCAGCTCCGGCAGCGTGGTGGCGTCGTGCACTGGATTTTCCGGAAGGCACGAAGAGACTGGGAGCTGCAACACGGAGCCGGCGGTAAAGGCGGATGGTCGCCGTGGCTGCGGATCGCCGGCGGGGTGGTATTCCCGGTGATCCGGAAAAAGCTGGGAAAAAACCTGAAGGCTTTGATCTGCGGTTCCGCCGCCTTGTCCAGGGAAACGCAGTTGTTTTTTATGATGCTGGGCTTGCCCGTATTGCAGGTCTATGGCTTGACCGAAACCACGGCCATCTGCACCATGGATAATCCGCAGGCCATCCGGCCCGGCCGGGTCGGACCGGCGATCGACGGTGTGGAGATGAGAATCGGCGAGCAGGACGAGATCCTGGTGCGTGGTCCGAATATTTTTCGGGGGTATTGGAACCGCCCGGAAGAAACCGAATCGGTATTGCGCAACGGCTGGTTTCACACGGGCGATCAGGGCGCGGTGGACCGGGATGGGTACTGGACGATTTCGGGACGGTTGAAAAATTTGATTGTGCTGGCCTCGGGACACAATATTGCTCCGGAACCAATGGAGGAAAAGCTGCTGCGGCTGATTCCGGGCGCGCAGCAGGTCGTCCTGACGGGCAGCGGCAGGAGCTTTCCATCGGCGATTATCACGGGAGAGGTTCAGCCTCAGGACGTGGAGTGTGCACTAGCGGAGATCAATCAAACTCTGCCCCATTACAAGCAGATCCACGGCTTTCACATCTCCACCGAACCCATCAGTATCGAGAACGGAATGCTGACCGCGAACGGCAAGCTGAAACGGGACGCGATCACCGAACACTTTCACGGGGTTCTGGACTCACTCTACCGGAAAAAAACGTCATGAAACAATTTGCCGGCAAGACACTTTCCTGGGAAACAAGCAATGACGTACTGGAGCTGGCGCTGCACCGCGAGCCCTGCAATGAGATTGGCTCGGACACTCTGCTGGAGCTGGAGCAGTTCGCCGAAACGCTTGACGAGGCCGGAACAACCGTTGCGGCAGTGATCCTCCACAGCCGGCAGGCTTGTGGCTTCAGCGCCGGGGCCGACCTGCGCGAGCTATATCAACGCTCCCAGCAACTCAGCGGTGAACAGCGGGTCGCCGGTGTACGGGATTTCCTGGTACGCATTCACCGGGTGATGAACAGGATCGATACCGCACCGGTTACGACCATCGCCGCGGTCGAGGGAGTCTGTTTCGGAGGCGGATTCGAGTTGGCGCTGGCGTGTGATCTGATCATCGCCGGCAAGACTGCGCGCTTCTGCTTCCCGGAACTGCGTCTGGGCCTAATCCCCGGCTTCGGCGGCATCCCTCGCCTGAAACGCGACCTGGGAAACGGCGTGGTGCGCGACATCCTTCTCACAGGCCGCAGCATCAACGCCGCCAAGGCGCAGACCGTGGGCCTGGTGAGTCAGGTAACCGGAGAAGGCTCGGCGCTGCGGGCGGCCCGCTCCACGGCGGCGCAGATCGGCAAGTTCGACCGGATGACCAGCGCGACAGCGAAAGAGTTTATCAAACCGTTCCCCAAAGAAGAGCTGGCCCGGGAGATTGACATCTTCTGCGACCTGATCCAACGGCCGGTTGTAGAGCAGGCTTTGCGTAAGTTCGTGGAGAGCACGGAGGCTCTGCCCTATCTTCCATAGTTCAACCATAGTTCCACAGGCCGGAAGGCCGTCAGTCGGAAATCACATCATGCAAACAATCGAACAGACCATTGAAGAGATCCTGAATCTGGCGGCCACTCACTTCAACGTGCCCCGAGAGGATCTGACCGCGGACGATGATTTCTTCCAGAAACTGGGCATCAACAGCCTCCAGGCCCTGGACCTGCTGACGCGGCTGGAATCCCGTTTTCAGATCGAGCTACCCGACTACGAACTGCAAGGGGTCAGCGATTTCCGGACGCTGGCCGAGCGGATTCAGTCGCGCCTCTGATGCTGGACCTGAGCCAATATCCCTCGCTCGGAGCCGCTTTGCGCGATGCTCTGGAGCAGTGGGCCGATGAAACCTGCCTGATCGAAGCCGACCGCGACCGGGAGAAGTGCCGTCTCACCTACCGGGAATTCACTCGGACCACCGGCTCTCTTGCACGCACTTTTCAGGACCTTGGATTCTCGGAAGGACACCGCGCGGCCATCATCATGACCAATCAGTCGAAGTGGCTGATCTCGGCATACACGATATTTTACTGCGGGGGCGTTCTCGTCCCTCTGGATTACAAGTTGCCCCCGCCCGAGCATCTGCAGTTGCTGATCCACTCCCGGGCGCGGTTCCTCCTCATTGAATATCACCTGTGGCGCGCGATCATGCAGACGCCCGGCTTCCAGAATTGGGATGTGCCAACGGTCTTCGTTACCGAGGCGCCGGAGAAAGCGGATGTGGGTCCGGCACGCCGATGGGAGACCTCGCTCAGCACCGGCGGCGATGATGACCCGCCATCGTTCGTTCCCCGGGCCAGGGGAGACTGGGCCACCATTGTTTACTCCTCCGGAACGGGAGGCCGGCCAAAGGGGTGCGTGCTGACGCATGCAAACTATCTGGAACAATGCCAGGCTCTGATCGCCCTCTACCCGTTCTGGCCGGGCGTGCGCTATCTGAGCATTCTGCCCACCAACCACGCCATCGATTTCATGGTGGGGTTCATCGGCCCGTTCGTCTGCGGGGCCACGGTCGTCCACCTGCGAACGCTGCGGCCCGAGTTCATCCGCGACGCCTTCACGAAATACCGGATCACTTACATGGCGCTGGTCCCGATGGTCTTGAAAAACCTGGAACGCGGACTGCGCGAAAAGTTTGCGGCGCTTCCCTCACTGAAGCGCCTCGTGCTGCACATCCTGATTGCCATCAACAAAAAACTGACGCGCCACGCCCCGAACCTGAAATGGAGCCGCCGGCTGCTCCGCCAGGTTCACGACGCGTTCGGCGGAAACCTCCGCGCCTTGTTCGTGGGAGGCGCGTTTACCGAACCGGCAACCCTGCAGTTCTTCTATGATCTCGGCATACCGGTCGCCAACGGTTACGGATTAACGGAGGCGGGCACCGCGATCACGTTGAACGACCTGCGACCATTCCGTCCGGATACGGTGGGCAGGCCGCTGCCCGGCGTGGAATTGCAGATTTCCAGTGCGGACGTGGATGGCGTGGGTGAAGTGATTGTGAGAAGCAAAATGATCATGTCGCATTATCTGGATGATCCCGATTTAACGGAGGAAACGATCGTGGACGGCTGGCTCCATACGGGTGATCTGGGCAGGTTGGATGAAACCGGGCATCTGCAGTTGTCGGGACGCAAGAAGAACATGATCGTCACCGAGGGGGGAAAGAACATCTATCCCGAGGACATCGAAAACCAGTTTGAAGGACTGGCTGTCAAAGAGTTGTGCATCTTCGCGGCAAACTATCTGTGGCCTCAGCGCTCGGTGAGGGGCGAACAGCTCGCACTCGTCCTGCACCTGGAGCCGGGCCAGTCGCTCACCGAGACCCTGCTGGAAGAGATTGCCGGCCGCAACCGGCGACTGCCGGACTTCAAACGGATCGGGGGGTATCTGTTATGGGAGGAAGATTTTCCGCGCACGGCCTCCCTGAAGGTCAAGCGTAACGTCCTTGCAGAGCAGATTCGTGACCGGAAGAGCAAGGAAACGGGCTGGAAACCACTCTAGCGATCCCAAGGGTGTGCCATTGGAAAAGGACCTGCAGAACAAGTATTTCGCCGTCGTCAACCCGGCGGCCGGCGCCGGGCGCTGCGGGAAGCTCTCCGGGCCCGCGCTGGACGGGCTGCGCGGAAAGGGAATTCCTCTTGAGATCGTTCGGACCGGACGGGCTGGCGAGGCCGTGGAACTAGTCCGGCAAGCCTACCGGCAGGGATTCCGCAGATTTTTGGCCGTGGGAGGCGATGGCACCTCACACGAAATCGTCAATGGCCTTTTCCCGGAGGCCACACAATCCGGTCGCCCCACGCTGGCCTTTCTGCCGCTGGGGACCGGCAACTCGTTTCTCCGCGATTTCAGCGACCGGGGAGTGGAGTTCGCCCGGGAAGCACTGCTGGCTGGGCGCAGCCGGCCGTGCGACCTGATGGAACTGACGCATCCCGGCGGACTGCTCTACTCGATCAACCTGCTCAGCATCGGATTCGCAGCCGATGTCGCCACCCTCACCAACAGGCGTTTCAAAACGCTGGGCGCAGCCGGATACCTGGCCGGCGTGCTGGTCTGCCTGATCCGGCTTCGCCGCCGGGCCTTTCCACATCGTTGTGAAGATGACCTGGAATTCGATCGCCGTCCCTGTCTCTTTCTGACCTTTAACAACTCCCAGTACACCGGCGGAACCATGCACATCGCCCCGCAGGCCGACAGCGGGGACGGCTGGATCGAATTTGTTCGCTGGAGGCCGGTAGGCCGCCTGGAATTGATCTGGAATCTACACCGGCTCTATGACGGGTCGCATGTCCATCATCCGCAGGCTTCGCGGCGCGCCGTCCGCCGTGTTGATTTTGACCTGGATGGTCCAGTGGATATGATGGTGGATGGCGAGGTCATTCGCGCACAGTGCCGGAGTCTGCGGATCATGCCCGCCGCATTGAATGTGATTGTTTGAAAGAGCGATGATCTTTATCCAAAACTATCTTCTGTGATGAAGCGTCTTTACCTCATCGTCCGCTGCGTATTGCTCTGGTTCATCAGCTGGGCCCAGTTTGTCGTCGCCGTGCCCCTGCTGATGATTCTGACGGTCTTCATCCATCCGCGGAAAACAGATTTTCTCCAGAGACTTTTTGCACGAAACATCGTCCGGTTCGCCGGCGTGAAATTGGTGGTGCTGCGTGCTCCTGGATTTGACCCGCGACGGACGAGCATCTTCATCTGCAACCATGTCAATCTGTTCGATCCCTATATCCTTTATTCCGCCATCCCGCAGTTCATTCGAGGCTGGGAGATGGAATCCCATTTCGCCATTCCGCTCTATGGCTGGATGATGAAGCGGTTCGGCAACATCTCCGTGCCGGACCAGCGGACGCCCGGAAATCTGAAAAAACTGTTCCGGGAAACCAAACAGGCCTTGGAACAGGACGTCAGTCTCCTCGTTTTTCCTGAGGGAGGGCGAACGATTGATGGACACTTGAAAGACTTCCAAAAGGGGATTTTTCGGCTCATTCGGGATTTCGATGCGCCGATCGTTCCCGTGAGCATAGTGGGCTCCTACGAATTCAATAATAAGCACTCACTGATGTTGCGGCCGTCCACCATCACGGTTTACCTGCACGACACCATCGAGACCAGTCATCTCAGCCGGGAAGAGCGCAACGACTTGTCCGCGGTTGTCTATCGCACGATCGCAGAGCCCATTGAGGCCCATTACGAACAGGCCAACGCGCCCTCATCCGCTCAAACGGCAGCCGAGCCGCTGAACAACGAAGACTGATCCATCCTGTCCTGTCGATTGATTGAGGATAGTGCCGGGGAATTTTCAATGGACTGAATCTACAATTTCCGTTCCACGTCCGGGAACGACTCCCACACTTTCACGCCGCAGAAATGGCTCCCCTCGGTGCAAACGGGGTAGGCATTGCCCTTGCGGATGACGCAGGGCGGGCCAAGGTAACGGGCCAGTCTGGGGTGAATCCTGCGGACCTGCTCCAGTTCCTGCATCGAAGCCCAGTAGATCTCCTCCTGGGCGTTAAAACAGGTTCGCATAGTCCATTTGTGCATCAGGTGTAGGAGGCTCCCACTCTCCATCATCCGCACCGCCGTGGCGTTGGGAAGAACATAGACCGCAAACTCCGCCTGGACCCCCATGGCCAGCAACTGGTTCTTCGCCTCCCAGGCTTGTTCCATGGCCTGTTGATAGAGCGGCTCCGCATCCGGATTACCTTTGATCAGCATCGGCGTCTGATAGTCCGGGTCCGGGCAATCTCCGGCGGCCAGCAGCGGCCGGGAGGCCGGGACCATGCGGTGCCGCTGATCCTGCGAATCGGCCGTGTGGCTGATCTTCTTCCGGAACGTATAGTGGACGTGCTCCAGCGCCTTCATCATAGGCGAGTGCAAGGAGACGTTCAGCGTCTCCAGCCGGTACCGGTTCCGGGCCGGGTTCATGAGCGCATCCAGCGCCTGATCATCGTCCATCTCGTTCTCGCTAATCCCCAGCACGTATCGCAGCGCCTGCGCCGCGACTCGTTCCGCCTGCGGGTCGGCCGCCACGAGCCGAGAAGTCCAGTCTCCCAGGTCGCGGTCGAACTCTTTTCGCGCGGTGATTCGATCCCCGGCTTGCCTGCCGGAGAGAAGCCCGGTCTCCGGAATCTTTTCTTCCTCCAAAGGCCCGCGGCCGATCCGCTCAAAAAACGCCGGGTCGACTTCCTTCACCCGATCGACCATCTGCTGCACCACCAAGGCTGACTCGTACGGAGTATCCCCGGATCGCATCATGCGGTGGAGCCGGTGCAACACCACTCCGGAGACCGTATGCACCATGGAGGTGAAGGCGGCAATGGGCAGGACATAGCGGGCGACTTCGATCGCCTTTTTTTCCACCTGCCGCTCCACGCGCTTCCGCCGCTTTTCCTCCGCCTGCGGACCCACTTTCCAGATTCCGTAGAGCACCTCGCGCGTGCGCGGCGCCAGTTTTTCCGAGAGCTGCCGGTAACAGGCCCAGCTTCTCTCGATGGCCTGCCAGTAGACCTCCCGCGCCTCATCCGGCAACGGAGGCACGAACGCGTGGGGCTGGTCCAGCCGCACGTAGCGCTGACTCTGCTGCTCGGAATTGTAGAAGGGATGGCCGTGCAGGAAGTTCCAGACAAACTGTCGCGATACGTTCTCCAGCCCGAACTCGAAGTGGGCATGCTGGAAAACCGTGTGATGCCCGCCATTGAATGTGGTGGGCCCGATGGCCAGACGCTGCTTTTCAGTGATCTCTTCCGCGTCGATGATTCGCGTGGAATAACAGGTCCTCGCGGCGGCGATGGCTGAATCAAAGGATTGGGGGAAGTAGTTGCGGAGCCTGACCCGGGGCCGGGTTTGCAGCGGATGCTCTCGCAGGCTGTGGGCAACGCTCATGGCGGGGATTCTACCGCAAACCTCTCAGATGCCCCAGGAGGATCTCTTTGGGAAATCTCTCCGGGAAAAGATCAATTTGCGGATTTGTCCGTGGCAGATTTATCCGTGACGGACTGTCCATAGCGCCGATTGAAGCGTTCCACGCGTCCGGTGGAGTCCACGAGTTTCTGCTTGCCGGTGAAAAACGGATGGCACGCCGAGCAGATCTCCAGGCGGATATCGCCTTTATGCGTGGAACCCGTCTTGAAGACGCTACCACAGGCGCAATGCACCGATACTTGTTCGTATTGAGGATGGATTTCAGCTTTCATTCTCTATCACCTTCTTCGCACTATGTCCTGAACTTCAAGTATATTCAAATTTAGTCAGATCGGCAAGACTCCCATTGACATCCCAACCGGGTCAGGTGAGATACTAGGATTCCTGCCCGGTTCGGCTGGTAGCGGACCGGAATCGGAATTTGCGAATACCGGAACTGGAAAAGATCATGCTGGTAATGAAGTTTGGCGGCACCTCTGTCGGGGATGGCCCCTGCATTCGGAACGTCAGGAATGTCGTCGAAAAAGCGGCCCGAGACCACGCCCCCGTCGTCGTGGTCGTCTCCGCTTTGAGCAAGGTAACGGAGACCTTGCTGAAAACCGCGCGACTCTCCGTAACCGGCCAAAAGAGCGCCGCGGAGGAAAAGCTGACCTTTCTGGAGACCAAACATCTGGAAGCCGTTGATTCTTTATTCTCCGGCGACCGGCGGGAAGAAATGCGCAGTCACGTTCTTTCGGTCCTGGCTGAGTTCCGCCGCCACTGTACCGGCATGGAGTTGCTGGAAGAGATGCCCTTTAGGGCAATGGATGCGGCCCTCTCGGTGGGGGAACGGCTCTCCTCGACCATCGTCGCCCGGTATCTGGATCAGGAGGGCATCCCCGCCCAAGCGGTCGATGCGGCCGAGTGCGTCGTTACGGACGAGAACTTCGGCAGCGCCCAGCTTCTCATTGAACCGACCCGGACGGCCCTGCGGAAAACTCTTCTGCAGCTCACGAACGCCAAACGGGTTCCGGTCATGACCGGCTTTCTTGGCGCCACCCGGCAGGGGGTTCGCACCACCCTCGGGCGAGGGGGGTCCGACTACTCCGCCGCAATCGTCGCGGCTATGCTGGATGCCGGCGAGCTTTGGATCTGGACGGATGTCGATGGCGTTCTGAGCGCTGATCCGAAGGTGGTGGAGAACGCCAGAATCCTCGATGAGCTGACCTACGAGGAAGCCGCCGAACTCTCCCATTTCGGAGCAAAGGTTCTGCACCACAAGACGCTGGCCCCGCTCATCAGCCGGAAGATTCCCGTGTGGATCAAAAATACTTTCTCCCCGGATCAAGCAGGAACCCGGATCGGCCCGTCTCACTCCGGCAGCCCGGTCGGGCCCAAGGCGGTGAGTTCTCTTTCGCCGGTAACCCTCATCACGCTCCGCAGCGAGGGTTCCCTGGGAACCACGGAACTGTTCGCGCGCACATTCAACGCACTTTCGCATTCACATGTTGAAATTCTGATGGTTACGCAGTCTTCCTACCAGAACAGCTTCTGCATCCTGGTGCCCACCGCCATGGCGGACCCGGCGGCTCAGGCCCTGGAGAAAGTATTCCGGCTGGAGCTGAATCATAGCTACCTCAATCCGATCGAGCGGCAGGAAGTCAGCGCCGTGGCGCTGATCGGAGAGGGCATGCGCGGGACCACTGGAATCGCGGCGCGTGTGTTCGACGCGCTGGCGGAAAAGAAGATCAACATCATCGCGATCGCTCAAGGGTCATCGGAATCCAATATCTCGCTCGTGGTCGATGCCGGTGACAAGAATGACGCCGTGCGGGCGATTCATGAAAGCTGCATTGCTTCCTGAGCGATTGCGCGAAAACCGGGCAGCGAGGCCAGACAGTGAGTGTGGCGTGGCTTCCTCACCGCGCATGATTTCGGCTCACCTCGCCGCCAGCCATTCGATCGTTTCCGGCCGCAGCCGCTCCAGCCGTTCCCCGGCGCTCCGTGGCTTCAGCAGGGGATAGATGCCTCGCAGGCTTCGCGTCGCCTCCGGCGTCAATCGATATCCGAAGATATCCGCCCGATCCGCGTAGGAATAATCGGCATACTCCAAACTACCTGCCGTCAACTGCAACAGCACGTCCCAAAAACTTTCCCGCGCGAACAGAGCCTTGCGGGCCGCCGCCTCCTTGCGCAGGTCCAGCGTCTCCAGCCCTCGCCGGAACCTCACCAGAAAACATTTTTCCGCCTCGAATTTGCGCCCGGGATCAGGCCCCGGGAAACTCGCCAGAATCTCCCGCACGACTTCCGGCTCGTATTCCCTTCCCGCCCACCGGTAACGGAAATCGCCGTTCGAGAGCGTCCCCACGCGCAACAGTTGCAGAATCCGCACGGCGTTTTTCCCCACGATGGGCAGCATAGCCTCCACCAGTTCCGCCAGCGTGTAGTCCTTCCGGACCACGTGCGACACCGACACGTACTCGGCCGCCTCGGACATCAGTTTCACCTGTATTTTTTCAGTGCTCATGATTTTTTGAGGAAATCGATCGCCGACGCAACAGATCCGTGTGCGGGAATCGTTCGCCGCGAATGCCAAACACCTAATCCGTCTCGGGCTCCACGATGACTTTTTTGTGGCGCCTGCCGACCTGTATCACCAACTCGTGGGGCCGGGTCAGGTCGAGTCGCAGATGAGGTTCTTTGTACCGCTCCCCATTGAGCGACACCGCGCCCTCGCGCAGCTTCCGTCCGGCTTCGCTGGCCGAGGCGGCCAGTCCGGCTTTCGCCAGCAGCCGGTCCAGTTTGACAGCCTGCACACCGCCCGCCTCCGCGCCGTCTCTCTTCGCGATCACCTGTCCCGCTGAAATGGTTACCGAGGCCAGTTCCGCCGGCTGCCTCCGTTCCTGAAAAATCCGGCGAAACTCCTGCTCGGCCTCCTTGGCCTGCTGCCTGGAATGGAAATCGGAGATGATCCGGCGCGCCAGCTCCATTTTCTGTTCCATGGGATTCACCGACCCGCTCTGCGCCTCTTCCCGCATCCGGACGATCTCCGCCAGGCTCGCATCCGTCAGCAACTCGTAGTAGCGGTACATCATCTCATCGGAGACCGACATGATCTTGCCGAACATCTCCCCCGGCGGCTCCTGAATCCCGATGGCGTTCTGCAGCGACTTGCTCATCTTCTGGACCCCGTCGGTCCCCTCCAGAATGGGCACGGTCATCACCACCTGCGAAGGCTTCCCGTACTCGCGCATGAGGTCGCGGCCCACCAGCAGATTGAACTTCTGGTCCGTGCCGCCCATCTCCACATCCGCCTCCAGCGCCACCGAGTCGTACCCCTGGATGAGCGGGTACAGCAGTTCATGGATCGAGATAGGCACCCCGCCCTGGTAGCGCTTCGAAAAATCGTCCCGTTCCAGCAATCGCGCCACGGTGTACCGGGAACAGAGCGAGATCAGATCGGAGCTGCTCATGGGGGAGAACCAGCGGCTGTTAAAGTCCACCCGCGTCTGAGCGGGATTCAGGATCTTGAACACCTGCTCTTTGTAGGTCTCCGCATTCGCGGCCACTTCTTCCGTGGTCAGCGGCGGCCGCGTCGCATTGCGCCCGGTGGGGTCTCCGATCCGCGCGGTAAAATCCCCGATCAGGAACACCACGGTGTGCCCCAGATCCTGAAAATGCTTCAGCTTGCGGAAAAGGACCGTGTGCCCCAGATGCAGGTCCGGCGCCGTGGGATCAAATCCCGCCTTCACCGTCAGCGGCTTCCCGGACGCGCGGGAGACAATCAGTTTTTTCTGGAGTTCTTCTTCCCGGATCATCTCGACCGTACCTTTGCGCAGGTACTCGAGCTGTTGCTGGATCTCCGGGTCAACCGGTATGGTCTGCTCTGCTTCGCTCACATTCGTGCTCCTGACCAGGCGATTATATCATCGCGGCGCAGGCGGACAGTTCGGTTGGATCTGATGGAACGTTACATCGGATGGGACTTTACAGAGGTTTTGTCAGGGGTTCTGTCAGGAATGCTCAGTTCACCCACCGGTCCTTGCGCTTCTCGTCTCCGTCTTTGCGCTTCTCTTCCCGGCCCTTCTTCGCCATGTAGACCTGGAACTGCTGCTGCAACTGCCGTCGCCGCCAGCGGTAGTACTGGTTGCGGAAGCCATGGTAATAGGGCCGACCGCGCAGGTAGAGAAAACCAAAGACGAGTCCGCCCAGATGGGCCAGATGGCTGATCCCGTCCCCGGGACTCGATAACGAGGAAAGAAACGCGATGGCGCCGATGATCATCACGAAGTACTTTGCCGGAACCGGAATGAAAAAATAGACCAGGATCATGCGGTTGGGATAGAGCAATCCATAGGCAAGCAGGACCCCGTAAATCGCACCGGAGGCTCCCAGCGTTGCCGCCAGCGAATTCGGGTTCACCAGCACGACGGTCAGCCCGGCGCCGATGCCGGCCACCAGGTAATAGTTCAGAAACCGCCGCGCCCCCCAGGCTCTCTCCAGCTCGCTCCCGAACATCCATAAGGCGAACATATTGAACAGGAGATGGAAGAGCCCGCCGTGCAGGAACAGGTACGTTACGAACTGCCAGATGGCGAGGGAATGAATGACCCTATACGGGGTCAGCATCAGCCAGTAAATCACGCTCCCTAGCCCGGCGGCCTGCGCCATGATCGAAACCACGAACGCAACCCCGTTGGCGATCAACAGCATCCGGACGACCGGCGTGAGCCCGCCGCCGAAGCCGAATTGCATGCGCGTTCCGTAGGGCCGAAAAGCCATTCTTTTTTCAGAATAGAGGAACCCCTGCCGAAAGTCCATATCGGCAGGGCTTCAGGACTTTCCCCGCCCATCCGCGTTCGCCGCCCGCTGCCGGAGACAATTGGACAACTCCGGCGACATCTGGCGTTGAATCGGCCAGCTTCCTGATAAACTTGAACTCAACCGGATCGACTGACTCGGATGACTGACCACTATATTGAATTTCAGGCCGTCTCAAAATCCTTCGGAGACAACCATGTCCTGCAGGAGGTCAGTTTTCAGGTGAACCCGGGAGAGACGCTCGTGATCATGGGCCGCAGCGGCGTGGGAAAATCCGTCACGCTCGCCCATCTCATGGGCTTTCTCAAACCGGACTCCGGCCGCATCATCGTGGCCGGTGAGGACATCACCGATTATCCGGAATCGGAGCTCCAGCGGATTCACAAAAAGGTAACCATGGTCTTTCAGTCCGGAGCCCTGTTTGATTCGCTCTCTATCTTTGAGAACGTCGCCTTCCCTCTGCGCGAACGGCGCGATCTGGACGAAGACCAGATCGGGCAGGTGGTGGGAGGATTACTGGAATTGCTGGAGATCGATGAGATCGCCGGCGCTTTCCCGGCCGAGCTGGGAACGGGCATGAAACGCGCGGCCGCCATTGCCCGCGCGCTGGCCGCCCAGCCGGAAGCCATACTCTACGACGAGCCCACCACGATGGTCGATCCCCTCATGTCCCAGCACATCGGCGACCTGATCGGGAAGCTCAAGCCGCAGTTGAAGCTCACCTCGGTGGTGGTTACCCACGACACGAGGCTGGCAAGGAAGATCGCCGACCAGATCCTGTTCCTCCGAGGCGGCCGTGCTGTTTTTTGGGGGACGGTTCCGGAACTGGATGATTGCACGGATGAGTTTATCCGCGAGTTTCTGGCAGAGGACGAGCGAACGACCGTATAGCCCGCTTCCCGCAGTGTCCGTCGAAATTCCTTCCGCGGAAATTTAAGTTTTGACCGGCTTTCGCATCCCGGCCTTTCTCTTCGTGGCGCCCTTTTTTTTCGGCTTCCCGCTGAACTGTGCCTCTTCGGTGGAGCCGGTCAGCGCCAGGGTGGATGATGCCCCGCCGGTGATGACCTCCGTCATCTCATCGAAAAATCCCGCCCCCACGAACTCCTGGTGCCGGGTCGCCGTATAGCCCTGTTTTTCGCTGGCAAACTCCTGCTCCTGCAAGTCCGCATAGGCTGCCATCCCGGACTTCTTGTACCCGGACGCCAGACGAAACATCGAGTAATTCAAAGCGTGGAAGCCCGCCAGTGTAACAAACTGGAACTTGTAACCCATTGCACCGAGCTCCTTCTGAAACCTTGCGATATCTCTTTGGCTCAGCTTCAGTTTCCAGTTGAACGACGGCGAGCAGTTGTACGCCAGCAGCTTCCCGGGAAACTGCTTATGCACCGCCGCGGCAAATCTCTTCGCATCCGGTATGTTCGGCTCCGAGGTCTCGCACCAGATCATGTCGGCATAAGGAGCATATGCCAGCGCCCGTGCGATCGCCTGATCCATCCCCGCATGCACCCGGTAAAATCCCTCCGAAGTTCTCTCTCCAGTGAGAAAGGCGCGGTCGCGCGGATCGGAATCGCTGGTTACCAGCGTGGCGGCGTCCGCATCCGTCCTCGCTATGATAATTGTTGGAACCCCTAGCAGGTCGGCGGCCAGACGCCCGGCCACAATCGTCTGAATCGAGCGGCCCGTGGGCAGCAGGACTTTGCCGCCCATGTGGCCGCATTTCTTGAACGACGACACCTGGTCTTCGAAGTGAATGCCCGCGGCCCCTTCTTCGATCATCGCCCTGGTCAGTTGCTGCGCGTTCAGCGGCCCGCCGAACCCGGCCTCCGCATCCGCCACAATCGGGACCATCCAGTCGATGTCGCTTTTCCCCTGTCCATGTTGAATCTGATCGGCGCGCATCAGGGCGCGGTTGATCCTTCCGATGACGGTCGGAACGCTTCCCACCGGGTAGAGACTCTGGTCCGGATACATATTGGCGGAGTCATTGGCGTCGGCGGCAACCTGCCAGCCGCTCAGATAAATGGCATTCAGCCCGGCCCGTACCTGCTGGATGGCCTGGTTCCCCGTCAGCGCGCCCAGCGCCGCGATGTAAGGCTCGGAGTGCAGCAGTTTCCACAACTTCTCCGCCCCCCGCCTCGCAAGGGAATATTCCACCTCAACCGTTCCGCGCAGCCGGACCACATCCTCCGCTGAGTAAGACCGGACGATCCCTCTCCACCGCGGATTCGTCTTCCAATCCTTCTTTAATTGCCGAAGATCCAACATGAATTCTCCCCGTTCAGACATCTTTTCTATTTGAGAAAGTAATTCGCCCCGCCCGGTTCATCCAGGTGCTCATAGGCCGGTATGGTCAGAAACTGCACAAACTCTTTGCTGGTCGACATCTCTTCAAAGATCCGCCTCGCCAGCTCAAGCTGGCTGGTCGCGGTAGCCGCCTCGCCCCGGTCCTCGCGCAGTTTTTCCAGTTCCTCCCGGAACAGGCTCCGCGTCAGCTCCGGCGTGATCTTTCGGCCATCGGGAAGCGCTGCTCCATGACGGATCCACTGCCAGACCTGCGCCCTGGAGATCTCCGCCGTCGCCGCATCCTCCATCAGGTTATACAGGGGAACGCAACCCGAACCCCGCAGCCACGCCTCCAGATACTGCACCCCGACGCGCAGGTTGGTTCGCAACCCCGCCTCGGTAATCGTGCCCCGGGGAACCTGGAGCAGGTCGGCGGCCGTAACTGCCACATCTTCCCGCAGCCGGTCCACCTGGTTCGCGGACGGCATGCCCCGGTCGAATACTTCCCTTGCGACCGGCACCAGCCCCGGATGCGCCACCCAGGTCCCGTCGTGCCCGTCGTTCACTTCCCGTTCCTTGTCGTCGTAGACCTTCGCAATCGCCTGCGCGTTAGCTTCCGGATCATTCTTGATCGGTATCTGCGCCGCCATGCCCCCGATCGCATGCGCCCCACGGCGGTGGCAGGTCTGAATCAAAAGCAGCGAATAGCTGTGCAGGAAATGGCGGCCCATGGTTACCTGCGCCCGGTCGGGAAGCACGAAGTCCGGACGGTTACTGAATCTTTTGATGAAGCTGAAGATGTAGTCCCACCGCCCGCAATTCAGCCCGGCCGAGTGTTCGCGCAACTCATAGAGGATCTCATCCATCTCGAAGGCCGCCAGGATCGTCTCGATCAGCACCGTGGCCCTGATCGTCCCGGCCGGGATTCCCAGCTCCTCCTGCGCCATCACGAAGACGTCATTCCACAGCCGCGCCTCCAGATGGCTCTCCAGCTTCGGCAGGTAGAAGTACGGCCCGCTCCCCTTTTCCATCAAGGCTTTCGCGTTGTGGTAGAAGTACAAACCGAAATCGAACAGCGATCCCGGCGCCTGCTTCCCATCCACCAGCAGATGCTTCTCCGACAGATGCCATCCCCTTGGCCGCACCAGCAGCGTCGCCACCGGCGGACGCAGCTCGTAAACTTTGCCGGCCGGATTCATGAACCGGATCGTTCCCCGCACCGCGTCGCGAAGGTTGATTTGCCCGTGAATGGTAGCCGCCCACTCAGGAGCATGTGAATCTTCAAAATCCGCCATGAAAACTTTTGCGCCCGAGTTCAGCGCATTGATAATCATCTTCCGGTCCACCGGCCCGGTAATCTCCACCCGCCGGTCCTCAAGGTCCTTGGGAACTGGTGCGATCTTCCATGATGACTTTCTGACCTGCTCGGTTTCTGGAAGGAAATCCGGCATCTCGCCGACATCAAGTTCCGCCTGCCGCGCAACACGTTTCCGCAGCAACTCATCGCGCGGCACCGCAAACTTCCGTACAATCTTCGCGACGAACCGCAGCGCATCCGGCGTCAGGATCTCTTCCATCTCCCGGCTCACCCGCCCCCGCACCTGGATCCCTTCGCCCTTCAGGTCACGCAGCGAGGCCGGCAATTCCATCGCGGCCATCGAGTCCTTGTTCATTCCACTATCGGGATTCATTGTCATGACTATTCGCACCTCAAGCGCCCGGACGCGAAACCGAGCCAGCACACAATCTGTCATTATGCCTTATTTGGTTCATTTGTACAATTAATACAAAGGCGATTATTGATAACTAATACTTATGCTCTAATTCCCAGACCTCCATCCGCGGCCATCATCATCACCCTCGTTCCCGCCCGTCCGTCGAGCGGCCGGAAACTTGACATCTCAGCCTGCATTTCGGAGAATCAGATACAGCGCACGAAGACCCAAACCGTGCTCTGGAAAGCAGCTTTTCCGGTGGGAGGTCGTCTAACGGCAAGACTGCGGATTCTGGTTCCGCCTATCGGGGTTCGAATCCCTGCCTCCCAGCCAACTTGGTAACTTGATTTGTCTGCACCAGCGTACGGACAACGAATTTTCCTGCCCTTTATGGGATTCCCGGTTCCACCCATTCTCCCATTCGCCCGAGAGCGGAAGTCTACTTTGGATCGATCCGGCTGGAGAGGCCATTGGTAAGCGTGCACGGCCGGGCCTAAGTCCGTACTGCTGCGAAGCGTGCATAGAGGGAAGGGACCACCACCATGTTCAGGGCAGTGGAGGACAGCAGGCCGGACAGGATCACGATGGCCATGGGAGCCTGAATTTCATTGCCGGCCTCCCCCATGCGCAGGGCTATCGGAACCAGGGCCAGCGCCGTCGCCAAGGCAGTCATAAAAATCGCGGCGAGCCGCTCCGAGGCTCCGCGAATGACCGCTTCCTGAAGACCCTGAACGCCTTCAAACTCCATCAGGTGTCTCACGTGCGAGATCAGCATGATCCCGTTCCTGGTGGCAATTCCAAACAAGGTGATAAAGCCGATGAGCGAGGCGACGGACAACACCCCCCCGGAAAGAAAAACGCCGATCACGCCGCCGACCAGAGCCAGCGGCAGGTTGAGCATGATAATGGCGGCATCGCGAACGGATCGAAACGCGGTATAGAGCAGGAGGAAAATCCCCACAATCACCAGTCCGCCCAGCCAAAGCAGTCGTTCGGATGCCTGCGCTTCGCTTTCGAATTGTCCGCCGTATTCGGTATGGTAGCCGCGTGGAAGCGAGACCGAGGTTCCAACGATCCGCTGTATTTCATTGACCACGCTACGGAGGTCTCTGCCGGCCACATTGCACTGCACGACGATCTTTCGCTGAACGTTCTCGCGGCTGATGAAGTTGGGGGCGCGGTCTTCCCGAATCTCCGACACCGCACTGAGAGGAACCTGCGCGCCCGACGGTGTATCCAGCATCATCTGGCGGATCGATTCCAAATCCTGAGTGCCATCCGACATATATCGGACCACCAAGGGAAACGAAACCTGGCCCTCCAGAATCTGCCCGACCTCCAGCCCCAGCAAAGCTGTTTGAAGCGTCTGGGCGGCTTCCCCGGCCGGGAGGCCGTACCGGGCCAGCATGGGCCGGTCGAAGCGAACGCGCAGAGTAGGAATATCCATCTGTTGTTCGATCGAAAGATCCACGACGCCCGGCACCGTCTGCATCAGTGCTTGCACCTGCTGCGCCAGGGCGCGAAGAGTCGCGAGATCATCTCCGAAAATCTTCACCGCTATATTCGCCCGGGTACCGGAGAGCATGTGGTCGATGCGGTGAGAGATGGGCTGACCGACGGTTACGTTCACGCCCGGCAGCAGCGTGGCTTTCTCCCGAATCTCCGCCAGAACCTCCTGTTTGGTGCGGTCCCCCATCCTGAGGCTTACATCCAATTCCGCCGACTCGACTCCCTGCACATGTTCGTCCAGCTCCGCGCGCCCGGTTCGCCGGGCCGTCGAGGCGACTTCGGGCACACTCAGCAGGATTCGTTCGAGCTGCCTGCCGAGCTGATCGGACTCCGCCAGACTTGTTCCGGGAAGCGTGACGGCTTGTATCGTCAACGCGCCCTCGTTGAACTCGGGCAGGAACGACCGGCCAATCCAGCGAAAACTGAAAACAGCGGCCCCCAGAAGCAACCCGGAACTTATCATGATAACGAGCGAGTGATTCACGGCCCACCGAACCGTGGGCTGATAGAGCTGCTTGAGCCGCCGGACAAGCCAGGGTTCCCCTCCCTGGAGAACCATCCTGGCACGGGGCAGCAGGAGGGAGCAAAGAGCCGGGGTAATGGTGAGGGCAACGACCAGCGACGCTCCCAGAGCGATCACATAGGCGAAGCCGAGCGGTGCGAGCAACCGGCCCTCCACACTCTCCAGCAGGAAAAGAGGGAGGAACACCACCACAATGATGAGTGTCGCAAAAACGATCGAGCCACGGACCTCCGCGCTCGCCCGGTAGACCACTTCCAGAACCGGTTGCCGCTCCGGCGGCGGCTTCTGATTGTTTTCGCGAAGCCGCCGGAAGACATTCTCCACATCGATAATGGCATCGTCCACCAGGGATCCGATCGCAATCGCCAGGCCGCCCAGACTCATGACGTTGATCGTAAGGCCTGCCGCATACAGGCTCCCGACAGCGGCGATCAACGACAGCGGAATCGCGAGCAGCGTGATGATCGAGGCCCGGAAATTCGCGAGAAAAACGACCACCACGACAATGACCACCAGGCCGCCCTCCTGAATGGCCTCGGTCAGATTACTGACGGCCGTCTCAATGAAATCGGCTTGCCGAAAAATCTGCTTGTCGATTCGCACTCCTTCGGGAAGCGTTTGCTGGAGATCGTCGAGCACGCCATCCACCGTACGGGTCAGCTCCAGGGTGTTCACGCCGGGCTGCTTCTGAATGCCCAGGATGATGGCCGGACTCCCGTTATGAGAGCCCTCCGCCCGCTTGAGGGATTCTCCGATGCGGACTTCGCCGAGGTCGCGGATCAGGACCGGCCGGCCGTCTCGCGAAGCAACCACCGTCGCCTCGATGTCCGCCACAGAGGAAACCCGGCCGATTCCCTGCACCAAATACTCCTGCCCGCCGGCCACACGAAAACCGGCGGAGGTATTTCGATTGGAGTTTCGCAGCGCCTCTTCCACCTGATGCAGCGAAAGACCGTGGGATCGGAGCCTGGGCGGGGAAAGCAGCACTTGATATTGCTTCTCGGCGCCGCCGGTGGGAACCACCTGCGCAACGCCGGGGACCGCCAGCAATCTCCTCCGCACAACCGTTTCCGCGATGGTCCGGAGTTCCAGGGCGGAGTGCCGGTCCGATTCCAGCGCAATGAAGAGGATTTCTCCCATGATCGAAGAGATCGGCGCGAGAATCACATCCGTCTCCGTCGGCAACGCTTCCCGGGCCAGGTTCAGTTTTTCGGTTACCACCTGGCGGGCCAGATGAATGTCCTCCCCCCAGTCGAACTCCACCCAGATCACCGCGATACCGACCGCCGTCGCGGACCGAACCCGGCGCACGCCGCTGGCGCCGTTCAGGGCTGTTTCCAGCGGAAAGGTCACCAGCGATTCCATCTCGGAGGGAGCCATGCCGGGAGATTCCGCCAGCAGAGTAACCGTGGGCGCGGTCAGGTCGGGAAGAACGTCCACAGGAACAGTCCTAGAGATATAGCCGCCCCAGATGAGCAAGACCGTTGCCAGCGTCAGGACCAGCGCCCGGTTGTTCAAAGACCACCGAATCAGTCTGTTGACCATAGTCTCTCCTTAATGAGCGTGCCCGTGGGCTGGAACCGTATCCGAAAGAGCAGCAAGCCGGATGAGATAAGCTCCGCGCGTAACGACGCGCTCTCCCGGTCGGATGCCGTCCAGAATCTGCACATACCCGGAGGCTCTGGCGCCCAGCCGGACTGCTCGTCGAGCGAACGACTCGCCATCCAGCTGAACGAACAGGACCGGTCTGCCGCCATCGTCGATCACGGCACTCTCGGGAACCGACAGGGCTTTAGAAACCTGAGACAAAAACAGACGCACCGGCAAAGCCTGCCCGATGGCAAGCCGCCAGTCGGAATTATCCACCTCAAAGATCACGCTGAGCGTCCGGGATACCGGATCGATCCACTGGCTGACGGCGACGAGCCAGTTTGCAGGCAATCTCCGCTGGATACCCTGGAGTTCTATTTCAGCGCCGGTCAACTGGCCCATGCGCGACGCTTCGGCCTCCGGGACATACGCGACCACATGAACCCGGTCTACCGCTACGATGCGAAACAAGGAATCCCCCTGTGCCGCATTCGAGCCGGGAGTTGCCCGGAGGCTTGCGATGACTCCGGCAATCGGCGCCCGGACCGAGAAGACGGATTCATCCGACGGCGCGCCATCCGCCCGGCGGGTCCTCTCGTACTGCGCCAGTCTTGCTTGCGCGGCTTTTAATCGCGCCGCGACGATGGTTTTCTCCTCCTCAGCCTCCTGCAGCCGCTTGCCGGGCACTGCGCCTGTAGCGAGCAGCCGTTCGGCACGCTCCCGATTCAGCCGTGCATGTTCCAGGTGAGCGGTCGACTCGGCAAGCTCCATTTGCAACGTGGGAAGATCGGCCGCGGACGGGGTGTGCGGAATCAGCGAGAGAAGGGTCTGTCCCGCCGAAACCGTCGATCCGATGGTGGGGATCCGGCTGTCAGGGGTAATCCTGCCGGTGATGGGAGCAATGACTTCCACTTCTCCGCCGCTACGGGGCCGAACCTCCCCGGCAACGCGCAGGCTCTCCTGAATCTCCCTTTCCGCCGCCAGCTCCGTGGCAAAATCCAAGGTCCACTGCTGCTCCTTCAGGAAAGGAATCGCTTCCTCCTGCGGGGC
Source organism: Terriglobia bacterium (assembly GCA_963662495.2). GTDB lineage: Bacteria > Acidobacteriota > Terriglobia > 2-12-FULL-54-10 > 2-12-FULL-54-10 > SHUM01. Next base: position 215,391 of record CAXVYQ010000008.1, read on the forward strand.
AGCGGCATCGGCAGCCACCGTTCCCGGGGTGGAATAAACGATTACCTCCCCCAGCTCGTGTGTATCTTCCAGACCCGGGCTCTCCAGGATGACCGATAGCAGATACGTTCCGGGCTGTTGCGGCTCCAGATCAACGCCGAAGATCCCCGGACTGGACGGGCCATCCGCTCGGAAGCTCTGCACGACGCGCTGATCCTGCGCGAGGGTAATGCGAACGACACCTTCCGTTACGGGCTGGAAGGTGCGAGCGTCGGTGAAATGGACGGCCGCCCGCCCGCTGCCTCCGGCCACCAGAGGCGGGTATTCCATGAACAGCTCCGTGCGGTCGCTCCAGCGTGTGACGGCGATGGCCTCCGGCTCATCGGTCGCGGGCTCGGCGGGTGGAGGTTGCTGATTGCAACCAGTCAAAAACAGGAGAATCGAAAAGAAAATGACGGCATGTTTCATGGCAGTACCTCGGGGGTCAAGACGGAGGGATTCAGGACCGGCTTTCCGACGGCCCGCTCCAAATTGATCTCCGCCTGTTTCGCCGCGGCGGATAGTTCAGCCAGCCGCAGCAGGGACAGGCGGCGTACGCGGTAGGAGTCCAGTAACTCCAGAATTCCAAGCTCTCCTTCTTCGTAGGCGAACCTTGCGATCTGCTGCAATTGGGCTCCCTGTTGTTCCAACCGCAGGCGATACTCTTCTGCGGTCTGGCGGCGCATTTCCAGCTCCGCATAAGCGCCCCGGACCTCGGACTGAATCTGGAGGTCCAGCAACTCCTGGCGGTAGCTGGATCGCCGCTGCTCGGCATCCATTTCCGCCACCCGGTTCTGACCGCGCTCGAAGAGAGGAATCGCGACGGATATGCCCAGGTACGGTCCGTACCGGCTGCCGGCCTGTTCCTCGGCCCGCTCGAACCCGGCAACGACGGCGGGGTCGGGAATGCGCAGCCTCGATGCCGCCCGTCCCTCCCACCGGAACTGCTCCTGCCGCCGTTTCTCGGCCTGGTAATCCTGCCGGTTCTCGATGGCGAGTTGCAGCAGGCCGGCCACGGGCGTCAGGTCTCCCGCCGCGCGGAGCTGGCCCTGCGCGCGAACCGAATCCAGGTCGATATTGCCGTCCATGTAGGCAGCCAGCCGGGAGCGTGCTTCGACCATCAAGGCCCGGGTGGAGGCGAGTTCCGCCCGGAGATCGGATTGTTCCTGTTCCGCCCGTAACCGGTCGAAGAGCGAGCCTTCTCCCTGCCTCTCCCTTTCCCGAAGGATGCGCACGACCTCTTCCTGCTGCTGGAGGCTGTCGCTAAAGATCGTCTCTCGCCGCTGCGCCAGGATCAGGTCGTAGAAGGCCCTGCGCATATCGCTGCATAAGCTCCAGAGATCGAACTCGGCCTGGGCGCTGGCGACCTGCACGGCGGCGGATCCGGCGTGGCGCAGCAAACCGAGCCGGCCGTTGAGCGGCAGAGATTGCTCCACCCGGGTGATCTGCGTCACCCCCGCGCCTTCATGCCCGAAGCCGGCCTCCGGGTTCGGCCATAGACTCCGGGCACGAGTCCGCGCCTCCACGACCTCCCGTCCGGCGCGTAATTGCTGCGCGTAAGGACTGCGTGTCAGAAAAAGTCTGACCGCTTCGCGTTCCGTGAGCTCTTGCGCACTCGCTGCAATGGACAGCCCGAGCGCTCCGAACGCAGTTGCCAGGACAATGCGGGTATGCATCAACATAGCTCTCCCTTTTGAAATTCTTGATTTGCGGACTTTGTAAACGAAGAATGGCGCGGCGATCCGCGCTCAGGCCGGATCAGACGGGTGGGGATCTTGGTGCGGAGGAGACGACCAGTGGCGGGTCGTGAGCATGCAGGGCCGGGCGTGGAAGAGAATAGGTAACCCCGTCCGGCGGGACGGGAATCTCCATTTCACTCCGCAAAGCAGTCCACAAGGAACTGATGTGAGTTGTCCTGAGGACCCAGGGAAGGAAGACCGCATCCCCATGCTCATCGCCGGTCAAAGACCCCATCCCCGTAAAAGGGGCGCTCCCGCGCGGGGCATTCCCTGGATGGGTGTGGTCCGCTGCGCCAGTCCCCCGGTGATGCTGCATCACATGTTCGCTGGCATCGTTGTGGTGGGTGTGGAGATCAGGGGCCTGAAAGTAGGCGATCAGCAGCGCGACGGAAAGCGCCATGGAGCAGGCTCTGGACATCGCTGCGATTCTACTAGAGCAACCGATTCGAATCAATTCCTGTTTGAGTCTTCGACGGCCTCCAGCGCTCTCGCTGCTCGCTTTACGAGGATCGTCGGGTGCGCGGCGCTCCCGAATGCGTACGGCCCGTATTCCTGCCGCAGCCGCGTCCGGCGCCTGAACCCGCGTCTCCCCCGGCTACCGGCCGCACGGCCTTGCTGCCGGTTCACAGGCTTCCTGGCCACTTTACATGTTTCATAGATTGAAATGGTGTTTCCAACATCAGTTCACCCTCGCCGGTGGAACTTGACATGTTTCCGAGGGCCCAGGATAATTAGATGTTATTCTACCCCCGCACAAGGAGATTTCTTGACGAGACAGCAAACACAGAAACCTTCCGGGCCGACCAGAAGCGGCTACGATAACTTCCAGTTGATCCCCTTTGCCTTGATTCATCTTCTGGCGATTTACGCCTTCTTCGTCCCGTTCCAGACCTATTATTTCTGGGTGATCCTCTCGCTCTATTTCGGCAGGATGTTCTTCGTTACTGCCGGGTACCACCGGTATTTCAGCCACCGGTCCTTCAAGCTCAACCGGTTCTTCCAGTTCTTGCTGGCCTTTCTGGCGCAGTCATCCGGCCAGAAAGGCGTGCTCTGGTGGGCTGCCCATCACCGCCTGCACCATCTCAACTCCGACACGGCGGAAGATGTCCACTCCCCCGCCCGGGATGGCTTCCTGTGGGCGCACGTCGGCTGGATTCTCTCCCCCAAGTACCTGGGATTCGATTCCGAATTGATCGGGGATTTTTCGAAATTCCCCGAGCTTCTGTTTATCGACCGGCATAACTGGGTTCCTCCCACCATTCTCGGCACGGTCATCTTTCTTCTGGGAGGGTGGCACCTGTTCCTGTGGGGCTTCGCTGTTTCCACGGTGCTGCTGTATCACGGCACCTTCACCATCAATTCGCTCGCGCATCTCTGGGGCTCCCGGCGGTTTGAAACCACCGATACCAGCCGCAACAACTTTTTCCTTGCCTTCATCACGATGGGCGAAGGCTGGCACAACAATCATCACCATTACAAGCACTCCTGCCGCCAGGGCCTGCGCTGGTGGGAGATCGACTTCACCTATTACGGCCTGCTGATGTTGAGCTGGGTCGGAGTCGTGCGGGAGATCCGTCCCGCACTCCGCCACATCTCAGACACCGAGATGGAAGAGTCCGTCACCTGATTACACGAGCCGCCCGCCGACTCAACCAATAAACCAACCGGCTGCCGGCCTGCCCGCCCGAACTTCTCTTTCAACCATTCGATCTCAGTCCCGGTTTCCCGGCACCCGGCCCCGGCACATCGGCCCCGACAGATCGGGGTATGCATCATGGTTCCTCATGGTTCATCTTCCGTTTTACCGGCCTTTCCTTCCATCGACAGTGATATAAACTCTCCGACGAGCCTTGCACTCCAGCCGGCGCAAGCTCCGTCAGATTCTTCCTTCCAGTGAGGTGTCCGAATGGAAATCCGTCCTACCGTCCGCCGCAACCTGCCCGGGACTCTCCTCGGCCTGACCCTTGTTTCCATCTGCATGAGCTTGAGTTGCGGCTCCTCCCCCGACCGGGCCTCCACGGCACCGGATGCGGCTGGAGGCGAAATCCTCGTCCTGCCGCCCGATCAGTGGGTTACCATCCGCAACAGCCCGGTCCTGGCCCTCTCACCGGACGGCGTGCATGTGGCCCTGACCGGAGGCCCCAACCGCCTGCTTTACCTGCGGCCCGTCGATGGCGCGCAGGCCACACCCGTCCCCGGCACCGAAGGCGCCGCTTCCCCCTTCTTCTCGCCGGACGGGCGATGGGTGGGCTTCCTTGCCGGTGGCAAGCTGATGAAGGCACCCATGGACGGCAGAACACCGGTTACCGTCTGCGACGCTCCCACGGCTACCGGGGCCACCTGGGCCGGCGATGACAACATTGTTTTCGACCAGGGAGGACTTTGGACCGTACCGGCTGCTGGCGGCACGCCGCAGCCCCTCACACGGCTCGCGGACGGTGAAACCAGCCACGCCTGGCCGGACGTTCTTCCCGGCGCCACGGCCGTCCTATTCACCAACGCCACCAGCGACGGCTGGAACTACGGCGAGATCGTTCTGCAGGACATCGGGTCCGGCGAGCGCAGGACCCTGGTGGAAAAGGCCACCTTCGCCCGCTATGTCCCCACCGGCCACCTGCTCTACGTGCAGGGAGGCGTCCTGATGGCCGCTCCCTTCGACCTCGCCACGCTGAAGCTGACCGGCGCCGCCGTCGGCGTCGTGCGAAACGTGATGGAGTCCAGCGCCGGAGCAGCCCATTACAGCTCCTCCGCCTCCGGTTCGCTCCTCTATGCCCCCGGCGGCATCCTGGGCGGCGACCGCAAGCTGGTTCTGGTGGACCGCCAGGGGAATGAGCAGTATCTGGACGCCCCGGAGCGCCGCTACGGCTACGGCCGCCTCTCGCCCGACGGGGAGACCCTCGCCATCCAGATCGACTGGCCCACCATCGACATCTGGCTCTATCGTTTTTCCGGCGACTCTTTGACGCAGTTCACCACCGCCGGGGCCGAGTATCCCTGGTGGACCCCGGACGGCACGCGTATTACCTTCTTCTCCAGCCGGTCCGGCGTCTCCAATATTTTCTGGAAGCCCGCAGACGGCGCCGGAGACGCCGAGCAACTCACCAGGAGCGCGTTCCCCGTCGACCACTCCTTCTCCTGGTCGCCTGATGCCCGGACCCTCGCCTTTTCAGTCAACCATCCGGAAACGGGCATGGACATCTGGATCCAGCCTCACGATGCCCCCGCCGAGGCCCGGCCTTACCTTGCCACGCCCAACCGTGAGTGTTGCCCGGTCATTTCACCCGACGGCCGCAGCATCGCATACCTGAGCAATCAGTCCGGGCAGGCCGAGGTCTATCTCAGTCGGTTTCCCGGCCCAGCCCGTCCCGTACAGGTCTCCGCCAATGGCGGCATCGAACCCCTCTGGTCGCGCGACGGCAAAGAATTGTTCTACTGGAGCAACGACCGTCAGTTGATGGCGGTCGATATCCTGGCCGGCACCGGCATTGCCCAAGGTACTCCCCATGCGCTTTTCGGCGGCACTTTCCTGAGCGCCGCTTCCAGTTGGCGCACCCGGATCGACGTTACTCCCGACGGCAGCCAGTTTTTCCTGATCCGGCGCGGCCCGCTGGAAGACGAGACGAAACAGTTGCGGCTCATTCCAGACTGGTTCGATCAGCTGACCAACCGCGTTTCATTCGATTGAAGAGATCCAAATAGATGAACCAGGTATACCTGCGGAAACCTTATTGGAGCACGGTCGCCGTCCAACTCCTGATCGCTTCGATGGGAATAAATCCATAACATCTACATAGCTATATAGGCAGAGTCATCGTATTGCAGATCGGGATAGACACGGTGGCTTTGTTTCGTAAAAAACTATCAAGTTAACGGAAGCAAGGCGAGATTGTCCCAAAAACGACAGGAGTCCCACAACTGCTCAACAGGCGCACGTCAGCTCTCTCCAATCGGAAAAAGACCGGCCTCGCAGGATTCGATGATGGTTCGCTTTGAGATGATGACGACAAACTCGACAGGTTCTGAATGGGACCGTGAACGGAGAGAAAACGTTGCGCCAGTTCTATTGATTTGAAGCGTTTCAGCTGGCGTTTTGCTGACGCATTGGCTGATGCGAAGCTTCAGCCCGGTTGTTCTCGCATGGACCGGTACGATGCACAACGGAAGGAAAAATCTCCCGATGTGCGGCCCTATAGCTCCGCAGTTTGTCGGTGATCAGTTGCCGGGGTGGTTGTCTATTATTTTTCAATATCTTACGAAAGAAACGCGTGGCGGATCGACAATCTCTACGCTTGGTAACCAGAATATCGATCACATCCCCATCCTGATCGACAGCGCGCCATAAATAGAGGTGCTGACCTCGGATCGTGATGAACAGTTCATCGACGTGCCAGATGTCGCCGAGCCGCCCCTGTTTCCTCCGCAGATTACGAGCATAGGTCAGACCGGACTTCAGACACCAATACCGATTGCCTCGTAAGAAACACTGATGCCTCGCTCAGCAAGCAGCTCCTCGACGTTGCGAAAGTTCAGCGTTAACCGATGATACAGCTAGACAGCGTGGCTGATGATTTCAGGTGGAAAGCGATAGCCGCGATATTGTGAATTCATCCGCCAATTGTGCCTGATTCTCCCTTTGTACCCGGTCAGGCCAAGTTGGACAGGAAGGGTGGAATTGATAAGGTGGAGTTTTTGGCTCATCGTAGAGACTGAAAGGAACGAAGATGAGACAAAAACAAGACGACCAGAGGGCGGTCGAGAAGACCGTCCGGGAGATCAAGCGCAGGACGCGGCGCAGGTTCAGCCCGGAAGAGAAGATCCGCATCGTATTGCAGGGACTTCGCGGCGAGGACAGCATCGCGGAGCTGTGCCGCCGCGAGGGGCTACACCAGAACCAGTATTACCGCTGGAGCAAGGAGTTTCTGGAGGCGGGCCGCAAGCGGCTGGCGGGCGACACAGAACGCGAGGCGACCAGTGGCGAGGTTCAGACCCTGCGGGAGCAGGCCGTGCAGCTGAAAGAGGCCCTGGCCGAAGCCATGCTGGAAAACCGTCTGCTGAAAAAAAGTGTGATCGGGGATGGGGAGGACGGTATATGAGACACCCTGCCTCGGAGAAGCTGGAGATCATCCGCACGGTGGAGCAATCTTCCCTGGGGGTACGCCGGACGTTGCAGCAGGTTGGCATTCCCCGATCGACGTTTTACAACTGGTACGACCGCTATGTGTCGGAAGGCTTTGATGGTCTGGAAGATAAAAAGCCCGATCCCGGCCCGGTCTGGAACAAGGTGTCGGAGGAGATCACCGATCAGTTGGTGAAGTTAGCACTGGCCGAGCCCGACCTGTCGGCCCGCGAGCTGGCGGTGCAGTTTACGGAGCAGAAGCAGTATTACCTTTCGGAATCTACAGTTTATCGCATCCTGAAACGCTATGACCTGATCACCGCACCAGCCTTTATTGTTCTGAAAGCGGCGGAACGGTTTCGCCAACCCAACCACAGCGGTCCACCAGCTCTGGCAGACAGACTTCACTTACCTGAAAGTTATGGGCTGGGTCTGGTTGTATCTGTCCACGGTGCTGGATGACTTCTCGCGCTATATCATTGCCTGGAGGCTGTGCAACACCATGGGCGCCAGGGATGTCTCGGCCACGCTGCAGGATGCGCTGACGGCCACTGGCCTCAACCGCGTAGGCGTCCGGCACCGACCTCGCCTCCTGAGCGACAATGGACCGTGCTACGTCTCATCCGAGTTGCGGTCCTGGCTGGCAGAAAACGGCGTCCCGCATACCCGCGGCAAACCCTATCACCCCATGACGCAGGGCAAGATCGAACGCTGGCACCGGACTCTGAAAGACCGCATCCTGCTCAACAACTATTACCTGCCGGAAGACCTGGAGCGGCAGATCGACGCCTTCGTCCGCCACTACAACACAAACCGATACCATGAAAGCCTGAACAACCTGACACCCTACGACGTTTTTACAGGACAAGGCAGTGCCATCCTGCAAAAACGCAATCGCATCAAAGAGAAAACCTTGGCTTTAAGAAAACGGTTGCACTTCCAAACAAGTGCAGCCTAACATCAACCCAGAGGAGCCAGATCGCTACCTTATTTTTTTACGCCCTCTGTCCCAAATCATCTGACCACGTACAATTCCAAGTCTGTGGCGGATTCTGCTACACTTTCAAGCTGTTTGATCGCAAGGAGACGCCAGAATCCGCATGCCAAAAAAACTGCCCATGAAGTGGAAAATCATCCGACAGCGCCGGTTCTTCTCAGGAGTCCGGCCCATGAAGATCTACGAGGCGCTGGTCAATCCCAAAAAACACACCGCATTCACAGGGTCGCCGGCAACCGGAGCCGCGCGCATTGGAGGCCGCTTCACGGCATGGGATGGCCACATCACCGGCATCCATCGTGAGCTGGTTCCGGAACGGAAGATTATCCAGGAATGGATCACAACGGATTGGCCGAAAGACTACCCTCCGTCGCAAGTTGCCTGGATCTTTACGCCGCGCAAGGATGGCACCATGGTGATGCTGATTCATTCCGAGGTTCCCGCCGCAAAGTACGAGTCCTTTCGGCTCGGGTGGATCGACCACTACTGGAATCCACTGAAGAAATACTTCAATCAGCCCCCCAAGCCGACTAGCAAACCCGCGCCGAAGATACCAGCCGCAAAAGACCGAAAAAAGTGAAGCGCACGCGGCGCAGTCTGCTCTATGTAGCCGCTTATCTGATCCCGACCGGCCTGGGTCTGGTCCTGGCGCCGCAACCGGCGCTGAAGATGTTGAAGGCAACCGGCACGTTCGGAGATTTCTTCGTCCGGTTTTCAGGGATTCTGATGTTCGGACTGGGGCTCATGGTGATCCAGATCATCCGTCACCATGCGGAGATCCTCTACCCCAGCACGCTGCTGGTCCGCGGCGTCATCTGGCCCGCGGTCCTGGTCATCTACCTGCAAACCGGGGACCCGGTCTTTCTGGTGGTGCTGGCGGTGATGGGACTGGGCATGATCCTGTCGGGCATCTCTCTGGCCAGGGACCTCGGCCAGGACATGCGATGACCAACAGGAAGCCGGAACTCGCACAACCTCGGCTCGCATCTCAGGACAACTCTGTTAGCCGGACAGCTCCGTTAGCCGGACAACTGCGATAGAATGGCTTATGGGGCGCTGGTGAAGATGCCCCCAATGAGATGCCCTCAATGAATTGAGACTACGCAGAGCGCTATGAAGCACACTACGAAGCGATGAAGCGTTACCAAGCCGAGAGACGATGAAACACCTTCTGCTCCCCATCTGCGCCCTCACCCTCACCCTGCCGCAACCCGGCTGGGCTCTGCAGGGGCATGACGTCAGCTTCGAGTTCCCCGTAATCCCTTCCACCACGAGGCGATCCAGTACATGGAGCGGCCCTCGGCAGACCCGGTGGCGCTGCTCCAGAAGAAGATGGATGCCGGAGAGGTGGAGCTCGAATACAAGCCGGTCTGGGGGTACCTGCCCAGTCTGCTGGAACATCTGGACGTCCCTATCGATTCGCAAGGCCTGGTCTTTTCCAGGACCAGTGCCCAGATCGACAGGATCTCGATGGGCAACCCGCGCGCGATCTACTTCAATGACAACACATCGGTCGGCTTTGTCTTCGGGGCGCGGGCGCTCGAGCTGGCCGCGATGGACCCGGAGCTGGGCCTGGTCCTGTATACGCTTGATGCCGAGCGATCCGCCGAGCCGCGGTTCAACCGGCAGGGCATGACCTGCCTGAAGTGCCACATGACTCCTGCAACGCTGAACGTCCCGGGCCCAGTGGTCAGCACGGTCTATCCGACAGACAGCAGTTCGCCGTATGGCCGATCCGGCTCCTATGCCACCGATCACCGCATCCCGCTCAAGGACCGTTGGGGTGGATGGTTCGTAACGGGAACGCACGGCGATCTCCGGCACCGCGGCAATGTGCCGGTGGATCTGTTCGATCCGGCTAGCGGGGAGCAGCTGCAGGAGAGCCAGAATCTGACCAGCCTCGAAGGGCGCATCAACCCGGAGGCCTATCTGGCTCCCACCAGCGATATCGTGGCGCTGATGACGCTGGATCACCAGACGCGGATGACCAACCTGATTACGCGGATCGGCTGGGAGACCCGGGTCGCCATTCAGGAGGACAAGCTGGAGGAGTACCGGCCCCGGCTGGAGACCAATATCGATGAGTTGCTGCCTTATATGCTGTTTGCAAATGAAGCGCCCGTGGAGTCCCCTATTCAGGGCGTCTCCACCTTTACCGAAACATTTCCGCGGCGCGGCCCGCGCGACAGCCAGGGCCGTTCCCTGCGGGATTTCGACCTGGAAAAGCGGCTGTTCCGCTATCCGCTGAGTTACATGATCTACAGCCCCGTCTTCGAGCAACTGCCGGAGTTGGCGCGAGAAAGAATCTACCGCAGGCTCTATGACGTGCTGACCGACCCAGATACGGGAAACGATACGGGCGACGACTACGAGAAGCTCTCAAAAGAAGATCGCCGCGCCGTGCTGGAAATATTGCGCGCCACGAAGAAAAATCTGCCGGAGTACTGGAAAGCCGGCTCGGCAGAGCAATAGAGCGTCCCGTTGCAGTCAAAGGCCATGGCAAGCAAAGAAATGGTCGGTAATGCCCAGGCTGGCGGCAACCCCGGTAGCCGGATCGATGGTGGCCAGTTCGCGAAGATTGCCGGACTCCGGTGTTCGCAGCAACGGTAGAGAGTCTGCGTAATCGCAATAAGGATGCGTGGCCAGCCCCGTCGCCCCGCTGACCGTCTGGCCAGGCAAAGCGATCGGAACACTTCCGAGCGTTACCGCGGTAGCGGGATGGACCGTGCGGAGTAGATTATTATTCAACGAAACCGAATGGCAGGATTGAAAACAGATCGATCAGAACGTGTAGGCAATCCCCACCAGCGGCATGAAGTCATGCATCCATCCGTCCACCGAGGCTCCGATGGAAGGAGCCAGCACGCCCTTCGGCGCCGGACTCAGGTAATCCCGGACTTCAAAGCGAAGATTCACGTTCTCCCGCCACATCCATTTCACGCCGCCACCGAAGGAAAACAGCGGCTGGGCGTCGGTGCCCTTCGTCAGCAGAACGAACTCGCTCAGCGGCTGGAACGCCGATTCGGTGCCTTTGCCCTGGAAAACCCTCGCGCCGATTCCGAAGGCGATGAAGGGCCGCATGTCGGAACCGGTGGGTTCGGTGTGGACCATCACGTCGTAGTGGAACAAGTGTGAGTGGCCTGTAAAAGCAGCCTTTTCGCCGCCGCCTTCCACCAGCATTTCGCTCGACCGGTAGACGTAACGGATCTCGCCGCCCAGGTAGTCGGTAATGTTCTGTCCGATAAAGGCGCCCAGGGCCAGTCCGCCCTCAAAGCCGGTATCAGCCTCCTCGCCGACAGCCGAAGTCGCCGTCAGTTTTGTGGAGACGCCATACCCGCCGAGCACGCCGAGTTCCCATTCCTGTGCCACACCCGCGGCGACAAAGCCCAGTGTGAAGATCAAAACCAGAATTATCTTTTGCATAGTGCATCCTTTTTTCAATATGGAATGATTCATTCGTCTCCGTCCCTCACTTTACAACCCGTACGTTCAGTGTGGTGGAAGAAACACCCTGCCGAATCGTAAGAGGTACTTCGAGGCCTTCGGGGACATCCGCCGTCACCCTTGCGTTGATCTGATAGAGGCCCACGTAGCCTGGAACCAGCCCGGCAAAGGAGACAGGTATCTCTACACCGCCGATTGAAACAACCGGCTCCTGTAGCGCCAGCGCCAGCGGATCCGAAGGTGCTGCGAAGCCGGAAGGCACCTCCGGTGTCGTCAACCCCAGTCCGGTCGCGAAGATCATCAGGACATCATCCGGATGAGTGGGGTTGGAGAGCGTTACCGGCTCGTTGTTCAGCGACCGGATCACCGATGGCAGTCCGGTCAGCGGGCCGGCTGTGGCCGTGCGGAATACCGCCGGAGCCGCCGAAAGCACGGTGAAACTGATCGGGCTGCTGACCCCTGCGCCGGTCCGGACCTCGAGGTTTACATTGCCGGCAACGCTGAAGGGCATCTGCGCGTCAATTCGGTTCGGCGAGACAAATAACAAAGGAACCGGAGTGCCATTCGCCCGGACGGAAGCGCCTCCGAGAATATTCGGAAGGGGTGTTCCGGAAGCACTGAATTCCCCAACAGAGAACTTCGAACCAAGGATCGAGATCAATCCGCCCGAGGCCACGGCAATCGATCCATCAGCGAGGTTGACCAGTCGCTGAATGATCGGTTCTCCCTCGGGACTGGGAGCGCCGGGGCCTGAACCGCCGTCAAAATCAGTAGGCAGAACCGTGAATCCGGAGATCGAAAGCGAAATGATCGAGGCCCCGTTCGAAAGCGGCGCCAGGGTCCGCAGGAACGGGAGGATCGTTTGGCCGATCTGTCCGATCGGCTCAGTAGGCAGATGTTCGGCGATCAACGGCGATTCGGCCATCGGTACAGGCCGAATTCCTTCAAATGTTCCGAGATTCACTCGCTGGATGATGCCCGGAGCGAGAGTGGAAGGACTGGTTGTTCGCAGTCCGTCTCCCTGGAGCAACGCAAGGCCCGTTGGAATTCCCGAGACTGTTTCCAGTGTCCCGATGGGAACCAGCGACCGGTTCAGTACCTTGTCTCCCACCACGTGGAGATCATCGGACCAGGTCGTCAGAGCACCGCCCAACTCACTAAAATCCTGGCGGGCGGCCACAAAGGTGTCAGCTTCAGCCTCATAGAGAGCCACCGTCCCGTTCGGCATCGCCAGGAAAACAAACTTCCCGGATGGGGAAGCCGTCAGAACAGAATCCTGATGGATGTCATTTAAAAAGATGCCAATATTAACCGAGCTGCTCGCCACCCGGGCATCAAAATCTATAAAGTCGACACAATGAGTGGTTTTCAAGAATTCGAAGTCTCTACAGAGACCCGCTACGCGCGCCGTTGCCAGAATTTGATTGTTACTGGCAGCGATGGTGCGGGATAGTGGTTCCCAGGAAAAATAATGGGTTCTGAAGTTTCCATCGTATCGAGATCGTAGACATTCGCAATCTTCGAGTTATCATTGCCAACCATCATGTACTTCGCGTCGCCGCGTGAGTGCCATCTGGGTGGGCGTATTCCCAGTACGGAAACTGCCGATCTGCTCCATCGTGGTTCCGTCAAAGACAAGAACCAAGTTCCTGTCCTGGCGGAGAATGTAGAACCGGTCCCGCACCGGATCGGCCAGAATATCCACCAGCTTTCCGGGAACGTTCACCAGCGTTCCGGCCTGGCCTACATCCCGCGTGTTCACCAGAACACGGACAGGGAAAGGAATGTTAATCGCTGCGGATGATTGGATCTCCAGGACAACTTGCGTTGTGCCTCGATTCGCAATAAATGCCGCCGGGTCCACCTCCACCCGTACTGTGGCTGGAGTGGTTCCGGACTCCGGGAAGATCTGAACTCCCATCACATCAGTGGTCAACCGGAAACTAGTATTTCCTCCCCCGGGATTCACAATCTCCAGATCCTGGCTGATCACTGCTGGGTCCGCTGAACTGCTTTGGAAAAGCAGGTCTTCCTGAACACTCGTAATGCGGTGCGTCTGGTCTAGCGATCCGATCGGAAGGATCGTCGCGCCGCTATCGGAAGCCGAGTACATCGTCTGACGGTCCGAACTCAGAATCGACTTGGAGGTCAGGCTCTCGGCCAGCCGCAGGCGTTCCCGCACGGTGAGGTTATCCGAATCGAGGATAGTCAGTACGGGACCGTCCTCTCCCTCTGAGGGCAGCGTGCTCGGCTCGTCGCTGGTCTCCTTCGGAGTGGGGAGATTGGAGTAGATGAAATCCCGGGAATCATCAAATGCGTGGCTTCCGAGGTTAAAACGCCCGGTCGGATAGGGGAATTGTGCCAAAAGGCGATGTGATGAATTCAATAGCAACCAACCGGTAACGAAAGCCGATCCATCCTGGTTTACGCTCACAGATCGCGGACCTAGCGTAGGGGAAGTAATGCGCCCGACAAGGGCCACCTCACCAGTTCCAACCTGGTACTGAAAGATAGCAGGGTGAGACTCGGTGTCTTCGTCCTCATCCCCGGGATCGCGGATTTCCATTACAATATAAATAAAGCTTAAATCTCCAGATACTCCAGCGCTCGCTTTCAAGATTTGAGGAGGAAAGTTGCAAAAGGTACCGGCAGATTCCCTGTGTCTACTGGAGCAATCAATAGTTGACTAAAAAAACGTGTAGCAGGATCGAACAGCTCAAAGGGAGCCGGACCCGGATTTGAATCAGGAGGATCTTTTCTTAAGGCACTAACGACCACGGCGCGATTGTCACTACCGAAAGCAATCGCCACAGGTGAAGCAGTCCGGGAAAGGAATTCCTGCGATCCAGACTCCAAGTCCAGGACTGTAACTCCCGGAGTCACAATGAATGGATGCGTAAAATTAGTAAAATGTCCGACAACTAAATATCGGCCATTGGGAGACAATGCCAAGCTACTTGGCCACGGGTTATCTAAGATAATGGGGTCGAGACGAGTATTATTAAAGGTGGAAATAACGTCAATTCGACTTGCAGTAAAATTCGCGACATAAAGCAGGGAGCGCTGCTCGTCCAGCGCAATATCGGCCGCGTGTCCCCCGATCGGAACCACCGTTCCGAACGTAGCCCCCAGGCGGCGGGTACTAGGATCATTGCCAATAGAATGGGTAAAACTGACCTTTGGACAGTTTTCATGACTTTAGACTCCATGAGGGGATGGATCGGGGGATCAGAAATACCAAAGTCGAGCACCTTTCCTCATCCATGTCCCATCGTCCCTTTCATCGGCGGCAGGAACCCTGAAGATTAGGCCTTTCATCGACACTCGACTATATCAGTTTATACGAATACCAGTCCAAATCACCATCTTTTTCTTCCCGCGGTTCATCCATACATCCCCGTCGCCAAACCGCGCCCTTGCAATGCGTGATACCTCCTGTAACGTGTTCGATCCTCGATGAGCGAACCGCAGCCGAAAGCATTACGAAATCCGGTCCCCTGCCCGCGCAGTTCCACGCGGCACGGTTGCCGGCCCGGGTCTGATCGCCTGTCCGGTTGCTGACGCGGTACCATCCGGCTTCGTCTGTTACAACTCCGGCTCCTCCATGGCCCTGGACAGGCTGGATTCCGGTGGAAAGAAAAGGTAGACTTCCCTTCTTGAGTTTATTCGCAGCAGTGGAATTTTGACCGGGCGGCAACCTTCCCATGAGCCCGGCCATGAATTCCGGCCATGAATTGAGGAGGCTCCTGACCGGTGCATGAAAAGATACAGGAGTGGGCGGGACAAAGCGTGAACCGAGACGAGCTGCTTCAGGAGGCGGGAGCGTCCTGAACGGCGGCGAGCTGCGTGCGGGCGTGATAGGAACTGCGGACCAGCGGGCCGGATTCCACATGGGCGAAGCCCATCCTCTCGCCTTCGGCCTTCAACTGCTGGAACTCATCGGGCGAATAGTACCGAACGATAGGGAGATGGTCGCGCGAGGGGCTCAGGTATTGCCCAATGGTGAGTATCCGGCAACCGTGCCGGACCAGATCCCGCATGGTGGCCAGAATCTCATCCCACTGTTCGCCGAGACCGACCATGATGCCGGATTTCGTGGTCATGGCCGGTTCGAACCGGCTGGCGCGGGCCAGCAAGTCGAGCGACTGCTGATAACGGGCGCCGGGGCGGACCTGAGAGTACAGGCGCGGGACCGTCTCGATATTGTGGTTCAGGACGTCGGGCCGGGCCGCCAGGACGGTTTCGAGCGCCGGGAGCGATCCTTGAAAGTCCGGGATGAGCACCTCGATGCGGCAGCCGGGCTGGCGGCGGCGGATGGCGTGGATGGTCTCGGCGAAGATGACGGCGCCTCCGTCCTTGCGGTCATCGCGGTTGACCGACGTAACGACGGCGTACGCGAGCCGGAGCGTCTCGACAGCCTCGGCGACGCGCTCCGGCTCCCGCTCGTCCACCGCAAGCGGCATGCCCTTGGGTACGGCACAGAATCCGCAGCGGCGCGTGCAGACATCGCCGAGAATCATGAAGGTGGCGGTCCGCTGGTCCCAGCACTCGCCGAGATTGGGACACCGGGCGCTCTCGCAGACCGTGTGCAGCCCGAGGCGGTTGGTCAGAACCTTCAACTCGTGAAAGTTCGCTCCGCCCGGCGCGCGCGCCTTCAGCCACTGGGGCCTACTCCCGGGTCGGTCCTTTAGAATGGGCAGTGTCGTCATAGGGAAGAAGGGCTCAGTCCACCACGGAGGCTGAACCGGTCAAGCTCCAATATAGCGGGAGTAGAGGCTCCGTGGCCAGCCCCGCGTCGGTGGTGCCCTTGATGATGGCACGCCCGTCGGGGAAGATGGTCAGCTCGTAGGCGTCCACCGCAAAACGCAACAGAAAACGATTGTACCGCACCGTGCCGAGCGGGGCGAGCCGCGCTTCGAGATCGGAAAACTCCACCGGGCGGTTTCGCTCATGGATCTGCACGGAATCCCTCCCGCACAACGTAACCTGGGCGGACCGGGCTCCGGAGAGATAGTCGAATTCCCTGCGGCCGCAGGCGCGGCAATCAGACTCCGGGACGCCCGTATCGACCACTTGAAAGCGATTTTCCCACACGTCGAAATGGAGCAGCTTTCCGTGCAGGGCATCCAGATCGCCGGTCAGCAGCTTGAGCGCCTCAGCCACCTGAACGCCCACCACCATAGAAATGACGGCCGATAGTATCCCTTCCGTGTCGCAGGTGGCATGCGCGCCACCGGGCGGCGAGGGAAACAGGCAGGTCAGACAGGGAGAAAGGCCCGGGCGGATCGTCATCGTTACGCCGGAGCTTCCGACGGCGGCACCATAGATCCAGGGAATGGACTCGCTGAGGCTGAAATCATTCAGCAGGTAGCGGGTCTCGAAGTTGTCCGTCCCGTCCAGGATCAGGTCCACACCGGATAGCAGTGATTGGATGTTGGAAGGGTTGACGTCGCCGACGACGCCACGGACGCGGATGGCGGAGTTCACCTTTTCAAGATGCGTGGCGGCGGCAACGGCCTTGGGAAGCGAGTTGGCCGCGTCTTGCTCATCGAAAAGCACCTGCCGCTGGAGATTGCTGGCCTCGACGAAGTCGCGGTCGATGATGAGCAGATCTCCCACGCCAGCACGGGCCAGCAGCGAGGCCTGCTGGCTGCCGAGAGCGCCGCAGCCGACGATGGCCACGCGGCAGTCCATGATCTTCCGCTGCCCTGCCTCCCCGATGGGGCCGAACAGAATCTGACGCGAGTAGCGTTCCAGGGCTTGTTGATCCATCTCGATTCACGTTCGATTCACATTCAATTCATGGGGGAGCGGCCCGGCTTCCGGTTCACAGGCTCCCGGAGTTTCCCGGCCGGTCGAATATGCAGCGCAAATCTATTCCACTCCGGCGGGCAGGTGTGTCTGGGCACGCTCCTGCTCTTCTTTGCCGGAGAGGTAGTATTCGCAGACCGGGCGTCCGAACTTGTAGAACAGGGCGGGCGTAACAGTCCAGTCGAGCAGAGTGGAACTGATGAGTCCTCCGGCGATGACGATGGCGATGGGCTGGAGCAGTTCCTTGCCGGCCTCGCCGCCCGCAAAGACCAGCGGCGCGACGCCGAGGATGGCGGTGATGGCGGTCATCAGAACGGGACGCAGCCGTTCCAGCGTTCCGCGGTGAATCATCTGTTCATCGAATTTTTCGCCCTCATAGCGCACCAGATGAATGTAATGAGAGATCATCATGATGCCGTTGCGCGCGGCGATGCCGCCGACCGTGATGAAACCGACGAGCGAGGCCACCGAGAGAACTCCGCCGCTCATATAAATGGCTATGACGGCGCCGACCAGCGCAAGCGGTATATTGGCCATGACCTGCAGCGCGACGCGGGAAAACCGGAACTGGCTGTACAGCATGACGAACACGCCCAGAATGGCGACCAGCGACAGCAGGAGGATGAGACGGGTGGCGCTCTGCTCGAACTCGAACTGGCCGCCATACTCCACCCAGTAGCCGGCGGGCAGTTCCACCTGTCCGTCGACACGGGCCTGCAGTTCCTGCACGGCGCCGCGCAGATCGCGGCCGGCCACGTTGGCCTGGACGACGATGCGGCGCTGCGCGTTTTCCCGCCAGACCTGGTTGGGACTGCTGGTCATGGTGATATCGGCGACTTGGCGGACGGGAACTTTTCCTCCGGTGGGCGTGTCGAGCAGGACATCGCCGATCGCTTCGAGACTGTTGCGATAGGGCTCATCGAGCCGCACGACGACATCGAGAGCCTGCTGGCCGTCCAGCACCTCGGAGGAGATGCGGCCCTGCAGGGCCGTCTCCAGAACATCGTTGATCTCGGCCACCTGCAGGCCGTACTGGGCCGCGCGCAGACGGTCGACGGCGATGCGCAACTCCGGGACCAGAGACTGCTTCTCCACAGCCACGTCCACCATGCCGGGAACCGTCTTCATGATGGATTCGATCTCGGCGGCCTTGGCGCGCAGTTGGGGAAGGTCATTTCCGAAGATCTTGATGGCGATCTGCGAGCGCACCCCGCTCTGCATGTGATCCAGGCGGTGCGAGATGGGCTGGCCGATGTTGATGTCCACGCCGGGCAGAATGGAAAGCTGGCTCCGGACCTCGGAGATGATCCGCTCCTTATCGCCGTTCTGGTGATCCAGGTTCACTTCAATCTCGGTGTAATAGACGCCCTCAGCATGCTCATCGAGCTCGGCGCGGCCCGTCCTGCGGCCCGTGGAGACAACGCCAGCGACCGAGAGGATACGGTTCTCGGCCAGACGGCCGATCTCATCGGATTCGGTCAGTGAAATGCCCGGCTCGGCCAGCACGTTCACGGTAAGCGTACCTTCGTTGAAATCGGGGAGAAACTCGCGGCCCATCAGCGGAATAAATGCGATGGAGAGAACGACCAGAAAAGCCGCGGCGATCAGGATCTCCCACGAATGCGGCAAGGTGAAATGCAGCACGCGCGTCTGCTGCTTTTTCAGCCAGCGCACCGCGAAGGCATCTTCCTCTTCATCCATGAAAGACGCTTTGGGAAGCAGGTAGTAACAGAGCACCGGAGTGAGCGTGAGCGAGACAGCCAGCGAGGCCAGCAGCGAGATGATGAAGGCGATGCCCAGGGGCGCGAACAGACGCCCCTCCACCCCGGTCAGGAAGAACAGAGGGATGAAGACCAGGACGATGATGAAGGTGGCATAGACGATGGAGTTCCGGATCTCCGCCGATGCCAGGAACACGACTTTCAATGGGGATTCCGGCTCGCCGCGCAGCTTGTTTTCCTTGAGCCGGCGAAAGACGTTTTCGACATCGACAATGGCGTCGTCGATGATGAGGCCGATGGAGACGGCCAGCCCTCCCAGCGTCATGGTGTTTACGCCCAGATCGAAAAACTTCATGAACAGAAAGGTGATCAGGAACGACGTGGGAATGGCGGTGAGCGTGATGAAAGTGGAGCGGAAGTTCCACAGGAACAGGAACAGAACCAACGCCACCAGGATGGCGCCCTCCCACAGACCGCTCTTCACGTTATCGATGGCGCGCTGGATGAAGTCGGACTGGCGGAAAACATGCGTGTCCATGGTGATGCCGGCGGGCAGCGTCTCCTCGAGCGAGGCCAGCGCGGCTTCCACATCCGCGGTCAGCGGGATGGTATTGGCGTTGGGCTGTTTGTAGATGCTGAGGATGACTGCCGGCGTTCCATTGAACCCGGCGGTGCCGCGCGGCACGGGCGGGCCGAACTGCAGCCGGGCGACGTCGCGGACGCGGATGGGCTGGTCGTTACGGTAAGCGACGACGGTCTCGCCGATGGCCTCCAAACTCGTGGTGCGGCCGACGTTGCGGATCAGGAACTCGCGGTTCGGGCCGATCAGAAAACCGCCGGAGGTGTTCTGGTTGGAGGCGGCCACGGCTGCCTCCAGATCGTGCAGGGAGACATCGAACTCCTGCAACCGGTCGGCGGAAGCCAGCACCTGATATTGCTTGACGCCGCCACCGATCACGGTGATCTGCGAGATGCCCGGCACGGCCAGCAGGCGCGGGCGAATGACCCAGTCGGCGGCGGTGCGCAGGTCCAGCGGCGAGACGTCAGGGGACTGCGATTGCAGGGCAACGAGCATGATCTCGCCCATGATGGAGCTGATAGGGCCGAGAACAGGCGTGAGTCCCTCGGGCAGACGCGCCCGGGCCAGCTCCAGTTTTTCGGCAACGATCTGGCGGCCGCGGTAGATATCGGAGTCCCACGAAAACTCCACGAACAACAGCGAGAGGCCCACGCCGGACTGCGAGCGGATGCGCTCCACGTTCGTGGCGCCGTTCAGAGCGTATTCGAGCGGCAGCGTGACCTGGACTTCCACCTCTTCGGGCGCCAGGCCGGGAGCCTCCGTGAAGACGGTTACGGTGGGGCGGTTCAGGTCCGGAAAGATGTCCACGTAGAGCTGGGAGGCAACTACGTACCCGCCGTAGAGGAGCAGGAAGACCGTCAGAGAGAGGATCAACAGGCGGTGTTCCAGGGAGAATCGAATGATTCGGTTGAACATAGTCAGTGAAACCCGGAACTCTTAGGGATTCAATTCCGCGAGCGCGGCCCGCGGGACATCCGTCTCAGGAGCAGATGGGGCCGACTGCGCCACGGGCTCTTCCCGGCGTGGCAGCGCGCCGAGCAGACCGGCCCCCTGGGAAACGACCCGGTCCCCTTCCTCCAGTCCGGAAAGGACCTGCCACCAGCCATCCTGCTTGCCGCCCACCTCCACCGGCCGCGGCGTGAACGTTCCGTCCTGTCCGGCCACATAGACCCAGCGGAGCAGCCCGGTATCGACTACGGCGTCCTCCGGGACCAGCAGTCCGCGCTGGGACTTCATAAATTCCAGGCGGGCAAACGAGCCCAGGGCAAAAATCTCTCCCTCGTTGGCAACATCCACCAGGACGGGAACGGTCCGGTCGACCGGGTTCAGCGTGTCGCTGATCCAGTGAATTTTTCCCTGTAGCGCCGCCGCGCCGACGGCTGCCGGAATCACACGGACTGACTGGCCCGGACGCAGATTCCAGACGTCGGTGATATACACGCCGGCCCGGACCCAGACGCGGCTCGTGTTCACGATGGTGAACAACTGGCGGTACTGGTCGAATTCGTTCAGCTCACCCGGAACGAAATCCACGGTACTGATCACGCCATCGATCGGCGAGACGACGGGTATCTTCCGCGGGTCGCGAAATTTCATGACCCCGGCAAAAGTCTTCTCCTGCCGGACCAGTTCTTCATGGATCGCGGTGGCTTCATCGGCCAGTTCCCTGGCCCAGCCGAGATCGGCTTCATACGCCGGATTCACCGCAAGAAGCTTCTGTGCCCGTTCATAGTTCAGCAGGGCCGCTTCCATTCTCTCCCGCGCCCGCAGCAGCGTCCCTTTGATGTCGAGGTCCTTGGCCTCCATGGGCCCGCGTTCAACGGCAGAGAGTTCCAGAAACAGGTTCACCAGTGGCTGCCGGCGCCGGACCCTGTCGCCGACGGCGAGCGGTTCTTCCGCAAATTCGATCCGGCCCCACAACGGCGCCTGCACGATGGCCTTCTGGTCCGGACGCTCCTCCACACGGCCGACGGCCACGGTGGGTTCGCGAATCACCGACCCCTTGACATCCACAAGCGTGATGCCCAGCTCCTGCTGCACGGAGGCGGGGATCGTGTAGCTGCCGTCCTCATTTACCATTACGGCGGAATCGGGCTCTTCGGCCAGGTGCGGCTTCCTGAGATCCAGCACGGCGCCGATTACGAAGCGGTCCATCGCGAAAACGATCACGATGAGCGCCACCAGTCCGATCGCGGCGGGCCGGAGCATCTGAGCCGACCGGCCGCCGGAGGAATGAATCTTCCAAAGCTGCATCCCGGTGAGACCCAGTATGAGAAGTCCCACGGCGAGATTGACCCAGAGGCGGAAAAATGCGGCCGCATTGGCCTGGACGGTTACCGGAAATTCGACGCTGAATTCATCGTCCACCTCCGAGCGCACGAGAAAACGCAGCAGGAACGATCCACTTTTCGGAAAGCGGTATTCGGCCACTCCGAAGACTCCGGCCTCGCCTTCCGGATGAACGGGCAGGTGCGCGACGAGGACTTCTCCCGTGTTCGCATCCACCAGAGCGGCTTCCGGGTCCACGGCGACCGGCAACTCCGAGCCCAGGAACGGGTCCGGCTCCGGCAAGACGCGGACGAGCGTCAGCACGATGTTGGCGGGCTCGCCGGCGGTGGGGATGGAGGGCGAGTACATGAGCTCCACGCGGTAGTTCGCATGGGCCGCTTCGATCAGATTCGTGAAGTTCTGCTGCCCTCCGCCGGGGACCTCGCCATGCGCCCGGAGATAGAGCGGCAAAAAGATCCAGATACCGCAGAGGGCAATCAACCGGAGGCGGCTGCTTCTGTGCGACGACCGTCCTGGAAGAAAAGATTTCATCGTTCGCTCACCTGCACTTGGCCGACCATGCCGAAGCGAAGCAGGCCGTCCGGATTTCCGACCCGGAACAGGACATCCCGCGTGCGGGTCTCCGGGTCCACCAGGGGAAGGATTTTTTCCAGTCTGCCGGTGAACTGCCGCCCGGCCAAACCGGCGAAACCGATGGTGGCCGTGGTTCCCTCCGGCCATCGGCGGAAGTCGGCTTCCGGGATGCGCGCGGAGACTGCGACCTGCTCGCGGTTGACGATCCGGTAGAGCAGAAATCCCTCGTGCACGATCTGTCCCTGAGAGAAATAAGCCTGGCTGATTTCACCGTCGATCGGAGTAACAATGGCCTGGCGTTTGATGGTCAGGCCCTGAATCTGCTCGTCATGCTGGCCGAGAAGCGACCGCTGGCGGTCATATTCTGCTTTGGTAACCTGTTCGGCCTCTCGCAACTCCTGGAGCCTGCCGCCTGGGATCGATCCCAGCTCAAAGAGCCGTTCACCCTGTTCCCTCTCGATCCGGGCCTCCAGAGCCAGATACCTCGCTTCGAGCATCTCTTTCAGAATGAACCACCGGAGGTTGGAGATATGGGAGGCATCGTGCATGTTGTAGCGGTGCTCGATGATGGCGACCGGGGCCCCGGCTTTCACTTGGTCGCCCACCGTATAGGGTTTCTCCAGCGGGGAGATGATTCGTCCGGTGGCCATGGCGTAAACATCGGCCACGCGGTTTGGCATGGGGACCACCTTGCCGAGAAAACGGGGGCTCTGAGCGGGAAGCTCCCCGGCGCCGGCCAGCACGGCAACCGCCAGCAGAACCAGTCCGAGGGGCCCGCCACAGACGGGCGGAGATGTCCTCTGGCACAGTTGTATCGGTCGTGTCATCAATTAATTCATCAATTCATTCATCGAATCGTCGAATCAAGATTCGTGATTCATCGATCAGTTTCCGGAAGCGGTCGCCAGCAGATGCAGCCCGCGGCGGACGGCGTCCGCCAAAGCCTGGGCAGACTCCACTGAACCATTGAACTCAATATCCACAGGGATAGCCATCGGAGATTTCGCGGTGAACCCCTTGAATTGAGCGAGGAAGCTATCCTCGCCCAATCCCAGATCATCGGAGTTTTCCGAGACCACGACCCGATGAATCGTCCCGTCCCTTGCCACTCCAATGGCCAGGTCGATCGGTCCTTTTGGACCGGCTGCATCGACCACCACGATCAGTCCCAGAACCCCCGTGCCATCCGAACTCTTCCCCAGTGCGACGTAGAAGGTCAACGGGTTGTCGTTCTTGTGCAGTTGCGTCCCGGCGGCCCGCTCAATGGCCTGGACCTGCTGCTTCGTGAATGATTTCTTGCGGGAGGTGAATCCGGTTGCATCCGGGTAGATGGATTTCAACGTCTGTTCCGGGAAGCCGGTATCATGGGCGACCCCGGAAAGAGCGAGGGCTGAGATCGAGAAAACCGACAGAAGGACGATCAGCCATATTCTCATATCCCAATTTTACCCCTCTTACGGGAAAAATAGGTGGAAACTTCATCGCTGCAACGGCTTGCAGGCAGGCAACGGCAGGTTTTCGGGATCATTACTCGAGAGCCGGTTTCGCTTCCGGGGCCGCGGAATCGGTCGCCCTCCGGGCCAGCCACACCCGGAAATCCCTTTCCGCCTGGTAAACCTGCTGCTCATTCCAGAGCAGTTCACTCAGCCGAATGCCGCCGAACATATAGCTTTCGTCGAGCTTTTCCAGAAGCTGTGCGCCCTGTGGCAGCAGTTCTTCCTCACCCTGAATCTGGACGTGCTGCACGGTGCCGCCCGGTGGCAGGGTGGCGGGAGAGGTGGCGGTAGGGTCGAAAATGGCGATGCCAGGTGCGGACACGGCCCGGCCCAGAAGAGCGTTGGCTGCCCCGACGGCCCTGTTCCGGTCCGCCTCATAGCGCGCCGTCTCGGCACGCACCCGGGCCTCGGCCAAACGGATCATCTCCAGATCCAGCGCGGCAAGACTATCGGCTTCAAACCGCTCCTCCATCACCTTCATCCAACCCAGCAACCGGTCCTGGCTCTGCCGCGAAGCCGCGATCCGGCCCTGCGCAACAAGAAGCCGCGTAAAGACCCGGTCCGCCTCCTGAAAATCCATCGGCTCGCGGGCCTTCCCCCGGGCCTGGGAAGCCTGTCGCCGGGCCACCAGCGAACGAAACTCCGGGAGGGTCCACTGGGAGTCTGCATCATTGGCTGTCTGAGCCTGCGCCCCCCCGGACGGCAACAGCCATATCCCGGAAAGCAACAGTACAACCGTTATGCTCAGTCTGCGATAGAACTTCATTCTCGCTTCATTCCGCCTGCACGGGCCGCCTGCACGGGCGTATTCATCCGGTGGGAGTGCCCGCAAGAGTGAAAGTTGGACTGATAAGGTTCGGAATGCACCAACGAGCGGATGTTTCCTCTTAGCAAAGCAATCAATGCGTGAAGAAGAAACAGACCACCATGGGTTCGGTTCCCGGGGCCATGACCTCCACTTCGGCTCCAAAGGCCCGCATGTCCTCAATTGGCTGGCCGTTGTCGAGCCGGGTCCCCTCCGCATTGGCGCGCAGGCTGATGGTGGCGGGTCCCGCGCTCTCCAGAACCTGCAGTGTAACGTAACCAAGCAGACCGGCGGGAATGCCCTTCCCGGCTTCGCTCGACGGGGGCAGGGAAGCGCGAATCGTCAGGGACGTGATCTCCAGTCCCTGGTCGTTCTTGCGTTCCGTGGTCTCCTGCTCCAGGATGACGTTCCCGATCTCGGCGGAGGCCCCGATATCCAGCTTTGCAAACTTCATATTGCGGCTGACGAACTCAATACCGACCTGCAGCCGGCCGAGCGTGGATTGCTCCGCGGGCGTGAAATAGATGGGCACGACGACGGAGGTTCCCGGGGTTCCGGACGAGCTTCCGAGAGTAATCCGCGTGGTTGTCTGAGGATCGATCGGAGGCGCATCGGATGAGTCCGCCGGACCCTGCGCCGGGGCAGGAAAACTCATCCCCGCATAGAGTGCCATCAGCAGGGCGCTGCGACAAAGCCACTTTGATGCAAGACAGTTGCGTTTCATATCCATGACTCTCCCTCCCTGGTTCGGTCCTTCGTCGGTCCTGATCCACTGCCTGCCCGGTCCCTGTCGGATCAATGTCCGGTCCTTGCCAGGGAGGGGTCGGCCTCATCACCACCTGCAACCTCCTGCCGATGATGGCCGATGATGATATATGCCACCTAATTCAGCCATATTTTACATGATTCGGAAGAGAAAAACGGGAATTCGAGTGGAGAATCCATCGCGGTATCATCGCACAGTCATCCCGCAATCGCGGCATCATCTCACAGCCGCGGCATCACATCCCACAGCTGCGGCGGGGGAAACGAATCGGGCACTCTTCCACGATTCTGATGCCCCCTTTCATCGCCGGATCGGGCTGCTCCTGAAAAGTTACAACCCACTGCCTCGACACTCCCGGAACCGGATCAACTGATCTCGACAAACTGGGGGATCGCGTGAAGGATCATTCGCAGAGCAAGGAAGGCGCCTGCAAACAGGACAAAGATGAAATAGGCGGGCTGGTTTTGCGTCAGTTGCAGCGTATAAAAGATCCCCTGCTCGACCTCATTGATGTCACTGAAGGCCTGCTCGAGGTGGCCGGGATTCCGAACGTCGAAATATTGCCCGCCGGTGGAATAAACCGCGCTGGCGATCTGCTGCGAAGCACCGGGCTGCAGAGCCACGCCGATGAAATAGATGCGGGTGCCCTCGGACTTGGCCCGCTCGATTTCGGTCATCGGGTCGCGACCGTAGTTATTATCACCGTCGCTGAACAGGATGACCACCTGTCCTTTCGCACGCTGCCGCGACTGCTGGCGGCTAAAGACGAAAAACCGATTGGCGGCGCCGAGCCCCTCGCCGATGGCGGTGAAACCCTCGTTGACCAGCGTATGTACACCAGTCATGAACAGATACTGGGTGAGACTTTCGTGATCGAACGTGGCGGGCGTGACCAAATATCCGTTGTTGGAAAAGACCACCAGTCCGATGGCGTCGCCGGTGCGCTGCGTGATGAAGTCCAGAGCGCTTTTCTTGACCGCTTCCATCTTGCTGCCCGGAGTAGCCTGGGGCGAGATGGTGGTGCTCATGTTGGATTGCGAGAGATCCGGCGGGGGAGCCGGCGCCGAGCCGCGCACGATCGGCTCCTCCATGCTTTGCGAAAGATCGAGCACGAAGAGGATCTGCAGTCCGCCCCGCTCGATGCGGTTCAGGCTGAAGGGATAAACGGGACCGAGCAAGGCGATGAGCAGTGAGGCGACCGCAAGAACTTCCAGAAGCCGAGGCAGCCGCAGACCCGGATTGAGGGGCCCAATAACCTCACTGAAATTTTCCACCAGGGAATGGCCCCAGTAATGCCTCCGCCAGAAGCGCACGAAGACGAGCGCCACCAGCAAAGGGACCGCGTAAATGAGCCATTCCAGATTCTGAAAACTCATTCTTTATTCCCCGTCGCCATGCATACGGTTAGCCTTTCGTGGCCTGGAAAATATCTCGCACATCCTGCGCCAGGTTCCGTCCATCTTCCTCCGTGGAACCCTTGCCATTGCTGCCGTAGCGGGCGTCTTCACAGGTCTTCAGAACTCGCGTGGTCTTCTCGACCACATCGGAAGCCGCGGCGCTGCTGACCAGTTCCTCCTGCATATCATCGGACGTGAGACCCTCCGTGGGAGCATCCACGACATAGCCGAGATACTCTTTCAAATCCTGGTACGTGCGGCCGTAAAAATCCAGCAGGGTATCGCGGTTAGCAAAGTCCATGGGAACGTATTGCGACCAACGATCCTGAATCTCCGCCATCATTTTGCGGGGGTCCGGACCCTGCCGGCCATGACGTTTGCTCAGCACCCCGTAAGATTCCCAGCCCGCTCCAAGCACCAACATCCCCAAGGCAAGCCAGCCGATTCCGCTCAAAAAGCGGCGGCCGGAGGGCCAGCTCGTAACCGTGACGGAATCCCGCAGGTCCGTGGCTTCCGGCGGAAGAGAGCTGCGCAGCGAAACGGTGGGCCCTTCCACGGTCAGGCTTTCAGCGGCCGCTTCGTCGGCTATGATAGTCGCGCCACCCCGCCGGAAATAAAACAGCGTGAGCTGAGGAATCTGCGCCTCCTCTTCACCCACCAGGAAACTGGAAAGTACCATGTCCACGAACAGCCGGGTATGGCCGTTCTTCAGCTGCGTCTCGGTCCAGCCCACGTCGACCACCCGGAACGGATCCATGTTTACGGTTTCCTGACTGAGGTTTTCCAGCACGAACTCGATGATGGGATCATGATCGACCACAATGATGTAATGAAACTGGTCTCCCACCCAGACGGCAGTCCGGTCGAGCCGGGTCGCATAGGAAAGCTCCTCCAGGGGCTCCGGTTCGGCGGCGTCAGGGTCCTCGGACCGAGGCCGGCCCGATGCGCCGCGTTCCCCGGTCAACATCTGCTCCTCGGCAGCGTCATGATCACTGCCCATCTGGGCAACTCCCGGACTGGCGCCCGGCAACAGCACGGCCACTGTAAGGATAAATACAATCCAGATCTGATGCATGCTTTTCATACCTTCTTCCGCCTTTCAAATAACTCCATGATTGGATCCATGAATGGTTTCTCGACGGGCAGGAATAAACATTCCATCCCGAGAGAGAAAAACAAATCGCGCAATTTTTCCTTCCGCTCTGCCACGGCCGATTCGAAGCGGGTCCGCTGGGATGAGGCCAGGCTCAGCACCATCTCCTCTTTCCCCTCCGCCGCTCGCAGCCGCACCAACCCCTTCCCTTTCGGCAGATGCGATTCCAGCATATCCTCGAAGACGATGGGAACCACATCATGGCGCCGCGCAATGGCTTTGAAATCCGGAATGTCTCCCAGACTCATGGCCGTCGGTGGCGAAATGAAATCCGAGAGAAAGAAAATGATGGACATCCGGTTCAGCCGGCTGCGGAGAAACCGGAGCCCCACCTCCCAGTTGGTCCCCCGATCCGCCCGGTCGATGTTGTAGAGGCGGTCGATGATCCGCCAGACGTGGCCCTGCCCCTTGCGCGGTGGCTCGTAAGCCTCGACGCGATCCCCGAAAGCGAGGAGGCCGAGGTGGCAGTTGTCCGTTACCGCGGAAAAGCCGAGCGTGGCGGCAACCTGCAACGCGCGAATCCGCTTGAAATATTTCGCCGTGGAGAAGTGCATCGAACGGGAAACATCCGCCACCAGGAAGACCACCACTTCCTTCTCTTCAAAGTGGCGCTTCAGGTAAAGATCCTGCATCCTCGCGGAGACGTTCCAGTCCACGCGGCGCAGGTCTTCGCCCGGCTGGTATTTGTAATGGCTCTCGAACTCGTAGCCGGAGCCGCGGATCCGGCTGCGGCTCTGTCCGAAACGCAAACTCCGGATTCGCCGAGATGCCGCGATTTCGATATAATTCAGTTCTTCGGCCAGCTCGGGGGGCAGCAAGAATCCAGCTCCTTATGGAATCGATGTCCGGCGCAGCACTTCGGCCACGACCTCGTCGGCCTGCACGCCTTCGACCTCGGCACGAATGGTGCGGTTCATGCGGTGGTGCAGCACATCGGTCGCAATGTATTTCACGTCGGACGGCGAGACATAGTCCCGGCCACGGAAGAAAGCCGCCGACCGCGCCATGGCCAGCAGATGCTGGTAAGAACGGGGTGAGACACCGAACTGGATCATCTCCTTGACGATCGGCAGTGCGTCAGGATGCGTGTTCCGCGTGGCCTGCCCCAGAGCGACGATATACCGGCGAACCTTATCGTCCACATGAACGGTGCTGGCAATCTGACGGATCTGGGACACCGTGCCTGGCTCGGCCACCGGATTGACTCGCAACTCTTCCAGCCGCGCCTGGAGCATGCGAAATTCATCTTCCGGCGAGGGATAATCCACCCGGATCATCATCGCGAACCGATCCAGCTGCGCTTCCGGCAGCGAGAAGACGCCCTCCTGCTCCACCGGGTTCTGCGTCGCCAGCACCCAGAAGGGGTCCGCCATGGGAAAGGTCTTCTCGCTAATGGTGGTCTGCCGCTCCTGCATGACTTCCAGCAACGCGCTCTGTGTTTTCTGGGGAGCGCGGTTGATCTCATCGGCCAGGACGATATTGGCGAATATCGGACCGGTCTCTATACGGAACTCCGCAGTCCGGGCATCGAAAATTCGCGTGCCCAGAATGTCGGCCGGGAGCATGTCGGGAGTAAACTGAATCCGGGAAAACTTTGCATGGAACGTGCTCGCAACCGCGGAAACCAGCAGCGTCTTGGCTAAACCGGGCACGCCCTCCAGCAGGATGTGTCCAGAACCGGCCATCTCCCCCTCACCCTTCTTGAACGAGTAGGGGATGCGTCCGATCAGTCCGATCAAAATTTTCCGGATCAGGTCATCCTGACCGATGACGACCTTCTTGACCTGCTCTTCGATGGCATGAATCACCTCCCATGCCTGTTCGTGGGTTTCCACTCTTGCTATTGTTTCCAAAACGAATCCTCCTCCATCCCGCGCTACACCATCCTTATAGGAATATTCCCGCCAGCATCATTAAGAAAGCGGCGGATAAGAAGTAGAAAAACCAGTCCTGCCGCACCGGATTGGCTTCGTAACCTGCCACCGGCCGGCCGCTGACCAGAATCTCGTCGATGGCCTCTTCCAGTTGCCGATTGTCCTCTCCGCGGAAAAACCGCGCACCGGTGCGCTCAGAGAGCTCGCGCATGGTCCGGGCCTGGGCGCGGGTAACGATTCTTTCCCCACCCAGTGTCGTAACGTACTGCACGATCTCTCCCTGGGAAAGCCGGAGGGGAACATAGGCGCCCGAAGCGGTCCCCAGTCCGAAGCTGTAGATCTTCATCCGGCGAGAGGTGATCTGCGGCATCATGGCTTGCCACTGCCCGATATTGTCATCTCCGTCGGAGACCAGGATCATGACGCGCCGGCGCTTTTCCGCTTCCTCCGGAAAGGTGATTTCGTCGGCCTGAATCACCCGCAAGGCACTGACCATGGCCGCACCCATGTTGGTGCCCCAGGCCGGCTCCTCGGTCGCGTTCAGATAGTCGAAGTAGAGCAGCACGCTCTGCGGGTCCCGCGTCAGATAGGACAAGATCACGCTGTTGAAGTTGTAGGTCACCAGAGCGTAGCGGTCCTGCGGCTGTTTGCGCAGGATGAACTGCTGAATGATTTGCTCCGCGCGCCCGAGCCGGTTCGGGTCCATATCCTTGGCAAACATCGAGGGAGAAATATCCAGCATGAAGATGACGTCGGTGGGCATCGGAAGCGGCCGCAATTCCCGGGAGAGAACCTGCGGATAAGAAAGACCGATCACCATGCAAATCAGGCTGAGCACGAACATGGCGCCGCGCAGCCAGTCCCGCCCGCCCCAGGACATCCGGGAGATCTCCTCCAGATTGTCGATATTGCCGAACCGGCGGCGCATGCGGTAATGGTGCAGCAGCCCCAACCCCCAAAAGACCATCAGGGGAGGAATGGCCAGCAGCAGCCAAAGATATCTGGGATGAACAAATTCCATACTTCTGCTTAACCTAAACCTCAGAAGACCAGTCTGATTCCGCTGGTTCCCGCGAATGCGTCAGGGAGAGATCAGCCGACGCGACTCCGAACGGAATTGGCGGGAGGCTCAAGACCTCCACTCATTCAAACGGACCTTACTTTTAGCCGGCCAATTCCGGAGGAAGTTCCCTGGCCTGAGGTTTCGCCTCCTCCTCCATCAGGAGCTTCATCTTCTCCGAGTCGTCGCCCGTCAACATTTTCCGTACGTTGTTGATAAATTCGTAATTATGCTTGGCGTTCCATTCGTCGGCTTCCATCTGCAGCGACTCGCGGATACTGTCCTCCGCACCCAGCAGATTCTCTTCCAACAGGTTCGCGTCCTTCTGGGCCGACTGCTGGTAATTCGATACGGCCTTGCGAAAGGCGATGTTTCCCCGCAGCAGGAAATAGCGGCTGTCCGTTGTTACTCCGGTGATCTCGTTTTCCTTTTCCAGCCGTTCAAAGGCATCGTCATACTGTTCCATGATATAGAGCAGCCGGGCCTGATTCAGAAACAGGTTCTGGCGGTCGCTCGCCGGAATCAGCCTCATCGCATTGAAGCTACGGATATTCTGCTCCACTTCGTCATAGCGGGCCAACGCCGACTCCATATCCCCCTGCGCGTAATCCGCGGCAGCCAGATCCATCTCGTTCAGCATGGACCGATAGGAGAATCCTATATAGGCAACCACCGCCAGCAATGCAGCGAGCACGATCTTTGCTGCCATCCAATTATGCCGTCTTCTGGCCATATTCCCTGATGCCTCCATTCATAGTCTTGTTCTCATTCATTACCGGTACCATCTCTCATCAATCGTTGTGGAGAGTTGAGGAGTCCGCTGGATGAGGTCGATTCATTCGGTCCATCCTACCACCCTCCACGGCTCCTGCGTTTCTTTTCTCCGCTCTTGCGGCGCAGGCCGAATGATGGGAATTTGCACGACCGTATAGAGCACCTTCACCTTCATCCCAATCCGACATCCCAATCCAAAGACAAGCGAAATTCTATACCATGATTTGACCGAAGCTGTAAAGAAATAATTGTTTTTGCAGGATGGGGACAGGGCAAGGGTTTCCCTGCTGTCCAGGGCTTCGGTGCGCAGGAAAAGAGTCCGCGGGCAAGACATCGACAGAGGGGTTTCACCCCGCGCGGGCAACCGGAATCATCGGGCCCCCGACGCGACGGACGCCCCGGACATCCCATCCCATCCAGCGGTAAAAAAGGATCGGCGTCGCGAACTAATTGATTCCAGACTGGTTGATTCCAAAAAAGTTGAGGTGAATCGCGCGGGCTGGCGCCTGACCCAGCCCCCACTCGACTAGGGAGACTGGGCCAGGGCCGGAAACAGATATCAGAACTGCGATTCAAACGTGATGGGAGATTGCAGGGTAAATATCACCAGCGATTCGGCCGGAATACGGACCGGCTCGCCGCCGCGAACAACCTGGACCACCGCGCCGCCGGCCGCGCCCACACTGCTGCCGATCAGAGCTCCCTTCTTGCCGCCGGTCAGCGCACCGAAGATCGCGCCGAAAATCCCCCCGCCGGCGGCGGTCTTCGCCGTCTGCTTCCCCTTGGAGTCGCCGATCTCCTGATAGGTGCTGGTCAGAATGCCCATGGACTTGCCTTCGAAATTCAGAGCGGTCAGCTCCATCGCGATCATGGATCGCCCACGGAGACGCCCGGACTGCTCAATCGCAATGATCCGGCCGATCGCTTCAGCGCCCTGTGGAACAGCTACCTCTCCGTTGATCAGAACAGGAGCGTCCACCGAAGCGCGGAAGGTCTCTCCCGGATTGGTGGTTTTGGTATCGATGGCTTCCGACATCCGCACCATCAGTGTGGTTCCGGCCGGTACGGTCCAGGATGCCGCCTGTGCCAGGGTCCCACCCACCAAGACTCCCCCCACGAGGGCTCCCATGAGGAAAACCGCCAGGATGGCTGAAGTGAATTGCTTGCGAACTGTCATCTGATCCCCCTATATAGCCTGTAAAATTCGTGCTTTACTGCCCTTCAGCTTAACAAATTCCGGTCGGCGTACGGCTTGCTTATCCGTATGTTTTCTGCTGTTTGGGAGTCTCGCAAAAGATTCATCCCCCATCCCGGCACATGATCGGGACATGGCCGGAACCGGCCCGGCCAGCCGCTGCGCCTCTTGTTTCGATGCGGCAATGCAGGCCCTGTCGAATCGAACTGTCTGGAATATTGTTTCCGTGCCTGCCGAGGGGTTGGCAGCGACGGGAAGGATTCGTATAGAATGTCTTTTGAACGGCCCCGTGCAGTGAGGTGCAGTGAGGTGCAGTTTGGAAGGGAGGGTTCCATGCGACAAGCCGGCATCGCCATCATCGTTATGGTAATGCTCCTGGCGCCTCTGTGCCAGGCTCAAGAAAGACGGGCCTATGAAGGCGTGGTGAGCTGGCAGAAGGATACCATCGGGACCGTCGTCCTGCTGGAAGGAGACGAGAACTCCGCCACCGGCTGGATCCGTCTGGACACCTTCCTCCCCATCACGGGCGGTTCGCTTTCCAGAACCGGGGCCACTTTCCAGGCCGGAGGAAATTCCTACCAGATCGACGAGCGCCGGGGCCGCACCACCTATTCCGGCCCGGACGGCGAAGGCAGCCGCCTGGTTCGCCGCCTGCGTTCATTGACCGGAGTCCTGCACGAACTGGTGGAAGGCACCCGCTCCGATCCCCAGGTCGCGGTGATGAATGTCAACGGACGGCGCTGGCAGTTGCGCTACGGCGAGCCTTCCCTGTGGAAACGCCAGGAGGCGCCATTTGAAAACTTCAAAAGGATCGAAGAACTGCTGGATCAGGAATTTACCGCGTGGGTTGCCGATGCGGATGTGCGCCGGGGACGGGTTGTCGTGATCGAAGAGCCCGCCGGCATGAATATTCCCCTGAAGCCACCGAAGAAATAGTCCTTCCCACACTTCCCTTCCGCACGGTCTCTATATCTGCCGGCCCGGTGCGGCCTGTCCACCGAATCGCTTACCCCTTGGGAAATCGCGCCGAAAAGCCGTATAATCAAAGTGGTTTCCGGCCGCTCACCCGAATCGGATTCTCCGAAATCCCGTTCCATATCCCTCAGCCTCGCAAGGATCGGAAGCTCACAGTCCATGCCAAAAAAGATTGCACGAAACATCCACAAACATCAGTTCCCCAACGGCCTGACGTTGCTGACCGAGTCCATGCCGCATGTTCGCTCGGTAGCCATGGGGATCTGGCTGAAGACCGGCGCCCGGCAGGAATCCATCGAGCGAAACGGGATCACGCACTTTATCGAGCACCTATTGTTCAAGGGAACGAAGTCCCGCACGGCGGAACAAATCGCGCGGGAGATGGACTCGGTCGGCGGACATCTGGACGCCTTCACCACCAAGGAATGCGTCTGTTTCAACGCGGTGGTTCTGGACCAGCATGCGGAGCCGACGTTCGATGTGTTGAGCGACATGGTGCTGAACCCGCTTTTTGAGATCGAGGAGTTGAACCGGGAGCGGAGCGTCGTTCTGGAAGAGCTCAAGGCGGAACAGGACAATCCCGATTATCTCGCCCACGAGATTTTCGTCCAGAAGTTCTGGAAAGGCCATTCACTAGCACGGCCCATTCTGGGCACCA
This sequence comes from Terriglobia bacterium, assembly GCA_963662495.2. Taxonomy (GTDB): domain Bacteria; phylum Acidobacteriota; class Terriglobia; order 2-12-FULL-54-10; family 2-12-FULL-54-10; genus SHUM01. The sequence goes on from CAXVYQ010000008.1 coordinate 249,832, forward strand.
GACGTTCCATGGCCTCGCTGGACCGGCGCGCCGTCCGGGATCACTTCCGGCTGCAATACCGCCCGGAAAACATGGTGATTTCCTTTGCCGGCCATATCGATCACAGCCGTATCTGGGAGATGGTCCAGCCCCGGTTTCATCACTTGCGACCGTCCCGAAGGAAGACGTCCGACGCCCGGCCCGTCGCCCACCCGCACATCACCCTGCGCAACAAGGATTCGCTCGAACAGGCACAGGTCTGCCTGGGCGTTCCCGCCTATCCCATCGCCCATGAGAAGCGATTCGGATGCTACCTGCTCAACACCATTCTCGGAGGGGGCATGAGTTCCCGCCTGTTCCAGAAGATCCGCGAACGCCAGGGACTGGTCTATTCCATCTACTCCGACCTGACCCTTTACCGCGACGCCGGAGGGCTGCTGGTCTGTGCCGGCACTTCTCCCGGCTCGGTGCCGACCGTGCTGGCCAGCATCCTGGAAGAGTTGAATGACCTCAAGGAAAACCTGGTCCACGAGGAAGAACTGGAGCGCGCCGTGAACCAGTTGAAGGGAAGCATCCTGCTGGGCCTGGAGTCCTCCTCCAGCCGCATGTCGAACATGGCCCGGCAGGAGATGTATTTCGGGCGGTTTTTCAGCATCGACGAGATCATCGGGAAGATCGAATCCGTTACTTCCGCTGAAATCCAGCAGATCGCCCGCGAGCTTTTTCAGCGCGAGAAGATCGCCTTCTCCGCTCTGGGCCGTCTCGATGGCCTGAAGATCACCCGGCGCATGCTGGACTGCTGACTCCGGAGCCGCCGCACGGCCTCGCCGGAACCAACCGGATCCGCTGAAACAGGTAGCGCCTGCTAAAATACTTCATGCCTGCTAAGATACCCGAAGCATCGACCGGCATATTCCCGCGGCCGGGGAGGAGCAGATGAGCATTCGCATCGCCGTACTGGGCAGCGGCAGTTCCGGTAACTGCACGTTCCTGTCCACCGGCAGGACGAAGATTCTCATCGATGCCGGCTTCAGCCTGCGGGCCATGACCAAGCGGCTGGCCAGCATTGGGGAGACGCCTGATTCCCTCGACGCGGTTCTGATCACCCACGAACATTCCGATCACGTCAGCGGACTCGGCCGGCTGACCAAACAATTCCGCGTTCCCGTTTATATCACCCCGCGGACTCGTGCCGCCCTGCCCCCTCCAGTCAACCTGCCCGCCGTGGAGACCATCCAGCCGGGCCAGCGGTTTCAGATCGCCGACCTCACCATCGAGCCCTTCACCATCCCCCACGATGCCGTTGATCCGGTGGGCTTTCGTCTCTCCGCCGAAGGGCTGCATGTGGCCCACGCCACCGACCTCGGCTATCTTCCCGAGAACGTGAAGCTCCAACTGCGGGGCTGCCACTTCATGGTGCTGGAATCGAACCACGACCTGGAGATGCTGCGCAACGGCCCCTATCCCTGGCACGTGAAACAGCGCGTGATGGCCCGCACCGGACACCTGTCCAACTCCAACCTCGGTGAATTTCTGCGCAGCGAATACGACGGGGAGGCGCAGGTCGTTGTGCTGGCGCATCTCAGCAATCACAACAACCATCCCGAGATCGCCCGCACGGAGGCCGCCGCCGCCCTGGACCAATGCATCCGGAACCAGAACGGCTCCTCCACTCGGCTGGTCATCGCCCGCCAGGATGAGCCCAGCGAGATCTTCGAGTTTTGAGGTGAATTCTTGATCGCCCGTTACACACGAAAAGAGATGGGCTCGGTCTGGACCGAGCAGAACAAGTTTCAGCAATGGCTGGAGGTGGAGTTGGCTGCCTCCGAAGCGCTGGCCGAACAGGGCGGGATCCCCGCCGAGGCCGCGCGTCTGCTGCGCGCCAACGCGAAGTTCGACGTCAGCCGCATCAATGAGATCGAAGCCGAGGTCAAGCACGACGTAATCGCCTTCACCACCTCGGTTTCCGAGCATCTCGGCTCCCAGAACATGGCCGATGCATCGCGCTACCTGCACTTCGGCCTCACCTCCAACGACGTCGTCGACACCGCGCAGGCGCTCCGGCTCCGGCAGGCTTCCCGCATCATTCAGCAGGGGCTGCGCGAGCTGGGCGAAGTCCTGCGCCGCCGTGCCCATGAGTTCAAGGACCTGGTCATGATCGGCCGCACGCACGGCGTGCACGCCGAGCCGATCACCTTCGGGCTGAAACTCGCGAACTGGTATTCGGAGAACCAGCGCAACATCCGCCGCTTCGATCTCGCAGCCGACGAGATGGCGGTAGGAAAGATCTCCGGCGCCGTCGGCACCTTCGCCCACATCGGACCGGAGATTGAGGAGAATATCTGCGCCCGGCTGGGACTGCGTCCCGCGGCCATCTCCAGCCAGGTGATCCAGCGCGACCGGCACGCCTGGTATCTTTCCACGCTGGCGGTACTGACGGCGTCGCTCGAAAAAATCGCCCTGGAAATCCGGGGCATGCAGCGAACCGAGGTGCGCGAGGCAGAAGAGTTTTTCGGCCACAGCCAGAAAGGCTCCTCGGCGATGCCCCACAAGCGCAACCCGGTTACCTGCGAACAGATCTGCGGGCTGGCGCGGGTGGTGCGCTCGAACGCGCAGGCGGGACTGGAAAACGTGGCCCTGTGGCAGGAGCGGGACATCTCTCACTCCTCGGTCGAGAGGGTCATTCTGGCAGATAGCACGATCCTCACCGACTACCTGCTGGACCGCACCCGGCGTGTCGTCGATCAGCTCCTGGTCTATCCGGAGCAGATGCGCCGGAACCTGGAGCTGACCCGGGGTCTGATCTTTTCCGGGCAACTCCTGCTGGATCTGGCGGCCAAGGGCGTTCTGCGCGAGCAGGCCTACCTGTGGGTACAGCGCAATGCGATGCAGGCCTGGCAGGAAGCCGGGGACTTCCGCCAACTGGTCGCCGCGGACGCCGATATCTCTGCCACGCTGAGCCCAGCGGAACTCGACACCGCCTTCAGCGTCGAGCGCCAGCTCCGGCATGTGGATGCCATCTTCAAACGGGTCTTCGAAGAGTAATTCCGGGGAACCGAACCCCGGGGAGAGTACTTCCGATAAGAGGATTGGGGGGTGTTGCTCTGGAGCGAGATGATCCCCTGCGCGGCTACAGCCGGTTGATCAGCGAGGCTATGCAACCGGCGCCGAAACCGTTGTCGATATTCACCACGGCAACGTTGCTTGCACAGCTGTTCAGCATACCGAGCAGCGCCGCCACTCCGCCGAAGCTGGCACCGTAGCCCACGCTGGTCGGCACGGCGATCACCGGCGTCCCCACCAGCCCGGCCACCACGCTCGGCAGGGCGCCCTCCATCCCCGCCACCGAGATCACCACGCGCGCTTCCATGAGCTGCTCGTGGTACTCGAGCAGGCGATGAATCCCCGCCACGCCCACGTCGTAGAGATGCTCCACCCGGTTGCCCATCAGCTCCGCGGTAACCAGCGCCTCCTCGGCCACCGGGATATCGGAGGAGCCGGCCGAGACCACCAGGATGGTTCCTTTCCCGTGCTCGGCCCGGTCGCGCCGGATCGAGATGCAGCCGGAGCTGGAATGGAACACCGCTTCCTTTGCGATCCGTTTGACGCGCTGCGCCATGGCGCGCGTGGCGCGTGTAACCAGAATGTTCGGCGACTGCGGCAGCATCTTCCGCACGATCCCGGCCACCTGCTCCGGCGTCTTGCCCATCCCGAAGACGGTCTCCGCCATGCCCTGGCGCAGCATCCGGTGGTGATCGATCTTTGAAAATCCCAAGTCTTCGAACGGCATGTGTTTCAGCCGCTCGGTCGCCTGGGCGGGACTGAGCTTGCCCGCGCCCACCTCCTCGAGCAGTTGATGGATTTTTTTCTCGGTCAACGCGCCATCTCCCCCGGCCGATCCTGTACCCTCTCTACGTCTTTCCGAATGTCTCCCGAATCGCCCCGGACAGTTCACCGAGCGCGCGGGCGCCATCGGTTAGGCTACCATACCGTGCGGCGACGCTGGCTTATAATGAAACTTCGCCGCCCGGGCGAAGAGCAACGAATGATGACCATGCCACCCTCTCAAATCCGGCCAGCGTCCTTTGCGCGGAATCTGCGCGTTACGCTGGAGATGATCAAGATCGAGCACTCAGTCTTCGCGCTGCCGTTCGCGCTGCTGGGGGCGCTGCTGGCGGCGCGCGGTTGGCCCACTGGAAACCAGGTATTCTGGATCGTCGTCGCCATGGTCGGAGCGCGCTCGGCCGCCATGAGCTTCAACCGGATCATCGATCGCCACATCGATGCCCGCAACCCCCGCACAGCCAGCCGGGCATTGCCTGCCGGACTGCTGAGCGTGGGATTTGTCATCCTGTTCGCTCTTGCGTCCTCCGCCCTGCTGGTATTTGCGGCCTCCCGGCTGAACCCGCTGGCGTTCGCTCTGTCTCCGGTCGCGCTTGCGATCCTGTTCGTCTATTCCTATACCAAGCGCTTCACCATGCTGTCCCACCTGGTGCTGGGTTTCTGCCTGGGCATTGCGTCGGCGGCGGCCTGGATCGCGGTGCGGGGGACCCTCGATCCGGAAATTCTGTGGATGAGCGCCGCCGTCACGCTCTGGACCGCCGGATTCGACATTCTCTATGCATGCCAGGACATCGACTTCGACCGCGGCGCGGGACTGCACTCGATCCCGCAGCGCTGGGGAGTTCGCAAGGCATTGCTGGCCGCGCGCGGCTTTCACGTGCTGATGGTGCTGTTTCTCGTCGTGCTGGCGCGCGCGAGCGGACTCGGGTGGATCAGCTTCCTGGGACTTGCTGTGGCTGGCCTGCTGCTCGTCTACGAGCACAACCTCGTGAAGACGGATGATCTCTCCCGGCTCGATGCCGCTTTCTTTGCGACCAATGGCTGGATCGGAGTTCTCCTGCTCGTCTTCTGGGGCGCCGATATTCTCCTGCTCGCATGACCCTCGAATCGCCAGACCCAGCTCTCGGTCCGCCAGATCAGGCTCTGCGCCGGCAGCATGTCCCGGGGTTCGAAATCTCCGATTCCCGCGCGCTTTGCTCTACAATGGGTCTCAGAAAATCCACGGAATGGCTGGCCGATTTGAAAAGTTCTAAAAGCGAGATTGCAGTTGACGGATCGGCCTCCGGCCCGTCCACGGCCGGATTCTGGTTTCTGTTCCTGACGCAGTTCCAGGGCGCCTTCAGCGACAACACCTTCAAGACGCTCGCGCTTTTTCTCCTGCTAGGCATGGGCCTGGCCGAGGCGGAGAGAAACCTGTTCGTGGAGCTCGGCCACGCGGCCTTCGCCGCTCCCTTCATCCTGTTTTCTCTCGCCGGCGGCTATCTCGCCGACCGCTACAGCAAGCGCAGCGTTACCGTATGGACAAAGACGGCGGAGATATTCGTCATGGCCATCGGAACGCTGGCGCTGTCTCTCGGCAATCCCTGGCCGCTGTTGATCGTCATATTTCTAATGGCGGCGCAAAGCGCCTTCTTCGGCCCATCCAAATGGGGCCTGCTCCCCGAGCTGCTGCCGGAAAGGCGTCTGTCCTGGGGGAACGGCCTCATCCAAATGGGCACTTATACGGCGTATATTCTGGGCGCGGTCATGGGTGGCATCCTCTCCGATATGCTGCGCGGCCAGCCGGAAAGGGCCGGGATTCTGCTCGTTACTCTGGCTTCGGTGGGACTATTCGCCAGCCGCCGCATCGACTACGTGCCCGCCGCCAATCCACGGCGCGAGTTTCGCTGGAACTATTTCGCCGAGGCTTGGAAACAGGTCCGCATCATCCGCTCGGACCGGCTGCTCTCGCTTGCAATTCTGGGCAATTTTTACTTTAACTTCATCGGATCGTTCTACCTGCTGAACGTGCTGTTGTATGGCAAGGACATTCTGCAGGTTACAGACACCGAGAACAGCTATCTGCAAGCGGCCATCGCGGTGGGCATCGGAATCGGAAGCATCATGGCTGGACGGTCGTCGAAAAACAAGATCGAATACGGATTGGTCCCTTTGGGGTCCATCGGCCTCTGCGCCGCAACCCTCGCTCTGGGGCAGTCCGGATTGTCCTATCCGGAGGTGGCCACGTTTCTGTTCGTTGCCGGATTTTCTGGAGGCTTTTTCATCGTTCCCATCCTGGCGCTGATCCAGCACCGCCCGGACAAGCAATCCATCGGCGGCGTGCTGGGCGCCGCCGGACTGTTTTCCTTCTGCGGAGTCCTCATGGCGCCGATGGCCTATCATCTGGCGGACACGAGCCTGGCGCTCGGTCCCCGCGAAATTTTTCTGGCCAGCGCCTTCGGCACCTTTCTCGCAACCATCTTCGTGGGCCTGCTGCTTCCTGAATCCCTGGTCCGCCTGTTTCTCTGGTTGCTGACCAACACGCTCTACCGCCAGCGCGTTTTCGGACGGGACCATCTGCCAGAGAGGGGCGGCGCGCTTCTCGTCATCAACTATCTTTCTCCCTTCGACGCCCTACTGCTGGTCGCCGCGGTGGACCGCCCCATCCATTTTATGGTTCCGGCAGGACTGCCGGAATTCTCCGGACTCACGCGCCTGTCGAAGTTGATCCATGTGATTCCCGTCTCCGGGCCGGCCGATGACGCTTCGCCCGGCCGGTCTCTCCAATTGGCAAAAGATGCGCTCAACGCCGGGGATTTCGTCTGCCTCTTCGCTCCCGGCGAGACGCCCTCGACCGATCCAGCCGCGCGAAGCCACCGTGTCTGCCAGCAGATTCTCGAACAATCTTCCGCTCCGCTGGTTCCTGCCGTATTGGACAACCCCTGGGGCGGCTGCATCGGCTTTGCCGGAGAAAAAACCCGGTGGTCCTGGCCCCGCCGGATGCCCAGCCGGGTCGTCGTCGGATTCGGCAAGCCTCTGCCTTCGCACTCCGCACCGGCCACTCTCCGCGACCGCGTCCAGTCCCTGCGCGGCGACGCATACCACCATCACCGCGAATGGCTCCAGCCGCTTCATCGCATTCTGCTGCGCACCGCCCGCCGCCATCCAACCGGCTTTGCGATGGCCGACGCCCGCGCGGGCGAGATGAACTGGCTCACCGTCCTCATCCGCACCATCTTCCTCGGCAGACGCCTGCGAAGTGTCTGGCGGGAGGATCACATGGTGGGAGTGTTTTTGCCTCCCTCGGCCGCCGGCGCTTTTGTCAACTACGCGGCGTGTCTGGCCGGCAAGATCCCCGTCAATCTCAACTACTCGATGAACAGTGACCTGATCGGCTCCTGCATCTCGCAATGCGAGATCAAGACCGTCATCACCTCCCGCGCCTTCCTCGAACACATACCCGTGCGCCCGGCCGGGAAGCTCGTCTATCTGGAAGATCTGGCCTCTCGTCCCGGCCGCCTGGAAAAACTGGCCGCAGCCGTCATCGCTCTGTTTCCGGCCTCAATGATCGAGCGCATTCTGGGCAGGCAGCGCCGCGCCCGGCTCGACGATCTGGCGACGATCATTTTTTCCAGCGGCAGCACCGGCACGCCCAAGGGCGTCATGCTCAGCCATTACAATCTCTCGGCCAATCTTGAGCAATCCTCCGGCATCTTCGATTTCCGCCCCGCCGACCGCCTTCTCGGCATCATGCCCTTCTTCCACTCCATCGGTTTCACCGTCGGACTCTGGCTGCCCGTTGCCGAGAGGTTCGGCGTCATCTACCATCCCAACCCCATCGAAGCCCGTCCCATCGGCGCCTTGGTAGCCCGGCACCGGATCACATTGATGATCTCCACGCCCACCTTCCTGCAGGGCTACACGCGGCGGTGCAAGCCGGAGGAGTTCGCTTCGCTCCGCATGGTGATGACCGGCGCCGAGAAGCTCCCTGCCCGCGTGGCCCTGGCCTTCCAGGAAAAGTTCGGGACCCTGCCCATTGAAGGTTACGGCTGCACAGAGTGCTCGCCGGTCGTTGCCGCCAACGCCGGTCCATACCGACCGTCCCGGCGATTCCCGGCCGAAGCCCGGGCCGGAACGATCGGCCAGCCCGTCGAAGGCCTTCAGGTCCGCATCGTGCATCCGGAGACCGGCGAAACGCTTCCAGACGGGGAGCAAGGGGTGCTGAGTGTCCGGGGACCCAACGTCATGCAGGGCTATCTCGGCCAGCCCGAACGCACCGCCGCCGTGCTCCGAGACGGATGGTACAGCACCGGCGACGTCGCCCTCCTCGACGCCGACGGGTATATCCGGATCACGGACCGCCTCAACCGCTTCAGCAAGATCGGCGGGGAGATGGTTCCTCACCTGATGGTGGAGGAGACCTTGCACGAGCTGATCGGGGCGACCGAGCAGGTCCTCGCCGTTACCGGCGTTCCGGATGAAAAAAAGGGAGAACGCCTCGTCGTCATCCACACGCTGGAGGAACCGGCCGTCCGCCGCTGTATGCAGCAGTTGCTGGCATCCGACCTGCCCAACCTATGGAAACCCGATGCCCGCGATTTCTTCCATGCCGAATCGATCCCGGTCATGGGCTCCGGCAAAGTGGACCTGCAACAGTTGAAGAAGATGGCGCGGGAGCGATCCTCCAGAAACAATCCTTCCTCCTGACGATCCGGAACCATCGCCCGCCACTTGCCGCGCCGGCCACTCCTGCAGCCTCCGGCGCCTGGACGGAGATCATCTCCCGCGCTCCGGATTATCCAGTGCCGGATCGTCTAGTAAAGATGCTTCAGACTTTTGTTGAAGAATAGGAAGCCGAGGGCGATTCCCCCCAGCAGTGTTCCGAATACCATCAGCGCGATGGTGGGTGTCAGCTGGTCGGCCAGCGTTCCCACCGCCAGACTTCCCAGCGGCATCCCGCCCCGGAAAGCCAGCATGAAGATGCTCATCGTCCGCCCGCGCATCTCCTCGGCCGTCACCAGTTGCACCATGGACGTAATGGAAGCAAACAGCGCGATCAGGCTCATCCCGAAAAAAAACAGCACCACGTGGCTGAGCAGCAGGTTCCGGGACACGGCAAAAATAATGATGAAGACCGACATGGCCACCGCCACCTTCAGCGTCAGCCCCACCTGTCGCATGCGGTGCGGCAGTCCGGCGTAAAGCAGCGCTCCGGTGATGGCGCCGCCTCCGGAGCTGGCCATCATGTAGGAATACCCCGTAGCATCCAGATTGAAAATGTTCTGAGCAAAAACCGGGAGCATCGTCATCAGCGGAATACCGCAGAATGTGCTCACGAATCCCAGCACGCTCAACTGCCACAACGGTCCCTGGCTTTTTACGTAGGAGATTCCCTGCCGGAAGCCTTCCATGACGGAGGCTTCCGTCTTGGGTGGCACGAAGGTGGCTCGAATGACGTACAGGCTGATGATAACCGCCAGGAAGGATAACCCGTTCAACCCGAAACAAAGTGCAATCCCGCCGGTCGCCATCGTTACACCGGCCACTAGCGGCCCCACCATGCGCGCCAGATTGAACTGGATGGAGTTCAATGCGATGGCATTGGGCAACTCGTCCCGCTTCACCAGCCCTGGAATCAGCGCCGCGTAAGCCGGTCCTCCGAATGCCTGTCCGATTCCCGACAGAAACACCAGCGCCAGAATGTGCCAGATACGGACCATGTCCGCCAGAACCAGAAACGTCAGGATGAAGGCGGAGGTCATCTGCAGGTATTGCGATATCAGGAGCAGTTTCCTGCGGTCCGAGCGGTCCGCCACCACTCCGCCCACCAGTGAAAACAGCAGGATCGGAAGATCCGCCAGAAATCCCACCAGCCCCAGAAAGAACGCCGACCCGGTCAGTTGCAGCACCAGCCAGGACTGCGCCACGTTCTGCATCCAGGACCCGGTCGTGGAGGTGAAAGCGCCGGCCCAGATCAGCCGGAAATCTTTGTGCCGGAAAGGCCGGAAGGTGCGGCCCAGATAGTTGCCGTCAGTCTCTGTAACATCTTTTGCAACACCTTTTGCAACATTGAGTGGGTCGGTTCTGGTAGTCATGGAGGTTATGTTGTAGCCTTGCTCTCCGCAGTCCAGACCGTCCGGCCCGCCACAATGGTCGCCACCGGGCCGCCTCGGAAGCTTGCCCCGTCAAACGGCGAGTTCTTGCTGCGCGATTGTCCCCGGTTCACGTCGTAGGTCCACTTGCGTTCCGGATCGAAGACGGTAACATCGGCCACCGCTCCCTCGCGCAACGTTCCCCGCTCGAGTCCTGCGATCTTCGCCGGGTTCACCGCCATCAGATCCACCAGCCGCGTCAGGTTGATGAGGCCTTTGTGCACCAGCCGGTCCAGCGCCAGTCCCAGGGCGGTCTCCAGTCCGATGATTCCGAAGGGAGCCCGGTCGAACTCCTGCATCTTTTCGCTGCCCGCGTGCGGAGCATGGTCGGTGGCGATGGCATCGATCGTGCCGTCCTGAAACCCGGCCAGCAGGGCATCGCGGTCCGCTCGGCTACGCAGCGGAGGTTTCATTTTGTAGTTGGTGTCGTAGTTTTGAATATCCTCGTCGGTCAGCGAGAAATGGTGGGGCGTTACTTCGCAGGTTACCGCCAGACCCTTGCGCTTGGCCTCGCGAACCATCTCCAGCGATTGGGCCGTGGATAGATGCGCGACGTGGAAGTGCGCACCGGTCTGCTCGGCCAGCAGGATATTGCGTGCCACCATCACGTCCTCCGACGATCCGCTGATGCCCGCCAGCCCGTGCCGTACCGCCGTGTACCCCTCGTGCATCTGTCCCGAGCCGGTCAGGTTCAGGTCTTCGCAGTGCTCGATGAGCGGGATGCCCAGCTCGGCCGCGTAGGACATCGCGTGGCGCATCAACCTGGCGTTCATCACGGGAAGCCCGTCGTCTGAGATGGCAACGATTCCAGCTTCACGCATCTCTGCGATGGTCGAGAGCCGCTCTCCCTGGGAATGCTCCGAGATGGCGCCCACCGGATAGACGTTGACCGGCGATTGCTGCCGCGCGGTCTCGATGATGAAATGTGTAACCGACGCCGTGTCGTTCACCGGCTGCGTGTTCGGCATCGCCAGAACAGATGTGAACCCGCCCGCCGCCGCCGCGCGCCCGCCGCTTTCGATCGTCTCGGCATATTCCTTGCCGGGCTCGCGCAGATGGCAATGCAGGTCGATGAATCCCGGGGCCACCACGCAGCCAGCCGCATCCAGCACGCAACCGGCCGCAGCCAAGCGTTCCCCGTCACCCGCATCGAGCTTGATTCCCACCGCCTCCACCCGGCCGTCGCGGATCAGAACGTCCGCATCCGTGTCGATTCCCTGGGAGGGATCGATGAGGCGGCCGTTGGTAATCAGCAAAGTCTGACTGGTCGGCATCTTTTTATTCGTCACACGTTTTCCCTGTCGTTCCCTGTCGTTCCTTGCCGCGCGCTTTCCCCGTCGCAGACTGGGGTGCCGGAATCTGTGTTCCACCGCCGGCAGTTGTGTTTCCCGAACCGGCCTTACCGCGGGCCAGCTTTACTGCGGAGAGGACCCGATCAACAGGTCCAGCACAGCCATGCGCACCGCGATTCCGTTCTCCACCTGATTCAGGATCACCGAGCGCGGAAAATCCGCCACTTCCGAACTCAGCTCGCGCCCTCGATTGATCGGCCCCGGATGCATCACGATCGCGTCCGGCCGCGCCGCCTGCAGGTGCTCCAGCCGCAGCCCGTAAAACCGGAAGTACTCGTTGTCGGAGGCGAACAGCAGCCGGCCCTGGCGCTCCAACTGTACCCGCAGCATCATGATGACGTCGGCATCCTGGATCGCCTCTTCCATCCTGTGGGTGAGCCGGACCTGCGGGGAAAAATTGTCGAACACCTTCGGCAGCATGGACGGCGGTCCGCACAATACCACGGAAGCTCCGAATTTGGTCAGCAGATGCACATTCGACCGCGCCACGCGGCTGTGCCCGATATCGCCGATGATGGCCACCTTCAGCCCATCCAGCTTCTCCTTGTGGTCCAGGATCGTGAGGGCGTCCAGCAGGGCCTGGGTGGGATGCTCGTGCGTGCCGTCGCCGGCGTTGATGATGGGTGTCTCCAGAAAGCGCGCCAGAAAATGGGGCGCGCCCGATGCGGCGTGCCGCATCACGATCGCCTCGGGACGCATGGCCGCCAGCGTGTTCAGCGTGTCCAGCAGCGACTCCCCCTTGTCCAGACTGGTCCCCTGTCCGGAGATGGAAACCGTGTCCGCGCCGAGCCGCCTGGCCGCCATTTCAAAGGAGATGCGGGTGCGCGTGGAAGACTCGAAGAACAGTTGGATGATCGTTTTCCCCCGCAGGGTTTCCAGCTTTCCTGTCGTGTGGCCTTCGAGTGGCTGGTAGGATTTGGCGCGGTCCAGAATGGATTGGATCTGCATGACGCTCAGCGTTTCAATCCCCAGCAACCCGCGATTCCGCATGGCTCTGACCGGCGCCGCTTCCCCATCATCTTCCGTGATCAGGAAGCGGATTCCGTCTCCACTTTTTCCAGGATGAGTACTTTTTCAATCTCGTCTTCTTCACGCAGCTTCACTTCGATTACGTCGCCGGGGTCCGCTTCGAGCCGCTTTCCAACAAAGCCGGCTTCGATGGGAAGCTCGCGATGGCCGCGGTCGATCAGCACGCAGAGCCGCACGCGGCGCGGCCTTCCGTGATCGAACAATGCATCGAGGGCGGCTCGCGTCGTCCGGCCCGTGAACAAGACGTCATCCACCAGCACCACATCCGTTCCAGTAATGGGGAACGAAATCTGTGGCTCCCTCAAGCGCCGGGCGGTGTCGGAGTCGGGCCGGTCATCCCGGTACAGCTCCACGTCGAGGCTTCCCACAGGGATGCTCGTGCCGACCTTCTGGCTGATCTTCTGAGCCAGCCGCTCGGCAAGAAAAACGCCCCGGCGGAGCACGCCGATGAAAACCAAGTCCTCTATAACATCTGTTTTATCAACAATATCGTGGGCAAGATGCACCAGCGTCCGGTCGATCTCGCTGTCGGTCATCAGATGGGCTTTTTCGCGGAACGGCATGGTCAGGGTAGTGGAATCGGCTCGAATAACAAGGTGGATTCGGTCATTCTGTGCCCCGCCATCATACCGAAGCCCGCGCGAGTAAGCAAGCGTTGCGCATCGGCCAAACCCTCTGTTTTGTGAAGATAACAGAGGTCCGCCCGGGCGCGGGCGGGGCGGGATGGGATGCGCCGCGTCCATCCGTGGGAGTATGGGCCGTGAGCGCAGGGTCCGTGGGAGCAAGGACGAAGCCTCCTCCTGGAGCATTCTTGCATTTGGCCTGCCATCGTCCTGCCATGAGACGGTTCCAGAACGTGCATCGGGTACCCGGAATTCGCGGAAAAACCCAACCGTTCCGAGCCATCAAATGACGCCGAATCCTTCAAAAGGGTCTCTTGCAGCCTGAAATACAACGCTGGAGGGTTCAATCAGTCGCTGCGGTCCTTTAACCGGCCGGTACGATCCTTAAATCAGTTGGTACGGTCCGGGAGAGGGAGTCGAGGATGCGAAGAAAGTCGTCCCTCGTCAGGTGCCGCGAGGCGCTGGCATGAATTTCCAGAGCAATTCCGTCTTCGATCCATTGGGCCACACGCTCTCCCATGGGCTCCGACACCGAACCCACACGGACCGTCCGGTGGCCGAGCTGGACGCTCTGCATCTGGATATTCATGCGACGGTCCAGTCCCGGCGCGATCCAGAGGACTTTTTCGGTCTGCTCGCCCACCCCTCGCAGCCAGATGATGTCGCTGAGATTGCCGCGATGCCGGTAGATTAACTGATACTCGATGTGGTTGAACTCCGGCTCCATCCGCGTGCCGGCCGAATCGAATGCGAACGATTCCGGAAGCCAGCCGGGCGTATAGACGGTGCGGGGATCGAAAGCGGACTTCCAGCCTTCCGGGTCCGCACTCCAGTGGCAACGGGAGAGCAGGTCCTGATTCCAGGGCCCGGGCCCGGGGCCGAGGCCTTTGCGGACATGGTAGCTGAGGCGGGCAAAGGGCAGCGCCCCCAACTGCTGGACCGCCTCGGGGGACTGCGGCACAAGGTGCTCGAAGATCTGTTGGAGTTCCTCGTCCTCAAACCGGCCCTGGAGAACCGCCAGCTCGTGCAGGGCGCCGTAACGGTGGAGGCAGATGGCCACCCGCCCGCGGTAATCGCGGCCACGATAACCGATCAGCCCCGCGGCCTCGAACGGAGTGCCGGGGCCGGTCAGGTTGGCGTCCGAGGAAGTGGGAATCCACCAGTCGAGGAAGAACTGCTTCAGGCGGAAAGACCGGCCGGGACCGGTGATTTTCATCCGGACGGTGCTGCAATGCTCCTCGGATTCGGGGCGAACGGATGTCTCGGCCAGATGGCAATCATCCGGCAGCCAGTCCGGACGCAGAACCACGAAGTTGCACCAGTCCTGCGCTTGTTCGAGCGGACATGCAAACGGTTCCGTGCCCACCGGAGCTTCGGCGCGCTGCGCCTCGATGGAGTTTTCCCAGAACTTCAGCATGCTGATTCCCTTGCCGGGGGAACCAGCCACCCCCCGCGCATCCTACAGCATACCCGATTTCGACGGATGGCAATAAGCACGAGGGAAAACTCATCTCCCAGTGAAAAGTTCCGTCCGTGCGACGCCTGCCTGCCTACAAACCGCGATCACAGGGTCCCGGTACCGGATGGGATGAAAGTACCAGAAAGACCTAGGAAGATAGTCTTAGTCAACAAGTCCCGCTCAAAAAGGTCCCTTTGCTCTATTGTGGCTCGGACTGACAGGGCATAAAGTGAACAGTGGCGGTAAAAGGATTTTTGTGAGGGAGGTGAAGCAGCGGGTTCCGACTGGCTGGCAATCGCGAAGAATCAGAGAGATAGCGCAAGAAATGAACTTGGCATTAATTTTTCAACATACAGGGTCCGATATAGGTTTTAGATAGACTGGGGACATCCCGGGAAAGCGCGCCTCTGGTTTGCCGGCGACAGGAACGGATGAGGGCAAAACTATGAAAACAGAATCAGCGGTGTCCGCGGCGAAGGGGAGCCCGGCACCGGATGGGCACAGGAAATCGAAGCCAAACGGAGATGGTATGCGCAAACAACTACCCTCGACCATCCTGATCGTGGACGATGAGCCGGCATTCCGCGAATACCTGGCGACGCTGCTGCGGACCGAAGGTTTACGCGTGGTCACTGCCGGCAACGGGGCCGAGGGACTGGAACAGTTCGCTCAGACGCAGCCGGATCTGGTTCTGCTGGATATCGAAATGCCCCAGCTCACCGGGTTCGACGTGTGCAAGCGGCTGAAGCAGGACCCGGAGACGTGCCTGACGCCGGTGGTGCTGGTAACGGGACTGACGGCGAGCCAGGACCGGATCCGGGGCATCGAAGTGGGCGCGAATGATTTCCTGAACAAGCCCGTGGACCGCAACGAGTTGATGGCGCGGGTGAAGTCCCTCTTAAGCCTGAAGGCCTACACGGATGAACTGGAACGGGCCGAGTCGGTCTTGTTTGCGCTGGCCAGAAGCATCGAAGGAAAGGACCCCTACCTGGAAGGACATTGCGAACGCCTGGCGCGGTATTCGGCGGAACTGGGGCAGCGGATCGGGCTGGCGGAAAACGAGATCACGGCGCTGCGACGGGCCGGCATCGTTCACGATATCGGAAAGGTGGCGGTACCGGACGCCATCCTGCTGAAACCCGGGCCGCTGACGCCCGAAGAATGGGTCATCATGCGGGAGCACCCGGTGGTGGGCGAGCGCATCTGCGCACCGCTGAAATCGTTCCGCCTGGTGCTGCCGGTCATCCGGCACCATCACGAGCGGCTGAACGGTTCCGGATACCCGGACGGGCTGAAAGGCGAAGCCATTCCCATCTGCGCGCGCGTGCTGCAGATCGCCGATGTCTACGACGCGCTGACGACTGAGCGGCCCTACAAAAAGGTGCTGCCGGTCGAGGAGGCGCTGGCGACCATGGAAGAAGAGGTCGCGCGGCAGTGGTGGGACCCGGACCTGTTCAATGAATTCAAAAGCATGCTGCAGAATCGCGAACGATAGAACTGAAAATCCAGGATCCCCCCGGGGCGACGGCCCCATCCGCCGGCAGAATGGATTCCAGGGATCCACAGCAGGATGAAACGGGTGAAACAGAACGGTACAAACAAGAAGGGATCGGCCAGACCGGGTATCCTGGGGTGGCTTCGCTGGGCTCTGCATCCGCGAAACTGGGCATCGTCCCCCTGGATGGCGGGCACGCTGGCGCTGGGCCTGGCGGTCCTGGTGCTCTCGTTACCGAAGGTTTGGGGCGAAAACTACTCCCTGTTCATCTCACCGCTGCAGCAGGGGATTCTGGCCTTTCTGGCACTGATTCTGCTCTCGGCCAGTTACGTCTGGTATCAGCAGAAGATATTGGAGCAGGTCCGCGGGAAGCTGCACGAGGAAGTGGCCGAGCGGACGCGCCTGCAATCGGAGATGGAGAGCTTCCAGCAGCTCACCATGATGGATCCCCTCACCGGGCTCTACAACCGGCATTTTATCGAACAGCATCTGGCGGCCGAGGTGGCCCGGTGCGAGCGCCACGGTTATCAGTTGAACGTGATGAAACTGGACCTGTCGAATTTTCGCAAGATCAACAGCTATTACGGTCCGGCCGCCGGCGATCTAGTCCTGAAATCGATCTCCGATTGCCTGCTGCATTCGCTGCGCCACTCGGACGTTTCGGTGCGGACGGGCAGCGACGAGTTTCTGGTCCTGCTGCCGGAGTCCACGCCGGAGCGCGTACCGCACATCATGGCCCGGCTGACCGGACTGGAAGTCCAATACCTGGACGAGAAAATTCCGGTCGAATTCACGGCCGGCTGGACCGCCTACCGGCCCGGCGAAAAGCCGCACGAGCTGCTGAGGCGGGTGGACAAGGAGCTGGCCCACGACAAACAGACCGGCCGGGCGGGCGATGCGATCCGGCGGGCGCAGTCCGATCAGCGGCAGTCCCAATCCGTGGAGGCCATGGGGCGCCTGGCCGGGCGGGTGGCGCACGACTTCAACAACCTGCTCAGCCTGGTGAAGGGCTACAGCGAACTGGTGCTGGATTCGATGGATGGCAAGGACCCGGTGCGCCAGTACATCGAGCAGATTCACGACGCCAACGAACGGGCCAGCTCGCTGACCCACCAGTTGCTGGTATTCAGCAGGGGACAGGATCTGAACCGCGAGGACCTGGATTTGAGTTCCGTGGTGGACCACATGGATGCCATGCTGCAGCGGCTGGTGGGTGAAGAGATCGAACTGGTGGTTGCGCTCCAGGGTGAACCCGGATGGATTCACGGAAACCGGGGACAGATGGAGCAGATCGTGCTGGATCTGGCGGTGAATGCGCGAGAGACCATGCCAAAGGGAGGACGCCTGACCATTGAGACCAGCAATGTGGAGCTCGACGAGGACTTCGTGCACTGGCATCCCGGCACCCGGCCCGGGCGATACGTAATGCTCGCCGTGCTGGACACCGGCCCCGGATTCGATGCCGAGACCCGCGAGCACATCTTCGAACCCTTCTTCCCACAGAAGGACAAGAGCAGGAAAAACGGCCTGGGGCTGGCCAGCGTCTACGGAATCGTAAAGCAGAATGGAGGCTACATCTGGGTGGATAGCGAGCCGGGACTGGGAACCCGGTTCTCGGTCTATCTGCCGCAGGTGGGGAGCCCCGTAAGTATCGAGGAACCGGTGAAGGAGTCCAGGGAAATATGACGATCCAGAACCAATTTCGTCTTCTGGTCATCGACGATGACGACCTGACGCAGGTGATCCTCCGCAAACTGCTGGAGGCCGAATCCTACGGCGTCCAGGTCTGCTCCTCCGGGCCCTAGGCTCTGGACCTGCTGGCATGGAACGATTTCGACGCTATTCTCTGCGACATGTGGATGGCCGGGATGAACGGCAAGGAATTTTATCTGAAGCTGAAGGAAGATTATCCGGACTATCAGCGGAAGATCATCTTCATCACTGGCGATATCGCCTCGGAGGCAACCTGGGAGTTCATCGACGAGCGGCATTTGCCCTATGTCCTCAAGCCCATCAGCCGACCGCTGCTGCGGCGCAAGGTGCGCGAGATCGTCGGCGATCCGGCGACGGATCCGGAAACCGGGGAACCTGCGGTCTGGGATGGGGTGAACCGGCGGCGGGACCGGCGCGTCAACATCAACGCCCAGGTGCGCGTGCGGCGCAAAAAGTGGGAAATCACCACGCCGGACATGGCCGTGGTGGTGAATGCCAGCCGTAACGGTCTGATGTTTGCCTCCGAACGCGAGTACCGGGTGGGCATGGAACTGCTCGTCGCCTATCCCTACACCGGTTACGACGATGTGGAGCAGGATGCCTACGTCATGCGCGTGGAAAAAGTGGACGAAAAACACTACGGAATCGCCGTGGCGCTAGGCAAGGAAGCATCCTATGCGCGCGCGGCCTATGCCGGATCGGAAGAGGACGTACGGCGGAACCATATCTGGAGAGGCAGCGACATTACTTCGACGTCGCTACTGGCCAGTGAGCTGATGGACGCCGGCAAAATGGCCAGCGAGAATCAGGATACCCAGCGGCTCGCCGAAGAGATGGGCGAGCTGAAGCGGACTCTCGACAACGCCCTGGACAAGCGGGACCGGCTCGAGGCGGAACTGGAAGAGATGGAAAAATCCAAACAGGCTCTGAGCCATTTGGTGGATGGACTGAACGACCAGATGGTGGACTCTAAGAAAAAGATGGCGGATTACACGGACCAGCAGTATCGCGCCACGCACGATGCGCTGACAACTCTGTGGAACCGAGCCGCGATTCTGGACAACCTGAAACGTGAACTCGTGCGAGCCGAGCGCGAAGGCACATCGGTGGGCGTGCTGCTCGCCGATCTGGACCACTTCAAGAACGTCAACGATACCTACGGACATCTGGCCGGAGACGCGGTGCTGCGCGAGGCCGCGAAACGGATCAACGGGGCCGTCCGGGACTATGACGCCGTCGGCCGCTACGGGGGCGAGGAGTTTCTGATTGTTCTGGGCGGTTGCGAGGATGATGACGACATGATGAAGCAGGCCGAGCGTATCCGGGCGATTGTGGGCGCCGGACCGGTGCAGACCTCCGAAGGCGATATCCAGGTTACGCTGAGCATGGGCGTGGCGTCCAGCGTGGACATGCAGGAGGTTGAAACTCTGCTGCGGGCGGCCGACACGGCACTTTACCGGGCCAAGCGCGGCGGGCGCAACCGCGTGGAACTGGGCTGCGCCACCGAGTCAAAAAGCTCTTAATCTCCATATGTAAAAAACCAACAAGGCCTCCCTGCCCCGACAGTCGTAAAAGATATCCGCGAAAGAGACGGTGCGGATCGTTGCATTCCACTGCCGCGCGGGCCTAGAATACGGGCAAGGGAGGGTCCCCGGCACCGGGAGTCATGCATTGCTTCACCATATTGTCGCGAGATCGGTTCCGGCCACAGGCAGGCGGAAGACGGTGGTGTCCGCCGGTGGCCGCAAGTATGGCCCCGTGGTCCCTGATCGCTATGCTCGCCGTGTTGCCAGCGGCGGTGTTGCCAGCGGCGGCTCAACTGGTGCCACGGGAGGCGCAGGCGCAGGCGGCGGTAACCAGCGATCTGGACCTCAATGATCCAGCCGCTGTCGAGCAGCGCGCGGACCTGTTCATGGTGCGCAAATTCTTCCCCGAGGCCATCCAGTTCTACCAGCGGCTGATCAAGATGCAGCCGCAAAACGCCACGTACTTCAACAAGCTCGGCATCGCCTATCACCAGATGCAGCGGCTGGGCGATGCCAAGAAGGCTTACCAGACAGCGGCGAAACTCGATCCCGGCTACGCGCGGGCCATCAACAACATAGCCGCGGTGGAGTATTCCCAGAAAAATTACCGGGGAGCGATTCTCAATTATCTGAAGGCGCTGTCGATCAGTCCGTCCGACCCGGTGATCTACTCCAACCTGGGGACGGCGTATTTCGCCTATGATGAATATGAATATGCGGTCTCCAGCTATCGCTATGCCCTGCTGCTGGACCCGCAGATCTTCGAGCGAAGCGGGCGGGCCGGCTCAATTGTCCATCAGCGGGAAGTCGGAGACCGGGGCACATTTTTCTTTTACATGGCCAAGACACATGCGAGTCTGGGCCACATCAATGAAACGCTGCTGCAGTTGCAGAAGGCCTATGAAGAAGGGTATTCCAAGATGCACGAGGCGGTTACGGACCCGGCCTTTGCGTTTCTGGCCGATGATCCGCTGTTTCTGGAGTTTGTCGCGATGCTCGATCGGGATCTGAACGAAGAATCTCCGGCCCCGTAAGTCCCAGCCATTACAACTCTCAATTTCATTGCAGGATTCGGCGGCGCGAACCGCGTCGCCGCGCCGCGCGAGGTGGGCACGGGGCGCGCGCAGTACGCTACTCAATAAGCCACAGAACGGCAAAGTGCGCCTGGGACAGTGTCAGCGGCAAACGCAGGTCCATGCTGCGGCGGGCGGAAGTCAGGCGGAGACGGGCGCGGTCAGGCGGAAGCGGCTGATCTCGGGCGGGCAGTTGATCCGGATTGGAACGCCCAGATAGCCGATGCCGCGGTTGACGTAGAGCGAGCAGCCCTGCTCCCGGTACAGCCCGCTCAGATAGCGGAACCGCAACATGGCAAGACCGAAGGGGACGCCGGCGAAGTGCCCGAGCAGGATCTGCCCACCACCATGCGTATGCCCGGAAAGAGTCAGCCCGATACCATAGGGAACCGCTTCGGTGAAGGTATCGGGGTGATGCGCCAGCAGGAGCTTGGGAACTCCGGGTTCCACCTCTTCGTTCATTTTCCCTAAAGCAGCCAGCGTCCTCTCGCGGTCATAACGAAAGAGGCTGTCGACTTGGCGCGGCGCAAGCCAGTCCAGGCCCATCAGGGCCAGTTGGTCGGCGCCCGTGCCGAGGTGCGTCACTTCGTTGCGGAGCGTGCGGATGCCCAGCGTCCGCAGACCGTCGGCAATATGTACCCCACCGCGGTGCTCCGGGGTATAGCTGAAGCGGTCGGCGGAGATGTCGTGATTGCCGAGGATGGCGTAGGCGCCCAGGGAGGATTTCAATCCGGCCAGACCACGGATCACGCCGGGCAGGCTCTCCAGACGGCGGTCGAGAATGTCCCCGGTGATCGCGATCAGGTCCGGATGCAGGGCATTGACCTGGGAAACAACATACTGGAGGTCCTTCTCCCGGATGTATGGACCGGCGTGCAGGTCCGAAATCTGAACCACCGACAAACCGTCGAGCGAACGGGGCAGGTCCGGGATGGTAATGGCGCGCTCGGGCGAAATCTCCAGCTCATCCAGCACGCCGGCGCGGCTGAGGGCGGCAACCCCGTACAGGGCCGGCACCAGCAGGCCCGCGCTTCCGGTAACGAATCGGCGGCGGTCGGCCCGGAACTGCTGTGCGTCCATATTGCCGGGCTCGGCACCCGGTTCGGCGCCCGATCCGGCCTCGGATTCGGCATCGGTTTCTGAGTCGGCGGGAGGAACCGAGCGGGACCGGCGCAGCCACCTGGTTGCACGCCGCACGATCCAGTAGCCCATCACCGGAAAGGTGATCAGGGCAAACAGCATGAGCGTCTGGACCCAGACAGAGGCCAGGAAATAGACAAGACGGAGAAACCCGGCCGGGAGGCGCACAAGCCACTGGTCCAGATCGCGCAGGAAAAAGGGGACCAGCGGCAGGTTCAGCAACACCACAAGAGAGGCGATCAGAACGACCACGCGGCGGCGACGACGCGGAGACCCGACCCAGTCGACAACGGCTTTCCGCAAAACCAGGAACGCGAAAAGGTTCAGAACAATCAGGCCGATCAAAACTGGAATGCGGTAACCCATGCCGGCGGGCCGTTGATGACCGAACCCCTCCTTCGATTCACAGTAGGATGCACTGCGCAGGATGCATTGTAGCGAATCGGGGCGGCGGTGTCATCCAGCCGGATCAGTGACCAGATCGGCGAACGAATGAGTGGTCAATGCAGGGCCAGTCCAGTAGTTTTTTGAGCGACTGGAGCAGCTCTACCGCGAGGGCATGGAACAGGAAAGAAGAGCCGAGGTCAGACCGGACAGGGTTTCCACCATCAGGTGGGGAGGATTTTCCTCCTCCGAGATGCTCCCGAAACCATAGCTGACCCCGCAGGTCCAGATTCCGGCGCCCGAGCCGGCCTGGATATCGACATCCGAGTCGCCAACGATCATGGCTTCGCCGACAGAGAGGCCGGTGCGGGAAAGAAGGTGGTGGATACCGATGGGGTCGGGCTTCTTCGTGGAAAAGCTATTGCCGCCGAAAATATAGGAGAACAGGTGATCGAGTTCCAGACCGGCGATGATGTCGCGGCTGACGTTCTCCGGCTTATTGGTGAGCACGGCCATGGTTCGCGAGGTCATGCTGCGTGAAGACATGCTGCGCGAGGATTGGCCGCTCGCCTCCGCCAGCTGCCCTAGCGCTTCGCGGACGCCCGGATACAGGCGCGTGTTGTCGAGCTTGTGGTCCCAGTAATAGCGGAGAAAGAAGTGCAGGCCGCGTTCGATCTCCTCTTCGGAGGCATCTCCTCCCGTGGCTTGGTCGATCAGATCGGGGGCGCCGCGGCCGACGTAGGAAAAGATCGTGTCGTGATCGAGCGCCGGGCGGCCGAGATGTTGCAGGGCGGCATTGACGCTCAGGGCCAGATCCAGTCCGG
This sequence comes from Terriglobia bacterium, assembly GCA_963662495.2. Classification (GTDB taxonomy): domain Bacteria; phylum Acidobacteriota; class Terriglobia; order 2-12-FULL-54-10; family 2-12-FULL-54-10; genus SHUM01. Next base: position 272,403 of record CAXVYQ010000008.1, read on the forward strand.
AGTCGATCAGCGTGCCGTCCAGATCGAAGATCAGGAGGCGGATGTCGGGTTTGTCTTCGAAAAAATTCATCCTGCAAACTCTCTGAAGTAGCGGGCGCTTCGATCAGGATGCCACAGGAAGCCAAATGGTTCCCGGTCAAAACGCCGGCTGCTATTTCTTCTTTTTAACCGGAGCCGGGGAGCGGGAGGGCGGAACGAACCGGACCAGGGCATTGCGGATGTCGGGGTCCGGCGACGGCGGGTGCATCATCTCGCGCTGAATCATGTCGACGAAAGTCTTCATCTCATTCTGCATCCGCTCCATCTTTTCGCGCATGTTCAGCACCACCTGGACACCGGCAAGATTCACTCCCATGTCGCGGGTCAGACTGAGGATCAGCTCCAGGCGCTCAATATCCTCATCCGTATAAAGCCGGGTATTGCCATCGGTGCGGGACGGGGTGAGCAGCCCTTCCCTCTCATACAGGCGGAGTGTCTGCGGGTGGATGTCATAAGTCTTCGCCACCACGGAGATCATGAAGGCCGCTTTTCCCCTGGATTGCTTGGCCATAAAACTCCCCTTACACCTTCAGGTTGCGGTAGATCTCCTCCCGTGGATCATCCGGATTCAGCCGCGCCAGCTCCCGCAGAATCTCCTTGGAGCGCTCGTCGGCGATCTTCGGCACGTGCAGACGGACTACCACGAACTGGTCTCCCCGTTTGCCGGTGCGCAGAGATTGAACGCCTTTCTCCTGCAGGCGGAACTTCTGACCTGCAACGGTTCCCGGAGGAATCTTCAGCAGGGCGCGCTTCCGGTCGATGGTGGGAATCTCGATCTTGGTCCCCAAACTGGCCTCGGTGATGGTTACAGGAACCACCGTGTAGATGCTATCGCCGCGCCGCTCGAAAAACGGATGGGGTTTGACCTGAACCACGACATAAAAATCGCCGGGAGGCCCTCCGTGGGGGCCCGTGTTCCCTTTAGCGGGAACGCGGACGCGGAGACCGTCCGGCACCCCAGCCGGAATGGCCACGTTGAGTTTTTCCGGATGGGCACGGCGGCCGTCTCCGCCGCAGGCGGTACAGATCTTCCGGCTGCGGCCCTTGCCTCCGCACCGCGCACAGGGGACGCTGAACTGCATGGTTCCCATCTGGCGCGTGGCCGATCCCTCGCCCTTGCATTCCGGACAAGGCCCTTCCGCACCGGTGCCACCCTGCCCGCGGCAGGTGGAGCAGGTTCGGAAGCGGTTGATGGTCAGGTGAATCCGTGTTCCCCGGATCGCCTCCCAGAATCCAATCTGGACCTGGTATTCCAGATCCGTGCCCGGTTCCTGATAGGCCTCCCGGGCATCCTGCTGGCGGAAGACCTGCGAGAAGATGTCGCGGAAACCGGAGGCCCCGGCGCGGGCGCGAGCGCCACCACCGGCCATATCCGAGAAATCAAAACCGGAAAAATCCACCGGGCGGGCTCCCTGCTGCCCACCGGGAGCCGTGCTGCCACCGGTCTCCTGGTAGTAACCCATCCGGTCATACACCTTGCGCTTCTTCGGATCGCCCAGAACGTCATAGGCCGCCGAGATCTTCTTGAAGTGGTCCTCGGCTTTCTTGTCGCCCGGATTCACGTCCGGATGATATTTCCTGGCAAGGCGGCGGTAGGCCTTGCGGAGCTCGTCCACCGTGGCCTTGCGGCCCACGCCCAGCAGATGATAAAAGTCTTCTCTCCCGGTCATCTTCGTGCCTTCCCGTAAGCCCCGGCAGTTACCACTCCGGCCGGATTACCGGCTAGGAGTCCCTCGTATCTTCCTTTTCCTCGCCCGCGGTTCCGTCCACGTCCTCGAACTCGGCATCGATCACATCGCCGGCATCCGCATCGCCGGCGTCCGAGGTGGCATCGGTGGAAGCTCCGACGGGCTCATCTCCAATGCCGTCGTCCCCTCCGCCGGGAGCATCCGTGGAGGCCTGCTGATACATGACCTCGGTCAGCCGGTGGGTGGCAGTCGTCAGCCGCTCCAGGGCCTGATCGATCTCCTCGGCGCCCTTGCCGGCCTCGATCGCCTTTTTCGTCTCCTCCAGAGCGTCCTCAATTCCCTTGGCGTCTTCTTCGGGGATCTTCTCGCGGTTTTCCCGCAGAAGTTTTTCCGTGTTGTAGACCATGCTGTCGGCCCGGTTGCGGGATTCGGCCATTTCACGGTTGCGCTGATCCTCCTCGGCATGCGAGTCCGCATCCTTCTGCATGCGGTCGATCTCGTCCGTGCCAAGGCCGCTGGAGGCCGTGATGGTGATCTCCTGCTGCTTGCCGGTGCCGAGATCCTTCGCCGTTACGTGCAGGATGCCGTTGGCGTCGATGTCGAAGGTGACATCGATCTGCGGGACGCCGCGCGGCGCAGGCGGCAGGCCCACCAACTGGAACTTGCCCAGCGTGCGGTTGTCGCGGGACATGGAGCGCTCCCCCTGCAATACGTGAATCTCTACAGAGGTCTGATTGTCGGCGGCGGTGGAGAAGATCTCCGTCTTGCGCGTCGGAACGGTCGTGTTGCGCTGGATGAGCGGAGTGGAGACGCCCCCCAGCGTTTCGATTCCCAGCGTCAGAGGCGTTACGTCCAGCAGCAGCACATCCTTGACCTCGCCGCCGAGTACGCCTGCCTGCACCGCCGCTCCGATGGCCACAACCTCGTCCGGATTCACCCCGCGATGCGGTTCCCTGCCGAACAGTTCCTTGACCATGGCCTGCACGCGCGGGATGCGGGTGGAGCCGCCGACCAGGACGACTTCGTCGATCTGCGCGGCCTGCAAGCCCGCATCCTCGATGGCCTGCTTGCAGGGGCCCACAGTGCGCTGGAGAAGATCCTCCACAATCTGCTCGAACTTGGAGCGGCTCAGACGCAGGCTCAGGTGCTTGGGCCCGCTGGCGTCGGCGGTGATGAACGGGAGACTGATGTCGGTCTCAGCAACGGAGGAAAGCTCCATCTTGGCCTTCTCCGCCGCCTCCTTCAGCCGCTGCATCGCCATACGGTCGGAGGAAAGATCGATGCCCTGATCCTTCTTGAACTCATCCACGATCCAGTGGATGACGAGCTGGTCGATGTCATCGCCGCCCAGATGCGTGTCGCCATTGGTGGACTTGACTTCGACCACGCCCTGGCCCACCTCCAGGATGGAGATGTCGAAGGTGCCGCCGCCAAAATCATAGACAGCGATGGTGTGGTCCTTCGTCTTGTCGAGGCCGTAGGCGAGCGCGGCCGCGGTCGGCTCGTTCACGATGCGGAGAACCTCCAGACCGGCGATCTTCCCGGCATCCTTGGTGGCCTGGCGCTGGCTGTCATTGAAATAGGCCGGAACGGTGATGACTGCCTGCGTAATCTTTTCGCCCAGATAATCCTCGGCCGACTGGCGCATCTTTTGCAGAATCATGGCCGAAATTTCCGGCGGGGCGAACTGGCTCTTGCCCCCGTCGACGAGAACGCGCACGTCCTCGTTGGCCGCCGTGGCGATCTTATATGGGACGATCTTCATCTCTTCGGTGACTTCGTGGTACCGGCGACCCATGAATCGCTTGATGGAATATATGGTATTCTCCGAATTGGTAATGGCCTGGCGCTTCGCCACCTGGCCGACGAGACGTTCACCGCCCTTGGTGAAGGCCACTACGGAGGGGGTCAGCCGGCCACCTTCCGGATTGGTGATTACCGTGGGTTCGCCACCTTCCATCACCGCAACGACGGAGTTGGTCGTACCAAGGTCAATGCCGATTATCTTTCCCATTTCAATCTGCCTCCTGGATCTGATCAGGCCAAAAATATATGGCGGGGTGGATTCCACCTTAGCCAATGCTTAATATAAATGTTGAGTGAGTTATTGTCAAGTTATATTTTCCCCCGAGCCCCCTGAGGCATATATTGTAAAATTATGATAATAAAAGGATTGCATATCAGTTTCTGGTTGTTTCTGCTCCCCGTTACCCTTTTGACAACAGGCTGCGGGAAGCGCGAACCTGCCGGACAGACGGAGATCCTGATAGCCGCGGCGGCCAATCTGGCCCCGGTCGCCGGTGAGCTGGCAAGCGAGTTCGGACGGATTCAGGATGTGCAGGTTCGTTTCAGCTTCGGGTCCTCGGGGAACCTGGCGGCTCAGATTCGTCATGGCGCGCCATTTGATCTCTATCTTCCGGCGGCACGGAGTTTCTGCCTCTCGCTCCGGGAGGAGGCGCTGATCGAGGATAGCTGCGCCGTCTATGCCCGGGGCGTGCTGGTGGTCTGGTCGAAGACCCTGGCGCCGCCGGAGCATTCTGCGGAAGGTCATCCTGCGGAAGTGAGTGGGCAGGACGGGCAGGCGGAGCTGGCGGACTTGACCGACTTGGCGGACGCTCGGGTCCGGGTGATCGCGATCGCGAATCCGGAGATTGCGCCCTACGGACTGGCGGCACGCCAGGCGCTGCAATCGGCCGGCCTATGGGAGACGCTCGAACCCCGGATGGTGATTGCGAACTCGGTCTCTCATGCCTTTCAGTTGGTTGCAAGTGAAAATGCGGAGATGGGGCTGGTGGCCCTTTCCCTGGTAAAAGGGCAGAGGGAACCGTACATGCGGGTGGATGAGAATCTGTATGAGCCGATCGAGCAGGCCACCGGCGTTCTGTCCAGCTCGGGTGAGAAGAAGGCGGCCACCGCGTTCGCGGATTTCCTTACAGGCCCGCAGGCACAAGCCATTCTGCGGGAACACGGATACGAGACAGAGCATTCGGCGTCCTCCGCAAGCTCCAATGGATTATAATCCCTTACCGGAGTGCCCCCTCCCAGGGGAGAGGGGGGTGGCGGGGGCTGTGGCGGAGCGGAGACTTTGACCCCACCGGCATTCGATACTTCGGCGCCACCGGCATTCGATTCATTATGGTTCAGGCACTCACTTCCATCGATTGGTTTCCCTTCTGGCTGTCGCTCCGGGTCGCCGTGATCGCCACGGTGCTGTCGCTGGCGGTGGGGCTGGCGCTGGCCTACGCGCTGGCGCGGTTCGAATTCCGGGGGCGCGAAGCGCTGGATTCGCTGATCACGCTGCCGATCGTCCTCCCGCCGACGGTTCTGGGCTACTACCTGCTGGTGATGCTGGGGCGCGGCAGCGGACTGGGAAGGGCCTTCGAAGCGTTGTTTGGAACGCCGCTCGTGTTTACGTGGAAGGCGGCGGTGGTGGCGGCGATGTTTCACAGCGTGCCATTGCTGGTGAAATCGGCGCGGGCGGCTCTGGAGTCGGTGGACCGCAACGTGGAGAACGCCGCGCGGACGCTGGGGGCCTCCGAGTCCCGGATTTTTTTCCAGGTAACGCTGCCGCTGGCGCGGCGGTCCATCCTGGCGGCGACGGTATTCGCCTTTGCACGCGCACTGGGCGATTTCGGTGTAACGATCATGATCGCCGGCAACATTCCCGGCAGAACGCAGACCATGGCTGTGGCCATCTACGACGCCGTGCAGTCGGGCAACACGCTGCCGGCAAACCTGATGGTGCTGCTCATCTCCGCGACGGCCATCGGCATCCTCTATCTTACGAACCGGCTGCAAGTGATAAAAATTCCATAACCCTGCCCGGCAACAAGAAAAGCGGGGCAAGGCGGCTCAAAACGGCTGCGGGAGCAAACGGTTGGCGGATCTGGAATTCACACTACGGAAGCAGTACCCTGCCGCGGGGACCAGTGGCGGCTTCACCCTGAACGTGTCGCTGGAGTGCCTCTCCGGAATCACGGTCCTGTTCGGGGCCAGCGGGTCGGGGAAGACCATGACGCTGGACGCGCTGGCGGGTTTTCTGCGTCCCGATGTCGGCCGCATCGTCCTGAACGATGGAATCCTGTTCGACGGAGGCAGTGGCGCCTGTCTGCCGCCGCAGCGCCGGGCGGTTGGCTATGTCTTTCAGAACTATGCCTTGTTTCCGAATATGACGGTGGAACAGAATCTGGCCTTCGGGATTCAGCATCTGCCGCCGCTCGAAAGGACCCGGAAGATTCGCGAGATGCTGGACCGGTTCGGGCTGGCAGAACGGGCCAAGAGCCGCCCGGCTGGACTCTCGGGCGGGGAAAAGCAGCGGGCCTCGATCGCGCGGGCATTGATTCCCGAGCCGCGCCTGCTGCTGCTCGATGAGCCGGTCCGCGGGCTGGACCATCCGCTGCGCGAGGATTTCTACGAGATTCTGCACAGTGTCCGGGAACGGCACCGGATACCGATTCTGCTGGTGACGCACGACGCCACGGAGGGCTTCCTGCTCGGCGACCAAATGGCGGTTTTCGGCGCCGGAGAGATCGTACAGGTGGGAACGCCCGAGCAGGTCTTCCGCCATCCCCGCAACCCGGAAGTGGCGCGACTGCTGGGAATCTCCAACATCTTCGAGGGCGTGGTCGAGCAACTGGATCCGATGGCGAACCATTCGCTGCTCCGGACTCCGCGGTTCTCCGTCAACCTGGCATATCTACCCGGCCGGCTGCGCGGTGATACCGTGAAGATCTGCATCCCGCGCGAGCAGGTATCGCTGGTTCCGGCCGGGCACGGGAGCAGCGCCGGTCCTCACGACAACCGCATTCCGGTGCACATCCTGGAAGAAGTCTTCACGCCGGCGACGGTGCGGATGAAGCTGCAGGTCTCCGCCGTGGACCCCCACGCTCCAAAGACTCCAAATACATCCACGGATACACAAGATACGCCCCTGATCGAGGTGGAGGTTTCCCGCCGCTCCCACCGGAAGATGAAGCTGGACCAGCAGAAGGACTGGCTGGCGGAGCTGCCCCTGGACTCCATCCACGTCTTCGACGCCTGACGGAAACCCGGACAGTAAAAGAGCGGTAAATGTGTGATGTTTTTGGGGGGGGGGTGAGTATGCCAGCCCTGTCTGCCGGGGCTTCTATGCGGGGGCTTCTATGCCGTGCTAGGAAACGGGATAGATGACGACTTTTCTGCCCGGGCCACCGCCTTCGCTCTCCGTCCGAATCCCGGCGCGCTCCTTGAGCGCCAGATGAACCAGCCGGCGGTCATGCGAGTTCATGGGACCCAGCGCGAACTCCGTTCCGGTTCGCTCGACCTGCTCGGCCGCCGTCTCCGCCATCAGACGGATCTCTTCTTGCAACAGCAGGCGGAAATCGCGGCAATCGAAGAACATGAGCCTTTGGTTTTCCTGGGAGAGATGCAGCGCCCTGCCCGCCAGGTATTCGAGCGCCGTGAGCATCTCGCCGCGACGCGCCAGCAGCAGATCCGTATCCTTCCCGTCCCACTCGACACGCAAGGCTGGGGAGTCCTCATCGCCGCCGGAGGGCGCATGGGTGGTGACCAGAAACTTCAGATTGAACCGGCCCGCCCCGACCAACTCCTTCAAAAACTCTTCAAGCCGCCCGCTGAGATCTTCGACATTCACTTCGCTCATGGATTCCCTAACTCCCCCCGCGTCTTTTCTTCTTTTCCTTGACTACCTTTTTTGCCTCGATCGTTTTCTTCAATTCCTTCTGATTGATAAACCACTGCTGGGCAATACCGGTTGCATTGCTGGTCAGCCAGTAGAGCACCAGACCGCTCGAAAAACCCCAGAAAATGAAGAGAAACATGACCGGCATGAACATCATGATCTTCTGTTGCGTGGGGTCTGGCGACGGCGACGGGCTCATCTTCTGCAGCAGGAACTGCGATGCACACATCAGCAGCGGCAGAAACCGGATGGGGAACTCCTCGGGCCGGGAAAGGTCCGGCACCCAGAATTCGATCCAGGGGGCCTGGCGCATCTCGATGGCGACCATCAGCACGTTGTAGAAGCCGATAAAGAAGGGGATCTGCAGCACCATGGGCAGGCAGCCGCCGATAGGGTTGACGCCGTGCTTCTTGTAGAGCGCCATGGTCTCCTGAGACATCTGCTGGCGCTTGGGGTCCTTCATCTTCAGGTGCTTGTATTTTTCCTGAATGGCCTTCAACTGCGGCGCCAGTTGCTGCATCTTCCGCGAGGAACGCAGACTGGTGATCTTGAGCGGGAACAGCAACGTGTTGATCACCAGGGTGAGCAGAATGATGGCCCAGCCGTAGTTGCCGATGATGTGGTCGTGAATCCAGCGCAGGGCATAGAACAGAGGCTTGGCGATGAAGGGGAACCATCCGAAATAGATCAGCTCGCCCAGCCGCTGGTCCACCGCCACCAGAATCTCCTGGCTCTTGGGCCCGACAAAAAGCTGGAACCGGTTCCGTTGCGTGTCCCCATTCTCCACCGCCACACCGACGGCCGACGTGGCGCTTTCCTGGCCGGGAAGTGTAATCTCGGTTTTGAACGAATGGACGCGGAGCGAGCCCTCCTCCGGGAGGAAGGCCGCGGCAAAGAAATGATCTTCGATGCCGGCGAAAGGGAAAAAACCGCTGACCGTGGTCTGCTCGCCTTCCACATCCTGGGGAGGGACGCGGGTCATCTCGCCGGCCTCCAGATAGAAGACCTGCCGCTGACCGCCACGGCCGCCGGTTTCGTGAATATCCCCGAAGCTGCCAGGCCAGGCCAGGCTGTGGGAGAAGCGTTCGCCGTTGCTGGTGAGGTCCGTCTCCACGGATACGACGTAGCTATCCGATGAGAAGACGAACTGCTTGCGCACGGCAATGCCGCCGCTGCTGTACTGGAAATTCAGCGTAACCGGGGCCCGCAGCCGGCCCCGGCGCGAGGGAACGTAAAGCGCGTTGTTGACCTCCTCCTGGATGGCGGGGTCGGGCAGATAGAGACTCAGAGGATCCCCATAGCGCTCGGCGGCCTCCAGGTTAACCACCTCCAATGGGTTGCCTTCGGCGTCCTGGTAGTCGGCCAGCGTCCAGCTCTTGACCTTCGCGCCGCGAGAGGAGAACACCACCTGGTAAAGATCGCTGGTAACGGTAATCTCTTCTTCCTGCCTCCCGGCAACGGGGGCGACGGGCAGCAGGGGATTCGGAGAGGCCAGCACCTCTTGTCCGGGCTCTTCCGAGGGTGTCCCGGCTGTCGATGACGGGGATGGAGTGGCGGCGGTTTCGGCAGGTGCGTTCTGCTGGGCTTCAGTCGGCGTCGGCGGATTCTCCCGCACCAGCAGCGGGCGGGATACCAGCAGAATCAGAAAGGAGATTCCGAACGCGAGTAGAAGACGGAGTTCCGAGGAAAGTTCTTTTTTCGCCATAGCTGAATCAGTTGCGCTGCCCGCTGTGCCTTATGGGACCGGGTCCCAGCCCCCGGCATGAAACGGCCGGCAACGCAGTACACGGGCCGCCGCCATGCGAAGCCCCGTCCGGACCCCGTGTTTCTCGACCGCCTCCGAGGCGTAGACGGAGCAGGTGGGATAATATTTGCAGCCGGATGGCAAGGCGGGAGAGATTGCCGCTTTGTAAAACCGCAGTGCCGCCAGTAAGAAAGTTTTCATCATCTCTTAATTGGGTCTCGAAGGGATCTCACGGAAACTGCGCCGGTAAGCCGCCGCGCTGGAACTGTTATTCCGCCCGTGAACTGCCCGCCTGTTTCGCGCAGTCCCGGAAAAACCGGCTCATGGTCTTTTCCATCTCGGGCATCGGAAGCCTCAAAGCCTGCGCGCGCGGGTGAAGGACAAGATCCCATCCCGGACCGAGTTCAGCGATGTGCATGCGGACGGCCTCGCGCAGCTTGCGCTTGATTCGATTGCGGTCCACCGCCGGCCCGAGACGCCGGGGGACCGTCAAGCCCACGCGGCTCAATGGCCGGTCGGTCCGAAGGAGAAAAACAACCAGCCAGTTCAGATTGCGACGCTGCCCCCGGTCGTATACTTTCCGGTAATCGGACGAGCGAAGCAGGCGAAAAGCCTTGGGGAAGTCGAATGGCTTACGCGGTACGCGAGAGCGAGACGGCTGTTCCACTGCCTCTGGTTACTCGGAGGAGACTGTCAGTTGCTTGCGCCCGCGATGGCGCCGGCGCGCCAGCAGCTTGCGACCGGCGGGAGTCCTCATCCGGATGCGGAAGCCGTGGGTCTTGGCGCGTTTCCGTCGATTGGGTTGATAAGTCCGTTTCGGCATCGTCTTTCACTCGTTTCCTGATCTGTCCGGGCCGACGCTGGGCCGTCCCGCAAAACGTTTATTATAGCGTGATTTGAGGCCGGTCTCCGCAGGAAATACTGCCGCCCGATTCCGGGACCCGTTCCCTGCGGATCGCCCCATCGGCTCTCCATCCTCCGAAATGGCCAGTCGGATAAAAGAGATCTTGCAGGAAAAGCTATGGTGCGGGAGGGGGGATTTGAACCCCCACGCCTCGCGGCGCCACCCCCTCAAGATGGTGTGTCTGCCAATTCCACCACTCCCGCGGAGTTCAGAAAATCAGGGGCCCTGCCCCTCTGCCGGGACCTCGGTCTCCGAGGCGCCCTGCCCGGCGGCTTCCGGCACCACTATTTCCATCTCAGGCGTTTCGGTTCCCGTCGGAGTTACGATCTCCACTTCCATGTTCGGAATCATGTCCCCTTCGACCTGCACCAAAGGAACCGTGGCATCCAGAAGCCCTTCAGCATCCGGGTCCGACCCGGATTCCGTTGGATCGGCGAGAGTCTCGCCGCTCAGGACGGAATCGCCGCCGCCGACCGTCCGGTCGGCGATCTTCACCAGCGCCAGGGAAGTAACGGCGAAGCAAACGGCCAGCACGACGGTGGCCTTTGAAAGAAAGGTCGTCGTTCCCCGCGGCCCGAACGCCGCCTGGCTGCCCATGCCGCCAAAGGCGCCCGCCATGCCGCCCCCCTTGCTGCTCTGCAACAGAACCAGCAGCACCAGGGCGATGGCGATCAGAACATGAATCGTTGTCAGCAACCCTACCATTCATTCCTCACTTGCCGGCCTCACTTGTGCCGGCCCTACTTGCCGGTCTTACCGATACCGCACGATGGAAGCAAAAGAGTCCGGGTCCAGACTGCCTCCGCCCACCAGGGCGCCGTCGATATCCCGCTCCGCCATCAGGGGGCCGATATTGTCCGGCTTGACGCTGCCGCCATAGAGGATTCGCAGAGCTTCCGCCGCCCGCGGGGAGATCAACTCTCCCGCCGCGCCGCGGATAAATGCGTGCGCCTGCCGGGCAATTTCAGGCGTAGCCGTCCGCCCCGTCCCGATGGCCCAAACCGGCTCATACGCGATCATGATAGGAGAGAACGGCCTCTCGGTCAACCCGGCCAGCCCGCCGGTCAACTGACGCCGCAGAACGGTCTCCGTCTGCCCGGCCTCCCGCTGCTCCAACGACTCGCCCACGCAGACGATGGGCCGGAGCCCCGCCTGCAATGCCGCTCGGACCCGGCGGTTCACGGTTTCATCCGTCTCCGCAAAATGCCGGCGGCGTTCCGAATGCCCGATCAGGGTGAGCTTGCACCCGGCATCCAGCAGCATGGCCGGGGAGACTTCGCCCGTCCACGCGCCCTCCTGCTCCCAAAAGACATTTTGCGCGCTGATCTCGATTCCGGTCCCGGAGCAGAGTTCCACGGCGCGGCGGAGCGAGGGAAACGGTGGCGCGATCACGACCTCGCAATGGCTGACACCCTCGACCAGGGGAAGGAACCGCTCGAAGAAAACCTCTGTTTCCGCGATGGTCCGGAACATCTTCCAGTTTCCGGCTATCACCGGAGTCCGCTGCTCGGTGCTCAATGCCCCTCCGCTCTGGAACTTAATCTACGAAAGACGGCCTGCGTCGTTCCTTCACTTTTCTACACTGGCCCTGCCCGGCCCCGCGGCATCTCTACACCGGTCTACACCGGCCAGTCGCATCATTTGCACTGGGGTGCTGCCCTATACGGAGTCTATGCGCCGAACCCTCATTTTCCCACCCTTGCCCCGCGCGGCGCAACCCTGCCCCTGAACGGGGCAGGGGGTCCGTTTGAATCGTAGGTCGAATTGTCACCTGCGCGGCCGGTAAACACAACGCCGTTGATCGTTACTAACCTACCGGCGTTCAACAGCAAGCGCCGGAGAGAACGCAGAGCGCGACCGGGCAGCTTGGCTGCTGCAACACCATGTTGGGCGGCGCCTCCACTACGGTGGTCAATCGTCTATACTGTAGGCCATGCGAGCCCACGGGCAACTCACAAGGCGCTGTGGGAACCCATTCAGCACACGCGCCACACCCACTGGCTCACGCATCGAAGGCGCCACGGGGGGCACAAGATGAAGGTTTGCATTGTCGGGGCCTCTGGGAAGCTCGGCCAGTACATGGTGTAGCACGTGCTGGATCGAGGCTACGAAGTGGTTGGCGTGTGCCGTGAGCAGAGCGTCGGAAAGCTCGACGCGTTCAAGGGGCGCATCACCGTCATTCCGGGATCGACGAACGACCGCGATGTTATCAAGAAGGCGGTTGTGGGGTGCGACGGGGTGCTCACCGTGCTGGTCCCATGGGGGGTCCACCGGTACTCGTCGGGAACAGCTCAGGCGGTGCTCGACTATGCACGTCCGGGCGCGCGCCTCGTGTTCTCGTGCGGGTGGCACATCACGCGCGACGGCAAGGACGTGTACTCGCGGACGTTCAAGTGGGTCGTGAGCGCGGTCGGCTGGCTCGCGCGGCTCGTTCGCGTCGTGGATATCAACGACCAGGTGGAAGCGTGCCGGCGGGTGTTTGCCAGTGACACGCGGTGGACTGTCGTGCGCGGAAGCAAGCTCGAAGAGGGCGAGAGCCAGGGCCTGCCCGTCTGGAGTCGGCACGTGGGCGACCCCATCCTCAAGAGCAACATCACCCGCCGGACAGACTTCGCCCTGTTCATGGTGGAGGCCCTCGAAAACCACGGGCTGGTCCACGAGGCCCCGGCGATTGTCGGCTGCCGGACCCCCTCGGCGCTTGCGCACGCCACTGGTTCAGATAGGTAACGATAAGTCGTCAAGTATTTAGGGGTCCCCTGGCTCGCAATTCAAACGCAACCCTGCGCCTGAACGGGCTGCCCTCCCGGCTCATCCGGGCCTGAGATTCCCCCTTCACAGAAAGCCGGGAGCTTCCGATCCATGAGTCCCTCCGGTAATACATCCGCCCCGTACACTTGACATCGCATACCGGCGTTGGATAATTTCGCTGGGATACCTTCAGTGAGGGGAACACAGTGGCTCGCAGCATCATCACTCTGACAACCGACTTCGGATCCGCCGACCCCTACGTGGGAATCATGAAGGGCGTCATCCTTGGCATCCATCCCGATGTCGACCTTGTGGACATCACCCACGACATCCGCGCCTACGATGTGATGGAGGCGGCCTACCAGATCTCGCAGGCCTACCGCTATTTCCCTCCCCGGACCATCCACCTGGTCGTTGTAGACCCCGGCGTGGGCACGGATCGCCGGCCCATCATCGTATCCGTGGACAAGTACTATCTGGTTGCGCCGGATAACGGCGTCCTCTCCGTGGTCTTCTCCCAAGAGGAAACTGTCGCGGTCCGTCACGTCACCTCGGAACATTACTTCCTGGAGCCGGTCAGCCGGACCTTTCATGGGCGCGACGTATTCGCACCCATCGCCGCCTGGCTCGCTCGCGGCGTCGAGTCGGCCAAGTTCGGCGAGACCATCACCGACCATGTCCGCTACCAGCCGCCCGTTCCCAAGCGCGTCAACGAGCATCTGCAAAAGGGGATTGTCGTGCGCGTGGACCGTTTCGGCTCCCTGATGACGAACCTCACGCCGCGCGATGTTCCGGAGATATTCGGCGGCGACCCGCGGCCGTTCAAGATCGTGATCGGCAAGTCGGAGATCACCGAGCTGAGGCAGGTTTACGCCGAGGGCGAAAAGGACGAGGTCTTTGCCATCCTGGGCAGTTCCGGTTATATTGAAATTGCGGTCAACCGCGGTTCGGCCTCCCGGACCCTGGGCGTTGGCAAGGGCACGGAGGTCGGCGTCGTCCTCGCCTGACCCGGACCGCCCGCCAGTTGATGACGCATGCCGGCTGATGCCTATGGAAGAAAGAAACTTTTACACTGAGAGCGAGGAATCCTACCCTAGCACTCTCCATTGCCCGCACTGCCGCCAGTCCGGCGAATACAAGCTGCGCTGGGCCGTCCGCAAAAAGAGGGCTGCCCTGCCCCCGCGCGCCTCGGAGACCGACCGCGCAAAGTTCGCCAAATTCAGCTCCTACAAGGTCCGCAAGGACGACCTGATGGCCTGCCAGAACATACGCTGCCGCAGACGCTTCGAAGTCTCCGGCGTGCAGTCCGTCGTTCAAATGTAGTATCCGGAAAATAAGACAGGGAAACAGCTCTAGCCGACCTTCTGTGGTTCACTGACCAGGTCGCCGTAATGGCTGGCGACGTAGTCGTTCAGGATGGCGATAAAGTCAGCCACGATCGTCCCGCCACGCAGCGTCCGCAGCAGGCGGCCGTCCACGTAAACCGGCGCCACGGGTTCTTCAAACGTGCCCGGAAGCGAGATGCCGATGTTGGCGTGTTTCGACTCGCCCGGCCCGTTCACCACGCACCCCATCACGGCCACCTTCATCCGCTCTACGCCGGGATGTTGCTGCTTCCACAGCGGCATCTGCTCGCGCAGATAGCCCTCGATCTGCCCGGCCATCTCCTGAAAGAATGTGCTGGTGGTGCGTCCGCAGCCCGGACAGGCGCTGACCTGCGGCGTAAAAGATCGCAGTTCGAGCGACTGCAGAATCTGTTGCGCCACCAGGACCTCCTGCGCGCGGTCGCCGCCCGGCGCCGGTGTCAGCGAGACGCGGATCGTATCGCCGATGCCTTCCTGGAGCAACACGCTCATCGCCGCCGTCGAGGCCACGATCCCGCGGCTTCCCAACCCCGCCTCGGTCAGCCCGAGATGCAGCGGATAGTCGCAACGTGGCGCCAGCAATCGGTAGACCTCGATCAGGTTCGGGGCGCTTGAGACCTTCGCGCTCAGGATGATCCTATCGTGCGCCAACCCGTACTGCTCGGCCATCTCGGCCGAGCGCAGCGCGCTCTCGACAATCGCCTGGCGCAGAACGTCGTCGGCCTCGGTCGGCTCGGGCCGTGCCGCGTTCTCGTCCATCATGCGGGTCAGCAGCGCCTGGTCGAGCGAGCCCCAGTTCACGCCGATCCGCACGGGCTTGCCCTGCTCCCGCGCCACTTCGATCATGGTGCGGAAGTTATCGTCATGCTTCTTGCCGATATTCACGTTGCCGGGATTGATGCGGTACTTGGCGAGCTGGCGCGCGCACTCCGGGTATCGCGCCAGTAACTGGTGTCCGTTGTAATGGAAGTCCCCGATGATCGGTACCGGAACGCCCGCGTCCGCGAGCCGGCTCACGATCTCCGGGATGGCCGAGGCGGCCTGCTCGGTATTCACCGTTACCCGCACGAGCTCAGAGCCCGCCCGCGCCAGCGCGGCCACCTGCGCCACCGTGGAGGCGATATCGACCGTGTCCGTGTTGGTCATCGACTGCACCACGACCGGGTGCATCCCGCCGACCTTCACGCCGCCCACATCGGTTACAACCGCTTTTCTGCGCTCGGTCCTGCCCTCAATCCTACTCATGACCCGTATTGTAGCACGGGGCCTGGAAGCCGCTTTGCGCGCCCTCCAGGCCCCATAATCATCCTCTGCCTCGTCTTCTCGCTCTGTCTCCACGCCGTCGGCTACGACCACGGCTCCTCCGCAATCACTGCGGCATGGTTCTATGTGTCATCTTGACGCACAGGCGGATGCAACGGCGAACGCACCTGTCCATCAGGGAAAGAAGTCCCCGAACCGCTCCGGCAGCGTCTTCACGATATCGTTGTAGATCACGAACACGGCGATCAGCATCAGGAAGGCGAATCCCACCTGCGTGAAGCGCTCCTTCAGCTTCAGGCTCAGGTCGCGGCGGATGGTTCCCTCGATCAGCAGCAACAGGATCATGCCGCCATCCAGGACCGGAATCGGCAGCAGGTTGAAGATGCCCAGGTTCAGGCTGATGGCGGCCATCAGGCTGAGCAGGTCGCCAAAACTCCGCCGGGCCGCCGCGCCGGAGAGCCGCGCGATCCCGATCGGTCCTTCCAGCGTGCGCGGGGAAAGCTCATTAGTGAAGATCTTGCCGAGGAATTCAAAGATCAGCAGCGCGAATTTCTTATTGGTCGCCAGCGACTCGGCGAAGGCATCGACAAACCCCAGTTGCCGCGTGATCATCACGTTCTCGAACATCACGCCGATGCGCCATCTCTGCTGCGGGTCCTCATCCACGTCGCTCAACTGCGGCGCGATCTGCGTAACGAACTGCTCGCCATTGCGCTCATAGACGATCTCGACCGGCTCGCCTTCATTCTCCTGCAGCAACTCCGAGATCGCCGGCCAGAAATGAACCAGGGTCCCGTTCACCTCCACGATCTCATCGCCGGCCGCCAGCCCGGCCGCCGCGGCGGGCAGATCCGGATCCACGGCCTGCAGAAGGGCGGGCATCCGGGGCGCCCATCCAACATTACCGAGCTCGGCCCGGCCCACCGGACGCGGCGTCAGCGAGTGCGTCAGCCGCTCGCCGTCCCGCTCCACCGTTACGGATATCTCCTGCTGCGACCCGGCGGCCACGCGGATCTCCACGTCCACCCATTCCGGGTCTTCGATATTCTCGATCTCCACGATCCTGTCGCCCACCAGAATCCCGGCTTGATCGGCCGGCGAATCCAGCTCGATCCAGCCGATGGTCGCCGGACCTTCCTGGTACGCTGGTCTCTGGTAGCGGAACATGAAAAGGACCGCCAGCAGCACGATCGCAAGGACGATGTTCATGGTGGGACCCATCACGGCCACGATGAACCGCTGCCAGCGGGGCTTGGACTGGAATTCGTCCGGGCTGCCGGTGGTGGGGTCGCCCGCGTTTTCGCCCGCCATCTTCACGTAGCCACCCAGCGGCAGGAGGCAGACGCGGTAGTCGGTCTCTCCGCGCCGGAAGCCCCACAGCCGCTTTCCGAAGCCGATCGAAAACACTTCCACTTTGATTTTGAAATATTTGGCCGCCAGGAAGTGGCCCATCTCATGGATGAGGACCATGACTCCCAGCACCAGAATCACCGCCAGAATGTTGGTCAGCGTGACATAGATCATCGGATCCGACTGCTCCTAGTTTTGATAGCGGGATAGCAACTTCCCGGTCATCTCCCGGCTCGCCCGGTCCTGTTCCAGAACGTCTTCCATCTCGTGAAACTTTCGAGAAGCCATCGCGTTCAGCGTATCTTCAATCAAACAGGAAATCGCGGTGAACCCGATTCTCCCGTCCAGAAACGCGGCCACGGCCACCTCGTCGGCGGCATTCAGGACACAGGCGTGCGAACCGCCTTCCTTCATGGCTCCATAGGCCAGCCGCAGGCACGGGAACTTCCCGAGGTCCGGCTCATAAAACTCCAGATTTCCCAACTGGCTCCAGTCGAAACCAGGCTCATTGGATGCCAGCCGCTCTGGATAGGTTAACGCATATTGGATGGGAACTTTCATGTCCGTTACGGAAAGTTGCGCCATCACGGAGCCGTCCACGAACTCCACCAGGGAGTGAATCGTCGATTGCGGGTGGATCTTCACGCGAATCTGTTCCGGGGGAAATCCGAAAAGCCATTTGGCCTCAATTACTTCGAACCCTTTGTTCATCATCGTCGCCGAATCGATCGTGATGCGGTTCCCCATCTGCCACGTGGGATGCTTCAATGCCTGCTCGACGGTAACACCGGGCAATTGATCCGCCGGTGTGTGCAGAAAGGGACCGCCCGAGGCGGTCAAAACGAGCAGGCGCGCCTCCTCCCGGGCTCCGGCGCGCAGGCATTGGTGAACCCCGTTGTGCTCGCTGTCCACCGGCAGCAGCTCCGTCCCGTGCGCCTCGGCTGAACGCGTAATCAGTTCGCCCGCGGCTACCAGCACTTCCTTGTTCGCCAGCGCCACCTGCTTGCCGGCCTCCAGAGCCGCATAGGTTGCGGGCAGACCGGCAACTCCCACCGTCGCCGAAAGAACCACATCCGCCTCCGGCAGCGTCGCCACCCGCTCCATGCCGGCGCGCCCATGGCCAATCTCAGGAAGCTTCCTCTCGCCGGACTCCCTCAGTTTCGCGCACAAGGCGGCGGCGGCTCGCTCGGACCCCATGGAGACAGAGGCTGGCCTGTACCGGCGCACCTGTTCCGCCATCAGGTCCACGTTTTCACCGGCCGACATGCTGGCCACCTGAAACCGCTCCGGAAAGGCGGATACCACCTGGATACAACTCCTGCCAACGGACCCGGTCGATCCCAATATGCCTATCTTTTTCATAGAGTTAGACTGTCTTTTCAGCCCAGTTGCAAAATCCAATAATACCACAGGACTGGCGCGGCAAACAGCAGCGAGTCAATGCGGTCCAGCACTCCGCCATGACCCGGCACCAGATGGGAAGAGTCCTTCATTCCGGCGCCGCGCTTCATCGCCGATTCGGCCAGATCACCCAACTGCCCGGCCACATTCAGTACCGCTGACAGCGGTATAAGCCTCCAGTCCTGCACCCAAAATCCTCCGGCGATTCCCACCAGCAACGCGGCGCCGAAAGAACCCACGGTTCCCTCCCAGGTCTTGTTCGGACTGATGTTCGGGGAAGATTTGTGCCGGCCGATGGACTTGCCGATCAGGTATCCCGCGCTGTCGGAGGCCCAGAGGACAAGGAGCGTGAACAACACCAGAAAGGCCCCGCCTTCATACTGGTTTCTGACCCAGACCAGCAGAGTAACCGGCGCCGCCACGTAGATCACGCTGAACAGTGTCACGGCCACCGACGCGAGATAGGTCTCGCCGGAGTGGTCCCCTCCCATGGCCACCATCATCAGCACCAGGGAGAGGAGCAGCGTGATAATGAAGATGCCCAGCGCGGGAGAATCCGAGAGGGAGAGAATCGCCATGGCTGCCGCGGCAGCGTAACCCGCCACCCGAAATGTATGGATGCCGGGAACTCCGTCCGCGATGCGGAAGTACTCCCACACGGCCGCGAGCGTCATCGCAACCTGGAACACAGCCAGCAGATACGGGTGTCCGTAGAGGACGAGCAGAATGACGACGGGGATCAGAACAAGAGCGGTTGCAATGCGCCGGGACATGGCTTGCGATTATGCTCCGCCGCGGCCGAGGCCGCCGTAGCGCCGCTCGCGTTTCTGGAAATCGATGATGGCCTGCAACATGTGCCTGCGGCTGAAATCCGGCCAGCAGGTATCTGTTACCCAGATCTCGGCGTAGGCGATCTGCCAGAGCAGAAAATTACTGACCCGCATCTCGCCGCTCGTGCGGATCAGCAGGTCCGGGTCCGGCTGGCCCTGTGTATAGAGGTGTTGGGAGATGGTCTCTTCCGTGATGTCGGCCGGCCGCAACTCGCCGGTTTGTACTTCGGCGATCATCGACCTGCAAGCGTCCAGCATCTCGCGACGGGCGCTGTAATTCAACGCAACGTTCAACACCATGCCGGTATTTCCCGCCGTCTGGTCCACTGCTTCTCTGAGGTCGGTCTGCACTTCGGAGGAGAGTTGTTCGGAGTGACCAAGGATCTGGAGGCGAATATTATTGCGGTGAATTTCGGCGAGTTCCTTGTGCAGGTATTCGCGCAGCAACAACATCAAGGTTCGAATTTCACTCTCGGGACGCTTCCAGTTTTCCGTGGAAAAGGCGAACAATGTGAGCGCTCCGATGCCCAGCCGCGATGCTGTTTCTACTGTATTATGAACAGCTTGCGAGCCGACGCGGTGACCGGCGATGCGTGGCAGGCGGCGTCGGCGGGCCCAGCGTCCATTACCGTCCATGATGATGGCGATGTGGCGGGGCAGGCGGACGAGATCGATCTGCGAAACGAGATCGCCGTCGGGAACCGCTACCGGGCCGGTGGCTGTAAGTCCTACAGAACTCAAGGTTTTACCTCACAGTCGGATGTTCTAACAGTAGCACAGGCGACCTGAGCCCGCAAGCAAAACACCAGCAGCTCCTCGTCCGGGTGAACACCCCGATGCAGGTTCGGAAGAGTCGGAATCCTCCAGGCTATCGAATCTTGCGTGAGAACACTGAGGCTGCCGGGAACGGCGAAATCAGCGGACCGGACCCTGCAACTCGGGACCGGCGAGCAAATAGAGCAGAAAAAACTGGAAAATCCAGCCGATGAGGCAAACACCAAGCGCCCGTCCGGTGCTGGTGTAATCCAGAGCCTGACGGACGGCGACGACCATGGCGGCGAGCATCCAGATGCCGGCGACCAAGGAACTGAGCAGATAAAAACCGGGAATGATGCCGAGCAGGCGCAGCAGGCCGGGGGCGGCGGAGAATCCGGTGGTGCGCAGCATCTAGCCCATGTCGGCATGGGTCTGGGGCTGGGGCAGCAGCTTGGTTCCGATGAAGTAGGTGAGGAATGCCCAGAAGACCCACAACATCAAAGCGCCGATGGCGGCTTTGATCATACCGGATAGTCCAACCGAGCCGAGGGCGCCGACTCCGGCCGCGAGGCTGGCCAGCACGACGACGGTGGCCGCCTGGCCCATGGCGCCGCGGTCCCGCTCGACTTCTTCGTACAGGTTCGCGTCCAGCTTTGCGGCGCGGATCATGCGGTCAGTCAACTGAGCCATGCAAGCCTCCAGAAAAATTCACGTGGCGCGGATCGCGCCAGCAATGGACCGTTGCGAGACGGGCCGTGCCGGGGCGAGGCAGGCGGGCCGTTGCGGGCCTAAATACGGCAAACGCCAATGCGGTTAGCAACGGTACGGTTATTCATACCACTTGCGGATGCGGACCTCGACACCAGGAGTGCCGGCGAGCGCGGAGCGCGGAGGAAAATTCATCCAGGTCGCTGCCACGGAAGTGATAGGGGTAGACGATCCCGGGCTGGAACGCTTTGGCACAGGCGGCGGCCTCGTCGGGCGGCATGGTGTAGGGCAGGTTCATGGGGATGAAGGCGATGTCAATATTGGCGAGGGCCTTCATCTCCGGGGTGCAGGCGGTGTCGCCGGCCAGATAGACGCGCTTGCCGCCGAGGGTGAGGATGTATCCGTTGCCGCGTCCCTTGTCATGAAAGAGCTTGCCGGGCGCTGGGCCGCGCGTGAGGTTGTACATGGGAACGGCTTCGACCTCGATGCCGACGAAGATGCTCTTCTCCCCGTTGGCGATGGGGAGCGCCTGGGTAACGGTGGACTGCACGGCGGCGGGGGCAACGACTATAGTTCCGGATTTCGAGAGTTCACTCACCATCTCCGGGTCCTGATGATCGCCGTGGACATCCGTAATGAGGATGAGATCGGCCTGCGGCGCGCCGGTGTAGTCGGTGGCGGCGGTGGGATCGACGTGAATGACCTTGCCACCGTGGGAGAGCATGACGCTGCCGTGGCCGATGGGCGTGATGACGAGCGGGCCGGCGGAGGTCTGCACGGTATCGGCCGAAAGGTGGGAACTGGCCCAAGCGACCGAAAGAAAGCCTGCGAGAGCGATGGCAAATATGGCGAACAAAATGCGCCGCGGGGGACGCTGGGAAAGGTTCTGCATTGCTGGTACACCTCCTCGAAAGAATGCCTGTTGAATGCACAACGATATCGCCGCTGCCGGGCCAATGCAAGCGCCATCGCAGACGGGTTGTGGGTCAGTCTGAATTGCGCGCCAAGGAATCCCAAAATACTGGGCGACAATGGAGGAATTATTTCGCAGAACGCCGTTTCGGGCTCGGAACGAGCAAATACACCTGGCCGGTCGCTATACGATCCGGCTGTTGTAAGCATGAGGGCAAGCGTGGAAGGCCCGCAGATCGAATTGTTTCCGAGTGGGCACGATTCGCCCAGGACAGGAGCTACGATACTGACAGTTTCGCAACTAATAGTGCCATCACGTTTTTCATTGAGTCTCTGACCAACGCCATCGTCTCTTCGTTCCTTAGCACGAATCCCTTGTGAGCATAGGCACAACGCAGATCGTAGAGGCTTCCAAACCATGGCAGCAGGTGAGGTCCTAGAGCATTCATTCCGCCAACTATGTATTTTTTGTTTTCGGTATACGTCTTCTTCGGAACAAACAGATGTTCCAGACAACAATAAACCAGCAGGATTTTGGCGCCCAAATCCGGGATCTGCGTTGCTGAACTTAGGATGTCTAAGGCTGGAGCAACATCCTCTATACTCCTAGTATTCCATGGATTTCTTAGGCACTCAAGTATCCGCTTGTGGTCCAGGACAAACTTCTCAATTCCAGGAAATGATCTCTTGTCGAGCCACATATTCGACAAGCCGCGGTATCCAAACGACTGGAAGAGACAACCATCAGGAATCTTCTCCCAATATTTTTTCGTGTCCTCTTTCCATTCAAAAATGCCAACGGTGCATGTACCCAAGAACACAGGGAAAGTGGGTGCCCTCATTTTCACGCCGTCGAAGCCAAAGTCTATTTGACCTGGATTTACGTAGCCAGCAATGCGGAGCAGATTAAGAAGCGTTCGCAACCACATTGAGGAATTCTAAAAGCAATATTCTCTCGATCCCGAGATCGTTAATCCGAGCTAAGGGGCGCAAAAGTACTCATTCGCTCCAGCTTGATCGTAACTTCGGAGTCCAGGTTCATGCTGTTTGTGCGTCTCAATGAGGTGTCCATCGTCAAGGAATGATTCGAACGGCAGACCCAGTTTCGCAAACAGCTCCTGAAAAAACGCCTGTTGATTCGCGTCTTTACCAGCTGAAGTAAATCCGCTGATATGTGCGAGAAGAGTCCTTTGCTTAATTTCAGCTTGCAATTGGGAGAGGTGCCGATCAATGAGAACATCTATACCTTCCTCTTTTTCCTGCCATCCCACGGCCACGGAAGGCTCTTGGATAATAGAAGTGCTGCCGCCTCCTCTCTGGTGATATTCTTCTTCTGTCCCGGCGGCGAAAAGAAGCTTGCACCTGGAAAGAATATTTACTAGGTCGGTAGGGAAGATCCTCAATTCGGTTTTCTCGAATAGCTCACACTCTGCGCGAAGTTCGCCGAGCAGAATACGTTGATTGTAAAATTTCTTCTTGCTGTACTCATCGACCAGAGGCATCTGCTTTGCTAAGGCCACTTCCGTCTCAGCTACTGTCTCGATTCGGGAGTAGGCCGCTTCACCTATCTTTGCTTTTATTGTTTCCAAGAAAGACATGGTTAGTACGCTATCCTTTTACCGTTGGTGCCGTCAAGATTGGGCGAAAACCACGAGGACACCTGCATGCCGCAAGATGGGCAATTCAGGGTGCCCATTGTTACGTAGGCACCGATTGCACGGCACTATTTGGTCTCCACTGGCACCCACTCTCTGATTGGTCGACAAAGCCTTTGGCGATTGTGACCGAGTGACGGCGTACTCGGGAATAATCCGTTGCTCGAGCCCGATGCGCAACTAAAGTTTCGTCAAGCGGGCAAGAAGTCAGCTTCTGGGAAGTTGGCCGATTCCCCTATGAGTTCCGGCGTTGTGTTTACCGACCGCGTAGGTGACAAGTCTACCTACGATTCAAACTGACCCACTACCCGCTCCGCGCTGACTGCCGGCGTGCGGAGCCGGAGGCAGGCTGGTGCGGCAGATGAGGAGGGGGAGCAGCGGGCGGCGAGTTGGGCGGGGGATGCCGCGGCGAATCGGGGAGGGTGGTTAGGGCGCGGGGGATGCTGTATCCGGGGAGGACCCGGCTTCCCTTATCCGGGCACCTATGCGGGCGGGGCGGCGAGGGCCTCCGCGTCGTCGGCATCGCCGGCGGCGTCATCAGCGGCATCGTCCTCGGGGTCGGTGGGGGAGCAGAAGGTGGAGAGCGCGGCCCAATCCACATCGGGCAGCAGCGGCAGCGGAGATAAGATCGCGGAGTCAGCGGCAGATTCATCTGGCATCTCATGAGCCGCTTCACCCACCATTCCATCGAACACATCGGCGGGCACTTCACCGGACGCGTCACCAGACACTTCGGTGGGCATCTCATCTGCCGCGTCATCTGCCATTCCATGAGCCAGATCATTCGCCATCCGGTGGAGTCGCGCGATGCGCTCTCCGGCGAGCGGGTGCGTGGAGAGATACTCGACGGCGGCGGGCAACGGACTGTCGCCCGCATTGAGCTGCTCCAGCGCGCGCGGCAGACCGTGCGGATCGATGCGGGCATCAAAGAGCATGCGCATGCCGTCCGCATCCGCAATCGCCTCGGCTTCCCGCTGGTAACGCAGGGACCCGACAATGGCGACAGCATCGAGCGCGGAGCTAAGGCCCGAGCTGCGTCCGGCAACAAGCGAGATCAGTGTCTGCAAGGAGAGCTCCCGAAGCACGCCGGTGAGGGCGTGGCGGTGCTCGATGTGCTGCATCTCGTGAGCCAGCACGCCGGCCAGATCCTCGGCCGAGCCGGTCTTCTCCAGTAACCCGCCGAAGACGACGATGTGGCCGCCCGGAGCGGCAAAGGCGTTCGCAATCCGGCTGCGCACGACGGTGAGATGAATCCGGTAAGGCGAGCCGGGAACGGTCTCCCGCAGACGGGTTACGATCTGCCCGAGCCGTGCGAGGCTTTCCGGGTCCTCACAACGCATATCGAGCGGGGCGAGTGCGTCCACGGCGGCCTGGCCGAGCTGCTCCTCCCAACTGAGCGGGACGCGGGAAGCGGCGGCGGTAACGGCGGCGGGTACGGCCCACAGGTAAATAAAAGCGACCAGGCAGATGAGCGCGGCAGCCATCACGGCGATGACCGGGCGTCGCGAGACGGCGCGGGAGACGGAGCTTTGGAACAGCTTCCGGGTGGCCGGTGCAAAGAAAATGAGCGAGTCGATAAAACCCTGCTCGTCGACCAGAAGACCTTCATGGGCCGCCGGGTTGCGCTGCAGGACCACGGGCTCGCGGGATTGGTAGGTGGTGGCGCGGGTCAGCTCTCCGTAGGGCCACCAGATGGCGGCGCCATCCTCCTGGACGATCTGGAGACCCTCTCCGCGCAAGGTGACGACCACGGGGTTGCGGCGCGGGGTGCGGCCGTCAAAGTAGATCCCCTTCCATTCGGTGCGCGGGGCCGGGGTGGGGGAAGTGCCGGGGGATGTGGTGAAGAAGCCGGGCATGGGATCAGAAACCGAAGTCGACGTCCAGAACGCCGATGTCGATCATGTCGGCCAGGCCCTCGCCGGTGGCGGTGGCGTCCAGGATCTCCTGATGGATGGCGGCGAGGTCGAGCGGGCCTTCCAGATGGAGGCGGCTGGCGCGGAAGCGAGCCAGATGCACCTGGACCCAGGGGTAAGCCAGTCCGAGCGTAAAAAGCAGCAGGAAGATATAGAAGACCGCGAGTCCGAGAAATTCGTGGCCTCGGACGGTGGAGCGGAAACGCGCCGTGGAGAACGTGGTGTGGTCCCAGTAGTAACGCTCCCGCTCGGCGTCGAACCAGAAATAGTAGAGGCCGAAGGTGAGCACGGAGAGCAGGACGCCCACGGCGTAGATGCGGAACATGGCCCAGCCTTCACCGTCGTAGTCAAAGGACTTGCTCCCGAAGTAGCTGCTGAGGGCGAGGAAGCGACGAATTTCCGTCTGAAAAAAATGGTAGTAGAAACCTAAGGTGAAGCTGGTGAGCAGCGAGCCCTTCAGGAAGATGGGGATCAGGTCTTTGGTTAGGCCGCGGAAGGAGAAGCGCAGGCCGCGCCAGGTGATGCGCGAGAGGCGGTAGCGGCGCGAGCCGACGATGGCAACCGGAATCAGAATCAGCAGGCCGATGGAATAGGCGAGGTTTGCGACGATGATGATGACGGCCGAGCCAGGCGCGAGATATTGAGCCAGCTCCGGCACCGCTATGAGCCCGCCGAACAGCGCGAAGGCCTTCAGAGCGCCGTAGAAAAGCTCCTTGCCGGTGCCGTGGAATTCGAAGGGGTCGCCTTCGAAGCGAGTTTGGGCATAGAGATATTTCCGGACGGCCACCTTGCCCCAGAAGAAGTAGACGCCGAAGGTGAGCAGCGTGAGCAGGAGATTGCGAATGTAGATGCCGAACAGCGTGGTGCCTTTGCCATGAAAGTGGAACCGTCCGCCGAGACGCAGTGGGGGAGAAGCCGGAGTCTCCGCCGGCTGGGGGGCGAAGTAGTGGCCGCAGGCGCATTGCCAGGACGATTCGTGGTTTTCAGAGCCGCAGACAGGGCAATACATAGCGGAAACGCTCCTATCACAGGCCGTGGCGGGGGCGGCAGGGCCGGAATCGCGCGAGACGAATCGCGCCAGACATTTTGCGCAAAACGATTCGCGCCAGACGCAGGGCAGTGGAGAAGCCGCCAGGGTACGCGCGCGCCGGCTGGATGAATCCGTCGGCAGCATAACGGGTGGAGGCGGGGGAATCAAGCGGCAAGTGCGGGCGGGATTCACTTTGGGTACTTCGCTGCGGCGAGGGCGGACGAGAGAGGTCGTGGGCGATGCGTGAATCAGGCGTCGAGAATAGCGACGACGCGCGCCGGGGCGCCGGAGCCGCCCGCGATCTTCAGGGGCAGCGCAAGGACGAGGAAGCCGGTGTCGGGAAGACGGTCGAGGTTGGCGAGGTTTTCCGCGCCGAGGATGCCAGCAGCGTTCAGGATGCGGTGGGCCGGAAAGTCGCGCGACCGGCCCGGGTCGAGGCTGGGCGTGTCGATGCCGACCAGAACGACGCCGCGGTCGCTGGCAAGCAGGGTGGCGGCGTCCGGGGCGATGCCGGGGAAATGAAGCTCGGGGTCATTGGCGAGGTCATTGGTGGGAGCATTGCTGAGGTCATTGATGGGGTCAGGGGGCAGATGGGGGTTCCTATCGGAGGTCCCGAAGTACCGATTGCGGTCCTGCCAGTGGCGTCCCCAGCCGGTGTGGAGCAGGACGATGGAACGAGGAGCGATCGGGTGGTGAGCGGCCTCCCAGGTTTCGATGTCGGCGCGGGTAACGAGGTAGTCCGGGTCATTGAAAGAGTTAGCAGCGGAAGAGTAAGCGCCGGAGGGGGGAACGCGGGAGCCGGAAGCGAGCGATGCCACGCTGATGCAGACACCGGGGGCGATGAGACGGTCCAGCGGGACCTGGTTGATCGTTGACTGGCCTTCGGCGAAGTGAACCGGGGCGTCGAGATGCGTGCCCACATGCTCGCTGCCCGAGATGCTGCCCGAGCAGCACCAGGGCTGGTCGCCGGTTGCGGGATGGATCCGGGCGTCGCGGCGGAAGGCCGGGTCGCCGGGCCAGTAGACGACGCCGTCCTCAAGGGCATAGGTCAGATCAATGAGCCTCCCGGCGTTGATAGGAGAGGTCTCTGGAATAGAAGATGTTTCCGGCTCAGACATACGGGCAGCCCCGCCTTCCCTGCCCGAATCCACAGCCGGGCGGATTGGAAAAGTACATGGTAACAGGGCGCTAGCGGAGACGGCGGTAGAGATTGAAGCCGAGGGTTAAATCGCTCGTGCCGGTGCTGACCGCCTGGCTGGTGGTGGTGCCCACCGTGTTGGTGAGGACCAGCTCGAAGATGTGGGCGTTGGTGGTGCGCTGGATGCCGAACGAATAGGCGTTGCGGGAGCCGGCGGGGCGGTACCCGGCGACCCGCGGCGTCCATTCGGCAACAATGGCCGCGCGCGGCCGGAAGCGGAAGCTGCCGCCGATGCCGATAGCACCCTGGTGGCGGCGCGTCTCTCCCTCGGCGACAAACAATGAGGGGTCCGCCGGGAAGGGGTTGGCGCGGAAGCTGACCTGGGGAACGACGAACAGCTCGGCGAAGTTGGAGATGGAGCGCGAGACGGGAAAGATAAGGTTGATGGTCTGGAACCGCTCGAAATCGAGAGAGGAGAGGTCGAACAGGCGGCGCGTTTCGAGCGAGACGCGGGCGGCGGCGGCCAGCGGCTCGCGGCCCTGCTGGCCGAGCAACTGAAAGGCGGCGCCGAACTCGTAGGTGCGGTCCAGCGGCGTGCGGTAGATGGAGGCGGCAAGCCGCGAGGTAATGCCGATCTCACCGCCGAAGGCCGAGTAGGAAAAACTGTCGAATCCGAACAGGTCCGTGATCCCGGCGCAATCGGGACAGTCATTATTCTCGCCTGTGCGCAAGACCGGCTGGATGAACCGATGCGTGAAGCGCATACCGAGCGCGCCGGGCTCGTAGCCGCGAGTGGTGGGCAGGTTGACGAGGTGGTGGCCGAAGGTGGGCTGGTTGCGCAGCGGAAGCTCAGGGGCGCGTGCTGCTTCGGTGGTGGAAGATGGTGAAGCGGCGATGGATGCCAGTTCAGCGGGGTCGAGTTTTACCAGCGTGGCCGTCGAAGCGTCGAGGCGGTAGGAGACGCCGTCGATCTCCAGGACGGTCTGGGAGCCTGAGGCGAAGAAAGTAGCCCGCAACTGGCCGGCGGTGGTGGCGACGGATTCAGATGAGACGCTGGGGAGGAAGCGGTCCGGCCAGGCGGCGTGCAGCGCAGGGGTGAACTGGAACTCGGCGGCATCGAATGCCTGCCCGAACTCGTTGCGCGGTCCGCCACCGGCCGGGTCGACGTGGCAGGTGGAGCATTGATTCCGAAGCTCGGGGCGCGAGAAGGCGTCACGGTTGAAGCGCTCAAGAAACCCGGGGATAGCGCGCGCCGGGGTGGCCGAAAGCAGCAGGAAGGATGAAAGGAAGAAGGCGGAGGACAACTTTTTACTTCTGCTGACATTACTTCTGATAACAACGGATGAATTCATGTCGGACTCCCTGACTGCTTTAAGGCTGGCTCCATAACCGGCGCGGCGGGCGGCCGGACAATACGATAACAATACCTTACATGAAAACGCCCTTGCGACCAGCGATGACGCAGGCAAGGGCGGTCATGCAAAGATCACGCTACAGCAGACTACAGAATTCACGGGCCGACCACGATCGTAACCGGATTGCTTTCCCTGCCATCGACCCGCAACACGACGGGTATATCGTTCCCCAGCTGCGTGCCCGCCGGAACCGTGAAGTTGACCTGATCCAGACCCACGAAGTTGGGCGCCGTTCCCGCGTAATCGGGAATCACGACGACCCCGTCCACCAATAGAGTTACCTGGGCGGTGGCCAGGCTGGCGCCGGCGGGCGCGCCGGTCCCGACAGGAGGATCGACGGCACCGAGGCCGGTGGCAAACAGAATGATGGTCTCGCCCACCGTGGCGGGGTTCCCCTCCGAGATGACCTCGCCGTCGACGTCAATGATGGCGCCGGGACCGTTGCCCTGCTGGTTGAGAGAGAAGATGCCCGGGGCGGCGGAATCCAGAAAGATGGTGCGCTGCACACTGAGTTGGCCCAGAGCGGTGATCTGGAGGATGGCGGAGGTCTCCCCGGCCAGCTCGCTGGGGATCTGAATGCCGAGCTGTGTGGGGAACGAGTAGAAGATGGGCGCCGGGATGCCGTTGACGGTAACGGAGGCGGAGCCGAGCGAGGTGGAGAGCAATCCGTCATTGCCGAAGAAGGATGACGGAAGCGCCGAGCCGTCGTTCAGGTCCTCCCCGAAGATGGCGGCGATGGAGCCGGACGCCATCGGGGCAGGATGCAGCGCGAAGCTGGCGTTATTGACCGTAGAACCATCGCTGATGGACGGCAGCGGGCCGGGCGGCGCGGGCTGAATGGTGATAAAGCTGGTGTAGATGCGGTCGCCCGATGTGGTGCTGTTGCCGTTGGCGGCATTACCGGCGACATGCATCAGGACGGGGCCGGTGGAGATGTCCGGCGCGGTCCAGTTGAATGCAAAATCCACGCCAAGAGGCTCACCGAGCCGGGAGCCAGCGGTGTTGTGGGTAATATACTGAACGCCGTTATTGAATGTGCGGACAAAAGAAAAAGGGTCCGTGGATGTCAGCGTGCCGGCCTGCTGTCCCTGCTCGTTGCGGGCCGCCAGTTCAAAGCCCCAGCGGATCTGGTCCGGGTCGGCGACGCGGACGATGATGGGGTAGGTTACGCCGCTCTGATAGATTGCCGGGGCGCCGGTGATGGCAACGCTGCCGGGACCTGCATTCACCGGGATGCCCACGTGACAGCCACCCTGGTTGCAGGTGAATTCTCCGAATCCCCCGGTTACTCCCAGAGGGGGGCCCGAGGAAAACGCATACACAAACAAGGGCACGAACAAACTCAGAAAAAGAGCCTTGGCCCACCACATGAGTGAAATGTTGTTATAGCTTCGTTTCGCCATCCGATCTCTCCCAAAGAATTTTCACCACACGACAAAAAGAGGCTGCACGACAGCAATTCCGCATCCCCAAGCGTACGTCAATCTAAAACCCGCTGCATGCCCACGAGTTGCGCCGAGGCACAAGAAAGCCAACCTTCAAATGAAGGCGATTGCCCTGCACAAAAAGAAGATACAGCGAGGACTAGACAGCGGACCCACACCGGTCCGAATCAACAGTATCAGATGCGACAGAGTCGGAGAGGTTGCAAAAAAATCCGGAGAAGTTCAGAGCTGGCGCTCGGCCAGAAAGACACCGCCGAGAATAAGAGCCGCGGCAAGCGCGAACTGTGCATCCAGTTGTTCGCCGAGCAGCAGGAAACCCATCAGGGTGGCCAGAACCGGCTGGACGTAATGAAAGGCCGTGACCTGCGACGCGGTGAGCACTCGCAGCGAGGCGTAGAAACAAAGGTAGGCGACGGCGGAGCCGAGTACGCCGGAGTAGGCCAGCGCGGTCCACCCAACCAGGGAAACCGACTCCCAGGCGATCCCGGGCGCCGATGCCAACAAGACCGGCAGGGCCACGGAGCAGGCCAGTAGAAAACTGCTGCTGACCAGAGTGAGACTGTCATAGACGCCGGTAAACGACTTGCTCCGCAAGGCGAAGAAAGAAAAACAGAACATGCCGCCAAAGGCGAGCAGATCTCCGCGCAGACCGGCCGGGTTGCCCTCCGGCTGGTTCATGGCCAGCAGAGCGACCCCGATCAGAGACAGAATCGTGCCCAGGATCTTGAGCACGGTGAGCCGGTCCTGGCCCCGGGCGGAGCCGTAAAGCAGAACCATGAGGGGAACCAACGCGACGATGAATACGACGTGGGAGACGCTGGTATAACTAAGCGCCACGGTAACGAACCCAAAGCCGCCGGCGATGCCCACGACGCCGAGATCGACGTGGTGGCGCAGCTCGCGCCAGCGAAAAAACGGCTTCCGGGGCGCCAGCAGCCGGATCAGAAAAAGAATCGCGGCGGTAAGACAGATGCGGAGCGCGGCGGCCGGAAGCGCGGGCAGATCCCGAAGAATGAATTTGACGGCGACGACGTTGCTCGACCAGAAGACGGTCGCGCCGATGGCCAGCCCGTAGGCGCGGAAGAGAGAGCCGGGTGGCGCGGCCAAAGGCGGAGCCGGACTTAAATGAGGTGGGGGAGACGTGGTGGCAACCGGCCGGTCGGGCGTCATGAAAAAGATTCCGTGCGGACGGTGAGCCGCTCGATGCGTTCGCGGTCCACTGCAAAGCCGGAGCCGGGTGAGTCAGGAACCTCAATGGTCCCGCGGGCGGTGACCTGGACGGCCGGGTGGATGATGTCCTGGGTCCAGTAACGGCTGCTGGCCGAGATGTCGCCGGGGAGGACAAAGTTGGGCAGCGTCGCCAGAGCGATGTTGTTGGCCCGGCCGATACCGGATTCCAGCATCCCGCCGCACCAGACCGGGACCTGGGCCGCCTGGCAGCAGTCGTGGATCAGCCGGGCGTTGCGGAATCCGCCGACGCGGCCCAGCTTGATGTTGATGATGCGGCAGGCGCCGGTCTCGATGGCCTGCTCGGCGTGACGAGGCGTGCGGATGGATTCGTCCAGGCAGATGGGCGTCTCGATGGATTGCTGGAGCCGGGCGTGGTCCAGCAGGTCGTCGTGCGCCAGGGGCTGCTCGATCATCATCAGAGAAAAGCGGTCGAGGAGCTTGAGGTGGGCGCTGTCGGCGAGCGTGTAGGCGGAGTTGGCGTCCACCATGAGGCGCAGGCCGGGGTAGCGCTGGCGGACGCGGTCCAGCACATCGATGTCCCAGCCGGGCTTGATCTTGAGCTTGATGCGCTGGTAACCGGCGGCCAGCTCGGTTTCTATTTTGGCCAGCAGGTCGTCGATGCCGGGCTGGATGCCGATGGAGACGCCGCAGGGAATCTCCCGCCGCGTGCCGCCAAGCAGTTGATGGAGCGGACGCGCGGCGGCGCGGGCCTCCTGGTCCCACAGCGCGGTCTCCAGTGCGGCGGTGGCCATGCGGTGTCCGCGAATAGATTGCCAGAGCCCGGTGGCCTGGCCGACGGAGGCGGGCGGGTCCTTCAGCAGAAGCGGTATGGCCAGCTCGGTAAGCAGGTACCAGGCCGTCTCGGTCGTCTCCTCGCTATAACCGGGCAGCTCGCCCGCGGTTACCTCGCCCCAGCCGGAGACGCCGCCGGACATGATCTCGGCAAGGATCATGCGGCGGTGCGTGGTGAGCCCGAAGCTGGTCTCAAAGGGCGCCACCAGCGGCATGCGGATTTCTCGCAGGATGATTCTCTCGATCTGCATGGCTTACAAGCATAATGTGATTCCCGGCGGGCACTCAACGGAATATGCCGGGCCCCGTGCGATAATGCCTTGTGATAATGGCGCTCATGGCTGAAACAGGCGTGCGCGAGGGGAGTGTTGGAGCCGGTATGAATGTCGATATCGAGAAAATCAGCGACCGGGCGGAGTGGAGCCTCGACGGACTGGAACATGCCAGCCGCGAAGAGTCGCTCGCCATGCTGCGGCGATTCCTGCGGGTGGAGTCGCACCGGGTGAAGATGCTGCACCGGTATGGCAAGAGCGGGATGGCGGTGGCGGCATCGCAGGCGCGGGTGGTCGACGAGATGATCCGGCACGTCTACCGGATGGTGTGGGAGCGGTTCCCGGACCGGGAAGCCGGCGGGCCGGAGAAGTTAGCGGCGGCGCTGGTCGCGGTGGGCGGATATGGACGCAGAGAACTGTGCCCGGCCTCCGATATCGATCTGCTCATCCTTTATGAGAAGGACGGGACGAAGTTCTCGCAGTTTCTGGCGCAGGAACTGGTCTATCTGTTGTGGGACATGAACCTGCGCGTGGGCCACAGCTGGCGGACGCCGGAGCAGTCGCTCGCCATGGCGCGCCAGGACGGGACGGCGGAAAACGCGCTGATCGACACCCGGTATCTGGCCGGGGACCGCGCCGTCTTCGACCGTCTGCAGCAGTTGATGGACAAGCACTGGGCCAGCCAGCCGCGTCGGTTCGTGGAGCGCAAGAGCAAGGAGATCGAGGAGCGCTACGGAAAGCTGGGCGAAACCGTGTTTCTGCTGGAGCCGAATGTGAAGGAGTCGGCCGGGGGGCAGCGCGACTTCCATGCAATGGCCTGGCTGGCGAGAGGAACCTGGCAGATGGCCGGGATGAACGATCTGGTTGGCGCAGGCGTGCTGACCGAGGGCGCGTGGGAAAAGGCGCGGCGCGGGTACGACTGGATCACCCGGGTCCGCAACGAGATGCATTACCAGACGGGCCGGCATGCGGATCAGTTGAACTTCGCCCTGCAAACGGACGTGGCCGAAGCTCTCCAGTTCGCGCCGAAGAAGCATCACCTCGCATCGGAAGTTTTCATGCGGGACTATTTCCAGCATGCCGAGCATGTCCATCAGGCGATGCAAGCCACGCTGGCGGCCGCGCGGCGCGAAAAGGCCCGTCCCCGGAAACAGGCTCATCTGTCGATGCCGGGTAACGTGCAACTGTCGCTATCGGATGGCGAGCTGCATCTGGCCGATGCGGACCGGGACCGGTTTCCGGCCTCGCCGGTGGATATGATGCGGGTGTTCGCCGTGGCGCAGAAGATGCGGGTGCAGCCGGGCGAGGATATTCAGATCGCCGTGCGGACGCATCTCCCGATGCTGCGCCGGAACTGGTTCCGGGACGCCGAGGTGAGCGGCCTGTTCCTGAAAGTTCTGCGGCGGCCGGGATGGGTGGCGCCAGCGCTGCGGGCCATGCATTCGGCCGGATTACTAGGAAAATACCTGCCCGAGTTCGGACACATCACGCGGATGATGCAGCACGATTACTACCACTGCTACACGACGGACGAGCATACCTTGCGGGCGCTGGGCCTGCTGGACGCTATCTGGCGCAAGCCGCCCCAGGGCATGGAGCAGTACAGGTCGCTGACCTATCACATCTCCGACCCGGTTCCGCTCTACCTGGCGCTGCTGTTCCACGACATCGGCAAGGGGCTCGGCGGGGGGCATTCGGAAAAGGGAGCGCTGCGGGGCGTGGCCGCCTGCGAGCGGCTGGGTCTGGAGCAGTCCCGGATCGACCAGGTGGAGCTGCTCGTGCGCCAGCATCTGCTGCTGTCCCATCTGTCGCAGCGCCGGGACCTCTCCGACCGCCTCGTGGCGCAGCAGGCGGCCGAGGTAACGGGGGACCTGGAGACCCTCTCGATGCTGGTCCTGCTGACCTACGCCGATACGGCCGCCGTCGGGCCGGGCATCTGGACGGAGTGGAAGCAGTCGCTGCTGTGGGAGTTGTATGAAAAAGTCCACTCGGAGTTTCTGGGACTGGAAGCCGCCACGGAGCGGGAAGAAGCAAGATTGCAACAGATGCGCCGCAGCGTGCTCAATATCCTGACCAGCACCGAAGACCCGGATCTGCCGGAACTGCCCGCGCCGGCCGAGCTGGCCCACATCTGGATAGATCAGCACCTCTCCCTCCTGCCGCACCGATACCCGCTGGACGGCATGCCGGAGCTGGTGGCGCGCCAGATCCTGATGGCCCGGCGGGCCGCCGATGGTTCCCCGGCCCTGTCCTTCCTGCCCCTGCCCGAACTCAATCACACCGTGCTGCAACTCTGCTGCACGGATACATCCGGATTGTTCGCCAAGGTCGCCGGAACGCTGGCGGCACTGGGAGTCAATATTCTGGGCGCCCGGCTGGGAACGAGAAAAGACGGGATGGCGGTGGACCAGCTGTGGATATCCACTCCCCGTGGCCATGTCATCGATGACCCGGGGCAGATGCGCCGGATCTCCGAAACACTCGTAGCCGTACTAGCGGATGAGCAGGCCCTCGAGAAGGTCGTGGCAAGGATCGACTCCACGCCCCTGGGACCCGCGACGAAACCGCCGCGCGTACGCCTGAACAATGAGATCTCGGAGCACTGCACGGTTCTGGAACTTCTGGCTCCCGACAGGCTGGGATTTGCCTACACCGTGTCGAAATGCCTGACCGACATGAATCTGAACATCAGCTTTGCCAAGCTGGCGACGGAAAAGACCATGGCCTTCGACGTCCTCTACCTGACCGATGCCGCCGGGGAAAAGATTTCCCGGGAGAACTGGCCCGCCATTATTTCGCAACTGGAAAACACCCTGCGGCTGCAAACCCGGAAAAAAACAGCCAACCCCGCCTGAGCCTCCCCCCTCTATTGGAAGATGTTTTGGGAATGTGCGGGAAGTTGCATGGGGAGACCTGTCGGAGTGTTCCGGGCCGGGGCCTATTATAGATAGATGTGCAGGGAGAGGTTCTGATTGAATCTGGCCGGGAACAGGCAGCAGCGGAAGGGCCGGCGGGAATCTCCGCTTCAGCGGAGGGCAACAGGAAAAAGGGTGCGGCCTGTCGGGACAAAAACCCCCGGCAGGCCTTCCGGTGTGCAAAAGATCGGAGATGGCCGGAAACCGGCTACAGACTACAGGGCCTGCTCTCCGCGGTCTCCCGTGCGGATACGGATGGTTTCCTCAATGGAGGAGATGAAAATTTTGCCATCGCCGAACTTGCCCGTCTTGGCAACCTCCATGATGGCGCCGACGGCCGCCTCAACTTGGTCATCGCGAATCAGGATGTCCAGTTTCAGCTTCGGAAGAAATTCGGCCTTATACTCCACCCCCCGGTAATGCTCCGAGTGGCCTTTCTGACGGCCGCAACCACGGACTTCCGTAACAGTCATCCCGTGGATATCCACCTTTTCCAGGGCCTCGCGAACTTCCTCGAGTTTGTGGGGCCGGATAACGCATTCCAGTTTTTTCATATGCTTCACTCCAAGGGGTTGCCCCGCTCCTGCAAGGGCAGGTTAAGGCGGCCGGACTGCAAGCGGACCGCAGGGTTGTAGAAATCCTAATCGAGCCAATCTATAAGTCTTGCTACGAGGTCTTGCCATCGGAACGAAAAAACGAACGGGCCGCGAAGATGTGGAACCCTATCTTTTCTCCGATGGTCATCTTACATCCTGGATGCGGAAGCGACAATCGGAAATCACTAAAAACTGGAGACGCGCTTCAAAGACTCCCATGCCGGTCCTTTGCCGGTTTCCCGACGAATCTCCGGTTGCATCCTGGACACCACCTGTGCCAATCTTTTCCACGTTGGAGGCCCACGTTGGAAGCATGTTCCGGGGCTGCCGCGGAACGATCTGCCGCACTCTGCTCGGAAGCCCAAAAAGAGTGTAGCGTTCAATATGCAAAGTGTCAATAAATTATTGCATATTATGCAAATTATATCGTCATCAATTAGGAATTATGAATGAATATAACCATTTAGAGATAGTCAATTGACTGAATTATTTAATTTATCGAAACGATCATGATATGCTGGTTAAGGCGAACTTGCCTGACAGACTATTGATAGAAGGGTTCATTCCATGAAGACAGCCGACGCGCTTACATTACTCCGGGAAGAAAAAGTCGAGTTCCTGCTGCTGCAATTTACCGATATTCTCGGATCGATCAAGACGGTGGAGATCCCGCCGAATAAGTTTTCCGGGGCTCTGGAGGGAGAGGTCATCTTCGACGGCTCGGCGCTGGAGGGGTCTCACCGCTCCATTGAATCCGAGCTGCTCTTGAAACCCGACCTGGAAACACTGCGCATCTCACCACCCGTGGCCGGAGAGTCCCGCACGGCGCGGCTCACCTGCGACGTCCATGATCTGGATCACACCCCGTTTGAAGGCTGTCCGCGAACCAGGCTGAAAACCGTCCTCGCCGAGTATCAGAAGATGGGTATGGAAGCGCTGATTGCGCCGGAGATCGAGTTCTTCCTGTTCCGCCGCGAGACCCAGATGAAACCAACAACGCGCACGGAGGATCCAGGCAGTTATTTCGATCTGGTCCCGATGGACCAGGGGGAGGAGACCCGGCGAAGGATCGTCTCGGAGTTGGGCGCGGCCGGATACGGCGTGGAGGCGGGCCATCACGAGATCGCTCCGGGACAGCACGAAATCGATCTGACGGCCGCGCCGGCGCTGGCCATGGCCGACATCATCGCCGACCTGCGGATGATGGCGCGCGCAGTGGCCGCGGCACACGGGTTGCATGCGACCTTCATGCCCAAGCCGATCTACGGCCGGGATGGCTCGGGAATGCATCTGCACATCCAGTTGCAGCGGAAGCAGCGAAACGCCTTTCTGAATACGGACGATGAGCATGGGCTCTCCGATACGGCGAAGTATTTCATCGCGGGCCTGTTGCAACATGCGCGGGGGTTCTCCGCCGTAACGAATCCGCTGGTCAATTCCTACAAGAGACTGGTGCAGGGATTCGAATCGCCCACCCATCTGGTGTGGTCCGAACGCAACGTGAATCCGCTCGTTCGCGTGCCTCCCAACCGCGGCGAGCAGACACGGTGCGAGCTGAGAAATCCCGACCCCTCCTGCAACCCTTACCT
Source organism: Terriglobia bacterium (assembly GCA_963662495.2). Lineage (GTDB taxonomy): Bacteria > Acidobacteriota > Terriglobia > 2-12-FULL-54-10 > 2-12-FULL-54-10 > SHUM01. The sequence continues at coordinate 309,780 of CAXVYQ010000008.1, forward strand.
GGCGTTTGCCGTGATCCTGCACGCGGGACTGACTGGAGTCCGGGAGCGGCTCGATCCGGGGCCGCCCATCAGCAAGAATATCTACCGGATGAGCGGGCGGGAGCGCGCGCGGTTCAACATCGACCCGCTGCCCACCAACCTGCACGAGGCATCCATCGCTCTGAAAAAAGATAAGCTGGTGCAGGAGGCGCTCGGTCCGGTGATCTACCGCTATCTGATGGAAGCGCAACAGTCGCTTTGGCGCGAGTACTCCATGCAGGTTCACGCCTGGGAACTGGACAACTACCTGGCATATTATTGATTGCCGCTTGCTGACCTTCGGGCCGCTTGTGCGCGGGCCGATGCGCGTGGGCAATACTGATAATCAGTCCGGCGCGCGGGCCGGCAATCGAGCCTCCGCGACGGCCGAGCCTTGCAAGCCTGCCGTCTCCGGGCAACCCTCCATGCTGGGCAACCTCTACATGACGGATACATGACGGATACAACCATTCAAAAACCCTCTCCGGGAATCCTGAGCTTCCCGGTTGCAGCAGCGAGCGGACTGGCCTTCGTGCTGGCCTTCCCGACGTTCGACCAGGCCTGGCTCGCCCCGGTGGCTCTGTTGCCGCTGCTGTGGGTGGCGGCGCGGGAGCGCTCGGCGTGGCGACGCTTCTGGAGCGGGCAGGTGGCCGGCAGCGTCTTCTTCGCGGGCAGTTGCTACTGGATCTATCCGGTGCAGCGGGAGTTCGGCGGACTGGGTGTCACCGAGGCCGGCTTCATCTACTTCCTGTTCTTCTCCGTGATGGGCATCTACTGGGGACTGTTCTGCTGGCTGGCCGGCCGGTTGTGGGAAATGCGGTGGCGAACATGGTGGGGGCCGGCGGCGGTCCCGCTGCTGTGGGTGGGCATCGAGTATGCGCGGACGCACTTTCTGACAGGCTTCCCGTGGCTCTTGAGCGGGTATCTGCTGACCGACTACTTCCCCCTGGCGCGGCTCGCGAGGTGGACGGGCGTCTACGGGCTGAGCTATCTGGTGGCGGCGGTGCCGGTGGCGATCCTGTGGGTCATTATGCAGCATGGGGTGCGGCCCGGACGCGCCGCGCGGGCACATCTGGCCATGGTAAGTGTTGCGTTGCTGGCGCTGGCAGTTTATCCGGCCGGGAGCACGCAGTGGCGCGAAGACCAGCGGGCGCTGCTGGTGCAGACGCAGATTCCGCAGCAGGTGGCCTTCCAGCGGTGGGATTCTGAATCGCAAGCCGCGCTGCTCGATAGGCTGGAGGAATTGACCGTTGGCGGGACGAGTGGTGAAGAGCCGCCAGGACTGGTTGTGTGGCCGGAGATGCCCGCTCCTTTCTACTATTACGACGATGGCTTCACACGACCCTTCCTGGAGCGGATCGCACGGCGGACCGGGAGCCATTTTCTGACCGGGATCGTGAACTACTCTCCGGGTTCAGACCGCCAGGAGCCGCTGAACAGCGCTCTGCTGCTCTCGCCTGCCGGCGACGTGGTTTCCCGATATGATAAAATGCACCTTGTGCCGTTCGGCGAGTACGTGCCGCTCCGGCGGTGGGCGCGGTTTGCCGAAAGGCTCACGGCGGAGGTCTCCGATTTCAGCGCGGGCAGTGAGTTCGTGGTGAGCCCGTTGCCGGGCGGGCGGATGGCAGCCTTTGTCTGCTACGAAGCCATTTTCCCGAATCAGGTGAGGCGGTTCGTCAAGGACGGGGCCCAGGTTCTGGTGAATATTTCCAACGACGGGTGGTTTGGAAGCTCGTCGGCGCGCTACCAGCACCTGCTGATGGCGCGGATGCGGGCGATCGAAAATGCACGCTACCTGCTGCGGACCACCAATACGGGCATCACGGCTCTCATCCGGCCCGATGGCGCCTTGGCGGACCGGCTTCCGCCGGATCAGCCGGGAGTTCTGAGAGCGCGCTGGTCGTTCGAGGACCGGAAAACGTTTTACAGCGAACACGGGGACTGGTTTGCCATCACGGCGGCCGCTCTGGCGGCGCTGGCGTGTCTTTGGACCCTTAGGCCGCCTTGGCCTCCTGGGGCCCCATGAGCAGGAATGGAGAGACGAAGGACGCGGCTGAAAACAGGAAAATCAGAGAGAGGAAACAAGCAGAATGGTTGAAGATAAACTGAGAGAGTTCGAACAGCTTAAGGGAAAGATTCGCGACATCCGGAGTTATCTTTGACGTCTCTGAAAAAAAGCAGGAGATGGCCGGGCTAGAGAGCAAGATCACCGCGCCGGACTTCTGGAACGATCCCACAAATTCCCAGAAAATATTGCAGGCCCGCAAACGCCTGGAAGAAGCGCTTCAGCAGGACGAGGATCTGGCCCACGGCCAGTCCGATCTGGAAGTGTTGTTCGAGCTTGCCGAAGAGGGCGAAGAGGTCGAAAAGGAGCTCGTTCAGCAGTTCGATTCGCTGAAGGATTATGTCCTCAAGATGGAAGCGAGGGTCCTGCTTTCCGGACCGCACGACCGATCGGGCGCCATTCTGAACATCAACTCCGGCGCCGGGGGAACGGAGGCCTGCGACTGGGCCGAGATGCTCACGAGGATGTATATGAGGTGGGCCGAGGGGCAGGGCTTTGCGGCGGAGATGGTGGAGTTCACCGAAGGCGAGGAGACCGGCCTGAAATCAGCCACCATCACCATCACGGGCGAATACGCCTATGGCTTGCTGCAATCGGAGATTGGAGTGCACCGACTGGTGCGGATCTCCCCGTTCGACTCCAGCAAGAAGCGGCACACTTCCTTCGCCAGCGTCTTCGTGATCCCGGAGATCGACGACCAGATCAACGTGGACATCCAGGACGAGGATCTGCGCATCGACACCTTCCGGGCCGGAGGCCGTGGCGGACAACATGTGAACGTTACCGACTCCGCCGTGCGCATCGTCCACCTGCCCACGGGCACCGTCGCCCAGTGCCAGAACGAGCGCTCGCAGCACAAGAACAAGTCGGTCGCCATGAAGATTCTCCGCTCCCGACTATACGATCTGGAACTAGCAAAAAAGCAGGCCGTCTCGCGCGAAATGGAAGACAGCAAGATGGGGATTCAATTCGGGAGCCAGATTCGCTCCTATGTTCTGCACCCCTACCGCATGGTCAAGGATGTCCGCACCAAATTGGAGGTGGGAGACACGGACCGCGTGCTGGACGGATATCTGGAGCCGTTCATCCGAGCCTACCTGCTCACCCGAAGGGGCAAACCCGCCCCGCCGAAATAACCCCGCGCCTGCCCGGAAACCGTATTGCACCGCCCTGCCGCGGTGGAGTAAACTGGGCGCGTTCGATACGAAATCGCAAGGGCATACCCTTGCCTCATGGCGCCCAGGCGGGATGTTTTTCATGACTGCGGGAACCCTGCAGACCCGTTCCAGGATTGATCTCCGGACTCTGGCGATATTTCAAAAATAGGATGGCACCCATGGTAAAGAGTTATACGCAAATCCTCCGGCGAGTCATTTGTTTCTCCTTTCTCTCCGGTCTTCTCATACCGGCCGGCTCATCAAGAGCCGCCGAGCTCAGCGACGTGATGTCCTGCGACCAGTTCCTGGTGCCCAAGACGGAAGTCAACGGCCAGATGATCGGTCAGGAGGTCTGCCGCATGACCACCATAGAGATGGAGTTCGCCGGCCGCAGGTTCATGCGCGTGGACATGGGAGTTACCGGAACGCTGGAAGGCTATACGCTGAAGAACAACGACGCCCGCTATTCGAACTACTTCAACCGGTATCCGGAGTTCGTCTACGCGCAGGGGGGCGAGGAGGACGAAGAGGTCTTCCACGGCATCGGCCGCTATGAGATTGACCAGGGCAGCAGCATGACCGTCATCTATCCGCTGAACGAAAGCGACTGGAACGGGAAGCTGTTCGTAACGGCCCACGGCGCGGGCCGCTCCTTTGCGCGGGGCAATGCGCAGTTCTGGTACGAGGAGCTGGAGGAGGAGAATCCCGCCAGCGGCCTCAGCAAGTACGAGCAGTTGATGATCGGGAAAGGCTATATCCTGGCCAAGACGCGGCGCTCCACGCTGATGCAGGGCGGCGACCTGACCGTTACGCTCGATGATGGAACCATCCTGCGGCACCGCAACGTTACCGAGCAGCCACCGCTCATCATGCAGTTCGCGAAGCTCGCCGGGAACGTGGCCGCCGAGCATCTGGGCTCCCAGCCCCGGCGCATCTACTGGTATGGACACTCCGGCGGGGCGCGGCCCGGCCGCATGGTCAGCTACAAGGCCGGGCTGAACGTGGACACGGACGGGTCGCCCATCATCGACGGTCTCATCGTGGATGACCCCGGCTCCGGGCTGTGGCTGCCCGTGGTGATGAAGGATGGCAAGGATGTTCTGTTCACGACGGACGCCGACAAACAGCGCTTTGTCCCCACCATCGAGATCGCACACCTGCTCTACGTCAACGAGACTCCGGATACCCCGCCGGTCTGGCGCGGCTCCAACAACTTCCTGCACAACAAGAGCCAGAACGCCAAAATTCTTCGCGACAAGGGTCTATGGGACAAGTTCCGGTATTACGAGATCGACGGCATCAGCCACAGCGGCGGCGAGTACCTGCCGGATGGAACCCGGGGCGACATCAACATTCTGGACATGTCGCGGCTGATGGACGGCTTCATCGATCTGCTGGACGCCTGGGTCGAGAACGGAACGCCGCCGCCCTCGCGATCGGACTAGCGCGAACTGGGCGACGCCGACCGCGACAACATCATCGAAAATCCGGCGATCGACATGCCGGAGGTGGCCTGCGTACTGGGCGTGTTCCATATCTATCCGGTCAGCCGCCGCTCATCCGGCCAAGGAACGACCGGCTATGTTCCGTTCACCGGAGAGGGCCTGGAGCCGCTGGACGGGCGCGGGGAGTTCCGCGATAACGCCGACATCGTCAACGTGGGGCAGGGCTTTGTGGACCTGAACCACAACGGTGTTCGTGATTACGTGGAGACGGTTACCGAGGCCTGGCAGCGCGTTGGTTTGCTGGAGCCGCATCAAACCTTCAACCGGGAACACTACCGCCAGTGCGTGGAGAAGACGGTGAACAAGCTGGCGCTGGAGAAGCTGTTCACGGAAAAGACCGCCGACATGTACAAACAACAGGCGCGAACCGTTCCGCTGCCCCCGCAGTAATTTTCGCTGAACTGGACTGTCTCCGGCGCGGCACTGGATGGCCAGTATTCTCTCTGGCCTCCGGCGCCGTTGCCGCGCCGCCTGTCGCGTAGCTGGACATGAAAGAGCGTGCCCGGTCGCGGAAGATTGTCCGGAAGACTTCTACCTGCTTCAACTGGCGGATTCCACCGGGGGCATTGCGTTGCAGGCCTCCAGCCATTGCTCATGCTGCTCCAGAGCAATCTGGCATTGGCGGGCACGCCGTTGCATGCGGTCCGGCCGACGCGGGGTTGTGGTGTGCAGTGGCGGCAGCAGGTCGAAGGCGATGTTGGCCGGCTGGTAGTTCTTGGCGTCGGCATGGGTAATATAATGACAAAGCGAACCGAGTGCCGACTCCCGGGGCGGTGCGAGAGCGGGCTGGCCGGTCTGGAGCAGCGTCGCGGCATGAATGCCCGCGAGCATCCCGGTGGCAATCGATTCGACGTAACCCTCGACGCCACAGATCTGCCCGGCGAAAAAGATGCGCGGGTCGCTGTGTAGTTGGAGCGTGCCGGAAAGCAGCGTGGGGGCATTGATGTACGTGTTGCGGTGAATCTGCCCGTAGCGCAGGAATTCGGCCTCTCCGAGTCCCGGAATCATTCGCAGAATGCGCTTCTGCTCGCCGAACTTCAGATGGTTCTGAAATCCCACCAGATTGAAGCTGTCGGCCCGCTGGTTCTCCTGGCGCAACTGCACCACGGCGTAGGGCCGCCGGCCGGTGCGGGGGTCGGTGAGTCCCACCGGCTTCATCGGCCCGAACCGCAAAGTATCCCGGCCGCGGCGGGCCAGCTCCTCCAGCGGCAGACAGGCCTCGAAGTAGCGGCAGTCCTCGAACTCGTGCCGCTGGACGGATTCGGCGGCCATGAGAGCCTCGTGAAATTGCTGGTATTCGGCTTCGTTCATCGGACAGTTCAGGTAATCACCGGCTTCGTCCGCGGTAGAAACCGGTCCGGAGGACGCCGGGTAGGCAGGGGTCTGTGAGGGTATGGACTTGTTATATCGCGAAGCCGCAAAAACGATTGAGCGGTCGATGGTTTCCGAGTCCACGATGGGGCTGATCGCATCGTAAAAGAACAGCCGGGCGCAGTCCGTCAGCCGTTGGATCGAGGCGGCAAGAGAGTCGCTCGTCAGCGGGCCGGTGGCAACGATGACCGTGCCTTGCCCCGGAATCTCGCTCACCTCCGTGTGACGGAGATGAATGCGAGGTTCGGCGGCGATCGCCTCGGTGGCCAGTCCTGCAAACAACTCCCGGTCCACGGCCAGCGCCTGGCCGGCCGGAACGGCGCACCGGCGGGCAATTTCCAGAAGAAATGATCCGGTCCGGCGCATCTCCTGTTTCAGCAGCCAGGGCGCTGAATTCTCGCGGTCGCTCTTCAGCGAGTTGCTGCAAACCAGCTCGGCCAGCAGGCCGGTTCCGTGCGCGGGAGTCGTCTTTCGCGGGCGCATCTCCAGAAGATCCACATCCACACCGCGCCGCGCCGCCTGCCAAGCCGCTTCGGCGCCAGCCAGACCGCCGCCGATAATCACCAATCGCATCTGGGCCATAGTTACCGATTCTAGCAAACCGGGGGATGAAAAAACCGGATTCAGGAGGGTAGTCCGGTACAACGGGAGGGAGAATGCCCCCCGGGCGCGATTACCAGGAGAGTTGCTTGCTGACGTAATCGTAAAAGGGTCTGGCCGTGCAGACTTCGCAGTAGAACTGGTTGGTGTACTTCACGAGCTTCATGTCATCCGGATTCAATTGCGGAACGCGGCCGCGGCGGACCACGATCTTTTGCATTTTGGACGGTCCCACCGGAAAAACTCCGCAATGCAACTCCACGGTCTCCGGCTCGCCGAACAACGGCAACTGCAGCTCGATCTGTGTCAGAGAAAGCTCTTCATTCAACTTGTCGAAGGCGGACTGGTTGATCTCCACCCCCTGCACGTTGTAGTGGACGCGGAATTCCTCGGCCGCTCCGAGTGAGTCCATCTCGGGCAAAAGCTGCATCACGAAAACATTGAAGAAGCGGCTCTTCTGAGTCAGAAACTGCTTGGCCAGCTTACCGCAACTGGAGAGATGATCGGCCTCGTTGATGGCTTTCGAGATCATGATCGGCCGGTCCTCGTCCATCAGGTACATGGGAGCCGAGTCCTGATAGGAGATTCCAATCCCGAGATCGATCTGCGGCAGGTTATTTTTGGAAGCCCGTTCGTTCACGCCGCGCACTCCGTCGATGATCTCGCGCGCCAGACTGCAGGACCGCGCCACGGAACTGGACCCGCCGGGGTCCCCCTCGAACTCCATGATGGAAAGGATCATGGCGTCGCCTTCCAGAAAAACCTGGGAGGCTCCATAACGAGCGAGCAGTTTCCGGACCGGATCGAAAAAATTCAGGCTGAAGTAGGAAGCCGGGTTCAGCCCCCTGGAAAAAAGCTGCGCCGTGATGGAGGTGGATTCCCGTACATCGGCCTTCAGAATCACGTGGCTGGAAATTTTATCCCCGCGGGGCTTTTCCTCCGCCGGCAACAGGAACTGAAACAGAGTGTCGTTCATCTCCGATAGCTCGATCTGTTTGGGATCGACCAGCAGGTTGATCTTCTCCATCAGGTCCTGTGCCAGCAGCAGGTTGCGAAGATCGTGCTGGCACCTGAAAAAGTCCCGCAGGAAACGGACCAGCGTGACGCGCACATCGCGGCTTCCGGCGTCGCGAACCCGCCGGGCCGCATCTTCCATCATGTCGAGTGTGCTGGCGGGCAGGCGGTACTCCTGAATCAAGTGCGTCACCTTCCGCCGCTCCGAGGTCTCGACCAGGGCCATCTTCAACTGCTGCGGGTTCAGCGGAGGGCATAGATGCGGGTAGAGCCGCGCCGTTTCATATGCCGCCAGAATGTAAGGAATGAATCCAGCGCGGGAAAAAATCTCCACCAACTGGTCCAGCGCCTCCAGCCGCAAGCCCGTGACGGTCTCCGTTGGAGGCACTTTCGTGATCCCGCCTTTATAGGCGTTCTGCTCCCGGCCGGAACGCCTGCTCTCCGGATGCGCCACTAACACGGCAGCGTTATCAGGCTCCGCCGTCATCTGGTCCAGATGTGCAGCGTATTGATCGTTCAATACGCGGAGCGTCTCCCGCTCCATGTCCAGCTGCGTCTTCAGCGAGTCGAGCTTCTTTTTCAATGCTCCGGCCTCGGGCGGAGGCGCTGTCCGGGTGCCCAGAGGGAAAAATCGCCTGGCCTGCGAGATTTCCTCCCGTTGCTGGCGCAGGGCTTCCAACTGGCGATTCAGCTCCGTGCATCTCGACTGGCGCACGCGGATGTCATGCATCTGGTCCGAGTGAATGTCCGCCCATTCCAGAAACTTTCGCACCTGTTGTTCCACGATTTCAAACCGGTCCGGATCTCTCTGGAATTTGCCCAGCATGACGTAGTGATTCAAATAGAGATAGTCTTCCCGTCCATCGTCCGTGCAGATCAGCGACTGAGAGAACATCCGTTGCGTCTCGGAGGATTCCTCTCCGAAGATGGATTCGCGGCTGCGGCGAACGGCTGTGTTTCGCACCTCCTCGATCATCTCCTGCATCTCTTGGGAAACCAGTCGCAGAATTGTCTTCTTGTTCTTCTGGAAGTTCACGAAGAATTCCTGAAACTGATACCCGCGCGCCCGTTGCGGATGGCTGGGACTTTCAAACTGCTTGAGTTTTTCCCGCGCCTGCACCACCATCGCCCCGTACTGTGCCTGCGTCTCGGAGATCAGAAATTTCCACAACGCGCCTATCGCCAGCAATTCGAGTTGCGGATTGCGCAGGCCCCGCCCGTGTTCCAGAACATTCAGCAATAGTTCCTGGAGGCGCTCCCGGAACTCGTTTCGGTCCGAGGGTTTCAATGGTTCCGGAGCACGGCGGAGCAGCGACCCAATTTGAGAGTGTTTGCCGATCAACTTGAATATGAGAGCCCGGCAAACTTCCATGATTTGAGGACTCAGATAGACGTCGAACCGGACATTGTCGATTCCCGGCACCAGTTGCGAAGTATCCAGCGTCGCCGGCTCCACCTTCAGACGGAAGGCTTCCTTGGGTTTCTCTGACAGGCTTTTAGAAAAAAGAAAACTCATATAATTACTTCCAGCCTTGCTTGCAGTGCCCTGCGCTTATTTCAACAAATAGTGTAATCCGTCCGGGAAAACAGCCGCTATCCCTGTTGCGGCTGTATTCCTGCAACAGTCCGACTGACCTATATCGGCAAAATTCATGATTCAATAACAATTATCAGTCCTCTTCCACCCAATCGGAACCACTTCGGGCAATGATCCGCTCCTTCGTGCATGTCCACGGACGAGGAAGTCGCCACCCCGTGGGATCGCCGCCATTCCGTCCGGAGCGCTTAGTTCATCCGCTGATCCTATCAAAAGCGGCCAAAAGAACGAACCCTCTTATCTGACGAAAAGGAATATTGACGTTAACCAAAGTACGACACCGGGACGATAGGTCTATTGACGAGGAAAATAGCCGTAGTAGGCTCAGAAGTGATGACGGATGATCTTTTTGCATCGCGGAATTCGAATGGATTAGGAGGGGACTCCCCCAGAAAAACTATGAAAACACATGCATTTCGGTTTGTGCTGCTTCTCTTTGCGATCTCGATGCTGGCGCCGGTAGCCTGGAGCCAGGGCCGGGGCAAACAGAAGCACAGGGCTGCGTCAGGCAGCTACGGATCACCGAACATTTTGATCGTTTTTTCAACGCAGGATCGCAACATCATCAGCGATTGGTTCTGGAGGAACCGGAACGGACTGCCGCCCGGGCTGGCCAACCGGGACTCGCTCCCTCCGGGACTGCAAAAGCAGTTGCGGCGCAATGGAACGCTGCCGCCCGGCTTGCAGAAAAAGCTGACCCCGCTGCCGTACGCGCTGAACAGCAGCCTGGTACGATTACCCTCGGATTATCTCCGGATCGTCATCGGCCGGGATGTCATTCTGCTGGACCGGAGAAACAACTCCATCCTGGACATCATCTCCGATGTGATCCGTGACCCTGGCGAGAACGAGAACCGCCAGTACGAGGCACGCGAGCGCGACCGGGAAGACCGGGATGGCGGGTACGGGTCAACGAATCGGGACTCGGATGTCTATGCCTCCCGAACGCCAGCCCCGGCAGCAGCCCCGGTGTCAGGCCCGGCCAGCAACTCCTCCGCGCAGTCAACGTTCCCTCTGAAGGTGCGCACAACCCAGTCCTTGTCCACCGAGACGGCAAAGCCGGGCGACCGCTTTGTGGCCACACTCGAAGAGCCGGTCTATGAGGGCAACCGGGTGGTGGCTCGCAAGGGCGCCCGGGCCGAAGGCATCGTGGTCGATTCCGATGAAGGTGGCCGCGTGAAGGGCGTTGCCACGCTCACGGTGAAACTGTCGCGGTTTGAGCTGTCATCCGGAAAATCCGCCGAAATCACGTCGGACCCCATCGTCGTTGAAGCCAATGCGACGAAGGGAGAAGATGCAACGAAAATTGGCCTCACGACCGGGATCGGGGCAGGACTCGGGGCGCTTCTCGGAGGGGGGAAAGGCGCTGCCGTGGGAGCCGTAGCGGGAGCCGCAACCGGTACGGGCGTGGTTCTGGCCACGCACGGCGAGCCGGCCGTAATTCCAAGTGAAAGCGTGATGGAATTTGTGGTGGGCTCTAACTAAGGCGCCGTTTCCGGAACAGCCTTCAGAAAGGGATGCATGCGAAACAGGCCTGCATCCCTTTATTTCTTCTCGCCGGTTGATGGCAGATCAGCGTTGCAGGGCTACCAAATCCCGGAAAAGATCCTGCCTGACCGGTCATCCAGGCAGCAGTTCGTCTGAGAACTGCTCTGGGCAGTCCGCAAGCGCGAGGGGTTTGGAGACCGGGGCTTTCCGCGAGTCATATGGATTTCCCCATCCTCTCCATCTGAATGCCGAGCGACTTCTCCAAATGACGCAAGTCCGATCGCTGCTCTCTCGTGAAGAGTGTGGAAGCCAGTCCGTGTTCGCCCGCGCGGCCCGTGCGCCCCACCCGATGAATGAAAGTCTCGGCCAGTTCCGGCAGTTCGTAATTGATGACATGGGCGATGTCCTGGACATGGATTCCCCGAGAAGCCACGTCCGTGGCCACCAGGATGCGGTAACGTCCATGCTGAAAACCGCTCAAAGCCGCTGTTCTCTGGGATTGGGAACGGTCGCCATGGATGCGGGCGGCCGCAAACCCTTCCCGGTTCAAATTTTTCGCCAGACGCTCGGTGCCTCGCTTGGTTCGAGCGAATACGAGACAGCGGCCGGTCTCACCGGCGATGAGCCGATGCAATAACTCCTGTTTGCGGTCGTAGGCGACTTCAAACGCACGGACTCGCACATTCTCCGAAGGCTTCAGAGTCGAACCGAACGAGAGACGCACCGGCTTTCTCATATAGTCGTTTACGATGCGTGCCACGGAAGCTTCCAGGGTTGCGGAAAAACAAAGCGTCTGCCGCTCTTTCGGCAGGCCTGCGAGAATCCTCCGAATCGCGGGAAGAAATCCCATGTCCAGCATGCGATCCACTTCGTCGAGCACGAGCATCCGAGTCCCGCGCAGGTTGATGAGATTGCGCTTCAGGAAATCTTCCAATCGTCCTGGCGTGGCAACCACCAGCTTGGCTCCCTGGCGAATGGCGCTGAGTTGCTTGCCTTCCGGCATCCCCCCTATCAACACGGCCCCGGACGATAGTTTCCTGCCTCGCAAGCTGTTGTATTGATCCATCACCTGCATGGCGAGCTCTCGCGTGGGCACGAGGACAAGCGCTTCTATGCCAGGTCCGGTCTGCTGCAGCATGTGTTGCATAATCGGGATCAGGAACGCCAGCGTCTTGCCCGTTCCGGTCTGAGCCGTGGCCAGCACATCCTTGCCTGCCAGCGCCTCGGGAATCGCTGCAGCCTGAACCGCGGTCGGTATTGAAAAACCAGCTTTGGAAAGCTGTTCCCCGATAGAGGGGAGAATCGGTAGATCTGAAAAATTCTGCACTATTCTTATCCTTTTTGACTGGCCAACTCCAACCGGCGCGCGCACGAACCTCCGAGCGCAACGCCACCAGGTGCATTGCCAGCATTGGTCAAATTACGCTGAAAACTTACGGAGAGAAAAGAAGGCGGAACTTCTCAGACGGGATACTTCATCGGAGCTACCACACTATACACCGCGGAATTAAGCGCAATATCAGTGTACCACATCTATGTTCCATTCTGTTCCGTGAAGAGAGTTTCCGGATAGTACCTTCCCTTGATCGTTGAGCCGGCTGGGCAATAGTGGCTACCCCGGAGGATGCCGGCTGACGGAGGATGGAGCCGGACCTGGAACCAGATCCGGCTCCAGATCCGGAGCCTCCCGAACCTTGATTCGGGTATTGTGCGCAGCCTCCGGCAGGCAACCATTTGGATCAGAGCAGAGGGCTGATCTGTTCCGTCTGGCGATCCAGACAGTTTCCATCCGTCAGCCTGCCTGGGAGCGATTCAATCCCCCATCTCAGGAGCCCAGCCAGCCTGCTGGCGCAGTTTCTCCTGATATGGATGAAGGAACCCGTACGGATCGGCGCCAAAGTCCCTCATGTAGTCGCCCGGCATGTTGATTCCAGGATACGGAGGTATCCATTTTTCAGCCAGCAACTCGTCCGGATCGCCGTACTTCTCAGCCAGTTTCCGCACTTCCGGGTCATCCAAGTAGGTCAGACGGCCTTTGTCGATCACACGGGTTACCTTGCCGCCGACATCGGTCATATCCATCGTGGTCAAATAGGTGTGGACGTGATTATGGCCCGCGCCCCGCATCGTCTCCGAGGCGTTATTCTCGTACCACGTCCTCACTTCCGGATGGTAGTCGAAGTTCTTGCTGACCCCCAGGCCCCAGTGGATGGCGCCGGATCGTGCGCGCTCCCACACATAACGGTTGCGCATCTCCGCTGCCAGATCGCGCGTGCGCCAGGGGTCCGTACCAATCGCCGCTTCCTCGAACCAACCGCATCCCACCGCGGGAAAGGTCGGGTAGTGGATATTCTTGTCCTTGCAGTCATCCAGAACTTCCTTCCATATGCGGCCGAACTCTCCGCCACCGGCCACGTTGATGATCTCATTATTCTGGATCGTCAGAGCCAGGTGAGGAAAGGTTCCAGCGTGATTCGCAGTCCCGGCAATCTTGCCGTTGGCATTCGCCTCTTCCGGACTCATGAACAATGGCATGGCACTGATGTGGCCCTGCTTCAGGATCCTGTATCCCGGCCAGTGCTCCCGCAGCATTCCTTCGAACTTGGGGTCCCATTGCCAGGTGATATCCGTTCCTTCCGGATCCGTTGCATGAATCTTGCGCGCCTTGGTGAGTGTGTCCCACAGTTTTTCGTCGATCAATTCCTGGATCTCATAGGGGAACGCCGACATGCTATAGAGGAATTTGTCAGCCGTATCCCAGGGAATGTACTCCCAACGATAGGGTGCATTGGGATTGGGGCCGCCGGTGCCCTGAATGACAAGATCATAACCCGAGCCCCCCAGCCTCAAGTTCGCTTCGATGAGGGCCTTCACACCGCGGCTGGCCGCGAAATGGGAATCTGGCTCCCCGCGACTCTGTCCCTGTATCCGTACTTCCCGGTAGCCTTCATTGGCGCTGTAGGAGTCGGGTATGGACACATGCGTTTTCATGATGTCCACCTTGGCCCCGGCCTCGATCATCGCCCGCCGGATCGCCTCCAACACGCGCGCATCAAAACGCGTGCTCACCGAGATCAGAACTTTTTCACCCGCCTGGATGCCGTACCCTGGCGACAAGGCCATGCGGCGGCTGGGTTTCTTCACCATCAAACGCGCCACCGGCATCAGGTCCTCTACCGTAGCGTGCAGCGCCGTCCTGTAATCCGGGTCGCGGGGCGCGGGATATCCGGATATCTGTGCAATGCTCGGCAGGCCCCCGCTTAGCAGGAGCGCGGCGCCCATGAACCACAATCGCAAACTACGAGTCATCATTCCTTCTCTCCTTCCAAATTCCAGCATGAAACACCTCTTGAAGAGAGCAGCTTCCTTTCATGGAACTCATGGAACGCCAGGCAATCCAACCGCGGATACGGTGCTTCCGCAGACAAGTATTGGCGGGGTAATTGTAACTCCTGCCCGTGGCAGGATTTGATTTCTTTTTTCAGGGAATTATATACTTAACTTCCTAAACTCGGTTCTGGAACTGTCTAGGGCTCGATTTGTGGTATGTCTCCACGAGGCTAGGAGGCCGACTGAATAAGGCCGTACCCTGAGTACGGTGTCCTCGTTCCGAAGCCCCACCCAATTCCCCAAATCATCTCCCAGAGCGGCAAAGGAAGTTAAGTATATAAGGGAAGTATGTACTTTACGCAATCCGCAATGATCACATAGAACGAGATAGCTATCATCATCATCGCCCCCCGCCCCGCCCCACCTATCGGGGCAATCTGATAATTAGACGATAATCACCCTTGACAATGGTGACAGCTAGCGCGATAATTACAACCCAGGAGGTGCTACTATCTTGGCTAGCGATATTGTCGAAGCGATAGAAATAATTGACGGGCGCATAGCCAGATTGCGCGAGTTAAGGAAACAGCTCGCCGAGGAATTTGGCATCGCACAGAAAGCGCACGTTAGTGCGAATCAAAAGCCTCTTTTTGCAAAAGCTGGTGAGAAGACGCGCAAGGAAGAACTGACCGACTTTCTCAGGGTGCATGGCCCGAAAACGCGCGCGGAGATTGTCACCCAAACTGGCATTCCCGCCGGAACAGTATCTTTTTGCTTGAAGGACAAACGGTTCGCCAAGAACGTGGACGGGAAATGGCACCTTGCTAAGAATACGTAAGAGAGTGGAGCTGCTTGATTAAACAGCCCCACTCCCCTATGAATGTGGGCCTGCAACTGGCCGGCTGTCGCACCCTAGCAGCCGGGGGTTCGATTCCCCTCAGGTCCACCACAAATGCGGGTGTGGCGAAATAGTTAGCCGCGCTGGTTTTGGAAACCAGTGGAGTGCCCCGGTTAAGGCATGACACTCCGTGCGGGTTCGAATCCCGCCGCCCGTACCAATTTCATTCTAGCATACCAGAAGTGCGCCCACAATTATTTTTTTCAGAAAGTTAATTTTATACTTGACAAAACATTGCGCTAAGTATAATATTATGGCATGAATAAGAAACGAGACAAACACAACCTCACGAAATCTGAAATCATCCGTGAAATCCCACTGGCTTGCTCGGATGAGCTGTCCGCTGTCGAGTTCTTTGAAAAGCAGCGCTGGGGCGATACTCCCTGCTGTGTGCGCTGTGGCAGTGTGAATGTGTACAAGATGGCGGACGCCAAGACTGGCGAGCGGAATAAGCGGTATCTCTGGCGTTGCCGAGACTGCAAGGAACAATACACCGTCCGCATCGGCACAGTATATGAAGAATCCCGAATACCGCTTCGCCATTGGGCCTATGCTTTCTGGAGAGCTTGCACGTCTAAAAAGGGCGTCTCTGCTTTGGAACTGTCGAGGCAATGCGAAATCAGCTACAAGTCAGCCTTGTTCCTGATGAACCGCATCCGGTTTGCTATGGCCCCAGACTTTGCATCGGCTCCCAAACTTCAAGGAATTGTCGAAGTAGACGAAACCTATGTCGGAGGCAAGCCGCGCTTCAAGGGAACCAGCAAGACTGGTAGAGGCACAAACAAAACTCCGGTATTTGCCGCCGTGCAACGGCAGGGACAGATTCGGCGTCGAGTAGTGGCGGATGTAACCGCCAAAACGCTCAGGGCAGCAATGCGTGAGGTAATCGATCCTAGATCACGGATCATCTCGGATGACTATAGCGCCTACAGGGGAACCTCTGCTAGGTTCTATGGTGGGCATGATGTTGTAAAACACGGGGCTGGAGAGTATGTTCGTGGAGATGTGTACACGAACACGGCGGAATCGTCCTTCGCTATTATCAAACGGGGAATTGTCGGCATCTATCATAACGTCAGCAAAGAACACTTAGACCGCTACATTGCCCAGTTTGATTTTCTTTGGAATCATCGCAAGCTGAACGACGGGAAGCGGACGGTAATGGCAATCAAACAAGCCGAAGGAAAGCGGCTGATGTATAAAGCTGGTTAGGAATGACAAAGAAAAAACCGAAACAGAAGAGGCAGCCCCCAGGGCCAAAGCCGGACGTGTTGAAGCTGGATGGTGATTGGAAAGAGTCAATCAAGAAATCCCTATCCAAAAAAAAGCCGGTCGCTGGATGGCCTAAGAAATAATCTCCTTTGGGGGTTGCGTAAAATACATACTTCCCGTATATAATTCCCCTTTTTTACGTGGCCACCCCATCTACCGGGCTACAGGTCCGGTTACCGGGAAGCGTCTCCGCAGTCGCTACCAGCAGTATCCCGAAGATTACTGCACTAGCACTCTATGAACCCTGAACGGGCACTGCATAGGCGAAGTATGCTTCGCAGTAGGATGATCATCAGAGCCGTCTGTCCCCGCTCCTGCTCTCTCCTGTTCGCCGTCCGGTCCATGAACCAGCAGCACCTTCACACCGTCCACGGTCCCCGCACGCGCGTCATGAGCACGGTTTCTCCGATCCATAGAGCGGCGTTTGGATTCGCTCCCGCTTCCGGCAACCTCTCCACCGGGGGAGCATAGCCGCGAACCCTCCCAGTTGCTTCTCAGGCGGTCCTCTCCACTATTGGACTCCGCCCTTGGCGGCAAGCCTATGCCGGCTTTCCCGCACCGTCAAGTGAGAATTTAGCCTAGGTCTCAGCGCCAACTAGTTGAAAGGACAACAGATAACCTTGCAGTCCCTTCCAGGTAAATAAATTCCGCAGTTGTACTGAGGTGTACCGAGATGTATCAAGGTGTATGTTAAGGTTCCCACAAATCTCCCCACAGTCCAACTATGTCGGAACCAGCTTATCTCGATTTGATCTCAGCTGATTCAGGCAGGCCTCGTCATGGTCCCACCGCTCATTAAATCCTACGCGCCATCCTACGCGCCAGTCGGGTATTCCATAATTGAATTATGCCAAAGTTCGGCAGTTTTTCCGACAACGGACCGCATTGTCATCCTGAACAGGATGATACTGGGACAACTCTACTGCCAACCTCCTGATTGGGGCATTGTGTTTCTCGAATTCAAGCATCCAATTGGATTGAAAATCCAAAAGAAGAGGCAACTCGGAACATCGGTGAGACAAGGCCTCCTTTGATTCTTGGTTGCATAACGCCGGCGTCCCGAACAAAGTCTGAAAATTGGGTTGACAAGGGGAGGCGATCTAGTCAAGATCGGACGCAATTTGAAGTCTCATCAGCAGGCAGGCGCGCAGTGGATAGTGATCGCCGGGCGCAGTAGTGGGCAGACGGGTAGCGGCCTGTTTTCGCATCACTCAGGCTCGGTGGAGACTGGAGCCATACCGTCCTCCTGGCAGGTGAATTCGGGAAATGCGGGAAGGCCGCAAGAGCGAGCGTGTAGGCATCGAAAGACATTGATGAAAAACCATACGAGGATGTTACGGACCACGCCATTTGATGGAGAAAGGTGAGAAGAATGAAGCCTGTTATTTTGCCCCGAAGGAGATTTCTGCAAGGCGCCGGAAGTCTTGCTGCCCTGGGGTTGGCCGGATCGGTGAAGCCTTTTGCCTGGTCGCAGGCCCCCGGACTGCCGACGCCGGGCACGGCGGACTGGCCGCGCTTCGGTTACAATATTCACAACACCCGCTTCAATGACAAGGAAACCATCATCGGCCACTCCAACGTCGACGAATTGAAACAGAAATGGCGGTTCGACACGGATGAGAACTGGGTACTGCAACAGACGCCTTCGGTCATCGGCGATACGGTTTTTGTCGGGTCCGGCCGCTATGAGTATGCGCTGGAGGCCGGGACGGGAAAGGTGAAGTGGCGCTACAACTGGGGCGCGGATGGGGAATGGGAGCGTACCGTCTGGCAAGGCACTGTGAAGAACCGGGGCACGCGCTCCTCCCCGCAGTATTACAATGGCAGGATCTATTTCGGGACTGGAACCTGCGCCGTCTTCTGCGTGGACGCGGCCACGGGACGCAAGGTGTGGAAGACGCGGCTGCTGGATGACGAGCGGCTAGAGCGGATGGAAGGCCAGATCTTCTACTCGCCTGTCGTGTACGACGACAAGCTGTTCATCGGCTATAGCGGGGGCGACGCAACGCTGTTCTGCCTGGACGCCGATACGGGCGCCATTCGCTGGCGCTTTCGGGTGGCGCAGGATGTGCCGGAAGACTGGCAGACCGGAGGCGGATCGCTGTGGACTTCCGGGGCAATCGATGCGGAAAACGGCATCATCTACAACGTTACGGGTAGCAACAAGGCGTTCATGCCGAACCTGAACTTGTATACGGAGAGCATCATCGCCCACGACATGAACACGGGCGAGCTGCTCTGGTATGACCAGGCGCATCCGCAGGACTCCTTCGACCTGGACTTCTGCGCCCATCCGATGATATTCGATGCCGCCGCGCCCTCGCGCATTCGGGGCGAGAGCAGGCCGTGCGTGGCGGCCGGAAACAAAGGAGGCATCTTCTGCTGGAACCGCTACACGGGGGAGCTGTACTGGAAGGTGATGCTCGGGATGGCCTGCGCCAGCTGCGGGCCGCTGATCGACGCGGTCGCCGCGGCCTACAACCGTGTCTACGTCCAATATGCCTCGCCGACCAGCAGTCCCGCCATGGCGGTTACCGCGGGGCTGAACGCGTACAACGGCAATATCGAATGGATCGTTCCGAATCCGGCGATGAACTCCGCGCCGATTTCGGTGGCAAACGGAGTGCTCTATCAAGGTCTGCTGGACGGCACCTTTGAAGCGCTGGATGCGGAGACAGGACGCCGTCTGTGGGAATACAAGATGCCGAGCGCATACCGGGGAGGCGCCGCCATCGCAAACGGCGCGGTGTTTACCAGCAACGGTGAACCCAGTGCTTGGTCGGGCGAAAGGTTGCCCTACCAGCACTCCGTATACTGCTTCACCGTTGGAGGGGAATAGAACGGCCCGCAAGAAATCACTCCACATCACCCCCGACAATGCCAACGCACGGAAAGGATCGGACCTCATGAACAATGCAAACCATATGCTGCTCCGCCGTGATCTGTTGAAAGGGCTGGCCGCCGTGCCGGGCGCGCTGCTGCTGCCATCGCTCCGCCCGTTCGAATTGCTTGCGCAGGCTCGCGTGCACGAGGTAAAGGTGGGAAACAACTACTCTCGCGGCCAGTGGTTCTTCGACCCGCTGGCAATCCACATCCAAGTGGGCGACACCGTGCGCTGGCTGGGCAACAAGTGGGGAGCCACCGTCACCGCGTTTCACCCGGACAACTACAACCACGAGCTGCGGATTCCGGAGAGTGCCGAGCCCTTCGACTCCGGGCTGATGGGCGAGGACAGCAGGAAATTCAACACCTTCGAGTGGACGTTCCGTGTCCCGGGAACCTACGACTACTTCAGCCGGAATCATGAAGTGCTTGGCATGATCGGCCGGATCGTCGTCGGCTCTCCCGGCGGGCCGGCCGAGGAGAACGCACCGGGATACGGGGCGAAGCAGGGCCGGGCGCCAGTGTTTGCGGCGCAAGCAAAGTTGTTAGGCGCGCTCCCGTCGTCCGAGATCGTCAGCAAGGGGAACATACCCTTCCTCCGGGATGTCGTCCAGCGCCGCTTCCCCTACGGCGACCTGAAGTAGGAAGCTCCTGTTTTCCTCCAGGACTCCATCTGGTCACTACGCTATTGGCGGGGAAGATGAGGAATGGTGGGCCTGGGGCGACTCGAACGCCCGACCTCCGGTTTAGGAAACCGCTGCTCTATCCACCTGAGCTACAGGCCCATAATTACTGTAAGTAGATGATAACTGTGCGGTTGCGCTATTACAAGGGGCCTCCGACTGGAGGGAAAATGCCGCCAAACGGACCGCCTGTCCGAAAACCAGGGCCAAGACGTTCCGCCTCAGCCCTATTCCCATTAGCGCATTCCTGATTTCTTTTTGGTGTTGTAGTGGGTCGTTATGTGCCACATTCGGGATTGCACCCATAACCCAACGCTCCCTCGACCAGTCATAAAAACCTCTTTCAAATCATTCGGACACTTCTCGGACAGCGGAATACAGACATTCAGTTTTCATTGTCATGCAGAGGACTATTGGTTTCTCAATACCAATGACCAAATGGTCCATGGAACGAAAATCCGAATGGTCGACTCCCGGTTTGCCAAATGATCATCCGGCGGGCACAGATAGGTAATCGCGACGCCGTTATTCGTCGGGAATCGGTAACGGAGCGTCCCTGCAATGCGATCTTGCGGGATGCGGGAGCAGGGTCCGCTTACGCTGGTATAAAACTAGATGCAATTGGGGCCTTGTAACTCAGAAACACGCACAGGCAGAACAGAGCGTCAGAATGCTTCTGAGATATTTGGCTGTAGACAATGACGGCTTCCTGGCGCCGGAGAATCCTGATAGATTCCGGCGTATTGCTACTCTTCTTGTGTGCTTCGCCGAGAGCACCGAGGGTATCGATGAGGCTGGGGTGGTTCGGGCCAGGAACGGGGTTGACAGCAGGGGAGACGGGTCCGAATCCGCTGACCGAATGGAAGAGTTGACTGCTAGTGGTCGTGCTGGCCGGACGCCTCTGCGACGGCTTCGCTGCGCCTGCCCATTCGGATGGCCGCCTCCTCATTGCCCTCCTGTTTATATGCCTCGTACAAGCCTTCCAAAGTCGGAAGCAGACTGGCGTGAAAGGTACCGTTGTTGGTCTCCTGAATTCTGAGGACTCGCTCCCAGATTTGCGCGGCTTCTCCATAATGCTCTTGTGCCATATGGGCCAGCGCCAGGTTGTTCAGCGAGGGGACCAGATAGAGATGTTCTTCGCCGAAAGTCTCCTCCTCAATAACGATCGAGCGTTCCAGCAGCTGCTGGACCTCCGCCGGATGATCCTGCAGCGCGTGTACGGCGGAAAGACCGCCCAATATCGGAATCAGACCCGGATGGTCGCGGCCGAGATTGTTCTCACGGATGGATAGGGAAAGCTGGAGCAATGATTCGGCTTCGCCAAAACGGCCCTGTTCCGTGTACAGGGAAGCCAGGGCACTGAGACTCCGAACCACTTCGAGATCCTGCAGGCCGAAATGTTTTTCGCGCAACTTCCAGGAGCGTTTCAGCAGGGCTTCGGCCTCGGCCAAATCCCCTTGTTTTTGTACGAGAATTCCCAGGTTGTAAAGGCTGGCAGCGACCTCCGGAGCTCCCTCTCCGAGCACGCGTTCCCGCGTCTCAAGCGAGCGATCCAGCAGCAGCTTCGCGTCGCCGTACCTGCCCTGGGCATCATAAACCACTGCCAGCCGGTTGACGCTGGCGTCTACGCTGGCATCATCGCGACCGGAGGCCTTCTCTCGAATTGCAAGGGAGCGTTGCAGGAGCGTTGTCGCCGCCGCCAGGTGTGATTCATCCTCGTGCGCCTGGCCCGCTTCATGGGAATGGTCCTCCGAGTCTGCGTGCTCTTCCGGCGGCGCTTCTGCCTCCTGACTCAGCTGATGTTCCTCCTGGTGGAAGGCGGCCAGTGTGTCCAGGGCATTTGCAACAGACGGGTTGTCCGGACCCAAACCTTGTTCCAAAACGCTGATGAGTCGTGAATAGAGAGATTCCGCCTCCTCGAAGTTCCCCCTGGAGCGCTGGAAAGAGGCCATGAGGTTTAACGTGGTAGCGAGGCGCTGATCTTCTGGACCAAACCCTTCTGCCGCTCTTAGCGCATTGCCCAAAGCAAACAAGGCATCATCGGGGTTGTTCCCCTGGAGCGCAGTCGAGGCCGCCTCCATATACCGCTTCCAGGCCTCCTCATTGCCCTGCGCGAGGAGCCCGGACGGGAGCAGAAATAGACACAATGCCATCGCCAAATACCATGCCGATCCTGTCTTTGCTTGTCGCATAAGAGCGTTTTCCATTCTCTCCCCCATTATCGCGCGTCAGGACCGAAATTGAACGTCGCGAGTGGAAAAAAGGGGGACACAAAAGACTTGCCCCCCCCTCCAAAAGGTACAGCTAGGATTCAGTGAATCGCACACCTTTACAGGTTATCCCTGAATCGTATCCCCGTCCTCTCCAATCGGAACATCACCCTGGCGGTACTCCTCCTCGAACTCGAACTCAACCTGAGGTCCCACTGGATCCGTGCCCAGTTCTGTGGCGAACTCCTCCCGCAGAATTACGGTATTTCCACCGACCACTGTCATCAGGGGAAATACAGTCGGAATTTCTTCCAGAGGAATGGTGAGATAGTCCTTGTTGTACACCACGAAGTCAGCCAGCTTGCCGACTTCCAGCGTCCCGATCTCCTTCTCCTTCAGCACGTAGTACGACGGGTAGACGGTGATCATCTTCAGCGCCATTTCCCGGCTGATGGCCTCTTCCGGCGCCACGATAATTCCATTGTTATTCCTCCGTGTCATCGCCGCGATCCCCTGCGCCCACAGCGTCGGGCCGCTACCATCTTCGGTTCTCAGCTCAAACTCCAGGGTCGCCATGATGCCTGCTTCAATAATGCTCTTCATGGGAGCGATGCGGTTGGCGGCCTGCATGCCATAGACTGCCAGCCACGGATAGCTGCGGTTGACAAACCTCACATCGCAACTGAGAATCCAATTGAAGCGTTCCAGGCGCGCGAGTTGCTGTTGCCGAGGATAGAAACCGCAGTGATCGGAGGTCATCCGCAGATCCCGCATATAGTCCAGAGTAATCTCAGGGTTTTCCTCAATCACTTGGTCCATGATGTCCATGACGTAGTCCACAGCCTTATCCCCGTAGACATGGTTCACAACGTAGCGATAGCGATTCGCCAGCGCCGTATGAATCGCCTTTGCGTACTGGTTGCCCGGTTGCAGGAAGCACTTCTCCTGCGCCTTGAATCTCGGAGGCGCCTCCATGGTGGTGCAAATGGAGGGAGGTCCGCCGTCAATGGCTCCCAGGGTCATGCCGATGCTCCAATAGTAGTTGTCTCCAACGTTCTGGATGGAGCCCAGGTGCAGGAAGCAGCCGGGGACATCGTCTTCCACCAACTGGCACAGCCGATGGGCCCATCCGAAACGAATGGGCATCCGCCCTTCCTTTCGTAGGAGCGCGTAGGCCGGCATGAACCGAAGTCCGACGATGTGGGAAGAGAACGTCGTAATCCCGTTCGCGGCGGCGCTTCTCATCGTATGCTCCATGGCACCCGCCAGCTCGGCGATATTATTCTCAAAGTACCTGTCGGAAATCTTCGTGCGATTGATGGTAACGGCGTGCTGGACGGCATTTTCCAAGCTTTCATCGCTTGGTTCCACGCCATAGTAATTGAGCAGATCATCGCGGGCCGCCGTATTCAGCTGAAATTCCACATTTGCAGAAACCCACACCGGCCGGTCTGGAGCCCACTCATCCAACTGCTCGCGCGTCAACGAGTCTGACCGCAGGTAGGGCATCCCCAGCCCCGTTCCGCCCGGGAGGCTGATGTCGGCCCACGTTTCCTCCGCGATCCCCGTCATGCCCTCTTTGATTGCCAGCTCGATTCCCTTGGTGATCTCTTCATAATTCTCACCCGTGACCGAGATTCTCTTGGCAAGGTCGCTGAATTTCTCGGTGTTTTCCCGGGCCCACCAGGAATACGCGTGGTTGTGAAGGTGGGTGTGGGAGTCTACGATCCCCGGAATCACCATGCGGCCCTTCAAATCGATCCTCCGGGTGTTGGGCCCGGCGTAGGTGAGGACTTCGTCCGATGTGCCCAGAAACTGGATTCTTTCCCCTTTCACTGCCATGGCTTCATACGTACTGCCCAGCGATTCAGTCAACGAGGGGTCATCCACGCTGATAATCTTGCCGTTGTAGATAATGAGGTCCGGATAGGCGTACTGTGCCAGTTCGGCCGGCACGGATACCTGCTGGGCCTGGAGGCCGACTCCCAGGAACATTGCGAAGGCAAGGATCCACCCGGCCCGCAGAATTCGATTAATCATTACAGAATCTCCTTTTTTTTACCGATGCATTAACAGCTTGTTGAAAAATCACTCTTAGAGACTCGAAAATCACAATTTGTGGATTTCGTCGAACCCCAATATCAATAAGCTCTAAGGACTTACAAACTCATGGAGCCATTCAAAATTCTTGCTCCTGCAACCTGTTCAACGGGGATCTCCGTTTTGGCTGCCCCAGTACTGCACTAAAGTATACGCCGCTGAGTGGTTTCTGGTTTCTTAATATTTGCAACTCCTCAACGGGAAAGAAGTGTTCCGCACTTCCAAAATCTGCTTTGGAGCATCCTCCCGTTGGTTCCAGCATGGAAATCCTCCCAAGACCGCCCAACAACAAACGAATCAAGCAAGACAAACCGCTTGAATTTATTGGAAACCGCTGCTCTATCCACCTGAGCTACTGGCCCATGATGACGATAAATAGATGATAGCTCTGCGGCGGCGCTATTCGAAGGGGCCCCCGGTGAACGGGGATCCACTTTGCGGATAGCTTTTACGCCCGGGGCTCTCGGCGCCCCTGCCGCGCAGGCGCATCTTTCGCCCACAACACTTTCTGGTCGATCTCGCCGAGCGAAGTGGTCCCGCAGAGCATCATCGCCGCCCGCATCTCGGCGCGCAGCATCTCCATCACATGCTGGATACCCGCCGCGCCGCCAACGGCCAGCCCCCACAGGTAGGGTCTGCCGATCAGCACGGCCCGCGCGCCGCAGGCCAGCGCCTTCAGGACGTCGGTCCCGCGCCGGATACCGCCGTCCAACAGCACGGGCATCCGGCCCTCCACCGCGTCGGTGATCCGCGGCAGCGCCTCGATCGTCGCCGGCACCGTGTCCAGGTTGCGCGCTCCATGGTTGGAGACGATCAGGCCTTCGATGCCCTCCGCCGCCGCGCGCGCCGCGTCCTCGGCCGAGAGCACGCCCTTTAAGAGCACCGGCATCTTCGTCCGCGACCGGATCCACTCGATCGTCTTCCATGTGATCGCCGGGTCCAGGATGCTGTACTTTTTCCCCTTGTCGAAATGGCCGGCCTTGGTCGCCCCCGTCCCCAGCGGCTTCAGATTCTCTCGTTCGATCCCTTCCGGCAGATGGAACCCGGCGCGTTTTTCCCGGTCGCGGATGCCCAGCATCGGCGTATCCACCGTTACGCACAAAGCGCGGTATCCAGACTGCTCCACGCGCTGGATCAGCTCCTCGGTGAACCCGTGATCGGGATGCACGTAGAGCTGAAACCACAGCGACGCGTCGGGCACCTCGGCAATCCTCTCGGCCGCCGTGCTGGCAAACGTGCTCACCACGTAGGGCGCGCCAGTGGCCGCCGCCCCGCGTGCCGCCTCCATCTCTCCCTCTTCATGGAACAGCTTCTGGTAGGCGCACGGAGCCAGCAGCACGGGAAACTCCAGCTTCTCGCCGTAGAGCTCCACCGAGGTGTCCAGGCGGCTCACGTCCACCAGCACACGCGGCTGCAGCAGCATCCGGTCGAAACACTCGCGATTCCGCCGCAGCGTGATCTCGTCTCCGGCGCCGGAGGCAATATACTCGCTCGCCATCCGCGTCAGTCGTTCACGCGACTGCGCCTCGTAGTCGAAGACGTTGATCATCGGCCCGGGTACGCTGATCACCTGTTCGGCTACATTAATCAACGGTCCGGCCGGACCCCGCGCATCCGCATCCATTACGGCACCACGCCCGGAAACAGATAGGCCTGGGAAAGCACCAGCAACCCCACCAGCGCCGCCATCGCCAGGGAGTGGAAGAAGACGTAGCGCAGTATCTCGCCTTCGTGCCCTTCGTAGCCCGTGGCCACGCCGGCCACCACGATGCTCTGCGCGTCGATCATCTTACCCATCACGCCGCCCGAGCTGTTCGCCGCCGCGGCCAGCACCGGCGAGATCCCCAGCTGCTGCGCCGTAATCTGTTGCAGGTTGCCGAACAGCACGTTCGACGACGTGTCGCTGCCCGTCAGCGCTACCCCCAGCCAGCCCAGCAGCGGCGAGAAGAACGGGAACAGGAACCCCGTGCTGGCAAACGCCAGTCCCATCGTCGCGTCCAGCCCGCTGAAGCGCGTCGTGAAGCCCAGCGCCAGCATCGCCGCAATCGTCAGCATCGAGATCCGCACGCGCCACACCGTGTGCCCGAACAAACGCGCCAGCCGCGCCGGACTCACCCCCAGCACCAGCCCGGAGATGATTCCTGAAATCAATATCGCCGTCCCCGTCGCCGAGAGCCAGTTGAAGACGAATACCGCGCTCTCCGCGTGAACCTCCGGCACCACCGGCGGCACCCGGAGAATCATGTTATCCAGAAACGGCACGGCGAGGCGTGGCATGGAGATCGAGTTCATGAGGGCCTTTATCTGCGGGATGCCCCAGATGAAGACCAGCACGGACAGGATGGTCCAGGGAAGCCAGGCTTGGAAGATCTCTCCGCGGCTGAGAGACACACGGTCCGACTCCTTTTCCTCCCGCTCGCCGGGCAGACGCCAGATCGTTGGCGGACGCCAGCGCCGCAGCAGCACGATCAGAAAAAAGATCGACGAGATCGAAGCGATGATGTCCACCAGCGTGGGTCCGTAGAAGTTGCTCACCAGGAACTGTGGCACCGCGAAGCTGACGCCGCAGACCAGGCACGCCGGCCAGACCTCCATCATGGCCTTGCGCCCGGCCATCACCCACACCAGCCAGAACGGCACCAGGACGGAAAAAAACGGGAGCTGGCGTCCCACCATCGCGCTCAACTCATCCAGCGGCAGCCCCGTAACGCCCGCCAGCGCGATGATCGGCGTCCCCAGCGCTCCGAATGCCACCGGAGCCGTGTTCCCGATCAGTGACAGCCCCGCCGCTGGCAGCGCCGGAAATCCCAACCCGATCAGCATCGCCGCGCAGACCGCCACCGGCGTCCCAAAGCCCGCCGCGCCTTCCACGAAGGCCCCGAAGCTGAAGGCTATCAAGAGGGCCTGCAGCCGCCGGTCGCTGGTCAGACCCGAGATGGAGTGCTTCACGATCTCGAACTTTCCCGTGAAGATCGTGACGTCGTAGACGAAGATCGCGCACAGCACGATCCAGCCGATCGGGAACAGCCCGTATGCCGCGCCATTCACCGCCGCCGCCGTTGCCAACCCCACCGGCATCCCGGCCACCGCCGTGGCCACTCCGAACGCCGTGGCCAGCCCGGCCAGCGCCGCCCAGTGCGCCCGGACCCGGAAGATCCCCAGCAACCCCAGCAGCACGAAGACCGGCAGGCTCGCCACCAGTGCCGACAACGCCAGATTATTCAGCGGGTTGTAGACCTGCGCCCAGCTCGAATCCATGAGTGCGTCTCCCCGTCCCTTGGTCAGATGCAGCAACGCGCCTTTTTGAACGCGCGGAAGCTCCCGGCCTCCGTTCACCCTGCATCGCAAATCCTGTGATGGTGGCGCTGGAAATAATGCCGCTGAGAGTCTACATCAGAATCCGATGGGGAGAACAGGGCGAAATAGTCTGCTTTCCGGCGCTGCCGCCGGCCGACTGATCCTATCTGATTACCCGATCGCCCCCCCGAACCGTTTGCAATACCGTTTACAATGTTGATTGGCTGGACCATGCCTTTAACGCTCCCGGAGAGAGTACATATTGCGCGCCGTCTGTAAGTGGAAGATTTATGCTTGAAGACCTCAAGGAAATCCTGTCGTTTCTGACCGACGTCAAGAGCATCGTCACCAGCGGCGGCACCGTCCTGGTCTGCGTCATCATTTTCGTCGAAACGGGACTGTTCGTCGGCTTCTTTCTTCCCGGGGACTCACTGCTGGTAACGGCTGGCATCTTTGCCGCGGCCGGATACCTGAATCTGGCCTCGCTGCTGTTTTTCGCCTCCCTCTGCGCCGTTGTCGGAGACCAGGTCGGCTACCTCATCGGCCGCAAGGCCGGACGCTCTCTCTACAACCGTCCCGATTCCCGCTTCTTCAAGCAGCGCCATCTGGAGCACGCCCGCGCCTTCTATGAGAAGCACGGCCCCAAGACCATTGTCCTGGCCCGCTTCGTTCCCGTCGTGCGCACCTTCGCACCGGCGGTGGCCGGCGCAGCCCGCATGGAATACCGGAAATTCGTCTCCTACAACATATTCGGCGGCGTCCTCTGGATTCTGAGCATGACGCTGATCGGCTACTACCTGGGCACCCTGGTTCCGGATATCGAACGCCACATGCATATCGTCATCGGCGTTGTCATCGTGCTTTCGATTCTGCCGGGGGTCATCGAGATTCTCCGCCACCGACGCCGCTCCGGAGAGCCGCCTCCCGGGCCACCTCCCGGCTCCCCCCCCGTCCTGCCCACCGAAGAAGACGCCTGACCGATACCTTCCCCACTCTGCACAGGCCCACTGTAGAGGCCCACGGTACATGTCGATGACCCAGGCCCACGCCATGCGGCCGGACAGAGCATTTCTTCTGTAACAGTTTTTCATCCGGGTTCCCGTGACTGAAAATGCCCGCCGGGCCGATGGCTCAACGGGCATTTTCATTGTTCCTGCGGAGCGGCGAGGGCCGATTATTTTGCCGCCCCCGTGTAGTTCTCCAGCACCTTTTCCCAGTTGATGACGTTCCACCATGCGCCGATGTAGTCGGGCCGGCGGTTCTGATACAGCAGATAGTAGGCGTGCTCCCAGACATCCAGACCCAGCAGCGGCGTGCCCGTCTTCGTCATCAGCGGATTATCCTGGTTCGCGGAGCCTTCCACGGCCAGCTTTCCATCTTTGAACACCAGCCATGCCCATCCGGAACCGAACACTCCGGCAGCCGCGGCTGAAAATTTCGCCTTGAACTCGTCGAAGGAACCGAACGACGCCTTCACCGCATCGGCCAGCGCACCCTGCGGCTCCCCGCCGCCACCCTTCTTCATCACGCTCCAGAACAGCGTGTGGTTCATATGTCCCCCACCATGGTTGCGGACGGCGGTGCGGATCTTCTCCGGCACCGAATCCAGCCCCGCGACCAGACTCTCCAGCGACAGGCTGGCCAGCTCCGGCGCCGACTCCAGCGCCGCATTCAGTTTGCTTACATAAGCGGCATGATGCTTCCCATGATGGATCTCCATCGTCTTCGCGTCGACGTAAGGTTCAAGTGCGTCATGAGAGTAAGGCAGGTCAGGCAGCGTAAAAGCCATAGGTACCCCTTTTCTTAATTTTGATTTAGATCCCGAATCGTTGCTGGTTCATACCTGAATCAATTCCAATGCGGGTGGCGCGAACCAGTATTCTACCACCCTTTCCAGCCGGGCCGGACATCCGCTTTCCCGGCTTCCCGTTCTAATCGCTTCCGCCCTCCGGGACGCCCAGCCCCCGGTCGTCATCGTCCCCGCCCGCGTCGCCACGGCCATGGACTGGGAATCCCCCCGCCACCTCCATCACCCACCAGGCCCCCTCCACCTCCCACCAATCTTCTCCGGGATTCCCCTACACCCGCCCCACGCTCCACTCCACCCTCGACTCCCCCATGAAAATTAGATTCCTAAACAACTCTTCTACCTCTCTGCCGAAGGCCCGAGCGCAGCCAGAGGCGGAGCAATTATTCTCCATTCCGACGTAAATCTCGATGAACTTGGTGAGGCGAGCATCGCGAGTCCGAACTATTACTGCACGAAGTGCCTGGACGCAGTCCCCGCAGCGAGCGCTCCACGATTCCACTTCATACTGAAAATCGGAAAAGCAGTTCAATGATGTGGTTATTTAGCTGTTTTCTGGTTTTTCTGAACTGATGGAAAGCAGGACGACCGATTATATTTTCCTCACCCGTTTCTTGCGGATTTTCTCGATAACCTTTTCAATCTCCTCCATTACGTTCACCCAAGCCGAATCCTGCAGCTTCCACTTTTGCACAGCCTTCCCGTCTTTAGGAAGCCGCTTCAGTTCTGCAAACGGGGCTTTCCCCACTCTGCACGGGCGGACAACCACCGGAATTACCTCGGCCTTCCCTTGCGCATGGAGCTTCATTGAGTAGGGAACCTCAATCCGTGAGATGTATTTCGAAGCAAGGGAATATGAGCTGACAAGCAACACGACAATTTCTGCGCTCTTCAGATTCTCGTTAATCTCCTTATCGAGAAGTTTCCCAGCTGCGATATCAGTGTCGCACCAAAGCTGGGATAACCCTAGAGTTTGGTTAGCAGGCCGTGGTGGAAGTGTGGGGAGGAGCACATTTCTGGACGAATGAGCTTGTGAGGAAGCGAGAGAGGCTGGAGAATGGCGGCATGGCGATGGGAACACGGAAACAACGGGAGCGACAGGAAGAGATCTGGGTGGCCACGTGCGATCTGCCGCGAACGGCAGGACATCCGTTCTATGAGCGATTGAATGAGTTGCTGGAAGAGGCGGGTTTTGACGGCTTCGTGGAGGAGCGGTGCCGGCGGTTCTAGGCGGAGAAGATGGGGCGGCCGGGTCTGGCTCCGGGGATGTACTTCCGGCTGCTGCTGATGGGGTATTTCGAAGGACTGGACTCGGAGCGCGGGATGGCGTGGCGGGCGGCGGACTCGCTGGCGCTGCGGAGTTTTCTGCGGATCGGGCTGGAGGAAGCGCCGCCGGATCACTCGACGATCTCGCGGACGCGGCGGCTGATCGACGTGGAGACGCACCGGGAAGTGTTCACGTGGGCGCTGGGAGTGATTGCGGAGAAGGGATTGCTGCAAGGCAAGACGCTGGGAATCGACGCCACGACGCTGGAGGCCAACGCAGCACTGCGAAGCATCGTGCGGCGGGACAGCGGGGAAAGTTACCCGGAGTTTCTCACCAAGCTGGCGAAGGAGTCGGGCATCGCGACGCCGACGCGGGAAGAAGTGGCGCGACTGGACCGGAAGCGGAAGAAGAAGAGTTCCAATCAGGATTGGGAGCACCCGCACGATCCCGACGCGCGGATCACGAAGATGAAAGATGGCCGGACGCACCTGGCGCACAAGGCGGAGCACGCGGTGGATTTGGAGACCGGAGCGGTGGTGGCAGTAACGGTGCAAGGGGCCGATCAGGGCGACACCACCACGCTGCAAGAAACGTTCGTGGAAGCAGCCGAGCAGTTGGAGGCGGTGGGGAAAGAACCGGCAGCGGATGAGCAGATGAATGCGCAGGGACTCGAAGAGGTGGTAACGGACAAGGGATATCACAGCGGGCCGCTGCTGGAAGATTTACAAGCGATCGGAGTGCGGTCGTATATACCGGAGCCGCAACGAGGGCGGCGACACTGGCAGGGCAAAGCCGACGAACAAACTGCAGTGTACGGCAATCGGCGGCGCATGCGAGGCGAGCGAGGCAAACAACTCTTGCGTCGGCGGGGAGAGGTAGTGGAACGAAGCTTTGCGCATGTCTACGGCACGGGAGGAATGCGGCGCACGCATCTGCGCGGACATCGCAACATCTTAAAGCGGCTGCTGCTTCACGTCGCGGCGTTCAACCTCAGCCTGATTCTGCGCCGGGAAATCGGAGCCGGGACGCCAAGGGGCCTGCAGGACCGCTGGAACAACGTCTTTTTCTGCTGCTGGTGGGTCTGGATGCTCCTGCAAGGGCTCATGGAACGATCGGGTCGTCAACCGGCCACTTCTGCGGATAGATTCCGGTTTTCACCCCTGCAGCACCAAACTCTGAGAGCCGTGTCAAAAATGCCATTTCCACCACGGCCTGCTAGGCCACCGACCCCGGGGCCCCTTTTCCGACCACCGCCCCTCTATCGACAGTACCGTGCTGTCTACCCACGAAAGATCGAGTCTGGCGCGGCCACGAAATTATGAGATGGAAACGCCACGGAAATCTGCATAGAATGTGGCGTGGAGAGCAAGTGGCAATCTTTAGTTCTGCATAAAAGGGGGCTGGATTTTATGACGGCGATCTCTGGGAGTCATGCACATTATTCCGGCGGAGTCCGAAGAGCATTGCTTCTTCCAGCAATGTTTCTTTGTTCGTTGGTCCCTGCACAGAGTCAAACAGATCAAAACACCTTGCCCGACGGCGCAGGCAAGCAGATCGCTCAGACCGCTTGCGTTCAGTGCCACGAGCTCGGTAGGTTGACCAACCCAAATGGACATACTCCGGAGGAATGGCAAGACGTTGTCAAACGGATGGTCTGGTACGGTGCTTCCATAACAGAGGATCAGATCACTGTTTTGATAGAGTATTTGGCGAACAGCTTTCCGGATCGGGCTCCTAAGGCGGTGGTGATTCCTGGCAGCGTCGAAGTCTCCATCCATGAGTGGACGGTGCCAACGCCCTATTCGCGGCCCCATGACCCTCTCGTTGCACCGGACGGATTCATCTGGTACACAGGAATAGACGGCAACTTGCTGGGGCGGTTCAACCCTAACACCAACCAATTCAAGGAATACGCCTTGAAAACTCCCAAGTCCAGACCTCACGGCCCGGACTTCGACCAAGAGGGCAACATCTGGTTCACGGCGATTAATGGAGGCTACGTCGGCAAGCTCAACCCTATAACTGGAGAGGTTGACGAATACCCCATGCCGGACCCCAATGCTCGCGGCCCCCATACGCCCATCTTTGACCAAAATGGGACTCTTTGGTTCACCTTGTCAGGAGATAACATGGTGGGGAGACTTATCCCGGAAACCGGTGAAGTGAAGTTGGTCAGGGTGCCCACCGATAACGCGCGTCCCTACGGTATTGTGGTAAATTCCAAGCTGGAATAAACTTTTTGGACTCCCGACGGTAACGAGTCTACACCCATTTGCCTCCAGTGGATCCCTCCGGGCACCAATTCTCTACCAGGCGGTACCAACGGCTTCCTTTCCGCCCTTTCCGCGTCCTGAAAACCCGTCTCCGGGGCATCCAGAACCAGCTTTTTCAGACAACTCTCCATACCTGGGGGATAGCGGAATTGTTTTCTTGGGTGCCACTGCCTGAGCTATCCCGACGGAAGCGGCAGTCCATCGATCCGCCCCAACATACTGGCAAACAACCGCCGCGTCAGATGGCTCTCTGCCAACAGGAGCCAGTAGTACCGTGCGTGTTTTACGAGCCGTCCTCCCGTTTTCACCAACCGCTGCTGCAAGCTCGTCAGGGACCAGGTCCCGATTCTCTGTGGCAGCACCAGTCGCCGCCAAAGGTTGCCCAGGTTATAGGCGATGATGGTGAGCCACAGCCGCACCTCGTTGGACCGGAAACGATGGCAACTCAACCGCGTCATCTTCACCGCCTGTTTGCCTTCTTTGATCCATTGCTCCGCTGTCCCGCGCTTGTTGTAGAACCGTACCACCGCCCGACCCGGCAACGTCAGGTTCGTCACAATGAACCCGACACGCGGGAACAACTCCCCGGAATGATGCTCTACCTTCGCAACCACCCGTCGGGCCGTCTTCCAACTCGCGGCTTGGTACAGAAAGCCCTTGTACTCGACCAACGGCTTTTTGCTGGGCCTCCCCGGTGGGCGTTTCAACAACTCCTCGATGTCCCGATGCAGGTTTTCGTTGGCCGGGATGCGGATGGCGTACTTTACGCCCCGCTCCTCCAACGCTTCGTAAATTTACGGCTTGGCAAAGGCCGCGTCAGCCCGAAACGCGACTTCTTTCCCCATCAACTGCTGGCGTTCGATCTCCGGCAGCAAAAACTCTTCCCATCCCTCCGCGCTGTGGACATTGCCAGCACGGAGCTTGGCCGCCAGACAATCGCCGCCTCCATTGAACAGAAGCACCGGATGATAACAGGTGGACTCAAAGTGCCCGTTGTAGGCGCTCTGTTCCTGCTCCCCGTAGACCGGGATTTCGGTTGAGTCCATGTCGAGCACTACCCGGTGCGGCGAATCGATTGCTTCTGCCCTGCCGATCAGTTCCCGGTTCAGCCGTGCCAGCCCCGCGAAGTTCTCCTCCTCAGCCAGCAACTCCGTCTCGAAGGTTTGCAACCGGGATGGCAGGGCTGCCCCTCGATCCCAATTCTTCTCGGAACCGATCAGCCGGAACGTCGGATCTCGGGAGAGCTGCTCGGCATCGTTCACATCCTCATACCCAGCCAAGCGACTGTACACCGACTGCCGTAGAAGGTCCGCGAGGGGCAACCGTGTGTTCTTCCCCCGAGGATCGGCTAGGTGCTGCTTGATGAGTTCACCGAATCCCAAGCGTTCGTCCAACTCCCGCACCAGAATCAACCCTCCGTTGGAGGTGACCCTCGATCCTTGGAAAGCGACCTTCAACGAGGCATTAAAAGTGAGTTGAAATGGCTGATTTTGTCTCTCACCCATTGGGTGTAAACCTCCGGAAGGCAATGTTGATGCTCGAACCTACATCAATATTGACGTTGGAGATTAGCAGAAGGTTGCTTCTACGATTTTAAACTGGGAATGCGGGCTTACATCAGCAGTGAAGACGGAAAGAACAGGCCGGGTAGCGGGATAATCCCGATGTATCTGCGTATGAATTTCTGCCTGTGTCTCCTGTCAGACGCGACTGGGCGGAAGAATAGCTACACCCACGGGCAGGCAACCAGGCGATCCTGCTTGATTTCCAGCACCGGCACTTCATCGGCGCATGATGGTTTTGCAATGGGACACCGTGTGCGAAACGCGCAACCGGATGGCTTGTTCAGCGGGTTCGGGATTTCACCACTCAGACGGATGCGACGGTCATGGGGAATATCCGGGTCCGGGCGCGGCACGGCCGACAGCAGCGCGCGCGAGTAAGGATGCAGCGGGTTCTTATAGATCGCCTCTCCCGGACCGATCTCGACGATATGGCCGAGATACATCACGGCAATCCGCCGTGAGATGTGCCGGACGACGGACAGGTCATGGGCGATAAACAGGTAGGAGAGGTTGAACTCCTCCTGGAGATCCTGCATCAGATTCACAACCTGCGCCTGAATGGAGACGTCCAGCGCGCTGACTGGCTCATCCGCAATGACGATGCGCGGATTCGTCGCCAGCGCGCGCGCGATTCCGATGCGCTGGCGCTGGCCTCCCGAGAATTCATGCGGATAGCGGCCGGCCTGTTCGCGCGTCAGGCCCACTTTTTCCAGCAACCGGCCCACCCGTTCCATCCGTTCCCGCGCCGAGGACCGTGTGTGCAGCTTCAGCGGCTCTTCGACGATCTGCCGCACGGTCATCCGCGGGTTGAGCGACGAATACGGGTCCTGAAAGATCATCTGGATATCGGACCGATACGGCCGCATCCTGGCCCGGCTCAGCGACGCCAGATCCACCGTATCCGGCTGATGGTGGTACAGGATTTTCCCCGACACCTCCACGCCATAGACCATCGGGCGCAGGATGTTGACGATGGCCCGGCCCACCGTGCTCTTGCCGCACCCGGATTCGCCCACCAGCCCCAGCGTCTCGCCCTGCTCCAGATCGAAGCTGACCCCGTCGACCGCCTTGACCTCCTGGACCTTTCGTGCAAACACGCCTCCGACAATAGGAAAGCTGACGCGCAGATCCTGGACCTCGAGAATTTTCATGGATTCACCAGATGGCACCGCACCCAGTGCCCGGGGGCCGATTCCATCAACTCCGGCTCCTCCTCGGAGCATCTATCGATCCGCTCGCTGCACCGCGTTACGAACTTGCACCCGGATGGCAGGTCGAAGATGCCGGGAACATTTCCGGGGATGGCGGCCAGACGTTTCAGCCTTTCGCCATCCACCGAGGGCAGCGAAGCCAGCAGCCCCCTGGTATAGGGGTGCTGCGGATTCTTGAACAGCTCTGTTGCCGTGGCGATCTCCTGAATTTTGCCGCCGTACATGACGATGACCCGGTCGCAGGTTTCAGCCACCACGGCCAGATTGTGCGTAATCAACAGAACGGCGGAATCCTCCCGCTGGTCTTTGATCCGCAGGATCAGCTCCAGGATCTGCGCCTGGATCGTAACGTCCAGCGCCGTGGTCGGCTCGTCTGCGATGAGCAGCGACGGGCCGCAGGAGAGCGCCATGGCGATCATCACGCGCTGCCGCATACCGCCGGAAAATTGATGGGGATAGTCGTTCATGCGCGAGGCGGGATTCGGAATCCCCACCAGCTCGAGCATCTCCACCGAGCGGTCGAACGCTTCTTTGCCGGAGACCTGCTCGTGCCCCAGCACCGCTTCTTTCATCTGCATGCCGATGGGGAAGACCGGATTCAGCGATGTCATGGGCTCCTGAAAGATCATGCTGATCTCATTGCCCCGGACGGCTCTCATCTCCTCCCAGGAAAGCTTCAGGAGGTCCCTCCCCTTGAAGAGAATGGACCCATCGGTAATCTTTCCGGGCGGATCGGGGATCAGGCGCAGGATGCTCAGCGCCGTTACACTCTTGCCGGAGCCGGATTCCCCCACCAGCCCCAGCACCTCGCCCTGGAAGATGTCGAAATCCACCCCGTCGACGGCGTGCGCAATCCGGGAATCCGTCTGGAACCGGGTCCTCAGATTACGGACCTCAAGAAGCGATTTGGGCAGGGTCTTCATCGCAGTCGTGAATACTCCTTTGGATCAAAGGCTTCCCGCACCGCCTCGCCGATGAAAACAATCAGCAGGAGCGTCACGAACATCGCACTGAGAGGGAAAAAGACCAGCCACCACTTGGTCAGATTCTCCATCCCCTGCCCGATCAGCTCGCCCCAGCTGGGCGTTGGCGCGGGCAGCCCGAATCCCAGGAAGTCCAGCGCCACCAGCGCGCCGATGTTGGCCACGATCATGAAGGGAGCAAAGGAGACCACCGGCGTCAGCGAGTTCGGCAGGATATGCTGGAACATGATGGTGCGATCGGAGGCGCCCATGGCGATCGCCGCGCCCACGTAGTCCTTGGCCTTCTCCCGGTAGAATTCACCCCGCACGTAATAGGTGATCCCCATCCAGTCGAAGATCGTCAGGATCGTGATCAGCAGCCAGAACGACGGCTGGAGAACCAGGTTCTTTCCAGGAATGTAGACGGGCACAACAATGGAGCTGACGATAATAATCGTGTAGAGAAACGGCAGCGAAGACCAGATCTCAATCAATCGCTGTCCCAGGATGTCGAGCTTCCCACCAAAGTATCCCAGCGCCGCTCCCACGATGATTCCGATCGCGTAGCTGAAGACCAGCACCAGAACGGCAAACGTCATGGAGACGTTGAATCCATAGGACAGCCGCGCGAAGATATCCCGGCCACGGTCATCCGTGCCGAACAGGTGTTCGGAAGACGGCGGGTGCGGTGGAAATCCCGGCAGCTCCAGCAGCGATTCCGTGGGACTGTAGGGATACGGTGGAAGCAGGACCCAGTTGCCGCCGCCTTGCTCGCGAAATGTCCGTTGCAACTCCCGGTAGTCGGGTTCCACGATCGTCTCCTGACCGAATGTGGAGGCCGGGTAGTAGCGCAGCTGCGGGAAATAAAATTGGCCCTCGTAACGCAGGACAAGCGCCGTGTTGCTGATCAGAACCGGGAGCAGAAAAGAGATCAGGAAGACGCCGCTCATGATCAGGAAGCAATAGTATCCGCGCTTCAGAGACCGGAACTTTCTGAATCGCTTGCGGATCAGGGAAACGGACTGTGTTGGCTCCCCGCCGGGAACGGTGGAAGCCGGTGGATTCGAGTTGCCGGTTAACCCTGTATCCTGATTCATCACTTGAAGCGAATCCTTACTTGAAGCGAATTCTGGGATCCGCAACCACGTAGATCATGTCGGAAAGGATGTTCCCGACCAGCATCAAGAGGCTGGAGATCACCAGGATGCCCAGGGCCACCGGATAATCGCGTTGCAGGATGGAGGTATAGCCCAGGTAGCCCATGCCGTCGATGTTGAAGACCTTCTCGATCAGGAACGAGCCGGCCAGAATGATGCTGATCACGTGTCCGAGGCCGGTGGCGATGGGGATCAGCGAGTTTCTCAGGGCGTGGACGAAGATGACGCGCTGTTCACTCAACCCCTTCGCAAACGCCGTGCGGATATAGTCCTGCCCGAGGTTCTCCATGAGCGAGTTCTTCATCAGGATCGTCAGCGTCGCAAACGAGCCGACCATGTAGCAGAGCACCGGCAGAAACATGTGGTGAAGCTGCGCCACGATTTTTTCAAAGAACCCGAGATACTCCCAGTTGCTGGGACGAAACCCGCCGAGGGGAAACACATCCCAGAAACTTCCTCCCCCC
The DNA here is from genome assembly GCA_963662495.2 of Terriglobia bacterium. Lineage (GTDB taxonomy): Bacteria > Acidobacteriota > Terriglobia > 2-12-FULL-54-10 > 2-12-FULL-54-10 > SHUM01. Next base: position 347,974 of record CAXVYQ010000008.1, read on the forward strand.
AACAGGACCAGCAACGCCGTGCCCAGCGCCCATCCGGGAATCGAATAGCCCAGAAAGACGATGGTGCTGCTGGCAATATCGAACTTCGAGCCGTGCTTGATCGCTTTCCATACCCCGAGCGGAATACAGACGATGTAGCTCAGAAGAAAGCCGGTCAGGCCGAGAAAGAGGGAGACGGGAAACCGGGATTTGATGACGTCCCACACCGGGTCCTGATAGATATAGGAGCGACCCAGGTCGAGATGCAGAACGTTCCAGAGCCAGTTCGCGTAGCGGATGTGGATTGGCTTGTCGAATCCGTAAAACCGGCGCATCTCCTCCAGCGCACCCGCAGGGATTTCGGTTCCAAACCGGGAGGTTGCAGCACCACTGCCGCCCTCTTGCATCATGGCAGCCTTGTAGCGCATGATCTGCCTCTCGATTGGGCCACCCGGAACGAGGTGCATGATCACGAATACTACGGCGGTAATGCCAATGAAAGTGGGGATAATCAACAGAAATCTGCGGATGAAATAACCAGTCATGGGGGATCAAGAGGCCGGACTTATTGCAACTCCTCCATTTGGGAAAAATCCAGCCAGTACTTGTCTTCCACCTCACCCTGGCCAAGATCCAGAGCTTCGTCACGCCTAGCCCGCTCTAATCGGTCCAGCTTGTCCGGATCGACCCACCACATCGAGACGATATCCCGGTAATCACCGATGCGAGTGATATGACCCTGCGGGACTCCGAACTTATTCCAGTAGGCGACGCGCGCATAGGGTGCATACCACTCCAGAACCCAGTGGTGCGAGTCGGTGAAGATCTTGTCGATCTCCCTGATGATCTTCACGCGGTCCGGCACCTCGTATGCGACATCGTATTGCGCGATCAGCTCGTCCACCCGCGCATTCTTGAAACCGGTAATATTGTTTGTATTGTTCTCATCGGCCAGAGAGGAGAGCAGAGAGGTCTCGGGGTTCGGAAAGATGATTCCGGTGTAGGCGGCTGCGACCATGTCAAACTGGCGTTCATCCAGAAGCTTTATCAATGTCTCGAAGGTAACCAGACGCAGATTCAGCGTAATTCCCACGCTTCGTAGATCTTCCTGAAAAACGGTCATGAATTGCTCGGAACTTTTGTTACCATACAAAAGGTCCAGATTCAGCGGTGTCCCGTTGCGTGTCAGCCGTCCCTGTGCATCGCGCCCGGTGTAGCCGGCCTCGGCGAGAAGGGCCAGAGCTTTCTGTGGATCGTAGGATATCTGTTCGTTTTCCGAATTTTCCCAGATGCTGCCGGGATGAGTCGAATTGGAAGGCTGGTATGCCCCATACATCAGCTTCTCGATGAGCTGCTCCCGGTTGAATAATAACCGAATTGCCTTCCGCACGCGGATGTCGTCATACGGAGCGCGCCGCGTGTTGAATCCAAACCCTTGGATGCTGTTCGGCGAGTGATTCCAGATTCTCCGTTTCAGAATCACTCCCCGTTCTACATCGTGGAAGTTCAAATCCTCTTCCCACATCTGCGCCCGATTCACGTAGTAGTAATCGAGATCACCCCGCTTGAACATCTCAAACTCCAGATTCCGGTCCCGCACCACCGAAACAAGAATCTCATCAAAATTACTGGTGCCAACATTCCGCCTGTAGTTCTCCCCCCAGAAGTCTTCCCGGTGCCGGATTCGGATCGTGCTGCCCTTGTCCACGTCCGCTTCGTCGACGGCATAGGGTCCGGAGCCCGGCACCATCTTGTAGTTATAGTCGCGAATGTAGGTGGCCCCGTCGATCGTCTTCAGGACATGCGCCGGCAACACGATCAAGCTGTTCGTCAGATACAGAAAGTTGCGCCAGTTCGGTGTGATCGTCTCCACCCGCACGATGTATTTGCCTTCCGCCACCGGCTTCTTGAACTTGCCGAACGTCACAGGCAACGACGGATCGTTCATCCCCTTATCCATCCATAGCTCCCAGCTCGCCACTACATCCTCGGCCACCACGGGCATTCCGTCGGCCCACCGCGCGTTCGGGTCGATCCGGAACCGGTAGGTCAGCTTGTCTTCCGATATCTGCCAGTGCGAGGCTAGCGCGGGAATATACTCGAGCGTGGTCGGGTGCAACCCGAGCAACGTCTCGTATACTAGGCCACTGATCATCGCGCTGTACGCAGTAACATTCGGCCCGTTGGGTCGCAACGTGCTCGGAAAATCCGCAACCACTTCCCGAAACATCCCGCCCTTCACGGCGTGCGGGTCGCCGATCAGGCCAAAATCCGTGTTCGTCTCCCACCCCTGGCCGGTGAACCCTTTTCCACCCTCCTCGTCCGATACCGCGGGGTCGGCTCCGGCATCGGCGTCAGGAAAGACCGGGTAGTCGTTCTTATCCATCGACACGGGCGCCATGGGAACGCGATAGTTCGAGCTTTCCGGTTCCCCCGATGAACCTGAATCCCGGCTGCATGCCGTCGTCAGCGCCAGCCCGATCACCAGCAGAATCAGATTGCTCTTCATTGCCCCATCCCTCCGCACATTTCAGGATTCATTCATGTTACCAGCAGCCATGGCAGGCGGGAAGGCCAAAAGACTCCCCGCACCCTGCACCACCAAGATGCACCATGGTGCTGCGCCCCACAGCGCCCGGACCCCACCATCCGCCTCCGAGGAAGCCGCACACCCGATTTCGCAGATTAGCTTTTTGGGATTGTGCTTTGCCGAGAGGGGCCGGAGCACTGAAACCCTGTCGCACACAGGTCAGCTTGCCGAACTGAGTACCCTGGGGAGATACACCTTCGCCAGATGCGCCCGGAAATCCGGCGACCCGTGCATGTTGCCGATCAGCTCCATCCCTTCGGTAATGGCCGGCGCGGCCGCGGCGATCACCTCGGCGGTCAGCTTCTGCCCCTTGAGTTTCGCCTCCAGCGCCGTCGCCCGGTAGGGCATGTCGGTAACGCCGGTAACGCCCAAGGCGATATCCTCGCAGGCGCCATCCGCGCTTGTTTTGAAGCAGGCCGCCACCCCGGCAATCGCGAAATCGGACGGCCTTCGCGCCATCTTCATATAGGCGCTCTTGTATCCGTCCCAGGCGGGAATGCGGACCTCGGTCAGTATCTCGTCCGCCCCCAGCTCAATCGCATACATCCCCTGGAAGAAGTCCTCCGCCTTAATCCACCGCTCGCCTTTAGGGCCCACTGCCTTCAACTCCGCCCGCAGCGCCAGGATCGCGGCCGGCACATCCCCGGCCGGGTCGGCATGCGCAATGCAGCCTCCCAGCGTGCCGCGGTTGCGGACCTGCACATCGCCCACGACGCGGGCCGCCTGCGGCAGCATCCGGCATCTTGCTTGCAGCAGGCCGGACTTCATCAAGTCCGCGTAAGTCGTCATCGCTCCGATCACCACACCGCCCTTGCCGCCCTCTTCCTCGCGGATGTAGCTCAGCCCCTTGATGCCGCCCAGGTCGACGACAACCTCTGGATTCACCAGCCGCAGTTTTAAGAGGGAAACCAGGCTCTGCCCACCGGACAGCAGCTTCGCGTCATCCTGATGCTTGGCAACGAGCGCGAGCGCCTCGTCCAGAGAAGCCGGGCGGTAGTAATCAAATCGACTGGGGATCATATCTCAATCCTTCTTATCATTACGGGCATATCATTCGGGCCAATTGGCGGTGCCTTCATGTCCTTCATACCAACTTTCAGATCCGCGGCTTGCCACGAAGACGTATCCGCCTCCGGACGCTTGCTTAAATCAGCTTGCTCTCCTGCACTGCGTGAACCACCTTTTCCGGCGTGATCGGCAAGGAAGTAACCTTCACTCCGAACGGCGTCAGTGCATCCTCCACCGCGTTGGCCACGGCGGCCAGCGACCCGATCGCCCCGCCCTCGCCCGCCGATTTCGTTCCCAGCAGCGTGTACGGGCATGGCGAATACATATGGGCCAGCTCGATATGCGGGAGCCCCGCTGCCACCGGCTTCAGGTAGTCCATGAAGGAAGTTGCCAGAAGCTGCCCGTTTTCGTCATAGACGAAGTCCTCCAGGAACGTCGCCCCGATACCGTGCACGGTGGAGCCGAGCGTCATCCCCGCCACAATCGCCGGGTTGATCTGGTTGCCGCAGTCGTGAACGATGATGTACTTCAGAAATTTCACGATGCCGGTCTCCGTATCCACCTCCACCACCACGAAGTGCACGGAGTTGGAGTGGGTCAGTTGCACGTTGAAATCCGTTTTGTTGGGCAGCTTCGCCGCCATGTTGCGGTAGTAGGCGATCTCCTTCAGTCCCGGCTCCAGCCCGTCCGGCAGCAGCGTGATCTTTTTGTAGGCGTAGGAGGCGACCTCTTTGAACGACACCTTGCTGCTCTCGTCTTTGCTGGAGATGAAATGTCCTTCCGCGATCCGCAGTTCGTCGGCATCGGTCTTCAGCACGTGCGCCGCGATCTTCAGCATCTTGGCTCGAATCTTTTCAGTCGCCCGGATCACGGCGCCCAGGTCCACGTCATTGAACTTGTTGGAATAGGAGCCGGAGTGGCCCAGGAACGGGGAGACCAGCGTGTCCAGCGTATTGTCCACCGATACGTGCTCCGGCGTGATCCCGAGCATGTCCGAGACCACCTGCGCGATGGTCGTGGCATGTCCCTGCCCGGTCTCCACCGAGCCGATGATGACGCCCGCGTTGCCGTCGTAATCGATGCCGACGATGGCGCCCTCGCCGCTCCCCATGTACTCCGGCGTTCCCGAGGAGGTGTAGTAATAGCCCAGGTTCGAGGTGCCCGGCTCGATGCCCGCGCTCATCCCGATCCCGATGTATTTGCCCTGTTTGCGCAGGTCGTCCCGTTGCTTCTTCGTCTCCTCGTATTTGCCCAACTCCAGCGCCTTGCGCAAACACTCCGGGTAGTTGCCGCTCTCGTAGACCTCGCCCGACGGCGTGGTATAGGGCATCTGTTCCGGCTGGACGAAATTGCGGAAGCGAATCTCGGCCGGATCCAGCCCCAGTTTTTTCGCCACCAGATCCACGATGCGCTCCAGCGTGAAGATCGCCGTCGGCTTGCCCACGCCGCGGTTCTGCACCGTGGGACCCTTGTTGGTCGCCACGCTCATGAACTCCATCTTGGCCGACCTGATGTTGTAGCATCCCACCAGCGTCGCGAACTTGATCAGCGAATAGATGCCCGCCGTGTGCACGAACGAACCGTCGTTCTGCAAATCCCTCACGCTGAGTCCCAGAATCGTTCCGTCCTTCTTCACCGCGATCTCAACGTCCACGTGGCAGTCCGGTGCGTGCGTGCCGCCCAGCAGGTGCTCGCGGCGCGTCTGAATCCACTTGATCGGCTGATCCACCTTCCGCGCCAGCAGGCACAAAGACACGATGTAGGGCCAGATCGCCAGCTTGATCCCGAACCCCCCGCCGCTGTCGGGCACAATCAGCCGCAACTGCTTATTTTTGATTCCCAAAACCTTGCAGACGTTGACGACGGTCCGGCCCGGCTGCTGATCGTTCGCCCAGACGGTAAACGAATCGTTGGCCTTGTCGTGCCGCACGATGATGGCCCAGTTCTCGAGAGGGGTGGAACTGTAGCGGTGCACCGCGAAGCTTTCCTTGACGACATGGTCGGCGTCCTTGCAGGCTTTCTCGAAATCGCCATGCCCGATCGTATCGTGCAGCAGGGCGTTCGTGCCGGCTTCCTCGAACAGCAGCGGCGCATCGGGTTTCAGCGCGTCTTCAATATCCACGACGGGCTGCAACGGTTCGTACTGGACTTCGACCAGTTCCGCGGCATCCTCGGCAAGATAGCGGTCCGTGGCCACCACGGCCGCCAGCGGCTCTCCCAGATAGCGGACCTTGTCCGGGGCCATCACGAACTGGATGGCCGGCTGGGTGATCGCCCGCGGCGGAATCGGCTGCGTCTGCGCGGCCACTTCCAGGCCGGTGATGACGGCCAGTACGCCCTTCATCGCTTCGGTCTTGCTGGTGTCGATGCTCTTGATCTTGGCATGCGCGAAGATGCTGCGGATAATCGCCACATGCGCGCACTCCATGTCCAGGTCGTCCACGTAAACGGCTTCGCCCTTGACGAACTTGACGTCCTCATTCCGGCGGATCGGCTTGCCTACCCAGTCCCGCGTAACGAATAGTTTGTCGAAATCCAGCATGACGGTTACCTGGCCGCACCTTTCATTTTTTCTGCCGCATATTGGAACGATTCAATGATCTGCTGGTATCCGGTGCACATGCAGAGGTTTCCTTCCAGCGACTCCCGGATCTCCTCTTCGGTGGGATCGGGATTTTCGGCCAGCAGCGAGCAGGCGTTCAGGATCATGCCCGACGTGCAATAGCCGCATTGGAATCCGAATTTTTCCAGAAACGCGTCCTGCACCGGATGCAGCCCGTTGCCAGAAACCCCTTCGATCGTCGTGATCTCGGCCCCATCGGCCTGCACGGCCAGCAGCAGGCAGGACTTCACCAGCTTGCCGTTGAAGTGGATGGTGCAAGCGCCGCAGTTGCCCGTGTCGCACCCCACGTGCGTGCCGGTCAACCGGGCTTTCTCGCGGATGTAATGGACCAGCAGGAGGCGCGGCTCCACCTCATGCTCGTACTGCTTTCCGTTGATTGTAACTTTGATTTCAGCCATGAATGTTCATCCTCACAGGACCGGCCACTTCGGCTTGATCTTTTCCTCGAGCTTCGTCTTGCTGAGGATGCCGGGCATCATACGCGCCACCTCAGTGTAGATCTCGTCTTCATTGATGGTCTTCAATTCGCGCCCTTCCATCAGAACCTTGCCATTGCAGATCACCGTGTCCACGCTGGCCCCCGTGGCGCTGTAGACCAGATTCGCCACCGGATTGTAGAGCGGCTGCCACTGCGGCATTCGCGTGTTGAATATGGCCAGATCGGCCTTCTTGCCAGCTTCGAGTGAACCGATCTCGTTGTCCCACAACGCGCAGCGAGCGCCGTTGATCGTCGCCATCTCCACCACCCGCTCCGGCGGCATCACGCTCGTGTTCAGCCGAACTTCCTTGTAGGAGCCGGCCACCAGGAACATCTCCTGCACCAGATCCACGATGCCCGAGGAGGCGTGGTCCGAACCCAGTCCCACGGCCAGACCCATCTCCAGAAATTCCGGTATCTTGCCCATGATCATGTCGCCATATGCGCTGTGCAGACTGGAACTGGGCGCGGCGACGATCTTGCAGTCATTCTCGCGGACTGAATCGATCTCGTGCGGGCTGATCCATCCCGTGTGCACCAGGAGCACGTTCGGCCCCAGCGCGCCCAGCCGCTGCAACCGCTCGATCTCCGTCACGCCGAACGAGGTCTTGCAGGCTTCGACGGTCTCCTTCGCAAAACAGGCATGCGTCTGCACGCCGGTCTCATAACGGTCCGCCAGTTCCTTCAGTCGCGTTACCAGCTTGTCCGATGAGTTCGGTATCCCCCGGAACTGGAACCACGCCTTCACCCGGCCGTCATGGAGACCGTGGAGTTGTTTTACGGTCTCTTCCTCGCGCTCAATGGCCTGCTCCGTGGTTTCCAGAAACCGTTCGGGCAGCGCGCCGAACGGCGACTTGGCAATGTCCATCGCGCTCTTCGCGACCACGCACCGGACGCCCGCCTCCCCCACCACCTTCGCCGTCTGGTGAGGAAAATAGTTCCCGGCGTCGATGAACGTCGTAACACCGTTGCGCAGCAGTTCCAGAACGCAGAGCTTCGAACTCCAGTAATTTTCCTCTTCCTCCAGCAGCCCTTCGTAAGGATACATGCGCTCGAACAGAAACTTCTGCGCGCCGACTTCGTCGGCCAGCCCGCGCGCCATCTGGAAGGCCGTATGGATGTGGCAGTCAATCAGTCCGGGGAGAACGACCCTCCCCCGCCCGTCCATCACCTGCTTGGCTGAGCGGTGCTCCCGCTCCAGGTCCGCGGTCTTGCCTATCGCGACGATCCTGTCGCCGGTGATCGCAACCGCGCCATCCGTATAGATTTCGCGCTTTGGATTAACGGTGATCAGCCAGTCAATATTTTTGATAAACAGGTCCGTCATGTTTTGCGTGTACAGATTCTTCTGTTGTCATGCGAGGAGTTTCCGGCAGGAACGCATGCCAACATTGAGGAACAAGATATTGCACGATTCCAAACGGAGAATCAAGCCAATTCAGGACGCGAGTTGGCCACGCCCTCTGCCGCGATGTATCTGCAATAGCTGATTTTATTGGCTCAAATGCGGCTGCCCGGCCCTGTCTTGAGGATCGGGCATCAATCTGCTAGCCTCGTTCTCTATTTTCCCGAACGAGTCGATCAGATGGAGAATCTGAAAGTTTGCCGGTTTTGGAACAGGAGATGGAATGCAATTTGAGAACAGTTGTGTGATCCCCGTTGCGACCGGCAGATTGTGGGATTATCTAATAGTGATCCCCAACGTGGCCGGGTGCCTGCCTGGCGTGCAAAGCATTGAAACAGTGGAAGATGGAAAGAAGTACGCAGGCGTTGTCGCGCAGAAAATTGGGCCCGTGAGTCTGAAGCTGAAGGGAAAGCTGACCATTGACTTCATGGACGTGGATCGTTATGCGGGAGCAATGAAAGTGGAGGCTGCGGACCAGCGAATCAGCGGACTCATCCAAGGCACGATTGGTTTGAATCTGGAGGAGCTCGCGGCCGCGGAGACGAAGCTGACCGTCTCTACCGACTTGATTCTATTGGGGAAAATTGGTGAATTCGGCCAGCCCATCATCAGGAAAAAAGCCGATCAGGTGATTGCTCAATTCGCGAAAAATCTCGCGGAAAAAATCCTCGCAGCCGACGGAACTCCGGGCGACTAAACCGCTTCCGGGTTGATTCGGAATTCTCGGAATCCTCCAACCTATCCAAGCTATCTAACGACGCGGAATGCGCCCGAAACGCTTCGGGAAGGGCGGTTTTCCGCGCTGTGGCGTTGCATTGCTGACCGGTGCGGGTCCGGACAGATGATTGGCCATCCATTCGCCGGATCAGGGACCAATTCAGGGACCGGTTCAGGAGTCCGATGCGGGATCAGATCAGCTTGCTGATATCGCCCCGAATCTTGAACTCGATGATGATATTCTCTCCCTCGGAGTTCTCGGGAAGCATCGAGCGGTGCGCAATCCCCTTCGGGATAACGAACATCTGACCGGGAGTGAGCGCAACGTTGCCGATCTCGGTCTCCCACCGGATGCCCCCCTTGAAGCAGAAGATCAACTCGTCGCATTCCATGTTGCGGTGCCAGAAATTCATGGACTCCTTCGTGCGCTTCGAAAGATCCACGCGGACGCCCTCGGCCCCGAGGATGGGCATGACGGCGCCGTCGGGTTTGTCGAAGTTGGCGGGCCGCAGCTTCGGGTCGTTGACGTCGATGACGTCGAGCTTCACCTGCTCGCTTTCGGCCGACAGGACCTGGACCGGGGAAGTCTCCCGCTTCACGATGAGGGACTTGCCGGCCCAAGTGAATTTTTCCGTATAGCTCATACAGGTTCGCTCCTTGGCAAAAAGGTTGAATGAATAAGTGATGGTAAGGGAGAGATTGCGCCGAATGCAACGCCCGATCCACAAGAACGGGCAGAATCCAGCATCCCACGCCGTGATTTCCTGGAACGATCCGGTGAAAATGTCGCCGGGAAATCCACACAGTTTCCTGGTGCCCGATACCGGCGGCTGATATATCATACCAACCGGCGGCAGGCAGAGCTTCTGCCGGTAAAAACAACGGCACGAGGCAGCACACGAGGTAGCGATGGACCAGGAGATCATCCGGGGGAATAAACTCATTACGGTTGGCTTTCTGACCGGCGCGCAGGTGATCATTTTCATGATCCGGTTCGCGTTGCCGATCGCGGCGCCAACGCTAATGACGCTCTACGGGATCGACCCGAAGACGATGGGCTACATCCTCTCAGGCTGGAACTGGTCCTACACGAGCGTGCTGCTGTTTGCCGGACCCGTGGTGGACTGGATCGGGCCGTGGTTGGCGATGGGACTGGGCTCGATCGTCTGGGGCCTCTCGACGCTGGCGCTGCCACTGGCCGGAACGATGGTGGGACTATTCGCGATGCGTCTGGTCTTCGGGCTGGGCCAGGGGATATTGATCCCCTCGACGGCGGCATCGGTCTCGCGGCTGTTCACACCGGGCGAGCGCACCCGCGCGCTGGCCGTGGCCTTCTCGGGCAACCAGGTGGGGCTGGCGGCAGGAGCGGGCGTCGCCACGTTCATCCTGGTCCGGCTGGGGTGGGAGGCGATCTTCTATGTGATGGGCGGCATCAGCCTGATGCTGACGCTGGCCTGGTTCGTCTTCTACCCGGACAAGCGGGTGGGAAGGATCGGGACGCAAGCCGCGCCGTCGACTGGAACACAGACGGAAGCCCCGCAACGGTTTCCTTGGCGCTCGCTGTTCCGCTTCCGCTCCACGTGGGGTCTGGCGCTGGGACAGTTCGGTTATCTCTACTCCTATTTCTTCTTCATCGCCTGGCTGCCGGGCTACCTGGTACTGGAGCGGAACATGACGGACCTGAGGTCGGGGTTCTCTTCCGCCCTGGTCTTCATCGTGGGAATGGTTGGCACGCTGGGCGGCGGATGGCTGGGCGACTACCTCTTGAAGCGGGGGATGGACCGGACCCGTTGCCGCAAGAGCATCATCGGCGGCGGACTGGCGATTGCCTTCGTGCTGGTGGTTGCGGCGGCATATGTGGTGGAGGCCGAGATGGCGGTGGCGCTGCTGGCGGTGGGAGTGGGATTCATGCGGCTGGCGACCGGCTCGGTGCATTCGCTCCCGCTTGAGCTGGCCCCGAAGCAGATAGTGGCTTCATTAGCCTCGGTACAGAATTTTTCCGGCAATGTGGGAGGCCTCCTGGCCCCCATACTCTCCGGCTACCTGGTTCAGCAGACCGGGTCGTTCGAGAGCTCGGTGGTTGTAGCCGGAGTGATGGCGCTGCTGGGCGCGGTGGGCTTCGTGTTTCTGGTGGGAGAATTGAAGGTCTTCGAGCTGAGCGAAAACAAATCGGTCCAGGCGTAACGGCGAGACAGAAACCGGCGATCCGCGCGATGGCCGGCCGGATGTAGGCCGCATGCCAGCCGGATGTAGGTCGCATGGAGGAAGGAATCTGAATGGCGTACCGGGACCTGAGAGAATACCTGGCGGAGCTGGAAAAACGGGGATTGCTCTGCCACGTAGAGGCGGAGGTGGACAAGGACTGGGAGATCAGCGCGGTCTGCCGCCACACGTTCCGGTCGATCCCGCAGGAGCGCCGCCCGGCGCTGATGTTCGACCGCATCAAAGGACACGATATTCCTCTGGTGGTCGGCATCCTGGGCGGCTCGCGCGATATCTACGCAGCGGCTCTCGGGACCGATCAGGACGGGGTGTGGGCAAAGTGGGAGCGGGGGAAAAATCCCATCCCGCCGAAGCTGGTGTCCGAAGGGCCGTGCCAGGAAGTGGTCTTAATGAATGAGGAGGCCGACATGGAAATCCTGCCGGCACCGGTCTGGACCGTGGGGCAGGACCCGGGCCCGTACCATACGTCTCCCTTTGTGATCTCGCGCGATCCGGAGACCGGAACACCGAACGTGGGAACCTACCGGCTGCAGGTGAAAGGGCCGCGCAAGGGCGGATTCATGATCAATCCGCAGCGCAACATGCGGACGCACATCCGCAAGAACGAGGCGCGTGGAACCCATACGGATGCGGCAATCGTCTTCGGGACCGACCCGGTGATCGGGCTGGCGTCGGTGAGCCCGTTCCCCTACGGAGTGGACGAGCTGTCCGCCGCCGGGGGCATCCGGGGCGAGGCCGTGGAAGTCGTCAAGTGCAAGACGGTGGACCTGGAAGTGCCGGCGACGGCCGAGATCGTGGTGGAGGGCCGGGTGCCGTTCCAGGGCCGTGAACAGGAAGGCCCCTTCGGCGAATACGGCGGGTATATGGGCGCCGGAGGCAACCATCCGCTGTTTGAAGTGACCTGCATCACGCACCGGAAGAACCCGATCTACCAGGCGTTCCTGAGCCAGATGCCGCCGAGCGAGTCGAGCTGCATCAAGAGCTTCGGCCGGGAGATGGAGATCCGGCGGCACCTGAAGGACAACTGCGGGCTGCCGGTCGCCGACCTCTGCCTGACCGAAAGCAGCGGGGCGACGGCGATCCTGATCGTCTCATTGAAGAAGACGAACCGATTCCAGCCGCTGAAGGCGATGATGGGCGTGTGGTCGCTGCATATCGGAATCGGGAAGATGATCGTCGTGGTGGACGACGATATCGACGTGCGGGACCCGTTCCAGGTGGAGTGGGCGATGAGCTTCCGGATGCAGCCGTCCGAGGATGTTCACGTGATGGGAAACATGGAGCCGATCACGCTGGACCCCTCGCAGCCGCTGCAGGACGGCAAGCCCGTGTTGCCAGCCGAGCAGGTCAGCTCCAAACTGGGGATCGACGCGACGCGCAAGCACGATTACCCACCCGCCGCGGTACCGCCGCAAGAACACATCGACCGTGTGGTGGGCCAGTGGGAGCGCTACGGCATCAAGCCGGTGAGCCGGTAAGCCCTCCTGAACAACGGACATCGGCATCCGGGGCCGGGCCGAAAAGGAGCTAATCATGCTGTTCGGACCCATTTCGCTCGTTATCGGAGTGCTGCTGGTTATCACATGGATCGCTACCGGCATCTATGCCGCTCGCGCAGCTGGCCACGCCGAGCGTGGCGTCAAGCTGCTCCAGGAAACTGTGGAAGAGTTGCGCCTCATGCGCGCCGCCCGCCACACTCAACCAGACCAGCCTCCACCGCCCCCTCGGTCCGCCATTTGACCTACTATCTCTTTCCTACACACCCTTGGCTGACCCTTTAGAAGATCTCCGGGAAGTACCAGGTGATGACGGCGTTGATGCGCTTGTCGGTAACGATGATCTCCTTGTGCTTGGGGTTCAGTATGAGGCCGCGCACCTGTTGGAGCAGAACATCGGGGCCGCCCAGCCGGTATAGAGGCGGGACGTCGCCCTCGGCGAACAGGTCCCAGACGCCGACGTAGTTGTCATCCCCGCCCAGCTCCTCCAGAGTCCGGACGCCGGCGACGATCAGGTTGCGGGTGGGCTGCACGGCGATGGGACCCATCAGACGCTGAATGCCGGCGTTGGGACCGCGAATGGCGCGCAGAGGCTCGTCGTTGCCCGAGGCGGTGCGCTCGAAGACCTGGAACTGGTGGCCGGGATTGCCGCCGGGTCCGCCCAGGACCAGCAGATCATGCACGGGGTCCGGAGCGACGACCTGAGCGCCGAGATTGGGACGGGGCCCCAGGATACGCCTGGGAGCGATGTCGCCCTCGCCATTGCCGTCAAAGACCAGCACACGGTCGCGCAGCGGGATGAGGATCTCGTTGTTGACCTCATCCAGCATGAGCTTGTCGGGGTTGCGCAACCCGGTCTTGGGCCCCTGAATGATGCGGATGGGCGCGGCCTCGCCGTCGGCGTCGCCACGGTAGACCTGTATGGCCTGGGCATAGAAGTTCGGGACCATGAAGACATCGCGGACCGCGTCATAGGCGATGCCGTGAGTGGAGCGGGCCAGCAGTGCCTTCTGCCCCGCAATGGCGCGGACCGGAGCCGCGTTGCCATCCGCCATCCTGGCGAATACCGCGATCTGCGGATGGGAGACTCAGTTGGGGACGAGAATCTGGTCGCGCTTGGAATCATACGCCGGGGCGTAGGCGTTGCCGATGTTGGGCGTGGGCGTATCGAGCGGCGCGCTGCGGATGACGCGGAGCGGGGCCACGTTGCCGTTGGCGGTGGCCTTATAGACCGTGGCGGTGTGGTTGCCGAAGTTGGAGACGAAGACCTCGTCGTGCTCCCAGTCGAAGAAAACGCCGGTGGGACTCTTGATGAGCGTCTTGGGACCCTTGATGAAGGTGATGGGCGGGACGTCGCCCTCGGCATTCACGTCGAAGATAAGGACGGAGTCGCCGGTGTCATTGGCGACGTAGAGATGCCCGCGCTTGGTGTCAACCGCGAGAGAGGTGGGCCAGTTGAGCTCGGTCCTGGGGCCGGAGATGACGCGGAGGGGGGCGACATCGCCACTGGCGTCGCGGGGATAGATGGTGATGGAGGCGGGCAGGTACTTGCCCGTGCCGGGGACCTGGGATTCGCGGCCCAGAGGCCAGTTAGGCTTATCCGTGAGATCAAAGTATCCGCCGGTGCCGCCTTGCCCGGCCGCTGAGGCATCGTGCTCGGCTGTGGAGCCGAAGTTGCCCACGAACAGCAGGTCGCGCGTGGAGTCGATGGCGATGCCGTGGGGATCGGCAAGCAGAGTGTTATTGCCCTGGAGGAGGCGGATGGGGGCGTCATGATCCTCGGCGGATTTCCTGAAGACGGAGACGGCGGAGGCTTCCTGCACGGTGAGGAACAGCTCCTCGTGCGGTTCATCGACCGCGATGCCGTAGGTGGTGTGCGGCGTGTGGATGAGGCGGTCCGGAGCAACGTTGCCGCGGGCGTCGCGGGAGAAGATGACGAGACGGTCCACGGTATCGTTGTTCACGGCGTAGATGTCGCCGGAGGTCTGGTCGATGTAGACGCCGCACTGGTATTCGACCCAGGTGTTCAGGCCGCCGATCATGCGGCGGGGCTCGCTCATGGTGGCCGTGGGAGGCGTGTTTTCCGTGCGGGCATAAGTAAGGATGTTGAACAGGCTTTCATCGGTCATGACGACTTCGTCGTTCTTGAGATCGACGGCGATGGAGCTATAGGAGGCGTAGTGGTCCTTGATCATGCGGATGGGCTGGCGGGCGTTGACCATGGCGACCTGATCGCCAGTGGGGTGAGGGGTGGCGCCGGGGTCCTGTGCAGCAGACGGGGCGGCCTGGAACGAGGCAGACAGAGTCGCCGGAGCGCTGGCCGGGAGCCATTCGCACATCTCACCGTCCAGCTCGGGGAACGGCTGACCAAAGGAATGGATGGAGACCAGATGCGGGGTGCCGTCGGGCGTGCGCGAGGCCGAGGCGGCGCTGCGGGAGAGCTCCGGAGCAGAGACGCCGGTGAGAGCGACAAGGGCTCCGAACGAGAGAATGAGTGAGGCGGCGATGCCGAGCAGAGCCGTGCCCCGGATGTTTCCAATAATTCTTCCCATGAGTTCCCCTCCTGCGAATGCGGCCCCGAGGACCGTGTTTGTCCGGACTATAAACAAGGCGGGCGCGGGTGTCAATCCATAGTATGCCGGCGATGGTATGCGAGAAGAGGGGTGGGAGTGCGCTTGCGAGAGCATGGAAGCCGAGAATATGGACCCGAAGAACATGGGAGCAAAGATGGGAGCGAAGATGCGGGTGGCGGGGATTGCCGTTCGCAAGGGATTTCCCGTAGAATGCTTTCCTTGTACGCTAGTGTACGGCGGGTCGTGCGAGCGGCTCAAGATCATCCTCCCCCGAGGCTCCCCGAGGTGAATATGAAGATCGATATCTTTCCACACATCTTTCCCCAGGCCTTTTACGACCGCATGCTGACGGTGTCGGAGAAGTCATCCAATTACTTCCAGCGGCGGGTGCAGGCCATACCCATGCTGGTGGACCTGGACATGCGCTATCAGTTGATGGACACCATACCCGGCTATCAGCAGTTTCTGACGGCGGCCGGGCCGGGGATCGAGTCGTTCTGCGATCCGGCCGTGTCGCCCGAGCTGGCTCGGATCGCCAATGACGGCATGTCGGAGCTGGTGGCAAAACACCCGGACCGGTTCATCGGATTCGCGGCATCGCTCCCCATGAACAACATCGAAGCGACGCTGGATGAGACGGACCGGGCAATCAAGCAGCTGGGAGCGCGCGGCGTGCAGATCTTCACCAATGTAAACGGACATCCGCTGGACGAAGTCAAGTTCCGGCCACTGTTCGAGAAGATGGCGCAGTATGACTTTCCCATCTGGCTGCATCCGGCGCGGCCATCGACGTTTCCTGATTACGTAACGGAGGACCATTCACTCTACGAGCTGTGGTGGGTCTTCGGGTGGCCGTATGAAACCAGCATTGCGATGGCGCGGCTGGTCTTCACGGGGATATTCGACCAGTTGCCGAATCTGAAGATCGTGACGCACCACTTGGGCGCAATGATTCCCTATTTCGAAGGACGGATCGGGCCGGGGCTCGACGCGCTGGGAAGCCGGACGCCGGATAAGGAAAAGCATCTCTACGAGAACAAGCTGAAGCATCGGCCGATCGATTACTTCCGGAAGTTCTACGCCGATACGGCGATCTACGGCGCGGGGGCGATGGAGTGCGGGCTGGGCTTTTTCGGCGTGGATCACGTGCTCTACGGCTCGGATATGCCCTTTGACCACGAGGGCGGATACCTGAACGTTCGCGAGACCATGCGGGCGGTGGACTCTGCCGTGCTGGCGCCGGCCGACCGGGCCAAGATCTATGAGGGCAACGCTCGGGGACTGCTGAAGATTCCCGGCAAAGATTAGACTCCGGCAAGCGATCCAACCCTGCATTGCCTAGTGTCCTAAGTGTGTGTTGGTGATTGGCGGCCTCGCAAAGAAAGGCCGCCAGTGGATCATGATGTAACAGATTCACTCATTTTAATAACGACCAATAGCTCCGAAATCCAGCTCGACGATCCAATCCTTCAATGTTGCATCCTGAGTAAATCCGATAAACCCCATCTTCCTAAGCCTAATCAGTTCTCGGATAAAGGTTCGGTTCGTAACGTCCCCATAAAGTACCTTAATATAGGGAATTCCCTCTAATTCATCGAGCGCGATTTTACGGGAGGGAGCTTCCGAAAATGGATCAATTGGCTCTGTCGCGAGCAAGAGATATACCAAAAGATTATATTCTCTCTGGTTCAGAAGACGACGGCGCGGTCCAGTGCGTTTGTTGTACGATTTGACGAGCATCGCCTGATACACAACCCGATTCAGCTTCGTTTTGATGAAGTTGTTGATTCCTTTCAATTCAGACGCAAACCCAACTATTCCAAACTGGAGATAAGCCGAAACATTGAATGGTTGTTGCCTCCTGCATTGTTGAAGCAATGTCTTGTATTCCCGCTCATGCCGATAAAAGTAGTTTGAAAGTCCATAGAATCCGAAAACATTGTATCCGCCCTGAAAAAGTATTCCTGCCTCAACCAGTCTGGAGACCCTTCCATTTCCATCGCCTAACGGATGAATCGTAACCAGAAAGAAATGTGCTAACAAGGCTCGTATTACGCAATGTTGGGCCATGATTTTTCTGGAAGCCATGAAATTGAGGTATTCCTGCATCAACCGGGGGATTTCATTATGGGGTGCGCCACGATGAACGCCGCCCATGTCCTCACTTCCGACCACAGCAGAGAAGGTTCTAAATTCACCAGGGATATTATTTGTGATGTCCGATCTGTCTGTGATCATCTTGTGTATGGTAAGAATGTCAGCAATTTCGAGCGGCCTGCTCTTGGGGGCGAAGCGATCCCTGACCCATGTTTGCGCGGCCCCAGCATTCCTAATTTGCAATTGTTCCTTCGTGGCTTTGGAATCTTCCGTCTGCGGATTATCGATCTGCTGTGAAACCTCTGCTTCGGAAAGCGGATTCCCTTCCAAGGCAGTTGTGCCATGAATGGCGCGGACGCGATTCAGCTTGTCCAATTGCTCTCTCCAGTCGGCAGGCAGAACTAGATTCATGGCAGCCTCTTTATACGCCTCTATCGAAATAAGTTCACTTCCGTGAGCGCCGCTTGAGGCTTCATCTTCATCTATTCGATAATCAAAACTAAACGCCTCCCAATCCATTCTCAAATGCTCCAATTTGGCAATATACTTGACCACTTATTTTACAGCACAACATGATAATAAAATTATACTTATTCAAATTTAAACAATATAATTGGCGTGTTATTTGACTGGTTATTTGGAAGCAGTAAGCAAAAAACCACGCCAGCGTCTCTAACAACCATCAGGGGCTAAACTAGCAAAGCGGGG
Source organism: Terriglobia bacterium (assembly GCA_963662495.2). GTDB lineage: Bacteria > Acidobacteriota > Terriglobia > 2-12-FULL-54-10 > 2-12-FULL-54-10 > SHUM01. Next base: position 365,871 of record CAXVYQ010000008.1, read on the forward strand.
TGAGCCGCAATGCCAGTTCTCACTAACATTACCGGCCTTGCCTCGCAGAAAGGCAAGCCGGAATGACGTACCACCAACACAAATTTAGGACACTACCCTGCATTGAACCGCATGGGAAAAGGGTTTAGAATCGGCGTCAGTCAGATATCCGGGCTCTGGGTCCTGACCGGGTGTTTTCTCGGCGGCCTCGATTCCGTTTACCTTAATGCAACCGGCCCAATGCAACCGGGCGCCCGCGAGGGTCTCATCAGCTTTCTGGGAGGAAGACAATGGCAAACAATCGCGCATCGAGTATCTCCGCACGAGGAAGTAATTTCTGGATGATGGCTCTGGCCATCATGGCAGGGCTCTCTGTTTTTCTGCTGCGCGGAGGCGAAACAGGTTCTGTACGAAGTGAGGCGAGCGGGACGGGCGGGCCGCGGCTGGTTTCGATCGAGCCGCTGGCGTCGATGAACTCCGAGATGTGCGAATGGATGCCGGCCAGCGCGACCGGAACGATGGGAATGGCATTGCAACAGGCGAGCGCTGGGATCGAGCATGTCGAGATGGAGCGGGCGCCGATGCGCATCATCCGCGACAACTACCCCACCTACTCCGCCATCGGCGTGGACCTGAATTCGAACGAGGTATATCTCCAGGACGAGAACCTGTTCGGCTACAAGGTCTTCGACCGCCTGACGGATACGCCGCCGACGGCCGCCTTCTCCGAACCCAAGCGCATGGTGGGTGGCCTGGAGACGAAACTCGAATTCAACTGCGCCCTCTACGTGGACCCTCTCTCGGGCGATATCTACTCGGTGAACAACGATACGGTGGACACGATGGTGATCTTCGCGCGGGAGGCGGAGGGGAACGTTCCGCCGAAGCGCGAACTGGCAACGCCGCACCGGACCTATGGAATCGCCGTGGACGAAGGGGCGCAGGAGCTGTACCTGACGGTGGAGAACCCGCCGCAGGTGGTCGTGTACCGCAAGCTGGCTTCCGGAGACGAGGAACCGATCCGCGTGCTGGAGGGCGACGCGACGGGCCTGGAGGACGCGCACGGCATCGCGCTCGATACCGAGCAGGGCCTGATGTTCGTGAGCAACCACGGCAGCGCGGCGGATTCTTCCGGCGCGGGAAAGTTTCATCCGCCGTCGATTACCGTCTATCCGATGAAGGCGAACGGGGACATCGCGCCGCTGCGGGTGATCGAAGGCTCCAATACCCGGTTGAACTGGCCGGCGGCGATGGCGCTGGACATGGAGCGCGGCGAGCTCTACGTGGCCAACGACGCCGACAATTCGCTGCTGGTCTTTGGCGTGAACGATCAGGGGAACGTTGCTCCGCGAAGAATGGTCCGCGGGCCGAAGACCGGAATCCGGCATCCCACCGGCATCTTCCTCGACACGAAGAACGGAGAGGTGTGGCTCTCGAACATGGGGAACCATTCGGCGACCGTCTACCCCATCGATGCGGACGGGGACGTGGCGCCCGTGCGGACGATCCGGAGCGCGCCGCAGGGCAAGCGCTCGCAGGCAATCGGCAATCCCGGGGCGGTCGGTTACGACTCCAAGCGGGAGGAAGTGCTGGTGCCCAACTGAGTGGCCCATCCGCAGATTGCGATCTTCTCCAGGCTGGCGAAGGAAAACTCAGATACAACCAGAGTGCTGGCGGGCCAGAAAACCCTGCTCAGCCGGACCATGCATGACATCCGATACGACGAGATTCACGATGAGATCTACGTGAACAACCCGTTCGCGCACGCCGTGCTGGTCTTCGCCGGGGGCGCGAACGGCGAAGAGGCGCCCATCCGGATCATTCAGGGCCCCAGGACGCGGCTGGGTGGCTCCAGCCGGCTGGAGGTGGACCCGGTGCATGACGAGATCTTCGTGCCGGGCGGGGGCCGCATCCTGGTCTTCGACCGCACGGCGAGCGGAGACGTGGCCCCGCTGCGGGAGATCGCAGGGCCGGACACGCAACTCAGAAACATCGGAGGCGTGGCGGTGGATACGGTCCGGGACCTGCTGATCGCCGGGACACAGTTCCGCGGGGAGGATAATCCCGGGGGGTCGCTGGTGATTCTGGACCGGGCCTCGGAAGGAAACGCCAAGCCGCGCGGGGTGATTGAAGGACCGAACTCAGGACTGGTCCGCGCGCTGCAACTGGCGGTCTATCCGCCGAAGGGATGGATCGTGGTGGCCCAGGCCGGGCGTGGAGACGAGATGGAGCCGGAAGGCGTATTCGTCGGCGTCTGGAGCGTCGAAGACGATGGAGACGTTCCGCCCCGGTGGAAGATCGCCGGGCCGGACAGCGTGATGAAAAAACCGCGCGGCGTGGCCATCAATCCGAAGCACAAGGAGATCTACGTCTCCGACATGCGCCTGAACTCTATACTGACCTACTCGTTCCCGGAGATGTTTTAGAGAAGCGAGTAAAGGACCCATAAAGGAGAAGTCATGACATCAGAGCTGGCAGGCAAGACCTGCGTTCCCTGCCGTGGAGGCGTTCCGCCGCTCAAGGGGGCGGAGCTGGCGGAGTTGGCGGCAAAGGTGGACGGCTGGCAGGTGGTGGAGGAGCATCACATCACAAAGACATTCGAGTTCCCCGATTTCATGGAGGCGCTGCGGTTCGTGAACCGGGCGGGCGCGATTGCCGAAGAACAGGGTCATCACCCGGACATTACTCTGGGATGGGGCAAGGCCGGGTTCACCATCTGGACGCATAAGATTGACGGGCTGACCGAAAGCGATTTCATCCTGGCCGCTAAGATCGACGAGCGGGCCGCCAAGATCGACGAAATAACCCGAAGCTGAATCGGCTAGTTCAATAAACAAGAATAGCCCCGGCTGGAATGAGCAGGTTCCGGCCGGGGCTTTTTTGTTTCCGCAGGGCGGATGGGAGCTATTGCGACGGTGGCGGCTGGGCCACCGTGTCGAACATCTCGGGGAACGAAAACGTCATCACGGAGTTCAGGCGCATGTCGGAGACCAACAGTTCCTTGTGCTTGGGATTGAGGGTGACGCCGCGCGGCTTGGCCAGGATGTTGCTGGCCTTGCCCTCGATCTTCCAGCGGGGCGCGACGTTGCCGTTGTCGTAAATTCCCCAGATACCCACGAACGTACCTTCCGGAATGGGAACGGAGCCGCTGGTGATCTGAGCGACGACGATCCAGCCGCCCTTCGGGTAAAGGTCCATCTGGCGGATGCCGAAGATGCCGGTTTTGTCGCCCCGGATCATGCGCAGGGGTTTGATCTTCCCCTCGGCCAGCCGGGGGAAGACGAAGACGGAGTCGCGGCCACCCCTGTAGGGATTTTTGAAATCGTCGTTTTCGAGAGCCTCGCCCATCAGGGTTCCATCCGTTGCAATCACGTCATGGACGTAATCGATCCCGATGCCGCGGCTGGGACGCCAGCCCATATCGGCGCCGGCCTCGACGACGCGAATGGGCGCGACATCACCGTTGGCGTCGCCGGGGAAGACCTTGATGTTGGGTCCGTCGGGAATGTAGATCTCATCGTTGACCGGATCGATGCCGACCGTATCGATGGAGTTGAAGCCGGTCCTGGGACCCTGAATGATGCGGACCGGGGCGGTCTGGCCATCCGAGTCGCCCCGGAAGATGAGAACGGCCTGGGCGAAGGGGTTGGTTACCAGGATCTCATCGCGTCCCTCGTGATAGCGGATGTCATGCATGGTCCGGCTGAGCAGGGTGGGCTGGCCGAAGATCAATCTGCGCGGCGGCTCACCGCCATTCGACAACCTGTCGAAGATCGCAATCTGCGGATGGGCCACTCAGTTGGGGACCAGAATCTCGTCGCGCTTCGTGTCATAGCTGACCGCGCCCGGGTTGCCGATCTGGAGCGCCGGCTGGCCGGCCGGGGCGGCACGGATGACGCGCAACGGCGGAACGTTGCCGGCGGCGTCAATGGGAAAGACCGTGGCGCGGTGATTGCCCATGTTGGCGACGATCACCTCCTGATTCTTCTTGTCAATCGTTACGCCGGTGGGATTCTTGATCTGCGTGCGGGCGCCGGTGATGACGCGCGTGGGAGCGACGTCGCCCTCGTCGGTTACCTGGAAGACGAGAACGGAGTCGCCGCCGTCGTTGGCGACGAACAGCTCGCCGCGCTGCTCATCGACCGCAATGTGGCCGGGCCAGTTGAGCTGCGTCTTCGGTCCCTGGATGACGCGCAGCGGAGGAATGTCTCCATCACCCCGGCTCGGATAGACGCTGATGGAGGGCGGGAAGAACCTACCGGAGCCGTTGATCCTGCCGGCGCCGCCCGTGCCGCCGCCGCCACCGCGTTCCAGGCCAGGCTGATAGGCGGAAAAATTGCCGTAGTTGGCGACGAACAGCTCGCCGCGCGAGGTGTCCAGCGCGATGCCGTGCGGGTCGGCCATCTTCGTACTGTTGCCGACGATCATGCGGATGGGCGCGGCATCCCCCTCGGCATCTTTGTTATAGATGACCACGGAGGAGGCGTGTTGGACGGAGAGGAACAACTCCTCGGCGGCCTCATCGACGGCGATGCCGTAGGTTCCGTGAGGAGTGGACAGCTCGCGCGTAGGAGGGACATCGCCCTTGGCGTCGCGGGAAAAGATGACCATCGTGTCGATGGTGTCGTTATTGACCGAATAGATGTCGCCGTTGCCGGGATCGATGTAAAGGCCACAGTTGAACTCCATCTTCGTGTGGTGGCCGCCGATGACGCGCTTGGGCTCGCTCAGGGCGGCAGTGGGCGGCGTGTTGGTCGAGGAATCATAGGCCATGATCTGGAAGAGGTTCTCGTCCTGAAGGACGATCTCGTTGTTGACCATGTCCACGGCGACGGCGCTGAAGGTGGGGAAGGGGTCCTTGATGACGCGGACAGGCGGGCGGTCGAGGACTTCACGGGACTCCACGGCCGTCTCATTCCGCTGCTGCAGCGCCATCGAAAATAATGCCGGGGAGGCCGTCGTGGCGGCGGGCATCCACGCGCACATCTCGCTGCTGAATTCGATCGCGGGAAGTGAATCGATGCGGACCAGGCGCGGTCCTCCCAGAGAGAGCCCCTGTCCGGAACCGCCGGGAATCAGGACCCATGAGGCAGCCATCACCAAGCCGAGTGCGCCGAGGAACCATGCGCGGGTTTGCGGATTTTTAGTCTTCAAGTTGCACCACCCTCCTCAAAAAAACTATGTACATTCTGATTGCAATCATACGCCCAAGGTCGCGTCCGCGCTCCGGTCTATGGAGCAGCCACCTGGGCGCCTGCGGAATCAGATGCCGGTTTCAGGAAAAGCATACCAAAGGATGGGTTGGTTGCGGTTGAAATTGTGAGATGGGCAGCGGCAGCGGAAAGGCACCGTTGTGGGGCTTCATTTGCGACGGCGGAGACAAACGACGTGAGTATTCTTATGGGCCGATTCAGCCAACGGATTCTTATGGGTCATTATGCAAATTCAACGCCCTGAGCGGGGAGGTCCAGCCCTCGGGCGTAGCATGAATAGGTGTGGAAAACCTTCCCGGTCCCGTCCGTGGAAAACACGCTGAGCCCAGGGGCCTCCTCCCCTGAAAATTTGCCCGTATCGTAGTTGTAATGGTGGCCCTCCGCCTGTTCGTCCTTTTTGAACGACACCCGATAGTCGTAGTTGAATTCGCTGCCATGAGACGACATCCACCGGAAACTCCAGCCCATGCGCTTCTGGAAGGCCTGAATCTCTTTGAGCGGCGCTCTGGATACGGCGACCAGCGAGACATCCCGAGCGTTCAAATGTGCGATGATGCCGTTGAAGTGGTCGGCGAGAAACTAGCAACTTGGTCAACCCTCCGCCCACCCGGGACCGAGCATGAAGTGATAGACGATCAATTGACTGCGCCCGTCGAAAAGGTCCACAAGTGTCGCTTGGCCGTCAGGAGCTTCGAAGGCATACTGCTTTTCAACCCTCTCCCAGGGAAGCTCGCGGCGTTCCCGGGTTAGCTCGTCTCGCAGGCGCGTAAACTCCTTTTCCTTGCTCAAGAGCTTCTTCCGCGCGGCCAGCCACTCACCCGGGGTGACGATTCTCGGTTTCATCCTGCTCTCCTTTGCTCTCGATAGCCAACTTTCCAGTCAGCTCTATGGATTCGACGTCCGTCCGGGCACAAACCTTTTCGGGTTCCGGGTGGACGCGAATCATCCATCGCCGCCGACAACGACGGTGCCCTCCGCTGGTGGTCCACCCTGCGATTGCGGGAAACAGGAGGCACATTGTGCTTCCTGTTCCTATCCCCTTATTATCCCCGGTTACGCTGAGTGTCCCGCCGTCTGTCAGGAGCGAACCTGCTCCGTCTCAGCCGTAGCCTTTACGCGGGCGTTGATCTGGCCCCAGCCGGCCGGCATCCCTTCCCTGTGATCGTCTTGTATGAGTCCAAGCGCTATGTGATGGAACTGAATCAGCGTCCCGCCATCCGTCTCGCTGAGCCGGTATTGGACGTTCGAGACCGCCGGGTAGGACATGAATAACGGTCCAACGATCTCCAGCAGACTGGGCCGCTTGATGGCCTGCACGTGTCCCCAGAAATGGCCGTTGCCATCACCCAGGTCGCGGTACCATCTTCCTCCGGGCCACGGCCCAAGTTTCATCGGCATGGGGTTGCCCGCTTCCGGTTCATTGCGGGGGCCGAGCTGTTCCAGCAACGCGGCGAACGTTGCGTCCAGCGACGCACTCACGTGGATTTCCTCAGCGATCTGCACCGTCAGGTTTTCAATCGATTTTGCTGTGGCGATCATGTTTTCTCCTTTTGAATTCAAAACTCCGTAAGACGAATCCGCACCCGGTGAACTTTGGTCATCCAGTGCGTTTCTCCTCAGCTCGCTCCTTGACGCGCTTCAATTGGTGTTGCCAGAAGCGCTCAAAAGTGCCCGCCCACTCATGCAAGGGCCAGATCGCCCTGGCGTTGGTTCGATAAAGCTTCCGGCGGCCATCGCGGCGGACGAGGACAAGTCCAACGTCCCGCAGAACGCGGAGGTGCTTCGAGACGGAGGGCTGTTCGAGCCTCAAGCTCGTAACAATGTCTCCGACCGGACGCTCCCGCCGGGCCAGATAGTTCAGAATTTCGCGACGACGGGGCTCGGCGATGGCGTTGAAAGCGTCTGATGTCGTGGTTGCTCGTGGCACAAAATGAATTACACATACCTATATAGGAATGTGTCAAGAGCATATTTTCCCTGGCGTCTGGGCCGTGCGGGCGAATATTGCCGGTGTCAGGATTCTCTACAATCGAAATTGAAGTGCGCGCGTTGAACTCTGGATCTACCGGGAAGGCGGGGAGGCCAGGCCCGTGGAGAGTGTTTCCCGGCCGGGAGAGGATCTATTCCGGCTGCCGCAGGCGGAATCGGCTGATCTCCGGCGGACAGTTGATGCGGACCGGAACGCCGAAGTAGCCGAGGCCGCGGTTGACGTAGAGGTTGCAGCCCTTCTCCTGGAACAGGCCGCTGACATACTTGAACCGGGCCGTAGAGATGCCGACCGGCTCGCCGTTCCAGCGGAAGAAGACCACCTGACCGCCGCCGTGGGTGTGGCCAGCTAGAGTCAGTCCGATCTCACCGGGGCGAAGATCGATGAATGTGTCCGGGTGATGGGCGAGCAGCAGCGATGGCGTCTCCGGGCCGATCCCGGCCACCATCCGGTCCAGCTCCTGACGGGTCTCTGGCGAATGGTAGCGGTAGAAATCTCCCGGCCCGCCCGGATTGGATGAGGCGCTCCTGGAACTCCTGATCCAGTCCAGTCCCAGGACGGCCAGCCGGTCCGGACCCGAGCCGATATGAGTAACCTCATTGCGGAGGATGCGGATGCCGATCGACTCCAGGCCCTGCGCGATGGTCTCCCCTCCCAGGAGGTTCCCACGGGAGCTGAGCCGGTCCGAGGAAAGGTCATGGTTGCCGAGCACGCCGACGACGCCCAGCGTGGACTCGATCCCGCGCAATCCCTCCAGCGTATCGGGGAGGCTGTCGAGGCTGCGGTCGATCATGTCGCCGGTCAGCACGACCAGGTCGGGGTTCATCTGATTGGCGAGATGGACCCAGTACTCGACCTCCTTCCGGCGAATGTAAGGACCGACGTGCAGATCGGAGAGCTGCAAAATGGTCATCCCGTCGAGCGAGCGGGGCAGGTGCGGGACCGGGATGTCGAGGATGGGCGGGATATCGACTTCATCCAGATCGGCAAACAGCTTGATGGCCGAGGCGCCGAAGGCCGCCGGGACTAGCAGACCAGCGCCGCCGGCGACGAAGCTGCGGCGCGATACCAGCGGCGCGCCGGAAACCGGCTCGGGCGGGCGGCTGGCATCCGGTCCTTGCGAGTTGAAGACCTCTCCCTTTGCAATGCGCCTGACGGCGCGGGCGGCGGCCCAGATCACATAGACAGGCCCGAGAAAAACGGTGAACAGCAACGCGGTGCTCTGCCAGGCGACGGCAGGAGAAAAAATCGCGCGCAGCACAGAGGCCGGAATCTCAAACAGATGCTGCTGGAGAGAGCGGAACCAGAAAGCCGTGATGGGGAAATTGATGAGCAGAATGGTGAGACCGATGAACAGCAGGGCCTTTTTTCGCCGCGACTCGGGATGGACCCAGACCTTCGTCCCCCGGTAGACGGCGTAGAGAGGGAGCGTGTTGAACACGATCAGTAAGAACAGGATGCTGGATCGAAATCCCATATTTTGAACCCACAGCCGCAAGGCACTATGTAAGCTGTTACGCGAGGCGCTTCGTAAGATTCCCCGCAAAGCGCTCCTAGCAATATATCAAATCCCGACCGGACGGGCTGCATTATCTAGCACGGAATCAGCAGAGGAAGCTTCGAATGAACCGGACCGGAATGGCGCAGGAGAGGCGCCGAAGAGGAGATGGCGTAGCGGGGACGGAGTGGCCCAGGTTGGAGAGGCAAAGGCCGGACGGGTTACTCTCCCGAGCGGTCCCGGACCTTGCCGGTGAACGGAGCGGCGCCCAGCTCCAGCAGCAGGGCAACGGTCCCCTTGCGTTCCCGGGGCCCGCGAAACCGGTCATCGGTGCGGCCGCCGGCCAGATGCCGGAAGACACGGCCTTCCGGGTCGCCCATGGCGATCGTCAGCGGCGTTTGCCCGTACTTGTCCTTCACGTCGAGCTTCGCGCCGCTCTCGACCAGGAAACGAATCATGTCGTTCCAGCCGAGATAAGCTGCCGCATGCAGGGGCGTACGGCCGTCATCATCCACAAAATCGTTGACCGCGCCGCCTCCGAGCATCAGCGCGACCCGGGCCGCCTCCAGAGCACTCTGCTCGTCGCGGCTTCCCGACTCGGTGCCGAATCCGGCGGCGATCATGAACAGCGACCCGCCATCGACGGTCTTTGCCATCTTGTCGGCGCCCCCCTCCACCAGCAAGCGCATGGCGGCGACATCGCCGGAGGCCGCGGCAAGATGAAGCGGGGTCGCGCCCACGGGATCCAACTGCGGGGCGTCCTCGGTGGAGCGTGCCAGAAACGGATCGTCCAGCGTGGGGAAACTCTTCCGGATCGCGGCATTCGGGTCCGCCCCGGCCCGCAGAAGCGCCAGCGCCAGGCCGGGCATGTTCGGCCGATGCCATCCGAAATCATCGGTGGGCAGGGGCTTGGCGCCCATCAGAACCAGCAAGCCCTCGTGCAGCGCGTAATGCAGCGCCGTCATTCCGAAACCATCGGTTGCATTCGGGTCCGCGCCGTTTTCCAGCAGAAGTTTCCCCAACTCCTCATGGCCACCCGAGGCCGCCAGCACAAGCGCCGTACCGTCTTCTTCGGTCGAGGCGTGGACATCCGCGCCAGCCTCCAGCAGTATCCGCGCCGACTCGACATCGCCCTGCTGCCCTGCAAACAGAAGCGCGGTGAAACCGCCCCGGGTCCGCGGGAAATGGACCGTGGGCGCGTAGTTCGCTCCAAAAGGTCCGGGCGTCTCGATGATGTAAGGCGCAGGCAGTTCCTGGAGCTTCGAACGGGCGTGGACATCCGCACCGGCATCGACCAGCACGCGGACTACCTCCGGATGCTTTTCCGCCACGGCCCACATCAGCGCCGTCTGGTCCTGTTCTGACTCGGTGGCGTTGACGTTGGCGCCGCGGTCGGGCATGGCGGTCATGGCCTTCACGGCTTCAGCCGCGCCGGTCATTGCGCAGGTCATCAGCGGAGTCTCGCCGGTCCACTGCGGCGCATCGGGGTCGGCGCCGGCCTTGAGCAGCCGGTCCACCATCGTGGAATTGCGGTTTATGCAGGCCAGGGTGAGCGGGGTAACGCCCAGATCGTTTGCAGCGTTGGGGTCCGCCCCGGCTGCCAGCAGCATCTCCACCGTGGCCAGATCATCGTGATAAGCCGCCCAGCCCAGCGCACTCGTGCCGTCGGCCTGCCGCTCGTTCACGTCCACCGACCCGGCCAGCAACGTGCGCACCGCGGAGCGGTCTCCGTCCCGGACCGCGTCCAGCAACGCGAGGTCGGCGGCCAGCAGGGTGAGCGGCGCCAGCAGGATCACGGCGCACAGCAGAGCCACGAGGCGGGCTCGCTTCCTCACGGAAGAGAACAGACCCTGACGGGCATTCGTAAACCCCCAAGGCGGGCATTCGCAAACTCCCGAGGCATTCATTGGTAAACCCCCAAGGCGGGCATTCGCCCCCCCGTCCCCTTAGGAAATAATCCCTGGCAATGTGCCGGTACCGTCGCTGCCCGTGCGGATGTAGGATTCCTTCGAGACGCCCAGCAGATTCAGCACCGTCAGATGCAGGTTCGAGAAGGGTTCGCCGTCGTAACGGATGTGGCGTCCGCCGTTGATACGGCCTCCGCCGCCACCGGCCAGCAGGGCGGGAACGTCATTGTGCAGGTGGTAGTTGCCGTCGCTCAAGGCGCTGCCGAACAGGATCACGGAGTGATCGAGCAGTGACCCGTCGCCCTCCTTTGTGGCCTTCATCTTGTCCAGAAACTCGGCGAACAACGTGGACTGGAACTTATCAATGGTCCGGAGCAGATCGATGGCCTCGCCGCTCCCCTTATGGTGGGAAAGCGAGTGGTGGCCGTCGTTCACGCCGATTTCGCGATACGTTCTGTTGGTCCCCTCATGACCCATCATGAACGTAAAGACGCGCGTCATGTCGGTCTGGTAGGAGAGCAGCAGCAGGTCGAAGACCAACCGGGCGTGTTCGGTATAGGTCGCCGGGATGCCGGTGGGCCGGACCAGGGAGATCTGATCCTCACCATCCGCGCCATCGCCCGCCGCGCTGGATTTTTCAGTCACCTGGATCCGGCGCTCCACGTCGCGGATCGCGTCGAGATACTCGGCGAGCTTATAGCGGTCGCTGGCGCCGACCTCCCGCATCAGCCGGTCCACGCGGTTGTTCACCGAATCCAGGATGCTGCGCTGTCTCTTGACGCGGCGCATCATCTCTTTCGCGCCGGTCGATTCGCTGTCGCCGAACAAACGCTCGAAGATCTTCCGTGGATTGTTCTCGGTGGGAAGCGGCGTCGTTTCGCTGCGCCACGCAATCGTGCTGCGGTAGTAGCCGGAATAAGCCGCTTCATCGCCGCCGGCAAACTCCGCCGGGTCCAGGCCCAGCTCCAGCGAGGAAAGCTGCGTGTGCTTGCCGGTCTCGCGCGCAATCACCTGATCCACCGAGATGCCGAGGTTCTTGTTCGGCGCCGGATGAACACCGGTCAGGTACGCCGCCGACGGGCGGGCATGCGTCCCCCCGCGCTCGCCGGGCCGTGGGTCCGCGGCCTTGATGTTCAGTCCGCTCAAGACCAGAAACTGGTCCCGGTGCGCTGCCAGCGGCTTGAGCGTGGGAGTCAATTCGTACCCCGCGCCCACGGTCTTCGGCGTCCAGTCCTCCATGATCCTCCCGACCGGAACATAGACGTAACCGAGCCGCGTGGGCGTCTGCGCGGCGGTGCTGGCCGAGAGCGCCGGAATCATGGAGTCCAGCAGCGGCAGCGCGAGCGTTGTGCCCACTCCGCGGAGAAACGTACGGCGTGCAATGGCTTTCTTGAATATCATCATAGGGGTCTTGACCTCCTCATCTGGAACGGAGTGCTCTTCACAATCTCCGTGATCAGCGCCGACCAGCGGTAATCTTCCGGCGCCGCGCCTGCTAAAATCTTCCGGACCGCGGGTCGATCGGAATGCTCGATCCTGCGGCCCAATGCATAAGTCAGCAGCTTTTCCGTAACCGTGTGAACGAAACGGTCCTGGTGCTGTAACAGGACATCGCGAAATTCCACCACGCCGTCGAATTTGCTTCCATCAAACAACATGCCGGTTGCTTCGATGGGAGGATTTTCATCCCCGAACGGACTGTGGGTGCGCCACTTGCCCGTGGCGTCGAAATTCTCAAGTGCGAATCCGATGGGGTCCATCAGCTTGTGGCAGGCCGCGCATGCCGGGCTGGCGCGGTGCTGCTCCATCATTTGAACCATGGTGAGCGCACGGCCGGTCTGGTCCTTCTCCTCCAGCGCCGGAACCTGTGGCGGCGGTGGTGGCGGCGGCAGTCCCAGGAAGTTTTCCAGCACCCACTTGCCGCGCAGCACGGGCGATGTGCGCGTGGGGTAGGAGGTAACCGTCAGAATGCTGCCCTGCCCCAGCAGGCCCCTTCGCGCTTCTTCATTGACCGCCACTCTCCGGAACCGGCTGCCCTGGATATCCGGGATGCCGTAGTGCCGCGCGAGACGTTCGTTGACGAAGGTATAATCGGCCGTCAGCAGTTCCACCACGCCGCGGTCGGCCCGGAGCATGCTGTCGAAGAACAATTGTGTTTCGCGCTGCAACCCCACGCGCAATTCATCGTCGAAATCCGGGAATTCGTCCGGGTCAGGCGAAACGTGTTCCAGATCCCGCAGCGTCAGCCACTGCGTTGCGAAGTTGTCGACCAGCGCGCTGGAGCGGGGGTCGGCCAGCATCCGGCTCACCTGTTGCCGGAGAACTGCCGTGTCCCGGAGCTTGCCCTGACTGGCCAGATCCAGCAACTCATCGTCGGGGATGCTGCTCCACAGGAAGAACGATAACCGCGAAGCCAGATCCACATCGCTGATGGGAAACGCGGTCTCCGGCTCGATGTTCCCGGGGTCTTTTTCCACGCGGAACAGGAACTCCGGACCGGCCAGGATGCCCTGCAGCGCCAGCTCGATCCCGGCTTCAAAACTACTTCCCTCGCTGCCGGCATCGTAGAGACTCATCAGGTCCTGAAGATCTTCATCGGTAACGGGGCGGCGGTAGGCGCGGCGCGCCAGTTGGGTGAGAATCCTGCGGGCGCAGGGAAGATTTTCCGCAGCGCTGGACGGCATGCAGGAGAAGATTTTCCGGCGGCTGGGAGTATCACCCACTCCGCGGGCCTCATAAGGTCCGATGATGGTAACGCTCTCCACCCCCGGGTCTCCGCCCTTGTAGTGCTCGATATCGCTGAGCATCAGCTTCGGGGTGAGCTTGCCGACAGGCTTGATATTCTTATTCAGGAAGGAGACGCCGACCGTCCGGGTCCCCGCGCTGGCGGAAAAACGGACTTCCAATTCCTCATCGGCGCGGAACTCGTATCCGGTCTGCACCAGGTCGCCACGGAAGTCCTGGTTCTGTGCCTCGGTGAACATTGCACCGGAGCGGCCCAGGATCTCGCCGCCGATGGTCAACAGGCCCACGCGGGACCCGTCGATGCGGACGTCTAGATAGTTCTTGTCGCGGATGCCGCGGATGTAACCGTCCATGTTTTTCTGCAGCCGCACCTGGATCACATACTCGCCATCCAGCGGAAAGGTGTGCCGCACGGCCGTGCCGCCGCGCGAGCCGAACGGCAGGTCCTCGCTCATCCGGGCGTCCTGCTGAAAGTCATGGGACACCTCGTAGGTGTCGGCCACCGGGCTCATGTTCTCGCGCCCCACGGCGAGGCGGCTGATCTTGCCCGCCGCAAGCATATAGCTCTCCATCAGCACGGGCGAGACGGAGAGGATGTCGGCGATATTGTCGAATCCCTGGCCTGCATTGTCGGGCGGCAGCAGGGCGGCACCGTCGATCTCCAGGTCGAGCAGGTCCCGAATCGCGTTTTCGTACTCGGTCCGGTTCAAGCGGTGGTCGGCGGGCCGGCCTGGGTTGGGCGCAGCCAGGGCGGCCTGGTCCAGAGCGCCCTCCAGAAAACCGGCGAACGATTGCAGCTCGTCCGGAGCCGGGCGCGGCAGTCCCACGGGAGGCATGGCTCGGGCACGCAGCTTCATCGCCACGCGCTCCCAGACCTCCGCATCCGCGCTCACATCGGCGACGTTCAGCTTGTCGAGCATCAGGTCGGCGGTCTTCAGTTTTTCGTTGTGGCAGGTGATGCAATACCGGTTGAGCATTGCCTGGTGTTCGGAGGAGCCGTTAGTCTGTGCGACCGCAGTGGCCGGGCTGCCTAACCCTAGCAGGAGGGTCAGGCTCCAGAATGAGCAGGCTTTTCGCACCACGCGTACCTCCGGGATTCAGTCGGCCCCGGTGAATTCTTAACGCGACCGGTTCAGGAAACCAGCGGAAACAGGGCTATTCCCCGATGTTGGCATCCTACCACGAAGTATCCTTCTATTCCATAATATTTCAAGGACTTATACCCTCTTTTGAACAACCGGTTACGGCCCGGAAAAATCCTGCCATTGGTCATCTTCCAGCCCCATCCACTCGGCCCGTACCCGCAGCGAAATCTGGTTGGAGAGACCGCCTTCCGGCAGCGGGTTGAAAACCGAGATCGCAATCGTGGGATCGCCAAAGACTCCGCTGTGCTGCAATGGACCCGGAGCATTGAACGGATTCGGCGAGGCGCTGCGCACGTACCGGGCTGGCATAATGGCTTTCAGAATCCTTGGATTGACGAGGGTAGTGGGCACTGCGACGCCATCCACCCGGATGACGGATGTGGAGATGAACCCCACCCCGTGAACTTCCAGATCAAAGTCCGGACTCCCCTCGACCACCGTATGTGGGCTGATCTGGCTGATCTCCGGCGCCGGTGTGGCCATGGCGATCTTGCGCGGGGGCCCCTGAAAACTGTAGTAGGACGGCGTGTAGCCCAGTTGCACGAACTCGCCCCCCTTCATCACCCGCTCGATCATCTTCGTGTTGCGGATGTCTTCCAGCGGATCGGCGGAGAGGATCACCAGATCGGCAAACGAACCAGCGGCAATCGTGCCCACGCCCGGATTCCCGCGCGCTCTGTTTTTCCCGGCCAGCTTCTCGGCCGACCAGCCCGTGGCGGACTGAATCGCCTGCATCGGTCTCAATCCGGCCTCCACCAACAGCTCCATTTCGTGATGCAGTCCGAGCCCGGGCGTGCCGCCCGTAATCGTGTCCGTGCCGGCCTGAATTCTGCCGCCCAACTCGGCATAGCGCCGGATAAACCGTTGCGACAGCTCGTACCCCTTCTGAAACTCATCCCGTTCCGCATCCGATAGTTTCGAAAGGAATACCTGATGCCCATACTTTCCTGAGAAGTTCCGGATCATGCGCCGCCGTTGCAGAAGCGATCCGGCGATGGATTCCGGAAAGTAGCCCTTCAAGTCCGGGTCGCTGTGCAGCTCGAAATCCTCCCGTTCCTGACGGACGGCATGCGGACTGAGCGAGCCCAGCTCATAGAGGAATGTGGGGTTCAGGTAGGCGCCCGCGGCGACCGCTTCCCGGATATATTGATCCAGCAGGTCCCAGTCATCGAAGAACGGACCCCAGTGCAGATATTCGCCGCGCTGGAAGCCCACGTGCTCCTGGGGCGTCATCGTGGGGATGATATATCCCCAGAGATGTTCCACCACGTCGTGGCCGGCCCGGATGGATGCCGGCGCATTCTCCGTGTGGCCAAAGACCATCAGCCCGGCGCGGTGAATCTCATCGGCCGCCCAGGCGAACACGCGGTTGGTGGAAGGATTGTAGTCGGGCATCTTGGTGAAATCCGGGCTGCCCTGGAGCCACTCGCGGACGGCCTCCCGGACCTGCTGTTCGGTCATCGAATTATTGATCCGGGGCCGGCCGGCCGTGTCATAGAGCCGGGGAAAACGCGAGGTGGGGCGGTGGGATTCCAGCTTCAGTTGCAACAGGTCTCCGCCGATCGCCATTGCCGTCGTAACGCCATGATTCAGGAACAGCTCCCCCATCCATTCCTCATAATGGGCGTGCGATTCGACCAGACCCGGCAGGATGTATTTCCCCTCCAGATCCAGCACCGTGGCGCCGGGCGGTACCCTGGTCCCGCTGCCGCCGACGGCGCTGATCCTGTCGCCCTGAATCACGATGACCGACTGATCGACAGGCGCACCGCCGAGCCCGTCGATCAACGTGGCGCCCCGCAGAACAAACGCCGGGCCGCCCGGCGCCTGCTGAGCCCTTCCATCCACACTGGCGCCCCCGCCTGCCAGCACAATCGTAAAAATAAAAGCCGCTTTCCCGAATGAACGGAAACTCATCTCATCCTCCCTGTCAAACCGGCCTGTCCATCCGGCCACGCATATACAAGTATGCCCGGTCAGTCTTCCGTGAGCAGTTTACCGTATACCAGTTTCCGGCAACACCCCTGAATCGATGCGCTTCCACCCACCCGGACGGATGAAAACTATCCCTCCCGACGGCTGTCGCCACACCACGATCGCAGTCCAGGCTTCTTAGAAATCCATTCATGCTTGTTTTAACAGGCGGAATTGTTCACGATTGTCGGAATATCACCCAGCAAGCATTTGTCCCGAAGATTCGAGTCAACGGAGGTTGTTCGAATAATGCTGAGGTAAAATGACAGGAAACGCAGCGGCGCTTACGCCCTGGTCCTTTGTAGCGCGGCGTTGTGCTGAATCCCAAGCACAAGGAGATCATCGTCGCCGATATGCGTTTGAATACGATTCTGACGTACTACTTCCCGGATATTTTTTAATCCCGCTCCGGACTGAAACCTCTCACTGGCCGGGCTGAACTCGCTTGTGCCGGGTTCGGTCCGGCCTTTGTTTCCTGCCCGTTCCGCTCCCCGAGAGGGGCTTCTCTCAAAACAGGCTCTACTGCTCCTGCAGCGTTTCGATGTATTTCGCCAGGTTATAGAGGCGCACGTTTCTCAGGTCCCGGTCCCAGACAATCTGCCCGAAGATCGGCCCCCAGATCGGCATCTCTCGCGACCCGTGCGAGGATTCGATAAACTCCTCACCCGAGATCGTCTTCTGAACCCGGTCCAGGGGGAACCGTCCTTCCAGGTCCGCGGGCGGCGTCTTCAGCGAGGCCGCCGCCGGTCCCGTCCCCTTCGCATCCAAGCCATGGCAGGAGGCGCAGTACGCTCCGAAAAGAATCTTCCCGTCCACCGACTCAATGACGGGCGGCTCTTGCCGGATGTCCTCTTCCTTCTGAGATTCTTGAATCTGCCCGGCTGACTAAAGTTGCGCCGAGAATGATTACAATCGTTGCTATTCCTGCTGCTGCCCGAATGACTTTCATCTCGCCCTCCTCCAACGCAGGATGACCGGCTGTGCAAGTCTTTCTCTATCTCTATTTTAATCCCGTTGCAGCTTCCGGAAACGAAAAAGTAACTTCTTCCGGGCCATGCCGGGCACATCTCACCCGCTCGCGGCGTATAATACTCTCCTCGATTTCATAACAAATCGAATCTCTCCCGGAAGGACACCGATGATGATATTCAGCCGCGTTTGTTCGCTCGCTTTTCTGGCCCTGCTGCTGGCGCCCTCCTGCTTTGCCACCAAACTGGTTACTTACAGCTTCCGCGGACAGGTGCGCCTCGGCGCCGTGGCCGATGGCCACGTCATCGACCTGAACCGCGCCTACGCCCTGATGCTCCAGGAACAGGGCACGCCTCGCGCCGAAGCCCGCGCCGCCGCGCTGGTCCCACCGGAGATTGTCGCATTTCTGGAAGGGGAGGATGCTTCGCGCCAAGCTGCTCTCGAGGCCATCAGCTTCATCCGCCGCATCAGTGGCAACGCGGAGCGCGCCGCCCGGCTGGAGCGCGATGGAGTCCGGTTCACCATGGAGGAAGTCCGCCTGCTTGCGCCGATCCCCAATCCTCCGCACCTGCTCGCCATCGGCCTCAACTACCGCGCCCACATTGAGGAGCGCGACCCAACGCGCGGCCTCGGCTCGGACACGGCCGCCGGCACCGATACCTACCCGATCGTCTTCACCAAAGAGGGAACGGTGATCGGGAACGGTGAGACCATCGTCATCCCCTCCGCCGTTACCCAGCCGGATTACGAAGGCGAGCTCGGCGTGGTCATCGGCAAGCCGGCCCGCAACGTCTCCATGGCCGACGCCCTCGACTACGTCGCCGGCTACACCGTCTTCAACGACGTCAGCGCTCGCGACTACCAGGACCGCGTCAGCCAGTGGACGCTCGGCAAAAGCCCGGACACTTTCGCCGTCATGGGTCCCTATCTGGTTCTGGACGATGAGATACCCGATCCCCAGACCATGAAGATCCAGACCCGCATCGGCAACGAGCTCCTCCAGGACTCCCACACCGAAATGATGATCTTCCCCATCGCGCGCATCATCTCCTATATCTCCACCGTCATGACGCTCACGCCCGGCACCGTCATCGCCACCGGCACGCCCAGCGGGGTCGGCTCGGCACGCACACCGCCGCGCTGGCTTGAGGCGGGTGACACCGTGACCATTGAGATTGAAAAGGTGGGAACGCTGAGCAACCCCATCGCCCGAGAGTAGACGGACGGAGCGAGCCGAGCATCCTGATTACACCGCTCGCGCAGCTTGAACGCGGTGAGCCGCCCCATCGGAGCGAGGTGAACTATTGGCTGGACGCGGTCCCCGCCTGGGAGTCAGAGTAATTACTCTACGAAGTGGTCGAAGTGGTCCGAGCGACTAGCCGGTACGCAGTGCCCCGCGGGTAAACTGCGTCGCCACGATCCGCCGCGCTCCGAAGGCGCCCATAATCGCCGCGAAGATCCCGGAGTTCACCGAAGCGCGCGGGTAGGCGCTCGCGTCCGCCACGAACAGCCCCTTGACATCGTGTGACTGGAAATCGCGGTTGATGACCGAGTTCGCCCGGTCGGCTCCCGCGCGGCAGGTCCCGTTTCCATGCCCGCCGCCGCGGCCCTTGAAGCTGGCGGGAAACCGCGTGGAGACCCTGGCCCCCATCTTCTTTGCAATGTCGGTGGCGATCTGCTTGCCATCCTGCATCCGTTTGTCGATGTAGGAATCTCCGGGATACAGATGCGCCCCGGTCCGCAGGTTCACCCGCCCCTTCACGTGCAGCGGCGGGCGGTTGAACAGCACGGAGATCGCGCCGAGGTTGGTTACCGCCGTCCGCATGAAATCCATGTGAGACTTGCCGAACGCCGGGGCAAATTCGCTGATCGCCGTCCGGTGCGGGTAGTTGATGTAACTCAGGTTCGCCGTGGAGATGCGCAGCATCCCGGTTCCGTCGCTGAAGCGCGGATCGTAATCGAAAAACCCAACGCTGGAGTTGGTGCCCCGGCCCGCCTCCTTGATCGGCTCATCGGTCATGATATTCAGCCGGAAGGAAGTATCGCCGTCCAGGTTCTGCCCCACGTTCCGATTCTCCACAATCAGGTCGTTTCCCAGTTCCTCTCGTGGACCGTAACCCGATCGCGCCAGCAGCAGCGGGCTGCCCCAGGTCCCGCAGGAGACCAGCACCCGGCTCGACCGCGCCTCCACCGTCTCGCCGTTCTTTTCGTAAAAAACTCCCCGCACCGATCCACCCGCGCCGCTTTTTTCAATGATGATTTTTTTTACTTCGGCGTCCGCGATCAGCTCCACGCCGTTCGCCTCGGCCACCGGCAGATACCACAGCGAGGTACCCTTGGAATCGTACTTGCAGCCGTGGCCTTCGTTGTGGAATCCGCAATAGATGCAGTTCTTGCGGGTCGTCAGCACCGGCTCCACACGGTATCCCATCCCCTGCGCGGCCTCGCGGAACATGCGCTCGCCGCGCGTGTAGGCCTCCTCCGGGTCGGCCTCCACGTGGAGATTCTCCACGATGTCCTCCACCGCCTCGCGCATCGCCTCCCGGATCCAGTCGATCCCCATCGACGACCAGTTCCGGTAGTCCTCTTCGAACGGCAGGTGGCTGTGCGCCCCCCAGTGCACCGAGCATCCTCCCACCACCTTCAGCCCGAACGGGTAGCCCCATTCCTCCAGCATCCCGAACTCTTCCCACACGATCTGTGGAACCAACTTGCGGTGTTTCGGGTCGCCGTAGCCGGCGCGGAATTTTCCGGTGAACAGATGCGGCCCGGCCTCGATCAGCGCCACCCGCAAGCGGTCTCCGGTGGATGGGTGGACTCCGGTTTCGGCGATACGCGCCGCGGCGACCAACCCGGCGAATCCCGCGCCTACCACGATCAGGTCATACTCTTTTACCTGCATCTCGATCTTCCTCCCGCGTGGCGTTCCCTTGCAGAACTTTTCCGTACCGGACTACTACTCCTGCTCAGTGCTGCTTATTGCTACTTATAGAGCTACTTAGGGCCACGTATTTCCGTTATGCGGCGCAGTTGTGCCGCAGCCTCCGGCTCCATCTTCAGCAGCGCCTCGACCGCCTCCATCGACTCGAACGGCTTGCTCTTTCTGCTCTCCACCAGATCCTCGATCTGACCGGCGCTCAGAAATGAAAGCCTTGCGAGCGCCTCGCCCGGCGCCTCGTTCAAATCCATGGGAATCTTTTCCAGCGGATTGTCCTCCCCGGCCACACGGCCCAGATACTCCGCTACCAGGTCCATCTCTTCGGCGGGAATCCACGCGCTGAACTCGTCCATCATCCGCCCCGTAGTCCCGAACCATTCATCGTTGCTCCGACGGCCCAGCACCACGTTTTCCAGCGAGTGGCAGCTGGCGCAATAGGTGAGCACGGCGTTTTTCCCCGGCCCGTTATCCTGTTCGTCCGGCAGCAGCAGCGCCCAGTTGATCTGCGCCTCACCGCCTTGCGAAGCCGCTTTCCCGGCCTGCGCCGCATCCGCGCGCCAGCCAGCCGCGACGCACACCGCGACGGCCAGCGCCAGAAATCTCCTGCTCCAAACTCTGCTGCGAACCGGCATCGGATCGTGAAGAGAAAATCCTTTCCGTGCGATCGAGTCCCGCAGCGCGTTCAATGCAACCCCTCTCAATCCTCGTGCCAGTGGATCTGCTTGTACCTCTCCCGCCGCTCCTGCTCTTCCTCCCAGCTCATGGGGCCCGGGAAATTCGCGATATCCCATCCCGTCTCCACGCGGGCCGTATTCGGGTTGATGATCTGATGCAGGTCGCCGCCGGGCACCACCGGTATCCCTTCCCCGTCCCGGCTCACCCGGTTCTCCGGAAAGTTCTGGTAGAAGACCACCATCACCCGAGTCCGTGTCGTCTGGAAAACCTTCTGCAGCGTCCGGACCGCCGCGGCATCGAGCTTCGTCTCCAGCGGCTCTCCCGTCGGCTTCATTGTCTCCGTCCCCTGCCCGAACGTTCCCTCCGGAAAGCTGGCGACGACCTGCTCCAGAAACGCGGACCGCCCCGCCTCGTCCAACTCCAGGAACCCGCTGCCCTGGAACTCTCCGGCCGCCGCGTTGAACAGGTTCGCCTCCTGCTGCGTAATTCCTCCCAATCCCTTCATGACCTCATCCGTGATGCCGTATTGCTCCAGCCGACGGTAGCCGGGATAGCCATCCGCCGTGGGGATGATCGTATCGCCCAGCGCCGCCACCAGTTGCTTCCGGTCGACCGCGGGCGCATTTTCAAGCTCGGCCGCCCAGCTCAATCCCGGCGCCACCATTCCCGCGGCCGCCCCCGCACCCATCGCTGCCCCGCCGGTCGCTCCCCCGGCCTGGCGCAGAAACTGCCTGCGGGTCAGGTTCTTTTTGTCCATGTTGGCTCCCCCATCCGGCTGCCGCTTCTCTCTACGGCCGCCGCACCACGTTCCCCATGCGGATCACGTACTGGATGTCCCGTGTCGCCGCGATATCCTCCGCCGGATTCGACCCCAGGATCAGGATGTCGGCCAGCTTGCCCTCCTCCAGCGTTCCAATCTCTGCGGTCTTCCGCATCATCTCTGCCGAGTACCGCGTCCCCCCCAGCAGAGCCTTGTAGGGCGTTACCCCGGCATCCACGAACAGTTGCATCTCCCGGTGCAGCGAGACACCCGGTGTACGGCTGTTGCCCATATCGGTGGAAGGCAGCGCCCGGCCGCCCGCCTCACTGAACTGCTTGACGAACTGCTGCGCATTCGCGAAGGCCTTCTCCTGCGTTGCTCTCTCGGCGTCCGAAAGCTCCGGCGGCTTGCTCCCGTTCAGGTACCGTTCTCGCTTATCCTCCGCAATCCCCCCGTAGAGCGGCATCGCCAGCAGCGCCACGTCCTCCTCATAGATCTCCTGCGCCCGCGGACTCATGTCTCCGTAGCGTCCGAGGATCGTCGGATTCAGGAACACGCCCTCGCTCACCATCAGCTCCACCAGTTCCGGCACTTTTTCCAGATCCATCTGGTAGGTGGGATCATTCTCCTTCTCCGCCTTCGCCGCGTCCAGCGCAGTGGCCCGCGCGATCGGATTCATGTGCTCCATGAACTTCATCCCCACGCCGACCGCCTCCCGCGCATTCCATGTATGGCCCACCACGGGCAGGTTCCGTTTGTTGGCCTCCTCCAGAATCCTTCCCAGGTAGTCGAGCGGCAGGTTCTGCTCCACCTTGATCCCGCTGGCGCCCAGCGCGGCCATCTCTTCCACCTTCACCGGAATCTCGTCCATCGACTGCAACCGGTAGACCTCCGTCGCCTCGTAGCCGTCCGGGCCGTCCAGCTTCGACCCCGTGAAATACATCGTGGGAGCGTTCGGCCCCTGCGAGTTCACATCGTTCACATGCCCCACGATCCATCCGTTCGGATCGTCCCCGCACTCCGCGCCGCACGGTCCCGTATCCATGAGCGTCGTCATTCCCCAGTGCAGCGCCGGCGCGGCCACGCCCGGACGGTAATGGATGTGCGCGTCGATCAGTCCCGGCATCACGATCTGCGAGCCGGCCTCGATCACCACCGGCGCATTGGGGAGATCCTCATCCGCATCGGCGGCTATGATCTGGTCCACCTTCCCGCCTCGAACCACTAGCCCCTTGATGGGACGCAGGTTCGCCTCCTCGCCCGTCATGTCCAGCAACTGCCCGCCGCGGATCACCAGGTCCGCATCCGGCGCCGTCGAACAGCCCTGCAGCAATACCGCGGCCACCATCACCGGCAGAATTCTTCGCACCCAATCCATTGTCCGAGTCGTCATCTTGTCCACCTCATTCCCTTTCGTTCCGGTCTTTTCTTCCGGATCTGCTTCACCCATCGTTTTCCGTCATCGCCGCCTTCGGCCGGCTCCATCATAAACACACCAGGAGGAATCTCCAACCCTATTTCCCGCGTCTTCCACACCCGGGCCACACCCAGGCCCCGCCCAGGTCGCATCCGGCCTCAGGCCGACCCCAATCCTGCCCGAGTCCGGCTTCAGGCCCCGCGCCTGCGGCGAATCCTCTCGAGCACCGGCGGCGCCACCAACACCAGCACGGCCAGCCCGATCAACGCTGCCGATAGCGGCCGTGTGAAGAACACCGACCCGTCGCCCTGTGAGATCGCCAGCGCCCTGCGGAACTGCTGCTCGGCCATCGGTCCTAGGATCATCGCAATGATCGCCGGCGCCACCGGGATGTCGAGCCGCCGCATCCCGTAACCCACTGCGCCGATGGCGTACATCAGTCCCACGTCGAAGACCGAGTTGTTCAGGCTATAGGTTCCCAGCGTCGCGAAGACCAGAATGCCGCCGTAGAGCAGCGGCTGCGGAATCTCCAGCAGCCGCGCCCAGAGCGGCGCCAGCGGCAGGTTCAGCACCAGCAGCATAACGTTGCCGATGTAGAGGCTCGCAATCAGTCCCCAGACCAGGTCCGGGTTCGAGACGAACAGCAGCGGCCCCGGCTGCAGCGCGTATTGCTGGAACGCCGCCAGCATGATCGCGGCCGTCGCCGAGGTCGGCAGCCCCAGCGTCAGCAGCGGCACCAGCACGCCGGCCGCCGAGGCGTTGTTCGCCGCCTCCGGCCCCGCCACTCCTTCGATTGCGCCGTCGCCGAACTCTTCCGGATGTTTCGAGAGCCGCTTCTCCATCCAGTAGGAGAGAAACGTCGGTATCTCGGCCCCGCCCACCGGCAGCGCCCCGATCGGGAAGCCCACCGCCGCCCCGCGCAGCCACGGCTTCCAGGAGCGCTTCCAGTCCGCCCGCGTCATCCATGTCCAGCCCTTGATCTTCGTGATCGAGCCTTCGCCGGTTTGTTGCGACGCCATGTAAAATGTCTCGCCCACGGCGAACAGTCCCACCACGACCACGACCACGTCGATCCCGTCCAGCAGTTGCGGCAATCCCATCGTGTAACGGGCCTGCCCGGTTTGCATGTCGATCCCCACCAGCCCCAGCGACAGACCGAAGAACAGACTCACCAGCCCGCGCACCGGCGTCTCGCCCAGCACCGCCGAGATCGTCGTGAACCCCAGCACCATGATCGCGAAATACTCCGCCGGGCCGAAGCTCAGCGCGAACTTCACCAGCACCGGCGCCACGAACGTCAGCCCCAGCGTCCCGATCGTTCCGGCCACGAAAGACCCGATCGCCGCCGACGCCAGCGCCGCCGACGCCCGCCCCTTCCGCGCCATGCGGTGCCCTTCCAGCGCCGTGATCATGCTGCCGCTCTCGCCCGGCGTGTTCATCAGGATGGAGGTCGTCGACCCGCCGTACATCGCGCCGTAATAGATTCCGGCGAACATGACGAAGGCGCTCACCGGGTCGAGCTGAAAGGTAACCGGCAGCAGCAGCGCCACAGTCAGCGCGGGGCCGATTCCCGGCAGGATTCCGACCAGCGTCCCCAGCACCACGCCGACGAACGCCCAGAGCAATATCTCCGGTTGCAGCGCCACGCTGAACCCGTGCATCAATGCATTGAATGATTCCATTCAGGGGATTCTACTCTATGGAAGGAAATACCCGGGACCTTTGCAGCCCCGTTTTCTCAAAACCCGCACCCGCGTCATCCCTGAAAATCGTTGCAGCCCCCGGTCTGAAAACCGCGCGGCCCCCCGGCCACGCAGGTACAATCGCCCCTGCTGTCCGACTCGTAACCGTTACATCAACCCGGCGAGGCAACCATCGGGAGTCCGAACTACTACTGCACGAAGTGACCCATGCAAGACGAGCGACCAACGGAAGTGAGTAACCAGCCGGCACGCAGTGCCCGACCAACGCGAGTCCGAGCTATTGGCTGGACGCAGTCCCCACGAAGTGGTCCGCTACTGCACCGCGAACACGGCCAGGATATTGCTGCCACCCACCGCCGTCATCTCCGGATATAGCTCTGCCAAGTGCCGCTCGCCCGAGGTCCGTCCGCCGGCGGCCACGGCGACGTACTGTATCCCGCCTGCCATATACGTCATGGGATACCCGGTAATCGGCCCGTTCAGCGGAATCTCCCACAGCACCTCGCCGGTCGTGGCGTCAAAGGCCCGGAAGGTTCTGTGCAGGTCGCCGGCGAAGACCAGCCCGCCTCCCGTCGTCATCACCGACCCCATTGCGGCGCGCTGGTCGAACCGCCACAACTCCTCGCCGGTCGACGCGGAGGTTGCCACCAGGCTCCCCACGTTGCCGCCCGCGCCCTCCATATGCCGGATCTCGCTATACCGCACGCCGGAGGCAAACTGATCGATCGGCATCACTTCAAAGATGGTGCACTCGTTGCTCACCGGAGAGTAGAGCGCATTGGTCCGCGGGCTGTAGGCATTCGTCTGGAACAATTTCCCTCCGCGCATCCCCGGACACACCATCTGCCTATCGCCCACCTTCGTCGGGATGATGTCGGTGTTCATCACGATGGCGCCGGTCCGGCTATCGATGCTCTTGTAGAGGTTCTGTTGCGGCACCAGTTGCTTGTGCCACAGATACTGGCCCGTCTCGCGGTCAAAGGCCCACTGGATGCCGGGCTTCCCCAGCACGAAGACGGCTTTGCGCCGCACGCCGTCCACCTCCACGTCGGCCAGGATCGGATTGTCTTCGTGATCCATATCGAAGTTATCGCGCGGCTGCATCTGGAAATACCACCGGATCTCGCCCGTCGCCGCTTCCAGCGCCAGAATCGAATTCGTATAGAGGAGCGCCCCGCCACCGGTTCCCTTGTGCATCTCGGGATAGGGATAGGCGCTCGCCGTGCTCCAGTAAACCAGCTTCAGCTCCGGATCGTAGCTCCCCGTCAGCCAGAACGACGCCTTGCGCCGCTTGTCGTAAGGGGCCCCGCCCCAGGTGGCGTCGTGTTCCGGAGGATCGCTCGGCCCCGCCACCGACTCCCGGGTCCAGAGCAGCTTGCCGGTCTCGGCGTCGAACCCGCTCAGGGCGCAGGAGGAGGAGGTTCCCACGCCGCAGGTCTGCCCGGCGAAGACCCTGCCGTCGGCCACAATCGGACCGGCCGAATAGGCCACGCGGTCATCCGGATCGCCCGTCTTCGTCTCCCACACCATCTTGCCCGTCCGCGCATCCAGCGCCACCATGTATGCATCCGGCGAGGTCAGATAGATCTTGTCGCCATAGAGCGCCAGGTTCCGGGTCGTGTCGTTGCCCTGATCCCGCGGCAGTCGCCGCCGATATTCCCAGATCACCTCGCCCGTCGAGCCATCCACGGCCTGCACCAGCCCGTTCGAGTGCGGCAGGAACATCACGCCGTTGTAGGCGAGGGGCTCCTGCTCGTTGGGTCCCGTGTCGAGCGAGGCCATCCACACCAGCTTCAGGTTCTTCACATTCTGTTTGGTAATCTGGTCCAGCGGTGAGTAGGCGCTGACGGTGTGGTCGCGCCGCCAGCTCAGCCAGTCGCCCGCCGCCGGGCTTGCCAGGACCTGGTCTGTTACCGGAGCGTAGTTGGCCACCTGCGCCCGTGCCGGCACGGGGCTCATCAGCATCCCCACAGCCACCATCGCCGCCATCATCATGAATAGTCCGTCTTGTATATTCCGCATCGCTCCCTTGCCTCCCGTCTGATCGCGCCGCTTGCCCGCCCTTCGGCTCGCCGCGTTAGTCAGTTCCCCGCCTCATCTCGTTTCGCGAAGCATTATATATCCCGCACGGATATAGGGAGATTTATTTACGGCAGGGCAATTTCACCCCGCCACCCATCAGAAACTTCCTGTCTGCATTCTCAATGACTCGTAGGAGTAGAGGGTCGGGAATTCGTATCAGAAAATACCGCGCAGAATTCCCGGCGGCAAACTCAGTCCCAGTCCTTCGGAAAACGCGTAGTAGACCACCACGGACAGCCCCACCGCCACCACCGCGTCGCGCGCCGGCTTGGTGCTGTGGAACGCGCGGGCCACCAGCCAGAACTGCACCGCAGCCGCAATCATGAACCCGGCCCGCTCCAGCAGTGCCAGGTTCAGCGCCAGCGCCAGCGCGATCCAACCCAGCGGCTTCCACTCCACCTTTGCCACCTCGACCATCTTGTCCACCTTGGCCGCCCCAGTATCCTCACCCGCCGCTGATTCTTCAGCGCCTGCTCCGGGCTGCGTCTCCCCACCCTCTGCATCCGGGTCTATTATCACGGAGGCGGAGCGAGTCTCTTCCGGAAGGCAGTTCCCGTTCCCAAAACCAACGTGCTCCTTGCTCGTCTCCTTCAGATCGGTCCGCCGTTGCCCGAGCGCGGCCCACGCCACCAACGCGCCCAGCAGGAGCAAGCCCGCCGCCACAGCGTAGGGAAAGAATTGCGGCCCGACCTGGTCATATCCCGCGCCCAGTCCGATCCCGCCCACGCCTGCCAGCAAGAGCACGCCGAGGCCCGCCACCACCGCCGCCAGCGCCAGCTCTGCCCTCACATTCTTATGCATCTGTTCCCCGCTCATCGGAGCAAACCCTCATCCCGCAATTCGCCTTACCAATTAACTGAAACGGAAGGTCGAATGTGTTTTTTTACCGCTCTGCCGAAGGCCCGAGCGCAGATGTGCAGCATCGCAGCGAGCGCTCCCAAAACCGGCTTCACCCATCCAAGGTGAGGCGACCGAAGGGAGTCCGAACCAATAGCCGAAACGATTCACCGGATCGTTTCGCGCAGTGCCCTGGACGCAGTCCCTCGCGGCATTCCGCTCTCACTCATCGCAACCTGACTTGCCACCGTACGCTTATATCCCCAATCACCCAGTCGTGAAAATGTATTTTGGGAAATGCATGTTGAAAGATATTTTTTCCGCTCTGCCGAAGGCCCGAGCGCAGATGTGCAGCATCGCAGCGAGCGCCCTCGAAAACCGCGTTCCCTGTGCGGAACGCAGTCCCTACGCCACCTATACACCGTGAGCAGCCCCGGAGGGGCGATGCGAACCAATAGCCGAAACGATTCACCGGATCGTTTCGCGCAGTGCCCTGGACACAGTCCCCGAACAACTACTGCACGAAGTGCCCAACCAGCCGACCTCCACATGAGTTTTTCCCAATCCCTCTTGCTGGCAAGACCTCGCCTAACCGATCACAAATGCGATAAATGACATTCTGCCGCTCTGCCGAAGGCTCTCGCGCAAGCACATAGTGCTGTAGCGAGCGCCCTCAAATCCACCGACTTACCCAAGCAGCACGAGGCGAGCATCGCGAGTCCGAGTCACTAGTCGCCCCGCAGGGGCCCTAGTTGACCAAACCGATGGAGCGCAGCACCTCCGCGGCGCGCTCGTCTTCTGTCTTCAGGTAGGCGTCAAACTCCGGCCCGGTGAGATACATATCGATCCAGTTGTTTTTCTTCAGAACGTCCTGCCACCCGGCCGACTCATACATGTCAGCCACGAGCCTCGACAACTCCGCCCTCTGCGGGGCCGTGATTCCCGGCGCCGCTACTACGCCGCGCCAGTTGGCGAGTGACAAATTCACTCCCTGCTCCATGAACGTCGGAATATCCACCCCCGCCACGCGCTGCTCGCTGGAGATCGCCAGCGCGCGCATCTGCCCCGCCTGGATAAACGACACCAACTCGCCCAGCCCGTTGATTCCGGCCGTCACGTGCCCGCCCACGATGGAGGCAATCGACTCGCCGCCGCCCGAGTGCGGAATATAGTTCACCTTCGTTACGTCGATGCCGGCTTCTTTTGCCAGCAGTCCGGCCAGCATATGGTCGGTGCCGCCCGCCGAGCCGCCTGCGATGGCGAAGCTCCCCGGATTTTTCTTCCAGGCCTCGATAAAACTGTTCAGGTCCTTGTAAGGCGAGGACGCCGGCACCACCAGCACCTCGAACTCGCCGGTCAGCCGCGCCACCGGGGTAACGCGGTCCAGCTTTACGGGCGACTTGTTCGTCAGCACAGCGCCCACCATGATCAACCCCATCGTCATCAAAACGTCCGGATTCTTGTCGTAGGTATCCACGAACTGCGCCAGCCCGATCGTGCCGCCCGCTCCGGGGATGTTCAGCACCTTTGCGGTCCGCACCAGCCGTCCGCGCTGCAGCACCTGCTGGATGTTGCGCGACGTCTGGTCCCATCCGCCGCCCGGCGCCGCCGGCGCGATGATGGTCAGCGTCCGCCGCTGCGCCGCCATGTCCAGTGTGCATCCCATCGCCAGCACGGTGATGGCGAGGGTATAGATCAATGCTCTCGATAATTTTTTCGTCATTTTTATCATGTTCGTCATGGAACCTGCCTGTAAACCGGCCTATGAACCGGCCTGTGAATTTTCCGGTGATTGCGCCGCCATTGTACGTGCATCGCCGGGACGCTCGCAACACTCACGCTTTATTCCACTCTCTTGGATCATCTTACTTCGCGCCGCGTTGCCACGCGGCATGACCCTGCTCCTCCAGCGCGTTGCGCGCCAGCGCCGCGAAGCGGTAGATGCCGTGCACCATCTTGCCGTAAGGAAATGTAACGAACAGTCCCAGGACGATTCCCAGATGCACCGCCAGTATCACGCCCATCGCCGCCGACTCGCGAAAGATCAGCAGCAGAAATCCCGTCAGGCTCGTCAGGAACAGCATCACCAGAAACGTAATATCCAAACCCGTCTGACCGCGGTCGGCCAGCTCCGGATTCCGCACCGTCTTCAGCCAGAGCAAACCCAGCGGTCCGACGAGCAGGCCCGCTCCACCCACCGTGCCCAGCACCACCGGCACGCTCCAGAACGGATAGGGCGCCTCGTATCCGAGCACGTTGTGATAAACCGCAGCCACCGTCGTCGCCCCGAAACAGAGCCCAAATCCGTAGAAGGTCAGGTGATGGAACCACCTTCGGGCGTGAGAGGGCATCTCGTCCGGATAGGCGCAGCCGTCCCCCCCGCCATTGAGGTACCGGAGACTGAAGGCATCCATCTTCGCGCGCCTCACTGCCCTCACGTTCAGCAGACTTGCGAGCGGCTCGCCCATATCGCGCCAGAAACGGATGAGTCCTACGGCGAATGCGAGTACCACGAGAGATCCGATAGCTCCGAAGATTCCGATCATCACGGTGTGCGGCACCACCCGGTAAAACGACCCTTCCTCGACCGAATATGCGGTTGAAAGCGTCGCCCCGCCCGACCATACATATATGGACAGGAGAACCACGATGGGCGCCAGCAGAGCCCCGATCAGAAGAGATAACCCATTGCGATTAAACAAGTTCTTGAACATGCCCGGCCAGGCGTACTTGCGGTAGGTCTCGCGGCGGACCTCGGCCAGGATCTTCGGAAAATTCAGCTCGAATTCGTGCGGCGGGGCATAGGGGCAGCAGTAGTAGCACTCCCCGCAGTCATGGCACAGATTAGATAAGTAATTGATATCAGGCTCTTTAAACTCTGTCCGCCTCTCCAGAGCGGGAAACACGGCGCAGAAACCCTCGCAATACCGGCAGGCATTACAGATCCGCATGGCCCGCTCGCTTTGCTCTATCAGATTGAAGGGAATTGAGTTAGTGGATTTATCCGCCGAGTGCAACACGAGCCGCCTCCCGTCCGGCGATCCGGCCAAAGACCGTCCCGATCGCCATGCCAAGTCCTGCTAAATAACCTTTCCCCAATATGTTACCAGCCATGATCTCCCCCGCCGCAAAGACGTTCCCCATCAGCTTGTCATCCCCCAGAATTACCTGCGCCCGTTCATTCACCGCAACTCCCAGATAAGTAAAGGTAATCCCGGGCCGCAGCGGATAGGCATAAAATGGGGGGGCGTCTATCTTGCGCGCCCAGTGCGACTTAGCGGGAGTTAGCCCCTCCGTCCGGCAGTCATCCAGCGTCGAATGGTCGAAACTCCCCTCCCGGACCACGGCATTGAATGCACTTACGGTTTTCTCCAGGGCAGAAGGGTCGAGCTTCAACTCGAAGGCTAGCTCCTGCAACGAGTTAGCCTGAATAGGTGGAAACACCGGCGGCATGAAAGCACCCATCGACTTCGAGTCGATAATGGAGTAGGCAATCTGCCCGGGCTGCTGCGCGATGAGCCGGCCCCAAATGGCGTAGCGCTTCGGCCAGAAGTCTTCTCCTTCATCGTAAAACCTTTCTGCGCTACGGTTTACAACAATCCCGAGAGACAACGAATCCACCCGCGTAACGATCCCGCCATCAAAGCGCGGCGCGCGAGCGTCAATAGCGATGGCATGGCACTGCGATGGCTCGCTGACGGTCTTGACTCCTTGATCCATCAGCACTTTAAGGATATGGCCAGTATCGTAGGGGGTTCCCCGAATGAGAAAATTGTCCGCAGCATCACCCCACGATTCGCGCAGCCATTCGATGTTTGCCTGATACCCGCCCGATGCCGCAACTACTGTCTTTGCAACGATTTTGTCGTTGAATCCTCTGCGCTGAACGTTGGCGTGAGAAAAGTTTCCATCCTGAAAGTGCAGCTCACGAACTTCGGCATTGTATTCGACATCGACTCCGAGTTTTTCCGCCCAGCGGTAATAAGCGTTCATCAACGCTTTTCCGCCACCCAGAAAAAATGCATTCGTTCTAGAGAGGTGCAGCGTGCCGGCGAGCGATGGCTGAAAACGGACGCCATGGCCCATCATCCAGGGCCGGCAGGCAGCGGTCTCCCGGATCACCATGCGGGCCAACTGTTCGTTGGTCTTACCCTCTGTTACATTCGCAAGATCATCCCAGTATTCCGGCTCCGTGTAGGCATCGGTCAGCACATCCTCGGGCGCTTCATGCATGCAGCGGAAATTTCTGGTGTGGCGGCTATTGCCGCCGCGAAAATGTTCCGGGGCCGCTTCCAGCACCAGCACGCGCGCGCCGGCGCGGCGGGCCATGATGGCCGCGCAAAGTGCCGCGTTGCCACCGCCGATTACCAGGACATCATAAACAGGACGATCCGCCATTCACCTTCCTCTACGTTTCGGATCAGTACCGCGCAGCGGCCTTCGGTCTGCGCAAACGGTGGGACCTTTTTCAAGATACCTATTCTCGCGGACCGGAGGCAGGAACTCAAGGCGGCAGGCAAGCAGACCAGGTAATCCGGCAGGATGACTCATTACTCAATGGGCAACCCTGGTTCCCGCGGATCGGCCGCGGCGGCGGCGGGTTTTGAAATCCCGAGCAACCGGCGCAGGTCTTCCAGGATTAGGTACCCGCAAGGGACAACCAGCAGGGTGATGAAGGTGGCAAACAAGACGCCGGAGGCCATGGAGACGGCCATGGGAATCAGGAACTGCGCCTGAAGGCTCCGCTCCAGAATCAGCGGAGTGACACCGGCCGCCGTGGTGAGAGAGGTGAGAATAATGGGCCGGAAACGCTGCACACCGGCATCCTCGACCGCCTGATACAAACCGCCGGAGCGAGCGTCCTGCCGGTTGATGAAGTGGACCAGCACCAGAGAGTCGTTTACCACCACACCGGCGACGGCGACGATGCCCAGCATGGACATGAAGCTGAGGGTCATGCCCGCAATGGCGTGTCCGAACACAGCACCGGCAATCCCGAAGGGAATCGCGGACATGACGATCAGCGGCTGGAGATAGGACCGGAAAGGAATCGCCATCAGCGCAAAGACGGCGAACAGAGCGACCAGGAAGCTGCGAATCAGGCCGGTCATGAACTCGGATTGCATGTCCTGCTGTCCTTCCAGCGAATAACGGACGGAGCCGTGATCAGCCAGCAGGGCTGGGAAAAAGTTTGCATCCAGCTCGGCCAGAATGTTATCCGCGTTGGCGAGGTCTTCATCCACGCTGGCCGTGATGTTCACCGCGCGTTCCCGGTCCACGCGCTTGATGCTGGCGAAGCCGCGCCCTGTTTCAGCCGAGGCCACGGTGGAGAAAGGAACCTCCCCGCCCTCGGCCGTGCGGATTCGCATCCTCTCCAGCGAACCCAATGAGCTGCGCTCGTCCAGCGGATAGCGAACCATCACGCGGACGTCATCCCGGCCGCGCTGAATCCGCTGCACCTCCTCGCCGAAGAACCCCTGCCGCACCTGGCGGCCCAGATCATCCAGCGTGAGTCCGAGCGTTTCGGCTTCCGGCCGGATATCGAGACGGATTTCGGGTTTCCCGCCGCGGTAAGAGTTGGAGATGTCGGTAACGCCGGGATACTCGGAGAGCCGTTCCATGATGCGGGCAGCCAGCTCCCGGAGCTCGTCCACATCGGGGCCTGAGAGCTGGATGTCGATGGGCTTGCCGCCACCCATCACCAGGCTGGAGTTCACCTCCAGTTCCACCGCGCCGGGGATCGGGTCCAGCATCTGGCGGAGACGGTTGGCAACCTGGGAACTTGAAAACGAACGCTGCTCGCCAAGCCGCAGTTCAATGGCCAGCCCGCCCACATAGGATCGTCCGCCGCCGATGCTGATATTGACCGGGGTGGTCCCCATCGGCTGCTCGCCCACCGATGACAATACGTGCAGGATCATGGGCTCGCCGTGCTCCCGCTCCAGATCCCTGCCCAGTTGCCGCGTTGTTTGTTCGATGCCCTCAATGGCCGCGGCGGTGATGCTGGAGGGAGTCTCCTGCGGCATGGTGAGCGCGACGGTGATGATATCGGAGTCGATCTCGGGAAAGAAAACCATCTCGACCATGCCGCCCCGGACCAGCCCGATGGCAAAGAACAAGAGGGAGAGCGCCAGCGCGGCAGCCAGGTAGCGCCAGCGGAGCGCGCGGGCTAGAGCGGGGCGATAGGTTCTCCGAATCAGCCATTCCACGAACCGGTCAAACCCTTCAAAGAAACCATTCCATGCGCGCGCTACGATGCTGGAGCCATTCGGCTCCGGGTGCTCCGGCCTGTGCGAAAGATGGTAGGGCAGGACAAGCTGCGATTCCACCAGCGAAAAGAAGAGCGCGGAGATCACCACGATCGGAATGGATCTGGTGAAGTTGCCGATCATGCCGGGGATGAACATGAAGGGGGCAAAAACGGACATGGTGGTCAACACGCCGAAGATGACCGGCATCGCGACCTCCTGCGTACCGAGGATCGCTCCTCGGAGGCCGTCTTCCATCCCCTTCTGCCGGAAGTGAATGCGCTCGCCGACCACGATGGCATCGTCCACGACGATTCCCAGCACCAGGATGAAGGAGAACAGGGTCATCATGTTGATGGTGGCCCCGAAGTGGGGCATCACGGCAAAGGCGCCGAAGAACGCGACAGGGATTCCCACCCCGACCCACAGGGCCAGCCGCATCCGCAGAAACAGCGTGAGGATGATAAAGACCAGCAGCAGACCGGTCAGCCCGTTGCGCACGAGAAGCGACGTCCGGTCGGCCAGCATCTTGGAGTCGTCGCGCCAGGTGGACAACGTGATGCCGGCGGGCATCCGCTCCCGCGCCTGCTCTACATAGCGATGGACGGCGGCGGCGATCTCCGGGACGTTTTCCTCTCCCACGCGGAAGACCTGAACCATCACCCCGGGCTGGCCGTCGAACCGCGACGATAGATCGGTCTCCTCGAACCCGTCGACGACACTGGCCACATCGCGGACCCGCAACCGGCTGCCATCGGGCCGGGCCAGCAGGGTCAGATTCTCGAACTCCTCTCCCACGTAGGCCTGCCCCTTGGTGCGCAGAAGAATCTCACCGGCCCCGGCCTTGACGGCTCCTCCGGGCAGGTCCTGCGAGGAACGGCGCACGGCGCGGACGATTTCATCAAAGCTGAGCCCGTAGCGCCGCAGGGCATCTTCGGAGACTTCGATGGACACCTCATAGGGGCGGGCGCCGTTCAGATCGGCCTGGCTGATCTCCGGCAATGCCAGCACCTCGTCCCGGACCCGCTCGCCCAGCAGTTTCAGTGTCCGCTCATCGGCATCGCCGGCAATGGAGATGTTGATGACCTGGGCGCGAGCCACCAACTCCTGGATCACGGGCTGCTCGGTCTCCACGGGAAACGTGGAGATGGCGTCCACGCGCGCCTTGACGTCATCCAGCAAGGTCCGCGTGTCGTATCCGGTCTCCACTTCGATCAAAACCGTGCCCGATCCCTCGGCGGCGCTCGAGGTAATGCGCTCGATTCCCTCCAGCCCCTGGATGGCTTCCTCGATGCGGACGCAGACGCCCTCCTCCACCTCTTCCGGCGCGGCCCCGCGGTAGGGCACGGTAACGGTGATCATCTCCGCATCGATGTCGGGAAACAGTTCCTGGTTGGTGGTGGTGATGCCCAGGATGCCCAGCAGGACGATCAGGAACATCACCAGGTTGGCGACGACTCCATTCCGGGCGAACCATGCGATGAGAGAGTTCATTGCGGCAAATCCATGTCCGTTTCAAACGGCGGTTGGGAAGATGGGCGTCTGGAAGCCGTCAGGGACCGGGCGATTCCGGCAACCCGGCGTCATCATCGGCCGGCTGGAGGCGAACCTTCATGCCACTGACGGCGTTCTCCAACGGGGAAACGATGATCTGATCCCCCTCCTGAATCCCCGACCGGATCAGGACGCGATCCGGTTCCTGGCGGAAAATATCCACCTGCCGAATCCGCAACCGCGACTGGGAGTCCACGATCAAAACCTCGCCGGCGTCCCGCAGCACGGAGCGGGGAAGGGCGAAGACCTTACCGGAGCGATTCCCCTGAATCTCCGCTTCCACGAACATGCCCACCGCCAGCGGTGGACGGCTGGAGCCAGAGCTGGTCCCATAAGGGTTCTCCACCCGCGCGATGGCGTGGATCATGCGCGTGGCCGGGTCGATCTCGCCGGTGGTCCGCACAATGATTCCATTCCAGGAGTAGGCGCGGCCGCCGAATTCGGCGCGCAGGACGACGCGCGGCCCGGAAGATGGAGTGGCGTAGGCGGAGGCGCGGAACCGGTAGGGCAGGTCAAGGTAGGCGAGTTCAGAGTCCTGGATGGGAAGCTCGACCTCGGCATAGTCGATGGCGTAGATCCTGGCGATGGGAGCGCCGCGGGAGATAAACTGCCCCGCTTCGACCTGCTCCTGACGGACCCTGCCGGCAAACGGCGCACGCATCACGGTGCGTTCCAGATTCACCTCCGCCAGCCGGTGCGCGGCCTCGGCCGAGGCCAGCGTGGCCTCGGCCTGCGCGATCTGCGGCTCGCGCAGCACCAGAGGGGCGGGACGCCCTTCGCCCAGCAACTCCCATTCATCAATGGCAACCAAGGCCTCCTGGCGCTCCATCTCCAGCGCGAGGTTTGCCTGCGCCACCGCCGCGCGGGCCTGAGCCAGAGCCAGTTCGTAATCGCGCGCGTCGAGGCGCAACAGGACGTCCCCGGCTTCGAAAAATCCACCGTCGACCAGCGCCGGAGAAAGCTCCACCACGCGGCCAGAGACCTCCGGGACCAGATCCAGCTCGGCGTGCGGCGCAACGGTGCCTTCGCTCATGATCTTGAGCGTGAGATTGGCGGAGTGGGCCGTCAGCGTCGCGACCACCGGGACCGGCCGGGCCACCTCGCGCGTCTCCGGGGCGGGACGGCTGTCGATCATCACGCGCGTTCCGTATACGGCGAGAACGATCACGACGATGGGCAGTCCAACTTTGAGTATTCGGGTAACTATGATGGGTTCTCCCTATCCGGCTTTTGCGCGATTGCAACCCCGGCCGGAGGAATGTCCGAGGCATCAAAGCCGCCACCCAGCGCCAGGTGCAGTTGGATGCGGTTTTCCAGGCGCAGACGGCGGACGGCCAGCAACTGGCTCTCGGACTCAAAGGCGGTGCGCTGAGCCGAGAGGACCGTGATGATGTCGGCAAGCCCGGAGCGATAGCGCTGTCCGGCCAGCTCCCGGGCGGCAACGGCCTGTCGCACGGCTTCAGCCAGCGCCTGCTGGCGGCGTTTCAGAATCGCTTCCGCGGCAAGGGCGGACTCGACCTCGCCATAGGCTTGCAGGATCACATTCTCATAGTTGGCGAACATCTCGCGGGCAAGAGCTTCGTTCCTCTCCACCGTGGCGCGCAGACGTCCGCGATTGAATACCGGCTGGAGAAGGTTGCCGGCCAGACTCCAGATGAAAAAGTCGCCGTCCAGAAGGTCCCGCAACTCGTCGCTCGCGGTTCCCGTGGCGGAGGTCAGGCTGAAACGCGGACGCAGGCCGGCGCGGGCCTGGGTGGTCTGCAGACCGGCGGCCAGCGCGCGACGCTCCGCGGCAAAAATGTCGGGCCGGCGGTGCACCAGCTCCGAGGGCAGATGGCCCGGAATCCCGTCCGCCGGACCGGGCAGATCATCGCCAATCGCGTACCGGCCGCCGGGGTAGGCACCCAGCAGCGTCTCCAGACGGCGGACGGCGCGGGCGAGCTGCTCGGTGCGCAGTTCGAGCGACGCCTCCGCGCGCGCGGCCTCCGCCAGGGCCAGACGGAGATCGAGGGAAGAACGGACGCCCGCTTCGAAGCGGACGCGGATGCGCTCGGCGGAGGTTTTGAAATTATCCAGGGTGGCGCGAGCAAGCGCGGTCTGCCGCGACGCCTCGACGGCGGAAAACCATGCGATGGCAACCTGTCCGCTCATGGACAACCGCAGACCGGCCAGCTCCGCCTGGCGGACCTCGACGTTGCGCAGAGAAGCCATCGACCCGGCGCGGACGCGGCCCCACAGGTCCGGCTCCCAGCTCGCGCCCAACTGCAGACGCGCCGAAGTGGAGGTGCTGCTCAGGACACTGTCCTCGCGTCCGGGAATCGGCAGTCCCACGAAGTTCTGGCGCTGCCGGCCGAGGCTGAGACTGGCGTCCAACTCCGGCAACTGCGGCGCCCGCGCAATGACGGCCTCGGCCCGGGCTGTATCGATGCGTGCAGCGGCGGCCTCCAGATCGTGGCTGTTCTCCAGAGCGGTTTGAATCGCCTGCGCGAGACCGGCGTCGTCAAAGGCGTCCCACCAGTTTTCCACCGGGGGTTCTTCTGGGTCTTCTTCTGACGCGGGTGGCGTCAGATCGCCGGCACTCCATTGCGGCGGCGGAGTGAGACTCGCAGCGGGGAGCGGGGATTGGATGCGCCGCGAGCAGCCGGTTGCCCCCAGGACAAGCGCCAGCAGGATGAATGGAAATCTTCGGGGCATTTCGTGTAGTCCATCTCCTCCACAGTGCTCAGAGCAGGCCTACTCCACAATATCATGAACCCGGAATGATCGATTCACGTTGTGCTGGAAACGCCGGGCCCGTCCGTTTGCCGGGACCAGTAAGCGGCATAGATCGAGCCGCTGATGTTGTGCCACAGGCTGAACAGAGCGCCGGGCAGGGCCGTGGCGGCGGAGAAAAACTGTGTCGCCAGAGCGACTCCGAGGCCGGAGTTTTGCATACCAACTTCAATGGCGAGCGTGCGGCAGATGCGGGAGTTCAGCCCGCAGAGCCGGGGGATCAGGTATCCGCATAACAGACCCAGGCCGTTGTGCAGCACCACGGCGAGTACCAGCGTTCCCGCCATCTTCTCCATCCTTCCCGCGTTCAGCGCCACCACGGTGGCGATGATGACGACAATCGCCAGCACCGAGATCAGCGGAGACGCCTCTCGGAGCTTCCTGAGCCGGGAACCCGCGAAATGATTCAGAACAACACCCGCCACAACGGGGACGATGACGACTTTCAGGATGGAGATCAGCATGGGCAGGAAAGGCACCGGGACGGCCTGGCCCACATAGAGCAGGGTCAGAGCCGGAGTGGCCACGACAGCCAGCAGGGTCGAGACAGCCGTCAGCGTGATGGAGAGCGCCATGTCCCCGCGCGCCAGGAAGCAGATCACGTTCGATGCCGTGCCTCCCGGACACACCCCGACCAGCACCAGCCCCACCGTCAACTCTTGCGGGAGGCCCAGCGCCATGCTGACAACCCAGGCCGCCAGCGGCATCACGCCGAACTGCAGAGCCGCGCCGCCGGCGATCAACAAGGGTCGCCGGGCCACTTCCATAAAATCGCGGGCCGTCAACGTCAGTCCCATGCCGAACATGACCACGCCCAGAAGCGGCACGATAGCTGGCGCCAGCCGAGACACCGGCTCGGGCCAGAGCAGCGCGGCGCCGGAGCCGGCCAAAGCCCACACCGGAAACAGGACCACCAGAAGGTTGGTCATTCGCATACGCTCGGTCCGCTTTCCGGATCCATTACCGACTCAGATCCACACTTACGGCCCTGGCTCAGGCCCGCACTTATGGCCCCGAAACAGATCCAGACTGAGGCCCCCGCTCTCCCTGGTTCAAAGCCGGGAGACGCATAAGAGTCTACGACATTCGCCCCCCGATTTTCGTCTTGATCCTTTCCGGAAAAGCAAACGGAGTCGTTCACCGATTCAGAGGACTTGATTGAAACGGACTGCAAGGGTAAGCTAGCACTCAGACGGGAACCTCACAGAGGAACTTCCCTCGATCCCCGCAATCATCCATAGGAGGATAATTTGATGCAATCACGGATTCGACCCACAAATCTTTTGGGAGTCTTATTCGCCATGCTGCTGGCGGGCCTGATGGCGCCCCTTCAGGGACAGGACAAGATCCCGCTGATCGTCCGCATGGGCGATGTCTCCATCAACAAGGTCCCCTTCCTTGTGGCGATGGACCAGGGCCTCTATGACAAGCATGGCCTCGACGTCACTCTGATTCCCTTCGGCGAAAGTGCGGCCCGGGTCCACGGCGTCCCCGACACGGTTTCCCGCGAGCTGCGCGACCTGGAGGACGAGGCCCAGATCTCCATCGGCGGCGGCGCGCCGGGAATGGTCTCGAAAGTTCGCGCGTCCACGCCGAGCGACCGGGTGATCCTGGCCACCACCGACCATATCGTCCACTGGGACATCGTGGCCCGGGAAGGAATTGATCGCGTGGAGGATCTGAAGGGCAAACGGATCGCTATCTCCAGCATCTCGGCGTGCACCGGCGTGGTAGCGAAGATGCTGGCCGAGAAGATGGGCTGGGACCACGAGCAGGATATCGCCATTCTGCAGGGAAACTACAGCGTCACGCCGCTGGAGGAAGGCTGGACGGATGCCTTGATCGCCTATGACGTCCCGCTGGCGATGGCCATGGCTGCCGGTTATAAGCCGCTGGACTATGACATGCGAGCCTGGAACGAGCCGATCCCCTGCAGTGGCGTCTGGGCATCCCGGTCCTGGGCGCATGAGAACAAGGCCGCCACCATCGGCTTCCTGAAGGCTCTGTCGGAAGCCATCTCCATGATGAAGAAAGACCGGCGCGTGGCGTTTTCCTCCATCGCCAAGTGGTATGACTTTCAAGACATTGAAGTGCAGAGCGTCATCTACAACGGGTCCGCCGAGATGCCGCGAAAGCCGTACCCGGCCATCGACGGGATCAAGCGCATGATGAAGCTCTATGACACGGCCGCCATGCGGCTCTACAAGGCCGAGGACTTCTACGATGACAGCTTCATGAAGGAGATCGACGAGAGCGGGTTCATCGACAATCTGTACAAGTAAGGGCGGCTTCCAGCTTTGCCTGATACCTCCAGGAGTCCGAATGCGGATGTGTTCGGGCTCCTGGAATTTTTTTGCGACCTGTACCGGTCCGAATGGTGTGATAATTTCCTCAGAAGACATACCCAGATCGAGCTGCCGGGCAATCGGAATGCTGGCTGAAAGAGGAGGAGAGGATGATATCCCTGTTAGTTCGAATCCTCTTCCTGTTTCTGGTGTTCTGGGCCCTGCGGAAGCTCTGGAATATGCTGACGACGGGGCTGGCGAGTTCCCGTCCGGAAAAGCGCAAGACCGAATCAGCCATTTCCGCTCATGAGATGATCCAGGACCCCCAATGCGGCACCTACGTTCTCCCCACGGCCGCCATCCGCATGAGACTCTCGGGAAGAGACCTCTACTTCTGCTCACCGGGCTGCGAGCAGAAGTACCGCAAGTCCCACCCGGGAATGACGTCCCAACCCTGACCCGGAAATCATGTGTTGCTTCCAGCGCAGTCAGGGGGTCAATGGCCAGCAGGTAGCGAGATCCGGCTCACGGGGCTGGGTTGCCCGGATCACGGCACATTCTCCGCAAAGCCAGACCGGGGGACCATCGTCGAAGTTTTCCGGCTTGCACTCGGAGACCCGCTGACAGCACCAACAGTATTCCAGTGCGTTGACATTCCGGATGATGTTTTTTCTCATTCCCGCCAGTTCTTTGCGTTCCACAAGCGATATCATCATCACCCACCTCCCGAATCCAACTTAATTCCGATGCGGGAATGAGCCAATAGCTCAATGGACACATTCTGATCTGGTCCGCCAGTACCAGAGGGCCGCCAGACGGCTTCGATGAAGGCCGGGCCGGTTGTCCAGCTTGCGGAGGAGGAGACAACGGGAACGAGAGGCAAATCCTGATTTGGGGTGAGCGACGGGGATCGAACCCGCGACCACCGGAACCACAATCCGGCGCTCTACCAGCTGAGCTACGCTCACCGTAAGGAGTAGATTCAGAGGTCATTATAGGTGGGTCGCCAGGCAAAGGTCAACGCCGGAGCCAGCTCCCCACAGCCGCGCCCACCGACGATTGAGATGACGGGCAGGGCGCAGGAAACCAATCGCCCGTCGCCGCAAGCCTCGGGCGTTTTCAAAAGCCTTCGGGTTGCCTTATACTGGCGGGAAACGCTGGGTGCGGAATTTGCCGGTGACATCCGCATGAATCGAGGCAACAACCGAATGAATCGAGGAGGAAGCAGAGAGTGAGCGTTGAAAAACTGTTTGGAGGCTCGGAGAGAATCGTGGTTCTGGCTGCGGACCACCGCTATTTTGGTGTGGTGGCGGGTCTGGAAAGGCCGCGGCAGGTGCTGACTCCCTTGCTGCAGTACGTGGACGTTCTGATGACCGATCCCGGTATTCTGCGCAACGACTTTCAGGGTAAAGTCGGCAAACCAGTGCTGCTGCGGGCCTCCGGCTGCACCAGCACGATGAACGTTACCGTTCCGGGATACCTGCAGGAACCCGCGAAGATGTCCTATCAGCAAAGAACGGGGAAAGAGTTCGACAAGACATATGCGGATTGCCGTGCCAAAACGGGATCGGGCAAGGCCACGCCGGAGGAGTTCGAGGAATTCCGCTACCTGGACAGCTTCCTGCACGAGCCGGACACCATCGCCAACGAAAAACTGATCCTGAATGCCGACCAGGTACAAAACGAGGGGG
Organism: Terriglobia bacterium; assembly: GCA_963662495.2. Classification (GTDB taxonomy): domain Bacteria; phylum Acidobacteriota; class Terriglobia; order 2-12-FULL-54-10; family 2-12-FULL-54-10; genus SHUM01. The sequence goes on from CAXVYQ010000008.1 coordinate 408,250, forward strand.
CGCAGGCCGCGGCGGTCTCCGTCTACCTCCGGACCAGGTACCAGTCCTCCACACTGGATAATCTGGCGACCATGTCGCGCCAGGCGAGAAAGCTGAACATGGCCGTGCTCGGCGTGGTGGCCGTCGGCGACGCCCTGGGGTACCTCGAAAAGGATTCCGATTTCCTGACCCGGGCCGGTGTGATCCTGGTGGCCCACGGCGCCGACATGGTGAAAACCTACAACTGTGGCGAGGGCTTTGAAAGAGTCATCGAAGCAACCGGCGTTCCGGTCATCGTGGCCGGGGGCAAGGCGCCCAAGGGAGTGGACGAAACCAGGAACAGTCTGGACCTGGCCTATGACTCGGTTCAGAAAGGGGCTAAAGGAATCGATTTCGGACGCCGCGTGTGGCGGCACAAACATCCGCTGGCCATGATCCAGGCGCTGCGGGCCGTCGTCCACGACAACGCCAAGCCGGACCAGGCCTACCAGCTCTTTGAGCAGATTCAGGGTGATGGTGCATGACGGTTCCGGAAACCATGAAGGCCGGACTTTACTACCATCATGACGACCTGCGCGTGGAAGAACGTCCGGTCCCGGCCATCGGCCCCGCCGAAGTGCTGGCCGAGGTGAAAGCCTGCGGCATCTGCGGCAGCGACATGATGAAATGGTACCGCGACCCGGTGGCGCTCAAAGACGGCGGGATCAATACAGGCCACGAAATCGCCGGGCGGATCGTGAAGCTGGGAGCTGAGGTAACAGGATTCCGCGTGGGAGACCGCGTGGTGATTACGCACCACTTCCCCTGCCTGGAATGCACCGCCTGCCAGGATGGAAACGAGACGGCGTGCGAAGCCATGCATCAAAAACACATCGAACCCGGGGGCTTCGCGCAATATGTGCGCATCCTGGAGTCCGGCCTGAAAAATGGATTGTACCGGCTCCCGGAAACGATGAGCTATGAGGAAGGGTCGTTTGTGGAGCCACTGGCATGCGTGGTGCGGGGCTTGCGGAAAGCCGGGCCCATGCAGGATCGTTCCGTCCTGGTGATCGGCAGCGGGCTCGCCGGACTGCTGCACATCCGGCTGGCGCGGGCTCTGGGCGCGGCGCGGATCCATGCCGTGGACACGAACGAAGACCGTCTGGCGGCTGCCCGGCAATCGGGAGCCGATGAAGTCCATCTGGCTAACAGCAAACTGCCCTCCGCGAACCGTGTGTTCGTCTGCACGGGGTCCGGCGTGGCGGCGGGACAGGCGCTGCAATGCGTTACCCGGGGCGGCAAGGTTTTGTTCTTCGCCGCCGACGGACCGGACAAAAAATTGGAGATTCCCCTGACACAATACTGGCTGGAGCAACCTACCGTATTGTTTAGCTACGGTGCGGCTCCGCGCGATATGACGGAGTCATTGGACCTGATCGCCACGGGAAGGGTTTGCGTGAAGGATCTGATCACGCACCGGTTTCACTTGTCCGGTTTCTCCGAAGCCCTCGACCTGGCGGCAAACCCGCGGGGAACATCGCTGAAGGTTATCGTCGATCCGCAGGCCGGATAGCGAGGGACCGCTACGACCCTCTGGAACATTTCATTCTCTCTTGATTCCCACAAAGCTTCTCACAAGACCGGCGCGCTAGCCCGCGGAGGCACGCTCGATTCCGATATGCGCCCCCTGAAATCGAAAGACCCGGGCGCGGCGCAGGCCGGACTGCGCGAGCAACCGTTCCAGCTCCGCAGCGGTGTAGGACGCCCGCACGCTGTCATCGAACAACTTCCGCATGAGTCCGGAATAGAAATGGCCGTGCTTCCAGAGATGGTAGCGAAGCCATGGACGGGTGGGGCGGCGCAAATCACGCAGGAGAATGGTTCCCTCCGGCGAGACGGCTCGATCCAACTCCCGCAGCAATTCCACGGGATCGCGGGCGTGGTGCAGAACCGAGTTGCACAGGCCAAAATCGAAACATCCGGTGGGGAAGGGAAGCCGGTTCGCATCCGCGCGGATCAATACCAGGCGGGAGGAGACGCCGGCCCGCCGGGCGTTTCCGCGGGCGCACTGGAGCATGTGCGCGGAACGGTCCACGGCAACGATTCTCAGCGACGGGATTTTCAGCAGGATCATGACGGGAATCTGTCCGGGCCCGGCGCCGATATCGAGTCCCCAGACGGCGCGATCAGGGGACGGGCCACTATGGGGCAGCAGACGGAGCAGGTGCCGCACGAAGGTCGAGTCGATTGATTCCAGATGACGCTGGGCGGCGGCCGAGCCGTAGCTTTCCACCTCGGCCGGGTCGTCCATTACTTCCGGCTCGGGTACTCGCTCAAATTGCAGCAGTCCCATGCCCGTCCTCACACAAGGTGGAGTCAGTCGATTAATCGTTCACCAGAGATCGCAAAACCAGATTCACCAGGCTGAGCACAATCGCGCCGATGAAGGCCCACCCGAACCCGGCAACTGCAAATCCGGGCGCGAGCGCCGCAGCCAGCTCCAGCATGAACGCGTTGATGACGAACCAGAAGAGCCCCAGCGTGAGGAGCGTGATCGGGAAGGTGATGATCTTCAGAACCAGCCCCAAGGTCGAGTTCACCAGCCCGATCACCAGGGCGGCCAGAATGGCGGGGCCCACGCCCTCCAGATGAATGCCGGGAAGCAGAACCGAAACGATCCACAGGCTGAGAACACTGAGGGCCCAGTTGATTGCCCATATTTTCATGGGAACCTCCCCAATCAGTTGAAAGTATAACGCGGGGAAAATTGAAACCGCCGGGAGTCGGCGACGGAGCCTGCGATGTCGTGAATTCCTTGCGTAATCGAAAGCTGTAACAGGACGGAATCGCTAACTGACTGCTACCTGCTCTTGGCGGAATGTTCGCGCGATGCTGGCGCAAATGAGATTCCATCGCCGGCGACTACTGCACGGTTTGGGATTGTTTTTGGACGACTGGCCGCGCCTTATAGAGAGCATAGCAGGGGCTGTTGCGCACTTCATTGTAGCGTTCCGGGTCCTCCGAGATGGACTGGTAATACCGGCGCCTGTAATTTTCAGCTTCCTCGGCCTGTCCGGCCGCCCCGGCCACGCGGCTCATCATCATCAGAGTGTCCTGCATGATGACTTCACTCTCGATGAGGGTATATACGTCTCCATGCTCGGTGTACCACTCTCGGGCATCCTCCAGGTAGGTCATGGCCTCGGGCCGCTTGAGCTGGGCGGCAACCATTCCCAGGTTGATCAGGGCCTTGCCCCGCACACGGTCCTCTCCGCTCTGAATGGCGAGGTCCAGTGCGGTGCGCAGGGTCTCCCAGGCGCTGGCGAACTGCTTCTGCTGCAACTGCGCGTTCCCGATCACCATCTGCACGTTGGACTCCCAGGTTCCCCGGCCCAACTTCCGGGCGCTGACCAGCGCATCCTGCGCGTAGCTCAGCGATTTCTCGGGCTGGCCCATCCAGACGTAGGTATTGCCCATGTTCAGCCCGACCATGGCCGGATAGAGGTTTCCCGGCAATTGGCTCGCATAACCCAGCGCCTCCTCGTATTCCACGATCGCCCGTTCCGGCTCGATCATGCGAATCAGCGTGGAGCCCATATTGATCTTGGTGGAAGTCATCAGGCGCAGGTCGTCGATCTGGGTCGCCAGAGCGAACGCCTGATCCAACCGGCTCAGAGCTTTTTCGTAAAATTCATTGGCGTGGTCCCAGTCCAGGTGGTCCCCGCATTCGTCCTCCCCCGAGTGGGTGAAGAATGCCCCTTCGTAGCGGAGACGGCGTGCTTCAAACCGTATGTACAGCTCTTCATCGCCGGTGATATCCCTGTAGAGTTCGTATAACCTGGCGTATTGGAGGTTCTCCTCCATGAACTCGTCCAGAACCGCCTTGTGAACTTCATGGCCGCTGGTGGCCCCGAACCGGCCCAGCTCGTCGAACCTTCCATCCCGCGCGACGATGAAGTCTTCCAGCCGCGATTTGGTAACCTCCAGGTTATCCCGGATCAGGCGCTCCACGTGGGCGACATTGCCTTCGTCCAGTATCGTCTTCAGAAGGAAGATGGGAGCAGGGTCCGGGGATGGGCCAGCCTGTGCCGCCAGGCGCGCGGGAAGCACAACGGAAAACATGAAAATTCCCATCATGCAGACAACGGCCAGCGTGATGGGCTTCCCGAGTATGATTCTGCCTGATTTTCCTCTGATCATCGGCTTCTCCTGTCTGAGGGGAACATTCCGCGAATGGAACCCTTTTGCTGATCTGACGGTGGCGGTGTTCGGTGGACTCCGCGCACTCCGGAAAGCCGTTCGGGCATGCCCTCCGCGGGATCAGTATACGGTTTCCACCGGAATACAGTCAATGGAAGCACCCAGCGCCTCCGGGGTTGCCTCGTGCGAGCGATTGCCGCCGATGAAAATGAGCAGGGAGTCGAAAAACGGTATAATATTCCAGCCGGTTTGCACGGATATAGCGTTCCCCCTTCCAGATTTTTCTTCTCCGCCAGCAGGCACGGCAGCTTGAGAAGGGCGAGAATGGACTGAGCATTGGATGAGACGATTGATCGTGAACGCGGATGATTTCGGCTACACGCGCGGCGTCAACCGGGCCATCGTGGACGCGCACCGCGGCGGCATCGTTACCAGCACGTCGTTGATGGCCACCGGACTGGCCAGTGAGATGACCAATGGAGCCGCGTTTGAAGATGCGGTGGAGCTCGCGATGTCCAGTCCCGGCCTGGACATCGGATGCCACCTGAACCTGGTGGAAGGCGTCCCCGTATCCTCTGCCGCGCGCGTACCGCACCTGGTGGACTCGGACGGAAAATTTCTCGGGTTGCGGCGGCTGGGAGCGCGGCTGATCTTCGGAGCGGTTCCCCTGGCCGAACTGGAAACAGAATGCCGCAGCCAGGTGGAGCGTATTCTGGAGAGCGGTTTGCGCACCAGCCATCTGGATACTCACCAGCATACGCACCTGCATCCGAGGGTCCCGCTGGCGGTGGCGCGGACCGCGAGACGCTACCGGATTCCATGGGTTCGCAGGGCCATGGAAAATTGTCCGCCGCCCGGCGGAAGTGGACCCTGGAAGCGGCGTATGATTGCAAAGGCTACGCAGATGCTGGCTCCGGCGTTTACGCGTATGATGGAGGCTCATGAACTCCTCGCCCCGGATGGGTTTACCGGCTTTATCCTGACCGGAAGACAGACGCAGGAAGCTCTGGACGCAACCCTGGCGCGGGTGCCGGAGGGCATCACGGAGTTGATGTGTCATCCGGGATACATGGATGCGGATTTGCAAAGCTCCGCGACTTCGTTGCGCGAGCAGCGGGTGCGCGAATTCGAACTGGTAGCCTCGCCGGCCCGGAAACTGCTGCTTGAAAAATTGGGCGTTTCCCTGACAAGCTTCCGGGACCTGACGCCCTCTCCGGCATGGGCGGAAGAAACTTCCCCGCTGGCATCTCCGGCGGCTACAGGAAAATGAGATGAAAAAAAGCAAAGCTCCCGATTATTCCATCGTCATCCCGATCCATAACGAGGAGGAAAGCCTGATCCCCTTGTTCGCCCGGATCGTGGAGGTGATGGAAGCGCAGGAACTGGATTTCGAGATCGTCTTCGTGGATGACGCCAGCACGGACAGCTCGCCCGCCCTGCTGGAACAGATCGCCGCACTGGACGCCCGCGTTACGGTGGTTCAGCTGAGGAGAAATTTCGGACAGATGCCGGCACTGGCGGCGGGATTCGATTTCGCGCAGGGTGAAGTGATCATCTCCATGGATGGGGATTTTCAGCACGACCCGGCGGAGCTGCCCGTATTCATTGAAAAAATTCAGGAGGGTTACGACATCGTGAGCGGGTGGCGAAAGGAGCGGGTGGACAATTACGTTACGCGCCGCCTCCCGTCATCGGTCGCCAACTGGGCCATGAGAAAACTTTCCGGCGTGCCGCTGCATGATTTCGGGACGACCTTCAAGGCCTATCGGCGGGATACGATCCGGAGCATCAATCTATACGGGGAGCTGCACCGCTTTATCCCGGCGCTGGCGAGCCTCCAGGGCGCCCGGATGACGGAGGTGCCCATCCACAACATCGAGCGTTCCGCCGGCCGGTCGCATTACGGCCTGGGCCGCACCTTCCGGGTTTTTTTTGACCTGATTACCATCCGGTTCCTGCTTCGCTACCTTACCCGGCCCCTTCATTTCTTCGGTATGATCGGTCTGGTTTGCTTCCTGGCCGGTTTCGGAATATTCGGATACCTTCTGGTGGAAAAGCTGGCGGGCCAGTCCATCTTTCTGGAGCACGGACCACTCTTGATGATCGCCGTCGTCGCGGTGGTCGCGGGTATCCAACTGGTCTCCACCGGACTGATCGGCGAGATCCTGACCCGCGTGTATTTTGAAGGCCAACAGAGAAGAATCTATTCTGTTTCGCGAGTGCTCGGTCAATCGCGAAAAGCCGGGATTGTCTAGCAAGGCGGTGGCTGCGCCATTGAATACTCCCCTGAATACACCCCGGCGGTTGAAGACCTACTCCGCGGAAAGCGGCTATGTTTACCAGTACTACTTTCTGGAATCCCGCCCGCTGCAGCGTCTGTGGACACGGACAGGAACCCTTTTCCTGTTCCATGCCACCACGGACTGCAAAAATTATTTTGTGGTTCAAGTAATTGTGCAGGAAAAAGCGTTGCAGGCCTGGGAGTGCAACCATGGCCGCGCTCTGGCCGCGCAGGAACAATACGCCGCCGCAAAGATGCGTCTGTTCCGGGCCTTTGATGAAACGGAACGGCCCGGCGGAATGGATCAGGCGATTGTCACAGAGGCCAACATCGAAGAGTTGCTCGAACCTTTGAATCTGGACGGCTGAACGGGCCGCGGCCCGGAAAATAAAATAGGGGACGAGCAACTCGTCCCCATTGCAAATATCCAGATCTAACATCTGTTTATTTCTTCTATTTCGCAGCGGATTTTTTGCAGCGGCCTTTTCAGGAACTGCTTTTCCGGTTGCGCATTTCCTCGTGCAATTGCTCCTCTTTCGTATTGCTTTCTCCTGGCAACGAATTACTTCGTTGCGCAATGTCTTATGTATAAGGATTGCCCAAATAATTGTCAAGAAAAAAACATGGGAAGCGGTATGCAAGTGACCGGCCTTCCCGAACGGCGTTTCCAGGACGCTGGAACATTACCGGGGCATTACTGGAATTGGGCTGAAGCCGGACTCCTCTCCGGCCCCTGCCGGAGAGGTCCGCATCCGAACTTTTTCCACGGAAAGTGTGGCGTGGAGACGAATGCTCAGCTGCTGTATTGGAGCAGGGAAAAGACATCGACGCCGTCCAGCTTCGACCGGCCGTTCAGAAACTTGAGTTCCACGACCACGCCCAGGCCGGCCACATCCGCGCCCAACGCTGCCGCCAGCCGCACGCAAGCGTTCGCCGTCCCCCCGGTGGCCAGAAGGTCATCCACAATCAGCACCCGGTTTCCCGGCTGAATGGCGTCCCGGTGAATTTCCAGCGAATCGGTTCCGTATTCCAGATCGTATGTGATCCGCTCCGTTTCGGCGGGCAGTTTCCCGGGCTTTCGGACAGGAACGAATCCAGCTCCCAGCCGGTAGGCCAGGGCGGGCCCAAAGATGAATCCCCGAGCCTCGATCCCTAGAACCAGGTCCAGCGATGTGTCGGCATACTGGCCGGCGAATGCGTCGATCAGACGCCGGAATCCCTCCTTGTCCTTGAGCAACGTCGTGATGTCGTAAAAGAGAATGCCGGGCTTGGGCCAATCCGGAACTTCGCGGATCAGTTCTTTCAATTTGTCCATTTCCTTCCTCTATCCTTTTCAAAAAACGATCGGTTCAGACCGTCGGTTCGATTACAAACGTGCGGTAATTCAGAGTCGGAGCCTTCTGTTCCTCCATGTGTTCGACCCGGCTGGCGGGGGGGCCGGATTCCAGTTTTGCCCGAAAAAGACCGAGCGCCTTTTCATCGCCGCAAGCATAGACTTCCACACTGCCATCGCTCCGGTTCCTGACGTAGCCGCGCAGCGCCATCTCCGCCGCGGCCCGCTCCACAAAAAAGCGGAATCCCACACCTTGCACCCGTCCACTGACGAAGTATTTTCTCGCCTCCATCGTTTGCCTGCCTGGAAGTTCACGGGATTTTGTGAAGGACATACCCGGGTCGCGCATCTCTTTCATTGTAGGAGAAGCGGCTCGGAGGAGACACGTCCGCCGGCTGGCTAAGAGTGTGCCTCCACCTCGGATCGTCCGATCTCGTGTTCGATCGAGGTGGCTATTGCTGCGATATGCGATTCCACCTGCTCCAGGGTCCTCGCTTCCACCATGATCCGGGCCAGCGGTTCGGTCCCGCTGTAGCGCACCACGATCCGCCCGTCGGCGGCCAGCTCCCTTTCGCTGGCACGTATCCGTTCGACGAGCCGGGGCATCTTTTCCAAGGGAATTTTTTCCCGGACCGGAACATTCCGGATTTTCTGGGGATATACTTCGAGACCCGCCAGCAATTGGTCCAGGGGAGCCGCCTTTGCGCTCATGAACCGAAAGACCTGCAGGGCCGTCAGCAACCCGTCGCCCGTTGTAGCCAGATCCGAGAAGATAATATGCCCGGACTGCTCGCCACCGAGGTTGGCGCCATGTCGGCGCATCCGCTCCAGCACGTACTTATCACCCACATCCGCTCGAATCAGTTCCAGTCCTTCCCGATGCAGCGCACGTTCCAATCCAAGATTGGACATGGTGGTCCCCACCACGCCGCCGCCATGGAGTCCCCGGCACTCATTCATGTAGCGGGCAGCGGCCAGCAAGACTCCGTCTCCATCCACCAGGCGGCCGGAGGAACTGATAAACAGGGCCCGGTCCGCATCTCCGTCAAAGGCGACACCCATATCGGCGTTTCTGGTCAAGACAGCCTGGCGCAGGTTTTCCAGATGCAGCGAACCGCACTGCCGGTTGATATTCCGTCCGTCCGGTGTATCAGCCAGAAAGACCCATTCCACACCGATCCCGGAGAACACCTTCCGGGCTATCGATGACGCCGCGCCATTGGCGCAATCCAGGACAACCCTGCGCGCTGGCATCGGCTCCACATCCAGCAGAATTTCCCGCAGGAAATGGATATAGGAATCCGTGAGTTCCTCTTCGGCTTCAAGCGGGATGGTATAAGGTTTCGTCGCCGCGGGGTCGGCGATGAAATTCAATATTTCAGCTTCCAGGAACAATTCTTCCTCGTCGGGCAACTTGTGTCCGCTGCCGGAAAATATTTTCAGGCCATTATCCTGGTAGGCATTGTGGGAGGCCGAAACCATGATCCCGGCCTGAAAGGAACCGGCTACGGTTGTGTGCGCCAGTCCTGGTGTTGGCAGCACGCCCACCGACCGCACTGTGGCGCCGGATTCGCGCAGACCTGCAGCGACAGTCTCGGCAATCCAATGGCTGGACTCCCGCGTGTCTTCACCTATGACAACACCGGACCCAATTTCAACGCTGGGTTGCGTGCTCTTTTTTTGCAGGACCCGACCCAGGCAGAAGCCTACGGCGAATACTGTAGTCCGGTCCATCGGCAACTCGCCCGCCACGCCCCGGATTCCATCCGTGCCGAATAGTTTCTTCATTTCCGCATACCCAAACGCGATGTGGCCGGTCCCCGTCCACAGTCTGCCTAATTCCCGACTGGACCGTTCGCTCAACCCTTCAAAAGTTTTCCTGGAGTTCTTTCAGGTGCACGCGGACGCGGAGGGGGCGGATTTCCACCACTTCCAGTCCCAGGGGTGCTTCCACGTCCTTAGCCGTCAATGGATAATTCAATTCGCCCGGGTTGTTGGTTCCACCAAGGTCGATCGCAACCGCGAATCCGGACGGCTCCATCTTCCGCATGATGCTGTGGGGACCCCGCACCCTCAACTCCACTGCAGCCGGCTCGGCCGACAGAGAGGCGCCCGCAGGCACGTTTTGAAATTCCAATGGAACCTTGAATAAAATTTCCGTCGGTTTGTCAGTTGCCAGAACCGTCCAGATCACCCCCGCCAAGGCAAAAGAGATCAGCTTCAGGCCAATCTCCTCGGTAAACCATCTGGTCAGCCAATTCATCTCTCAATCCCTAGCTTTCACGGCGGAACTGGAGACCGAACGCCCGGACTCCACCGCCGGGCCCGAGCCCGCAACCATCGGGGACGTCCCGGAAGAATGGCCCAGAATATCATTCATGCGGTCCGACAATCTTTCGATGGACATATCCATCTCGATGGACCCATTGAACGCAATGGAGATGAATCCGGTTTCTTCCGAGACCACTATCGCAACCGAATCGGTTTCTTCCGTAATGCCCACCGCGGCCCGATGGCGGGTTCCCAGTTGCGTTCCCCAGATGGGATTCACGCTCAAGGGCAGGAAACAGGCCGCCGCAATGATTCGGTCCTTCCGGATGATGACTGCCCCGTCATGCAAAGGAGCGCCCGGCTGAAAGATCGTCACCAGCAGGTCCTGGCTCAATCGGGATTGCAGAGGAATCCCGCTCTCGGCATAGGTCCGCAAGGACGCTTCTCTCTCCACCACGATCAGCGCGCCGGTCCGCTGAGCCGCCAGCCGGTTCACCGCCATGAGGACATCTTCAAACAAGTGCCGGGCCTCCAGCGGGGACAGCTTCGTGCTGAAAGGATTCCGTGTAATCCGTCCCAGACCGCGACGGATCTCTCCCTGGAAAACAACGATCAGGGCAAAGATGAGATAGGGAAACACGGTACCGAGCAGCCCCGGTATCACCTGCAGATTTGCCCAGCGGCCGCCGAAGTAAGCCGTTGCCAGCACACTCATCCACAACAGCAGTTGGATGCCGCCGGATTCCTTCGCGAAGAGCAAAATTTTATAGATGATGAGTCCGAGAATGAGAATCTCCACCAGAGAAGCAATCCTCAGCGGCACGATACCAGAAAACTGCAGGAAAAGCAGATGATTCATCTCCATAGTGATTACCCGGCGGTCCTCATCATTCTATCGCAGCCCGGCCTGCTGAAAAAGCTGTCGTCTCGGATATCACAACAGTCAAGGGGTTACCGGCTGGCCAACTCGCCCCGGACGCCGTCCAGATAATCATCCAGGCCGGATACCGGCTGAATTGCTATATCGGAATCCTCCAGCATCCTGGCGCAGGCCGCGGCGGCCGGCGATCGCGGAGAAAGATCCCCAACGATGGCTGTCAGGCTGGTCTGCATTCGTTCCCGGATCCTCCAAAAGGTGCAACTGAGGATCTTGGCCCTGTTCCAATCCTGATCGAGTGAGAGAGCATGAAGGAGTTTGGTTACACCGTTGGGTTTGTATGCATAGTCGATCTGGAATCGGTCTCCGGGAGCGGTGAATTCCTCCACGGAAAAACCTGATTGGACCCGACCCTCCAAATGATGACGCTTCAGGGATTCGCCGATGCGCCTGCGAATCCAGCTGCGTCCGCCCGGGCGCATCCGTTTGCCCGCCCGGTGAGACACCCGGCCGATCACGTGTTCCCGATACAACCGGTCAAGCTCCCGGTGAGGGTCATCGGTCAGAACGCCGCGGGGTGCGGAAAGCTGCACGGCTCCCGAGAACTCATCGGACATCCCGGTCAGACGCCGGCGAAGTTCTTCGCTCGATTCCCCGGTCGCTTCCGGGAGCTGCTCCCAGACCGATCCAAGAGAATCCAGCAGCTCCAGGTCCGCCTGCGGATCGAGGCAACGAATCTTTTTCCAGTTCCTCGTCATCCGGGAATGGACAGCCGCTGCCGCCCCATCCAGCAACAGGATACCCACCGGTATCCGGATGTCGCCCGAGATGGCGGGAACGTAATGCAACAAAAAATATTCGCAGTTTTTCATTTCAGCGTCCTCACTTCTCCCAGCCCGGAAAATAATTCTTTGCCGACTGACTGCTTTTCACCAGCAACTCCTCCACCACCTGCCGGCGACAGTCGAGGTTATCCATCAACAATCGCAGCTCGTCGGTCTTCCCTTCGTACCACTCGGGAGGAACGGATGCAGCCGCTTCTTCCAGAAAATCCTCGTCCAGATTTTTCAACCGGGTCAGGAAAGGCTCAAAAGAATCCAACCCATGCACCTGTGCATAGACGTCCGTCCGCGGACAAAACCCGCAGGCCGGATGATCCGGAAAATCCCAATGATCTCCGTTAAAACAGTGCCCCTGGTCAATCATCGTCGCGCGGAAACCGGCATCCTCCTCCGGATGGCTGCGATGATAGATCAACTTCCTCGTATCGCTGTTTCCGGTCCATTTGTCAAAGACCAGCATCCCGGCAATCAACTCCTGATTCATCACTTTCCGGAACAAGGAGTCCGGGAGGAAATCGTAGACGGGACTACGTAAGGGGTCGCAGGGAAAACGTGATCCGAACTGGAATCCATTCGTGCAACGATGCTTCCGGTTTCCCCAATGAATATACAGTTCCGGACTGTGTTCCACGAGCCAGTCGCTCACCTCGATGACCGCGGGCGGACTCACCGGCAACCCCAGGAAATTCGCCAGCAGGCTTCCCAATAAATCATTGGCAAGAATGCGCAACCCCTGCGGGTTGTTGGTAAATTTCACCACGTAATAGTGGCCGTCCGCGCAGCGCATCAATTGTCCTTGCGTGCCTCCTTTCATTCGTCTCAAATGCTCGATCGCACGAATGGACATGACTGTTTTCGTCTCCCTGCCTTTCCGAATGAGCTCTTCGTTTCACACTCTACAAATATTCCTGCCGAGGAACAACTGAATCTCCACCTCCGCGATGTTCCATGCAACAAACCCTCTCCCTTTCCAATTGACCTTGACTCTAGCAACTGTCTGCGATAAAAACCAATTCTTGGCAGGTATTTTTCCCTGTAGGAAGATGGTACCGTGTCTCCTGCCAAGATTGGTCGAATGCGCCCATCTGTCTCGCGAATATTCGACACGGTTACGCGAGTCAGGAGAAGTCGAGATGAGTTGGGAAGCAACAAAATACTTCACGGAAGACGATGAGTATTTCGACGATTACGAAGAGCTTTCCAGCGAACTCGAAGAGGAGATGGATGACTGCGTGGCGGAGTTCGAGAGCGAAGATGCAGGTTTTCTCGAGCCGGATCTTGCGGCGGAACGATTCGTTCCCAAGATCTAGAGGGTTCAGACCGGAAGTTCGAAAGCTGTCAGTCCGAAACCCTCGACCCAACAGCCATCCGATTTCATTAACGAACCCAGGAAAAAGACTGAGCCCATGGCAAAGTCTCCTGGCGAATTAAACACCGGCAAGTCATCGGTCCGACAGTCATTGACCGAGACATCCGGAAAGAAAGTACCGACGAAAAGGAGACGAAAACAAAGGTCATGAAAACGAAAACAAAAGCACCAGCAAAAAAAGCCGCGGCTAAAAAGGCCGCTCCCAAGAAGAAGGCTGCTCCCAAGCCAAGAAGAAGGCTGCTCCCAAGAAAGCCAAGCTGTAGCCAAGAAGAAGGCTGCTCCAAAGAAAGAAGCTGTAGCCAAGAAGAAGGCTGCTCCAAAGAAAGAAGCTGTAGCCAAGAAGAAGGCTGCTCCCAAGAAAAAAGCTGTAGCCAAGAAGAAGGCTGCTCCAAAGAAGAAAGCGGCAAAAAAATAGCCAATGGCAGATGAGGAAGGAGATGAATATTCTTCCTCTTTTTCCGGCTGACAGGTTTGACATAAGGGCGGGTTTCCCGATTAAAATCCGCCCTTTTCTTTTTCGTGAAATTCTTAGATTCACTATTTTCATCTTTCAATTCCATTCAATACAGCGGAGAGCGATTCTCCAAAAAATGCACCGCGTTCGGCAAGTATGACTCTTCCCATCAGGATCGATTATCATTTTGTAACCGACCGGCTCGCTGTGGGCGGGGCGATCGGAACAACGGAAAATATGCATACGATCCGGGAAGCTGGGTTCACGCATGTCGTCAATCTCCAGGACGAATTCGATGATCACGGGATTGCCATGGGAACCGGTGTTACGGTCCTGCAAAATGGTTGTGATGACGACCTGCTTCCCAAGGCCTCCTCCCTTTTCTGGAACGGTGTACGATTTACTCTCCAGGCACTGGCGGACCCGGATGCCAAGGTGCTGTTTCACTGCTCCGCCGGAATTCATCGCAGCCCGATGATGTTGCTCGCGGTCCTTCGCGTACTGGGCCACGAACGGCGGGAGGCCGTTCTGATGATTACCGACGTTCGCCCGGAGGCGCATTTCCCGCCGGTTTATCTGATGAGCGTGGAAGATTTCGTTATCGAGTATCAGACTGACACGGAACCCGACTAAGCCTGACTTCTCCCCTTTTCCGCGGAAAAAATCCGCTTCGCTCGTTTTATCTTTCCTCTCCTCAGGAACGTCCGGCAGACGCGCAAAATCCTCCCGTGTTCCATAGACGCCCCTGTGATGTTTTCTTGTGGTAACTTCTGAATGGAGTCCAAACCATCCGCTTTTCATGCCGGCAAAGGAAAGGGCACTGTTGACAGCACGGGCCATCAGCAAATCATCCCGATCCCGGAACCCCGGCAGGCAGTTGCGCGTGGGGATCGACACGGGAGGAACTTTTACCGACTGCGTGATCATGCGCGCATCCGGCGTCGAGATCGTCAAAGTGTTCTCCGATTCACAGGATATCGCCCGCAGCGCCCTGGATGGTGTCGCCGGTCTGCTGGGAGATCGCATGCCCCATGCCCCGGCCATCATCCACGGAACAACCGTGGCGACCAATACACTGCTGGAAAGGCGTGGCGCGAGAGTCGCGCTGGTAACGACCGCCGGTTTTGAAGATCTGATCGAAATCGGCCGGCAGAACCGGGCACAGCTCTACAACATGGAGATTCATCGCGATCCGCCTCTGGTCCCCCGTTCCCTGCGCTGGGGAGTGGGCGAACGCACTCTCACCGACGGAACGATCCTGCAGATCCCCCCGCCGGATGACCTGCAACGACTGGAAGCCGCGATCCGCGATTCCGGAATCCAGTCGGTGGCAATCTGCCTGTTGTTTTCCTACGCCAATCCATCGAACGAAATCATGATCGCCCGGGCATTGAAAAGCACCGGGGCGTCCGTTTCCGTCTCCCACGAAATCCTGTCGGAGTTTCGCGAGTACGAACGCCTGTCGGCCACGGTCATCAATGCCTATCTTGCACCCAGGATGAGCCGTTATCTTTTCGAGCTGGAGCGGGAATCCCGCCGCCGCTTCACCGTTCCCTCCACGAAATCAACACGAGCCCCTCGCCTGGCAACGCCGCTTTACGTCATGCAATCCAGCGGGGGAGTTACCTCGGCAAAGGTCGCCGCGCGGGAGCCAGTCCGGACAATACTCTCCGGTCCCGCCGGCGGAGTTGTGGCCACCAGCTGGCTGGCCCGGTTGCTGGGGCTGAAAAAAGTCATCAGTTTCGACATGGGTGGAACCTCCACGGACGTCTGCCTGATCGACGGCGCGCCCGGCATTTCGCGGGAGACATCTTTTGCGGGATTGCCCCTTGCCATCTCCATGCTGGATATTCACACCGTGGGCGCCGGAGGCGGTTCCGTGGCGCGCATCGATGCCGGCGGCGCGCTGCGCGTGGGCCCGGAGAGCGCCGGCGCCTCGCCGGGACCCATCAGCTACGGCCGGGGCGGGAAACATCCAACCATTACCGATGCCCATGTTCTCCTGGGCCGCCTCCAATCCGATCTTTTCCTGGGAGGGAAATACGGTCTGGATCTGGCCAGTGTCGAATCGTCGTTCCGGCAATTCAGCAGCGGCGCTGAAACCGCGAGCAGGCGGGGGCCGAGTTCATTCCGCGCTGTCCGGGAGCTGGCCGATGGCATCCTGCGCGTGGGAAACGCCACCATGGAGAAGGCGCTCCGCGTCATCTCCGTGGAGAGGGGTCATGACCCTCGCGAGTTCTCCCTGGTTTGCTTCGGGGGAGCGGGAGGCCTTCACGCTGCGGATCTGGCCTGTTCTCTCGATCTGGCGCAGGTCATTGTTCCGTCGCATCCCGGCGCTTTTTCCGCCCTGGGAGTCCTTTTCTCCGACATCGTGAAGGACTCCTCCCGGTCCGCACTCATCCCCGTTCCGGAGACCGGGAGCACTTCGTTCCGCCGGTTCTCCCGCGTGCTCCAGCGCCGGTTCGATCAACTGGAACGCCGGGCCCGGGCCGAGTTGCGCCGGGATGGCTTCACCCTCGCGCGACCCCGCGTCGAGCGCCGGGTCGATCTCCGCTACCGGGGACAGAGCTTCGAAATACCGCTCCCATACACCCCGCGATTCGCCTCCGCGTTCCATCGCGCCCACGAGCATGCCTATGGCTACGCGGACACCTCTCGCCCGCTGGAAGTGGTGAACATCTCCGTCCGGATCATCATCCCTACTCCCAAGCCCCGAATCCGGCGACATGGTTTGCATCCCCGCGCCCACTCCCGCAACGCCATTGTGAAAACGTCGCCCGTATGGTTTGGAAAACGGCTGCACCAGACTCCTTTCTACCAACGGGACCGGTTGCCTGCCGGTGTTCGCATCGCAGGGCCGGCCGTCGTTGCGGAATACAGTTCCACTACTGTCATCCCACCGGAGTTTGTATGCCGAGTGGATGAATATCTCAACCTCATCCTGAAACGGAATTCACCGTGAGCCGCCATGATTGTTGATCCTACTGAGCTGGAAATCTTCAAGAACCTGTTCCACTCCATCTCGGAGGAGATGGGAGCGGCGTTGAAGCGTTCTTCTTTTTCCCCGAACATCAAGGAGCGCCGGGATTATTCCTGCGCCGTTTTCGATGGCCGGGGCCGGGTCGTCGCCATGGGCGATCACATGCCGGTTCACCTGGGCTCCATGCCGGTCTCGGTTGCCACTGCCATGGAAAAGCTCCCGCTCGGCCGCGGAGACATCGCCATGCTGAACGATCCGTTTGCGGGCGGCACCCATCTGCCGGACATCACGCTGGTAGTTCCCGTATTCGCCGGCTCCTCCCGCAAGCCCCGTTTCTACGTCGCCAACCGGGCACACCATTCCGACATCGGCGGCGCGCAGCCGGCCTCGATGGGATTGAGCGAGGAGATCTTTCAGGAAGGTCTGCGCATCCCGCCGGTCCGGCTGGCCCGCGGCGGCCGGATCGACCACGATATTCTTGCACTCCTGCTGGCCAACGTCCGCACGCCCCGGGAACGCGAAGGAGACATCACTGCCCAGATCGCCGCCTGCCGGCTCGGGGAGATCCGTCTTGCGGAGCTGGTGTCGAAACAAGGCTGGAACAAAACCCGTTTTTACCTGAACGCACTGCAGCAATATTCCGCTCGCCTGATGCGTTCCGCCGTGGCCTCGATTCCCGATGGCCTGCACCGGGCCACGGACTATCTCGACGATGACGGATTCGACCGGACCAGGATTCCCATCCGCGTCGCGATTCGCGTTCAGGGATCGCGGGCCACTGTCGATTTCACCGGCTCGGCCCCGGCCTGCCGCGGCGGCGTCAACGCGGTCTATGCCATCACCTACTCCGCCATGTTCTATGTTTTTCGCTGCCTGCTGGGAGAGGACGTGCCCGCCTGCTCGGGCCTGATGGAGCCTATCGATCTCATCGCGCCCGACGATGGACCTCTGGGCTCGGTGGTGAACGCCCGACCGCCGGCCGGCGTCGCGGCGGGAAACGTGGAGACATCTCAGCGCATCGTGGATGTCTTATTGAAAGCGCTGTCGGGAGCCCTGCCCGGACGGATTCCCGCCGCCAGTCAGGGCACCATGAACAATCTATCGTTTGGCGGCTTCGATCCTTCCACCGGTGAGTCGTTCACATACTATGAAACAATCGCCGGCGGCATGGGAGCCCGCCCGGCGGCGGACGGGCTCAGCGCGATTCACACACATATGACGAACTCTCTCAACACTCCCGTCGAGGCCTTCGAGGCTTCCTATCCGGTCCGCGTGCGCCGCTACTCGATCCGCCGTGGCTCGGGCGGCAAAGGCCGGTTCCGGGGCGGGGATGGCATCGTGCGCGAGCTGGAGTTTCTCGTCGATGTGCGCGGCAGCATACTATCGGAACGCCGCAGCATTGCGCCTTACGGATTGTCTGGCGGGAAAGAAGGGAAAGTCGGCAGGAATGAACTGATCCTTCCCGGCGGCAGGAAACGCAGGCTGGCGGCAAAGGAGACCTTTGCGGCGCCCAAAGGCAGCATACTCCGCATTGAGACACCCGGCGGGGGTGGCTGGGGCAAGCCCGGACGCTGATCCGGATTGGTTATCAGACTGGTTATTGGACTTTTTATAGGACGGGGGCGGGCAGGTCAGATGTTCCCATCAGAAATAAATCCACTCCGCGCGCGGCGGAACGGCCTTCCGCGATAGCCCAGACGATCAAGGACTGACCCCTCTGCATGTCGCCGGCGGTGAAAACGCCCGGGACATTCGTCATCCAGTTGGCATCCCGCCAGACATTGCCGCGTTCGGTCAGCCTCACATTCAGTTCATCCAGCATGCCCTGGCGCTCGGGTCCAAGAAACCCCATGGCCAGCAGAACCAGATCGGCTTCGATCTCCATCTCCGTTCCCGGAACATCCTGAAACCTCATGTGCCCCTGATCGTCCTTGGCGGGTTTTACGCGGACGGTGTGGAGTTTCCTCACCCAGCCGTCTTCCCCGCTGAAACGCTTCGTGGCGATGGAATACTCCCGGATACCGCCTTCCTGGTGGGCCGATGAAGTGCGGAAAATATTCGGCCATAAGGGCCAGGGGTTGTTCACCGGGTCGCGCGCATCGGGCGGTTTGGGGAGCAGTTCCAGTTGATGAACGGAAGCGCAACCCTGGCGGTGTACGGTACCGAGACAGTCGGCTCCCGTGTCGCCGCCGCCGATAATCACGACGCGCTTCCCCTTGGCTGAAATGATCTCGTTTTGCGGAAGCTGGTCGCCCTCGCAGAGCTTGTTCTGCTGCGGCAGAAAGTCCATGGCAAAAAGGATCCCCTGCAATTCCCGGCCCGGGATGGGCAGGTCCCGGGGAACCGTGGAGCCTCCCGCCAGCACCATCACATCGAATTCCCGGCGTAGTTCCGCCACTGTAATATTGATGCCGACGTTGGCATTCGTCTGGAACGTGATGCCGGAGTCCTCCATCAATCGCAGCCGCCGGTCCAGGAAGCGTTTTTCCATCTTGAATTCAGGGATTCCGTAGCGCAGCAAGCCGCCGATGCGGTCGGCGCGTTCGAACACCGTTACCAGGTGGCCGGCGCGATTCAGCTGTTCGGCCGCCGCCAGCCCGGCCGGCCCGGACCCCACCACCGCCACTTTTTTTCCCGTCCGCACCTCGGGCACTTCCGCCCGGACCCAGCCCTCCTCGAAGGCGCGGTCGATGATCTGTACCTCCACCTGCTTGATCGTTACCGGATCGGAGTTGATCCCGAGCACGCAGGAGCCCTCGCACGGCGCGGGACAAAGCCGGCCGGTAAACTCCGGGAAATTATTCGTGGCGTGCAACCGCACGATCGCATCGCGCCAGCGGTCCCGGTACACCAGGTCGTTCCAGTCCGGGATCAGGTTTCCCAACGGGCACCCCTGATGGCAGAACGGGATGCCACAATCCATGCAGCGGGCCGCCTGTTTCTTCAGCGTCCCCTCTTCCAGTGGCACCACCACCTCGTGGTAGTCCTGCACCCGCTCGTCCAAGGGCCGGTACGATATGCTCTCGCGCTCGTATTCCAGAAAGCCTTTCGGTTTACCCATGCGCCCCTTCCATCACAACTTCCTCTGGCGGCAGTCCCTGTTGCTCCGCGCGTTTCATCGCCGCCAACGCCCGTTTGTAATCCTTGGGCATGACCTTCACGAACCGGGGCTGCATCTGATCCCACTGAATCAAAACGCGCTCCGCCACCGTGCTCTGTGTATGGCGGATGTGCTTGGTTAAGAGGTCTTTCACTTCCTCAATGTCCTCTTCCTCGACCAGCCGGTCGAGGTCCACCATCTCCCGGTTGCAGTGGACGGCGAAGTCGCCCGCCTCGTCCAGCACATAGGCGATGCCACCCGACATCCCGGCCGCAAAGTTCCTTCCCACCGGCCCCAGCACCACCACGCGGCCGCCCGTCATGTATTCGCAGGCATGGTCGCCCACGCCTTCCACAACCGTCAGCGCGCCGCTGTTCCGCACACAGAACCGCTCGCCCGCCACGCCCCGGAAATATGCTTCCCCGCTCGTGGCGCCGTAGAGCACCACGTTGCCGATCAGGATATTTTCCTCCGGGACGAAGGTCGCCTCACGCGACGGATAGACGATGATTGTGCCGCCCGACAAGCCCTTGCCCAAGTAATCGTTCGAATCGCCTTGCAGGAAAAAGGTGATGCCGACCGGAAGGAACGCGCCGAAGCTTTGGCCGGCCGAGCCGGTAAAACGAATCTGAATCGTGTTCTCCGGCAGACCCTCTCCTCCGTACCGCTTCGTAACGTGGTAACCCAGAATCGTCCCCACCGTGCGGTTGACGTTCTGGATCTCGAGATCCAGTTCCACGGGCTTGCCCTGCTTCAGGGCATCCGCGCACGCGGGCACGATGGTGGTAACGTCCAGCGACTTCTCCAGCCCGTGGTCCTGCTCGCGCACCTGATGAATTGCAACCTCGGGTCCCATATCCGGCCGATAGAGGATCTGGCTCAGGTCCAGCCCGCCAGCCTTCCAATGCTTCAGCGCCTTGCGCATATCCAGCTTGTCGGACCGGCCGATCATCTCGTTCACTGTCCGGAACCCCAGCTTCGCCATGTACTCGCGCACTTCCTGCGCCAGGAAATTGAAGAACTCTTCCACGAACTCCGGCTTGCCCGTGAACCGTTTCCGCAGTTCCGGATCCTGGGTGGCGATACCCACCGGGCAGGTATTCAAGTGGCAGACGCGCATCATGATGCAGCCCATCGCGACCAGCGGCGCGGTCGCGAATCCATACTCCTCGGCGCCGAGCAGAGCTGCCACCACCACGTCACGGCCCGTCTTCATCTGCCCGTCCACCTGCACCACGATCCGGTCGCGCAGCTTGTTCAACACCAGCACCTGCTGCGTCTCGGCCAGTCCCAGTTCCCACGGAGCCCCGCCATGCTTCAGGCTCGTCAAGGGAGCGGCGCCCGTTCCTCCGTCATGGCCGGAGATCAGCACCACATCGGAATGAGCCTTGGAGACCCCGGCGGCCACCGTGCCCACGCCGATCTCGGCCACCAGCTTCACGTGGATGCGCGCCTCCGGATTGGCGTTCTTCAGATCGTGAATCAACTGCGCCAGGTCTTCGATGGAGTAGATATCATGATGCGGCGGCGGTGAGATCAACCCCACCCCCGGCGTCGAATACCGCACCTTCGCGATCCAGGGATAGACCTTGTGCCCGGGGAGTTGCCCGCCCTCGCCCGGCTTAGCCCCCTGCGCCATCTTGATCTGAATATCGTCGGCACTCACCAGATACTGGCTGGTAACGCCGAACCGCCCCGAGGCCACCTGTTTGATCGCGCTGCGCCGGGAATCTCCGTTGGCATCCGGCGTATATCGGGCGGAATCTTCTCCGCCCTCGCCCGTGTTGGATTTCGCCCCTAAGCGGTTCATGGCAATGGCCAGCGTCTCGTGCGCCTCGCTGCTGATCGAGCCATAGGACATCGCGCCGGTCGCAAACCGTTTGCGGATCTCCTCCACCGGCTCCACCTCTTCGATGGGAATCGGTTTCTCCGCGTACTGGAAATCCATCAGGCCCCGCAGCGTGGCCATGTTGGTGCTCTGGTCATCGACCAGGGAAGTGTACTCTTTGTAAATCTTCCACTGCCCGGAGCGCGTGGCGTGTTGCAACTTGAAGACCGTATCCGGGTTGAACAGGTGATACTCGCCATCCCGGCGCCACTGATACTCCCCGCCCGTGTCCAGATCTTTCACCCTCACTTCGCGGTCCGGATAGGCACGAGCGTGCCGCGCCAGAACCTCTTCGGCGATCACATCGATTCCGATGCCTTCCACCCGCGTCGCTGTCTTGGCAAAATACTTGTCGACAAAATCGCTTTTCAGCCCGACCGCTTCGAATATCTGCGCCCCGCAGTAGGACTGCACCGTGGAGATGCCCATCTTCGACATCACCTTCAGGATGCCCTTGTTCATCGCCACGATGTAATTGGCCACGGCCGTCTCATGGTCCAGTCCGATCAATGCGCCTTCGCGGATCATTCCATCCATCGACTCAAAAGCCAGATACGGGTTGACGGCGCTGGCGCCATAGCCGATCAGCAGCGCGGCGTGATGGACCTCCCGAGCCTCCCCGGTCTCCACGACGATTGCCACTTCGGTTCGCTTTCCTTCCCGCACCAGATAGTGATGCAGGCCGCTGGCCGCCAGCAGTGCCGGGATCGGCGCCTTTTTCGCATTCACCCCGCGGTCGGAGAGAATCAGGATGGTATGGCCCGTTTGAATGGCCTCGCTGGCGTTCTGGCAGAGCTGCCGCAGGGCCCGCTCCATCCCTCTGCCCTTTTTCGAGACCGGAAACAACAACGGCAGCGTGATGCTCCGTCTCCACGGCATGTCCAGCGCCTTTAATTTCGCCAGTTCGGCGTTGTCCAGGATCGGCGTTTCCAGCTTGATCTGCCGACAACTCCGGGGCCCGGGATTCAGCAGGTCGCCCTCCGATCCCAGGTAAATGGACAGTTGCGTCACCAATTCTTCCCGGATCGCATCCAGCGGCGGATTGGTAACCTGAGCGAACAACTGCTGGAAATAGTCATACAGTAGGCGCGGCCGGTTGGAGAGCACCGCCAGGGAGGTGTCGGTGCCCATGGAGCCGATGGGCTCCTGCTTCTCCTCAGCCATCGGGCCCAGAATCAGCCGCTGATCCTCCAGCGTGTAGCCGAAGGCGTGCTGGCGCTGGAGCAGCGTATCGGGCGCCGGAGCGGGCAGTTGCTCCGCCTCCGGGAGATTTTTCAACTCCACCAGATTCTCTTTCAGCCATTCCCCGTAATGGTGCTCGGAGACGTAACGTTGCTTGATCTCCTCGTCGGAGATGATCCGGCCTTCCTCCGTATCGATCAGGAACATGCGCCCGGGCTGCAGACGGCCTTTCCGCAGCACGTTTTTCTGTGGGATGTCCAGCACGCCGACCTCGGAGGCCATCACCACCAGATCGTCTTTGGTTACCCAGTATCGCGAGGGCCGTAAACCGTTGCGGTCCAGCACCGCCCCGATCACGCTGCCGTCGGTGAAGGCAATCGAGGCTGGCCCATCCCACGGCTCCATCATGCATCCGTTGAACTCGTAGAAAGCCTTCTTCTCCTCGCTCATCGTCTCGTGCCCGGCCCACGGCTCCGGAATCATCATCATCACCGCATGCGGCAGCGTCCGCCCGGTAAGAGCAAGAAACTCCAGCACGTTATCGAAGATCGCCGAATCGCTGCCCCGCTCCAGAATAATCGGCAGGATGCGCTTCAGCTCCGGCATCAGGCCTGTCTGGCACTGCTCCTCGCGCGCCAGCATCCAGTTGATGTTGCCGCGCAGGGTGTTGATCTCCCCGTTGTGGGCCATCATGCGGAAGGCCTGCGCCAGCGGCCAGGAGGGGAACGTGTTGGTGGAAAACCGCTGGTGCACCAGCGCCAGGGCGGACTCGAAATCCGGCTCCATGATGTCGGGAAACAGTTGCTCGACCTGATCGGCCGACAGCATCCCCTTGTAGACCAGCGTCCTGTGGGAAAGACTCGGGAAATAGAACAGGTGTTTTTGAGTCAGGTCCGTTCTGTTCACCGCGTGGACCGCCCGCTTGCGGATCACATACAGCTTCCGCTCAAAGACCATCGGATCGGTGATCGACTCGGCCCGCCGGATAAAGATCTGACGAATCACCGGCTCGCTCGCCTTGGCGGACGGCCCGATCATGGAATCGTCCACGGGCAGGTCGCGCCATCCGATCAGTTCCTGCCCTTCTTCTTCAATGATTTTCTCGACCGCTTCGATGCACTGGGCCCTCTGATCGTTGTTCTGGGGCAGGAAGGACAGCCCCACGCCATACTCGCCCGGCTCCGGGAGGCTGATCCCCGCCTCGCTCATCACCCGCTTCAGAAACTTGTGCGGCGTCTGCACCAGAATGCCCGCGCCATCGCCTGTATTCACCTCGCAGCCACAGGCGCCCCGGTGCATCAGGTTCTTCAGCACTGTCAGCGCCTGGTCCACGATGGCCCGCGATTTCCGCCCCTTGATATTCACCACAAAGCCCACCCCGCAGGAGTCGTGTTCGGACGCGGGGTCATACAGTCCCTGGGCTGGCGGGATTTCCCAGCCTTGCATTGGCTCATTCCTCCTGGTGTCTGATTCTGGCTGGCATCTGATTCTTGCAAACCGTTCCGGAGAACGCTCTCAGGTGGGTCCAGTCGATCATCCTGCAGAGATAGCATAACCGAAGTCCATCCATAATCCAAGACGAAAACAATAATTCTTTACATAAGAAATACTTATAGTATATGCTTGTCTTCGTGAACCTGGAATCTCTCCAGCTCTATTGCGATATCGTCCGCCTCCACAGCTTTTCGCGGGGAGCGGTCGAACATGGCATTTCGCAATCGGCCGCCAGCCAGAACGTTCAGCAGATTGAGACGGAGCTGCAGGTCCGGCTGCTGGACCGCAGCAAGCGCCCTTTCTCCCTCACCCCGCAGGGCCGGAAATTCTATGAGACGTGCCGCAGCATACTGAAGAATTTTGAAGATACGCGGGCTGAGATCACCGGCACCCGCCAGGAGTTTTCCGGCACGGTTCGTGTTGCCGCCATCTACTCGGTGGGGCTGCACGGAATGAACAGTCATATGCGACGTTTTCTGTCGGAATATCCCCGTGTCCGGCTCCGCCTGGCGTGCCTGCACCCCAAGGAAGTGGTCGAGGCGGTGCTCAGCGACGAGGCCGACTTGGGCGTTCTCTCCTATCCTCCGGCCAAGCGGGCGCTCTCGATTGTTCCGCTTCACTCCGACCCGCTGGTTTTCGTCTGCTCGCCCACCCACCACATGGCGCAGCGCGAGATGGCCACTGCCCGGGACCTGCACGAAGAACCGTTCATCGCTTTCCAGGGCACGCTGGCGGTCCGCAAGGCTATTGATCGCGCCTTGCGGAAGCACGATGTCCGGCCCGCTATTGTGATGGAATTCGATAACGTGGAGACCATCAAGCAGGCCATCGCCATCGGCACCGGCGTCGGCCTGCTCCCGGCCCGGACTGTGGAAAAGGAAGCCGGCAGCGGCTCGCTGGTCAGCTTGCCGTTCACCAATCCCTCGCTGGAGAGGCCTATCGCTGTCATCCATCGCCGCAACAAGCCTCTCTCGCCCGCGGTTCGCCGCTTCCTTGAGCAACTCCAGGAGGATGCGGTCTCGATCGCCCAGATTTAGGCTGACCGCGCCCGCCGGTCCACAGAAAGGACTCAATTGATGTCAAATCCCTTAACGGAACATTCCCGCATGTGGAAATTCGCCTTCGCGATCTTCTTTCTGTTTTTTGTTGGCCTCGCCGTCTGGAACCATCTCAACGGCTACAAGTCGTCCGGCCTGTACAAATCCAATGAATCGGTAACCTGGACCTTCCAGCCGCCCCTGCTGGCCAGAATCGTCGGACTCCATCTCACTACGGGACTGGAGACTTACATCGGTGGCTGGATCGAAAGCGGGCAGGTAACTATCACCGGTATCGTTCTCGATGAGCCGATGACCTTTTCCGGAGAAGATGGCCTGCGGAGTATTTCATTCGCCCGGATGGGCGAGTGGTATGACCCGAACTTCCAGTTGAACCTTTCCCCGGCGCGCTCCACCAGTTGCTCCATCCGCGTCGTCTACCGCTTTCGGTAACCGCAGGCACACGTACCGGACTCGCTGGCGATCGAGCCATTGCGCATTGAGCATCGTGTTCCGGCCCGCACCGCTCACGCCAGCACTTCGCCCTGTTTCAGCTCCCGCACCTGGTCAAGGGCTGCCGCTTCCTCGAACTCCTCCGGGAATAAGCATGCGTGATGGTATAGAGCTATTAGATTGACCCCAGCAGCTCTTTGGTTCTAATCTCCCAGATGGCTTGTGCTAACAGGCTGTGTTGCGTCAGCAGGTTCCACGCTTGAGCCAATACTCCACGCAATGCCACGTCGTTGGGGTAGAGACAGGCAAGCTCGCTGCTAGACTGAGCAACACTCAAACAGCTCAAGTAAAGGGATGGGCCGACGATTTGCTTTTGAAAAAGTGCTTGCTTCTGTTGTGAAGAGAAAAGGTCCCTATGTTTGCCAAGGATCGCCTATTGCGAGACGCATGCCGGTAGTCCGTGGACGTAGGAACAGAGGTGTTGATAGTCGGCATAAAGACGGATGAGCATTTGTTTCTTTTTCGGGTCGAGAATCCTGCCAACTATGCTTCCAGGGGTCGGGAAAGACGGGATTGGAATCTTCTGCACACCGATTGGTAGCGGCGCGCCAAGTTCTTCCAGTTCTATGGTTCTTCTTTCGTCATCCGTGACTCCACAAACTTGTTGAAGCTTCTCGAGCTCTGCGACCACCAATTGTAGTGCTTCTCCGCATTGTGGAAGTCTCTTCCATTCCTCGTTCCTCAGCAGGAAAAGCTTATAGTCCTTCTGCCATCCATCCTTTACGTAGTTGTCGACCCACTTGGGGTCTTCAAACATCAAGCAGACTGTGTAAAGTGATTCAAGCTGAAGGCGCGCCAATGAAAGCGCATCGACTGACGTGGGCTTCGGTGCGCCGGACTCGTCTGGACTTAGCAGGATTCGGATGTTCCTGTGGGTGAGCAGCATCGCCTCGAACACCGATGAGAGATGACTTCGATGCCAATCGTCCCACCCGGATACCGCACTCACTAGAGCTTCGGTAGCCCTAACGACACACCTATTGACGCAAGAATCCATCGCGGGAGCGTGCACTACAGCGGTAGGATCGATATCCACCGTCAACGGATATGCTTGATCGCGCACGGTGAAACTCATAGTAGTCCTTTGCGAAGTCATCACGCCAGCACTTCGCCCTGTTTCAGCTCCCGCACCCTGTCCCTGAGCACGGCGGCCCGCTCGAACTCGAATTTTTTCGCCGCCTCGCGCATCTCCTGTTCGAGCTTCGTGATATATTCCGCGCGCTCCTGCGGCGTCCGGAACTCCTCCGGCCCCGCCTCCAGCCCCGGCGTCCAGTAATCCCCCTCGGTAACCGCCACCAGATTCCGGTCCACCGGCTTCACGATCGTCTCCGGAGTGATTCCGTTCTCCTCGTTGTACTGAAGCTGCAGGAGCCGCCTGCGCGCGGTCTCGCCCATCGCCTGCGTCATCGAATCGGTCATCCGGTCGGCGTAGAGCACGGCACGGCCGTTCACATTTCTGGCCGCCCGTCCCATCGTCTGGATCAGTGCACCGGCCGAGCGCAGGAAGCCTTCCTTATCGGCGTCCAGAATGGCCACCAGCGAGACCTCCGGCAGGTCCAGCCCCTCGCGCAGCAGGTTGATTCCGATCAGCACGTCGAACTCGCCCAGCCGCAGGGCGCGCAACAGCTTCACCCGGTCCAGCGTATCGATCTCCGAATGCAGGTACCGGCACCGCACGCCCACCTCCGTGTAGTACCCGGCCAGGTCCTCGGACATGCGTTTGGTCAGCGTCGTTACCAGCACGCGCTCTTTCCGCTCGGCGCACGCGCGGATCTCGCCCAGCAGATCGTCGATCTGTCCGCGCACGGGCCGCACCTCCACGGGAGGGTCCACCAGTCCGGTGGGGCGGATGATCTGCTCCACCACCACGCCGGCCGACCGGGTCAGTTCATAGGGTCCCGGCGTCGCCGACACATAGACCACTTGGTTCACTCGCCGCTCGAACTCCTCGAACGCCAACGGACGGTTGTCCATGGCGCTCGGCAGCCGGAAGCCGAAGTTCACCAGATTCTGCTTGCGGGTCCGGTCGCCCTTGTACATACCGCGCACCTGCGGCACCGTCTGGTGGCTCTCGTCGATAAACAGGAGCGACTCCCGCGGCAGGTAATCGAGCAGCGTGGGCGGCGCCTCGCCGGGCTTGCGCCCGGTAAAGTGCCGCGAATAGTTCTCGATCCCGTGGCAGTAGCCCACCTGCTTCATCATCTCCACATCGAACAGCGTGCGGGTCCGGAGCCTTTTTGCCTCCAGCATCTTGCCCTGTTTTTCCAGCTCCGGAATCCATTCATCCAGTTCCGTCAGGATTCGCCCGATGGCCGTCTGGCGCGTCTCGTCCGACATCACATAGTGCGACTTCGGATAGATCGGCAGCCGCGTATAGGTCTGCTTCACCTGCCCGAACAGCGGATCGATCTGCGAGAGTTTCTCGATCTCGTCGCCGAACAGCTCGATGCGGTAGGCGAAATCGTCGTAGGTGGGATAGACCTCGATCACATCGCCCCGCACCCGGAAGTAACCCCGCTGGAAGTTGTCGTCCTGGCGCTGGTACTGCATCTCGACGAGCCGCTTCAGGATCGCCTGCCGCGAGATCCTCTGCCCCTTGTCCAGAAACAGCAGCATCCCGTAGTAGGCCTCCGGAGAGCCCAGGCCGTAGATGCAGGAGACGCTGGCCACGATCACGCAGTCGCGCCGCTCGAACAGCGACCGGGTGGCCGACAGGCGCAGCTTGTCCAGCTCGTCGTTGATCGTCGCTTCCTTCTCGATATAGGTGTCTGTGGCGGCGAGGTAGGCTTCCGGCTGGTAGTAATCGTAGTAGCTGACGAAGTATTCCACGGCGTTGTTCGGAAAGAAGCCTTTGAACTCTTGGTAGAGCTGCGCCGCCAGCGTCTTATTGTGCGCCATCACCAGCGTGGGACGGCCCACCTGCTCAAGGACCTTCGCCATGGTGTAGGTCTTGCCCGAACCGGTTACGCCGAGCAGCACCTGATGCTGGTCGCCGTCGCGGATCCCGGCTAATAGCTCGTCGATCGCTTGCTGCTGGTCGCCCTGCGGCTGGTAACTGCTCTTCAGTTCAAAGCTCATAGCACATAGCCTGCTCCGATGTGGTCAGTGAAAATCGTCCCAGCATGGATTATAGCAGGTGGGTTCTTATCAGCAGATTCCGCAGATTTCACAGAGGGAAGCGATGGGTTTCCTGCACAGGATGCGGAAACAAAAAGCCCCCGCTTTCAGACCTGGCAAGATGAAGCTGTTACGGGATTTCCTTTTTAGCCCAAACAGTCCTGTAATCTCCCTCCAATTCCGCATTGGGGGGATTCGATGCGACATCAAAAGCTTGGGAGAATGTATTGGCCATGCGCAAAGCGAGACCATGTCCGCCAATGAGTGCTTCGCCAGACCATTCTAGACTCGGCGGAACGGCTAAACGATGTGTGTCCTCCTCGGGACTGTAGTGAAGCGCCATCCCAGCCACTGAACCATGAAGCAAACCAGACGTAAGGGGATAGATTAGCTTGTAGGACTCCGTAGAATCAGTCCTTATAGCTCGCTCAGCGAGATTCAGGCTACACCAACTACCCTGGATCTTCCGCTTGCCAGACCTAGTTTCATATTCAAAACGTGGCTTCACCCGCTTGTATTCCTGCTCCGATTCTGTAATTTTTTCCGGCGCAAGTTTGGCGAATGTGTCTGGCATGTGGTCGCGCATGTAGTTTAGGAGTTTGTAACCCTCTACCCAGTTCCACTCAATAAAGTCATCAACTTCCTCTGGATTGCGGCGCAGATACTCAGCGTTGATTCCGTACTCAAGCATGCTTCTAAGTATCTTCATTCCTCCTTGGGCCAGGCCGTTGCCGACGAGCGTTACAAGTTCCAGCATTGAAATCATGGACAAGGAAGCCAAACCGAGAATTGCACGTTGCGGTTTTGTAATTGGGTCATAGGCAGCATTGATAAGACCATTGAGAGCGCCCTGTAATTTCGGCAATACAGTAAAGAAATCGTGATATTTATGATGCGCTTTTTTCCACATCTCGGGATGGCCGAACACAATAGGCATAGGGCCGTCTGGCATTTACGTCCTCCTACAGCGGGCAGCCCGGCGCGCGTTTTTTCTCGCCGTGGGTTCTTCTGTCCTCGCCAGCAGAACGCGAAACCACCATCGGGCGATTATACAGGATCGAGAGATGCTACGGAGCAGAAAGACTTTGTGTTGGATGTGCAGGTCCCTCGCTGTGCTCGAGTTGACACCCGCAACGGGTATAATGGTTCGTTTAACCAGAGAGCGTTACGCGCCACCATGGCCACCACCACCCATCGCCGCACCCCCGATCCGGTTCCCGACGCCCAGGCCGTCAGCGTCCGGGGCTGCCGCGTCCACAACCTCCGGAACATCGACTTCGAGATCCCTTACAACAAGCTGACCGTCGTTACCGGCGTCTCCGGCTCCGGCAAATCCTCGCTCGCCTTCGACACGCTCTATGCCGAGGGCCAGCGCCGCTACGTCGAATCCATGTCCGCCTACGCGCGCCAGTTCCTCGAGCGCATGGAGAAGCCCGACGCCGACGAGATCACCGGCATCGCGCCCTCGATTGCCATCCGCCAGAAGAACTCCACGCGCAACCCGCGCTCCACCGTCGGCACCACCACGGAGATCTACGACTACCTCCGCCTGCTCTATGCCCGCATCGGTGAGACCTTCTGCTCCCAATGCGGCGGGCGGGTCAGGAAGGATACGGTGGATGAAGTCGCAGACCGGCTGCTCGACATTGCTGCAAAAGCCGCGACGGTTGCAAAGGTTTCAAAAACCGCAAAGACTGCCGCGCCCGCCAAAGCCGTCCTCCCCCCCAAGACAGCTAAAGCCGCCAAGGCCACCAAGCCCGCTCAAGCTACCAAGGATGCCCTGCCCGCAGCGGCCGCCCCGGCGCCCTCCGGCCTGCGCGCCTATATTCTCTTTCCGCTGCTGCGTGCCGGCATCGATACCGCTGCCGTCGAGCAAGCTTCTGGCCCGCCTGCGTCTTCTAGCAAAACCTCCAAGCGCAAAACCGCCGCCAAGAAAAAGGCCGCCAAGGTCCCCGATGCCAGCGATACCGCGCCCGCCCCGCCCGGAACTTTTCCACTGACCGAAACCATCAAGTCGCGCCTGTTCGAGCTGCGCAAGCTGGGCTTCAACCGCCTCTATCAGGCGGGTGAGATCTTCGAATTCTCCACCCCCGAATCCTTGCTGGAGATCGACTTCCGTAAGCCCGTCTGGATGCTGGCCGACCGCATGTCCATCGCCCCGGACAACCGCCAGCGCCTCATCGACTCGCTGGAGCTCTGCTACCGCGAAGGCGGCGAGGCCGTCATCGAATTCCCCGACGTCGCCTCCTCACCCGCACTAAAAAAACCGGGCCCCGCCCTCAAGAAGGCCGGCGTCCCGGCCACCATCGCCTTCAACGACCGCTTCGAATGCAAGACCTGCCGACTGGCCTACACCGAGCCGGAGCCGCACCTGTTCTCCTTCAACAGTCCTTATGGCGCCTGCCCGCGCTGCCAGGGCTTCGGCAACACCATCGACTTCGACCAGAACCTCGTGATCCCCGACCCCACGCTCTCGCTTGAGGAGGGCGCCATTGTTCCCTGGACCAAGCCCCGTTATCGCGTCTTCTATAACGAGTTCCGCAAGCTCGCCCGCGAGCACGGATTTCCGCTCGACGTACCCTACTTCCGCCTTTCGGAGGAGGAAAAGGAGTTTGTCTGGAACGCCCGCATCGAAGGCAAGCGCGGCCGCCGCGCCTGGGTGGGCCTGAACGGTTTCTTCGACTATCTGGAGCGCAAGAAGTACAAGCTCCATGTCCGCGTCTTCCTCAGCCGTTATCGCGGCTACGCCCTCTGCCCGGAGTGCCAGGGCGGCCGCCTCCGCCCGGAGGCTTATCTCGTCCGTGTCGGCGGCCAGGACCTGCGCGCCGTCTGCCGCATGAGCATCGAAAAGGTCCGCGAGTTTTTCGACACCATCACGCTCGGGCCCGCCCAGGAATTCATCGCCGGAAAAATTCTGGATGAAGTCCGCCAGCGGCTGCTCTATCTCGAAAACGTCGGTCTCGAATACCTCACGCTCGACCGTCTCACCTCCACGCTGTCGGGCGGGGAGGCCCAGCGCATCCAGTTGGCCGCCTCCATCGGGTCGCATCTGGTCGGCGCGCTCTATGTTCTGGATGAGCCTTCCATCGGCCTGCACAGCCGGGACACGAACCGGCTGATCCGCATTCTGGAGGAGTTGCGCGACCAGGGCAACACCATAGTCGTCGTGGAGCATGACCCTGCCATGATGGCCGCCGCCGATCACATTTTGGACCTCGGCCCCGGCGCTGGCAAGAACGGCGGCAACGTCCAGTTCGCGGGCACGTTGCCGGAACTGCTCGGCGGCAACACGACGCTCACGGGCCGTTACCTGCGCGGGGACCTGCGCATCAGCCTGCCGACCGCGCGCCGCCCGGTGGTACCGGCCAGGCAACTGAAGATTCACGGCGCCTTCGCGCACAACCTCAAGAACCTGGACGTCTCCATACCTCTCGGCATGATGGTGGCGGTAACGGGCGTCTCCGGCTCCGGCAAGTCATCGCTGGTCCATGACGTGCTCTATAACGGGCTGCGCGCCACCGCCTCCGAGTCGCTGCGCAATCCGGAGCCCGATTCGGAGGAAGAGCTGGAGCTCGGCCGCCGCCTCAACTGCCACCGACTGGAGGGCGCCGAGCACGTTCGCCGCGTCGTCCTCGTCGACCAGTCGCCCATCGGCCGCACCCCGCGCTCGAACCCCGTAACCTACGTCAAGGCCTTCGACCCCATCCGGGAACTGTTCTCTTCCCAGCCCGAGGCGCGCCGCAGCGGATACGCTCCGGGATTCTTCTCCTTCAACATCCCCGGCGGCAGGTGCGAAACCTGCCAGGGCAACGGCACTGTTACCGTCGAGATGCAGTTTCTGGCCGACGTGGAGCTGATCTGCGAGGACTGCCAGGGGATGCGCTTCAAGCCGGGCGTTCTGGGCGTGAGTTACCGGGGAAAGAACATCCATGAAGTACTCCGGCTCACCATCCGCGAGGCCATCGGTTTTTTCTCCAGCTCCAGCACCGTTGTGAACCGTCTGCGCCTTCTCGATCAAGTCGGACTCGGGTACCTGCACCTGGGTCAGTCCGCCACCACGCTGTCGGGCGGGGAGGCCCAGCGCATCAAGCTCGCCGCGCACCTCACCACGCGCGACATTGAAGATACTTTGTACCTGTTCGACGAGCCCACCACGGGCCTGCACTTCGACGATATCGCCAAGCTGCTCGCCGCCTTTCAGAAACTGCTCGCCCGCGGCGCCAGCATCACGATCATCGAGCATAATCTGGAGGTCATCAAGACGGCCGACTGGGTCATCGAGCTCGGTCCGGAGGGCGGCGACGGCGGAGGGCAGTTGGTCTGCGCCGGCACTCCCGAGCAGGTCGCCGGCGTCCCGGGGTCCCACACCGCCGGCTTTCTCGGCAAGGTGCTGGAACGCCACCTCCAGTGGGGCGAAGCCATCCCCACGCCCTGACCGTTCCCGCACACGCCACCCCGTTCGGGCCCTGTTGAGGCCGGTAGTAGCATTGCTGAGGTAAGTAGCGGTATTGTCGCTACCGTCGGCGCCCGTGGCATGCATCCGGCGGCATACATCATGAAAAGTACGACTGCCAGGAAAGCAGTGGAGTGTATAATTTCCCCACGGAAGTTCAAAAGGATAATTCTGATGAATATGAGATTAGCTTTATCACTGTCTTTTCTATTCATTGTCCCGGCCGCACTCCACGCCGGAGACATCCAGGGACAGATCCTGAACGCACAGGGCGCCGCCCTGGCCGGCGCGAAGATCACCGTTGCAAACCAGCAGGAAGCAGCCCGCTGGGAAGCCGAGACCGCAGCCGACGGCACGTACTCGGTCACCGGGATCGGCTCGGGAACTTACCTGGTTACCGTCGCGGCGCCCGGGGGAGGACCGGCCCTGCGGCGCGAAGTATCCGTTCCCGGCGGGACCGCAGTCGCCCGGGCGGATTTCCAGTTCCCACCGACTGCCGCTTCATCCTCCGCAGCATCTTCCTCTTCGGGGGTCTCCACGGCCGAGGAGCGCAATCCGAACGTTTTCATCTATCGCATCGACCTGAACGCCCTGCGCAACCGCGTGAACGTCGGCCGAGGACCCGACCCGGTGTATGTCCCGGAATTTTCCGTGGAGCAGAACTACTTTGGGGCTGAATTCGGCGCCCCTCTCTTCGTTTTCCAGCCCCTGCGTCCCCGCGCCCTGGCCGCCCAGTGGCGGGCCACTCTTTTCGGAATGCACCAGAACAGCGCGCTGAACGCCCGGAACTTTTTCAACGTGGGCCCCCTGCGGGCATCGCGCTCCACCAACTATTCGCTGACCGGCGGCGGCCCGCTGTTTACGCCCAAGGCCTCTTTGTTGCTGCAATTCGGTCAGAACTTCACCTCCGGGTTTGTCAACGGAAACGTCACGGTCCCCCGGGCGGACGAGCAGACCCCCCTTTCCTCCGACCCGCAGGTCAACGCCGTGATCGCCAGTCTGTTGGGGGCCTATCCGGCGGAGTTGCCGAACCTGGGCGACCCGGAGACCAGCCACCGGCTCAACTCCAACGCCCTGCGCGATGTCAAAGCGAAGGATGGTCTGGCGCGGCTGGATTACAAGCCCACCGACAGCACCTCGCTGGCCGGACGCTACTCCATCAATGACTATGCGGAGGACCCGTTCCAGCTTGTCGCGGGCCGCAACCCCCAGACCGACCTCCGTTCGCAGTCCGCCTATGCCAGCCTCACGCGGGCATTCTCTCCTCAGACGCTGGCTCTGTTCGGATTTCACTACGACCGCTCAACCGCTTCCTTGAAGCCCACCCGGCTCTTCTCCGACCTGTTCGCATCGCTGGGACTGGCCGCGGTTCCGGACGTTAATTTTACCTCCGACCAGATCAACGACCTGGGCCCCGGAACCCAGTTTCCTCGCCTGCGGGTGCAAAACCGTTTCCAATCCTATTTCGATATCAGCCACGCCCGCGGACGCCATACGCTGAAAGCCGGCTGGAGCAGCACGCGTGTCCAGGTGAACGATCTGCAGAGCGACAACAGCCGGGGAACGTTGCTGTTTTCCTCCGGTGATTTCGGGCGGACCGAGTTGGAGAACTTTCTGGTGGGAACCCCCAGCTCGCTGACCATTACGCTGGGCAATCTGTACCGCGGCTTCCGGAGCTGGCAGCACTCATTTTATTTCGGGGACCAGATCCAGCTGGGTCCCACGTTGACGGTGGGCCTGGGCCTGCGCTACGAGTTGGTAACGGCTCCGGTGGAGGTCAACAATCTCACTCAGGTGGGTTACCCCACCGATAAGAATAACTTTGCTCCCCGCATCGGCTTCGCCTGGAATCCTGCCCGTGGAAAAACGACCTTGCGCGGCTCCTACGGGATCTCTTATGGAGCCCTGTTTCCGGTAACCTACGGGATGACGCGCTTCAACTCGCCCGCCACGCAGACGCTTCAGGTGTTCGCTCCGGACCTGCTGGATACGCTGGCCGGCTCCAGCCAGCAACCCACCGAAGGCGGGCGCTCCTCGGTCTGGCGTCTGAGCCCGGACCTCGTACTGCCGTACTCCCACCAGTACACGTTCGGAATCGAGCGCGCTCTGCCATGGGCCGGAACCGCGCGGATCGCCTATACCGGAATGCGGACGATCCACCTGGTTACCCATCAGATCTACAACCGCGCCCGCGCCAGTTCCACGCTTCCCAATACCAGCCGGACCATCAACGACCGGCGGCCCGATCAGCGCTTCTTCGACATTCACCAGGTCGAGAGCACCTCCATCGCTTACTACGACGCGCTGCACCTGAGCATGGACAAGAAGCTCAGCCAGGGACTTTCCTTGCAGGCTTCCTATACCTTCGGCAAGAATATCGATCTCGGCGGAGACTTCACCAACACGGCCTCCGGCGTGGACAAGCCTCCCGAGGACGGCACCCCCACCTGTGAAGTCTGCGACCACTTCAGCGACCACAAAGGGTTGAGCCTGTTTGACACCACCAACATCCTGACCCTGCGCTACAGCTACGATCTTCCCTTCCCCGCCGGGCAGACCGGCCTGCTGGCAACGCTGTTGGGAGGATGGCAGATCTCCGGCACCACCATTTTTCAGTCCGGCACGCCGTTCCACGCCCATACCGGATCGGACGGCCCCGGCTTCGGCAACGTGGACGGAACCGGCCATGACCGCCCGAACCTCTTAGACCCATCCATCCTCGGAATGAGCATCGACGATCCGGACACCTCGATGCAGTTGTGGAGCCGGGATTTTTTCGATACCAACATCGCACCCGGCGGCCGCGGCAACATCGGCCTGAACGTGTTCCGCAAGGACGGCACCAGCAACTGGAATTTCGCGTTTGGCAGAACCTTCCACCTGCCGGGCGCTCAGGAACGTTCGCTGCAATTCCGCAGCGAATTCATTAATTTATTCAATCACCCCCAGTTCGCGAAACCGGGAGTGCAGATTGCGGGCGGCACGTTCGGAGAGATCACGAACACGGCCAATAAAGGACGCCAGGTCCAGTTCTCCCTCCGGCTGAATTTCTAGCCCCCCTCCCGGCCTGCTCACCAATCCCCGCACGACGGGATTGCCCAGAGTATATCCCTCATGGCCAAAGTCCCACACGAAACAAGTTCGTGTGGGCCACCCGGCGGTGTTTGAGGGACATGGAGTTAGTATCCTAGCCGGTCAAAATAGGTTAGGTACTTGTTGCTCGTGAATACCTGGATGATTTCGTAGATCGTCATCTCGTCTTTCTTTTTCACCTTCCGACCAGCGTATTCCTCCAACTCCTTCATGCGATTTTCTGACCCTTCGGCATATGCCACAACTGTGGACTTGCTAACGTGTGTTACTTCCATGTGCCCATCCATGCCGTGTTCCTCGGTCGCTGATATGTGAATAAGATCTCCTTCCGACAGAACATCAAGTTTTCCATCGGAAGAATACAAAACGTCAGTTCCATGGGGATTTCGAATACGCTGCAAGGGCGTGCCACTGAGGCCAAGATTATCTAGCTCGTACACCTTCCCCCTATTCGGTGCTGGAAAAGTATCCGGGAAAACACTGATCTTCTTGTATGTATGCTGAAGCTCATCCGAGCGGATACGTTCCTGATAGGCATATAGTAGATTTGCATGAGTATAAGCAAATGGTCCTTCCTTATCGCCGAAGTCGATGAACAGGTGAGGCATTGCAAAGTACGGGTCTCCTTTTTCATCAATGATCAACATATCCTCGTATTTTACGCACCCATATACCTCCAGCTTCGCTTGACAACGACGGGGGAGATGGCGCCAGTAGTGCTCTACTATTTTTCCGAAGTCCTCGTTTCTCTGCTTATTTGCCTTGTCGAGATCGTGGCTGCGATGCATTAGATCTACGGCTTTTGTAAAATCCCATTCCCGCTTGTGGGTGTCGATGTAGGCATACCACTCGCGGACTTTGAAGATCACCCCATTGGGTGTCAATTGGACTGCCTCGTGCTCCTCCCATCGCTGTCTTTTCTCAAAGTCCTTATACTGATCTCTGTCTGGATAATGTTGATCCTTAATCTCGCGTAACAACATGCTCTTCGGGTGTCGGAGTCCTTGATCGAGAGAATCCTCTTTAGCAAAGATCATTTTCAGCATCTTGTTCTTACTGTTTATGATGAACTTGATTTTGGACGTTCGAGTCCGTCGCCTTGGTGAGAGGGATATCCCGAAGAACGTGAAGAGGATCTCATCATTTTCTGGCAGAGCGAGCTGGTCTTCCAGGTGATCTTTCCCCCAAAAGTAATATTCCTTCACGCCTTTTTTTCGGAGTTCATCGCGAAAGACGTCGTAGGTCTTCTTAGAAACGTTCGTTGCGGCAGCCAGAATATAACCGTAAGGAGGTTGGGTTCCATCCACATCGTGCTTTATAATGGCTCGAAGTTTTGCCGGGGTAATGCTTTTTTCTCGCTTGCCTTGGACCTGCCAGAGGTTTCCCTCCATTAAACGAACGCCCTCTTCCCCTTCCTCGCTTATGTTGGTAACGGATTCAGCTTTCTCCCAGGCGCGTATATCAAAACCCTCATCGGAGCCGCTCCTGCCAGTGGGTTCGAGCTCCCGCCAATCTCGAAAACTATAGAGCTAGCGCCGGACTAAGTCTTCAAAACGATGAGGTTCTAAGTCCTCGAAATGAAGGGGATTGAGTGTCTTTGTTGCTTTTACTTTTTTGGCCATGTCATTACAACTGGTCTCAAAATTACCTGAGCATGATTTTCATGCATCCGAGTCGGACCATCCCGAGGAAATTGTCGATATGGTACTCGTAGCGCGTGACGAGGCGGCAAAACACTTGCAGCCAGGCGAACAGGCGCTCGACGGTCCAGCGTCTCCGGTAGCGGCGTAAGGGCCGGCCGTCTTGTGTCGGGTGTAGCCGGTTGCTGCAGTACAGAGCGATCACCTCCACCCCGTAGTGTTCCTGCATTTCGCCGGGTGGCCCACACATTCCGGCTCTCCTCCTGCGGGTGCCCCACACGTGCGCGCACGTGTGGGGTTTCAACACTATGCACGATCCTATCCTGGATTGCCATCTCCAGCGGGGCGAATCCATCCCCACTCCCTGACCCATCACCCCACACCCCGCCCCACCCCGTACCCCTGCCAGCAATCATCAGGTGCTGCATAAATGATTTCTTCCGCTCTGCCGAAGGCCCGAGTGGAGCCGCACAGCGGCGCAACGAGCGCGGGCACCCCCATCCCAGCCCCACACGCCCCCGACCACAATTCAGGTTGGCTTATGAGTGCACTGCAGGGCGGGCTTCAGGCCGACCTCTCCCAAAAAGAATCAATGAAATCAGTAATGGCGGGTGCCCCACACGTACGCGCACGTGTGCGTTTTCAACTCTTTCACGATCCTATCCTAGAGCGCGGTCCGATGGAAACATTTTGTTCACAGCCACCAAACCCGGTTCGCCGTAAGCGTAGTGGCGGAAACTGCTCCACCGCCACATTTCCGGCGCCATCTTTGCTCGCTTGCTCTCGCGCATTTTGAAGTAGCATGTTCTTGGGGGCCACAGGTAATTTCTGCAGGCAACTCCCGCAGGCTTATCTATGTCTACCTGCAAAGCGGACAGAGTCAGCCATGACGAACGTTATCGGGATGACGAATGTGATGAAGAAACCGATCCAATATTTGTTGCTCCTTTTCGCCACCCTGTTGCTCTGCGCGCCCCCCGCCCGCGCCCAATCCGCTTCTCCGCCGGAAAACTCATCTTCTGACACCGTTGAAGACGTTGCAGCCGCCGCCGAACCCGACACCAAACCTACCGCGACTTCCGATACAGCCGCCCCCACGCCGCGGCAGATCCTCCAGCAGGCCGAAGCCGCCATTGAAGCCGACGACCACGCCACGGTGATCCAGCTGCTCGAGCCCTATCTGGCCGCCCACCCCCGCGACTTCCGCGCCCGCTTCAACCTGGCCTTCGCCCTCAGCATGACCCGGCGGCCCGCCGACGCCATCGGCCACTACGAGCAGATCCTCGCCAGCCAACCCGGCCTGCTCACCGCGCGCCTCAACCTCGGCCTGCTCCTGCTGGACACGGGCAACCCGGCCGACGCCCTCCCGCACCTGGAGGCCGTCATTGACGCCGAGCCCAGCCACCTCATCGCCAGCGTCAAACTTGCCGAGACCCTCAGCGCCCTCGACCGCCCCGCCGACGCCCGCATGGCCTATGGCCGCGCGCTCCAGCTTGCTCCGGACGACGCGCTCATCCATCTGGCTCTCGCCAACCTGCTCGCTCCCACCGACCCCACGCTTGCCGCCCCGCACCTGCGCCGCGCCCTCGCGCTCGACACCTCCCTCGATGACGCCCGGCTCCTGCTCGCCTCGCTTCTGGAAGCCGACCCGTCCATCCCCGGCGCCATCACCGAGGCCACCGCGCTGTACGGCGAATATCTGGCCCGCCACCCGGACCGCGACTTCAGCCCCGCGCACGACGACCTGCGCAAGCACTTTGCCGAGCTTCTTCTCAACGACTCGCAGTCCACCGAGGCGGCTGCATTTCTTGAAGCCACCCGTGCCGCGGGCCGCTCCACTCCTGCGCTGGACCGCCTGCTGCTCCACGCCTACATCGAATCGAAGAACGATGCTGGCGCGCTGGCGCTGTCCATCGAGTTGCTGACCGCCGCGGATAACTCCTCCGCCCCGGACGCCGAGCTCTACCTCATCTACGGAACCCTGCGCATGTCCGAGCGCAACTACGAGCAGGCGGCCCAGGCCTTCTTCCGCGCCACCCAGCTCACCCCCCAATCGGCCGAGGCCTTCACCAACTTCGCCTCCGCGCTCTACCTGCTTGACAACTTTTCCGGCGTCATCCGTGCCCTGGAGGCCGTCGAAAAACTCGATGCCGACACTTCCGGCACCTACTTTCTGCGCGCCATCACGCTCGACAAGCTTGGCCATCTGGAACCCGCGTTCGACAACTACCAGCGCTTCCTCGCCACCTCCGACGGCTCCAACCCCAACCAGGAGTTTCAGGCCCGCGAGCGCAGCAAGGCCCTGTTGCAGGAGCTGCGCCGCATCGGACGTCGGCGCTGATCTCACCGGCGGCGTCATTTCTCCTCCCGATGGCGTTATACTGATCCCCGGAGACCCCTGCCATGGCCCATGTTCTAGCAATCGCCGGCATCGCCCTATGGATATTTGCTTCCCCGCCCCTCCTCTCCGCACCACCACCGCAATCCCCCGAGGTGCTGGAAGCCGAATACGACCGAGCGACCAAGCCCCGCGACCGGGCCAAGACCGCCATCGCAATCCTGGACATCCGCCTGGAGCAGATCCGCGAATTCATCGGCACCGGCCAGATCATCGAATCCAGCCATCCTCTGCTGGCCCGCTATCTCGATGCGCTGCAGAAGGTGGAAACCTCGGTCCTGAAGGCCGGCCACGTCGGCACCTCCAAGGACATCGAGAAGACCCTGCACCGGCAAGTGCTGGATTTTGAAGATTTTCTGATTGCCGTCTCCGCCGCCGAACGCCCTGTGCTCGAACCGCTTCTCGACCGCATCGAGCAGGTCCGCGAAAAGGTGCTCTACACGATCATGTTTCCCGAGGAGGACGATTGATTCCATGATTTTCGGCCTTCGCATCCCGCCGCTGCTGGCGTTCACTCTGATCGCCGCCCTGTATGCAGCGCCAATTGCCGCCCAGCGCGATTTTCTCACCCGCGATGAAATCGACCTGGTACGCGACGCGCAGGAGCCGGAAAAGCGCATCATCCTGTACCTCGAGATCGCACAGCTTCGCCTGGACTCCATCCGCACCGCCATCACGGCATCCAAGCCCGATGGCCGCCGCGTCCAGCGCAATCTCAACGACTACATTCAGGTCTCCGAAGCCATCCTGATGACCATCGAGGACGCCCGCGAGGATCGCGTGCCGATTCCCGAAAGCATCGAACAGATGGTGCTGCGCGTCCCGGAATATCTCGGCTATCTCGAATCCATCAACAGCTCGTCCTCGCCCGCCTGGGCCGACTACCAGTTCACGCTGGATGAGGCTATTCTGATGACCGGAGAGCTGACCGACGAGGCTGCGCAGGGCTCCTTTCCGGAGGTGGACGAGCGCACCCCGCCGCCCTTGGAGTTTCCCACCAAGCCGCCGCCCGCCGCCCGTGGTTCCGACAAAGGCGATTCCGATGAAGCCGGTAGCGATTCTGATGAAGAAGGCCCCCCTCGAAAGCCGGGGCGCTAGCGTCCGACATGACTCCGTCCACGGAAAACCCCAAGGCCATCGAGATATTCCAAAGCGTCTTCCGCCGAGTGCGTCCGCGTACCTCGATGCCGGAGATCGTAGTCCGCTTCCGTCCCTACGCCGACATCAACAACGTCATCCGCATCCGCGACGGCAAGCTCATCGCCGGGCTCTCCGATATCCTGGGCGGAGCGCCCGTCGCCGTGGTGGAAGCCATCGCCTTCATCCTCATCTGCAAGCTCTACCGCAAGCCCGTACCGCCGCGGCATGAGACCCGCTACAACCAGTTTCTCAACCGGGGCTACGTCCGCAAGCAGCTCAGCATCATTCGCCGCGTCCGCGGGCGCAAATGGATCGGCGACCCGGCCGGCGCTCATTACAACCTGGAGGAGATGTTCGATGACCTGAACGCGCGTTACTTCCAGTCGCTGCTGGGCCGCCCGCGCCTCGGCTGGACCCGCACCGCCTCGCGGACCCTGCTGGGCCACTACGATTCGGTCCATAACGCCATTCTCATCAGCAAGATATTCGATCGCCCCGGCCACCCCCGCTGGCTCGTCGAATACATCCTGTACCACGAAATGCTCCACCTCAAATACCCGGTCCGGGACTGCAACAATCGGCGCAAAGTCCACCCACCCGAGTTCCGCGCAGAAGAGCGCCGATTCCCCCACTATGAACAGGCCAACCGCCTCATCGAGTCTCTCTGAACTTTTGCGGGCATCCCGGCTCTCTCCCCTCCCTTTTTTCAATTCTGCTAAGATGTACGCGTTGCCCCGCGATCTTCCGATATGAAAACGCCGCGCCGCGCCACCCTGGCTTCCGTCTCCCTGCTGACCGTTCTCTGCGTCGCGCTCTCGCTCGCCGTCGGCTGGACCTCGTTTGCCCGCCGCGTGGACCTCAACTTCTACGACCTCTACTTCCGGTTTCGCGGGCCTCTGGAACCCGCGCCGCAGATTGCTCTGATCGTGATCGACGACGACACCCTCGCTCGTTACGGCGCCCTTCCATTGCGCCGCTCGCTGCTGGCCGACGCCGTGCGCGCCATCCGTCTCGGCGCCCCGCGTCTGATCGCGCTGGACCTGCTTCTGGTGGACACCTCCAGCGCCGCGGAAGACCGCGCGCTGGAGTCCGCGCTGTCGGGCCCCACGCCCATCGTGCTCGCCTCGGCACTCGCACCCGGCGGCGCTAGAGGCTGGCTCACCCCGCTGCCCCGGTTTGCGCAGCACGCCGACGCCGTCGGCCACGTGCACGCCGATCCGGATGGCGATGGAGTCAGCCGCCAGGTTTTTCTCTCGCGGCAGTCGGGCCGGGAGCGTTTCTGGGCCTTTGCTCTGGAGTGTCTCCGTGTCGGAATGGGAACCGAGGGCCAGCCGGTTACGGAGACCGATCTGGCTCTGGAGCTTCCCGCCGGGGAGAATTTTTCCGGTTCCATCGCCAGCCCCGGCCTGGACTCAGGCCCCATCCCCATCCCGGCGACCCTGGCTTCCAGCCGCGCTTTCTGGATCAACTACGCCGGGCAGCCCGGCACCTTTCCGCGCATCAGCCTGGCCGCCCTGCTGGACAACCCGGGAGCCGCCGCTCCCCTGCACGACAAGATTGTCCTGATCGGCGTTACCGCCCAGGGAACCGGGGACCGTTTGTTCGTTCCCTTTTTCTCGGGTGCCGGCATGCCCGGCGTGGAGATACACGCCAACATTCTGCACACTCTGCTCAACGGGACCTATCTGCAACCGGCGGGAAACCTTCCCTCGATTGCGGCTCTGCTGGGGATCGCGCTCCTCTCTTTGTTTTCGATCCTTCGATTCCGTGGCATCGCGCAATGGGCCTTGCTCGCCGTGCTCGGGTTCGTTGTCCTCGCCGCACCCTACCTGTTATTTATCGAGGGACAGATCTGGCCTTCTTTTTCTCTCCTGCTGGCCTTCGGCCTCAC
Organism: Terriglobia bacterium; assembly: GCA_963662495.2. Taxonomy (GTDB): domain Bacteria; phylum Acidobacteriota; class Terriglobia; order 2-12-FULL-54-10; family 2-12-FULL-54-10; genus SHUM01. The sequence goes on from CAXVYQ010000008.1 coordinate 451,761, forward strand.
CAGCGCCGTCGGTGAAGGCTACCAGTTGCTTGTGGTGGGGAAAAAATATGAACGCTCCGAGGCCCGGCGCGAGCTCGCACACCAGCAGTTCGAGATGGCCACGCACGAGATGCGCACGCCGCTGGCGGCTATTCAGGCTTCCAGCGAGTTGCTGGCAGGCTACCCGCTCGACGAGGCCCGGCGCGAGCAGATGATCCAGTTGCTCAAGGAGGAGTCCCACCGGCTGGCCCGGCTCGTCGACCGCTTTCTCAGTGTCGAACGGCTCTCGACTGGCGAGATGGAACTGAAGCTCGGCTGGGTCGAGCTGGATGGTTTCTTCTCCGACATGGTGAGCCGTCTGGAGCCGCTGGCCGAGCGCCGCTCAGTCGAGCTGGAGCTTGCGCCGCCCGACGAACCCGTTCGGCTCGAAGCCGACGCCGAGTTGCTGGAGTTCGCCGTCTCCAATCTGGTAACCAACGCCATCAAGTACAGCCCCTCCGGAACGCGTGTCCGTATCACGTGGGACGAGACGAGCGGCCGAGCGCGGATCGAAGTGGCCGACTCCGGACCGGGAATGGAGCAGGCCGACGCCAGCCGCGTCTTCGATCGCTTCTTCCGCACCAGCTCCGCGCAGCAGTCTGGGACCCCCGGCTTCGGCCTCGGCCTAGCCATCGCCCGCGAGATCACCCATCACCACGGCGGGGAAGTTCAGGTGGAATCGACACCCGGCGCCGGAACCCGGTTTATACTCCTGCTTCCGCTCACCGGCCCGGCTGGCAGGTCGAATTCATCGGAAGAAGGGAGTGCTCCCTCGTCATGACACCGGGCGAGCTGAATCCCGCCAATCCGGCTGTTCTCGTCGTCGAGGACGACGCGGCTCTTTGCCTCACCATGGTTACGCTGCTTGAGGCCGAAGGCTTTCGGGTCGAGAGCGTCCACTCCAGCGCCGAGGCGCTCGACCGGCTTTCCAGCAACCCTTTTCCCATCGTGGTCTCCGACATCTATCTCGATGAGGGCACCGGACTCGATGTGCTCCGGCTGGCCCTCGCCGTCGAGCCGCGCTGCTCTGTCATCCTCGTAACCGGCAAGGGGTCTCTCGACACGGTGCTGGAGGCCACCCGCGCCGGGGCCTTCGACTATATCGCCAAACCCTTTCCGCTGGAGCGGCTGAGCCGGACGGTTCACAACGCCGCAGCCGCATGGAGCCAGACGCAGCAGGTGCTGGCGGATGAGACCCCGGACGATACATCTGATTCTCCTGCTTCCCCTTTGGCCGGCAACTCCTCCGCCATGGTGGAGGTCTATCAGTTCATCGCGAAGGTGGCGGATTCCGATGCCACGGTGCTGCTGGAAGGGGAGACCGGAACGGGCAAGGAGCTGGTCGCGGGCCTGATTCATCAGGCCGGTGCGCGGCGGGACCATCCCATGATTGTCGTGGACTGCGGCTCGCTTCCCGCCTCGCTGCTGGAAGCGGAACTCTTCGGCGCGGTGCGCGGCGCATATACGGGCGCTGACCGGGACCGGCGCGGCTTGTTCGAGGCTGCCGACGGCGGCACGGTTTTTCTGGATGAGATCGGAGAGATGGAGCTCTCCTTCCAGCAGCGTCTGCTGCGTTTTCTGCAGGAGCGCGAGATCCGTCCGCTGGGCTCCTCTGCGGCGCGCAAGGTGGATGTGCGCGTCATCGCGGCCACGAACCGCGACCTGCGCCAGTTCGTCTCGGAGAAAAAGTTCCGCGAGGATCTCTGGTACCGGCTCCAGGTCGCCACGCTTCGCCTCGCACCGCTGCGGGAGCGCAAGGAGGATATTCCCGTTCTGATCGGCCATTTCCTCGCCAGCCTGCGCGCCCGCTCCGGCCGTCAGGTGCGCCTCAGCGACGCGGCACTCGCCGCCGCGCGGGAATACTCCTGGCCCGGCAACGTCCGCCAGTTGCAGAACCTGCTGGAACGGCTCGCGATTCTGCATCCGGGCCCCGTTGTGGAGCAATCCACTTTGCTGGAAACCCTCGCGGCGCTCGACCCGGCCACCGCCAGCCCGGCCGGCCCGGCTGGCGGCTCGCTCTCCTCGGTTGAGGAAGATCACATCCGGAAAGTCCTGGAAGCCACCCACGGAAACAAGAGCCGGGCAGCCGAAATTCTCGGAATTGAACGAAAAACGCTCTATCGCAAGCTCGAAAAGATGCAGGGTGAGTCATCCTGACACACCGTGTTTCCTTGCGCCACGATTGATTCCGATGATTCAGAGTCGGTGGAATCCACTTCAAATTTTTTTTCAACGGGTTATGAGCAAGAGATGGTTTGGCATGGCGGTTGCAATAAGTGAGAGTGGTTCAAGACAAACGATTGACTGGCCAAACAGCACCGCGGATCGGGAGGGACGAAGGGCTGCTCTCCCTTAAAAATGCGGATCCCGATTTGAGGGGCTGTTTGGCCCATCTTTTTTCCCCTAAAACCTTCTTTTTCTTCTCACGCAAGATTCGATAGCTTGGAGAACTCCGATTTTCCCGATCCCGGTCAACTATTCACGGAAGGAAAACCGCAGCCGCGTTTTCCTGATCTGGATGACATCGCCTTCACCCAACCGCAGCGGAGCGGTCAGGACCTCGGAGTTCACGCGTATCTTCCCTCCTCGGCCACCCCGGCCCCCCTGGTCCGAGGGTGCAATTTCAAAGTGGCGTCCACGGCGGGTGATCAGCGCGGCAACACGAGGCAGGAACCAGCCTTTAAGTTGTACGGACGCGCCCTGATCTTTTCCGATGATGCAGATTTTGCTGGTCAGAATGTACTCTTCCTGATTGGTCTTACCGGCCAGCCGCACCAGGCAGGCCACATTTCCAGCGGAGGATTCCGAAGACCCTTCCTCGGCGATCGCCGTGGCCTTGGCAAGAAATTCGCGGCGCTTTTTGGTATCGAGCACGACCGTCTGATCGGCGGCCGCCACCCCTTCCGATGCACCCGAGCCACCAGCCATCAGCATGCTGGCAGGCATGCCGCCGTCCTCGTGAAAAACGACCGTGTGTTTCCCGATGACGATCTCATCGCCTTCCTTCAGCGCGCTTTTCCTGATCCGCTGGTTGTTGAGGAAGGTTCCGTTCAGACTGTTGAGGTCTTCAATAAAGAAGCGTCCCTCTTCAACGATCACCTTGGCGTGATGGCTGGAAACAGCAAGGTTATCGATGACAATTTCATTGCGGGGCGCCCGGCCGAGACCAATACTGGCCTTCTGCACCGGCAGTTCCTTTATAATTTTGCCTTCATATTGCAGAACTAGATTTGCCATTTCCGATTACCTCCCTGAACATTCCGATCCAGCGTCGCCACCCGGAGACGGGCGCAGGAATCAGGCGCAGGACAATGACCGTGGTATTGTCCTCACCGCCCCTTTCATTGGCGAGTTCCACGAGCCAGTCGGCAACCTGTTGCGGGGTGCCGGGCTGAGTGAGTACCTCCGCGATTTCCTTGTCTGTAACCATGTGGGTCAGTCCGTCGGAACACAACAGGATCTGGTCTCCGGCGCCAACCCAGAGTTCATCCATATCCACTTCCACATGGGACTCCACGCCGAGCGCCCGCAGGATCACGTTGGACAGCTCGGACCGTTCGGCCTCTTCTTGCGTCATCACGCCCTGGCGGACCTGTTCCATCACCAGGGAATGGTCCTGCGTGAGTTGCTGCGGCTGGCGTTCGCGGAACAGATAGATTCGGCTGTCGCCCACATGCGCCAGGCTCATGATGTTGTCGATGATGCGGACCGCGACAACGGTGGAGCCCATGCCGTTGAGCTCGGGACGGGTGATGGCCTCTTGATAGATGATCCGGCTGGAGAGCCGAATGCCGCTGGCCAGGCGGTTGGTCGGCGCGGTGAATTCCTCGATCCGGTTTCCCACAAACGTCTGCCCGGAACTTCCGGCCAAATCGATGCAATGCGCGAGCACCGTTTCCACCGCCATCCGGCTGGCGATTTCCCCGCCGGCCTGCCCTCCCATCCCATCGCAGAGGACAAACAGGTTCAAAGGAAAATCCACGCCATAGTGGTCTTCATTGTTGGTTCGCACCAACCCCACATCCGTCCGTGATCCAACGTCTATCTGCAAACCGAGCCTCCATCGGCTCCCCGTTCAAACCCGGGCGCAACAACCCCGCGATTCCCGGAAACCGATTCTTTCCACCGCACCGTGACACGACCTTGCCCCGCATGGCGAGCCACACCCATGGACCTATCTTCCATGCAAGCAGGCAAGCAAGCGCCGGGTCAGGATATTTCCCCTTAAATCAACTGTCTTTTCTGCAACACATGCCAACATTTTACAGGCATTCCCCTGGTCCTGGATGGTGTGCAGTGTTGTACATTCCTCATTCAGGACTCAGATCGGCCTCAGTCCCACCCGGGTCAGACCCGGTCGACCCGTCTCGGGATAACACGCCGAAATCGGGTCCCAGAGAGTTTCATCGGCTGGAGGACGCCATCCGATAAGCATTGATTCCGGCTATTCGGGAGTCATCCATCTTGCTTCAGAATTCGATCTCAACCCGCGAGAAGGACCGGCGGGCAGGGATCACAAGAAAATAACCCTTTGATTAGCAACAGCATATATTGGTACGCTTGGTCCCATTTGGTATGCTTATCCTATGAACCTGCTGGGATAACGGCAGGCTCACTCACCACACCCGGAGGCGTGGGCATCTTGTCGTTCAGGGCCAGAGGGGGGCGGTCCGGCGCAGGTGGTGAGTAACAGGGTTCGAAAATGACCTCATTCAAAATCTTTCAGCGAGCTTCGTGCAGGAGGAAGCAGTGATCGAAGTGCAAGGACTGACCAAGCGGTATGGGAAGACCGTTGCGGTGAATGACCTCAGCTTTTCAGTGGAAAAAGGCGAGGTCCTGGGCTTTCTGGGACCGAACGGCGCCGGGAAGACCACGACGATGCGCGTGCTGACCGGATACCTGCCGCCGACGACGGGGAAGGTCCGGGTGGCCGGCTACGATGTGATGGAGTCTCCGCTGGAGGTCAAGAAGCGGGTTGGGTATCTTCCGGAGACGCCGCCGCTTTACACCGACATGCGGGTGCACGAAATGCTCGACTTTGCCGCCCGCATCAAAGGTGTCCCGGCCCGCCAGATCAAGACGCGGCGGGAGTACGTTGCTGAGAAAACGGCGATCACCGACGTGCTGAACAAGATCGTCGGGCATCTGTCGAAAGGCTACCGGCAACGGGTGGGACTGGCGGCCGCGCTGATTCACGATCCGGAACTGCTCGTTCTGGACGAGCCGACGGCGGGGCTGGACCCGAAACAGATTATCGAAACCCGGAAACTCATCCAGAGCCTGTCACGCGACCATACGATCATCCTGAGCACGCATATCCTGCCGGAGGCGGCCAACACCTGCAACCGGGTGATGATTATCAACGCCGGACATCTGGTCGCCGAGGATACGCCGGAGAACCTGACTCACCGGCTGCAGGGCTTTGAAACCATGCGACTGGTGGTGGAAGGGCCCCAGGAACCGGTGCGCGAGGCGCTGGCCGGGGTGGAGGGGGTCCACGAGGTCTCCCCGATTCCGATGCCCGGTGGCCGGGTGGAATTCTCCGTGCAGATGGCGCCAGAGCAGGACCGGCGAAAAGAACTGGCGCGCAAGGTAGTGGAAGGCGGCTGGGGATTGCTGGAGCTGCGGCCGACGGGCATGAGTCTGGAGGATATCTTCCTGAAGCTCACGACGAAGGATACGGCGGAGAGCGAACAGGCTCAACAGGCCGCGGCTGCCCCGGAGACTCCGGAGGGAGGCGAGCCCGAAACGGCCGAGGAGGTAACAGAAGCATGAGAAACATCTGGACCATTGCCCGCAAGGAGATGAACAGCTATTTCCGGTCTCCGATCGGGTACTTCATCCTGGCGATCTTCGCATTCCTTTTCGGGTTCATCTATTACCGGTCGGTGGCCGATTTCATCTTCACGAGCCTGACCCGGGCACAATACGCGCAGATGTATGGCCAATCCATGCCACCCATGAACGTGAACGAGATGGTCATCCGGGGACTGCTCAGCACCACCAGCTTTTTCCTCCTGTTCCTTGTGCCGATGATCACGATGCGTCTGTTCGCGGAAGAGAAAAAGACGGGAACCATCGAGCTGCTGATGACCTCCCCGATCACGGAGATGCAACTGGTCCTCGGAAAATTTTTCGGCTCGCTCCTCCTCTACTCCATCATGCTCGGCATCACCGTTCCGTTCATGATGATCCTGTTCCGCTACGGCAACCCGGACTGGAAGCCGGTGGTGGCGGGCTACCTGGGCCAATTGCTGCTGGGAGGAACGTTCATTTCCCTGGGGCTGATGTTTTCCACCTTCACTCGAAACCAGCTCATCGCGGCCAGTCTGACGTTTACCACCCTGCTGCTGCTCTGGGTCATCGGATTCTGGAGCCAGAGCTCGGGCTCCGCCTGGGCGCAGATCGCCAGCTATATCGCGATCCTGACGCACATCGAATCCTTTACCAAAGGCGTGATTGAATTGAAAGATACGCTCTATTACCTGAGCGCGATCGGACTGGGGCTGTTCCTCTCCGTGCGGTCGGTGGAATCAACCCGGTGGAGGGCTTAACAGATGAATCTGGGATGGAAGAGCAAAATGACGAGCCGCCAAACCAAGTACGGGCTGAACAGCCTGCTCTACGCGCTGGCCGGAATTGCCATCGTGATCGTGATCAACCTGATCGCGGCTCGCGCCCCCACGCAGATCGGCGGCATGAACTTCGACTGGCGCTGGGACCTGACCAGCAATCAGCGGTTCAGTCTCTCGCAGCAGTCGGTGCAGATTCTGGCCGGTCTGGACCGGGACGTGGAACTGGTTTACTTCGCCCGGCAGGCCGAGCTGATAGGAATGCGGGATCTGCTGGAGCAGTACACAGCGCAGAGCCGCAGAGTCTCGGCCACCTACTACGACCTGGACCGGGAGCCGAACGAAGCGACCCGCTTGAACGTTACGGAATATGGAACCGTGGTGGTGGCGTCCGGCGACAGAAGCGAGCTGGCCGGCGGGGTGCGAGAGGAAGACATCACGAACGCGATGATCCGGCTGCTGAAGGAAGAAGCGAAGGTGGTCTACTTCCTGCAGGGCCATGGCGAGAGGCAGATCGATTCCACCGAGCGGCGGGGCTACAGCGAAGTGAAGACGGCGGTGGAAGAAATTAACTACGAGGTGAGGACGCTCTCCTTGCTGGAGGAAACTCCCACGATTCCAGGCGACGCCAGCGTGCTGGTGGTGGCCGCGCCGCAGACGGAGTTTCTGGATCCGGAGATCGCCGCCATCAAGGAATATATGATGAAAGGCGGGCGGGTGTTTTTCCTGATCTCCCCGCAGACGCCGGCCAAGCTGGTCAGCCTGCTGGGCGAGTTCGGGGCCGATATCTCGAACACGCTGGTGGTGGATATGAGCGGGATCGGAAAACTGTTCGGCACCGACGAGCTGATGCCGCTGGCGCTGGAGTATGAAGACCACGCGATCACGAAGGACATGGCGAACGTTGCGACGATGTTTCCTTTTTCCAACGCCGTGCGGGCGACCAGCGATTACATGCCCGGAGCGGAGTTCCGGTTGCTCGCCAAGACCGCGAGCCAAACCTGGGCGACGCGCGACGTGGAATCCCGCGAAGTCAGCTTCCAGGAGGGCCGCGATCTGGAAGGACCCCTCGCGCTGGTCGGCGCGGGCTCCTTTCACGACGTCAACGATCCCGGCGCTCCGCAAGGGCGGTTCGTGGTATCGGGAAGCGCCGACCTGGCCAGCAACGCCATCCTGGGGTTTAATGGAAATCGCGACCTGTTCCTGAACTCCATGAACTGGCTCTCCTCCGATGAGGATCTGATCTCGATTCGTCCGACCGATCCGGAAGACCGGCGGGTGGATCTGACGCCGGGACAGTTATCGTTCATCTTCTATTTTTCGCTGGTGTTTGTGCCGCTGGCGGTGATCGGGACCGGACTGGGCGTCTGGTGGAAACGGCGTGGATAGCGTGGAGTTGCGGTAATGAATGCTCGACATACAATCGGCGCTCTGGTGATTCTGGCAGTGCTGGGGGGCTTGCTCTATTTCGTCTACCAGCAGCCCGTGCCGGTAGATCCCAGGGCCATTCCCCGGGAGCCGCTGTTTTCCTTTGACCCCGAAGACATCGTGGAGTTCCGGCTGGAGATGGCGGCGGAGAGGCCGGCGAGCTTCCGTCGAATCGAGGAACCCCCAGCGGAAGCCGAGGGAGCAGAAGCAGAGGCGGCCGAGGCCGAGCCAGCAGCCGCGTCCTTCGATGAGCCGGAGTCGCAATGGGAGGTCCTGGAGCCTTCGGGGATCGACGCGGACAGCTATCTGGTCGAAGGATTTCTCGCTGAGTTCTATAAATTCCAGGCGGTGCCGCTCACAGGCGAGGTTGAGCCGGAGTGGGAAGCCTACGGCCTGGAAGAGCCGCAACGCAAACTGGAGTTCAAGCTGAAGGACGGCAACACGGTTTTGCTGGAGGTGGGAGAAGAAAATCCCAGCGGCTATGCGCGCTACGGCAGGCGCAATGGCGAAGGGCCGCTGCTGCTGCTCGACACGGAGGACAACAAGGCCCTGCTCGAGAAAACTCTTTTCGACCTCCGCGACAAAAGGATTCTGCCGATGGAGATGAACGCGGCGAATCGAATCACGTTGCACTATCAGTTCGGCGACCAGGCCGCTGCTGCCGACGAGATGCAGCGGGCCCGGCAACTGGGCCTCTCCACACGGCCGGCGCGCATGGGCTTTGAGCGGGGTGAGGACGGCAACTGGAGGCTACGGGAGCCGCGGCTGCGAACCGACACGGGCGGGGCAACCTATCTGGCGACAATCTTGGCCGGAGCATTGATGAAGAAGGTGGTCCAGGAGCAAGCAGAGGAGCAGGCCGGGGCGCTGGCGCCCTATGGACTGAACCGACCTCGGATACGGGTGGAGGTGAGCGGCCCGGAGGGCGAGGCGACGCTGCTGATAGGTGAGGAGACGTCCGAGGAAACATTGGATGCCACAACCGGGGATGCCACGTCCGATGGAAGTAATAAATTCTATTTCGCGAAAAATTCCCTCCGGCCGCACGTCTTCACCATCCTCAAAAACGTCTACGACCAACTGAACCGGGACCTGGAGTACTATCGCAACCGGTACCTGTTCGACTTCGAGACCTCCAGCGCAACCCGCGTCGAAATCAACGGACCGACCGGCGAGCTTCTCTTTGAGCGGCGTGGGGCGGATTGGTACCGAGCGGGAATCCAGGAAACGCAGATGGCGGAACTGAAGGTGGATAACTTTCTGAACTCCATTCACTCGCTTCGCATACAGTCCTACGTCAACGATGCGCTGAATCAGTTCGCCACCTACGGATTGAACGATCCCTGGGTGCGGGTCCGGGTAACCTTCGGCGAGCAGGGCCGGCAGGAGACCATCCTGTTCAGCCGCCAGGGAGAGAAGTTCTACGGCGCGCGGGAAGGCGAGCCTTCCGTCTATGAGATGGCGCCACGGGAGCCGGAGATCATGGAAGGCAACCTGGAAGATCTGATCTCCTAGTCCGCGCGGGAACACGCAGCAGCCGGGACACACGGGAGTAAAGAAAAGACCCGGTCCGGATGGTGAAGTTCTCTACATTGGGGTGGCGGGATTGACCGGCGTCCTGCTGCGTTACTGGCTATCGGGCTGGGTCGATCACTGGATGCATCAGCGGTTTGGTGGAACCTTCCCGCTGGGGACGCTGCTGGCGAATCTGGCCGGCTGCTTTGCGGCCGGGTTTCTGTTCCACTACCTGACGGAAAAGACCCTGCTGGACCCCCGGGTTCGCATCTCCATCCTGGTGGGACTGCTGGGAGGATTTACCACTTTTTCTTCCTACGCGGTTCAGACGCTCTCGCTGTTTCGTGACGGCGAAACCTCTTTGGCGCTGCTGAGCCTGACGGTCTCGAACGTGGGCGGGCTGGCGCTGGCCTGGGCCGGATACGAACTATCCCGCTCAATTTGAGGAATGCGATGGATGAATCCACGGAAGGAACTCTGCTCCGCATCTATGTGGGGGAAAATGACCGGGCCGGAAAACTTCCTTTACACGAGGCCCTGGTGCTGAAGGCGCGGGAGGCCGGACTGGCCGGAGCGACGATGCTGCGCGGCGTGGTGGGCTACGGCAGGGGAAGCGTGGTGCATACGGCGAAGATCTTCTCGCTGTCGGAAGAACTGCCCATGGTGGTGGAGATCGTGGATCGGACCGAGAAGGTGGAGCGGTTCCTCCCTGTTCTGAAGCAGACAGCTCCCTCCGCGCTGACCACGCTCGAAAAAGTCCGCATACTGAGCTGACGCGGCTGGCACGCTTGACGAACCCCTTCTCGGAAAAATGGTCGAATCTGAAAGCAGCCCTGGCACTTTACTTCGCGTGGTACAACTTCTGCCGGGTGCATCGGTCCATCCGGATGACACCTGCGATGGAGGCGGGAGTTTCAGATAGGAAATGGACTCTTGGTGATCTATTGGATGTTATTTAAACTTTACTAAAGTTTATTGCCCTAAGAGATAAACTGAGATAAACTCGATATATCTTTATGGACCCACGCACAAATCCTTTCGCTCCGGGTGCTGGATCGCAACCCCCTGAACTGGCTGGGCGTGATGACATTCTGGAGAATGCGGACATCAAGCTGCACAGAATCCGGAACCAGAAACCGTCCAAAAGTCTGATATTAGTTGGGCTTAGGGGGGTCGGGAAGACCGTACTGCTAAACAGAGTTTTTGAAAAAGCCAGCCAAAGCGGCTATAAGGCTGTCCTGATCGAATCCACCGAAGACAAGGCACTCTCGGAGTTGCTTATTCCGCCATTGCGGCAAATCCTGTTTTCTCTGGATGCAATGGAAAACGCTAGTGATAAAGCAAAGCGTGGCCTGAGAGTTTTGGGAAGTTTCATCAAGGGTCTCAAGGCAAAAATTGGGGAATGGGAATTCGGCTTTGCTACAGAACCAGGGACTGCGGATAGCGGAGACCTGGAAGCGGACCTCGGGGAACTTTTCGTTGCGCTGGGAGAGGCTGCCTTGGATCGCAAGACAGCAGTCGCGATCTGCGTGGATGAGCTTCAGTATCTGAATGAACAGGAAATGAGTGCCCTGATCATGGCAATCCATAAGATTAGCCAGCGAAATTTGCCGGTTATTTTGGTTGCAGCAGGATTGCCTCAAATACTTGGCCTCTGCGGAAAATCAAAATCTTATGCCGAGCGGCTTTTCGATTACCCGACTGTGGGCCCACTGTCTAGACCAGATGGGGAGCGTGCTTTACAAAACCCTGTTCGCGCTCATGATGTTGAATTTGAAAATAACGCAATAGCAGCAGTCTTGGCGGAAACGCAGGGCTATCCGTATTTCATTCAACAATGGGGGCATGAGTCCTGGAATATTGCGAAAGATTCTCCGATTGGACTGGAAGATGTCCGAAAGGCAAGCACGCTTGCAATTGGGAATCTGGATAGGAGTTTTTTCCGCGTTAGATTTGACCGTCTCACGCCCCGTGAGCGGGACTATCTTAATGCGCTAGCTAACCTCGGCTCTGGCAATCAGCGTTCTGGGGATATTGCTGCTGAACTTGGAGTCAAGCAACAATCCGTTGCTCCGATCCGTTCTTCTCTTATCAAGAAAGGGATGATTTATAGTCCAGAATATGGCGATACTGCTTTTACTGTTCCGCTTTTCGGCGCCTTTATGACAAGAACGATGCCAAAGCAATCCTAACCACCCAGCATCGCACATTTCGGACACCACCAATTGCCACAACAGGCTACCGGAACCATTGCGGATGCGGGTAAAATGGGCCGTGGCCTCGCGCCACGAACAATCTCCTGAAAAGGACAATGACCTCGATGACGAACGGCAAGACATTATTCGACAAGATCTGGAACCGGCACGTGGTGGTGAATGAGCCGGAGTATCCCACCGTGCTCTATATCGACCTGCACCTGATCCACGAAGTTACTTCTCCGCAGGCCTTTCAGTCGTTGCGCGAAAAGGGCCTCCAGGTGCGGCATCCCTCCCGCGTTGTCGCCACGATGGACCACAGCATTCCTACCAAGGACCGCTCGCTGCCCATCGCCGACCCGATGGCCGCCAACCAGATTCGCCAACTGGAGGAGAACTGCCGGCAGTTCGGGGTGCCGCTGTTCGGCATGAACAGCGATTTTCAGGGCATCGTACATGTCATCGGACCGGAGCTGGGACTGACGCAGCCGGGCATGACGATTGTCTGCGGCGACAGCCACACCTCCACGCACGGCGCCTTCGGGGCTCTGGCGTTCGGCATCGGCACGACCGAGGTGGAGCACGTGCTGGCGACCCAGTGCCTGTTGCAGAGAAAACCGCAGACCTTTGAAGTTCGAGTCAACGGGGCGTTGCAACCCGGCGTTACGGCCAAGGACATCATCCTGGCTCTCATCGCGCGCAACGGCGTGGGCGGCGGCGTGGGCTGCGTCTTCGAGTTTACCGGCAGCGGAATTCAATCCCTTTCGATGGAAGAGCGGCTGACGATCTGCAACATGTCGATTGAGGGCGGTGCGAAAGCCGGCCTGATTGCTCCCGACGACACGACCATCGAATACATGGCCGGCAGGCCGTACGCGCCAAAGGACGCTGCCTGGGACGAGGCCGTGCGGTACTGGAAGAGCCTGCCGAGCGAGCCGGACGCCCCGTTCGACAAATCCATCACCATGGAGGCGGGCGAGCTGGAGCCGATGGTTACCTACGGCACCAATCCCGGCATGGGGATTCCGGTAACGGGAGTGATCCCGCAGCCCGATTCCCTCTCCGATGCATCGTCGCGAAAAGCCCTGGAGCACTCGCTCGAATACATGGCCCTGGAGCCGGGAAAACCGTTGCTGGGCCATCCAGTGGATGTGGTCTTCATCGGCAGTTGCACGAACTCGCGCATCTCGGACCTCCGCGCGGCGGCGCAGATCCTGAAAGGGCGAAAAGTGAGTCCGAGCGCGCAGGTGCTGGTAGTTCCCGGATCGCAGCAGGTGAAGCGTCAGGCGCAGGAGGAAGGATTGCCCGAGATCTTCCGGGAGGCGGGCTGCGATTGGAGGGAGCCGGGTTGCAGCATGTGCCTGGCGATGAACGGCGACGAGCTGCGGCCGGGGCAGTACTGCGTCTCGACCAGCAACCGGAACTTCGAGGGACGCCAGGGCAAGGGCGGCAGGACGTTTCTGGCCAGCCCACTCACGGCGGCAGCCTCCGCGATTGCCGGAAAAATCGCCGACGTCCGGACTTTGCTCTAATAAAACCGCAAAAATATGATCCGGGAACCGGACCCCGCTTCCCGCTTAACTGACCCAGTTAGCGTAGTCGAACTGGGGTTTTTCCTCTTGATGGGTTTCCCCGGCGCGGGAGATGGCGAGCTTGGTGGCGAGAGGCCCGATCATCTCGAAGACGATGATCGAGGAAAGGATCACCGCCGTAATGACGGTGCTGAATTCGGGAAACCGCCGGCTGACCGACAGGGTCAACCCGATGGCCAGTCCCGCCTGCGTCATCATGCCGAAGCCCAGCCAGGCCGGTATCTTCCCGCCGAAGCCGACCAGCCTCGACCCCACACTCGTTCCGACGAACTTTCCCACCATGCGGCATCCCATATAGATCGCACCCAGCACACCGATCGAACTGAGCAGGGAGATATCCAGATCGGCGCCCGCGATCACGAAGAAGATTGCATATAAGGGTGGATCAGTCTGTTCCAGCGCCTGGAACAGGGAACGGCTGCGGGTGGAAAGATTCACCATCGTGGCCCCCACGGCAAGGCTTGCCAGCAAAGGGGACAGCTCCAGCCAGATCGCGACTCCCACGCAGAGAAGCACGCAGCCCACCAGCAGAATCAGCGACTCCCCGTGCTCGACGACCTGGGAACCCCAGGTTGCCAGCAGCAATCCGATCAGATAGCCCAAAGCAACGGAACCCACCAATTGCCACAGCAGCGGGTAGATGGACAGGTAGAGCGACAGCCAGATGGAGGTGGTCTCGATCTGCAGGATGCCGGTGATTTCTATCAACGTGGCAACGAGGCTGAAGGCAACCAGACAGAGCACGTTATTGGTGGCGATGACGCCCATGAGGGTGTCGCTGAACGGGCCGCTCGCATTGGACTCCCGCATGACCATCAACGTGGAGGCGACGGCTGTTTCCATGGAGATGGCGCCCAGCAGCAGAGCCACCTGCCAGGGCGCCCCGTTCAAGATGGCCCCGGCCGTTACCAGCACGAAGGCCAGGCAGGATTCGATCAGAGTGAGCGAAAGCAACTGGCGTCCGACGGTCCGGATGCGGCTGAACTCAAAGACCGATCCCACCGAAAACAGGATCAATCCCAAAGTAACCTCGCTGAAGATGCTCAGTGTGTTCAGGTTCTCGTGGCTGACCCAGCCGAGCACGGATGGACCCAGCACGACGCCGGCAACGATGTAGCCGCTGACCTCCGGAATGCGGAGAAACTTGACCAGATGGCCGGCCAGCAACGCCAGAAGCAGGATGATTCCCAATGAGGCTAATTCATTCATAACACGCTAGGGCACGCTAAAATCCGTGAGGCCAGTTACAGCCGCTTACGGCCAGCTTAAGGGATTAACAGTCCGATATGCTTGCTGCCGCGGTCCACCACGACAAAGGCCGGCCGCCGCTCGGGCGAGTCCAGCAAACTCAAAACTTGAGCCGGTCCACGCACCACCGTGTCGCCGATGCGCAATACACGGTCTCCAGCATGCAGCCCCGCCTCGGCCGCCGGGCTCCCCGGTACCACCGACTCGATCCGATATCCCGGCGCCGGGCCGGTAAGAATCAGTCCGGCGCCCGGCGCAAGTTGTCCGAACTCCGTCTCCGGTTGGGTTGGTGGACCGACTGGAATTCTCACGCGGCTGCCACTCCTCAGAATCTCCAACTCCAACGGCTCATCCTCCGGAGCAGGCGGAGCGGAACCGAATAAGGGCTGCAGTTCGCTGATCTGAATCACCGGCCGGTCCCCCAGCGAAAGGATCAGGTCGCCCGGCGCCAACCCCAGCCGTTCGGCGTGCGAGCCCTTCCAGACCTCGCGGATCAGAAAACCCTCCCTGGAATTGAAATAGGCGATCTCGTCTTCATCCAGCATGTCCATCCGGATTCCGAACCGCCATAACAACCTGCTGGTATTGCTGTTGGCCAGCAGCAACACGGCATCCACTTCCGCGGCCGCCATCGCCACGGCCTCTGCTTCGCACTGAATAACGATGGCAACCAGAGCGCCCTGAATGTCGAACAGTCCGGCGCCCAGCATCTCCAGGCCAAGTGGATGACTCGTCAGGACTACTCGCAATTGCCGTCCCTGGCATGTGGCGATGGAAGGGCCTGCGAACCATCCGGGCGAGAAAACATATTCTCCGGAGGATTGCCGGGAAATGGCCAGCAGCCAGTCGCCCAGCTTCAGGTCGCGAGTGGAACGCATCACCGGGGGCGGCGTCGTTACGATCGGCGGCGCCCGCAGCAGCGCCACGGGCAACAGGGGCGAGGCAGCGTCGATCTGTGCAATGGACGGCGTATCATTGTCTGTGATCCAACGCACGGTCTCCGGCACGAAACCACCCCGCACCGCGGCGACGATTGTTCCACCATCGTCCCAGAGAACACCGCTCCCGTCGAACTCTTCCAGCCGGACCACGTGGCGGGAAAGCTCCGCGCTGAATTCGGAGAAATATTCGCTCATGTCCTGAAGCGAGGTCCGCGCCGCGGCTCGACGCAACCGGGTGAGCTCGGTCTGGGAAACGGGCTGTTGCTCCACCGGCTGATCGGCCGGACGCAGCAGGCTGCCGACCAACAGGATCAGACCCGCGGCCAGGGCCAGTATGCCGATATAGCGGAGATTGGGCCGGTCGTCGGATTTTTCTTGCCGCTCCTGCGTCATGGCATGATTATGCCTGTCCATCCGGCACGCTCACAACGGAATTAATTTTGGGGTAGTGTCTCAGTTCAAAATATTGCGGGGATTTCGCCCGTTCCCAATTCGAAGTGACCCAATTCTACAGGGCGATGATATGCTGGACGGGAGCGGTGGTCCTCCCACCGACGACACCCGTTAATGGACGTGAGGATCATGGAACCGTTTACCCGTCTGACCAGTCGCATCGTTCCCGTGCCGAACGATAATATCGATACGGACATCATCATCCCGGCCCGGTATCTGAAGGTTACCGACAAGGCGGGGATGGAGAACTATCTGTTCCGCGACTGGAGGTTCGATTCGTCCGGGAATCCGATTCCCGATTTCATTCTCAACCAGCCCCGCGCACAGGGGGCGCGAATTCTGCTGGCCGGGAGAAATTTCGGCACCGGCAGCTCGCGCGAGCATGCCCCGTGGGCGTTGACCGCCTTCGGTTTTCGCGCCGTGATCAGCACATCGTTCGCGGACATCTTCCGCGGCAACGCGCTGAAGAACGGGCTGCTCCCCGTCGTTGTTCCGGAGGAGGTTCACGCGGAACTGTTCCCGATGGTGGAAGCCGACACCGGGATGGAACTCTCCATCGACCTCGAATCTCAGACGCTGGAGATTCCCGGCGGCAGGAAGGTTCCCTTTCCCATCGATACATTTTCCAAACGATGCCTGCTCGACGGTGTCGACCAGCTTGGCTACCTGGTGAAGCAGGAAGCCCACATCAGCGACTTCGAATCGGCGCACCCGGCCCCGGTCGATACGCTGTCCACCCCGTAGGGCATCGCGATTCAAAACTGTTCTGTCTCTATTCTTGTAAGCCGGCCTTGGTGAAACCGTCCGATCGTTACCACCGGAGGCCGCCGCTTCCGTTGCGCCAGACTCACCTCCACCCGGGCGAAGTTCCGCCAGTTATCCAGGCCGGGATGAGTGAAATACAACGACTGGTCCGGTAGATTTTTCACGGGATTTGCTCTGCCGGGCTGCGGGGTTGGCATCGTTCCATGGCTTCGAGCGCGCGCTTACCGGAAGCTGCCCCCGCCCCGAACCGGGGCAGGACGATGCCCGGACTGAGATGGCCGGCGCGGGTTGCTTACCGGCCCAGCTCGGCCAGAACTTCCTCGGCGTGTCCGTCCGGCTTGACCTTGGGGAAAATCTTCTGAATCTTCCCCTCGCCATCGATGAGGAACGTCGTCCGCTCGATTCCCATCACCGTCTTGCCGTACATGTTCTTCTCTTTCAAAACGCCGTAGTCGGCCGCCATCCTGCGCTCCACGTCGCACAGCAGGGGAAAGTTCAGGTCGAATTTTTCCTTGAACTTCGTCTGGGCGGCCGGGGTATCGGGACTCACGCCGAGGACGGGCACCTTTTGACTCTTGAACTTCGGATACAGATCGCGGAACCCGCGAGCCTCCACCGTTCAGCCAGGAGTATCGGCTCTGGGATAAAAGTAGACCACCACGGGATGGCCCTTGAAATCCGCCAGGCGAACCGTATTTTCGGCGTCGTCCTGCAACTCGAATTCCGGCGCCGCCTGTCCTTCCTGCAACATAGAATCTCCCTCCGTCCTGTAACTTATCTCGCGAAACCTAGTCCGTCCGCTCCAGTTCCTGCTGGAGCAGATCATTCACCTTCTTCGGATTCGCCTGTCCCCGGGTCTCCTTCATGACCTGTCCCACGAAGAAACCGATCAGCGTGGTTTTTCCGGCCCGGTACTGTTCCAGTTGTTTCGGACTCGCCGCGACCACCTTCCGGACAATCTCCAGAATCTGGCCATCGTCGGTGATCTGCTTCAGGCCCTGCTCCTCCACGATCTGCCGCGCGCTCTTCGAGGTGGTGAACATCTGCTCGAAGACGCCCTTGGCCATCTTCCCGGAGACCGTTCCCTCATGAATCAGCGCAATCAGCTCCGCCAGCTCCTCGGCCGGAATGGGCGAGTCGCCGATGGTCTTTCCGGCGCCGTGCAAAGCTCCGAGAAGTTCCACCATGACCCAGTTGGCGGCCAGTTTCGTGTCCGGAGAGTTTTTCGCCACCCGCTCGTAGAAGTCCGCGAGGTCCTGCGAATCGGTCAGCACGGCGGCATCGTAGTCGCGCAAACCGTACGCCTGGATCAACCGGAACCGCTTCTCATCGGGGAGTTCCGGCACGCCACGGCGGATCTCGTCCCGCCACTCGTCGCTCACGATGAGCGGCTGCAGATCGGGTTCTGGAAAATAGCGGTAGTCGTGCGCTTCTTCCTTGCTGCGCATGCTTTCGGTCCGGCTGTGCTGTGAATTCCAGAGCCGCGTCTCCTGCACCACCTTGCCGCCCTCATCCACAAGCCGCATCTGCCTTTCGATCTCATACTCCAGGGCGCGCTCCACAAAGCGGAACGAGTTCAGGTTCTTCACCTCCGCCTTGGTTCCCAGCTCCTGCTGGCCCCGCGGCCGGACACTCACGTTGGCGTCGCAGCGCAGGCTGCCCTCTTCCATGTTGCAATCGGAGACGTCCAGGTAGAGCAGCGTCTGCTTCAGCCGCGTCAGGTATTCGTGAGCTTGCGGAGGACTGGTAATATCAGGCTCGCTGACGATCTCCACCAACGGCACGCCGCTGCGGTTCAGGTCCACGTAGGTTTTCCTGTGGGAGTCGGCGAACCCGTCGTGGATGCTCTTGCCCGCATCCTCTTCCATGTGCAGCCGCGTGATGCCGATCTTTGTCTCCTCGCCACTGCCAAGCACCAGCAGCCATCCATGCTCGGCCAGCGGCAGATCGAACTGCGAGATCTGGTATCCCTTTGGCAGATCGGGATAGAAATAGTTCTTCCGCGCGAAGATCGAGCGCTGATTGACGCGGCAATTCAGCGCCAGCGCCGCTTTCACGGCCATGGCGACCGCCTCGCCGTTCAGCACCGGAAGCGCGCCCGGCATGCCGAGGCAAACCGCGCAGGTATTCTGATTGGGGGGCGCGCCGAACCTGGTGGAGCAGGCGCAGAATATCTTGGATGCGGTCCGTAGCTGGACGTGCACCTCCAGCCCGATGACGGGTTCGTACTTCTCCCGCAACGCTTCCATCTGACCCTTTTTGACTTCCGTCACTCCCATAACGACAGCTTTTCCTTCTGCTCGCAAGTCTCTCTCCGGTTGCCAGACGCGCGGCGGAGCGGTCTAGTAGGGAGGCTTCAGAATCGTAAACTCGAACTCCGCCGGGTCGAGATTCCGGCTCCGCAGTTGTGCAATGCACTCGGCGGAACTGCTTCCGGCCGCCTCGACATTCTGGATGCGGACGTCCACGTACTCCGCGCCTTCCTCACCGGACTTCTCCTTGGTCGGCTTGTACTGGCGGCGGGCCACCCACTGGTTGGCGTACTCCAACCGCTCGGCCAGACTCAATTGATCCACATTGCGGCCCAATAGGGCTGACTTGCTCTGACTGTTTTCTGACATGATCGTTATGCTCGCTCTATCCCATCTTCCCGCCTGTGATTGGCTTCTGGCGACACCGGCGCGCGGTTGCTATCCGCGCCCGGCTCCGTCCCCTGATCGCCCGCGGGAAACGTTTATTATCCTAGCCTCGGCCCGTCCCTGCAAGGCCTTTGTGTCCCGGACCGGCATTCCGGCCGGATTTACGCCCGAAACTGCGTCCCAGTAAGCGAAAAGACGAGCGCCCGAGTGAGCGAAAGGATCCGCCGCTCCTGGAAAACCGCATTTGCCCAGCCTTGCCGGTTTCATCACCGACCGGCCTGTTACATTAAACAACACCTGTTTTTCACTGGCTCTCAACAATTGCCGCTCCGCTGTTTTATACTTGCCCGAGAAATGGCAGACAATTTCCAGAAAACAATCGCGGTCGATTGTGCGCTCCTGCTTCCTGTCCCAGCCGAGGAGAGGGTTCGTTCCCTCAACGCGCTCCTGTACGCGGAACAGCCGGATGGCTTCGAAATCGATGCCACTCACCTGGCTCACATCAGTCTCGCGCAGATGTTCGTCCGCCGCTCGGACCTGTTGCCGCTGATCGAGAAGTTCCATTCCATTCTCAGCGAACAGCACCCCTTGCCGATGCGTGTTTCGCGGGTCGCCACGCGCGACTCCACCGTTTCACTCCTGCTGGACCGCTCCCTCGAGCTGGCCCGGCTGCACGCCCGGCTCCTGGACTCCTGCAAGACGCTGGAGACAACGGGAGACCGGGATTCCTTCTATGGCATCGACGAGCAGGCCCCTGATCGCGACAGGGAAAGACCCCGGGAAAGAGACGTCCAGTGGGTCAGCCATTTTCGCCAGGCCTCCGCTTACACGAAGTTCGTGCCGCACATTACGCTCGGGCTGGGAACAGCCCCGGCCCCGAATATTTCTCTGGAATTTACCGTGAACCGGGCGGGCCTGTTTCATCTCGGCCGCTTCTGCACCTGCCGCGCGGTTCTGCATGAGTGGCATTGGTAAAATCGCCATGTTCCCCGGTCTGTGTTTCTCTTCGAATGCAACACGGACCCCACAAGGAGGTGGATTATGCGTGGTTTGATGAGTCTTTTCGGGCTGCTGATCGTCCTGGCGGTTGGAAATTATATCTATCGGTCCTACTTCACCGGCCCCGGTGATGTAAGCATGGGAACGGGCAATGTCCGCGCCGCCGCCGACATCACCGGAGTTACCGGCGATCTGCTGGGGATGGCCCAGGCCGAACGAGCCTACTTTGCCCTGAATGGCAGATACGCCACGCTCGAGCAACTGGTCGCGAGCGGCGATCTGACCAGAGATCGTTCCCGTGGCAGCGACGGCTATTCCTATGCCGTACGATTCTCGGAGCGCAGCTTCACCATCACGGCCACCTACAGCGGACCGGCGCAGATGCCGGGCCTGTCCATTGATGAGTCCATGCAGGTAACCCAATTCTGATGCCGCCCCTTGCCGGTACTATGCATAAAGATGTCACAACCCATCTGTTTTACCCTTGGCAGAGACCGCCCCGGTCTCCTATGCTCATTAGCATCGGCATTCGAAAGGCCGGATAAGGGAGTAATCCGTTGCTGAGGACCAGAGACTATCGTGATGCGCCGGTTCCCGTCCGGATGACCTGCCGGTTCTCCAACGGCATCATGCTCAGCTATTACGCCCGCGTGATTACCACCAGCAAATCGTCGATTCATCTGATGTCGGCGAACCCCTTTGAACACGGTGTGCAGTTGAATCTTGTAGCCCCGTTTCTCAACGGCATCGTCAGTTGCCGGGTGTATCGCGTCCGCCGGTCCGAAATCGACCGGTCTTTGTTTGACCTGGAGTTGCGCGTCGTGAAAGAGCTGGGCATGGAGAAAGATGACGAGGCCCGTCTCTCCCCGCTTTCTTTGGAGCAGCTCACGGAGACCACCGGGCAGCTCGCGGACCAGCTGGAAAAGTCCATGGAAACACCGTTTCGCAAAATCATCCGTAATCTCCCTGAATCGGAGCGCCATCCATTTTTGATGGCATCCATCACCGCCGTCTCCGCCCTGATGCAGGAAAAGGGTTACTTGGATCTCCAGCACGCTCTGCTGGCGGTTCAGGAAGGATAAATACACATGGCAGCCGACAAAACCAACAAGAGGCGCCGCAGCGAGCGCGTCCCCGCCAGGCACCGTATGATGCTGATCGTCCAGGGACCCAGCGGCGCCGCCATCCTGAAGGAGATCGTCACCACTTCGGAGATATCCCGGCACGGCACCAATATCCGCGGCCGCCAGCCGCTTGAGGTCGGCTGGACCGGAAACATCATCCAACTCAGCTCCTGCCGGCAGGCCCCGATGCGGGTCGCTTGGCATGATCCTTCCGAATCCCAGGCCGGCTATTTCGATACCGGGATTGAAATACTGACCCAGGAGGATTTCTGGGGAAGAAGTTTCGACGATTACCGGGGTTCCGCGGAACCGTCCGATGTCGTGATTGAAAACGCCGGGGTGGGATCGGCCGAGTTTCTCGAGCTCATCCGGCGGGCCGATGGCTCGCCGAAGGGACAGAAGCTCCTGGAAACTTTGTGGTGCGCTCTTGTCGAGCAACTGGAGGAACGCCGCGTCTTGAACCGCACGGAGATGATCCACAAGCTTCGCAGCCTGGGCGTTTCGCTTTCTTCCGATTAGCCCGCTCCCCCCGCTTGTCCGTTTCGTTCCGCTTCCGATCTACTCCGGGCTGAAGGTGATTCCGATCCCTGTCGTCAGCAGAATATCGTTTCGTTCGCGGCCCGGCAGCGGGTTGCTCAGGAACCGGTCGCTCACCGAGATCTGCCACAGGAGCCACTGGTTCAGCCGCGTATCTGCGCCGCTGTCGAAGGCCATCCGGTATTGGCCGAAATCGGTCAGATTCAGATAGCTGCTGAACTTCTGCCGCAGCGTCAGAACGGAATTGGCCTTGTAGGCCATCTCATCGGAGAGCACCGCTTCCCTGGAGGTCCTGTTCAGTCCGGTGGAAAAGAACTCGCGGTTCATCGAGGAGCCGCCGGAGATTTCCAGCCGGAACCGCTCCGAATCGGCCACCTTGTAACCGAAGCCGCCGGCTGGCGCGAACCGCAGGTCCAGGTCCTGGAACTCGTCGAACTCCAGGTCCGTGGAGCCGAAGACAAACCATCGCGGCGACAGGTTCAGGCTGTACCGGATACCGCCGCGGATGGCGTTCGCCGTCACCAGGGACTCGCCAGCCGCGTCGTCGTTTCGCGCATAGACGGAGGTGAAACTCACGCTGGTCTTGTCCCGCGTCGTCGCCCGGAAAACATCCGACCCCAGGTTCAGCGTCTGCGTGTTGGAGTTGCCCTGAGCTTGCGAATATCCGATTCTCGCCGCCCCGGCCCACAGATCGGTCAGCCGCGGATTGCGGAACCGCTCGATCCTCTCCTCATAGAGGATCTGTTCGGCCTCGGACCGCACGAATGCGATTCTGTCTTTGCGCGCCGTCACCGTTCCGGTATCCGCTCCGGTATCCGTCATGGTAACGCTGTAGTCTCCCTCCGAGCCGCTCACCCGCCCGGCCAGCACCTGCCCGTCTTTGAGGCCCACATAGAGCGTGCGGTCCGTCTCGATCGCGGTAACAGCCTCCCAGGGCAGTTGCAGTTCGCCGGCATACTCGGTTCTCACCCATAGCTTGCCGCCCTCGGTTCTGATGATCTCGCCCGTCAGCCGGTCTCCGTTTTCGAGCGACACCGTGGCGGCCAAACCCGCCTGACCTGCCAGCCCCGCCCCCATCATCAGCAATATCCATCCCATCCATCGCCTGGTCTTCACAATGTCCTTTCCTTTCCCGGCTGTCTCCAATTGGGAAATTTTGCTCACATCATTTTCCGGCAACCACTTCCACCGGCGGCCCGTCCCGCTCCATCGCGCCAAACAAAAAACGGCACGGGGATACCGTGCCGTCTCTGTGAAAATACTGCCTCTAAAGCTTCCGAGCCTCTCAGGCCACCGCCTCGGCCAGCAGCCGCGAACCCGGTATCGTCGTCGCCTTGCCCGCCTCGAAGCGCACCGAGACGATCTTCGAGACTCCCGGCTCCTGCATCGTTACTCCGTAGAGCACGGAAGCCATGCCCATCGTCCGTTTGCTGTGGGTTATCAGGATGAACTGCGTATCCGCGCTCATCTCCTGGACGATCTCGGTGAACCGCCCGATGTTGGCATCGTCCAGCGGGGCATCCACCTCGTCCAGCACGCAGAATGGGCTCGGCTTGTAGCGGAAGATGGCCAGCAACAGCGCAATCGCCGTCATGGCCTTCTCGCCGCCCGAGAGCAGCAACACGCTCTGCAGCCGCTTGCCCGGCGGCTGCGCGACAATCTCGATCCCCGCGTTGTTGGGGTCCTCGGCCTCCATCAGCCGCAGCATCCCCTGGCCGCCGCCGAACAGCCGTGTGAACATCTGCTGGAAGTTCGCGCCCACCTCTTCCAGCGCCTCCCGAAACTGCTGGTTGCAGATCGTGTCGATCTGCTCAATCGCCTGCGTCGTGTCCTGGATCGCCTCGAGCAGGTCCTGGCGCTGGCGGTCCAGAAACTCGTGCCGCTCGCGGCACTCCTCGAACTCCTCGAGCGCCATCATGTTGATCGGCCCCAGGTTGTCGAGTTTCTTTTTCAGCGTCCGGTGATTCTCCTCCGCCGCCAGCAGTGCTTCGGCCTCCAGTACGGGGATCTCCTCACCGGCCAGCGTCTCCAGCTCCACCTGCAATTCGTTCCGGCAGGTCTGCAACATGTAATCCAGGTCCGACTGCAACCTGGTCAGATGCACTTCCACTTCCGTCTTCCGCTCGCGGGCCTGCTCCACCTCCGCCCGCATCGACTGTAACCGCTGGTCCAGCTCCGCCACCCGTTGCCGGTGCTCGTCGCCGATCCGCTGCAACTCGGCCAGCCGCGCCGCCAGTTGGCCGGATCGCTCCTCCGCTTCGGTTACCTGCAACTCCAGCTGCGGGTTCGCCTCCACCAGTCCCACGCGGTTACTTCTCCACTGCTCGCACTGGCGTTCGAGCTCCCTTCGACGGCTCGCCAGCTCTGCTATGCCCTGTACCAAACGCTCCACATTCCCCGCCGCCGACCGGCGTCTCTCCTCGAGTGCCGCCAGCCGCCCGCGCTGCTCTCCCTCCAGATCCTGCGCCACCTCCCGCGCCTTGCTCAGCTGCACCATGAGGTCCGCCAGGTCGCTGGTTTCCGTTTCCATCTCCGCCCGTGCGGCTTCGCGTTCCGTAATCGCTGTCCGGTCTTTTTCCAGTTGCTCGGCCGAACGCTCTGCTTCCGCCCGCAGGCGCTCGCGCTCCAGCGTTCCCAGCGTCACTCGCTCGGCCGCCCGCTCCGTCTCGCCGGTTGCTTCGCGGAGGTCCCGCTCGGCCAGCATCAGATTCCGTTCGCACTCCCGCTCTTCCTGCGTAACCCGCTGCATCTCGGCCTGCTGCTGCTCCAGCCTGCTCACCGTCTGCTCCAGCGCGTCCACGATCCGCGCAGTGGCCACCTCCTGTTTTTCCACCTCCATCGTCAGGACACGGAACTCCCGTTTCAGCGCCAGCGGTCCCTGGCTGTCCTGCTTGCCGGCTGAGACCAGCGCCCCCTGAAACCAGTTCCCCTCGCGCGTCAGAAAACAGAATCCCGGATGCTGGGCGGCCAGCAAGCGGCCCTGCTCGGCATCCGGCACCAGGTAGCAGCGTTCCAACTTCGGCAGCACGCTGACTGGCACGGAGGAGAATCCATTCGTGAAGCGGACGCAACTGGCCAGCGAGCGGACTGTCCCGGCGGGGAAGGAGCCGGTGTCATTGCTTGGATTGGCCGCGGCCACGGCGTCGTGCAGGAGAAACGTCGCGCGTCCCGGAATCTCGGCCCGCAACACCTCGATGCCCCGCTTCGCCGACTCCCAGTCCTTCACCACCACGTAATCCAGTTCTTCGCGCAGAAACTCTTCCACCACGCGCTCGTACTCGGGCTCCACATCGAGGAAATCCGCCAGCACGCCGGTGGAGGAAAACTCCGTGGGAGCCGCGCCGCCTGCTGTGACGCCTGCTGCGTTGGCCTTCTTCTCGAGCAGCCGCTGCACCGTTTCGGCGGCGTATGCATGGCGGTCCAGTATTTCGCGCAGGGAGGACAACCGCGCCCGCTGCGTCGCCAGTTCCGTGCGGTGCTCCTCCAACTCCCGTCTCTCGGTGGCCTCCGCCTTGCGGCCGGAGCACAGGGTTTCCTCCAGCTCTGCCTGCCGGGCCACCAGCAACCTGCGCTTCTGATCCTGTTCGCTGTGGAGCACCCCGGTATCCTTCTGCCGCGCGGTTGCCGCCGTCCGGACCGACTCCATCTCCCGTATCTGCGCCTCGGCCTGCGCCATCTGTCTTTCGTTCTGCTCGATATAGCGTTCCAGTTGCCCCGCCTGATTGCGCAGCGTGGCGCACTCACCCACTGTTTCCAGCATCCCGCCGCGCAGTTGCTCCAGCCGCCGCTCCGTTTCTTCCAGCTTCAGCCGGCACTGGCGCGACCGCGACTCCCAGCCGCGCAACTTCTCCGTCAGCCCGTCTTTTTCTTCTTCCACGGTTGCAAGCACCCCGGCGGCCCCGGCACGCTCGGTCTCCATCGCCTCGCTGCGGCCCTGCAATTGGTCGTCCTCTTCGCCAGCCTCTTCCAGCCTCCGTCCCAGATATTCGGCCTGCTTCTCGTTGCTGGAGATCAGCCCGCGCGCGCGTTCGGCCTCCAGCCGCAGCGTGGACCGCTGCTCGGCGGCTTCGCGCTGCTCCTCGTCCCGGAGTTCCTGTTCGCGATGAGCCGTCTGTTGCAGCTTTTCCTGTTCCTCGATCTGTTCGGCCCGCTCCTGGACGCTGCGCCGCAGCATGCCCAGCTCCAGCGCCACGCGGGTGGCTTCCTCTTCCTTCTGGCCGTAGCGGTTTGCCAGTATGGTCCGCAGCTCGGTCCGCACCTGTTCGTAGAGTTCTTTGTAGCGCCGCGCCTTGGCCGCCTGCCGACGCAGCGAGTTCAGTTGCCGCGTAACCTCTTCCAGGATGTCGTTCACGCGCGCCAGATTCTGCTTCGAGGACTCCAGTTTCGCCCACGCCAGTTTCCTTTTCGCCTTGAACCTGGTTATTCCAGCCGCCTCTTCAATTAACGCCCGCCGCTCGTGCGGTTTCGCGCTCAGAATCTGCCCGATCCGCCCCTGTTCAATGATGGCGTAGGAATCCGGGCCGAGCCCGGTGCCCAGAAACAGTTCCTGAATGTCGCGCAGCCGGCAGGGCCTCTCATTCATCAGGTAATCGCTTTCGCCGGAGGAGAACAGCCGACGGGCCACCGTTATCAACCCGCCGTTGAGGACCTTTGCGGCCGCCGTCCCGTTTCCATTCGCAATTTCGCCTTCCCCTCCACCGTGCGCCAAATCCGGCGCCGACTCCATCATGTCCCGGACCTCCTGGTCCAGCAGGGTCAGCTTCACCTCCGCCAGCCCGGTCGACTTGCGGGCCGATGTCCCGTTGAACAGCACATCCTGCATCTTTCCGCTTCGCAACGTCCGGGCTGACTGCTCGCCCAGCACCCAGTGGATTGCATCGCTGATATTGCTCTTGCCGCACCCGTTTGGACCTACGATGGCCGTAATCCCGGAACCCTGAAAGGTGATCGCAGTGGATTCGGCGAACGACTTGAATCCAAATAATTCAACTTTTTGCAGCTTCAACACAGAGCACCTCGCTTCTTCATTCCGGGGATGATCGCGGATTCGGGCAGTTTCGGGAACCCGGTCGGGTCCGGCCCTTTTCCGCCACTGAATCACTCGCAAAGGCCCGAACCGGGCGCATCACTACGCACCATTTCACACCTGGCGCACCATTCGTACCGGGCCATTCGGCCAGCCTCTCGGTTCAGGCCATTTCAGGAATCTGGTACAGTATAAGGTGGAATCAACAGAATTGAACACAATATTTAGGGGGAGTGCCCTGATTCTTCCCGCGGCGGGCACTCTGTCCGGGAGTCTGAATTCAGCCGATCCCATTCCACTCAAAATACTGTCAAGCGGGGGGGTAACTGAAATGGATCATACCTCTGATTTGACACGTTTATGGTTATAGAACCGCGGAATCTGCCGATATTCGGACCATTTTGGCACTTTTCATCTCTCGGGCCACCACTGATAACCCTCCCAGCGCCAGCTGGTCCGTTTTTCCCCTCTGAACGCAAAAAGGCCCCGGCCGTTCCCAGTCGGAGCCTTTTCAACCCATTCCACGAATGATTCGGGAATCCTACATTCCGCCCTGTACCACACCGCAGGCAAGCCGGGCTCCGGCATTGCCGGTCGGCTGGCCGCCGTCATCCGGGTCCGCATGAACGATGACCGCCCGGCCCACAATCGAGTTCGGGCCTTCTTCCATCGTGAAACCCCCGGCGTGCACGCTGACCTCGGCCATCCCTTCGGCATTGGCTTCGATATTGCCCAGATCGCCCAGGTGCTTTCCTTCGCCCCCCGGCAACCCGTGATCGACACCCTCCGGGTTGAAGTGCCCGCCGGCGCTGGTCCCATCCGGTGCGCTGCAATCGCCCGTCTCATGAACGTGAAATCCGTGCTCGCCCTCCGGAAGCCCGGAAATGGCCCCGGTGAGATGCACTCCACTCCCCATCGCCATGACCGACAATGTTCCTTCGGCCATATTGCCTTCCGTCGGACTCAGCATAATGCTCAATTCCTGCATCTCCTCGACGGGAGCTGCCTCTTCGACCGGTTCTGGCGGCGGCGAACACGCGGTAATCACTACAGCCATCAGTAACATGCCAAACCCTGCACTTATCCTTCGCATCATCGTTTATCCTCCGGATTGTTTGATTAACGGAAGCCTTCGGGAGTCCTCAGCCGATTCCCGGCCGGGGCACGCTTCGGATTGGATCACAATCCGCTATCTAAAGGCGACCGCTTTCGATGCGGCATAATTATAGCACTGGAAATCGTTCGATTCGAGTTTCTCGTTCAATTCATTGAGATCGGTCTTGCGATGCAGGAAGTATCCTAACCGTCCACGGCTTCCTCCACCTCTGTATCTGTGTCGTCGTAAAGCATTTCATTCCGGGCGGCGTAATCGAGTTCCAGCGGGTCCGGCAGGATGCCAGCTTCTTTATCCCGTTTCCGCTGCTCTCGCCGTTCGACTTTCGATTCCTTTTTTTCTTTTCGTGAAATCTCTTTCTGGCGCTTCTGAAAAGTCATCCGACCCCGAGTGGCCACAGCAATCTCCTCCACAAGAAATTTGGGGGCGATGCATCCGCCCCCCAGATTTTTCGCGTGCCCGACGGTTTACCAGCGGGGTTCGCGACGTTGCCGCCACCACCGCCACCACCGCCACCACCGCCACCGCCGTCACGACCGTAACCGCCACGGCCACCGCCGCCACCGCCAGTCGGCTTCGGCCGGGCTTCGTTTATATTCAATGCTCGACCGTCCATTTCCTTGCCATTCAGGCTTTCGATGGCTTTGGCTGCCTCATCATCATTCGTCATTTCCACAAAACCGAATCCACGGGAACGTCCCGTGTCCCGATCCGTCATAATCTGTACGCGCGTCACTTCGCCGAAGGGCTCAAACAGCGCTTGCAGTTCGCTTTCCGATACTTGGAAACTCACGTTTCCAACAAATACACTTTTCATTCAATTGGTCTCCTTAGAATTCCCCGCGCTGTGGCACGCCGGGAGTCACCCGCCCTGATCTCTGCCGCTAAGCCTCGAATCGGGGGAGCGTTCATTTGACGGAGTTAAGCAGGCAGGAAGCAAACTAAGCGCAGATTGATTTCGAGCGAACTCAACTTCTCCAAATACATTACCATTATAGCTGATTCCGCAATTCAATCTGGAGGAATTTTCCCCTCGGACTTCCATCCGTCAGATCGATCCCGCTTCCACAGGCGCTGCTTCCAGGATGCTGCCGGCCAAGGTGGCGGGGTGGACCTGCTCCCACTGAAGGCCTGCCCCGCGGATCAATTCGGCGAACTCCGGCGCGCCGTCTGCCGAGACGGCAGCCATGACCCGCCCTTCCACTGTCCAGCTCTACCCTCCTCCAGCCCTCTTAATGCCGCGCCCGGGATTCACTTTACCTCGTGCTTCGTCTCCCGGATCGCGACACCCACCGCCTCGCCCAGCACCATCCCACCGGTAAAGACGTTTCCTTCCACCAGCACCTGCGACCCCCTGGCCGGCACGCCCGCCGTCGAGATCACGAATATCTTTCCCGTCGGGTCCTCGATCTCGTACCCGCCCGTCTGCAGCACCCCGAATGATGTCGTCACGATCCCGGCCACCTTCACCTTCTTGTCCCGATACTTGGACGGGTCCGCCTTGATATCACCGATCTTCACCACCTCGCACCCGGCGCCGAACAGCACCACTATCATTACAGTTGCCACCAGCATCCTGCGTTTGTTCATCCTGATTCCTCCTTTTGGCAAACGACTGTGCCCGCGCCCTCTCTATTTCCTACTCCTGAATCATTGTGGGGGAAATCAAACTATTCTCACCAGCGGCCTGCCTGCTGAATTCTTAGACGCCGCTGCCGCACGCCGCGTTTGCCACACTCACCGTTTGTACGATTATTCCTCGGCACCCACTTCGCCGTCATTGTCATTTTCTAACTCGCCCAGTATGCTCTCGGCTTGCTCTTTATCTGACTCGAACACCAGCAATTCCCTGGGTGTAAATAGCGTGCCTCCAATTGAATATAACCCCGGATAGTACTTATCCTGAATGACGGATTCTATTCCCGCCGCAGCCAGCGCACCTTGCAGATACTGCGCCTCCAGCTCGTCGTGGGCGGCGTATACCCGCACTAGCTTCTCTTTTATCCTGTCTCTCGAATCATTCATGTCTGTCTGGTCGGCGGGCACTCTCGCCGTAACGGAACTCACCTGCCACCGTACCTCCCCGGGCTCGGAAAATCGGTGAAAATGTTGGCGTTCAGGGGCTCAATTGAATACTGGCCCGAAAGGGAATGTTTTCGGCACAATAACGAACAATTGCCAAGATCTGCTTGCAAGAGAAATTGTCCGCCAATATAGTAGTTTTCATGTTTGGCACTCAGAATCTCACGTTGTTCATTATCAGCAGTATCCTTCTGAATCTGACGCCAGGCCAGGATACCTTTTACATCATTGGCAGGAGTGTCGCTCAGGGGAAGCGGGCCGGTGTTCTTTCGGTGCTTGGCATCACTTCGGGTAGTTTCGTTCATACGTTTGCAGCGGCGTTTGGTTTGTCCGCCGTTCTTGCCACGTCAACCAGCGCATTCGTGGCAGTAAAACTGATAGGCGCAGCTTATCTTACGTACTTGGGAGCGAGGATGATTCTTGACCGATCTGTTAAGACGGGTCCGCCGCCTGAATTTGTGAAGGAACACGCTTGGGTTATCTTCCGAGCAGGTCTTTTCACAAGTTTGCTCAATCCCAAGGTAGCACTGTTCTTCATGGCATTCCTTCCACAGTTTGTTGATCCGGTCGCAAACTCGAAAATTCCCGCTTTCCTATTTCTAGGCGGATTATTCATTTGTACTGGTACGATTTGGTGTTTTGTTCTCGCTTATTTTGCTTCGGCAATGAGTCGGCGGCGGCGCGACAATCCCTCGGCAGGGTTAGTGATAAGACGCGCGACAGGCACAATATTTGTCGGCTTGGGAATGAGATTAGCCGCCGCTAAATGAGAGTGCGCCGAAAGCTAATCGAAGCTTAGTCTCTGGAACCAAATCACCAACGAACCCCTTACGGCAGCAACGTCTCCAGCTAAACGTCAACTTGCAGAGATGGCCCGTCGGCCCTCCCGATGCTGGGCTGATGGCGACTGTTAGCGGATAGCATTTCTGTATCTGCTCTTCATCCACCGCCCGCCGAATCTCCACCCCTCACCCCCCTCATCTCTCTACGGAGAGATCCTCCGCCGCTGGCAAATCTTCTGACCTCACCGTCTCCCCGTCCGAAAGCTCCAGCGCAATTTGCGGAATCCCTGAGTGCGCCTCAATCCGCTCGGCCAACTCCCGTGAATGCGTCGTGATCCATAGCTGCGTCGCCCGCGACGCCTCCACGATCAGACGCGCCAACGGCTCGATCAGCTCCGGATGCAGACTCGTCTCCGGCTCATTCAGCCCCAGCAACGACGGCGGCCTCGGACTCAGCAGTGCCGCGCACAGGCACAGAAACCGCAGTTGCCCGTCTGAAAGTTCCAGCGCCGACAGCAGCCTCAAGAGCCCCGGCGTTTCCAGCATCATCTTCATCGCCCCGCCTTCTTTCACCACTCGCACCCTGGCTCCGCGCAGTCCTTCTCCTATCGCTTCGTCCAGTTTCTCCCCGTCGCCAATCTCCCGAATCGTCTGCACCGCCGCCGCCAGGTCCGCCCCATCCCGTGCCAGCACCGGCGTCGCCACCCCCGTCTGCGGCTGCCGCAGCGGTGACTCCGTGTCCGTTCGGAACTGATGATAGAACCTCCATCGGAGCGCCTCGTTCCTCACCTCGGATATCTCCGGATAGAGATGCGCATCGATCACCTGCGACAGCACCGATTCGGAGTTCATTAACTCGAAGGGATAGCTCACCCGCACCCCCTCCGCATTCCGCAGCCACGCCGTCGGACCCTTGCGCTCCAGCATCAGCGTCCGCCCCTTCGTTCCCGCCGGCCATATCTCTTCCCGCTTCACCTCCGGATTATCGAAGAACATCGAACCTTCTTTTTTGATTGGATCCCATGGCATATACGATCTGAGTCCCGCTTGCATTTCATATCCATATAGCTCGGACTCAATACCCAGCACCACCCGCTTCAACGGCTTCTTGCGCGTCATTCTCACCCGTTCAGGCCCTGCCCAGAAGACGCTCTCCATTCCGCCCTCGGCCGCCATGGCACGTGCAAAGCGCCCCTGTGCCGCCGCAGCCATCAGCAGCAGTGAGTTGTACAAATTGGATTTCCCGCAGCCGTTCGGCCCCGTGAGCACATTGATCCGCTCCAGCGGAAGATGCATCTTCCGCACCGACCGGTACCCCTCCACCCGTATCTCTCTCAGCGCCATCTTCGCCACCGCTCCCAATCGTTCCCCGCCAGCCCTATTCTAATCCTCCCCACCCTTACCAGTACCTGACATTTCCCTCTCTATCACTTCAACGCTCCTCGAATACCTCGTCTTCCAACGACACTCCTCCCTAGCCTGCATCCTGTTTCCCTTGTACCGGTGATTAAATTTCCTACCGTGCTTCCGTCGGCTGTTGCTTGGCTCCCGCTATGCAACGAACTCTTGCCTCTCCCGACAACCATTCCTCCCCCATCCGCGGCGAGGCGAACTACTACCCGGCACGAAGTGCCCCGGACGCAGTCCCGGCGCGACTCCAGGGTTATGCTAAACTGCGTTCGATCCGGACTAGGAGAAACCTCATCATGTCGGAAGAAGCTTTGGCTCGGAAGCGGGTAGCAGAGCGAGCGGCTTGCAACCGAGAGAAACTGCAAGCTGGCGGCTGGTGGCACAGCATTGACCTTGGCGATCAAGTGACTCCGGGAGTGAACACGCTGGAGCACTTGCAGACGTACTGGATCGATATGCGCTTTCCAGATGACCTCAGAGGCAAGGGTGTGCTGGATATTGGTTACTGGGATGGGTTCTTCAGTTTTGAGGCGGAGCGGCACGGCGCGGAAGTGGTGGCCGTGGACTGCTGGCGGCCCCCCAATCTTTTCAAAGCACATGTGGCGTTGAACTCAAAAGTGGAGTTTCGGGAGATGAGCGTCTATGAGGTCAGTCGCCGGAAGCTTGGGACGTTTGATATCGTGCTGTTCCTCGGCGTACAGTATCACCTGCGCCATCCATTGCTGGGACTTGAGCGGGTCTGCGAGGTCTCTAGCAGGCCGTGGTGGAAATGGCATTTTTGACACGGCTCTCAGAGTTTGGTGCTGCAGGGGTGAAAACCGGAATCTATCCGCAGAAGTGGCCGGTTGACGACCCGATCGTTCCATGAGCCCTTGCAGGAGCATCCAGACCCACCAGCAGCAGAAAAAGACGTTGTTCCAGCGGTCCTGCAGGCCCCTTGGCGTCCCGGCTCCGATTTCCCGGCGCAGAATCAGGCTGAGGTTGAACGCCGCGACGTGAAGCAGCAGCCGCTTTAAGATGTTGCGATGTCCGCGCAGATGCGTGCGCCGCATTCCTCCCGTGCCGTAGACATGCGCAAAGCTTCGTTCCACTACCTCTCCCCGCCGACGCAAGAGTTGTTTGCCTCGCTCGCCTCGCATGCGCCGCCGATTGCCGTACACTGCAGTTTGTTCGTCGGCTTTGCCCTGCCAGTGTCGCCGCCCTCGTTGCGGCTCCGGTATATACGACCGCACTCCGATCGCTTGTAAATCTTCCAGCAGCGGCCCGCTGTGATATCCCTTGTCCGTTACCACCTCTTCGAGTCCCTGCGCATTCATCTGCTCATCCGCTGCCGGTTCTTTCCCCACCGCCTCCAACTGCTCGGCTGCTTCCACGAACGTTTCTTGCAGCGTGGTGGTGTCGCCCTGATCGGCCCCTTGCACCGTTACTGCCACCACCGCTCCGGTCTCCAAATCCACCGCGTGCTCCGCCTTGTGCGCCAGGTGCGTCCGGCCATCTTTCATCTTCGTGATCCGCGCGTCGGGATCGTGCGGGTGCTCCCAATCCTGATTGGAACTCTTCTTCTTCCGCTTCCGGTCCAGTCGCGCCACTTCTTCCCGCGTCGGCGTCGCGATGCCCGACTCCTTCGCCAGCTTGGTGAGAAACTCCGGGTAACTTTCCCCGCTGTCCCGCCGCACGATGCTTCGCAGTGCTGCGTTGGCCTCCAGCGTCGTGGCGTCGATTCCCAGCGTCTTGCCTTGCAGCAATCCCTTCTCCGCAATCACTCCCAGCGCCCACGTGAACACTTCCCGGTGCGTCTCCACGTCGATCAGCCGCCGCGTCCGCGAGATCGTCGAGTGATCCGGCGGCGCTTCCTCCAGCCCGATCCGCAGAAAACTCCGCAGCGCCAGCGAGTCCGCCGCCCGCCACGCCATCCCGCGCTCCGAGTCCAGTCCCTCGAAATACCCCATCAGCAGCAGCCGGAAGTACATCCCCGGAGCCAGACCCGGCCGCCCCATCTTCTCCGCCTAGAACCGCCGGCACCGCTCCTCCACGAAGCCGTCAAAACCCGCCTCTTCCAGCAACTCATTCAATCGCTCATAGAACGGATGTCCTGCCGTTCGCGGCAGATCGCACGTGGCCACCCAGATCTCTTCCTGTCGCTCCCGTCGTTTCCGTGTTCCCATCGCCATGCCGCCATTCTCCAGCCTCTCTCGCTTCCTCACAAGCTCATTCGTCCAGAAATGTGCTCCTCCCCACACTTCCACCACGGCCTGCTAGGGAGTTCGCTCCATTCGACGAACAACTCGAAAAGGACTTTACTCGCCGTTACCTCTCGAATGCCTATCCAGACTCTAGCTGGGACAGAATGAAGAATTGGACGTGGCCTCAGGAGGGGATCATTGTCGATGATCCGAGAACGTTTCACGGATTAGACGAGGCTCAGACGGGACGGATTTAGCGCTGGTACCTTTAGTGCTGGTACAAGATAATCTTGAAAGTCTCGCGCTGTCCTTGCAGCGTATAGGGCAACTCCTCTTGCGAAGAAAATGTTGGAAACCACGTTTCCTGGCCAGCCAATCTTCTTGGCATCTTCTCAGACAGACGAACTCTCACCCTGTGGCATTTCTGTAACCGACTGGTTTTCTCGAGCGGCCGGATGCGGTGTGGGCTGACGCCTACAGGTTTTGTTCTTCGCCGTGCGGTGTTGTGGACGCCGCCGGGCCGGCGGCAATCGAGAACAGAAACAAGACCATGCCGGCCAGCAGAAAGGTGCCGCTGACAACCAGAAAAACTATGAATGCAGCAGGCCGCGGCCAGGCAAATGAGAGCAGCTCCGCGCCGAGGCCGACCAGAATCAGAATACCGGAGATCCGTAGTCGTCTGTTCATCTTCTTACCTCACTTCTTTCTTGTTTCTATCTCGCCGCTTCTTATTTCAATTCAGGAGATGAGGAACGACCGGCGGTTCCCAGAAACTTTCCTGCCCGAGATCTTCCACATCATGAATACTGTCATGACAAACCAGGCAGGAGACTTCTCCCGACCGGAGAGCGGTCATGGCGGCGGCGTCGAGCGAGTGCATGGGGTTCTCCTCAAAAGATCGCGAGCCAGCGTGGCAGTGCAGGCATTCCCGATTCTGGTAGGGGCTGTAGAGTACGGGCTTTTCCGGAACGGTGCCGAGATAATAAACATAGAGGTGTTTCAGTCCGCGAAGCTTCGCGTTGACGCCGCCGTAAAGCGTGTAATCGGTGTGGCACGTAAAGCAGGCCTGATCGCGGGGCACAAGATTGTTCTGGAAATGGACTGCGGGGATGTGAGCGGGATCGTCGATGTGAAGGCTTCTGCCGTAGTCCTGCATCACGTGGCAGGAGAGGCAGAACTCTGTTTGCTTGGAGTGTTCCAGATGCGTGTAGACACCACCGTAGCCGGCCAGCAGCGGCAGGAAAAACAGCGCCAGAAACGCGAGAACCTTCCCGCCCAGCGTGGCCTTCATCCCAGGCCTTGCGACCAGAAAAACGACGAATGCCAGGTTAACAATTATCAGCAGGGAGACGATCGACGTCCCGTTGAATCCACTGGGGCTCATCTGCATGATTCAGATCCTGTCGCGGCCGGAGGCTGAGTCGGCAATCCGTAAAGGTATCTTCCCACTGCAAGACAGTAGCGATCCACACGCTACCCGGGCAGTTATCGTGCACTCTCCTTGAACAGATCGCTCGGCTATCAGTTCATCGCCAGCGTCCGGATGAATGCGATCACGTTGTCGAGGTCGGCGGCGCTCACCCCTTTCACCGGCTTCATCTTCCCTCTGCCGTCCACCATGATCCTGCGATGCTCCTCATCGCTCAGGGCCTGCACTTCCTCCGAGCCGAGGTGGCGCATCTCCACCTTGAGCATCTTCATCATGGCCGGCTTCGGCTCGCCGTCGGCGCCGTGGCAGATGGCGCAACTTTTCGTGTAAGCCGGTTTCCCCACCTGCGGATCGCCCGCACCGGACGCGGAGAACAATGGGAAACTCAGAACACCCAGCAGAAGTAAGACCTGGAAGTAGCGATTCAACATGACCAATCCCCTTCCCATTAGTTCCTTACGGAAACCTACATCGCGTCCGGCTTCACAAACATCGAATCGTCGATGGGCGTATTGTGCTCCACTTTTTCCAGTACGAGCGTCCCGCGCGTATCCGGCCGGATGCTGGAGATCCGGAACGGCACCTGGATGCCATCCACCTCGCGATAGTCGCTGTAATCGATCTGGGTGGGGAGGCGCCCGAGCGGCGTTTCCACAAAGTGCATCAGCCGCAACAGCAAGCCGGACTGCTGGTCGAGATAGAGCCGGACCGGCACCTGACCCGGACCCCGTCCCACTGATGTCCCGTTCAGAACGAAAGCCTGCGCGCTATTCACCTCTTCCGGACTCCCGTGGCGCCACCGCGTGTACTGCTGCTTCACATTCTGCAGGAGGTAGAGATCGTCCTCCAGCAGCGCAGCCTGCGCGGCGCCTGCCGTCATATCGCGCGTGCCCCGGCCGGGGCTGGACGTCCAGCCGCTGTCGCCATCCACTCCCACCGAGGTATCGTTGCCCACCATGCGGGTAATCACCAATCCCTTGTCCTTCCCCTTCCGGTAGACCTCCACGGGAAACGGGTTGTTGGCCGCCGATTCCACCGCGCCGGTCGCCGTCCGGCTGGAGATCGAGGCCACCGCGGACGCGCCGCCCGTCGCCTCGATATATTTATCCAGCAGGGCAACCGGATCGGGAAGCTCGCGGCGGTCGACATTGGACGGGATGCGGCTCGTCCTGCCCATATCGGCGGGAATGGGCGTGCCCACCGGCCTGCGATTGCCGCGGTGGCAGGTGAAGCAACTCAATTCCCGCTCGCCGTCAAAGTACTCCCGGTTATTCGACAGCACCATTCGGATCATTTTGCGGGCAATCTGTTTTTCCGGTTTATCGTCGCGTTCCTGTGCGCCGGAGACATGGCAGTGGCCGCAACGGACACCGAGCGAGGAGGAGATCAGTTGCATGGTGGGACGAATCTGATCGGCGGGAACGCCCTGCAGCACCTGGATGTTTTTGTAGACTTCCTCGGCAAGCGGCCCGGCGGCCGCCGAACCGGCTTCCCGCTGCTGCGCCTGCACGGGAACGGGCAGTGCCATCGCGGCCACCAGCATTCCGACGGTCATCACCACACTCATTACTAGGCTGCGCTTCCTCAAAACATTCCTCATCATCGTATCCATCGGGTCTCCTCTGGGTCTCGACTTTACCTCGACCGGATCTCCAATGCACCTCAATCTGCTGCATCAGGCTGCCCGGCAATTCTA
This sequence comes from Terriglobia bacterium, assembly GCA_963662495.2. Taxonomy (GTDB): domain Bacteria; phylum Acidobacteriota; class Terriglobia; order 2-12-FULL-54-10; family 2-12-FULL-54-10; genus SHUM01. The sequence continues at coordinate 489,509 of CAXVYQ010000008.1, forward strand.
ACCCACCCAAGACCCCGGCCGCATCAGTTTCACCAAACCTCGGGTTCACGGGTCACGGGTTCACCGGCTCACGGGCGATCCGGCTCGGGCAACGCAGCAACCGGGCGCGCAGACATCGGGCGCGGCGCCGCAATCACCCATGACTTTCTTTTCCGCCACCCGGTCCATGCGTTCCATCACCAGGTCCCGAATCATTGCCACAAACCGTGGATCGCCGCCAGCCGTCCGGGCCCGGACCATGTGGACTCCCAGTTCGTCGCACAGCGCCTTTGCCTCCGTATCCAGATCGTAGAGGACTTCCATGTGATCGGAGACGAAGCCGACCGGGACCAGGACGATATCGCTCGCCCCGCGCCCGGCGACCGCAGAGCGTATGGAATCGAGCACATCCGGCTCCAGCCATGGCTGGCTCGGCGGGCCGCTCCGGCTCTGAAAGACAAGCTCCCAGGAGGGCAGATGCAAGGCCGTGGCAACCAACCGGCAGGCCTCCCGCAGTTGTTCGACGTAGGGACTGGCGTCAGCCATGGAGACCGGCACGCTATGGGCGGTGAAAAAGCAGACTGCCTTCAGACGGCGCGATTCCGGAATCCGCTCCACCGCGGCCCGCACATGGTCCACCATCGGCTCGATGAATCCGGGATGGTTGTAATAGAGCCGCAGCTTGAGAATCTCCGGGCAGCCCGGTCCCACGGCATTGCTGGCCCGCTCCAGGTCTTCCAGATATCGCCGGCACCCGGAATAAGACCCGAACGCCGAGGTTGCGAAAACGAGGCAGCGACGGACGCCATCGTCCTTCATGGTCCGCAGCGTGTCCTCCAGATAGGGATGCCAGTTCCGGTTGCCCCAGTAGACCGGCAGCGCCGGACCCTGCTCGGCGAGCAGTTCCCGGAGCGCGGCGATCATCATTCGATTGTGATCGTTGATGGGACTCTTGCCTCCAAAATGGTAGTAATGCCCGGCGACACTCAGCAATCGCTTCCGCGGAATATTCCGCCCGGCAACCACGTTTTCGAGGAACTCCATGACGTCTTCATTCTTCTCCGGACCTCCGAAGGAAAAAATCAGTATTGCGTCCGACATATGAAAATCGTCTCCCCTTTCATTCGGTAATCAACGGTTTCTCACGGACGGGTCGAGCGATGATCCCCCCGGCACGGCGCCTCTTTTCATTTTACCTTTCTTCCAAATCACTTGCTTCCCGCATGGGCAGTCTGCATCCGGGTTCCAGCGGTTTGCAACCTCGTGTTGCCCGAATACCCACACCGGGGGCAACTGCGTTGTTGCGGACGCCCTCGGTCTGTGCTACTGGTTAACTATGATGGAGAGAGAGCCGAACTCTGATTCGGAGCGCGCAGCCATCAACCCGCGCAATCCTTCGAGGCTTCCCGTCGTTCTCGCAATCTCTCTTCTGTTGCTTTTAGTCGCCGCCGGCGGGTTCCTTCTACTGAACCGTATATCGGATCTGCAGGAGACGGTCCACCAGCTCGAAGGCCAGCTCGGCCGCGCGTCGGAGACCGTCGAGGAGACCGCCCGCGCCTCGGAGGAAGCGCTGCAACGCGCCGCCGAGGCGGAGGAATACTCCCGTCAGGCGGCCCAAGGCCGGGCCCGGGCGGAGACTCTGCAAAGCGCGGCGGAGACGGACGCATCTCTCGCGCGCGAAGAAAGCGAGCGCGCCCGGCAACTGGCACTCGCGGCGCAGGAGGAAGCCAAGCGGCTGCGCGCAGAACGCGCCGCGGAGATGGATCGCCTGCAGACGGCGCTCAGCCGGATCGCGGAGACCAGAAGGACCGCGCTCGGAGTGGTCATGAACCTCGACAGCAGCGCGATCCAGTTCGAGTTCGACCGCGCTTCTCTTCGCCAGGAAAACCGCGAGTTGCTCAGCCGGGTCGCGGGAATTCTGCTGACATCCAGCGACTATCGCGTGCAGATCTTCGGACACACGGACGACGTTGGCACCGAGCAGTACAATCAGGAACTCTCCGAGCGCCGCGCCGCCGCGGTGCGCGATTATCTGATCCAGGTGGGAATCGCCCCGGAGATCATCACCAGCAAAGGCATGGGGAAATCCAGTCCCCGCGTGCCGGAGAAAACAGTCGTGGCGCGCGCCAGAAACCGGCGGGTGGAACTGGCCGTCATCGACTCCACTATCGACTATTCCGGTTATCCCGCCGACAGCACCCAGCCGGCCCGATAACCTCTCCACTCCCACTTGCAAATCTTCGCCCGCGCCTACAGGAAGTTGGCGCGTCCCCGGGCCATCGCGCCCGCCAGCGTTCCATCCCGGTGCAGCAGCATCAAATCCGCATCCGCCCCGGCCCGCAGAACCCCTTTCTGCCCCTCCAGCCCCACGAGCCGCGCCGGGTTCCAGGTCGCCATCCGCACGGCATCCCGCAGGCCGACCCCCGCCATCGAGATCATGTTTCGCACCGCCCGGTCCAGCGTGAGCACGCTGCCGGCCAGAACGCCTTCCCCGTTGCGGCAACTCAGGAGGCCGGTTACCGGATCGTCCTCCAGAACAATCTCCATCTCTCCCAGCCGGTACCGTCCGGGACTCATGCCCGTGGCGCTGACCGCGTCGGTAACCAGCACCGTGTTGGCGACACCCTTGGCCCGCACCAGCAGTTCGAGCGCAGGCGCGGAGACGTGAACACCGTCCGCGATCACCTCCGCCATCACACGGTCATCGGTCAGCACCGCTCCCAGAATACCTGGATCGCGATGCGTAAACCTGCGCATGGCATTGAAGACATGCACCGCGTGGCCGGCACCGGCATCAATGGCCCGCCGTGCTTCCTCGTAGGTGGCGTTCGAATGCCCGATCGCCACCCGCAAGCCGCGTGCGGCGGCGTGGGCCTGCAACTCCGGCGCTCCGGGCAGCTCCGGCGCCATGGTCAGAATCTTCAGAGCCTCGCCACCGGCATCGTATATCTGGTCGAACAGGGTGATCGACGGAACCAGCAGGTGCGCTTCCGTATGCGCCCCCCGGCAATCGGGACTCAGGAACGGCCCTTCCAGATGAATCCCCAGCGGTTCGGCGCGCGGGCCGCCGTTGACTTCCCGCCACTTGCCGATGACGGAACGCAGGTCCCCGGCCGATCTTTTCAATTTTTCCAGCGGCGCGGTCAGCGTGGTTGGCAGGAAGCTGGTCGTGCCGCCCTCCAGCAGATGCTTCGACACTGCGTCCAGAGCTTCCGGTGTCGCTTCCATCAAGTCCGAGCCCGCCCCGCCGTGAATGTGCACATCCACCATGCCGGGCCCGATGATCCTCTCGCCCAGATCCACCACGCGGACCCCGGACGGCAGCGTCAACTCCTGGCGCGGACCCACGGCTCGGATCGTTTCATCCTCGATCAGAATGACACCGTCGGCGAGCGCTTCGAGCGGCGTGAAAATCTGTTTTGCTTGGAGGGCCAACAATCCCATAACGAAAACTGTCGCGGCTAAATTATGCGGCGCAGGCTGCCTTTATTTTTCTTGAGAAGCTTCGTGGCCGCGGCGCGGTCCAGACTCTTCATCAGCATCACAATGGCGAGCCGGACATCCTGACCCGCCTCGGTCAGCGCGACACGCGCCTTATGCCTGTCGGCGCCGGTTATCTCGGCGATGATTCCCGAGGCTCGCTCGTCCAGCTTCCGGTTGGTGGGCCGCACGCCCACCATGTGATTCCGGTAGACGTAGCCGAGCCGGATCATCGTCGCCGTCGAGATCATCTGCAGGATCATCTTCTGCGCCAGAGCGGCCTTCATCCTCGTGGACCCGGCCACCACCTCCGGGCCCGTGCGGGCGACGATCGCGATTCTTGCCTTCCGCGCCATTGGCGAATCCGCGTTCGAGGTAACGGCCGCCGTAGCCGCGCCATGGGACCGCGCGCAGGCCAGCGCCTCCAGCGTATAGGGAGTTCCACCGCTGGCGCTCAGCCCCACCACCACGTCGTCTTTCCCCACCCGCAGTGCCTCCAGGTCGCGCCTGCCTTGCCCGGCGTCATCCTCCGCGGCTTCCACCGCCTGGTACAGCGCCTTCTTCCCGCCGGCGATCACGGCCACCACCGTTTGCGCGGAGACCCCGAACGTAGGCGGGCACTCCGCCGCATCCACCACTCCCAATCTGCCGCTGGTTCCCGCACCCACGTAGATCAGCCGGCCTCCCCTGCCGATCGCCCGCACCGCGGCGTCCACGCAACGGGCAATCTGGTCCAGCGCGGCGGCTACGGCGGACGCCACCAGGGCGTCCTGCGCGTGAATGGTCTGAAGGATTCCGGTTGTATCGAGTGAATCGATGTTCGTGCTGGCGGGGTTTGCTTGTTCCGTATCTGGCTTTGAGATCGCGGGGGACCGCCTGCTGACCGGACCCAGCTTCGATTTTCCTCCGGCGGGCCCGACTCGTCTGCGGCGGTCCATGCGCGATCGTTTTTCCTTCTCGGCTTCTCTTGTTCGGTCTTCTCGGCCCTTCTTCGCAGGCCTTCTAGGGCAACGTCCCTGGTGAACGGACCGCTTCCCTCGCTAGGGAAGCTGGACCGTAACCGGGGAGCTCAGTTCGAAGTCCAGGACAGTTTCGCTGCCGATTTCCGCTGCATCGCCGCGTGTAGCCAGCACCATGCCCGTTCCAGCGCCCGCGCCCGCTGCGCCGCCGATGGCCGCGCCCTTGCCGCCTCCGGCAATGGCTCCGATAGCCGCGCCCAGCACGCTTCCGATCCCCACCTTGGTGGCGTCTTTGGTCTTCGACGACTCCGCCTCCAGGGAGATCAGGTTGGTGGATATATCGAGCATCTCCCCGTCCGCCGTGTGCAGATGAATCAGTTCAATGGCCATGCTGGCGACGCCTTTCACGCGCCCGCCGGGGTCGGACTCTACCACACGCCCCATCAAGGTCGTACCGCTGGACGCCACTTCCCGTCCATTTACGATGAGCGGGGACTCCAGACGCGCCTCGAACGTGTCGCCCGTGACGTTGGTCTTCGTGGAGAGTGTATTCGCCAGCCGGATACTCATCATCGTTCCAGCTTCCAGCGTAGCCGTCCGCGGCGGCGCTGGAGCAGGTGGCGCGGCCGGAGCCGGCGGGGGTACCGGAGCACTCGCGACCTGCGGCGCCAGCTGGCTGGCCGAAGCGTTCGATCCCTGCTCTGGTGCGGGGGCCGCCGGTTCGGCGGCCGGGTCTGTTTCCGTGGCGGCCTGATCCGCCTGCTGGCAAGCGACGCTAAACACCAGCGCAAGCGCCAGAATCGTTCCCAAGAATTTCGGTTGCATCCATTTCATGGTTTTCCTCCAAGCATACAGTCTGTCCAGGCTCACAGCCCGAACGAGGGGGAACTGCCGAAACCAGGAAAGTCTCTCTGGTTTTTCAGGCCCGTTTTTCCTTCTATCAGCGACTCTACGCTGAAGCAAAAACCGTGTCAATCGTGAGCAGGTATCCACCTAAGTACATTCAGGCCACCAGGCTAAGTACACTCAGAAAACCAGGTTGGTCCATTCAGCGACCGGCCAGAGACCGGAGAAATTTCTCTACTTGCCGATGCAGAAGTTGGAAAAAATATTCGTCAGGATATCCTCCACCGTGGTCTCTCCCGTCAATGCGTCCAGCGGCCGGAGCGCGTTATAGAGATCGATGAGGAGCATTTCATGCGGCAGTTCTTCTCCGACGCCAACACCCGCCCTCCCCAGCGCATCGAGCGACTCGGACACCAATCTCTCCTGCCGCACGTTGGTCAGCATCTGCAGTTCGCGTCCCCCGTCCAGGGACGGCGCGGCCGTGTGCAGAATCAGCCGCCGCAGATCATCGATCCCCCGGTGTTGAGTGGCCGACACGGGAATCACTGGAACCTCCGGCAGAGGCGGGATTCTTTCCTCCGCGCCGGCAGCCCCGTTGCACAATTTTTTCAAACTTTCTACCGGCAGCCGCTGCTCCAGGTCCGACTTATTCACCGCCAGCAACAGCTTTCCCAGCGGCAGCAACCGCTCCAGCAGGTGGCGGTCCTCGTCCGTCAGAGTCTCGGACCCGTCCAGCACCATCAGGATCAGGTCGCTGTCGGTGGCCGCCTCCAGCGCCTTGCGCACCCCAATCGACTCCGCCTCATCGCTCGCCTGCCGCACCCCGGCCGTGTCCAGAAACCGCAGTGGAATTCCTTCGATTTCGACGGTCTCGGCCACCAGGTCGCGCGTGGTTCCGGCCGCCGCCGTCACGATGGCGCGGTCCTGTCTCACGAGGCAATTGAACAAGCTGGATTTCCCGACGTTCGGTCGTCCCACCACGGCCAGCGTCAGTCCGTCCTGCAGGATTCTGCCCCCCGGGAAGCTGTCCCGCATGCGGGCCAGCGGCTCCATCACCGCCTCCAGCGCTACCCGAATCCGCTCACCGGAGAGCACACTGACATCGTCCTCCGCAAAATCGATTCCGGCTTCGAGCAGCGCAATCAGATTCACCAGTTGCCGCTTCACCGGCGCGACCCAGTGCGCCACGCTGCCTTCCATCTGCTGCGAGGCCACCTTCGCCTGGTAGAGCGTCCGCGCCTCGATGAAGTCCCGCACGGCCTCGGCCTGCGTCAGATCGATCCGGCCATTCAGGAATGCCCTTTGGGTAAACTCGCCCGGCTCGGCAAGCCGCGCACCGGCTTCCAGGCACCGCCCGATCAGATACCGCACCACCACCGGCGAGCCATGGCAGGCAATCTCGACAGTATCTTCCGCCGTATAGGATCGCGGTCCGCGAAAGTAGGTAACCAGCACGCGGTCGATGGTTTCTCCGCCGTCATCGGCCAGCTCGGCCATGCGCACCCGCCACGGCTCCGGCGGCCACTGCGGAGCCTCTCCGGCTTCCTCTGCCGCGGCTTTCTTTCCGGACCGCTTCAGAATCCCGCCGGCCACCGCCCACGCCTCCGGGCCGGAGAGGCGGAGGACGCCGAGCCCGCCGCGCCCGGACGGGGTGGCCAGGGCAATGATGGTGTCTTGTTGGATCATGAATCGGACCGGGAATCAAACCAAGAATCAGACCGGAGATCAGGCCGCCGATTAGGCCGGGTGGAACAAGAATACCGGCCAGCCGAATCAGACGGCAGCTTCCTTCTGGCGTCCCCGCTGGATGGCCAGCCAGAAGTTTTCGTAGATTCCTCCTAACACGGCCAGGAAGACCATCAAGTTCGCGATGAAGCCGATCACGGGAATCCGGCTCACGACAAACATGATGGGAAGCCCGACCAGCACAGCCTTCCAGTCCGCCACGTAACTCTCGGCCCTGGTCAGCCGCTTCATCAGAAACGCGCCCAGGGCGACGCCGGCGTAGATGATCGCCACCACTCCGAAGCCCAGGTGAATCAACCCTCCCAGGAACGCCACCGGCACGCCCACCACCGAAAGCATCAGCAGGAAAAACGCGGGGGGAACCACGAAGAACAATACGAAACCCCGCAGCAGTTCCTTCCAGAAGTTGCCGAGCGTGTACCGCACCACCTCCGTCGAGGTCTTGGGAAACACGAAGCAGCCGAACAATCCACCGGCCAGCGACATCATCAATCCCACGAACAGCAGCGCAACGCCCATTCGCCGCAGCCCGTCGCCGATCCACCGCTGGTTCATTCCGGCGGTCAGGTGAAAGTTGACCGGACCGGCGATCTGCGCGCTCTCCGGAAACTCGATCTCCCGCGGAGAAAAGTAGTCGAGGCTGCCCTCCAGCTTCGCCTGTTCCCCGATCGTGAACTGGTCGGACCGCACCACCACCGGCCCCTGAATGCTTCCACTGATCGTAACCGTGCCGCCGGCGGCCTTCAGGTTCCTCTCCAGAGCGCCTTCCAGAAATAACTCGCCGCCGGCCATCAACACATCGCCTCCGATGGTTCCGGACGGAAGAATCTGCACTGTGCCTCCCGCAACCACCAGGTCGCCTTCGATATGTCCGCGGATATCAATCTCGCCTCCGGCCATCCGAACGTCCCCGCCCACATAACCCATCAGGTCGATCTGGCCGCCGGCGGCCATGATGTCATTCTCCACCGCGCCCTGCACGGACACTTCGCCACCGGCCACGATCAGGTCTCCATCGATGTTCCCGCTGATCTCCGCCTCACCGGCCGCCACATACAAATTCGTGGGAATCGTCTCCTCGGCGGGAATCGTAATCCGCCGCCCGGCCCGGACATCCGCTCCTTGGACCAGGCTGGGAACAAACACCGGCGTCAGCGCAACCAGCAAATACGGACGCAACAGTTCCAGGCGGGGCCATTGCCGGCTCCGCCACTGTCTTGATCTCCGGCACAACACGCTCGTCATCTCTTCAGTTTACCCCCCATCCGGTCTTCAGTTTACCCTCATCCGGGCCGGATTTCACCTGTTCGTGTTCGCGGCCTCGCGCCCGGCTCCAGCGGTGTTGTAACCACTTGCTCACCACCATCTGGAATTAATACTTTGCAACCCCCTGCCTGTTGTATTATATTGACACCGGGGATTCCGGTCCGGCGCCTGCCCGGGGCGGGAGCGCCGAGGCAGTTCAGTAATCATCTTACTCCCGAATGCGCGCTGGCGGAGTGGCCCTGTTTCCTGGCCGCGCAGGTGTCGCCACCATCCTAAGGAGCCGACTCAATGTGGAAAAGTAAAGAGGAACGGGAAGAACCAACTTCCTATTCAGCAGTGAAATCGTCCAAGGAGGCTTCGCCCGTGTCCGCCAACCCTCAAGTGAGCAAATCAGAGCCATGGGCCGATCCCGGGAAAAGTGCCGTTGCCCATATCGGCAAATCGGTCGTCATCCGCGGGGAACTGTCCGGCAGTGAGAATCTGTATATCGACGGGCAAGTGGAGGGAACCATCGAGCTGCGGGAGCATAACCTGACCGTCGGTCCCAACGGCCGCGTGCAGGCCCATGTGAACGCAAAGGAAGTGATCATCCAGGGGACCATTCAGGGGGACATCCGCGCGGTGGACCGCGTCGACATTCGCAAGTCCGGCGCCCTGACCGGCGACCTGGTCGCCGCCCGGGTGGTGATTGAAGATGGCGCCTTCTTCAAAGGCAGCATCGATATCCAGAAGGGCACGGAAGGCGGAAAGCCCGGCGAGGCGCGCAAACCGGAGGCGCTTTCCGCAAGCAGCGCGGGGTCCCCCAAGCCGGCAGCCAGCCCTTACATGGAAACCAGCAATTAAGCTGGCCGAAACACTGGTATAGTCGGCACGATCGCTCCTCCGGCAATCCCGCGTCCACGCGTTCCCCCCATTCTCTGGTTCGCGGCTGTTTTTACCTGATGTTGTAAAGGTGTCTCTCGATGTCCGTAGCAGACATGCCCATCACCTCGCAGATCACCACAAACGTCCGGCGGCTTCTCCGGCACGTACTTGGCCACGAGAATCAGGCCGAGCCCGCGCGCCAGGAGCCTGCATCCCCGGACCTGCGCCCAAGCAAAGGGCTGCGTGATTTCTGGAAGGCGCTCGATCCGGACGAATCGCTGCGGATTCTGGACCTCGGCGCCGCCTCCCAGTCCAATATCAATTTCATTACAGGGCTCGGGCACAGTCTCTGCACCGAGGACCTGCTCCACTCGCTGCAGTTCACCTCCGCCCGCAAAAGCGTGGAGGAGGAGGAAAACCCCGAAGCGATTATCGAACGGTTCTTTCGGAAAAATCTGGCATACGGAAAGGATCAATTCGACGGGGTTCTCTGCTGGGACCTGCTGGACTTTCTTCCGGACGCGCTCATCGATCCGCTTGTGGACCGGCTGCATGAATGTCTGAAACCGAACGGGCAGTTGCTGGCATTTTTCCACTCCGGCCAGCCCGGACAGCTCGGTGAGCTTTCACAATACCGGATACTGGCGGAGAACCAGCTGCAGGTCTCCAACCGCGGCAACGCAAGACCCTGGCGCTCGTTCAACAACCGCTCCATCGAGCGCATCTTCCGCAACTACGCCTCGCTCAAGTTCTACCTCACCCGCGACAGTCTCCGCGAAGTCATCATCGTCCGCTGATCCCGCTCCGGGCGGCTATCTCCCCCTGCACCGCTGATCCCACACCGGGCGGCTATTTCCGCGTGTAGCGGACGTGCCAAATCATCCCCGCCTGATCATCGGCCACCATGAGCGCGCCGGTTTTGGTTACGGCCACCCCCACCGGCCGGCCGTAAGCTTCCGTGTCGCTGGCGATGAACCCGGTCAGGAAGTCCTCCATGGCCCCGGAGGGCTGGCCGTTTTTGAACGGCAGGTAGGCCACCCGGTACCCGATGAACTCCGAGCGATTCCAGGAACCGTGCTGTCCGATGAAGGCCCCGCCACGGTAACGTGAAGGGAACTGGTCCGCCTCGTAGAACTCCAGCCCGAGCGTCCCGGTATGCGCACCGACGGCAAAATCCGGCGGGATGGCCTTGGCCACCAGGTCCGGACGCTCTCCTTTTTTCCTCGGGTCCTGGTTCTGTCCGTAGTAGGAGTAGGGCCAGCCGTAGAACGCTCCCTCTTTCACCGAGGTCGCGTAATCGGGCACCAACTGATCGCCGAGGGCATCGCGCTCATTCACCACGGTCCACAATTTTTTAGTCTCCGGCTCCCACGCCATCCCCACCGGGTTCCGCAGTCCCGACGCATAGACTCGCATCCCGGACCCATCCGGATTCGCCTCCAGAATCGCGGCGCGCCGCGGGTCCTTGGCGTCCTCGCCCGACTCATCCACATTCGTCATCGAACCCACCGCGACGTAGATCTTCGTTCCCTCCGCATTCGCCGTCAGGTTCCTTGTGTAATGCCCGCCGGGCGGCAGATCCAGAATCTTCTCACCCTCCGCAGTAATCTTCGTCTGCCCGTCCTGGTAGGGATATCGCACCACAGCGTCCGTGTTTCCCACGTAGAAGGAATCGCCCACCAGCACCATGCCATGCGGCCGGTTCAGACCGGTCAGGAAATCGCTCTTGTACTCCGGCCTGCCGTCTCCGTCGCGGTCCCGGTACAGGACGATCCGGTTCGACGTTGCGCTCGCGCCCGGATTTCTACCGCGCAGCGACAGCGCCACCAGGATGTCGCCGTTGGGCAGGATGTAGATCTCGCGCGGGGTATCCACGCCACCGTCGAACAGTGTTACCTCGAAGCCCGCCGGCGCCTTCGGCTTCGTGCCCTCCGGCCAGCCGATGACCACGGACCGGTTTCTCACCGACGCCGTCGCCAGCGGCGCCACCAAGTCCACCTCGGCCCCAGGCCCAAACTCCACGTCGCTGCCCCCCGCCGCCCCGGACTCGCCCTTGGCAGCCCCGGATTCGCTCTTGGGCACTAAAGACCCACCCTTGGCCTGCGCCCATCCCGACGTCGCCAGCGCCATCCCCGTCAGGACCAAAACCATTGCAGATACTACGCCGCGAAACTTCATTCCAATGCCCCCGATTATTTTATTCCCTGCATCGCCCGCCGGGCTGCTTGGCTTATTATAAACCACGCACCGCTTACACAGCCGCCGCTGCGGCGCTTCTGCAAGCGGCCCGCTAAAAACCCTCTTCCTTCAGCTTCTCGAGCGTCAACGTCGACTCCCGCTTCGTCTTCGCCTTTCTATTCGGCTTCTTTGTGCCCGCATCCCACTCAGAGCACTCCAGCAGCTTCTCCACATGCTTGGCGAGCACGTCGCACTCCACGTTGACGCCGTCTCCGGGCCGCATCGTTGCCAGCACCGTATTTTCGTAGGTGTGGGGAATAATCGCCACCCCCACCCGGCGGCCCTCCAGCTCCGCCACCGTCAGGCTGATCCCGTTCAGCGCAATCGACCCTTTCCCGACCACGTATCGCGTCAGCTCCTGCGGAATCTCCACCGCCAGCCACCAATTCCCGTCCGGCAGCTCCTCCAGCGCCAGCAATTTTCCCACGCCGTCCACGTGCCCCTGCACGATATGGCCGCCGAACCGCATCGCCGGCGTCATCGCGCGCTCCAGATTCACCCGCGTGCCCGGCTTCAGATTCCGCAGGCTGCTGCGCTCCAGAGTCTCCGGAGACAGATCCGCCGCGAAGCTCTCCGGCGTAATCTCCAGCGCCGTCAGGCACACGCCATTCACCGCGATGCTCTCGCCTGGTTGCAGTCTCCCTTCGGCCGCCAGCGCCTTCGCGGCTTGCAGCACCAACCGCGCGCCACCGTCCTTTCCGGCGCCCGGCTCCATCGCCACCACCGTCCCCATCTCTTCAATGATCCCGGTAAACATCCCTCAGATATCCCTCGACGGCAAAGTTTTCTCCAAACTCATGTACCCGCGGACTGCGCACCTTCATCGCGTCCCGCATGTTGCGGACGCCGCGCCCGGCCGCCATCGGCATTCCCTCGCCGCCGGCCAGAATCTTCGGCGCATAGTAGAGGAACAGCTTGTCGACGACTCCGGCTTCCAGCGCCGCGCCGTTCAACCCGGCCCCAGCCTCCAGCAGCAGGCTAGTCATCTCGCGTCGGCCCAGCTCATCCAGTACCGCTCCCAAGTCCGGTCTCATGTCCGGCCGCTCGCCCTCGCCCAGCTCGATCACCTCTACGCCTCGCTCCTCCAGTTGCCGCTTCTTCTCCTTGTCCGCCTTTTTGCCACAAACCACCAGCAGGTCCCGGTCCACCTCCTGCAGCATGCGGGCATCGACGGGCAGGCGCAGCTTCGAATCCATCACCACGCGCAACAGCAGCCTGCGGCGCTTCAGTCCGCTCCGGTCGGTCAGCAACGGATCGTCCGCCAGCACCGTTCCGATCCCCGTCCAGATCGCGTCCTGCCCGTGGCGCTGCCGCTGCACATTCAACCGCGCCTGCTCGGAGCTGATCCAGCCTGCGTTGTCTTCCGGCGCCGCGATCCAACCATCCAGCGTCATCGCCGTCTTCAGCGTAACCAGCGGCCGGCTCTGGCGTATCCAGCAGGCAAAATCCTCGTTCAACCGCTCGGCCTGCTCCCGGCAGACCCCCGTTTCCACTTCGATCCCGGCCCGCCGCAGCGCCGCGAACCCTTTGCCGGCCACCTGCGGATTCGGGTCCTCTATCGCCGCCACCACCCGGCTGATTCCCGCCGCGATCACCGCTTCCGTGCATGGCCCCGTGCGGCCCGTGTGGCAACATGGTTCCAGGTTCAGATAGAGCGTCGCGCCGCGGGCCCGCTCGCCGGCCTGCTCCAGCGCCAGTATCTCTCCGTGTTTTTTTCCTTCGTAGGTATGGAACCCCTCGCCTGCGGCCTCTCCCTGCCCGGCCACCACGGCGCCCACCATGGGGTTCGGCGAGGCCAGCGCCACCGCTTTGCGCGCCAGCTCCATCGCCCGCTGCATCCAGCGTTCCGCTTCCGTAAGTTCCGCTCCGGTAACCGTCATCGCCTGGGAACTCTCTCCTCAAACTACGCAAACAGGGATGCCACGAACTGCTGCGCGTCAAAGGGAATCAGATCTTCCTTCTGTTCCCCCACTCCCACGTAGCGGATCGGCAACTTCAGTTCGCGCGCAATCGCCAGCACCACCCCGCCCTTCGCCGTCCCGTCCAGCTTCGTCAGCACGATGCCGGTAACGCCCGCCGTCTCGGTAAACATCCGCGCCTGCTGCAATCCGTTCTGTCCCGTCGTCGCGTCCATCACCAGCAGCACCTCGTGCGGCGCTCCGTGAATCACTTTCGCGCAGGTCCGCTTCACCTTGTCGAGCTCCGCCATCAGGTTCGTTTTTGTATGGAGCCTTCCCGCCGTGTCCACGATCACCACGTCGCTGCCGCGCGCCTTCGCCGCCGTAAGGCCGTCAAAGATCACCGCGCTCGGGTCCGCGCCGGGTTTCTGCTTGATCACCTCGCTCCCGGCGCGCTCGCCCCAGATCTCCAGTTGCTCGATGGCCGCCGCGCGGAACGTATCGCCCGCGCAGAGCAGCACCTTGCTGCCCCGCTGGCTCCACTGCCAGGCCAGCCTGCCAATGGTCGTCGTCTTTCCCGTTCCATTCACCCCCACCACCAGCACCACCAGCGGAGGCTGTGCCGGCTTGGCTACACTATTCGAGGTCGCGCCATTTGCGGACGCGCCTATCATCTCCGTCAGCTTTCCCCGCAGCGCCGCCTTCACTTCACTGGCGTCGCGCAGCTCGCCTCGGGCAGTCTGCTGCCGGATCCCGTCCACCACCTCGGTCGCGGTCGCCACGCCCACGTCGCCCAGGATCAGCGCCTCTTCCAGCTCTTCCCATAGCGACTCATTCAGCTCCGGCCGCGCTTCGAGCGTCTGATCGAGCCTGCCCATCAGCGATGTCCTGGTAGACTCGACCGCCTTCTGGAATCGCCGGATCAGCCCTTCTTCTTCCGGCGGCGGTCCAAACAGCGTCTGCATATCTTCGTGCGCACTCCTTCACGCGAATTTGTCCCAACCTGCGCTGCGACGGGACCTGGTACCAATAGAACCGTAGGACCGGGAACCAACCCGCACGCTGGTCCGGGGAAAACTCCATCTTCTGTGCGCATCTTCGGTGTGCGCTTCTTCTGGCAGGTGTACGCTTATCCGGCTGGTCCGGTTACCGGACCTCGCCGCCCGGATCGCCCAGCACCGCTCCCGATACGACGATCTCCACCCTGCGGTTCTGTTGCCGCCCGGCGGCCGTATCGTTGTCCGCAATCGGACTCGTCTTCCCGTATCCTCTCGCCACGGCCGACTCCTCGGCCACGCCTTGGGCGACCAGATACGCCCGCACCGACCCGGCCCTTTCCTCCGACAGCCGCTGGTTCAGCTCATCGCTTCCCGTGGCGTCCGTGTGCCCTTCAATCTCCAGATACAGATCCGGCTGGGTCAGCAGGATGCCCGACAGCCGCGCCAGCTTCTCCCTCGTCTCGAAACGCAACTCCGACTTGCCCACGTCGAACAGCACATCGCCCATGTTCAGGATCAAACCGCGCGTCGTATCCCGCGTCTCCAGCACCTTGTTGAACTGGTCGAGGAGCCGCGACCGCAGTTCCTGCTTCTCCGCCTCCAGCCGCGCCATCACGGCCTGCGCCTGTTCCAGCATCTGGCGTGCGCGGTCGGCTTCCAGACTCGCGCGTTCCGCTTCATCCGCCGCGGCCAGTCGCGCGGCCTCCGCATCCAGCCGGGCCGAGTTGGCCTCTGCCTTGGCGGCTTCGGCTTCCAGCATCGCCGCCTCGGCGTCTTCTCTTAAACGAATCTGCCGCTCGGCCTCATCCGCCGCGGCCAGTCGCGCAGCCTCCGCCGCCGCCCGCTCCATCGCGAGGCGCTCCTCATTGATGGCGCGCAGCGCGGCAATCCGCGCTCCTTCGGCCAGTTGCACCGCCTGGCGCGATGCCTGGATCACATCGCGGCGATTGTTCCCCCGGCGCTGCTGACTGAGCTCGGCCTGCTGCAACCGGCGCTGGGCATCCTCAAAAACTTCCGGAGCGTAGCGATCCGCACCCTGCCACTGGGCAACGCGCAGGGCGTTTCTCGCCTGGAACAGATCGCGCGGCTGCCTGGACTCCCACACGAACGGCTCCAGATCCGCCGCCATGTATTCGCCCTTCTCCACCAGGTCGAACCGTGGAGTAACCGTGGTCATTGTGCCGATGGTTCTGGAACCCCGCGCGTTTTCCATCACCACCACGTTGCTCGGCGACCCGATCGCAAAATAGGGTTCCGCCGTAACGAACATCGCGAACGCCTGCAATGGAACCGACGCCTTGATCTCGCCGCGCTGATTGTTCATCGCCACCTCGCCGAGGTTCGACAAATTTCCGTCGCTGGTAACCGCCCACAAGACATAGCAGGTATATTCGGGACCCAGCGTCGGCGGCGGCATCAGGTCGTTGAACCTGGCATCGATCTGCGCATTGCCGCGCTCCATCCGCACCCGAGCACTCCCCTGCGCGAATGGCAACAGATCAGTTCCCCGGAACTCAACGGTCGATGTGCGGCCGGGGTTATAAGTAACCAGGGTGATAGGCCGCTCCCACGCCACGGTGCGGACTGCTCCCGGCGGATTCTGTCCGGCCATCTGCGCAAAAAGCGGCGCGAAAAGTGGTGCATCTGCGGCCGCGAACGCAAACACACTTGCCATCAACAGACGGATTGCGAATCTGCCACTCCCTGGCCGCTTCATCAGCAACGCCCTCCAGAGTAAAGACATGATTGTCCCCTTCCGGCCAAACAGCGCCACTCGCAAAGGCTGTTTGCCTGCCCTTCGTTCTGCCGCTCATTATCCCACAAAGCAGACCGGTGCGCTGCTCCGCGCGCTTACCCTCATTCGGCAGCCTGTTTACAGACTGCGGAATGGCGGATCGATTGCGAAAAATCGTGGTTGTGGTTATTGTGTATGTCGCGGGATGCTGGTTTCAGAGGTAATCAGCGATTCAAATATCGCCAGCACGCGCTTCCGATACGGAACCATGATCTCGATCGCTTCCCGGTACAGCGGCTCATGCTGCTGCAACGTCTCCCACTTCTCAAGCAGACCCGGATCGATGTCAATATCCTTGCGCAGGCTGTCGATTGAATGGCCTCGGAGAAACAGTCCATAAAAGAACGCAGCTTCTCTTTGCGGCGATAGCGTATTTACTTCCGTATACAAGGCTTCCATGCTCAATTTTCCAAAATTTATGTAACTAACTCTAGCTTGTTTTCCTGAGGACTGCAACAGATTTTTTTACTTCGTAAAAATGGCGATCTTCTCTGATATGAAGGTTTTAGGCTTTTTCCACATTCCGGCCGCAAACGCCGTTTCGCAACGGAGAAACCGTGCTGCTCCGCCCCGCCGATAAACATTCCCCCGACGGGTTCGCCTCCGCCCCCATCTGATGCGTCTGCGCTGCTCTTTGCGGCGTAAATCCAGCGGGGCGGCGCAAATCCAGCGGGCTGATGTGGCCCAGGTCAGAAATTTGGCGGTTCCCGCCGATAAAAATCTGTGCCGAACCTTTAGAGAGATTTGATGCGGAGGAGGGTTCCGCGGATTCCGAAGATTCCGACCAGCCTGACCGCCTTTACCGTGTCAACCACTCGAGTCAATCTATGGGAAAATTGGTTCCCTATTTGAAGAGACTATTTCAAGGGACCGCTAAACCGGATCTTCAGGATGCGGCTGATCCGGCAGAGTTCACAAACAGAAGCTATCTTCTATTTATTCAGCAAATTACCTGCACTCTCCGTCAACTTTTCCGGGAGCTGCCCAGCCGGCTTTGGCCGGAGATCGTTGAAAAATATAAAATAGGCCCCGCTCCACACATTCGTCGGCACCGCACCGCGCGGCAGCGCCGTGCAGACAATGCGGAACTCGCTCCCGTGATCTACTGTAAATATATTGTAATTAGGTACTTCCACTGATGGATCGACCTCGGCCAAGAACCGCAGAATATCGTAAATAATCTCCCCCGCTCTGGCCGAAACGGTCTGGAACTCCCCGCAGCGAAACTGCAACTGCGCATCCACCTCGTGAAAATGCCACGCCAGACAGGCGCAGAACTCCACCGCCGCTTCAAACTGTTCCAGGCCTTTCCGGCTCGCCGGTCCGATTCTCGGATCGAGTATGAGTTGCAGACGGCGCTCGTCTTCTCTGGCAAACTCGCGAACTTTCAGCTTCCGTACCCGTGCCGACGCTTTCCAATCCACATGCCGCGCATCGTCGGTCGGCAACAAATCCCGAATGCTGTACAGGTCGTGTCCTCGCCCCTTTTGATAGGCCTCCAACTCCCCACTGAGCATGGGAAGAATCTCATAGAACTCCTCGGTCGGGCCGACCGCGGGATAGACCCACAGATCCTCCGATACGGGAATCTGTAACGATTTTTCCAGAAACCCGAACGGGAAACGCGTGCTCAGGGTAAATGCTTTTTCCTGATAGTGCCCGCGCCGGGAAAACTCCAACTCGACCACTCTGTTGATCGAACGCGCTGCCGGCAACTCGGGGAAGTAAAGCGACTGTTGCAGGATATGCTCCCGGCGGTCCGGCGAATCCGCCGCCGGCTGGGAACTTCCCTTCTTCCGCCATCTCCATCGCTTTCCCGTCTTCTGTTGCTTCGCAGTACCGGCACCTTGCAGGGTCAGGGAAAAGGACGGGATCCATTTCTTCAGATTCATCATCCGGACCCGGGCCTCGGCCCGCCGCCGCGCAAAAACGTGTCCCGGCAACAGAACCTGCATCTCGACACCGTTCAGCACGGCGAGCGACAGGAAGCCGGAGACGAGGATGGAGGCCAGCATACTGGACAGGATCAGGTACAGCAGGTTGTTTCCCGTGTTCAGCCCGGCAACGGCAATCAAGAGAATCAGTCCAATAAACACCCAGCCTTCCCGCGTGAGCCGGTAATCCATGCTGACACGCACCCATTCGAGCCGGGAGCGGCGGGCCAGATAAGGAACGGCGGTGATGGCGACAAAGCCGGAGAGCAGCAGTGCGAGTGAGGCGCAGACCGCCGTCGCGATGACGCGGCCCTCACGGGCGAAAACGCTCGAATAGACTGCCAGCAGAAAGGCAACGATCAGAGCCAGCAACGCCAGCAGAAACTTCGTCCATCCGGGCGTAGTCAGTTTCTGCGTGAGTTGCAGCCGCAGCCGGTTCACAGTTCCTCCAGAGCTTTGATCCCACTTAGGGCCTTGCTCACACGTCCGGCTCCGTTGCCACTCGTTGACTCACTGTGCACGGACCGAGGCGGTTATGAGGGAGGGCAAACGGAGGAAAAACCCACGCGGAAAGCTAAGGCTTGGCCGCGGCGAGGCTGGGGGCGGACCGACGCGCAACATTCACCCCACTGAGGGTTTCCACATAAGCGGCCACCCCGGAGTACAGGGCTTCGGCGAGCTTCTGGCGATGCTCGTTCGACTTGAGTTTTTTCTCTTCCGCCGGGTTGGAGAGGAAGGTCATTTCGGCAAGGATGGACGGCATGTCGGCGCCGATGAGCACCACGAAAGGCGCCTTCTTCACACCACGGTTATACTTGCGAATCTGGCTTTTCGACATGCCTTTCGTCAGTGAGCTCTTCAAGAGCGCATCCTGCACGCTCGTGGCGAACTCCCTGGACTCGTCGATCTTTTCCTGCAGGGCGATCTTCTGCACCAGTCCCTGCAGGTTCCCGATGGTTTCCCGCGCACCGGAGTTTTCACGCGCGGCAACTTCCAGCGCCTCCGGGTCGGAGGTAAAGTTCAGATAGTAGGTTTCGATCCCGATGGCGCCCTTGCTGCGGCTGGAGTTGAGGTGAATCGAAAGAAACAGGTCGGCCTCCAGTTTGTTGGCCGATGCCGTTCGGGATTCCAAGGGAATGAAGCGGTCGTCCTTGCGCGTGTAGACGACTTCGCTGCCGAGCTTTTCCTCGATCATCTTTCCCAGTCGCATCGACACGTCCAGCACGATCTCCTTTTCGGTCAGCCCGGATGGTCCGATCGTTCCCGTATCGTGTCCTCCGTGGCCGGGATCGATGAGAATTTTTCCAATCTTCAATCCCAGCGCGCGCGTCAGGGAATGCGACCCTCCCGTAATGGGGTCCGCGGTCCTCACGCTCTCAAGATCCGAAGGCGGGGACGGAGCCGAGCCAGCCTTCGCGGCCTGCGAGCCGGCGTTGGGGATATCGATCACCAGCCGGTAGGGATTGGCCAGCTCGGAGATCGAAAAATCGGGCATGGCGTTCAGGTCGAGCACGACGCGCGACACGCCGGGCCGGAACTGCGCCAGCCGGATGCGCTTCAACAGATCGTGGTCCACCGGCACGGTGGCCTCGCGGCCGGGAGTTGCCACACGCGTGTTAAGCAAATCGATATAGAGGCGGTCAGGAGATTGCAGCTTCCCGACTTCGAATTTGACCTTTGTTCCCACGTCCACCACCACCCGGCTGTATTCCGGTGTCTCCCAGTAACGGACGTCGGATACGACAGGCATTCCGCCAGGGGCGGGGGGCCTGGAGGCCGTCTGCGCCGGCTCACCTGGCGCGGCAAAGACCGGATTATTTTTCGCGGCGATCTCTTCTTTCACCTCCGCGATGCCGGCCCGCGCCGTCTTCGTCTGAACTGATTTCGGGTAATCGGTCAGAAATCGCTCGTAGTGCGCCAGCGCGGCTTCCAGATCCAACAGATCTTCCTGGTAGATGCGGCCGACGTTCAACCGCGCTTTCAGGCGAAACTGGCTGTGGGAATATTCGGTGAGCAGAAATTCGTAGGACTCGATGGCGCTCTCAAAATATCTCCGGTCCTGCCAGCGGCGGCCCATCTGTTCATACAGTTGCCCGATCTCCATCAGGCAGATGGTGTTGTTGCCGTAGATGGGTGATGTGAGGTAGACGCGCTTGAAGGCGCTGATCTGGCGTTGGTAGTCATCCTGCGTCCGGGCGGATTCCGGAATAGCCTGAAATTTGACATGGGATTTGCGAGCCACATCGAAGTAGGCACGCGCCTGATCCAGCGTGCCGGCGCCGGCCGTGCCCACAACGGAGAACAGAATCCCGAGCATTCCGGACAGCAGCCGGAACCGGATGTTTCGAGCCGGAGCATAGAAGCGGACATAGGAACGGCGAGGGAAGAAGCGGCGGAAGTCAGTGGTTGCAGGGTTGCAGATCATTGTAAAAAAACCATTACCGGGAATCCGTATTACTGAAATGCATCACACCCCGAGCATCGACAAATTTCTCGATTCTCGACTTGTAGGGTTCAGAGAAGGGATTATTGTCCAGCGGGTAGAGCCTTGCGATCTTCTTCAGATAGTTCCGGGTCTCGCGATACGGCGGGACACCCCGGTTGCTGGTTACGGCGTTCTCACCGGCATTATAGGCGGCGAGGGAAAGCTGCAAGTCGCCGTTGAACATTCCCAGCAGATATTTCAGATACCGGATGCCGCCATCCAGGTTCGACTGGGGGTCCATCGCGTTCCGGACCCCGAAACGACGCGTCGTGGCCGGTATCAACTGCATCAGGCCGCGGGCGCCCTTGGAGGATATGGCATAGGGGTTGTAGCCGGATTCCACCTGAACGATGGCGTGAACCAACTCCGGATCGATGCTGTGCTTGCGGGCGGCTTCCTGAATCAACTGGTTCACCTGAGCGCGTCGCGGAGTTGCCGTTGTCCTCTGTTGCTGGATTGCAGAGCGCTGGGTGGTGTCCGCGGGCATGGCTGGCCCGCCGGAGGAAGGCGCCGCGGTGGCGGGGATCGGATTGGTAATAACAGTGTCGTTGATAAAAACGACATTGCCTCGTTTATCCAGATAGCCGGAGATATTGTCCGCGCTGAACAGAGGTGGAGAGAAGACAAAAGACAGCAGAACAACCCCGGCCAAGGTTCTTACACCCTGGGTCCGCCGCGCTTCCATCCGCTCCATCAATTCCATCCGCTCCATCAGAGAGGACCTCTCGTTTCCGATAGCCTGGCCCGAAGCCAGCAAGTCCGTGCGGCTCGCAACCGGCCGCGACCGCAGACTAAAAAACCGGCCGCCAAACGGAATCCGGCGGACCAGCATCCAAGCCCCTAAAATCAGGGTCATTATAGCATTGCGGCTACGATCTCAAGGACTTCATTCAGTACCGTATCGAGTCGTGCAATCTCCTTTCCGCCGGCCTCGGCCATGTCGGGCCGGCCGCCGCCGGTGCCACCGAGTTTTTTTGCAACGGCCTGAGCGATCTTTCCGGCGTGCAGACGTTTGCTCAGATCGGGAGTGAGGGCGGAGATCAGGGCGGCTTTCCCGTCGTTTACCGAGGCGAGAACGACCAGCCCGGAACCGATCTTTTTCCGCATGGAGTCCACCAAAGTGCGCATTTGCGGGCGTTCCAGCCCGTCCATGCGGATCGAGAGCACCCGGACGTCCTGGACCACCCGGACCATTTTCTCCATGTCGGCGAGCTGTGAGTTCGCCAGCTTCAGCTTCAAGCTCTCGACCTGTCTTTCCAAATTCCTCTGCGATTCAACAAGCTTTTCGACGCTTTGGGGCAGCTCGGTGGTGGAGGTCTTCAGCGTCGCCGATAAGTCACGTACCAAGGTAGTTACCTGCTGAAATTGGTGGATCGCCTCTTCCCCGCTAATAGCTTCGATCCGCCGGACGCCGGCCGAGATGCTGGCTTCATGCACCACCTTCAGCAAGCCGATATCGCCGGTGCGCTGGACGTGCGTGCCGCCGCAGAGCTCTTTGCTGAATCCGGGAACGGTTACAACACGGACCTTGTCCGGGTATTTTTCGCCGAAGAAGGCCATGGCGCCGCTATCCACCGCCTCATCAAGCTCCATGACGGCGGTCTCGACCGCGGTGTTCCGCAGGATCTCTTCGTTAGCCAGCCGTTCAATCTCCTCGAGCTCAGCGGCATCGACCGAGGTGAAGTGGGAGAAGTCGAAGCGGAGCCGCGCCGGGTCAACGACCGAGCCCGCCTGCTTGACATGAGTCCCCAGCACCTTGCGCAGGGCCGCGTGGAGAAGATGCGTGCCGGTGTGGTTGCGCCTGATGGCGCGGCGGCGCTCCGGGTTGGCCACGGCGGTAACGGTGTCGCCCACCCTCAGGGGCGCGCGCGTGAGGATGCGGTGACTGATGAGTCCAGCAACGGGGTAGTAAGTATCTGATACTGTTGCGATTACCTCTTGTGTGCCCTCGGCGAGCAATGAGCCGGTGTCACCGACTTGTCCGCCGGCCTCGGCGTAAAACGGCGTGTGATCGAGCACGAGTTCAGCCTCGGCGCCGGCTGGGAGTTGGTCGACGGGATTGCCATCCTGGAGCAGCGCAATCACGTTGCAGCCGGGCGAGGTGGTCTGCTGGTAGCCGTCGAAGGTGGTGCGGCCCTGCCCCAAAAGATCGTTGTAAGCCGCTGAAACAACACCCTTTGCAGTACCCTTCCAGCTTGCCCGGGCGCGCTCGCGCTGGCGCTCCATGGCGGCGTCAAAGCCGGGCAGGTCGAGCGTGAGGCCGCGCTCGTTCGCCAGCTCTTCGATCAGGTCCCATGGCATCCCGAACGTGTCGTAAAGACGAAAGAGCTTCTCGCCGGGCAGATGAATGCCACCAGGCACCGGGTCGGGAGTAACCGTGACGTCCTCGACGACTTTTTCAAACTCCCCCAGGGCGAGGGTCATGGTGCGGGCGAAGCGCTGCTCCTCGGACTTCACGACAGCCGCGACTCTTTCGGAGCTCTCTAACAACTCGGGATAGGCCTCGGACATCATCTCTGCGACTCTGGCGGTCAACTGGTAGAGAAAAGGCTCGTCGAGGCCGAGCTGGCGGCCGTGCCGGGCCGCCCGGCGCAGGACTTTCCGCAGAACGTAGCCACGGCCCTCGTTCGCGGGCAGGATTCCGTCCTGGATGAGGAACGATGCCGCGCGGCTGTGGTCCGCCAGGATGCGCAACGAAACGTCGGACTCAGGGGTTTCTCCATAGCTGACGCCGGCCATCTCAGCGGCGGCCTCGACCAGCGGCCAGAGCAGGTCGGTCTCAAAATTGCTAAGCTTGCCCTGCAGCACCGAGGCCAGCCGCTCCAGCCCCATGCCAGTGTCGATGGAGGGTTTCGGGAGCGGAGTCATCTCGCCGCTCGCATCGCGGTTGAACTGCATGAAGACCAGGTTCCAGATCTCAAGATAGCGGCCGCACTCGCACGGGAAATTGCAGTCGGCGTGGCCCCAATCGCTGGCCTCGGGACCGAGGCCGTAGTGGATCTCGGAGCACGGCCCGCAAGGGCCGGTTTCGCCCATGGACCAGAAGTTGTCTTTTTCGTCCATGCGGAACAGGCGATCCGCGGGGATGCCGGCGACCTGTTGCCAGAACTCAAAGGCATCGTCGTCCTCGCGAAAAACCGTGACGAAGAGGCGGTCCTTCGGGATGGAATAGATGCCGGTGATCAGCTCCCAGGCATGCTCGATGGCTTCTTTTTTGAAATAGTCGCCGAAGGAGAAGTTGCCGAGCATCTCGAAGAAAGTGAGGTGGCGGCGGGTGCGGCCGACGTTCTCCAGATCGTTGTGCTTGCCGCCGGCGCGCATGCACTTCTGCGAGGAGGCGGCGCAGGTGTAGTCGCGCTGCTCCAGGCCGAGGAAGACATCCTTGAACTGATTCATGCCGGCGTTGGTGAACAGCAGCGTGGCATCGTTGGCGGGCAGCAGCGGCGAACTCTTCACGACGCGGTGGCCGCGCGCCGCAAAGAAGTCCAGAAATGTTTGGCGGACGGCGGTGCCGGTCCATTTTCCAGTGTCGTTTGCCATCAGGTCAGAGGTTCCTCAGGATTCAGATTCCGGCTCCTAAGTCCGCGTCATGGTCCATGTCCTACTTCTTATCCGGTTATCCGGGTCTATGTCCTACTCCGCGTCCGGGTCCGCGTCCATCTCAGGCAGGTCGGCGAGCGCTTCGATCCACTCCCGCCACTTCTCCTGCAAGGCTTCCCGCGCCTCGGCGGAATCATCTTCCGGCTTTTTCCCCCGGCGATTGCCGCGCGGCAGGGTGGCGAACAGACCTTGAAGCTCGCCGGTAATTGTGGCAGAGGCAAAACCGGCGCGCAACAGGCGGCGGTAAAGAGAAACAATTGCCGTAGGCTTTGCGGGTGGTTTGGTCAGCCGTATCTTGCGGCGGAGATGTTCGCGCAGCAACTCGCGCTCATCGACCGATTCACAAGCCGACTCGATTGCCTGGCGGGCAACGTCCGGATGGACAAAGCGGGCGGCGAGGTCGCGTTCAAGGCGGCGGGGGCCGTGTGCCTCGTTTTCGATGCGCGAGGCGACGAAGATGCGGGCGAACTCGGCGTCATCGAGATAGCCGCGCTCGCGCAGCCGGGCAATCACGGCTTCGACTGCGTCGGGAGCAGGCTTGCGGCGCTGCAGCAGACGGCGGATTTCACCAATCGAGTGGGCGCGGCGCGCCAGGGCGCGGACGGCGGTCTCATAAAGAGCGTCCTCATTCGGCGGGCCCGCTGGCGGCTTTTGGCCCTGCTTTTGGCCCTGCTTTCTGGTCGATTTGGCGGATGAAACTTTCCTTGCCATCTGTATGTGCGCCTGACTCAACGGTATGAAGACTGGTAGCCGTCGAAAAGCTCAAGCCGATCAGGTCCTCTTGCCGAAGCGATGGCATCCCTAATCAGGGTATCAATGCGGCACCGGAACCATATAATGCTCCGCGAATATGTCCTGCACAGAAACAGACAGCCCTGGAAACGGGCCGTCATCCGGAACTGCGATGATGGCGGCTGTTTCCAGGGCCGGGAACTGCTGTTACCGAGCAGACCGAAGCGCTAGCCTTCGCTCTGCGACAGGACTTCGTCCGGGTCCTGAGCGTACTCGTACTCGCGCTCGAACCGGAAGATGGGCTGCGGCCCGACCGTCTCGAGTCCCAACTCGCTGGCGGCCTCGGCCCGCACGACGACGTGCTTGCCGCCGAGAGTAACCAGCAACGGGTAGACGGTGGGAATCTGATCCGCGGGAATGGTGAAGTAGTCCTTGTTCAGCACAATGTAGTCGGCGAACTTGCCAGGCGCCAGCGTGCCGATCTCCTTCTCCCTGAGAACATAATAGGAAGCCCAGACCGTGGCCATCTTCATGGCCTCCACGCGATCGACGGCCTCGGTGATTCCGATGATCTCCCCGCGCACGTTCCGCCGGGTGATGAACTCGTTATAGATCACGAACGGCGTTGGTCCTTCCCCGTCCGCATATCCGAGACCTTCCATCTCGGCGACGGGACGGATGCCGTTTTTGATCATGCTCTTGACCGGCGAGATGCGGGTGGCCTTGTCCGCGCCATAGACCTTGAGCCACGGGGCGCTGCGGTTGATGTAGGCGGCGTTGCAACTGAAGGTCATGTTCAGACGGGCGGCCTCGGGCATCTGATCGTGACGGGGATAGAAACCGCAGTGGTCGCTGCTGATCCGCAACGACCGGACAAACTCAAGCGAGTAGCCGGGATTCTCATCCATGATGTTGTTGATGATCTCCATCAACAGATCGAGAGGCTTGTCGCCATAGAGGTGGTTGACCACGTAGCGGTAGCGGGAACGCAGCGCAGCGTGGATGGCACGGTAATACGGGTTGCCGCGCTCGATCCAGCACAACTCGCGGGACTTGAACCGCGGCGGCGCCTCCATCGTGGTGCAGATAGTCGGCGGGCCGGCATCCAGGCCGCCCAGCGTCATGCCGACGTTCCAGTAATAATCATTGCCGAGCCCCTGCCAGTCGCCCAGGCGGATGAAGCAACCGGGGGAGTCCGGCTCCACGGACTGGCAGTACCGGTGCGAGAATCCCAGACGGATGGGCATGCGCCCATTCTCGGCCATCTGCCGGAAGGCGGGCATGTACCGCATTCCCTGGATGTGGGAGGAATAGGTGGTGAAACCACCGGCGCTGTGAGCGGCCAGATGATCGTGCAGAATATCGGGCAGCTCATCGAAGTGAGTGTCGAAGTAGCGGTCGGCGATGAGCGAGCGCGAGATGATGTTGCCCATGGTGATGGCTGTCAGCTCATTCTCATCGGTGGGCTCGACCTCGTAATATTTCAGAAAGTCGTCGCGGGCGGCGGTGTTGAGCAACGTGTTCTTGTTCGAACCGGTGATGACGACCGGGGTGGTGGGCGCCCAGGCGTCGAGCTGCTGGCGGCTCATCTGATGCGTGTCCAGATACAGACCGCCGATGCCGGTAACCGAGCCCGGCAGCCCGATCATGGCCCACTGGCCGGGCTCCGGCCGCGCCATCTGCTCCTTGATGATCAGCTCCACCCCTTTGGTCAGATCATCGAATGATCTGCCGGAGATGTTGAACCGTTTGACGATGGTCTCAAACTTGTCCGCGTTTTCCCGGGACCAGCGGCTGACGGCGCCGTTGTGCAGATGGTTGTGCGTATCGATCAGGCCGGGCATGACGGTCTTGCCCCTCAAGTCGATCTGCTTGGTGTTGGGTCCGACAAAACGAAGAATCTGAGCGTTGGTGCCGAGAAACTGGATCCGGTCGCCGCGAATGGCCATGGCCTGATAGACGGTGCCGACGGAGGAGTTGAATCCGTCATCGTCCATGGAAACGATTTTGCCGTTATGGAGAATTGTATCCGGATACTGAACCAACTCCATAGGAACCTGCTGCGCTTGCAGCGGTTGCAGAGCAAAAAGGAACAACGCCAACATCGCGCCGCTCAATAGATTTCTTAAATTCATGTTCACCTCTCTGATGATCGGAATTGTGATCCCCATTCCGTTATTGGCGGCTCGATATTGTGCTGCCGCTTAGGATTACTGCCAGGTGACAAGCCCTGGAGTGAAACTCCGCCTCCGGGGAACTGCGAAACATTCCGTGAAAAACATCCCTTGAAATGATGCGCGGGCGCTGCCGCGGCCGGTTCTGCTCTATGCAAGACGCAACAGGGCCCCGCGAATGATGGCCTTCGAGAGGTCTGCCTTGTAGCCGTTATCGGGCAAGGGCCGCGCTCACGCCGGCGATAAAGCCGCGGCGGGAAACCCCTGTTGGACTCTCCTGCTGTTTTTCTTGATCTTTCTTCATAGCCACTCGGTTTTGATCTCTTGAGCGAAACCGATGGTCCGGCCTTTCAGCCACTGCTGGGTGTCTTCTTTCGAGTGTGATTCTAACGAACCGCACGGATGAGGTCAACATGAAAGGTAAGAAAGAAAATCATCCCCGGCAAGCCGCATTTTACAAACCAACGCTCCGGAGACGGGCTAGAATCGACGAATCAGGCAGGAGACATTTTTTTCAGCGACAGGAGCAATCCATGGGCAAGCAGTTCGACGGTGTTGACGGGGAACTACAGAGCTTCATCGAGGCGCAGAAGATGTTCTTCGTCGCCACGGCTCCGGCGGATGCCGCCGGGCATCTCAACCTGTCGCCCAAAGGCCTGGATTCGCTGCGTATCCTCGCCCCCCGCACGGTGGCCTACCTGGACCTGAGCGGCAGTGGGATCGAGACGGTGGCGCACCTGAAGGAAAACGGACGGATCGTGATCATGCTCTGCGCCTTCCAGGGGCCGCCGCGGATCGTCCGTCTGCACGGGCGCGGTGAGGTGGTGGAACCCGGCCACACGGAGTTTTCCGCTCTGCGGTCGCGATTTCCCGAGCTTCCCGGCACACGCGCGGTGGTCCGGGTGGAAGTGGACCGCATCAGCGATTCCTGCGGCTTCGGCGTACCGCTCTACCGGCACGAGGGCGAGAGGACACAACTGACGCGGTGGGCGGAGAAAAAAGGGGAAGCCGGGTTGCGCGAATACCAGGAAAAGAACAATCTCTCCAGCATCGACGGGCTTCCGGGATTAGGAGATCAATCATGATCTCGGGCGTCAGATACATTCACACCAATCTGATCGCGAGGGACTGGCGGCGTCTGTCGACATTCTATCAAGAGGTATTCGGCTGTGAGCCCGTTTTGCCGGAGCGCCATCTGGAAGGCGAGTGGCTGGAACGCGGAAGCGGCGTGGCGGGAGCCCGCCTGCAAGGAGTGCATCTGCGGCTGCCGGGATGCAGTGAACAAGGACCGACGCTGGAGATATTCCAGTACACGCAAAATATCGAAACACCCGCCCCGGCTGCAAACCGTAGCGGGTTCGGGCATATCGCGTTCGCGGTGGACGATGTGGCGGCGGCGCGCGAAGCGGTGCTGGAGGCCGGGGGAAGCGCGCTGGGCACGGTGGAGTCCGTCATCGTGGAAGGCGCGGGCAGAGTTACCTGGACATACATGCGTGATCCGGAGGGAAACATCATCGAGTTGCAGCGGCGGGACCCTGACTGACTAGACGTCGACGGTTTCCAACCGTTTCATCTTTTCGAGCAGTGTGGTGCGCTTCAGCCCCAACAGGATGGCGGCGCGGCTGCGGCGGCCTTCGGCCTGGCGGAGACCTTCCTCAATCAAAGCCTTTTCATACTGAGCCATCAGTGAATTCAGGTTCACGCCCTCGGGAGGAATTTCCACCTTCGGCATCCCGACGGCTCCGGTGTGATGGCAGATCGGGGGCAGATCCTCCGGCAACAGATAGTCGCGGTCGTCGGCGAGGATGATTGCCATCTCCAGAACGTTCTCGAGTTGCCGGACGTTGCCGGGCCAGTCGTGCTGCGACAGGTTCTTCAGCGCCTCCTGAGAGATCTGCTTGGGAGCGATGTTTTCGCGCTTGCTGATCTTCTCCAGCAGATGAAGCGCCAGCAAGGGAATGTCTTCCCGTCGCTCCCGCAACGGGGGGAGATGGATGGGAAACACATTGAGACGGAAGTAGAGATCCTCGCGGAAATCGCCGGCCTTCACCCTTTCTTCCATGTTGACGTTGGTGGCCGCGACGAAACGGACATCCAGCTTGATGTTCTTGGAACCGCCGATACGCTGGCACTCGCGTTCCTGCAACACGCGCAGGAGCTTGCCCTGCAGGTCCACGGGCATGGTGCCGATTTCATCCAAAAACAGCGTGCCGCGGTTGGCCTGCTCGAACCGGCCCATCCGCAACTGGTGCGCGTCGGTGAAAGCGCCTTTCTCATGGCCGAAAAACTCCGATTCCATGAGGTTGCCGGGGATGGCGCCGCAGTTAACCGCGACGAGAGGGTAATCCTTGCGAGGGCTGTTCTGGTGAAGGGCCCGGGCGGCGAGTTCCTTGCCCGTTCCGGTCTCCCCGATCAGCAGCACGGTGGCGCCCTTGGGGGCTACGCTCAGAATCAGGTTTTTGACGCGCTGAAACGCGGGGCTGTCTCCGATCAGGTGCGTCAGGCTGCTCTTGTGGGTTTTATCCTCATTGGCGCGGTTTTCCCAGCGGAGCCGGCGCTCTTCCATCGCCTTTTTCAGGCGCAGGGCCAGCTCATCTTTCAGAAATGGTTTCTGGATAAAGTCGCTTGCGCCAAGCTTCATCAGGCGGACAGCATTCGAAAGGTCCCCATAGCCGGTGATGACCATGGCGATCAGATCCGGGTACAACTCCTTGGCCTGGGTGATGATCTGCTCGCCCGAGGCGCCGGGCAGACGCAGGTCGGTGAGCAGGACGTCATAGATGGATTCGCGGAGTTTGGCGATGGCGGCTCCGCCATCGGCGACCGCGTCCACCTCGAAGTTGAGATGGCTCAGATAGTTGCCGAGCGAATTGCGCAGCTCGGCGTCATCCTCCACAAGCAGGATGCGCTGGGCCGGAAATAGGGCGTGTTGCCTCATCCACACCGATCCTCCATGTGGTTTCTGGTTCCAGGGCTCATGGTATCCGCTGCTCTAGTATAGGCAGCCGGATTCAGGAATGTAAACCAGAGCGCGGCGAGCCGGGATGATTGTGCCATTCATCGAACCTGTGCTGAATCAGCAAGTTTGCAGGGCAGGGCAGGCCGGGCCGCATCCGGGATCGGCGAACAGACGGCGACGGCCTCCCGCGTGGTGATTCATTCTTCCTCTTCGGTTTGCAGAAATATCTCCACGCTACGGGATCGAACTGCGTTCCCGAACAGCGCACGATCTTGGCGCGCGCCTCCTTGCATCTCGGGGGGGAGCTGGGGGGTGGCGATGAGCGGAGATCGGCAGGCGAAAAAGCGAAGGCTAGGGAGCGGAACCTTTACGGCTGGCTCGCAGCGACTGGTTGATCTGAAGCGCTTCGGTCAGGATGGCTTCGGTCCGGGACCGGATTTCGCCCGGGCAATCCTCATCCAGGACAAGCTCACTGTTGATCAGGATGGAGGTGAGTGGACCACTGATATCATGGCACAGCCGGGTTACCGGGTCCTCCGCTTCATCCTGCATTTCACCCCGCGTCCCACCCCGCGTTCCGGGATCTTCGGTCTCCTCTGCTTGCGCGGCGTTTCCATGGGAGAAGGATTCCCGCTGAGCCGTGAAATCCTGCTGTGCAAAGCCGACTATCTTTCTTCTGCGCCGGGGTTCTTCCAAAGCCGCTACGAACAAATGAAGCCACCTGGGCTGCTCCTGCCAGATCACGGGAAACTCCACCACCTGGTAACTCTGGCCGGCCGAGAGGCTGGCGAGCTTCCGCACTTGCGGATGATACTCCTGGGGAACGATCGTCTCCCAGCCTCCCGCGGCAATTTCCTTCCAGACGGACGGGCTCATTCCCGGATAGTCTTCCCAGCTTCCGTTCAGCAGTTCGAGGCCTGCTGATCCTATCTGAAAGAAAATAAACGGTAAGCCATCATTGGGGATGAAAGACTGCATGAACGGATATGCCCTGTGTACGGATTGGTCCTGTCATCCTGAGTTTTTTCCAGATGGCGAATGAGGTCAAGCGCATTCGATGCAGACGTGGGTTACTGGAAAGAAACAATGAACCGCCTGTCATAATTTTGACGCATCTTTAACACATGGGAGGATAGGCAACCGGCCCCGCAACATCACCCGTTCAAGACCCCCAAACGAGGCCCCGGACAAGGAAAGACCTCCCGATTATTCGCTCAGGGCCGTTTGTATTTTTTCCGTTAAACTTTTCGTGCTGAATGGCTTCCGAAGAAAAATGAAGCTCGGGTCCAGTTCAAACTTCTTATTGATAAAGACTTCGTTGTACCCACTGGTGAAGACAAACCGGACCGAGGGTTTCTGTTTCCGAATGTATTCGTAAACCTCCCGGGAACTCACCTTCGGGAGGATGGCGTCCAGCAGGACCAGGTCGATCTGGCTGGACCAACGTTCAAACACCTTGATGGCCTCTTCCCCGTCGGCGGCGGCGTAGACCCGGAAGCCGAGCTTGGGCAGGACCTCCAGGATGAGGCGTCGGACGCTCTTTTCATCCTCGACCACCAGAATGGTCGCGGTACCGGGTTGCGATGCGGGAGCGGACTTGGGTTGCCGGAGAGCCTCAGGTTTTCCGGAAGATGCGGGGAAAGCGATGGAAAACTCCGACCCCTCTCCCGGCTTGCTATCCACGTCGATAAAGGCTCCGTGTTGCTTCACGATACCGTAGACCATCGAGAGGCACAGGCCGGTGCCCTTCCCCGTATCCTTTAACGTAAAAAACGGCTCGAAGATGCGCGATAGCGTCTCCTCATCCATCCCCACACCGGTATCCCGGACCGATAACACCACATAATCACCGGCGCTCGCCCCCTTGCGTTTCCCGCCCCAATCGGCCGCCCTGGACCATGGCGTCGCGGGCGTTGAGACAGAGATTGAGAATCACCTGCTCGATCTGAGATTCATCGGCGCGAATCGGCGGCAGACCCGGTTGCGCCTTGATCTCCAGCCGGACGTCCTCCCCGATCAGCCGCGCCAGCATTTTGCCGAAGTTCCGGATCACCCCGTCCAACTGGATGTTGCGCATCTGAAGAATCTGGCGGCGGCTGAATGCCAGCAGGTGATGTGTCAGCGTGGCGGCGTGATCGGCCGCATGGTAAATTTCCCGCAGGCTACCGGAGTTCGGCTGGGTAAAGCCATTCATCATGGATTCGGTCAGGCCCAAAATGGTGGTCAGCGCGTTATTGAAGTCGTGGGCGATGCCGCCGGCCAGCTTCCCGATCGCTTCCATCTTCTGCGACTGCCGCAGCTCCGCCTCCAACCGCTGCTGCTCCGTCTGGTTCACCATCTGGATCAGCAAAAACGGGTCGCTTTCCGGGGTTTCGATCCGCGAAAAGGTGATGCGGACCGGAATGGGACTCCCCGGTCCCTCGACATGGGAGATCAATTCGGAGTCCTGCGTCCGGGACTCCCCCGTCTCCAGAACTTCCCCGGCCAGATGGAGCGTCGCTTCCGGCAGCGGGGAGGGGATGAGATTCCATGTGGTCATTGTGGCCAGTTGAGCGCCATCCAGCCCGCAAATCTGCTCCATTGCCTTGTTCCACAGGATCAGTTGTCCGCTTCCCGTGGAGAGAAAAAAGGGCTGCTGGATATGGCTCAACATGGCGGCGAGAAGCTCGCTCGATACGGCTCGCGGCTGAAGAGCAATGTTTCTTACGATACTGGTCGTACTAGACAAACTTCCCTGCCTTTAACGGACAAATGTCGGTTGGGGGGATCGGCTTTTAAGCCTCTAGCAGGACAAAACCAGGTGGGCAAATCAATTCCTTTCCCTGCCATTCCATCCAACGTACCAAAAGAGGTTCTCTTGACCTGATGGGGATCTCCTGGCGGCCTGTGCGGGAAATTCCCGGAGGCGGCGGATGGAACACGATGTAGGAAGCTTCCCGGAGGAAATCTCCGTCAGACCTGTTTATCGGCACGGAAGCAGGGGAGTTCGCATGGTATTTTTGATTTGGAGGAGATATAACTGGACATGGATTCTGGAATAATGAAGATCAACCGAGCAAGTCCGCAACCGGGAAGGACCCCTGCAACGTGGACGCGCTGCGCCGGGACTTTGCTGTGTGCGCTGCTGGTGGTTCTATGCACCGGTCCGCTGCAGGGGCAAGAAGCCGGCTCCAGCGGTCTCCGCATTGCAACTGCGACGCCCACGACAGAAAAAATCACCCTGGACGGAGTGCTCGACGAGCCAGCCTGGCAGACGGCGAAGGTCGATGGGGAGTTTTTCCAGCAGGACCCGCGCGAGGGAGAGATGGCGACCCAACAGACCGAGGTGTGGGTGCTCTACGACCGCGATTTTCTCTACGTCGCCGCGATCTGCCACGACAGCGACACGAAGAAGATCGTCACAAACGACATCAGCCGCGACTTCGCCACACAGAACGAGGACTACTTTGCCGTGGTGCTCGACACCTTCAACGACGACCGCAACGGCTATTACCTGGCGACGACCGCGGTGGGAGGACAGAAGGATTCGCAGATCTCCAACGAAGGGCGCGCCAACAACGTGAACTGGGACGGGGTGTGGTACGTGGAATCCCGCCCCCACTCGGGCGGCTACACGGTGGAGATGGCGATCCCGTTCAAGACGCTGCGCTTCAGCCGCGACCGGCAGCAGGTGTGGGGTGTGCATTTCTACCGGCGGATGCGGGGTCGCAACGAAAGCACCTACTGGTCGCTGCCGCCGCGGCGCTACTCGCTGACGCGGGCTGTCGAATATGCCGGAGAGCTGCGCGGCATCGAGAACGTGGAGCCGGGCAGGAACCTGCAGGTGAAGCCCTACGTGGCCGGGGGCGTAACGAAGCTGCACTCGCGCGACGAGGGCACGGAACACGAGTTCGACGGCGGCGTGGACGTGAAGTACGGAGTAACGTCCGGACTGGTTCTGGACCTGACGGCGAACACGGATTTCTCGCACGTGGAGGCCGACACGCAGCAGGTCAACCTGACGCGCTTCCCATTGTTCTTCCCGGAAAAACGCGAGTTCTTCCTGGAAAACGTCGGCATCTTTCAGTTCGGGGCGCTGGAGCGCAATGAGGCGCTGCTGTTCCACAGCCGGACGATTGGGCTGGAGGGCGGCGAGCCGGTACCGATCCTGGGCGGGGCCAGACTGAGCGGACGGGCCGGCAATACATCGCTGGGATTGCTGAACATGCAGACGCGAAGCGAGGGATCGAGCCCGGCGACAAACTTCTCCGTGGCGCGTGTGAGCCAGAACATCCTGGAAAACTCCAACGTCGGCGCGCTGTTCATGAACAAGCAGTCCGGCCTGCCGGATGACAGCAACCGCGCCTTCGGAGTGGACGGCAACTTATTGTTCTTCCGAACGGATCTGCGGCTGAGCGCCCTGGCCGCGAAAACAGACACGCCGGGACTGGAAAACGATGACTGGATCGGCAAGATAGAGGGCGAGTATCAGAACAATCAGGTGCAGGTGCTGAGCTCCTACGTCGATATCGGCGAAAACTTCAACCCGGAGATGGGCTTCGTGCGGCGACGGGGCCGGCGAATCGCGCGGAACGAGTTCGGCCTGATCTTCCGGCAGAGTCCGGACACCGGGTTCGGCTCCTGGGTCCGCGACATCTTTCCGGGGGTCGAGTCCGAGCAGGTGTTTCTGTCCGACGGGCGGACGGAGACCAAGACGCTGGCGTTTCCCTTTACAGTGGAATTTCAGGACGGCAGCGCCTTCTCCATGACCTTCAACCAGCAGTTCGAGCGGCTGACTGAACCGTTTGAACTGCCCTTCGGGGTGGAGGCGCCTACGGGCGATTACCGCTTCAACGAAACGAATCTATCGTTTGCATCGGATCAAAGCGACCCGATCGCAGGAACGGTTGCCTACGGGCGCGGGGATTTTTTCGGCGGAACCACCCGGTCCGTCCTCCTGGCGGCAAGATTGCGGAAGAGCTACCGGTTCTCAGGAAGCGTGGATTACGAGAGGGTCCGGATCGAGATACCGGACGGGGCATTCACGACGCATCTGGTGGGGCTGCGGATGGACTATTCCTTCAATCCCAGGATGTTCCTGAACTCGTTCATCCAGTACAACAACGAGACCAATTCCATCAGCTCGAACATCCGGTTCCGGCTGATTCATCGTCCGCTAAGCGACATTTATGTTGTGTATAACGATATACGCGACCGGCGGCAGCGGGCCAACGACCGGAGCCTGACCGTGAAGTACACGCACTGTACCCGGTCAGGCCAAGTTGGACAGGAAGGGTGGAATTGATAAGGTGGAGTTTTTGGCTCATCGTAGAGACTGAAAGGAACGAAGATGAGACAAAAACAAGACGACCAGAGGGCGGTCGAGAAGACCGTCCGGGAGATCAAGCGCAGGACGCGGCGCAGGTTCAGCCCGGAAGAGAAGATCCGCATCGTATTGCAGGGACTTCGCGGCGAGGATAGCATCGCGGAGCTGTGCCGCCGCGAGGGGCTACACCAGAACCAGTATTACCGCTGGAGCAAGGAGTTTCTGGAGGCGGGCCGCAAGCGGCTGGCGGGCGACACAGAACGCGAGGCGACCAGTGGCGAGGTTCAGACCCTGCGGGAGCAGGCCGTGCAGCTGAAAGAGGCCCTGGCCGAAGCCATGCTGGAAAACCGTCTGCTGAAAAAAAGTGTGATCGGGGATGGGGAGGACGGTATATGAGACACCCTGCCTCGGAGAAGCTGGAGATCATCCGCACGGTGGAGCAATCTTCCCTGGGGGTACGCCGGACGTTGCAGCAGGTTGGCATTCCCCGATCGACGTTTTACAACTGGTACGACCGCTATGTGTCGGAAGGCTTTGATGGTCTGGAAGATAAAAAGCCCGATCCCGGCCCGGTCTGGAACAAGGTGTCGGAGGAGATCACCGATCAGTTGGTGAAGTTAGCACTGGCCGAGCCCGACCTGTCGGCCCGCGAGCTGGCGGTGCAGTTTACGGAGCAGAAGCAGTATTACCTTTCGGAATCGACAGTTTATCGCATCCTGAAACGCTATGACCTGATCACCGCACCAGCCTTTATTGTTCTGAAAGCGGCGGAACGGTTCGCCAACCCAACCACAGCGGTCCACCAGCTCTGGCAGACAGACTTCACTTACCTGAAAGTTATGGGCTGGGGCTGGTTGTATCTGTCCACGGTGCTGGATGACTTCTCGCGCTATATCATTGCCTGGAGGCTGTGCAACACCATGGGCGCCAGGGATGTCTCGGCCACGCTGCAGGATGCGCTGACGGCCACTGGCCTCAACCGCGTAGGCGTCCGGCACCGACCTCGCCTCCTGAGCGACAATGGACCGTGCTACGTCTCATCCGAGTTGCGGTCCTGGCTGGCAGAAAACGGCGTCCCGCATACCCGCGGCAAACCCTATCACCCCATGACGCAGGGCAAGATCGAACGCTGGCACCGGACTCTGAAAGACCGCATCCTGCTCAACAACTATTACCTGCCGGAAGACCTGGAGCGGCAGATCGACGCCTTCGTCCGCCACTACAACACAAACCGATACCATGAAAGCCTGAACAACCTGACACCCTACGACGTTTTTACAGGACAAGGCAGTGCCATCCTGCAAAAACGCAATCGCATCAAAGAGAAAACCTTGGCTTTAAGAAAACGGTTGCACTTCCAAACAAGGGCAGCCTAACATCAACCCAGAGGAGCCAGATCGCTACCTTATTTTTTTACGCCCTCTGTCCCAAATCATCTGACCACGTACACACGCACCTGCTGAGCTTCTAGGATTCATCTGCTGTGCGAAGGGGCCGCAGAGCAACATGTCTTAATAAGACTATCCCTAAAGTAAACCTAGCAGGAGGATGATAGTCAAATGCTCCTGGGAAAAATCATCAAAGCAAAACATCAATCCCACATAGCATCCGAGAGTGTTTCCGGAGATCGCTATAGTTTCAACCAAACCAATCAGGTATATTTTCTAGCGGTATGTCTATATTGTACAAATTGTTGGAGTGGCTTGTTGGCTCACCAGCCGCACTCCCAGAAACCTCCGAATTAAGCATACTTGCTAAACCCTCTCTAGGAAAAGAACAAACTCTCAAGAGCAAAGATTTTTCCTTTCGCCTTAATGACGATTATGACTATACAGCTCAATTTGTGAGCTTACCTTCAGAAGTGTGGGAGAAAACACTTAAACCACGCGAGAAAGATATAGCTCAAAGGCAGCGTGAGACTAAAACAAAATTGTCTGCTCTACGAGAAGAGCGAAAACAGGCTAAAAATATATGGAATGCCTACAAAGAAAACAATACATGGAGGAGGTTGAATTCCATCCAAAAAAAGGAATGGAGCGAGAGGAAGAAGATTCACGATAACCGCATTAAAGAAATACGTCTAAACGAACGCTTGCTTGTAGAAAAACTAAAGGCGATAAAATTCCAGTGGCGCACACACTATGACGATATTCGATACAGGAGAGCAGCTATTATAAACTCGATAATGGAGGCTACAGAAAATGCTCTTCAACATGAAACTCACTGGTATTTTTTCCTGTTTCCAGGAGAACGAGTCAAAACTGTTAGCGACTGTCGTTTTTTAGATAGACTGCAGAAAGGTTTGGGAGAAGTACAAGTTCGCGTTGGAAGCACAGGTGTGGTGACCCAGGTCGAAAGCCTAAAAAAGGGTCGCTATACATTCGGGATTTGGTTTGGAGCTGGAAAGAATAACGAATCATATGCCGAGTATGATCCAGAAATCCACGGAGCCGTGATTGAGTCCCATCCAAATCACGGCGATTTGCATTTATTTTGGACTCTGATGATGAAGTTTCATTTGCGGAATGTCGGGAGGATTGCCCGTTTCTAGTCGAGAGGAGGATTGAATTAGATCCTACTGTTGCACGACGAATTGAAAAACTTGACCGAGATGCGAAAGTGGCGGCTGAGGAAGAAATCGAGAGGGATATTGGTAGTTGATGAGAGCCAATCTGAGAATGTTCCGTTCTAGTCGGGCTCAATCAGAACGGCGACTGCTTATCAGGTGAACCGGCAGGAAGATGGAGGTTTGAAAGCCTTACCTAATGGGCGCATTGGTTAACGGTGATTGCGCAGATTATTGTAGATGAAGTTGCGGGGAAAGATGGCTCCGGAAGAACTCCGTGAGGGGGTAGCGGGGAGTGTACATC
The DNA here is from genome assembly GCA_963662495.2 of Terriglobia bacterium. Taxonomy (GTDB): domain Bacteria; phylum Acidobacteriota; class Terriglobia; order 2-12-FULL-54-10; family 2-12-FULL-54-10; genus SHUM01. Next base: position 527,637 of record CAXVYQ010000008.1, read on the forward strand.
CTGGGGCTGGGGAGCGCCTATTTCAACGTTTCCATGATCTGATCCATAGCTGATTGTGGCGGGCGGACACGGTCCTGCGGAAGCGTGGCCAGCGACTCGTCCGTCATGTTCAACCTGCTGACGAAATCTTCCCCCTCCGGATCCAGGTAGAGAATCCCGGTGAGGATTTCATCGCGCACCTGCGATTCCTTGATGGCATGCAGCGCCGTATTGCGGTTGCGCGGATCATAGAAATGGTCCAGCTTGCGCAGGCGGACCAGAGAGCCGTCATGCAGACTGACGTCCGTGGTCTCGCCGGGATCATAATTCACTTCGATACTCTGGAAAAAGGGAACGAAGTCGATTTCATGCAACGGCTCGTCGTGTCCCTTGACGTATTCGTAGCTCTTAGTGGAGCCCGGGTGATCGTTGAAGGTAACGCAGGGAGAGATGATATCGAGCATGGAGGTGCCCCGGTGCGCAACCGCCGCTTTCAGAATGCTGGACAACTGCTTCTTGTCCCCTGAAAAAGAGCGTGCCACGAAGGTGGCGCCGAGCTCGATCGCCATCAAGCAGGTATCGATGGCGGGCAGGTCATTGATGGCGCCGTTTTTCTGCCGGGAGCCGGTATCGGCCGTCGCCGAGAACTGGCCCTTGGTGAGCCCATAAACGCCGTTGTCCTCGATGATGTAAATCAGCGGAATGTTCCGCCGCATGGCATGCACGAACTGCCCCATCCCGATGGAGGCTGTGTCGCCGTCACCGCTGACGCCGATGGCTTTCAGCGTCCGATTGCCGAGCACGGCGCCGGTGGCCACCGATGGCATCCGCCCGTGAACCGAGTTGAAGCCGTGCGAGGTGCCCAGAAAATATGCAGGGGCCTTACTGGAGCAACCGATGCCGGAAAGCTTGATCACATGATAGGGATCTTCCCCCATCTCCCAGAAGGCCTCGATGATCCGCTCCGTGATTGCGTTATGCCCGCAGCCGGCGCAGAGCGTCGTCTTGCCGCCGCGATAGAGGGGCAGTTCCAGTCCGATTCGGTTTGTCTTTTTCGGTCCGGCGGATGGCTGTGCCGTCGTGGTAGACATGATTAGCGCGATAGCTCCTGAGTGAGAATTTCATTCGTAATCGTGCGGGCATCGATCGGAAAGCCCGTATAGTGCCGGACGCTGCGCAGCTTCAGATCCTCGCCCTGGACCGACAGCCGGATCAGGTCCAGCATCTGGCCGTCCCGGTTCTGCTCGACCACGTAGACTCGCTTCATCCGCTTGATAAAGCGGATCAGATCGTCATTGAACGGATATGCGCGCAACCGCAGGTAGGCGGTGGGAATGTTCTGCTCGTTCCGCAACTGGTCGCGGGTCTCCAGAAGGGCCCAGTGGGTGCTCCCAAAAGCAATCAGGCCGATCTCGGCATCCGGGTCTTCATCGATCACCGGCTTCGGGATATGGTCCTTCGCGGTCTCGAATTTGCGCCGCAGCCGGTCCATGTTGTTCTTGTAATCTTCCTGCCTCTCGCTGTAGCCGGCCTTTTCATTGTGGCCGCTGCCCCGGGTGAAATAGCCCGCCAGGGGATGCTCGGTTCCGGGAATGGTCCGGTACGGGATGCCGTCGCCATCCACGTCGCGGTACCGCTCGAACTTCTTCACCCGCTCCAGGTCCTCCGCCGTCAGAACCTTCCCTCGTTGAATGGGTTTCTCCGGGTAGGGGAACGGGTCGGCCATCCAGTTGTTCATCCCAATATCCAGATCACTCATCACGAAAATGGGCGTCTGGAACTGCTCGGCCAGATCGAAGGAATCCATCGCCATGGAATAACATTCCTCCACCGAATGGGGAATCAGCATGATTTGCGACGTATCCCCGTGAGAGAGGAAGGCCGTCGAGAGAAGATCGCCCTGCATGGTGCGCGTCGGTAGCCCGGTGGAGGGGCCGGTTCTCTGGATATCGAAGATCACGATCGGGACCTCCGCGTAGTAAGCCAGCCCGGTGAACTCGGACATGAGCGAGATGCCGGGTCCCGACGTGGTGGTCATCGCGCGAGCCCCCACCCATCCGGCGCCCACCGTCATTCCGACGGCGGCCAGCTCATCTTCGGCCTGCACCACCGCGAAAGTGGCCTTCCCCGTCTCCGGATCGATGCGGAACTGGTTCAAATGCCCGATCAGGGATTCGGCCAGCGAAGAGGAGGGAGTGATGGGATACCAGGAAAGCACCGTAACCCCCGCGAACAGACAGCCGATGGCGGCAGCATTGTTTCCGTCGATCAGGATCTTCCCGGTGGTTTTGTCCATTTTTTCCAGACGGCAATGCGCCGATTTGGAGAAGTTTTCCGCAGCGTACGCGACCCCGGCCTGGATCGCGTCCCAATTGAGGGCCAGCGCCTTCGGCTTGGAACCAAGCTGCTTGTGAAGCGCCTTTTCCATCTCGCCCGTATCGATATCCAACAGATGCGCCAACGCCCCCACATAGAGCATGTTGCGAACCAGACGCCGGAGGCGGGCATCGGGGCAGACCGTCGCAACGATCTTGTCAAATGGAACCGGGTGAAAAACCAGATCGGAGCGGAGCTCATTCAGCTGCAGCGGCTCATCGTAAACGACGCCGGCGCCGGCTGGCAGATTCATCACATCCTCTTGCGCCGTCTCCCGGTTCATCGCCACCAGGAAATCGATCTCATTCTTGCGCGCGATATAGCCCTGATGATTGGCCCGGATGGTGTACCAGGTGGGCAGGCCGGCGATGTTGGATGGGAAGATGTTTTTTCCGGAGACGGGAATCCCCATCTGGAAGATCGAGCGCAGCAGGATGGTGTTTGCCGTCTGGCTCCCCGACCCGTTCACGGTCGCCACCTGAATGCTCATGTCATTGGTCTTGCACTGGGGCTGCGAGGAGGATTCTTTGGGAGCCGCTGTATCTGTCGTCGCCATAAGGATTCCTTGGCCCTGGTCAATCGGAACCGCGCGGAGCCGGCACCGCGTCCATAATACGTGTGTGCGTTGCTGTTCGGTTCAATTCGGCTTGTGAAATGGACTCCAAACTCTGTTTAAGGGATCAACGGCCAGTATAGGCTCTCTGAGTAAGGAAAATCAACAGATCGAGTGTCACTTCTAATGTATCCCGGACAACGCGCCGAGCCTTGTATTCATGGCCTGAAAATCACCGCCTAAAATCACCGATTGTGTCGCGAAAAGATTCACAAAAAAATCCCCGGGCAGCTTAGCCGCCCGGGAATCATCTGGATTCGCTGGATCACATTGCCAGAAACCTTCACAAGAAAGGATCAGCGAAACGGTTAGTACATGCCACCGCCCATACCGCCCATACCACCCGGAGGCATTGCCGGAGCCTTTTCACTCTCATCAGGAATCTCCGCAATCAGCGCTTCCGTGGTGAGCATCAGGGCAGCGATGGAGGCAGCATGCTGCAGAGCCAGCCGCGTAACCTTGGTCGGGTCGATCACCCCGGCCTTCACCAGGTTTTGGTAGATTTCCGTCTCGGCGTTAAAGCCGAAATTGTCCTCGGTGCTCTCACGGACTTTTTCGACCACGATCGCGCCCTCGAAACCGGCATTCTGAGCGATCTGGCGGGTCGGCTCTTCCAGCGCACGCTTCACGATGGCAACTCCGATGGCCTCGTCGCCTTTCAGTTTCAGTTTATCGAGCGAACGGGCGGCGCGCAGCAGAGCCACCCCTCCGCCGGGAACAATGCCTTCCTCCACGGCGGCACGGGTTGCATGCATGGCGTCTTCCACGCGGGCTTTCTTTTCTTTCATCTCCGTTTCCGTCGCCGCGCCCACCTTGATCACGGCAACGCCACCGACCAGCTTGGCCAGCCGCTCCTGCAGTTTTTCGCGGTCATAATCGGAGGTCGTCTCCTCAACCTGTCCGCGCAGCTGTTTCACGCGGCCTTCGATGGCGGACGACTTGCCGGCGCCTTCGACGAGCGTCGTGTTATCCTTGTCGATGGTAACTTTCTTGGCGCGGCCGAGCTGCTCTACTTTCACGTCCTCCAGCTTGAAGCCGAGCTCTTCACTGATCACCTGGCCGCCGGTCAGAATCGCGATGTCTTCCAGCATGGCCTTGCGGCGATCACCGAAACCGGGCGCCTTCACCGCGGTGGCCTGCAGAGTGCCGCGCAGCTTGTTCACCACCAGGGTCGCCAGTGCCTCGCCTTCCACATCCTCGGCGATGATCATCAGCGGCTTGCCCATCTTGGCGATCTGCTCCAGCAGCGGAAGCAGGTCCTTCATCGAGCTGATCTTCTTTTCGTGAATCAGGATGCGCACATCTTCCACCACGCACTCCATGCGCTCGGCATCGGTTACGAAATAGGGAGACAGGTAGCCACGGTCAAACTGCATGCCCTCGACGACTTCCAGCTCGGTTTCCATCGTCTTCGACTCTTCCACCGTGATGACGCCGTCTTTGCCAACCTTCTTCACTGCTTCGGCGATGATGCCACCGATGGTCTTGTCATTATTGGCGGAGATCGTGCCCACCTGCGCGATCATGCTGCCGGTAACGGGCTTGGAAAGCCGCCGGATCTCGGTAACAGCTGTTTCAATGGCCTGCTCCGCGCCGCGCTTCAGAGCCATCGGGTTCGCTCCCGCCGCCACGTTCTTGATTCCCTCACGGAAAATCGCCTGCGCCAGAACCGTTGCCGTGGTTGTACCGTCGCCGGCCACATCACTGGTCTTGGAGGCAACTTCCCGCACCATCTGCGCGCCCATGTTTTCGAGCGGGTGCTTCAGCTCGACTTCTTTAGCCACCGTGACGCCGTCCTTGGTGATCGTGGGAGCGCCGAATTTCTTGTCCAGAACCACGTTCCGGCCCTTGGGACCCATCGTGATTTTCACGGCGTCTGCCAGTTGATTCACGCCGCTCAATACGTAGTGGCGAGCTTCCTCGCCCTTTACAATCTGTTTTGCCGACATAATGTCTCCTCTATGCTGATTTCTGGTGTGCTGATTTCCGGCCCGCCGACTGTTCCACTCGTTCGCTGAGGCGACCGGCTGGGGTTTGAATTCAATGAACGCAATGCCGATTCCATTCGTGAACTATTTCTTCTTCTTGCCGCCGCCCGAGAGAACCCCCAGGATGTCTTCCTCCCGCATAATCAAGAGGTCTTCTCCAGCGATTTTGACCTCCGAACCAGAGTACTTGCCGAACAGAATACGGTCGCCAGCCTTCACGTCGATCGGGCTGCGGTTTCCGTTACTCAGAATCTTCCCATCACCTACGGCGATCACTTCGCCCTCCTGGGGCTTTTCCTTCGCCGTGTCGGGGATGACGATGCCACCCCTCTGTACTTCCTTTTCTTCCAGTCGCTTTACAACCACTCGGTCTTGCAAAGGCCGAATCTTCATTTCACTTGCTCCTTTCCGTACACTTTCCGGTTATTCGATCTCTGAATGAACCAGTTCTCCACCCCACCACAATGCTTGCCGGAATGGGGGCAGACCTGATTTGGAACGATTGTTAAACATTGCTAAACATTGCTAAACAGGGGTTTGCAACTCTTGCTGCCTACTGCTTTCCATATTGCCTGAATCACTTCACCTGAATTGCATTGGATGAGAGCCCATATCCGCACATGATCCGCAATTATTAGCACTCACCACAGTCGAGTGCTAATATAGTTAATTTCACCCACCCGTGTCAAGTAGATATTTGCAAAAAGATAATATATAAAATATGAGTTAAATAGACTAAACATTAATTAATTGATAATAAAGGATATATTTAAAATATTGATCATTATAACAGGAATTTCCTTCTGATTCCTGTCTGATTTATTCGTTTCGCAGAGAAAATATCTAGCCTTGGGAACCACCCGCAACGAACCCGACCACACTCCCACCGGAAATCCTGTCAGGAAAGAATCCAAGCAGCCACAAAGTATCCGGTAGCCGAAACCATTACCAATCCGAAGAACCAGAGCACGAATCCGTAGCAAAGCATCTGCCGCAACTTGAATTCCCCTCCGGCGAATACCACCGCGCAGGCGGGATTTGCGCTCGGCAACGCGAATCCGAGGCTGCTGGAAAGCGAGAGCGTTATCAGCAACGCGACCGGATTCATCCCCAAACCCGGCGCGGCCCCCACCACCAGCGGAGCCAGCGTGGTCATGACCATGACGTTGGAGATCAACTGTGTCATCAGCGCTCCGATCAGGATGACTGCGAACAGGAACCCGATCTGCGAAGTTTGTGAGACGGCCCAGCCGGATATGCCGGAACGGATCAGATGACCGAGCCCGGACACCGGATCCGCCATCATGGAGGCGAGGGCAATTGAACCGGCCACCAGGGCGAGCGTCCCCCATTCGACGCCTCTTATAGCTCCATCCCATGACAAGCATGACACGGTGAACTCCCGCTGTTTCCAGTCCAAGGGGAGCAGAAAAAGCCCGGCCGCCACCAGCAAGGCCGCCACGCCCGGACTCAGCCGTTCGATCAGGAAGGCCGAGACCGGATGAAATCTTCCCACAATCAACGGGACCAGATCCGGCAGCACCCAGAGCGTAACAGCCAGAAGTCCCGCGCCACCAGCCATCTTCTCTCCCCGGCTCCAAACGCCTGACTCCGCCCGATGCCGCGCAATGCTCTCCATCGGAAGTTTCCAGCCCCTGTCTCCTCTCCCACCGATGAATCGCATCAGACCGATGACCGCGCCCGCCTGCAACAAAGTGAATGGAGCCGTAGAGAGAAACCACTCGCTGTAGGTGATTCCGGCGCCGGTGGCGCCCGCCATGCCGACGGCGATCATGCCCGGCACGGAGCCGGTCGGGGTCAGCATCCCTCCAATATTGGTCGCCCAACCGATACCGAGGAACAACGCCATCCCGAAGCTGTCTCCCGGCGTCTTCCCCTCCTTGCCCTGCTCCCCTGTTTTCTCCATCGCCCGCAGTAACCCGATCCCCAACAGGGTAAACAGGACGGCATTGACAATGTTCGACAGAAAGCCGCTCGAAAGCAGGCACGCAACCAGGACCAGCACCAGCAACCGCCACCGGCTCCCCCCCACCATTTTGGAGGTCAGGACCAGGAGGCTGAGACGGCGCAGGAGACCGTGGCGCTCCATGGCATGCGCGATGACGAACGCTCCCAGCAGGAAAAGGACCGTGGAGTCGGCCCAGAAACTGAAGGCCTTCTCGATGGGCCACACACCACAGAGTACGCTCAGCGGCAATAGCAGAAGGGAGGTTACCGGCACGGGGACCGGCTCGGCGATCCACCAGGCGATGATCCACAGAGCGAGCCCGACGGCCCGCATCCCCAGGGAAGAAACCTCGGGCAGCTCGGGGGCCAGCAAAGCCGCGACAAAACAGAGCGGCCCGCACAGCAACCGGAGGAGAAATCCCGCCTGATGCCTGCGCGACCCGCCATCTGCAATATGGACGTTCATGCACCGCGCTCCGTATGAAGATTCTGTCCAATCCGGCAACGATTCGCCGGCTTCCCTTTTTCACTCATTGAAACGAAACGCCACCTACAGGATCGGGGCGAACAGGATATGCATCACCGCCACAACCACTGCCAGGCACAACTCGGCGACCAGGCCGATCCGGATCATCCGCTTCAGGTCCACCTCGCCGGAGGCGAACGTGGTGCCGGCAACCGCCCCGGCCCAGGGCAGCATGAATCCCACCGCCATATTGGGGAGGATCATCGCCATGGAAGCCGGGTTGAAATTCACCTGCTCGGCGACCGGAATCAGGACGGTTCCCAGCAGCGTGGTGGCCGGAGCGCCGGCGATGATATTGGTCAGGACCGACATCAGGCCGGAGGCCAGAAAGGGCAGGGTATAGGTTCCAATTCCCAATTGTCCCAGGTTGCCCCCCATCCACTCGACAAAACCATGCCGGGCCAGCGTGCTGGAGACGGCGACCCCGGCCACACACATGAACATGGCGTTCCAGGACGTATGTTCCACGGCTTCCTTCCAGGTCAGGATCATCTCTTTCGATTTCCAGTCGGCCGGCACCGAGAACAACAGGACCAGGATCACCGGCGGCACCGTCCAGGGCGACAGCGACGCGGCGACCCACGCGCTGATCGCGTGGTCATTCCCGAGCAGCAGCGAGACCAACGCGGGAGTCATGAAAAGCGCCACCATCACCAGGAATATGGACAGCGTGGCCCATTCCCCCTGTTTCATGGGGCCCAATTTTTCCCGCTCCTGCTTCAGATACGCATCACCGCCCGGAATCGTCGCGATCTCCGGCGGAAGCAGCCAGTTCAAAATAAGGAAGAAAACGACCAGCGCCACCAGAAAGATCGGCCCTCCCACCATCATCCACTGGAACCAGGTCAGCGTCCTCCCGGTCAGCTCTTCCAGCAGAGCCACGCCGAGCGGGTTGTGGGGAACTCCAGCAATGGTCGCGATCCCACCGGCCGCGGCGGCGTACATGGCGCCCAGAACCAGGAACGATCCGATATTCGTCTTCACCTCCGGATCGGTCCGGGTAACCTTGCGGACGTAAGAGGCCAGCGAGAGCGCCACGGGAATCATCATGGCCACGGCGCCGCGTCCGAGACGTGGGAGGAGAGCAGGCCGGCAACAAGCATGAAGCCGAACAGCATCCGGCGCGTGCTGCCGCTCACCAAAGGCAGGGAAAGAAACCATAACGAGAATCGCTGCGCCAGTCCCTGCCGCTGCATGGCGTAGCCCATCAAGACGGCGCCCCAGATCCAGAAGAAGATGCTCTGCCCGTACAGCCGGACCGTCTCCGTCAGCCCCAGCAATCCCAGGACGGGAAACAGAATCAACGGGATCAGCGAAGCGATGGACCAGGGGACCGGCTGCGTTACCCACCAGGTGATCATCCAGCCGAAGCAGGCGATGACCAGACGGCCCTCCACGGGCAGGCCATCGATGGGCAACAGGCACAGGAGAAGAAATACGATCGGACCCGAGAAAATGCGTAGCAGAAAGTTCATGGTCCTCCGTGCCTGAAAGGAAACTCCAGACCGGCGCGGCCGTGGCATTTATCGCGCCCAATTCATCGCGCCCAATTCGGCGCATCCAAAATTACCGCACCCAATTTGGCGGCGCATCTTTCAACCCTGTTGTTACCGCGCACCGGCCTGTTGTTGCCGCTCACCCTAGCAGGTGCGATGAGGATTCTACCAGCCTGTGCGATGTCGGTGCGGGAAAAGATCGGGGGAGCGGACTCGCGCCCCGGCGCACGCGGGGGGGGGGGGGGGGGGGCAAGCCCGCGATCGAGCCAGTTCAATTTGGAATGGAGGAAACCGCGGCCGGGTCCGGCCTACAGGATGCCCATGGCGTTGACGATGGAGAGCATGATGGCGGCCGCCATGATGGAGCCGACCTGCCCGCCCGTGTTGGCGCCCATGGCGTGCATCAGAAGGTGATTCTTCTTGTTGTAGCGCTGCCCTTCCATCTGCACCACGCGCGCGGCCATCGGCAGGGCGGAGATGCCGGCGGCGCCCACCAGCGGATTGACCTTCCCGCCGGTCAGGACGCACATCAGCTTGCCGAACAGCACGCCCATCACCGTATCCAGCCCGATGGCGACCAGTCCCAGCGCGAAGATGCCCAGCGTCTCAATGCGGAGAAACTGCTCGGCGGCCATTGTCGCACCGATCGTCAGGCCCAGCATGAGAGTAACGATGTTGGCCAGCTCGTTGGCGGAGGTTTTCGCCAGCCGCTCCAGCCCGGGAGCCTCGCGGAACAGGTTACCCAGCATCAGCATTCCCATCAGCGGCACGCCGAGGGGGGCGACGATTGCGGTGAATCCGGTAACCAGGATCGGGAAGATCAGCCGGGTCTTCTTCGAGACCGTGCTCTTCACCGATGCCATGACGATTCTCTTCTCTTTGTCCGTGGTCAGCAGACGCATGATGGGCGGCTGCAGGATCGGCACCAGCGCCATATAGGAATAGGCCGCCACGGAGACCGAGCCCAGCAGGTGCGGCGCGTAGTTGGTCGTCACGTAAATCGCCGTCGGCCCGTCGCAGGCGCCGATGATTCCGATGGCCAGCGCTTCCAGCTTGGTGAAGCCGAGGGCCAGCGCCAGCAGCAGCGTCAGGAAGATTCCGAACTGTCCAGCCGCGCCGAACAGCAATATTCGTGGATTGGCCAGCAGCGGCCCGAAGTCCGTCATCGCCCCGATGCCGACGAAGATCAGAATGGGAAAAAGCTCCGTGAGGATGCCTCCATCGTACATGACCCGCAGGAAGCCATGTTCCTCCATGACGCCGGAGAAAGGCACGTTCACCAAGATGGCGCCGAACCCGATCGGCACCAGCAACAGCGGCTCCAGCCCCTTGCCGATGCCCAGGTACATCAGCACGCAACCGATGACGATCATCACCACCTGCTGCCAACTGAACTGCCCCAGCCCGCTGATCAGCGCCTCCAGCGACGCGAGTATCGACTCCAGAAGCACTTCGCCTAATTCCCCTTCCCCTTCGATGCGGCCGTTTTTTCCGGTTCGAACGGATAGATCTTCTTCAGCCCGGCGATCAGCAGGCTCAGGATGCCCAGACTGACCAGTGTCCCGGACATGCCGAGAACGGTTAATGTCAAACCAAAGGTTGTGTCGTCCATTACGAATCCACCCTGCAACGCTTCACCACTGCCTAAACCCAAAACAGAGATTCTAGCACGGATTCCCTAGCAGGCCGTGGTGGAAGTGTGGGGAGGAGCACATTTCTGGACGAATGAGCTTGTGAGGAAGCGAGAGAGGCTGGAGAATGGCGGCATGGCGATGGGAACACGGAAACAACGGGAGCGACAGGAAGAGATCTGGGTGGCCACGTGCGATCTGCCGCGAACGGCAGGACATCCGTTCTATGAGCGATTGAATGAGTTGCTGGAAGAGGCGGGTTTTGACGGCTTCGTGGAGGAGCGGTGCCGGCGGTTCTAGGCGGAGAAGATGGGGCGGCCGGGTCTGGCTCCGGGGATGTACTTCCGGCTGCTGCTGATGGGGTATTTCGAGGGACTGGACTCGGAGCGCGGGATGGCGTGGCGGGCGGCGGACTCGCTGGCGCTGCGGAGTTTTCTGCGGATCGGGCTGGAGGAAGCGCCGCCGGATCACTCGACGATCTCGCGGACGCGGCGGCTGATCGACGTGGAGACGCACCGGGAAGTGTTCACGTGGGCGCTGGGAGTGATTGCGGAGAAGGGATTGCTGCAAGGCAAGACGCTGGGAATCGACGCCACGACGCTGGAGGCCAACGCAGCACTGCGAAGCATCGTGCGGCGGGACAGCGGGGAAAGTTACCCGGAGTTTCTCACCAAGCTGGCGAAGGAGTCGGGCATCGCGACGCCGACGCGGGAAGAAGTGGCGCGACTGGACCGGAAGCGGAAGAAGAAGAGTTCCAATCAGGATTGGGAGCACCCGCACGATCCCGACGCGCGGATCACGAAGATGAAAGATGGCCGGACGCACCTGGCGCACAAGGCGGAGCACGCGGTGGATTTGGAGACCGGAGCGGTGGTGGCAGTAACGGTGCAAGGGGCCGATCAGGGCGACACCACCACGCTGCAAGAAACGTTCGTGGAAGCAGCCGAGCAGTTGGAGGCGGTGGGGAAAGAACCGGCAGCGGATGAGCAGATGAATGCGCAGGGACTCGAAGAGGTGGTAACGGACAAGGGATATCACAGCGGGCCGCTGCTGGAAGATTTACAAGCGATCGGAGTGCGGTCGTATATACCGGAGCCGCAACGAGGGCGGCGACACTGGCAGGGCAAAGCCGACGAACAAACTGCAGTGTACGGCAATCGGCGGCGCATGCGAGGCGAGCGAGGCAAACAACTCTTGCGTCGGCGGGGAGAGGTAGTGGAACGAAGCTTTGCGCATGTCTACGGCACGGGAGGAATGCGGCGCACGCATCTGCGCGGACATCGCAACATCTTAAAGCGGCTGCTGCTTCACGTCGCGGCGTTCAACCTCAGCCTGATTCTGCGCCGGGAAATCGGAGCCGGGACGCCAAGGGGCCTGCAGGACCGCTGGAACAACGTCTTTTTCTGCTGCTGGTGGGTCTGGATGCTCCTGCAAGGGCTCATGGAACGATCGGGTCGTCAACCGGCCACTTCTGCGGATAGATTCCGGTTTTCACCCCTGCAGCACCAAACTCTGAGAGCCGTGTCAAAAATGCCATTTCCACCACGGCCTGCTAGGGGCTTTGCTCAAAACCTTCCGGTTCTCATCCGTCCCATAGTCAAGCCGAGAGCGCGTGGCGCAACGCCGGCGCCAGTTCCGGGTACTGGAATGCAAATCCCGCGGCCTTCAGCTTCGCGGGCTCCACGCGCTGCCCGCCCAGCAGCACTTCCTCACCCATCTGCCCGAACAGCAACCGCACGACAAAGGACGGCAGAGGAAAGATCGTGGGCCGGGACAGGACTTTCCCCAGCGCCTTTGTAAACTCCAGGTTCGTCGCCGCATTCGGCGACACCATGTTGAGAGGACCGGCGAGCGCGGGCGTCCGGAGGATGAATTGCACGGCCGACACCACGTCATCCATCGACACCCAGCTGAAGTATTGCCGCCCGGACCCGATCTTTCCTCCCACTCCCATACGGAACGGGGGAAGCATCTTGGCCAGCGCCCCGCCTTGACTGCTCAATACGACTCCGGTTCTGAGGTGTACCACTCGGATCCCGACACGGCTGGCCGGCTCGGTCGCCGCTTCCCAATCCCGGCAGACATCGGCCACGAATCCCGATCCCGCCGGACTTTCCTCCGTAACCACTTCTTCGCCCCGGTCGCCGTAGAACCCGATCGCCGACCCGCTCACCAGAACCTGCGGCTGGTGATCCAGTTGCCGCAAGGCTTCCGACAGCACATGCGTCCCGCGTATACGGCTCTCGTGAATCCTCCTTTTCCGGCTCGGGGTCCAGTGCGCCGCAATCGTTTCGCCCGCCAGATGCACCACGGCGTCTACTCCCTCCAGCTTCGGGGTATCCAGGTAGGCTTTGTAAGGGTCCCAGTAAATGTCGTTCGACTCCGGACCTGGCCGGGTTCTCACCAACCGGGCCACTTCGTGTCCCGCTCCCGCCAGAGCCGGCACCAGCACACTTCCAATCAGACCGGTCGAACCGCTGACTGCGATTCTCATCTTCGAAACCTCCTGTAGCCGTTATTGCCTGCGACAGTCATTGTATGTCCGTTGCATGGTCTTGAGCCGGTCAGAATACCTGAAACCTGTTCAGATTTATCAAAACATTGACAAATGGGAACCGATACCCGTAGCCTGAAACTGCTCAGGAGTGTGCCGTTACCGGCTTGCGCACCCGCTGGCGAGGAGGTTCCCGAGGATGTCGAAACGAATGGTCCAATGCATCAAGCTCAATAAAAAATTGCCGGGGTTGAGCGAGCCCCCCTTTGACAATGAATTCGGCCAGCGCATCTATGAAAACGTCTCGGAAGATGCCTGGGGCATGTGGATGGAGCACATGAAGATGGTGCTGAATGAATACCGCCTGAATCTGGCCGACCGCAACGACCAGAGGAAGGTCCGCCAATACATGGAAGATTTTTTCTTCGGCGGTGGAAAAGATCAGGCCACGGCTACGCCTCCACCGGATTTCGTCCCCCCCACGTCATAAACTGGCTCCGATTCCCGCGCAATCGGGATTCCCGCGCTACATTCGATTCCCGCAGCATCAATTCCCACGACATAGGATTCCAGCACTACAGGGACACCATGTGATTGACGGGACCGTACCCTGTCCCGATGCCGGGATTGGTTTCGATCGCCCGTGTGATGAATCGCTTGGCCGTCTCCACGGCTTCGATCAAACCCATTCCCTGCGCCAGGCAGGCCGTGATGGCGGCCGAGAGGGTGCAACCGGTGCCGTGGGTGTGCTTTGTCCGGATGCGCGGTGAAGAGAAGTGATGCATCTGGCCCTTCCAGAAAAGAGTGTCAGTTGCCGTTTCAGGTGCTTCTCCCGCGCTTTCAGCATCGCCTGCAGGGGCTTTTCCCGCCAGATGCCCGCCCTTCACCAGGACGGCCTGGGGCCCCAGCGCGGCGATGGCCCGCGCCGCATCCTCCACCCCGCGCTGATCCCGGCTCTCGATACCGCAGATGGCGAAGGCCTCGTGCAGGTTCGGTGTCAGCAGAAAAGCATGTGGCAGAAGCTTGCCGACCAGAGCGGCCCGCGCGGGTTCGCTGAGCAGCGGCACCCCGTGTTTGCTGATCATGACCGGATCGACCACCAGGGGAAATGAGAATTCCGCGGCCCGCGCGGCGACCGCCTCGATGATCTCCACGCTGCCCAGCGCCCCGGTCTTTGCCGCCCGTGGCGGTACGTCGCTCAAGACCGCCTCCAGTTGTTCTGCGACCAGATCCGCCGCCAGCACCTCCACGCGGCTCACCCCCACCGTGTTCTGCACCGTAACCAAGGTAAGAACGCTCGTGCCGTAGACGCCGAATTGATGAAAGGTCTTCAGGTCCGCCTGAATGCCGGCCCCACCCGAGGGGTCAGAGCCCGCGATGGTCAGCGCGATCGGAATCATCCTTTCTCCTTCAGCGGGGTCTCCTCCAGCGGGGCGGAGAAAAAACCCAATTCCCGCTCCATCGCGTATCGATATGCCCGCCGGATGGCAGGCCCCTCGCTCGCCAGCCGGTCCAGCAAATCCTCCAGTTCAGAGGCGGCCGCGTGAAACTGCCTGCTGGAGTATGCTTCAATCCACTCGCGGTACGGATGACCTTTCAATTGCCGGGGACCCAGCTCATTCGCCAGTTCCGCGCCCAGGTAGGCATAGAGCCTCATGCAGGGCGTCATCGCGGCGGTGGTCTCCCCCGGCTCGGACCGCCACGCCGTCGCCAGCAGAAAGTCCGTATAGGCAAGAGTGGCGGCGCAGGGAACAACGCGGTCCAACTGAATGCTGAGCCTGCGCGCGGCGGAGGCATGCATCTGCTTTTCTTCGAACACCGCCGTCAGCAGCCGCTGAAATGCCTGCATGGTCTCCGTATCCGGGCTATGTGCCAGTGCGAGCGCGTAGGCCCTGGCGAAGGCGTCCAGGAAAAAGGCGTCCTGCGCGATATAACGTTTGTAGGCAGCCGCGGAGAGCGTTCCCTGCCGCATCTGGCGGATGAAGGGGTGTGCGAGGCAGGCCGTCGCCAGATCAAGGTTCCGGCGCCAGAGCTTCTCGTGAAGGGGTAGTTTCTCTCTTCCGGGCACCCTCAACCGCCGATCTGGAACATGCGGCGATTCTGCGTGAAGTGCCCTTCCTGCAGGCGATGGCCGAACGGTTTCAGGTGCACGGCCTTCAAGAGTATCTCCCGGACCCGTTCCGGGCCCTGCTCCCGCAACTGCTGCCGGATATCCATTTCATCGTCATTCAGCAGGCACAGGTGCAGCTTGCCGTCGGCCGTCAGGCGCATGCGGTTGCAACTGCCGCAATAGGGCGCCGAAACCGGGCTGATGAACCCCACCACCCCGGATGCTCCCGGCAGCCGGTAGTTGACCGACTCATCGGATGGACTCCCCGTCAGCGGCGTCAGGCTGCCCAGGGCCTGCTCGATCTCCGCCTTCACATCCTCATTCGAAACGAACTGTTCTTTCGCCAGCGTGGCGCACTCACCGGTCCCGAACGGCATCATCTCGATGAACCGGACGTGCCAATCGCGATCCCGGGTGAGGGCGGCCAGATCCACCACGTCCGAATCGTTATAGCCTCTTGCAATGACCGCGTTCAGCTTCATGGGCTTCAGCCCGGCTGCCTCGGCGGCCTCGATCCCCTTCCAGATCTGCTCCAGGTTTCCCCAGCGCATCACTTTCTTCAGCCGCTCCGGGTTCAGCGTATCCAGATGAATGTTCACGCGGCTCAACCCGGCCTCGGCCAGTGGCACGGCCAGCTCCGGCAGCCGGATGCCGTTCGTGGTCATCGCCAGCTCACCCACCCCGTCGACGGCGGTAATTCCCCGGACGATTTCCAGCAGGTCGGGGCGCAGCGTCGGCTCGCCGCCCGTCAGCCGAAACTTGCGGAAACCCACGGAAACCGCCACCCGGACAACCGCCACAATCTCGGCCGGTTGCAGGAACTGCTCAGGGGGCAGGAACTGCAAGCCATTGAGCGGCATGCAGTAGACACACCTCAGGTTACAGTTGTCGATGACAGAGATGCGGAGGTAATCGATCTCGCGTTCATATTGATCGAGCGGCATAGCGTGCCTCTTGCTGGATCGGTTAAAACGCTACCGGTTCGGTAGCGGAGCCGGTTCCTGAGCACCCATTGTACATTTCTTCCCTCTTCCTAGATAGTGTCCTCTCATAGTTGCGAGGAGGAGGGAAGCAAGAAAAATATAGTTAATGTGGTTGTTGTTGCGTCCTGGGAGTACGCCGGGGGATTAAATTGACCGGCAGGTCCGGAGAGGCCCGCCAGAAAAGAAAAACGGCCCGCGTGCGGGCCGTTCTTCGAAATCGGATGTTCTGTCGTTAGACGCTGAAGGAACTACCGCAACCGCAGGTGTTCTTCACGTTCGGGTTGCTGAACTTGAACCCGGCGCCTTCCAACGATTCCACGTAATCGACCTCGGTGTTTTCCAGATAGAGCAAGCTGGTCTGGTCCACATAAACCTTCAGGCCATGGAAATCGAATACCTTGTCCATGCCCAGGTCGTCGCCGTCCGGGTCGCCTTCAAAACTCATGGAATAGGAAAACCCGGAACAGCCCCCGCCCACAACGCCGATCCGCAGACCAGTCGGTTTCGGGTCCTGCTGCACCATAATCTCTTTTACCTTGCTGATCGCACCGGTAGTTAATGAAACGCCCATAAATCCCTCCTTCAATCACCTTGGCTCATGACCGATCCTCATTGCTGAGATCGAAATTGATGCGCTGCCCGCCACAGGCCATGTGTTACCTGTCTATTATAACCGGCCGCATCGGGTGCCTGTCAACCGGCTTTCATGCCTCCGGTGTTGCCTGTCGTGTACCTCCGGGGGACCTGTATGGGCCGGAAACCACGCCTGGGAGATCGCCCTCTAGCACATCTGCATCCGGAACGTTCGGCTGCTCGTTGCACCGCTACATCAGCTTCACTGATTCAGGACCACGGTTCAGCTAGTTCAGCGTTGCCGCTGCGGCATTCGGGGCGGAATTTTTCAGTTCCTCGCGCAATCCACCGATAAAGCCTGTCACTTCCTCATGCGAGCCCACGATCAGCCATTCCGGCTTTCGCGCGCCGGAGACAACCAACTGGTACGCATCGATCAATTCCGTATTCCCTTTGACGCGGCTCAGCCCCCAGAGCAGCGCCGCACAGCCCAGGATCAGCGGCGCAACGGCCACCACGCGCGCGGCGCCCGGCATCGAGAGCAACCACGCCGTCACCGCCAGCAGCACCAGCGAAAGGTAGATGGCGGGCCAGGCCAGCGGCGACCGTGTTTTCCTCTGAACGGACGTTGTCTCCACGCCGGTGATCTGCTCCACCGGCAGTTCATTCCCTTCCGTGGGATCATCCTGCGGCGCGGTGCGGGTGATTTTTCCCTCAAGCAATATCCACCGGATCTTATTGCGGTCCTGACAGAACTTCGATTCCCACTCGCCCATGGTTACTGCCTCCTTAAGATTGGCTCTCTGTTTTGCTTTGCGGTCCATATTATACTGTTGAATGAGTTTTGTGGTAAACTTCCCGCCGATGGACCATCGCTCGCCGGGCATCCTGATTGCGGCGACAACAGACTCGGTCCGCTCATGATATGGAATTAGAACGGCTCCGCGACCGCTCCATCCTGATCCTCGGCTTCGGCCAGGAGGGCCACAGCGCATTGCGCTTCCTGCGCGCGTCTTTTCCCGGAACCACGGTCGGCATCGCCGATCAGTTGCGGGAAGCGCAACTCCCCGAAGCCACGCGGCAACTGTTTGCATCCTCGGCCCCGCTCCGGCTGCATCTCGGACCGGATTATTTTTCCGCCATCAGCCAATACGACATCATCGTCAAATCTCCCGGCATCCCGGTCAACACCGCTGAATACAAGCGGGCGCGCGCAGCCGGCACGGTTTTCACCTCGCCCACCGAAGTTTTCTTCTCCAACTGCGCGGCCATCATCATCGGCGTAACCGGCACGAAGGGAAAGAGCACAACGGCGTCGCTGATCCACGCCATCCTGCGGCGCGGCGAGCGGGCCACGCACCTGATCGGAAATATCGGCGTCCCGGCGCTCGACCAGCTTCCGGCCATCGAAAAAGGCGCGCTCGTCGTCTTCGAGCTTTCCAGCCACCAACTGGAGGGTCTGCGGCAATCGCCGCGCGTCGCCGTCTTGCTGAACGTGTTTCCCGAACACCTGGACTACTACAAGAATTTCGAGCAATACGCGGATGCCAAGGCCAACATCACCCGCTTCCAGCGAGCGGACGACATCCTGGTCTACGACTCCACAAACGAGGAGACCTGCCGCATCGCAGCCGGTTCCCAGGCCAGCAAAATCCCCTGCTCGATGGAAGCCATGCCCGGAAGCCGGTGCTTTGTCTCCGACGGATGGATCGTCTGCCGCTCCGATTCCGGCTCATTCGATTCATTGGAATCGTTGGAAAAGGTGATGCCGGTCAGCGAGATTCCGCTGCCGGGGAGATTCAATCAGCTGAACGTGGCGATTGCCGTTGCCGTTGCAAAACATTTCTCCACTCCCACCATTGCGATTCAGGAAGCCATCCGCGGCTTCCGTCCGTTGCCGCACCGGCTGGAGAGGGTCGGCACGTTCCGTGATGCGACCTATTACGACGATTCGATCGGAACGATCCCGGAGGCGACCATCGCCGCTCTGGACACCTTCGGCGACGAGGTGGAGACGCTGCTCGTCGGCGGCATGGACCGCAAGCTGGACTTCACGGCGCTGGCGCATCGAATCCTTTCGAGCCAGATCAGGACCCTGATTCTGTTTCCTGTAACGGGCGAGAAGATCTGGTCCGCCATTGTGCGGCTGGACCCGCGCGCCGCCGCACGGTTTCAGGTCTTCCCTGTGAATGGGCCTGTGGATTCGCCGGAGAATATGCCGGTGGATATGATGGAAATGGCCGTGCGCCTCGCCAGCCAGCATACTTCTCCCGGCAGGATCTGTCTGCTCTCACCGGCCTCGCCCAGCTTCGGGCTGTTTCGTGATTTCCGCGATCGCGGCGAGCAGTTCCAGCGGCTGGTCCGCGCCCTCACCGATTGACTGGCGAGCGGCGGAAAAATGCGTTGAACAATCGAGAGCGATCCAACCGGCCTACTGGTCCCGTTTATTGGTCCCGCTTATTGATCGATGACGCGGGGTTTTCCCACCGTGGGCATCACCAGCGGCCCTTCCGCGAAAGCCTCCGACGGCGGCTGTTTGGAGATATGCTTCTCGGCATCCGGCGTCAGATAGCAGGCCATGGCCACCTCATCACAGGCATTGAACTTCGGGCATCGCAGGCAATCCCTCCAGGCCTTCAAGGGTAATTCCTCCCGCTGGATGTTCTGGAAACCGAGCTTGGCGAAAAACAGCGGGACATAGGTGAAGGCAAAGACGACTTCCACGCCAACCTCCCGGGCCTGATCCAGGATCTCCCGGGCGATCCGCTGCCCCACCCCGCCATGAGCACGGCCGGGGGAAACCGCCAGGGAACGCAGCTCTGCCATGTGCGGCGAATAAAACTGAATGGCCCCGCAAGCGACGACTTCATTCTCATCCATCGCCACTACGAAGTCCCGGATGCGCTCGCAGATCTCCACCTCCGTCCGGGGCAGCATCAGCTCCTGATCCGCGTAGCCGTTGACCAGCCGCAGCATCGCCGGCACGTCGGCAAGCTGTGCCTGCCGGATCACGATCCCGGCGGCTGATTCCCGATGGGGGCCGTCACCTGTTTCCAATGCGTGTCCGGGATGATTTCGCAACTTGTCCACCTCCTGCCAGGCCCGGCAACCGCAACGCCCACGGCCGTGCCCGCCACTCTAATCGGTCGCTAATTGATCGTTTCGGGGACCCGGCCGGAACGAATCCGGGTTCCCGTCCCTGATTGCTGTTCATTCGTGTCGAGCGCCCTCTGCAAAACCCCGTCGAGGTGTCCGTTGCAGATATGCACCTCGTGCAGGCCGTTGCGAGCTGCCTCCGCGATGGCGTTCAGCTTGGCTTCCATGCCACCCGAGACGGTTCCGGCGCGGATCAGCCCGGCGATATCCTCGCAGGCCAGACTCTCCATCCGCTGCCCCCGCCCGTCCTCGACACCGTCCACGTCGGTCAGAAAAACCAGCCGATCCGCCTTCCATGCGGCAGCGCAGGCCACCGCGGCCTGATCCGCATTCACGTTATAGATCTGGCCATCGGCGCCCACCGCCAGGCAGGCCATCACGGGAAGAATCCCCGCATCCAGCAGCGTCTGCCAGAGCCTGGAGTCGGCCTGGATAATCCGGCCCACGAATCCCCAGTCCCGGCCCTGCTCGTCGCGCAACTGCTCGGCCAGCAGGCAGGCTCCGTCGATCCCCGATATGCCGGCCGCCCGGACTCCTTCCGCAACGAACGCCGCCAGCAGATTGTGATTCACCGTCCCGGCGAAGACCTTGACGACCCCGTCGATCGCCTCGGCCGTTGTAACGCGCAACCCGTTGCGGAACTCGCTCTGGACGCCCGTCTTTTCCAGATACGCGGTCAACTGCTTGCCACCCCCGTGGATCAGCAGGACCTGTTTATTATCCGCGCGAAACTCGGCGGCCACCATGGCCGCCATCCGTTGCCGGGCGACGGGGTCCTCAAGCAGCGTCCCCCCGATTTTGACTACAATCTTCATTCATCACACCTTGCAGATCGATTGCCGGTTTAATACCCAGTCCAAAAAACGGTTCAAAAACTATTTCAAAAGACCCGCCGTTTCATCGAGTCCGAACATCAAATTCATATTCTGCACCGCCTGGCCGGCCGCGCCTTTCACCAGATTGTCGATGCAACTGATAACCACGAGCCGACGCCCATCGGGGCCGAGCGAGCAATGGATGTCGCAAAAGTTCGTGTGATTCACCTTGCTCAGCTCCGGTTGGGTGCCCGCCGGATAGAGCCGGATGAACGGAGAGTCGCTGTATGCGTCGCGATAGACCTGCTGGATCTGGTCCAGCATCCCTGGTTCTTTGAGCCGCATGTAGAGCGTGGCCAGAATACCTCTCGGGATAGGCAGCAGGTGCGCCGTAAAGGAAAGCTCCTGCTCATCGATGCCCGCCTGGTTCAGGATTTCGGCGACATGGCGATGTTCCAGAATCGCGTACGCGCTGAAGTTATCCGCCACCTGGACAAAATGCGTCTTCGGTGATGGTTTCTTTCCCGCACCGCTCACGCCGGACTTTGCGTCGCAGATGATGCCGGTCTTGCGATCCACCAGATTCTGGCGGACCAGTGGCCAGAGCGCCGCGATGGCTGCCGTTGGATAGCAGCCCGGATTGGCCACCAGGCGGGCCTTCCGGATCGCATCCCGATGCAGTTCGGGGAGACCATAAACGGCCTCGGGCAGCAGTTCGGGACGCGAATGTTCCGCATGATACCAGCGCTGGTACTGCTCCCCGGAGGGGAGACGGAAAGCGCCGCTCAGATCGATGACCTTGGCGCCCTGGTCCAGAATCTCCGGCACGATGTCGAGCGAGATCTCCGGCGGAGTGGCCGTGAACACCAGATCGAGGCTCTGTCCGGCGACGACGCCAGCCTTCCAGGGCACATGTTCCATGGACCGGACCGTGCCGGCGGCAACCGGAGCCGGCGCGGCATTGCCGGCGGCATCTCCCGCCTTGCGGTGGTCCAGCAAACACAGGGAGAGATGCGGGTGCCCGGCCAGCAGAGAGACCAGTTCGGCGCCGCTGTAGCCCGTGTATCCGATCACGCCGGCCCGAATCCCCATTGCCCCACGGCCCCCTGAAGTATAAATATTCATCCTACTGAATATTTATACTAATTGCGGGGACTGCGGTCAATAAAAAAATCAGGGGTACCCGGGCGAGGTCCCTAAAGGGTGAACCGCTTGCAATCATCCGGAGTTTACGCCTATTCTATCCGGGTATATGACTTCCGATCCGGCCCTCCGGACCGACGGTCGTGCTGCAAGCCTTTGCGTGAACCGGTCCAGGTTGGTGCGGCCGGGCAGCCTGAAAAGTACCTGAGAAGCATTTGACCGGAGCAATTTCCTCATGGCGTTTGGACTGGGGTTCAATAAGTCAAAGATCCTGCAATACGCGGAAAAGTACGTCATTCAGGGAAAAATCCCGGCGGCCATCGCAGAATACAAGAAGATTCTCCAAAAAGACCCGAAGGACCTGCTGAGTCTGAACGCCGTCGGTGATTTATACCACCGCGCCGGCGACAACAAGAATGCCGTGGACATTTTCTTTTCCCTCGCCGAAAAATCTATCGAAGCCGGCTATGTGCCCCGCGCCATCGCGGTTTATAAGCGAATCACGAAGATCGAACACGAATCGTTACCCGCGATCGAGAAGCTCGGAGAGCTGTACTCGATGCAGGGGCTGCTGCGCGATGCGCGCACCCACTACCTGCAAGCCGTGGAGATTCATTCCAAGCGAAGCGACTGGACCAAGGCCCGGGAAGTATTCGAGCGCATCCTGCTGCTCGACATGGACAACCCCAAGCTGCTGCGGAAGATGGCGGAGCTTTACGCTCAGACGCGGATGAACAGCGAGGCTGTCCAGAACTATCTCAGTTCGGCGGAGCGCTACCTGGAAAAGAACGAACCCTCCGAAGCGGCCTCGGTTCTGGAAGCGCTGCTCATCCTGGACCCGGTTTGCCAGGAGGCGCTCGTTCTGCGGGGCCGTGCGAAGCTCGAACAGGGCGACCCGGACGCCGCCATCAAGGACCTGGAATCCCTGCCTGCCTATCAGTCCAACCAGCAGGCGCTGACCACACTGTTTCAGGCGCACAAGAAGCAAGGGAATCTGGACCGCGCAAAAGAGATCGCGCAGCAGTTGATCGGCTCCTACGATGATTTCACGACCCTGAATCAGTTTGCCCAGGACCTGCTCGACAACCAGGATGTGGCAGGCTCCATGGCCATTTATCTGGCTAGCGCTGAAAAGCTGCAGGCACAGAACAGGCTGAGCGAAATCATCGGGGGCCTGAAGAATGTCCTGCAAGTGGATGCGGAAAATCTCGATGCGCTGCAACTGCTCTGGCTCGCCTACCGGCAGACCGGAGAGATCGGCGAAGGCCGCGAGACGGCTGAACGACTCGGTCATGCCTATACGGCCGCCGAGAATCTCGAAAAGGCCCGGGAAGTCTTCCAGGAACTGGTTCAGATGGAGCCGGACAATCCGGACAACGTCCAGCTCCTGCGTCAGATTGACGGGAAGCTGGGCACCACCCCACCGGAGAAGGAGACGAACATCGACACGCCCATCATGGCGATGGAGGTGCCTGACAACTCCGCCGAACAGAGCGAAATGGTGCAGGCCCTGCCCCCGCGGGAACGGACTCTGGTAACGAACTGCATCACCGAGAGCGAACTCTATATCACCTATAAACAGAATTCGCGTGCCATCGAGACCCTGGAAAAGGGTCTGCAAGAGGTCCCCGGAAACATCTCGCTGTATGAGCATCTGCTGCCTCTGTATGAGCGGACCAGTGAGTTTCGGAAAGCCGCGAAGTGCGCGGAGGCCCTCACGGAAGGCTACGTGAGGATGGGGGACGGGGAGCGCGCCACCCGGTATGGCGAGCTCATCCTCACCTTTCAGCAGAAAGCGGAGGCCGCCGGCGAAGCGGCACCCCCCGGTGTAGAATCGGCTGCCCCGTCTGGCGTGCAGGAAACGATTCATGAGATAGACCTCTCCGCCTTGCCCGCCGACACCGAGGAAAGCACCGAGGAGCAGGCCCAGGTTCGTGAGGTCGATCTCTCCAGTGAATGGGAGTCACTCTCTGAATCCGGGTCCGCGACCACCAAATCCGAAGCGGACAGCCTGGTGGAAGAGATTGAGTTTTACTTCGAAGCCGGATTGATGACCGAAGCGGCCTCCGCCGTCGACCGACTGCGAGCGGAGCATCCAGGTAACGAGGCGCTAGCGGGATTCGACAAACAAATTGCGGATGAGCAACCGGAACCGGCCGAGCCGGTTGCCGAGATCGTGGATGCACCTGCTGAACCGGAACCACCCATGGCCGTGCTGGAACCCGTAGCCGGGCTGGAACCGCCTGCACCCGAACCCGACGAAGCGCCCACACCCGTGCCAGCACCTGAGGAAGCCCTCGTGCTGGACGAGTTGGCAGCCACCACAGCGTCACCGGCGGATACCGCCTTTGATCTGACCCTGAATGATCCAGCCACGGACGCTCCGGCGACTGAGGAAGCTCTCGAACTGGACGAGCTGGCAACCTCGGCGGCGCCAACGAACACTCCCTTTGAGCTTGCCCTGGACGAGGCGAGAACGGACTCCCTGCAGCAGTTGACTGAGATGGCCGCCGAGCCCCCGCCCGCAGAGCGCGGCGTGAAAGAACCCGCCGGCTGGCTGCTCGACGACCTCTTCAGCGAATTCAAAGATGATATGGAAGAACCGGCCGCCGCCGGAGAGGACAGCGAAACTCATTACAACATGGGTGTGGCCTTCAAGGAGATGAGCCTGTACGATGAAGCCATCGGGGAGTTTCAGAAGGTTCACGAGATAGCCGTGCGGGCGAACGATTATTCCAACGTCGTGCAATGCTGTTCCCTGCTGGCAACCTGTTTCCTGGGAAAGGATCTCCCCTTGCTGGCCGTCCGGTGGTATCAGACTGCTCTGGATGCCCCTGGCGTGGATGCGGAAAGTTCGATGGCCATTCTGTTTGAAATGGGCGCGGCTTACGAGCTGGCGGGAGACCGCGAGTCGGCGCTGAAGAGCTTCATGGAAGTGTATGCCCGCAATATCGACTACCGCAATGTCGCCGAGCGAATCCAGGATCTCGAAAAAAGCTCCTGAACCAGATCGACCGGCCCATCCCGCCGGAGGATCCGGCCGGTGGTACCACCGGGTTCTGGTCGTTCTGCTTTGTCTGGATCTCGGCCTGTTCCTGCTGGCCATTCCTTGGTCCATCTTGTGGGAACGTAATCTGATCTTTCAGTATCTTCCATTTCTACGGCCTCTCTTCCTCAGCCATTATTTTCGTGGCGCGGTCAACGGCCTGGGACTGATCAATCTCTGGCTCGGCCTTTCTCTGGGATCGAAGTTCCTTCCTCCGGCCGTCTCCGAGAACAGGGAGGATTCCCGGCAGGAGTAACCCTATGCAGCGGGCGGGCGCGGGAGGCGGCGCTGCCGTTCCCCCGGGAGTGGGAGGCGAGACCGTCAGGCTCCGGAATCAGCTCCATGCTGCGGTTTTCTCCGGCGGCTGCAATCTGGCAAGTGGCGCTGAGTTACTACATCACGGACCGCCAGCAACTGCCGCCCGACTCCGCCTTCGCGAGCCCGGAAGCCGCGCTGGCGGACCGGGTCCGGGCGGCGTTTCTGGCCGGAATCGACTACGTCCAACTGCGGGAAAACGACCTGTCGGCCCGCCGACTGCTGGAGCTTGCCGGCAGGCTCAACCGTTTGCCGGAAAAGAAAACCACCCGGTTGCTGGTGAATTCCCGGCTGGATATTGTTATCGTATCTGGCGTGGACGGCATACATCTGCGGGCTGATTCGCTCTCGCCCCCCCCAGTTCGGGAATTGACTGGGGAGATGACTCGGGAATTGACTGGGGAACTGGTGCGGGAGCGGGCAACTTCTCCCCTGGTTGTGGGAGTCAGTTGCCACGGGGAGCAGGAGGTCCTGCGGGCCGGACGGGATGGGGCGGACTATTGTCTGCTCGGGCCGGTCTTTGCAACTCCCTCCAAGCCGGGTGTCCGGCCGCTGGGCCTTGCCCGGTTCGAACGGATCTGCCGGTTGAGCGCCATCCCCGTTCTGGCTCTGGGGGGTGTGAACCGGCCGAAGGCGGTCGGCTGTGTCCGGGCCGGTGCGGCGGGCATCGCGGGCATCCGGCTCTATCAGGAGGCCGGAAATCTGGAAGAGGTTTGTCATTATATTCGCTCGCTTTGAAGCAACCCATTGCGTCCATCATCGGTCGTCGGTCATCGGGCATCGATCCAGGACCGGTTGATTGGCGGGTGCGAAAACGTTTGGTCCCCAAAGGAGGATGAATGCATCGAAGCATTCTGTTTGTCTTGATATTGAGTATCGGCATTCTGGCCGGCTGCAGTGGCGCCGGAGATGGCGGAGGCAACTCCGAGACGGCTGCGCTGGTGAACGGTAAGCCGATCCCCCGGCTGGATGTGGACAAAATCTTTGATTTCCGCATAAAGGACCTGCCGCAAAAACCCGATGGCGAGGCCGCCCGGCTGCTGAAGCTGGAGATATTGCGCGATCTGATCGAAGGCGAAATCATGGCTCAGAAAGCTCAGGAGCTGGACATTCTGCCATCCGATGTCGAGGTGGAAGCCCGCTTGACGGTCCTGCGCGGTCCGGCGAGCGCGGAGGAATTCCAGAATAGCATTGACGAGCAGGGCGTCTCCATTGATGACCTCCGCCGGGAGATTCGCCGAAGTCTCACGGTCGAAAAAGTCGTCGAAAATCAGGTTGTCAGCAAGATCCAGGTCTCCGATGAAGAGGTCAATAGTTTCTATGAACAGAACACGGAACTGTTCAACATCCAGGAGCCTTTGTTCCGGATTGGAGTGATCGCGGTATCCAGCGATCCCAACTCTCCCATCTCGAATCTCCGGAATGACAAAGCCTTGAACGAATCCATGGCGCTTGAGAAGATTCAGATGCTGGAAGTACGGATTCGCGCCGGCGAGGATTTCTCGCAGCTCGCGCGGGAGTATTCCGAAGACCCGCAGACGGCGCAGGCCGGAGGCGATCTCGGATATCTGGATGAGGCCTCTCTGGACCGGTTCGGCCCCTCCTTCAAGTCCTCCATACTGGGTTTGAAACAAGGTCAGGTCACGCCGGTCATCCGCACGGTGGATGGATTCTGGGTCTTCAAACTGCTGGGCCGCCGCGAGGCTGGCCAGCATGATCTTTCCAATCCGGAGGTCATGGAAGGCGTCCGGGGGGAACTGCGGAATCAGAGGCAGCAGTTGCTGACCGCCGCATTCTCGGAAAACATCCACAACGAGTCGCGGATCGAAAATTTCATGGTCCACGACGTCCTTGATTCCTTCCAGTCCACTCCATGAGCGGAATGGCAGTGTCCGACGAAGCGCGGCAGCCCGGCCCACTGCCGCGCTGGGTGAGCTTTGATTGTTATGGCACCCTGATTGACTGGGAGACCGGGGTCCGAAAGGCTTTCGTCGACCTGGGACATATCCCCTCGGAGGAGTCCGCGGAGGCGTTCCGGACCTGGGAGAGATTGCAGTGGAATCTGCTGGCTGGTCCCTATGTCCCGTATGCCGAGATTCTGTGGGCCAGTTTCCGTGAAACCGTGGAACAGCTTGGTTACTGGTGTCCTGGCTATGCCGGTGAGGCGTTTGTGAATTCTCTTTCCCGTTGGGAGCCGTTTCCCGACGCCGGCGCCGCGCTGCTCCGGCTCTCCCGGTCCTGCCGCCTGACGATCATCTCCAACATCGACCGCAAGCTGCTGGGGCAAAGCCTGAAGCATTTCCCGGTCCGGTTCGATGCCCTGATCACCTCGGAGGACACCGGGGCATACAAACCGGACCCCAGGGTGTTTTCCTATGCCGTGGAACAGTTAGGCTGCAACCCATCGGAGATCGTCCATGTGTCATTCGGGCATGTCGCATGCGGGGCTGATTACGACCTGCTTCCGGCAAGCGCGGCCGGTCTCCGCATCGTTTATCTGAACCGCAACTCGCTGGCCGCCCCGAAGATCGCCGTGGAAGCCGAACTTGCGAGCCTGGAGGATTTGCCGTTACTGTGGAACCTCTAGCCCAGCGGGGGGAAACCTCACCCGCATCTCACGATGGAGCCCGATAGCGTTGAATTCTTACCAGCCGCTGCTTGAGAAATATAATCGTCAGGCAAACTCCTACGACCGCCGCTGGAACATCCCCTGGGGCAGGTCCACCATGGAAGCAGCCATGCAGTCCGTGCCCTGGGATGAATTGGGCCTGGCGCTGGATGTCGGTTGCGGAACCGGCCTTCTGGAACAAGCCGTCTTTTCCCGGTTGGGCCCGGACCAGTAACTCGTCGGGGTGGATATTTCCATGTCCATGCTGCGACAGGCGGCGCGGAAGATACCTCCTGCGGCAAACATTCGCTGGATCAATTCGTCCGCCGAGCAGTTGCCTGTTGCCTCAGGCTCCATCGACACTCTCATCTGCAACAACAGCTTTCACTATTACCAGCGTCCGGTCCTCGTCCTGCGGGAGTTCCAGCGTGTTCTGCGACACGGCGGGCGCCTGATTCTGTCGGACTGGTGCAACGATTTTCTGACCAACAAGGTGGCGCATATCGCCCTGCGGCTTGTGCAGCAGACCAACCTTCACCGCTACTCTCTGAAACACTGTTACAAAACGGAAGAACTCGCCGCCCTGCTGGAAGAGGCCCGGTTTCGGATTGAAGATTGCCGGACGGTGGAGATGAATTTGGGCTGGGGCGTTATGGTCTACAGTGCCCGCGCCTGACCGGAAAGGGCTTTTTTCTGTTATAACCTGCCGCGGAATTGCCGCAGCGATGAGTCAGTCCCGGTCATTGCCTGATCTCCGCAATCCACTCCACTCCTCGCAGATCACAATGGAATTCGACGGTTGGCGGGGGTCGAACTTTACGGCGGTTTGCAGGCCTGGACGACAGGATTCCGAATCAACCAGATGACGGAGAAGAGAGATATCCTGCGCCGCTGTATATTCCATGCCCGCAGCTCGATACTGATAGAAGATTAAATGGGCGTCAGCGGAACCTTCCCCATCCGCCGGACCTTCCACTAGAATCCCATCCGCCAGCCGGCCGTTGGCGTTGACGGAAAGGCGGCGCAGTCGTTCGAGCTCTTGCGGGGTCTTTTTCCGCGACCGGATATAGAGCACAATTCCAATTGCCGTCAAGGCAGCGAGAACGGCTCCGATCATCGCCACCGTATTCAGGTTGAGTTCCATGCCCATCATTCCGCCGTAACCTCCACAGTATCAGAAGGATCGCTTGCGTTGCCCACCTGATCCAGCGCCCGGACCCGGTAACGGTACTCTGTGCCCGGCTGCGGGGTAATGTCCCTAAATAAAGGAATCGAAAAAGGTTGCAAGTTCAACCTAAGAAACTCTCCCCCCTCGCTGCGATAGACATCGTAACCGCTAAGATCATCGGCTGTATTGGGGCTCCAGGCAAGCTCAATGGCTCCAGTAACTGCAATGGCACGAAGGTTTTGCGGTGATGCGGGAGGGAACCGGTCCGTGGCCGTGATCTCCGCGCTCTCCGATAATTCAGTAACCGCCCTGGAACCCTCCCGTTGCCGGTACGCCCGGACCTGGTAGATATAGGACTGGCCGAATTGGAACGATCCATCCTCGTATCCTATTGATTCTAATATTTTTATTTGTTCGGAGAGGAACGAGGTGCCGGGCTCGGAGCGGAAGATTTCATAGCCATCAGGCAATAGTGCAGCGCCGCTGATGGAGGACCGGGGACTGGATTGCCAGCTCAGGGTGATGGCGTGCTCGGAGAGGGAAGCTGCGAGACCGGATGGAACTGATGGCAAATCAATCACATAGAGCGAAGCGATGTTGGAGAAGCCGGCGTCTTTCCCACTACGATTGATGGCCTTGATGGCGAAATGCCAGCGCCGGTCCAGCCGCGCGGGATCGATGGAGATCTCATGGACGAATGGCTCGGACGGACCAGGAATCTCCCCGGCGCTCCAGGTGGCGAGCCGCTCGGAATCTGCGTAAAACTCGTCCGCATCAAAGCTCTCGTGATTCGAAAGTGCGTGCAATTCAATGCGGTCCAGTTGCCGGATTCGCGTTCCCTCGGTGGTCAGAACCGGCCAGGTGAACCGGAGCAGGATTTTCGAGCCCACCTGACGGGCCGCCAGATCGCTGACCGGCTCGGGCAACTCAAGCAGAGGAGGCAGCGGTTCACCCGGAACGGCACACCCGGCCACGAGCAGAGTGACGGCCAGGGTGACGAAAAAAACGGCGGAGAAAAATGGCGAGGTATGGCGCGAGGTCAGCACGGTGGTGGTAGCGGAAGCTTTCTTGCCCGCAGGCGATATCCGGAAAAATGCAACCCACAGTGTATCGCGAAACCTCCACTACTTGCCGGCTGGTTACTCGCTTCCCGTTGGGGACTACGTCCAGGCACTTCGTTGGGACTGCGTCCAGCTATTAGCTCGCTGCGCCCCTTGCGGGGCGGCTCACACTGCATAGGTAAGGCAGGCGAAATCAGCTACCTCGCCTGGGACATCGTGCCGGGCACTTCGTGCGGTAGTTACTCGCATCCGTTGGTCGCTCGTCTTGCTTGGGAGATCGACGTGGCACAGATGGAGCGGCGCTCGCTGCGGCGCGATACGCCTGCACGAAGTGCCTGCGCTCAAGGCCTACGGCAGTGCGGAAGAAATCATTCAACAAATCCGGGGAGTAAGAGGAGCGGGGTTGCGCAGGATGACGGCTGGGACGGGACAGAGACGGCGAGGACGCTCCGGCAAGGGCGGAGGAGGAACTGACAATCGAATTAGGAGATGAGGGCAGGACTCCAACCATGCAGGCGGGTCAGGCCAGGAAACGGCTGACGTTCCGTGACATTTTCACTTCCATTCACATATTTTGGCGCTTGGTAAAGACCGTCTGTGAGTTCATATTGGAGGCGAACTTGACCGATTGGGAAGACTCGGCGATTTCAGAGGCGCTTAACAACGCTCCATGGCGGTGGCTCCAACTAGTTGTCGTATGAACCAGCGAATACTTCCAGTCTAATGCTGTACCCCGAAGCCTCAAGGGCTTCCTTCGCTTTTGCTAGAAACAATCGCCCCTCGTCATCTGGAGAAAACTTTAAAACCACCTTAAATGCAATTGACCTTCCTTCTGATTCAGGATAACTCTCTAGAATTTCTCCACTCTCGACAAAGGCCAAATAACGATTCAATTTGTTCTGAAGAATCTTCTGATGTGAACGGCTATCAGACCAGTCTAGGTGGTCAGAGATAGTAAGTACAACTTGGCCCGAGCTTTTATCGATGCCCATCAAATCAATCAAATTAGATTGTTCTACTGACACCCTAGCCGGCCGTGGTGGAAATGGCATTTTTGACACGGCTCTCAGAGTTTGGTGCTGCAGGGGTGAAAACCGGAATCTATCCGCAGAAGTGGCCGGTTGACGACCCGATCGTTCCATGAGCCCTTGCAGGAGCATCCAGACCCACCAGCAGCAGAAAAAGACGTTGTTCCAGCGGTCCTGCAGGCCCCTTGGCGTCCCGGCTCCGATTTCCCGGCGCAGAATCAGGCTGAGGTTGAACGCCGCGACGTGAAGCAGCAGCCGCTTTAAGATGTTGCGATGTCCGCGCAGATGCGTGCGCCGCATTCCTCCCGTGCCGTAGACATGCGCGAAGGTTCTCTCCAACAACTCGCCCCGCTGCCGTAGCAACCGTTTGCCTTGCTCGCCTCGCATGCGCCGCCGATTGCCGTACACTGCAGTTTGTTCGTCGGCTTTGCCCTGCCAGTGTCGCCGCCCTCGTTGCGGCTCCGGTATATACGACCGCACTCCGATCGCTTGTAAATCTTCCAGCAGCGGCCCGCTGTGATATCCCTTGTCCGTTACCACCTCTTCGAGTCCCTGCGCATTCATCTGCTCATCCGCTGCCGGTTCTTTCCCCACCGCCTCCAACTGCTCGGCTGCTTCCACGAACGTTTCTTGCAGCGTGGTGGTGTCGCCCTGATCGGCCCCTTGCACCGTTACTGCCACCACCGCTCCGGTCTCCAAATCCACCGCGTGCTCCGCCTTGTGCGCCAGGTGCGTCCGGCCATCTTTCATCTTCGTGATCCGGGCGTCGGGATCGTGCGGGTGCTCCCAATCCTGATTGGAACTCTTCTTCTTCCGCTTCCGGTCCAGTCGCGCCACTTCTTCCCGCGTCGGCGTCGCGATGCCCGACTCCTTCGCCAGCTTGGTGAGAAACTCCGGGTAACTTTCCCCGCTGTCCCGCCGCACGATGCTTCGCAGTGCTGCGTTGGCCTCCAGCGTCGTGGCGTCGATTCCCAGCGTCTTGCCTTGCAGCAATCCCTTCTCCGCAATCACTCCCAGCGCCCACGTGAACACTTCCCGGTGCGTCTCCACGTCGATCAGCCGCCGCGTCCGCGAGATCGTCGAGTGATCCGGCGGCGCTTCCTCCAGCCCGATCCGCAGAAAACTCCGCAGCGCCAGCGAGTCCGCCGCCCGCCACGCCATCCCGCGCTCCGAGTCCAGTCCTTCGAAATACCCCATCAGCAGCAGCCGGAAGTACATCCCCGGAGCCAGACCCGGCCGCCCCATCTTCTCCGCCTAGAACCGCCGGCACCGCTCCTCCACGAAGCCGTCAAAACCCGCCTCTTCCAGCAACTCATTCAATCGCTCATAGAACGGATGTCCTGCCGTTCGCGGCAGATCGCACGTGGCCACCCAGATCTCTTCCTGTCGCTCCCGTTGTTTCCGTGTTCCCATCGCCATGCCGCCATTCTCCAGCCTCTCTCGCTTCCTCACAAGCTCATTCGTCCAGAAATGTGCTCCTCCCCACACTTCCACCACGGCCTGATAAGTCATTCGTCAGTCCTGGTTTGCGATATTTTCATCTGGAAGGCAGGATTAGTCGCCACTGCGCCGTTACACATGGGGAATGCCCCTCAGGCAACGGCCAGAGGAGAAAGCGGGTTCCGAGGGCTTCGGGAAGGGTGGTTTGGGACCGACAGATGCTCTCGGAGAAAAGGTCGGTTCGGTTGGACCCAAATGGGTGTATATTTTCGACTGTCGGTACGCCAAAAATTTAATTCTGAGTAAACTTTGAAACGAAGTTCGGCGTTTTCTGTCACAGAAGGAGGATCTATGAGGAAGATGTTCGGGTTCTTGATGGCTTCCCTTGTGTATGTATCAATGATGAGCTTGTCCCTTCGGGCGCAAGTACCGCCGGCATGGGCCTACGCCATTCCCTCGGCCGAGGAGGTGGCGATTCAAAATGAGGCTCGGCGTATGCGTGAGCTGGACACCCGCTTATACAGCCTTCCCGGAAGCGACCTTCAATTCACACGGACAAAGATCAGTAATCGCTATGGACCGGCTGACTGGTTTCCGGGAGACCACCCGCAGATGCCCAATATCGTAGCCTACGGCAATCAGGCATCAGAGGTGTGGGCGTGCAGCCTGTGCCATATGCCCAACGGCAAAGGGCGCCCCGAGAACGCCCCCGTATCGGGTTTTCCAGTCGAGTATTTTCTCCAGCAGATGTACGATTTCCGGGATGGCAAGCGGAATACCGGCGAGCCGCGCAAAGGAAATGTCCAGAGAATGATCCACTTCGGGAAGGAAATGACCGAAGAGGAGATGCGAGCGGCTGCCGAATACTATGGCTCGATACCATGGACGCCATGGATACGGGTTGTGGAAACCGATACAGTCCCCAAGATGCACATCCAGGGTGGTATTCATCTTCCCTTGGACGGCAACGAGAGAGAGCCGATCAGGAATCGCATTATCGAAACCCCGGAGAATCTCGAGCATACCGAGATCATGCGCGACCCCCGGTCCGGCTTCATCGCATATGTGCCCGTCGGCAGTCTCCGGAAAGGCGAGGTGCTGGCAACCAAGGGCGGCGGGAAGACGACGCAGTGCAGCGTCTGCCACGGCGCCGGCCTCAAGGGCCTTGGCCCGGTTCCTGGAATTGCCGGCCGTTCGCCGAGCTATCTGATGCGGCAGCTGTACGACACGAAGGTAGGCGCCCGGGCAGGCGACTGGACGCGGCTCATGGTGCCGGTCGTCGCCTCGCTGACCGAAGAGGACATGCTGAACCTCGTGGCCTATGTCTCCTCACTCGCTCCTTAGGAGGTACTGTGAAGTTAAGCTGTTTAGTCGCGTTTTCTCTGCCTTCTACCCGCCCTAAGTTACTTATTCGTAGTCTTGAATACAGCAGATTCCGTCCCCACAACGGCAGAATTCTCCTTGATTAGACAGTGGCGGTGGAATCGCTGATCTCGAATATCTTGAAAACAGGCCTGCAGCGCTGGTGGAAGCCTGCCGGCTGCGAAGGAAGGAAACTATGAGCAAACGACGATACGTTTGGATTTGGTTAGCCATTCTAGGCCTCCTGAGCACAATTGCCGGGAACGCGCAGGGACAGGCACTGGTCATTGAAGGCGGAACCTTGATTGACGGCACAGGGGGAGCCCCGTGCCAGAATGCGGTCATCGTAATGGAGGGAGACCGGATTAAGGCCGTAGGGACGAAAGGACAAGTTTCCTATCCGCCGAATGCCAAGGTGATACAGGCGGACGGCAGAACGATCCTGCCGGGGCTTTTTGAAAGCCACATTCACTACCGGGAATGGATGCCGCAAATATTCCTGCGCTACGGAATCACGACCGTCGCCGATACAGCTAACCCGACGGAGTGGATCATTGCGCAACGGGAAATGCTGAAGCACGGCATTATCAAAGGGCCTCGGATGTATGTGACGGGCCATCGACTCGGCGGACCGCTCCCCGGAAGAAGAGCCGGAATCGTTCCCAATGCGATCAACGGCAGCTACGTGGTGAATGCCGCAAATGTGGAAGAGGCGCGGGCGGAGGTCCGCCGGCTGATCGCGAAAGGGGTGGACGCGATCAAGGTTCACGATGGACTCACGCCGGAGCAGATCAAAGCCGTTGTGGAGCAGGCGCACGAGTTAGGCGAGGAAACCGTGGTGGGCCACGAGTACAACGGCCGGGATTCCGCAATGGCCGGCTTGAAGTATATCGAGCACTCCGCGCCCATAGCCCGAGCCACGATTAGTGACCCCGAACTGCAAAAGCTCGCGGCGCCGGAGTATTACATGGAGGAAAGTCTCTACGATCCCCTAATCGAACTGTTTCTCCAGCAAGGCGTGTATATCAATGTCCCCCTCTGGGGGGGCAGACGGTTCAATCCTCGGGCAAGTACGTGGGGATGGGAGCAGCTCGGTCCGGAGTTAGCGCGCGATCCATCGATGGCGTTTGTCCCGGAGAGAGAGCGAGAGAGCTGGCTGCCTGGGGCTTCCGGAGAGGGGAATCTGAGTTCGATCGAGAGAGAACGACGAATGGTGGGAATGCAGAAGGTGAACGCGTATATCAAGAAGTACGCGGAGCGAGGCGGCAAGTTCGTCGCGGGATCGGACTCGGGGACGGAAGACGTCCCGGGCCTTTGGACACATTACGAAATGCAATCACTCGTGGACGCCGGATTGACTCCGATGCAGGCGATCCTGTCGGCGACGAAATGGCCGGCGGAACTGTTCGATCTGGATCATGAACTAGGGACGATTGAAGTGGGGAAGAAGGCCGATGCGATCATCCTTGCGGGCAATCCGTTGGTGAATATCGCGGAAACTAAAAATATCCTCTGGGTGGTCAAGGATGGGCAGGTCGTGGATACGACATACGACCCGAACTTCAAGAACCCCTTGCCGCGGACCGCGAACGCGGATGAGGATGGACCGCAAGAGGGGCCGGAAATCTCTACCATGGCGCCCATCCAGGCCCGCCAGGGGGACCCGGAAGTGACCGTGCTAATCGGCGGACGGGACTTCACGCCCGGGTCGGTGGTCCGGTTTGATCTCACCAGTTTGGAAACTCAGTTTGTAAGCAACACGGAACTGATTGCCACGATTGATCGCCGTTTGCTCCGGACGCCCGGCACATATGCCCTGACCGTCGTGAATCCGGGATCCGGCGGCGGCACATCGAACGTGACCTACTTCATGGTGGATTTTCAGTACTGACCGGAGTAGTAAACACCGTCGTGAATCCGGGATCCGGCGGCGGCACATCGAACGTGACCTACTTCATGGTGGATTTTCAGTACTGACCGGAGTAGTAAACACTTCGCCGTTACACAGGAGTAATCGCCGCGGACACATCTGCTGAGGCTGATTCCTTTGATGAGTTGTCTCGGAAGCGACGGAGGAATCACTTGCCGGTGGGCACTTTCTGCTTCAGTTCCTCGAACCAGTTCAGCACGATGTTGATCTGCGTGAGGGCCTGTTCTGGCGAGGCGTCCTGCATCATAAGGAAGCGTTGACCGTCGGGGCTGACATCATAATTGGCCAGCGCGCCAGACGGCACATATTCTCCCTCAAAGAGAAGGTTGGGGCTGCCGGGGGAAAAAGCCGGCTGGGTGGTGATTTCTGCGACCATCATTTTGCCCCCGTTCATGTAAAAAAGCTCGCGGCCACTTCGCGCCCATATCGGCCCAGTGCCACCTTCCGTAGAAACCTGCCATTTGCCCCCCGGGCCGGGATATGGCTGCACGTAGACCTCGGACCGCCCAGATTCATCGGAGACGTAGGCGATCCAACGTCCGTCCGGGGAAAACTGGGGTCCGCCTTCAGAAAACGGAGTGCCAAGGAACTGGGTCGGTTGGCGGTCGCCCTCGGAAGGGAGTAGCCATACGTCATTACTAGTTCCTGGGGTTTCAAAAGCGAGCACTCGGCCATCCGGCGACCAGGAAGTGGGGTGGGCGTGCTCTTGGAGTGCAACAAGTTGTTCCTCCTGGCCTCCCCCATCGGCCAGCTTCCGAAATAGGGATCTTCCACTGGCCCGTTGGCCCGCAAAGGTTAGCCGCTCCCCATCCGGGGTCCAAACGGGCCTCTCATCCTCTCCCGCGTCAAAGGTAAAGCGGCTTAATGTTTACCGGCCGATTTCATAGATCCAGATATCCGTGTTGGCATCGCGGACTGTGAAGGCGATTCGGCGACCGTCGGGGGACAGCCGAAAGGTCGAATAGGCCTGACCCGCCAGAGATTTTGTACCAACTGATGTGAGAGAGTTTACACCACAATCTGAGGCCGAGAAACCGGTTTCCCGACAGGGCTATAGGCCCCCGGCGCCGGGGGCCTATAGCCGAGCGCCGAGTGGGGTCTTCTGGTGTTGTACTGCTGCCGCCACTGTTCGACCACCACCTGGGCCTCCTTCAATGAGTAGAAGATCTCTCCATTCAGGCATTCATCTCTTAGCTTCCCATTAAAACTTTCGCAGTACCCGTTCTCCCACGGGCTGCCAGGTTCGATATACAAGGGCCCTGTCCCCAAGCTGGTCAGCCAGGTGCGCAATTGCTGCGCCACAAACTCCGGACCGTTATCCGAACGAATGTGCTCCGGGATGCCCCGCCACAGCATGACATCGGACAGAGTCTCGATCAGATTCTGATGATTCAGCCTCCGCTCCACTCGCAGGGCCAGACACTCGCGCGTGTACTCGTCAATCAGCGTCAGGATCTTCAGCAGCCGGCCATCATGCGTTCGCGCACTGACGAAGTCGTAGCTCCAGACTTGATTCGCCCGCTCGGGCCGCAGCCGGATACAACTCCCATCGTTCAGCCACAGCCGCCTCCGGGGATGCTGTTTCTGCGGCACTTTCAATCCCTCTCGCCGCCAGATCTGCTCCACCCGGTCGCGCCCCACCGGCCATCCCGCGTTCTGCAGCAGAGCAGTTATCCTGCGGTAGCCATAACGTCCATACTGCTCGGCTAGCAAAATGACCGCCCGCGTCAGTTCATCCTCATCGGCTCGTGGCGTCGATTGGTATCGTTGCGTTCCTCGCCATTGCCCCAGCAGCCGGCAAGCGTGCCTCTGGCTGATTCCGTACTGACTTTCAGCCCGCTCTACCGCACAACTCCGCCGCTCAGGGCTTAGAAGTTTCCCTCTGCCACGTCCTTTAAGATTTGCTTCTCCAGACTCAACTCCGCCACCAGCCGCTTCAGCCGCGTATTCTCCTTCTCCATCGCCTTCAGCCGCTTGGCTTGCTCCACCTTCAGTCCGCCATATTCTTTCCGCCAACGATAGTACGTTTGCACGGTGATCCCGGCTTCCTTGCACGCTTGCGGTGTCGTCTTCCCGCTTGCCACCGCCACTTCAACCTGTCTTAACACCGTTACGATCTGTTCCGGTTTGTACCTCTGCATCGGCATGTTCAATACCCTCCTCCATGAGATTCTCTCTCACTTCAGCTGGTACTAAAATCCCCGGTCAGGTCAAATGTAGGGGCTAGGTTGATCGTTTCTAACAATTTTGCCAATGATGCAAGTGTAGCCTACGATGATATTGACGTAACCTGCCCTGGAATCGAAATTACGATTGATATCAGACCTGTACCCGGTCAGGCCAAGTTGGACAGGAAGGGTGGAATTGATAAGGTGGAGTTTTTGGCTCATCGTAGAGACTGAAAGGAACGAAGATGAGACAAAAACAAGACGACCAGAGGGCGGTCGAGAAGACCGTCCGGGAGATCAAGCGCAGGACGCGGCGCAGGTTCAGCCCGGAAGAGAAGATCCGCATCGTATTGCAGGGACTTCGCGGCGAGGATAGCATCGCGGAGCTGTGCCGCCGCGAGGGGCTACACCAGAACCAGTATTACCGCTGGAGCAAGGAGTTTCTGGAGGCGGGCCGCAAGCGGCTGGCGGGCGACACAGAACGCGAGGCGACCAGTGGCGAGGTTCAGACCCTGCGGGAGCAGGCCGTGCAGCTGAAAGAGGCCCTGGCCGAAGCCATGCTGGAAAACCGTCTGCTGAAAAAAAGTGTGATCGGGGATGGGGAGGACGGTATATGAGACACCCTGCCTCGGAGAAGCTGGAGATCATCCGCACGGTGGAGCAATCTTCCCTGGGGGTACGCCGGACGTTGCAGCAGGTTGGCATTCCCCGATCGACGTTTTACAACTGGTACGACCGCTATGTGTCGGAAGGCTTTGATGGTCTGGAAGATAAAAAGCCCGATCCCGGCCCGGTCTGGAACAAGGTGTCGGAGGAGATCACCGATCAGTTGGTGAAGTTAGCACTGGCCGAGCCCGACCTGTCGGCCCGCGAGCTGGCGGTGCAGTTTACGGAGCAGAAGCAGTATTACCTTTCGGAATCGACAGTTTATCGCATCCTGAAACGCTATGACCTGATCACCGCACCAGCCTTTATTGTTCTGAAAGCGGCGGAACGGTTCGCCAACCCAACCACAGCGGTCCACCAGCTCTGGCAGACAGACTTCACTTACCTGAAAGTTATGGGCTGGGGCTGGTTGTATCTGTCCACGGTGCTGGATGACTTCTCGCGCTATATCATTGCCTGGAGGCTGTGCAACACCATGGGCGCCAGGGATGTCTCGGCCACGCTGCAGGATGCGCTGACGGCCACTGGCCTCAACCGCGCAGGCGTCCGGCACCGACCTCGCCTCCTGAGCGACAATGGACCGTGCTACGGGCTCTCATCCGAGTTGCGGTCCTGGCTGGCAGAAAACGGCGTCCCGCATACCCGCGGCAAACCCTATCACCCCATGACGCAGGGCAAGATCGAACGCTGGCACCGGACTCTGAAAGACCGCATCCTGCTCAACAACTATTACCTGCCGGAAGACCTGGAGCGGCAGATCGACGCCTTCGTCCGCCACTACAACACAAACCGATACCATGAAAGCCTGAACAACCTGACACCCTACGACGTTTTTACAGGACAAGGCAGTGCCATCCTGCAAAAACGCAATCGCATCAAAGAGAAAACCTTGGCTTTAAGAAAACGGTTGCACTTCCAAACAAGGGCAGCCTAACATCAACCCAGAGGAGCCAGATCGCTACCTTATTTTTTTACGCCCTCTGTCCCAAATCATCTGACCACGTACAGTGAGGAGTAATCCGGGAAAACGGCCCCAAGCCACTTCATTTCCAATAGTTGCAGCAGTCTATCCCTCGCTGAAACTCAATTGCTTTGCACTCCTAATGGGTGTACTCTAGGGCCACTTTTGCGTATTGAAGGCGGTAGGATGGGACTGGCAGCAGGTATGACCTTGCCACGGATACTTGTACCAGCCAAATTAAGAGAGAATCTGATGAAGTGTTGATGGCCAAATACATTTTGCGCTGCAACGATCCGCTCGCATCCCTAATCACTGTCCGAAAACTGTCCGAGAACTCCAGCCGAAAGGACCCAACTCACGCCAAGACCAGGGTGCCCGCTGTCGAGTATTTTCATGGATTTAGTTGGTGGGGACCGGCTGGAGTCACTGCTTAAATTGCACTCATAACCCAAAGGTCGCAGGTTCAAATCCTGCCCCCGCAACCAGATTACGTGTATATTCTTTTAATATTGGACTCCGCTGCGGGAACTCTTTCATCCCCTTTTCAAACTGCTTTATCATCTTTCCGAGGAATGCATTGAAATTTCTTCTCTCCTGATTGGTACTGACGATCTTCCCTTTCTTGCCCAGATAAAAGTCCAATTCTTCCATCAGCAGCTCGATGGCCGACATGACCGGATTCCATTCTTCATCAGGGTCATAGGAGTCCAGCATTACAAAGGGAAGCCATCCACCAATCTTTAACTCCTTATATGCCGTTTCTCCTTCCCAGAAATCATCTGGCGCCACACTCCATAAGGGCTTGCCGTGATGCTTCATGAATTCGTCTTTCCAGCGTTTGAGGCATTTGGTCAGTGATGGGTTATTGATCATTGGTGTCCAAATATTCGATCAGGAGTGATCGAAACATTTCTGATGTTACGGAATTAAACATGAAGCATGCCAATTTCAACATCAAAAAGTTCGATTCAACAAGGTATTTTCCCATACTTGGTCAACATCGCGGCGTTCGTTGATACGCTGATCGGCAACATAAATTGGGCAGCTCAGCCCACCACCGGCAATCGCATAAGCATCGTTCGAAATGTAGCCACTGGCAGCAGGCATTCTGGAAGCCTATATGGTCGACGACTCGACGCTATTTTATTGAGTACTGGAAATCTCATCCATCTCTGGTACGGCCGTCAGTTATCTTTTCATAATATTCCGCGGATGCGAATGATGCTGCGCTCTGAGCAGATTCCGTTGACCGGCATGCAACTTTGCACCGCATTACATGACCTCACTGGGTGGAATGGTGAGGACGTAGCCTTTAGTAGGGTCGAATTTACTTGCGACGTCTCAGGTTATTCCGTCCCGGCATTGATGAAACAATGCTTTTCCCGATCCCACAGATTTATCAAACTGCGTGATGCATCTGGGCGAAGCACTTTTTACTTTGGTGGCAGACGTTCACCATTCCAACTCTGCGTCTACCAAAAGTCTCCGCGGATTTGCCGAATTGAGTTCATATTGCGCAGGAATTTTCTCCGGAATCACGATATCGTCGAACCCGTAGATGTTTTGACTCTTCCCCACATCGACTTTTCCAAAAACACCCAATTTCAGGAGATTGATTTGAAAGAAATATTGAAGGTCTTGCCTCCCACAGTTGGCTGGGCAAAGGAAGCTCAGGACCTATTTTTGGAAGGCCGATATCAGGCGATCGTAAAGCTTTTGAGCGAAGTTGACGGAATTTCCTGCGCCCCGTTTCTATCGGATGCGCCAGTGGAAAAAGTCCTCCGCCGCATGCGGAAGAATCTTGTCTGGTAGTGGTGGTTCATAGGGAGTCATCTCGATCCCATCAATAACGAGTCGGATTGTGGACAAAATCAGTTTTGAGGAAGTACGAGAATGAACACCGCTAACAATTTACCGGATCTGCTGAAGGATCCCGACAAGGTCGCATCCGTCCCACAGGAGGAGATTCCAGCCATGCGTGGCGAGCTGGCGATGCTGGATACGCTCCTACTGGCCCGCTTGCTACGCGAGGGTGATGGAGGGACTGATAAAAGAACACAAAAGGATCGCCTCTTGAAAGTTGATGAGGCAGCTAAAAGACTCGGCGCAAGCAAGGATTATATCTACCGGCATGCCGCGAAATTGCCCTTTACAGTCCGAATTGGTAGACAGATCCGATCCTCGGAAGCGGGAATCGATAAGTTCATTCGTTTGCGGCTCAAAGCGTAACTGCGAGGTTGACAATAGACATCTATATGTCTATACATATAGACATATGATAAATAAGAGTTCAAAACAAAATCAGCCAAAAAAGAAGATGACCAAAACCACGATGAGCCTGCCGGAGGATTTGTGGAAAGCCACGAAGATTAGAGCCATTGAGGAAGGTGTGAATGCTCAAGATATCGTGGCGCGCGTCTTGGAGCAGTATTTCAAGAAAGGAAGCAAGGCATGAGAGGAGATGGGCGAATATTCAAGAGAGGGAGCAGGTTCTGGATTGGCTACTATGCCCCTGCCGGAGGGCGCAGCAAGGAGATCAGAGAGTCAGCTGGAGAAACGGAAAAGGAAGCCCAAAAATTACTGAAGGCAAGACTCCGGGAAATCGCGGTCCACAAATCAGGGCTGAGGACATTTCGGGGGCCGAATCAAGAACGACTCACCGTCGAGGAACTCCTGCAGAGCTTTGAACAGGATTGTGAAATTCGTGGCCTTAAGGGGTTGCCCCAGGTTCGCTCCCACCTTAAACATATTCGTGCTTTCTTTGCGATGTACCGGGCACTATCGGTTACGGCAGATCGATTGCGAGACTATGTCGCATTCAGGCAAAAAGAGGGAGCAGCACCGGCCACCATCAATCGAGAGTTGGAAGGATTGCAGCGGGCCTTCGCCTTGGCAGTGGATTCAGGAATCTTGTCAACAGTTCCAAAGTTTCCCAGCTTGCCTGAGCATAATGCGAGGCAGGGGTTCTTCGAGCGGGGCGAGTTCTATTCAGTTCTTGAAAATATCAAAAACTCTGACGTGGCAGATTTCCTCGAATGGTTTTACTGGACAGGCATGCGACCAGGAGAAATCCGCTCACTTGTTTGGAAAGCATTCGACCGCGAGACCTGGATGCTTCGGCTGCACTCAAAGGATGCAAAGAGTGGGCA
The DNA here is from genome assembly GCA_963662495.2 of Terriglobia bacterium. GTDB lineage: Bacteria > Acidobacteriota > Terriglobia > 2-12-FULL-54-10 > 2-12-FULL-54-10 > SHUM01. The sequence goes on from CAXVYQ010000008.1 coordinate 570,390, forward strand.
TGGGCGTGCAATTGGTTTGGAAGGCCCGCTACAAGAAATAATCAAGCGACGCCTCAGCAAAAGAGTTTTCGGATGCGATTTTATTTTTCATCGAAATGGGAAACCAATCGGGAATTTTGGCAAATCATGGAAATCTGCATGCCTGTCAGCCGGAATTACGGGCAGGATTCCATACGATCTGCGTCGCACTGCAGTTCGAAACATGATTCGAGCAGGGGTCGCTGAAATAGTCGCGATGTCGATAAGCGGTCATCGCACCAGGCAGGTCTTTGATCGATACAATATCGTTTCCGAAAAGGATCTGAAAGAAGCCGTTTCCAAGACGGCTACATACGTCGAAAGTCTGCCCATCAAGCCTCGCGTTCTCCCGATCCAACGGCGGTCGCGTTCGAAATCTTAATTCCTAAAACACGCACAATTCGCGCACAATTTAGCGTCTGTACCAGGATTGGTGTGCTTTGCGGTTGCCCTCAACTTATCGATATTATTGGAGAATTGTTGGTTGCGGGGGCAGGATTTGAACCTGCGACCTTTGGGTTATGAGCCCAACGAGCTACCAGACTGCTCCACCCCGCACGTTCATCTTATGCGCTTCAGCCCGGCTAGTCAATACGGCGCAATGACGGGTAGTGCGCTAATTGTGCGTTGTCTTTTTCTCTGGCCACGGCTCTCCCGCCTTTTTCCGCTCCCGAAATACGCGAATCGAAAACTCTAATTCCTTGATCCGCTGTTTCGCATCGGCAATTGCTTGATCCCACCCAGTCCTTTCTTTCCTTGTCGAACCTTTTTCTATTGACAAATTATAGGCATAATAACTATAATAATTTATAGATTATGACAGACATAAACTATCACGAGGTCATCCAGCAAACCATTAATGAGCTTGAGGCGCTCATCAAGCAGAGCTATGAACTTGATGTGGAAATTGCGAAAAAACAGCAATTTCTGAACGCCTCTCTGAATATGGTCGGTGAGGAAGACCGCGAAGGTTATGACGGATGGATTGGATCTTTCGAGATGAGTGATTGGGGATTGACGGAAGCTATCAGGGAAGTCCTCAAATCCACCAACGGTTGGACCACCGCAACCCAGATGAGAGATGTGCTTCGGAGCAGAGGCTTTGATTTCAGCCACTATAAAACCAATCCATTGGCGAGCGTGCATTCTGTATTGAAACGCCTCGCAGGCAAAGAAGTTGAGACCGCTGCTGTTGAAGGTGTAATGGCCTGGAAATGGAAGGGAAGGAAACGCTTTCCGCATCGGAAAAAATAAAAAGCCCCACCGGTAGCTGGTAACTACCGGCAGGGCTATAACCCACGCGATTGCTCGCATAGGCTCTTCCAAGTTCGATTGTGAGCCAATCGCCAAAGAAAGGCAAGGCTCACGATGACCTGTCACAATTGCAACACTCTCTGCAAGAAATTCGGGAAACACCGCAACGGTCTTCAACGATTCCGCTGCAAACAATGCCGTAAAACCTTCACCGAACCTCACGCCGATCCGCTGGATGGAATGTACCTCTCCATGGACCGGGCCGCTACAGGTTCTCCAGCTTCTCTTGGAAGGCTGCTCCGTCAATAGCACCGAGAGAATCACTGGAGTCCACCACACCACAATCCTGACCCTGCTCACCAAGGTCGGCGGGAAGTGCGAACGTCTGCTGGACAGCAAGATTCAGAACGTCCCTGTCAATGACGTTCAGTGCGACGAAATTTGGGGTTACGTCTTTAAGAAGGAGCAGCACAAATGGCTCCATGAGTCGAAGCGACAAGACATCGGCGACGCCTACACATTTGTTGCTATCGAACGGGATAGCAAGCTTGTCCTGACCTTTCATCTTGGACGGCGGGACCGAAAATCCACCGAAACCTTCATTGAGAAACTTCGCAAGGCCACTGGACCGAACCGCTTTCAGTTGACGACGGACGGCTTTGCCGCCTATCCCGCCGCAATTGATTACGCTCTCATCGACCGGGTTGATTACGCGCAACTGGTCAAGGTCTATGCCTCTCCCCGCGATGGTGAGGCCCGGTACTCCCCTGCTGACGTTGTAGGTGCTGTCCCAACACCCGTCATTGGAAACCCTGACCAAAGCCGGATTTGTACGTCTCATATTGAACGGCAGAACTTGACCATGAGGATGGCGATTCGCCGCCTCACGAGGTTGACGAACGCCTTCTCTACAAAGTGGGCGAACCTCAAGGCTGCGATTGCCCTGCATTTCGCTTGGTATAACTTCTGTCGTGTTCATAAATCCATCCGAATGACTCCAGCAATGGCTGCCGGAATTACCGATCACATCTGGACAATTCCCGAATTGCTCAGCGGTGCTGCATGATAGAATTTGCATCTTGGCCCCTTTGGCCAAGGCCGCCACCATGAATCTAACTGCCCTTATATTGATTCTTGCGTTATAGGGCGCGGTCGAAACCGCGCCCTCAACTCCCAACAATCAAGAACGCGCCTCCGAGAGTGAGGGACAAGACGCTGGCGATACCCAACAAGACCTCTCCCCAGCCACTCCTACGAGCATTGGGACTGTCGGAACACTTGGCGAGCCAACAACCGAGCAGCAAGAAGAGGCCACCGCCAATCAAGCGCAGGGATACTGGGATATTGCGTTTGGGCCGGGGACGTTGGCTCAATGGGTTTTGGCCTTCCTCGCCGCCTTGGCTGGATACTTCGGATATAAGGCCTTCACTGCTGCTAGAAGGCAGGCCGATGCGGCGGAAAGGCAGCTCATCCTGGCGACCAGCCCCCGCCTTTACATAGACGGAATAGGCGTCTACAGCCTCAAGGCCGGGCAATGCCCTGTCTTCTCTGTGAAAATCGTCAACAACGGTCCAGCTGCTGCCAACCAGGTGGCTGTCAGCATAAACATTGTCCATGATGACGGGTCCGGCGGTTACAAAAACGGAGAGAACGTGATGACGATCCCAGCCAATTCCCGCAGGGAGTTTTTCATACGCTCCAGTGCCGCAATTGACCCGGCTACCCTCGTGGGAGATAACGGGAAAAGTTTGGAAATCAAGGGCTATTACGCTCTGGACGGAGGCGCAAAGGTAGAATATTGCTATAAGCCAAACCCATTGCTGACAGAAGAATCTCTTCAGGCCGGATTGCCGCTTTTTATTCCCTGTGATTTTGATACCAGCAGAGAAATTAGCCTTATGGTGGAAACGGGTCGCTACAACATCCAATCCCCAACAACGCAGAATTAGCGCATTACCCAATGACGGGACAATAAGTCGTATGGCGTGCCAGGGGGATCTGGGTGTCGAAAATTCCGTCCGGAGGCCGTTTCCGATTCCCATCGGAATAATCGGAGAAATCCATCTTTCCGGATCTTACGTATGGTTCCGGGGCCTTTGCCAAGGCCCGCAAACCCGCTTTGGAGAAAAAGATTCCAAAAACCCCCACTTTTATTGGACGGAGCGGTGTATACTAGCCCGGATTTTCGTTCCTTAAGGAGGAGTATGGCAGCTGCAAGAATGACTCAAGCTCAACTCGTTCGGCATTTGGCTGAGAAGTGCGATTTGAACAACAAAGTCGCACGGGCTTTTTTGGATGAACTGGCCAAGACCGCACTGACACAAACCAAGAAAAACGGAGTATTTGTCCTGCCGGGCATCGGACGTCTCGTCAAATCCGCTCGCAAGGCAAGGATGGGGCGGAATCCCGCAACGGGGGAGGCCATCAAGATTCCGGCCAAGACCGTAGTCAAATTCCGGGTGGCGAAGGCAGCGAAAGATGCCATCGTGCCCAGCAAGAAGAAATAAGGCCTCATCTGATTTTCCGCCGAAAAGGCGTGCTCCAGCCAGAAGCAGTATCCGGGGGGCGGGCAAGGTATTCCGCCCGCCGCACCGCAGGGATAGCCTTGACATCTCCAGCTCGAATGTGTAATTATTCACCTTGATGAATAATTATACATCGAGGACTGGAGGGCGCGCGTGAGTGGCACGGCTAAAGATCCGGCATCCAAAGCGTTTTCTGCAACCAGTCTCGTTTTCGACAACGACCTGAGCGTGCAGGATTGTCGGCAGTTGCTGGAGACGGCGGAAGAGATTCGCAGAAACCAGAAGCAGTACAGACAGTCTCTTGCGGGGCGGATTCTCGTCCTGTTGTTCGAGAAGCCGAGCCTGCGGACCCGGGTTACCTTTGAAGTTGCCATGAAGAGCCTGGGAGGCGATTCGCTTTTCATGGATCTTCGCGGTGAGAAGATCGGGCAGCGGGAACCGGTGTCCGACGTGGCGCGGAATCTGGACCGCTGGGTTCAGGCCATCGCGGCCCGTACGTTCGAGCATGAGACGGTTGTTCAACTGGCGCACTGGGCACGGATTCCCGTTGTCAACGCACTCTCGGACCGCTTCCACCCCTGTCAGGCTCTGGCCGATATGCTGACCCTGAAAGATACTTTTGGCGAGCTGGAGGGGATTCGGCTTGCATATCTGGGCGACGGCAATAACGTGGCGCATTCGCTGCTGCTGACCGGCGCGAAACTGGGCCTCGACGTGCAAGTGGCTACGCCGGCAGGCTATGAGCCCGACGCGGAAATCGTCCGCATGGCTGCCGAAATTGCGGATCAGACAGGCGCGCGTATCGGCGTCGGGAACGATCCAGCAGCGGCGGTGAAGGATGCTCACGCGGTCTATACGGATGTCTGGGCCAGCATGGGCTCGGAGCACGAAGCGGAGTTGCGGCGTGAGCGGTTCCAGCCCTTCCGGGTAACCGAGGAGCTGTTCGCCGGGGCGCGGCCCGATGCCGTCTTTCTGCACTGTCTTCCCGCACATCGGGACGAGGAAGTCGACGCGGAGGTTCTGGAATCCCCGCGGTCCCGCGTCTTCGATCAGGCGGAGAACCGCCTCCATGCGCAGAAGGCCCTGCTCTATCTATTGCTGGCCGATTGAATCCATTCGGTGAAATCAAGACAGTGCAATCCAAAAAGGAATCGGGACCAGTGAGCGAACCCAGGAATCCGAAAAAAGTGGTGGTGGCCTATTCCGGCGGACTGGACACATCGATCCTGATCCCCTACCTGCGCGAGACCTACGGCTGCGAAGTGATCGCCATGGCCGGCGACATCGGGCAGGGCGGAGATGAGCTGGAAGGGATCGAGCAGAAGGCCATTGCCAGCGGCGCCGCGCAGATTTTTGTGGAAGATCTCCGCGAGGAGTTCGTAACGGATTTTGTCTGGCCGATGGTGCGCTCCGGCGCCGTATACGAAGACAAGTACCTGCTGGGCACCTCCATCGCGCGGCCGCTGCTGGCGCGGCGGCAGGTGGAGGTGGCGTTGCGCGAAGGTGCGGACGCGGTGGCGCACGGCTGCACGGGCAAGGGGAACGATCAGGTCCGCTTCGAGCTGACCTACAAGGCCTTCGCCCCGCAGATGCCGGTGATCGCGCCGTGGCGGGACTGGTCGATCCGATCGCGCGAGGACGCCATCGAATACGCCAAAGCGCACAACGTGCCCGTCTCCGCGACGGTGAAGAAGATCTACAGCCGCGACCGCAACCTGTGGCACATCAGCCACGAAGGCGGCGCGCTGGAGGACCCGGCCGGAGGTGTGCCGGATGACGTCTGGATGCTGACGCGCGATCCGAAGGACGCACCGGCCGAAGGCGTGGAGGTGCAGATCGGTTTCGAGCAGGGCGTTCCCGTAGCGGTGAACGGCGAGCGGCTGGGGGCGGTCGCGATCGTCGAGGCGCTGAACCGGATTGGCGGGGAGCACGGCGTGGGCCGGATCGACCTGGTGGAGAACCGCTTCGTGGGGATGAAATCCCGGGGCGCATACGAGACGCCGGGCGGGACGCTGATCATCCTGGCGCACCGGGAACTGGAGGCGCTGTGCCTGGACCGCGCCACGGCGCATTACAAGCAGCATGTAGCGCTCGAATATGCGCGGCTGGTCTATGACGGTTTCTGGTACACGCCGCTGCGCGAGGCGCTGGATGGCTTTGTGGAGAGGACGCAGCGGACGGTAACGGGCGAGGTGCGGCTACGGCTGCGGCAGGGCACGGTGGAGGTGGCCGGACGGACCTCTCCCTACTCGCTCTACGCGCCGGAGCTGGCCAGTTTCACGATGGGCGAAGGCTACAATCCTGCCGATTCGCGCGGCTTCATCAACCTGATCGGTCTGCCGATCGAGGCGCGCGCGGTGCTAGAATCGCGATCCGGGGCCAAACCTACCAAGTCCTGATGGCGGCGGCCAATGAAAAAAACCACTGAAAAAACCTACCAGCTCTGGGGCGGGCGGTTCGAGAAAGGCGCGGGGAAGAACCTCGAAGCCTTGTCGTTTTCCCTGCCGTTCGACTACCGTCTAGCCGGAGCCGACATAGAAGGCACACGCGTCTATGCGCAGGCGCTGGAGCGGGCCGGACTGTTGACACCGCGTGAGGGGGCGCGGGCGCGCAAGGCACTGGACCAACTGGCGCGCGATCTGCAAGCCGAGGGCGTGAAGGCCTTCGAGGGCGCGCGGGAAGAAGACATCCATACCTACATCCTGGGAAGGCTGCGCGGGTGGATCGGGCCGCTGGCCGACAAGCTCCACACGGGCCGGAGCCGCAACGAGCAGGTGGCTTTGGACTTCCGTATCTGGGCGCGGGAGGCGGTCCGCGAAAATCAGGCTGCGCTGGGGCGTCTGCTGGGGGCGCTGCTGGATTCGGCGGAGAAATATCCGGGGGTGATCCTGCCCGGCTACACGCACCTGCGGCGGGCGCAGCCGGTCCTATGGTCCCACTACCTGCTGGCTTACTTCGAGATGTTTCGCCGCGACTACGAGCGGCTGGAGGGCGTCTATCGCAGCGCGGACGTGATGGTGCTGGGCAGCGGGTCGCTGGCCGGAAGCGGCTTCCCGATGGACCGGAAACAGGTGGCGCGGGAGCTGGGATTTTCGCAGATCTCCCGGAACAGCATGGACGCGGTCTGCGACCGGGACTTCGCCATGGAGTACCTGTTCGCGGCCAGCATGTGTTTTCTGCACCTGAGCCGTCTGGCCGAGGACTGGATCGTCTATTCCTCCGAGGAGTTCGGTTTTCTGGAGATGGCCGACGAGGTTTCGAGCGGCAGCAGCCTGATGCCGCAGAAAAAGAATCCGGATTCCCTGGAGCTGATCCGGGGCAAGACGGGCCGCGTGCTGGGGTCGCTGGTGTCGCTGGCGACGACGCTGAAAGGCTTGCCACTGACCTACAACCGGGACCTGCAGGAGGACAAAGAGCCGGTCTTCGACGCCGCCGGGCAGATGCAACTGGGGGTGGAGCTGGCCGCCGAGGTGGTGGCGACGGCAAGACTCAATCCGGAGCCGATGCTGAAGGCCTCGTCGGAAGGGTGGCTGTGCGCCACGGACCTGGCGGAGTTTCTGGCGGCACGGGGAGTCCCGTTCCACGAGGCGCATCAGATCGTCGGGAAGCTGGTGCTGGAAAACCACCGGGCCGGCAGGCAGCCCGCCGACTGCTCGCTTGCGGATCTGCGCAAGTATTCAACGAAGTTCGACCGGAAGGCGCTGGCGTTGCTGACGCCCGAGGCCGGCACGCGGCAGCGCGCGGTCGAGGGCGCGACGGCCCCACGCCGGACTCGCGGCGCGTTACGAGCGGCGCGAGCCTGGCTGCGCAAGTTATAATTCCCCACACATTCTCAGATGGAAATGCAGGGGCCACGCGATGAGGGTAGCCGTACTGATTCCATGCCGCAACGAGGAGGCCGCCATCGCCAGCGTGGTGGCCGGGTTCCGCGCCGCACTTCCGCAAGCCGACATCTACGTCTACGACAACTGTTCCACCGACCGGACGCGTGAGCGGGCCGCATCGGCCGGAGCGGCCGTTCGCAGCGAACTGCGGGTGGGCAAGGGAAACGTGGTCTGCCGGATGTTCGCCGATGTGGATGCGGACGTGTACGTGCTGGTGGACGGGGACGGGACATATGACGCATCGAGCGCGGCCGGAATGGTGGAGATGCTCTGGCGCGATGGGCTGGACATGGTGACGGGTGTGCGCGTCAGCGCGAGTCGCGCTGCTGACCGGGCAGCCTACCGTCCTGGGCACCGGCTCGGCAACCATCTGCTGAGCGGGTTGGTGAGCAGGGCGTTCAGCGTCCAGTGCGCCGACGTCCTATCGGGTTACCGGGTCTTCTCACGGCGATTCGTGAAGTCGTTCGCCACTCGGGTGACGGGCTTCGAGGTGGAGACGGCGCTGACCGTGCATGCGCTGGAGTTGCAGATGCCCGTGGCTGAGATGGAGACCCCTTACGGGACAAGGCCGCAGGGCTCGGCGAGCAAGTTGCGGACCGGGCCGGACGGCGTCCGGATATTGGTCGCGATTGTGCGGCTGCTGCTGGAGGTGCGGCCATTCTACCTGATGGGGATGGCCTCAATGGTTTTTGCCGGGGTGTCGGTGGTTCTGGCGTATCCCGTGCTTGCCACCTACGTGGAAACCGGGCTGGTGCCAAGGTTGCCCACGGCGGTCCTTTCGGCGTCGCTGATGGTGCTTGCGTTCCTGGGTATCGCTACGGGGTTGATACTGGAGATGCTGACCCGCGGAAGGCGGGAAGCCAAGCGATTGCACTACCTGCTGTTTCCCGCGCCCGGTCTGGATGCGGCGGATTCCTGTTCAAAGGATTAAAATGCCGCGTAGGCTTCTTCCGCCGCCGTGATCCCGGCGCCCCGGTCGAATTTGTGGCCGCACTCGGACAGGACCGAGTCCAGCGCGCCGAGCAGCAACAGTACCGAGGACTTGCTGGCCGTGAGACCCATCAGGCCGACCCGCCAGATCTTTCCCTTCAGCTTCCCCAGGCCGCCGGCGATTTCGAGCTGAAACTGTTCCATCAGTTTCGCGCGAACCTGTCCGTCTTCGATGCCGTCGGGAATTCGGATGGTGTTCACCGTCCAGGCGCGGGCCGCCGGGTCTTCCACATACATGCGCATCCCCATCGCTTCGATTCCCCGCACCAGGGACAGATGAGCGCGGCGGTGCCGTTCCCAGGCGGCCTCCATCCCTTCCTCATTGAGCAGCCGCAGCGCCTCGTGCAGCGCGAACAGCATATTCACCGGTGGCGTGTGGTGGTAGGTGCGTTCCGGTCCCCAGTACTTCTCCACCATGCTCAGATCCAGATACCAGCTCTGGACGAGGGACTTGCGGGCGCGCAGGACCTCCAGGGCTCGCTCGTTGACGGTGACGGGAGCGAGCCCCGGAGGGCAGGCCAGGCACTTCTGCGATCCGCTGTAGCAGACGTCGATTTCCCACCCGTCCACCTCCAGCGGGAGCCCGCCGAGCGAGGAGACCGTATCGACCACCAGGAGGGCGCCGGCCTCATCGGCGATTGCGCGCATCGGAGCAAGCGGCTGGCAGACGCCTGTCGATGTCTCGCTGTGCACCACGCCCAGCAGCTTCAGCTTCTTTCCGCCGATGGCGCTGCGCACGGCGGCGGGGTCGGCCGCCTGGTCCCAGGGAATGTCGATGCGGGTCAGGTTTACCCGGCAACGCTCCAGGACTTCGCACATCCGTCCGGCGAATATTCCGCCTACGACCACGGCCACTTCGTCGCCGGGCTCCACGAAATTGATGAGCGAAGCTTCGAGGCCTGCGCTGCCTGTGCCAGGTAGCGGGAAGGTGATGGGGTTTGCGGTGCGGAAGGCGTTGCGCAGCATCTGTTGCAGCTCGTTCAGGCAATTGAGAAACAGGGGATCCATGTGTCCCATCACCGGCTGGATCATGGCGCGGTAGACGCGGGGGTCCACCTCAGAGGGGCCGGGCCCCATCAAAAATCGCTTGGGAAAATTAATCGACCGGATCGTTTCTGCCATCGGCTGCTCCTGTATCAGTTATTGGGACAATCGGATTGCTGTCGGTTTTCAAAGAAAACAAAATTACCACTATACAGAAATTTTTCGGCCGGTGGCAGTTACCGGTGGTGCGATTCCGCCGGGCGGGAACTATGTTCCCCGCTGGGAGCACTGAAGCCGGGAGGCCGCTTCCAGCACGGTCCGGGCCAGGCTGCGCCGCCGCTCGGAGCTGCTCATGATGGTGTCGGTGGCGAGGGTCCGGATGCCGCTGCCCTCGATCCGCTCCCGAAGGTTTTGGTCCTGCTCGTCGAGAACGAACAGGTCCAGGAAATCGCTGTACAAATCGGCCACCGCCGCCGCCGATGCGGAAGATGCCCCATGACCGAGCGAGGCCAGCATCCGGGCGGCGGGGCCCTTCAGCGCCTTCCCGCCCACGATCGGAGTGATGGCGGCGACCGGCGCGGATGTTTCTCGCAATGCGTCCCGGATTCCCTGGACCGCAAGAATCGGGCCGATGCTAATGATGGGGTTGCTCGGTGCAATGATGATGAGACCGGCCTGGTCGATTGCATCCAGAACGCCGGGCGCCGGGGTGCACCGGGAGGCGAAAGAAAGGTCCACCGCGTCGACCTGCGGCTCCTGGCGCCGCTGGACGAAATATTCCTGGAAACCCAGCTCGCCCTCCGATGTGGTCAGCCGGGTCGGGGCGGGCTGATCCGTCATGGGAAGGATTCGGAGCGCGAGCCTGTGCAGGCGGGCCAACTCTCCGGTAACCTGCGTGAGGGTGGCGCCTTCGCGCAACCGGCGCGTGCGGTAGAGATGCGTCGCGAGGTCCCGGTCGCCGAGCTGGAACCAGGTCTCCTCTCCCAGCCGGTTCAGGGCTTCCAGGCAATGAAAGGTCTCATCGCGCAGGCCCCAGCCCCGGACCGGGTCGATTAGTCCGGCCAGCGTGTAGATGATGGTGTCGATGTCGGGGGAGACGCGAAGCCCGTGGAACTCGGCGTCATCGCCCGTGTTGGCTATGACCGTGACCTGCTCGGGAGGAGACTCCGCGAGCAGTCCCTGCAGGAACTTCGCGGCGCCGACGCCGCCTGCCAGAACCGTAATATGTGAAGAGTTTTTCTCTTTCATGGCAAACAAGGGACGCAGCGAACGAAAAATTATCGGAACAGATCCTTTTCCCGTGGGCGAATCAGATCGGTCCCTTTGCGGGAAGATTCCCCAAAGGGGTAGTTGCGAATCACGATGACGGGCTGGCGGGCGGTCTTCCCCATCAGAAGCCCGGCGGCTGCCGCCAGTTCGTCGGCCGTTGCCACCACTGTGGCGGAGAGGGTCTGTCCATGCGAGTCGGTTTGTCCACGGTAATCCTCGAGCGGTGCGAGCCCGGCGACGCCCAAGGCGACATTGGTGAGGCCTTCGCGCCAGGGCCGTCCGAACGTATCCGCGATCACCACCGCAACGCTGCGGCCCGTTGCGGCCTGGACTCCATCGCGGAGCCGGCCGGCCGAGGCGTCCGAGTCCACCGGCAGCAGAGAGACCCAGCCGCGGGGAATGTTCGAGGTGTCCACGCCGGCGTTGGCGCAGATGAATCCCTGACGGGTTTCGACAATCATCACGCCGCCATCCATGCGAACGATCCGGCTGCTCTCCCGCAGGACCACTTCGACCACTCGCGGGTCCTTGCCGTTGGCGGTTGCGACGGAAAGTGCGAAGGGGGAAGGCTCGACCGTATGCAGCTCCACCAGCCTGCCCTCGGATTTCGAAACGATCTTCTGCGCCACGACCAGGATGTCGCCGTCACGAAACTCCAGGTCGTGCTGCTCCATGGCCCGGAACAAAAGTGCTGTTAAATCCGCGCCTGCTGAAACCTCGGGGATGGATGGGACGGCGAAAATCTCGATGCTTTCGGCTCGGTTCCCTCTCGTTTCCATGGACCTTGACAACCCCTCCGACCCAGACTACTTTCACAAGGGAGGCGGGGACAAGACAATTCTCCCGCTCCGGATCGCGCGGAGCGGTGTCCATCGCCATTCAGGATTTTTCAGTGGACGCAACTTTACTTCCCGTCAAACGGTTCCCCCGGTCCAAGCAGAGGCTTGCCGGATGGCTCACCCCGGACGAACGCGAGGAGCTGGCCCGCACCATGTTCGAGGATGTCTGGGAGACGCTTTCGCAATGGAGGGGCTTCGGGACGCTGCTGGTCATCACGGCCGAGCCCTATGTCAGGAGCCGGTGCGAGCGCGATGGCGTCGCTTGCCGGGAGGAAGAAGAACAGGTGAGCCACAGCGACTCGGTGGCGCGGGCTACCAGATGGGCGATGGATCAGGGCGTGCAACGGCTGCTGTCGCTGCCGATCGATACGCCTGCGATGAGTGGCGAAGAGTTGACGGAGTTGGCCGGGTATGCGGCTTCCAGCGATGTGGTGATTGTTCCATCCGGCGACGGGACGGGAACCAACGCGCTGCTGCGCACCCCGCCCGACGCCATCGCGCCGCTGTTCGGACCGGGCAGCTGCCGCCGTCATGCGGAGGCGGCGGAGGCGGCCGGAAGGTCGCATTGCATCGCACGCATTCCAGGCCTCATGGCCGATATCGATACGCCGGAAGAGGTGGAGCGGTTTCTCAAGATGGGGCGGAGTTGCCGCACGGCGGAGTTGCTGAAGCAGTTCCTACGAAGCAGGCCGGAGGTCGGAATATGCTCCTAGCCAACAGCGCCGGGCGGAGAATTCTGGAGGAGGCCCTCGCGGGCGAGACTCTGGGAGCGGATGCCGCGTTGCACCTGCTGACGGCCGACTCAGTCGGTTTAGGGCAGTTGGCTGAAGCGGCGTGGCAATTGCGCGAACAGGAAAAGGGCCGGACGATCACCTATTCCCCCAAGGTCTTTCTGCCGCTGACGAATCTGTGCCGCGACCGTTGCGGCTACTGCACCTTTCGCCGGGACCCGGGTGATGCGGGGGCGCAGTGGATGGAGCCGGACGAGGTACTGGCGGTGGCGCGGCAGGGGGAGGAGCGGGGCTGCATGGAAGCGCTGCTCAGCCTGGGCGACAGGCCCGAGGCGGCGTTTCCGGAGGCGCGGGAATGGCTGCGCGCGCGGGGGTTCGAGCGAACGCTGGATTACGTTGCCTTCATCAGCGACCTGCTTCTGCGGGAGACAACTTTGCTGCCGCACTCCAATCCCGGGTTGATGGCTCGGACGGACCTGGCAAAATTGCGGGAGACGAACGCCAGCTTGGGATTGATGCTGGAATCGGTTTCCGAGCGAACTTTCCTGCCGGGAGGCGCACACGAAGACGCAGTGGACAAGGTTCCTGAGCACAGGTTGCGCACGATGCGGGAAGCGGGGGAACTGCGGATTACTTTTACGACGGGTATCCTGGTGGGGATCGGTGAATCGTCCGAGGAGATCGCGGCCTCCTTGGTGGCGATCCGCGAGATGCACCGACGGTATGGCCACATTCAGGAAGTGATCGTCCAGAACTTCGTTCCGAAGCCGGAGATACCCATGCACGGCTGGCCCGCGCCCTCGCCGGAATATTTTGCCCGGACGGTGGCGGTTGCGCGCATCGTGCTGGGGCCGGAGATGAACATACAGGCGCCTCCGAATCTGAGCCCGGAGTATCTGGGGCTGCTGCTGGATTGCGGCATCAACGACTGGGGCGGCATATCCCCGGTAACGCCGGACTTCATCAATCCGGCTTCGCCCTGGCCGCTGGTGGACGAGCTGTCGGCATTGTGCAGGAGCAAGGGGCTGGGGCTGCGGCCGCGCCTGGCCGTCTATCCGGAGTATGCGGGACGAGAGGAGTTCTTCTCACCGCGCGTGTGGAAGGCCCTGGCCGGTAGGGTAAACGCGTGGGGATATCCGCTGCCGCCGGCAAAGGTCTTATAGTTAGTAGAGTCAACAGGAGAGGGCAATGGCCATCAAGCGGGATGTGTCGCTGGACTGGACGGGCATGCAGTATGAAGATCTGGCCCCGTCGCTCAAGCCGGATGTTCGCGAGGCACTGGAAGCGGCGCTCGAAGGCATGGAACTGAACGAGGCGTCCGGGCTGGCGATTGCAGAGGCGCGCGGGCCGGGAGTGATCGCCGCGGCGCTGGTGGCCGACCGTCTGCGGTGCGAGAGCGTGGGCGAGGAAGTCGGCTACGTCGTCAACCGCAACATCAACTTTACCAACATCTGTTTCGTCGGCTGCACATTCTGCTGCTTCGGCAAGAGCGGCAGTTCGCCGGACGCCTACTGGCATTCGCTGGAGACGGTGGCCGACAGAGCCGAGGAGGCCTGGCAACAGGGTGCGACGGAGGTCTGCGTGCAGGGCGGGCTGCCGCCGGAGCTGGATGGCGGCTATTACTTTCAAGTGCTGGAGGCGATCAAGCGCCGGGTGCCCCGGATGCATATACACGCCTTCTCGCCGATGGAAATAGTTTATGGCGTGGAACGCAGCGGCATGACGCTGCGGGACTACCTTTGGAAACTGCGCGACTGCGGGCTGGGCAGCATCCCGGGCACGGCGGCCGAGATACTGGACGACCGGGTGCGGGAGGTGATCTCTCGCATCAAGCTGAGCCGGGAACAGTGGATCGAAGTGATCACGACGGCGCACAAGCTGGGAATTCCGACCACATCCACCATGATGTACGGGCATGTGGAGCAGCCGGCGGACTGGGTGCGGCATCTGCTGCTGCTGCGGTCGATTCAGAAACAAACGGGCGGATTCACGGAGTTCGTCCCGCTGGGATTCATCCATGAGAAGACGGCGCTCTACCGCACGGGACGGGCGCGGGCGGGCAGCACGGTGGAAGAGGATGTGATGGTGCACGCGCTGTCGCGCATCCTGCTGAACGGCGCGATCGGGAATCTGCAGATCTCCTGGGTGAAGCTGGGGTGGGCTGTCTCCCGGCTCTGCATGCGGGCCGGAGCGAACGACTGCGGCGGAACGCTCACGGAAGAAAATATATCGAGTTCCTCGGGAGAGATTGCCGCGCAGTCGGCGACGCCGGAGCAACTGCAGGAGTTCATCGTTTCCGCGGGCCGGGTTCCGGTGGAGCGCAGCACAACCTACCGGGTGCTGAGGCGATTCGAGGTGCCGGCATGAGCATCGAGCGCGTGGCGCTGATTGGAGGAACCGGGGACCTGGGGTACGGACTGGCCGTGCGCTGGGCGATGGCGGGGGTGTCTGTGGTGATCGGGTCGCGCGACGCCAGCAAGGCGCGGCAGTCGGCTGGCCGGGTGGATGCGGCGGTGCGGGCGGCCGACGGCGCGCCGGGAGAGCTGGCAGGGCTAGAAAACGCGGAAGCGGCGGCGCAGGGGTCCGTGGTGATGCTGGCGGTTCCGTTCGCGGCGCAGGCGGCAACGCTCAAGCAGATTCGCGGGGCGCTGAAAGACTGCATCTTCGTGGACGCCACGGTTCCGCTGGCGACTGCGGTGGGAGGCAAACCGACGCGGTTGCTGGGGGTATGGCAGGGGTCGGCGGCCGAGCAGGCCCGAGAGTTGGTGCCGGAGCAGGTGCCGGTGGTTTCGGCGTTTCACAATGTATCCGCCCGCGCACTGCAGGAGCTGGGTACGGGACTCGACGCGCCGGCACTCGACATGGATGTATTGCTGTGCGGCGATGATCCAGGTGCAAAACGGCGGCTGGCGGCCCTGTTGAATCGGATTACGGGGTTGCGGGCGGTGGATGCGGGGAGGCTCGAGATGTCGCGCATCGTGGAGGCGATCACGCCGTTGCTGATCTCCATCAACAAGCAAAACAAGGTCGCGCATTCGGGAATCCGAATCACGGGATTGCCGGGTTGATGGGTGGAAGAGATGGCGGCCGGCCGGCGGGTTGGATGAAGTGATGCCCGGCCAGGGGAAGAATCAGTTTGACCGGGCTGCTGGAAGATGAATCAATGCGAATCAGAAGCGGTTGTGCTTCGCGCGGAAGATGTGCCGGCTGGATTGCTGAAGTTGGTTGCCAAGCAGCCGCCGCTCGCGGGGAGTGAAAGCGCCGTCGGATTTCATGCGGCGCTCCAGCCGGCGGATGCGGACTTGTTCACTGGCGAGCCGACGCGCTTCGCGGGAGTTGATTTCATGGCTCCGGACGCCCTGGCGAATCCGGTGGACCTGGCTATGTTGGGCGCGGTCGATGAGGGCCCGTGCGGGACGGATTGATAATTGGTTTGCGCGTTTGATGCGGGAGCCAATAGGAAGGCTGCTGCCGCGAACAGTGCAAGAGTCGTTATTCTCATCTGGGTTCTCCTTCCGAGTTTCAGGCATTTTCTTACTGTCACAGCTTTAAACTCGGCGGCCGGTGAAAAGTTGCGGAATAGTGGCGGTTTGAGTAGTGGCGGTCGTATAATAATCGCGCTTGGTGGTGGGGCGGGTTTGAGAATGCTCGTGCCGCGAGGCAATGCTCAGGCGATGCGCCAGGTAATGCCCAGGGAATAATGGTCACGATCGTCGGCGGATTACTGCCATACGGCCCGCCGGGTGAACAGGCAAAGATTTCGAGACTTCTGATATCGGTAATATCACCGTTATCAATGACACCGATGATCCCGCGAGCTTTCGCGAGCGAGGGAAGCGGGCAAAGCAGGACAGACCGGGACTGGACGGGCCAGGGCAGGACAAGACAAGAGGGAGAAGAGGGGAAAATACGCGGATTACGAGTTTACTGATGGCGTTGGCCATTTTGACGGTCTCCAGCGTGAGTTCGATGGCGCAGCAAGGATTGCCGCCCGAAGTAGCCCGGAGCGGTTACGCGGACATGATTGTGGTGAACCGCAAGATCATCAGCGTGGACGACGACGGGTACAACACCAACCCGGGCAACATCTACGAGGCCAGGGCGATCAAGTCGCGGCGGATTCAGGCACTCGGGACCAACGAGCGCATCCGGACGCTGGCGAACGCCGATACGCAGGTGGTGGATCTGCGAGGACAGACGGTGATTCCCGGGATCGTGGAGAGCCACGTGCATATCTTCGGAGATGCGCGCATCGCCGCGCAGATGGGTATCCGGTCGCCGGGGAAATTCATCGCCGTGGATGCGGGGAAAGATATCGAGACGACGCGGCTGAAGGTGGAAACGGCGATCCGGGATGCGGTCGGGGAGTCGCAGCCGGGTGAATGGATTCGCGTGGGCCTGCGTCCGAATCTGGAGGAAGGGGTCGATGCCTCGCGCGTGTTCAGCTGGGTAACGCTGGGTGACTTCGAGCCGCGGGAACGGCTGGACCGCATCGCATCGGAGAATCCCGTGATCGTGCAGGCGGCCAGCCGCGCCACGATCAACTCAACCGCTTGGGAGCTGATGGAGAGCTACTTTCCGGACCTGAATGATTATTACGAGTCCACGCTGCCGGATGTGCCGAACTCGGGCGGCAAGGGCGTGATCGGCGTGGAAGGGCAGGTGGCGCTGCAATGGGAGATCTTCTGGGAGGACACACCGCTGACGCTGATTGCGGACATGATGCGGCGCACGCTGCAGAAGGCCGCCGCGCACGGGCTGACAACGTTCAGCTCGCGGCTGACTCATCCGCGCCTGCTCGATACCTACACATTGCTGAACCGCGAGAACAGGATGCCGATCCGCTTTGCGATGCTGATGGAAGGCCACCGCCGCCCGCGGGATCAGAAGACCGTGCGGCAGATCTACCAGATGACCGGGAACCTGACGAACCTGGGCAATGATTATCTATGGATCAACGGGGTGGCGAGCGAGCTATGGGATTCCAGCTTCCCGCAGAGCTGCCTGGGTCCGGACATGCCGGCGTCGCCGCAGATCAAGCGCCGGGAAATGTGTCCCCAGCCCGGCATGCTCTACTACGACACGCTGAAGAACGCGCTGGACGCCGGGTGGCGGCTGGCCGGGATTCACGGGGTGGGGAGCAACGGGGCGAGGATCTTCATCAACATGGTCGAGCAGTCGATGAAGGACACGGGGACCAGCCTGGATGAGATGCGGGCCCGAAGGCTGACGATCGAGCATGCCGAGGCGCTGGGGAATGTGCCGGATGTGATCGCGGGGCTGAAGCGGCTGGGGATCACCATCAGCGTGCATCCGCCGAGGCTGTTCCGGACGCGCGATTACATCGAGGACTACGGCGCCGAGGTGGAGGCGTTCATGCAGCCGGCGAAGTCCTGGCTGGACCAGGGCGTGAAGGTGGTGGGCCAGATGGAGCGGTATACGAACGTGGGCTACGTCTGGACGATCCTGATGACCCGCGAGATCGATGGCGGAAGAAAGGTGCTGCCGGATCAGGCGCTGGACCGCGTTACCGTGTTGAAGATGTGGACCAACTGGGCTTCGGAGTACGTGATGAAGGAAGACGATATCGGGACGCTCGAAGTCGGCAAGCTGGCGGACTTCCTGGTGCTGGATAAAGACTATCTGACGATCCCGATCGCGGAGATCCCCGACATCACGCCGCAGATGACCGTGGTGGGCGGCGATATCCAGTTCCTCCATGGACCCTACGCCCGGCAAATGGGGATGGAGCCGGTGGGGTTCCAGTTTGAGGAAGGCTACAAGCCGTGGGGACAGTACCGGCCGGAGGGACCCCGAGGGCCATAAGGGTGATTCCGCGAGCTAGTGAATGAACCGGCGGCTAGTGGGTGAAGAAGAAGCAGCCGACGTAGGGTACCGCGTCGGCCGACAGGACCTCGATGGCCCCGTCTTCGGAGGTCAATGGATCAATGCTGCCCGCGGAATCATCGAGATTACCAGCGCTGAGCGATTCGAAGGGCAGCGGAATCTCGATATCCACCGGCGTGTCCTTGTTGATCCGGAACATCAGAGAGAGAATCAGACCCTTGCGCAGAGCCTTCCTTTCGCCGTCATCGGGTTCGGTTCTCACATCCAGTTCCAGCAAAGACCTGGCCGGGCCGGTTGTATTTTCCCTGGCCCGGACGTCGAAGACCGCATGGACGCCATCGAGCAGGAAGCCCGCCTCCCCGCGAAGAAACGTAACCAGGGCGCTGTTGTAACCGATGGTCGCGGTAATGCTGCCGACCTGGACACTCTCCGATTCCGGTTCCATCAGTAACGGAACGATGACATCCCCGTCGGGCGGGGCGGAGACCATGCCGAGAGAGATCACCGTTGATTGTGCGAAGCCTGGCTGAAGGTGGGCAAACAGGCAGGCGGCGGAGATCAGTATCCCGGTGATGATTGCCGGAAAGCCAGCCGCAGCATTACGTTTCATCTTATTCCTCTCCTGTACCGATCGGGAAACAGTCCAAAACCCATTCTACCTTTTCGGCCAGGCGATTGCATGGGTCTCCGATTGCATCCATTGCGCTGCGTGGGCGAAGTTATTGATGAGGTTCCCGGACCCCGGCCCGTGCGGACATCGGAGCAGCTGCGTCCGGAAAGAACCTTGCCATCCATGACGGTAACGCCGGAGGTATGCTGCGTGCCGGTTTTGTAGTCCTGGGTTTGGGTCTCCCAGCGCAGCGCGCCGGTCCGTGCATCGAGCGCGACTACGAAGCCATCCGGCGCGGCGAAATAGATCATGTCCGCAAAGATGCCGAGAGAACGGTTCCGGCCCGAGTTGCCGATGTATTGGACGATGTCAGAGGGCAGCTTGCGGCGGTACTCCCAAAGCAGGTTTCCGTTGGTGGCATCAAGTGCCTGAATGATGCGCCAGAGATTTTGTACCAACTGATGTGAGAGAGTTTACACCACAATCTGAGGCCGAGAAACCGGTTTCCCGACAGGGCTATAGGCCCCCGGCGCCGGGGGCCTATAGCCGAGTGCCGAGTGGGGTCTTCTGGTGTTGTACTGCTGCCGCCACTGTTCGACCACCACCTGGGCCTCCTTCAATGAGTAGAAGATCTCTCCATTCAGGCATTCATCTCTTAACTTTGCACGGTGATCCCGGCTTCCTTGCACGCTAGCGGTGTCGTCTTCCCGCTCCCCACCGCCACTTCGATCTGTCTTAACACCGTTACGATCTGTTCCGGCTGGTACCTCTGCATCGGCATATTCATTACCCTCCTCCATGAGATTCTCTCTCACTTCAGCTGGTACTAAAATCCCCGGTCAGGTCATGACCTGGTTCCTGATTCGCTGCCATGTTCCGATTTCTTTCCCATGCACTGTGGTATCCACTCCGGTCCCAATTGTTCATAAAGTACCGTCCATGAAGCTATTGTGATTGGGGAGATGAGTCCTTTGTGTTACAAGTAGTTATGAACTCCGGCTGCGTCAGATCAGCTGTTGTTCAGGCAGCCAGGAAATATTATTTCGATTACCGGGCGGTCCAATTTTACTGTGATGGTTACGCAATGTACGGTACGCGGCGTAACCTGTCAAGGATAATTTGCACACGTTCCGTAAATCATTGAGAGAATTGCGTCGCCGATTGGGCTGGAGCCAGGTGCAGCTGGCAAAAGCACTGCGGAAGACCGAAACAACCGTGAAGCGGTGGGAGATGGAGTTGCATCGTCCCCTTCCCGATACGTGTGAGAAGCTGGCTGCATTGTGCGACGGCGAGCTGTCGCAGTTTTTCGCACGTCATGCCGGCATTCCCTCCGATGAATTGGAGGATTACGGCAAAACGAAGAAATCCGGATCTGTTCCCATGGGACCGCCTGTAACGGGGACATCGGAGGCCCGGTCCGAGTTGCCGCCCGAGATCCGTCAAACCCTGAATTTGATTATTAAAACCGCCACGGATCTGGCCGGCGGCGCGGCGGAAGGCCATGATGCCGCACAGCAGAAGCTGGACCAACTCACTGAATCCCTCGGGAGCCAACCTCCTCATCGACTCTCACTTTTGTCTCCAGGCCAGTGGCCTGCGGTTCGCGTCTACGGGATCAGGAATTGGAAGAAGGACTCCGGTGAGGATGTTCAGCAACATGTCCAGGTTCCGGTCTTATCCGAGCGGGATGCCGAGGGCCCCCCGCAGCAAGGTGAGAATTGGCAGTTCGATTCCTCCCTGTTCGTGCCGGCCAGCAGCGCACCTCGAGGGCCGGGATTTTATATAGGACTTCGAATTTATGATGATGCGATGGCTCCCCTGTTGCAGGTAGGCTTTACCGCGATCATCGACACGAAGCAGGAACCGTCGACCACATACCGTGGCCAGATCGTTGCGGCAATCATGATGGAGGGGATATTTATCCGGCGGCTCGGCAAGGCAAGCGGCTCGGATCTCATCATCCTGGAGCCGGGAAACCCGGCCCATCCGGAGATCGTGATCAGGAACCCGGAATTCAATCCTATTCTGGGACGGGTGGTCTCCTGGTTGGGTGTGAAGACCACGCCGGCCCAGCCATTTCTGGTCAAACCCGGCCCGCGGTCGCGCGAGACCTGAGGCGCCTGCCATTCTTCTCCGATTTAGCCATCGGAGCGCCATTGGTCCCGTTGTGCTGGAAGTCCCGGTTGGCGGGATTTACCGTTAGGAGACGCTGGCAAGATTTCTGGATTTCTCCGGGATGGTTGTTGACGGGAATATGTTAGAATAATTCTGCGTTTGTGGCTCTTGTAACACCAAAAGGATTTGTTCGATTGGGAACGCAAGTTTGATCTTGCGGCCCCTTTGTTCAAGGCAGGTTTTCCGTAAGGGCGGTCGAGAGGCATCAAATAGCTCCAATTGAAGAAGAGGATTAGCAGTGAGAGAACAAGGTACTGTGAAATGGTTTAATGCCAGTAAAGGTTACGGATTCATCCAGCGGGAGTCCGGTGAAGATATCTTCGTGCACTTTTCCGCCATACAGTCGGAAGGGTACAAATCGTTGAACGAGGGACAAGCGGTGGAGTTCGAAGTAACGACAGGTCCCAAGGGGTTGCAGGCCGCTAACGTAATTCCCCTTTAATCAGCCTTCATGCGAGTCCGCTGCAGCGGGCTCGCATCTAAAATTCAAAGTGTTGCGGGACTAAGCTAATACAAACTGGAGTCCGAATGAATCCCTCTGCCCACCAGGGCATAAAGCCTTGGGAACAGCCTGTCTGGAAGCCAGCCCCCACCCAGGGGTCCACTTTCTTCTTTCTGATATTGATACATGTTCTGGCATTGATCGGCATCATCCTTTTCCCCATTCCAACACCTGGACTTCTGGTGGCTGCGCTTGTGATGGTGTTTCTAGGAGGACTGGGAACAACAGTCGGCTATCACCGCACGCAGTCGCATCGCACACTGAAACTGAACTCCTGGGTCGAGCATTTCCTGATTTTCTGTGCAATGTTCAGCGGTTCCGGAGCGCCGATCAGTTGGGTTTCTTTCCATCGTTGGCATCATGCCAAGTCGGATACGCCGGATGACATCTCCAGTCCCAAACATGGCGGTTTCTGGTGGGCTCACCTGAGGTGGCTCTATCAACTGGCTCCGGCTGATTACAAAAAGTGGTGCCCGGACCTGGACCTTCCCCGCTACTGGTTCTGGACCCGGGTCCAGCCCATCCTCGTTGCAGTTGCTATCCTTTGCGGACTGCCTTTCGGCTGGAAGGCATTTTTCTGGCTCGGCGCGATTCGCCTGGTTTACTCGCTGCACATGCAATGTTTCGTGAACTCCATCATGCACATGTCAAAGGCCAAGGATGGTGATTCGAGCATGAATGTGTGGTGGCTCTCGCCGTTTCATCTGGGCGCGGGAGAGAACTGGCATCGCAATCACCACATGGCGGCCGGCTCTGCCCGGCTCGGCTGGCGCTGGTGGCAGGTGGATATGGGCTGGTATCTCATTGTGGCCCTGGAGGCTCTGGGCCTGGCATCCAACGTAAAACGGCCCCGGCTTCATCAGTAGCGTAAGCCGCTTCCTCATGCGAACGGAAACCTTGCATGGGTTCGGGACCTATCCCTATTATTTTCAAATTTTATCTGCGCGGGCCTGAGGAGAAAGTTTTGCCAAGGCGGTGATGCAGGGAGCAGTTTCGATCCTGCCGTTGTGTCCCCTCCCATCCCGGAAATCCGACCATCGTTCACCTCCCTGCACTTACCACCTTGTCCAGAGGCATTTTTGAACACCCCACCGTCTGCTGGCTCTGGAGGCTCCCGTCGCGAAAGACCTGAGGTTGATTACCTCAACGATGAAGATCAACACGGATCTGGAGAGGATGGGAGACCTGGCCGGAAGTATCTCGGAGAGATCGCTTTCCCTGATGAATCAGAAACAGGTCCAGCCTTCCGTGGATATTCCTTTTCTCGGCAACCTGGTGGGAGAGATGGTCCGCAGCTCCATCGACGCTTTTGTCGACCGCGACTGCGCACTGGCGCGAAAGGTTCTTGCCTCGGATGACGAGGTGGACTCGCTCCGGGATGCCATATTCGCGGAGTTGATCCGATACATGGAGTCGGAAAGCTCCGAGATTCGGCAATGCCTGGACTACATGTTCATCGCACGCAACCTGGAGCGCATCGCGGACCATGCCACCAACATCGTCGAAGATGTCCTGTTTCTGGTGGAGGGCATCGATGTTCGCCACCCTACTTCGGGCTCTGCCTGACATGAATGATTCCTTTTTTTCGATCCGCCTGATAGGGAAACCCTGCTTGTGCGTCCTAGGCCCATTGCAGCACCTGTGCTGCACATGTGATGCCCGGACAACGCGCCCCCCGCGGAGGCCCGCATGGAATGTTTCACGGACAGCCGTCCGTTCGTTCTAGCGCATGGTGCTGGGCGATGTAATGGATGGAACAAGCTCCGATAAAAAATCCGTGCGGAGGTTCTGACACTCCTATTTCGAGGGGTCGGGGAATGGCCGGGTTTTCACTCATCTTTTTCCTCCCGTCTTGCAGTGGTCCTCCCGTCCGGCACTGGCAAATTCTGTTGATTGAAAATTAGCACATTTCACCGCACGAGTCCGGTTTCTCCTGAGCCGGTTCGCCTCATCTACTTCGGAGCATCGAAGGGGCCGGGCTGCATCACGAACTCTTCGAGTCCCACGTTGTGAAAGTATCCGGCGGCCTTAATCTGCAACATGCGCGCCGTGCCTCCGGCCTTTGCGCGGTGCAGGTGATACTCATTGGCCTCCACCACGAACAGATCGCCTTTTTTCCAGGGGACCCGGCGTTGCTTTTCCCCCTTCCGTTGCAGCACCGCGAAGCCCTCGCCGTCCAGGATGTAGTAGATCGTCTCCCAGAAATGGCGATGGCCGGGCGAGTTCTCCTGCTCGCTCAGATATTCCCGCACCTCCACCTCCATGATGTGATTTTCCGCCATGTCGCCTTCCGGACGGATCGTGATCCCCAGCACCCCCGGACGCCGCTCCTCCATCTTGCGTCCCGGGAGGTTCGGCAGGAAATGTCCCACCTTCATCTGCACCGCTTCAGATGTCTCTTTTGGACCCTCTACATAGACCGGTTCCCGCCCGACAGAGCTTTCCCACCGTGCGTCGAACGGAAAATCCACCGAGGTAACGATCTCCTCGTTATGGAACAGGTTCCGGATCAGTGGAGTCGAGGTGATTGAGAGATATCGCGCGGGGGGCGGGGGCGCTGGAAGAGCTGTTCCCGTGCTGGTGCCAGGCATTCAGCGTTGGGGACAGAAAGTCGCCTTCTTTCCACTCGTATTTTTCCTTGCGACCCGTCTCCCGGTTCCACATCTGCGTGTGCCCGGCGCCCGAGACGATGTAGATCAGCTCTTCGGCCAGATGCCGGTGAGCGGGAAGCTGACCTCCGGGCGGAATTTCGATCAGCGTGGCGTCCATCTGAAAAAGACGTCCCTCACCGATCCGCGCCGTCAGTGTTCCCGACTGACTGTCCCGCTGGAGGGGGTGCTGTGCAAGTGGAATGGTCTCCACGCTCTGCTGCGCGTTCAATACAACGACAAAAACATTCACACCCAAGCAAATAACCACCATCACTCCCAGTCGAAGCAGGCCTTTCATTTCATCCTCCATATTTCTCGTGACGATATACTGCAGCACCGTGCGCACGCCATATGCGGTCCAAGTGTACGACGGAAACCCCGTGATGGAGCCTAGATTTTGCGAAGAAGATGAATGACTGCATTCGTAGTGGGGGTATGGGGGGATATCGTATGAATGGCGTCCCCAGGGGGATTCGAACCCCCGTTGCCGCCGTGAAAGGGCGGTGTCCTGGGCCGTCTAGACGATAGGGACACTGAACAGATCCAGGCCAAAGGCTCAGACCACTAAATGTTAGCTGGACCCGCGGTGCCTGTCAATTCGCCTCCGATACCTTTTTAGCAAAGGCTAATTCTTCAGCAACAATCTGTTTAGAACCAGCGCAACCATTCTCCCTGCTACGGCGAATGACCCCGCAACCCGGGAACCTGCTGCCCGGCTCCTGTGCTGCAAAAACGCTGTCCGTGTAGAAGAATCCAATGATGCTATGGAAAAATGATCGATCCTTATGACTCCGTCCGTGCCTCGTCCAGCAGTTCCAGGACGTGAACCACGCGCTGCCCGCCGCCAAATTGCTCAACCCCAGCGCGCAACTGTAGCAGGCATCCCGGATTGGCCGTGGCGATCACCGCTGCCCCGGACCCGTTGGCGCACTCCATCTTGCTCCCCAGCAGTTGCATGGAGAGCTCGGTTTCCAGGACGTTATAGATTCCCGCGCTGCCGCAGCAGATATCCGAGTGCGCCATCTCCACCAGATCGAGGTCCGGAATGGCGCGCAGCAACTTCCGGGGCGCATCGCGCACCTTCTGCCCATGCAGGAGGTGGCAGGAATCCTGATAGGTAACCCGAGCCGGCAGTGCCCGCAACGACTGTGTCAACCCGGCCCCGGCAAGAAACTCCGTCGCGTCCTTCATTCGCTCGGTGAACTTCCCTGCACGCGCGGCCCATGCCGGATCGTCCCGCAGCAACTCGTCATATTCCTTCAGCGTTGAGCCACACCCGGCAGCGTTGGTCAGAATCGCGTACACGGGCTCCTTCTCGAAGGCGGCGATATTTCGCCGGGCCAGTTCACGAGCTTCTTCTCTTCTGCCTGCGTGCACGTGCAGTGCGCCGCAACAGATCTGCCCGGCCGGCGCCACCACTTCGCAGCCATTGGCCTGCAGGACCCGAATCGTTGCTTCGTGCAGTCTCGCAAACGAGATATTCGCGATACACCCGGAGTGCAACGCCACCCGGAATCGTTTTTCGCCCCGTGCGGGAAACGTCCGGCCCAGCTGCGGGAAAAAGTTGGGCCACTCGGCCTCCGGCGTCAACCGGTCCAAGTCCGCCAGCCGTGGAATTTGATCGAGCAGACCGCTCTGACGCACCATCTGCTGCAAACCCGATGCCTGATACGCGTGCAGCAACAGGCCGGTGATTTTCAAAGCCGTTGGTGAAGGAAACAGCCGGCGAAACGCCAGATGGCGAAGCAACCGCTCGACCCAGGGTCTTTTGTAGTGCTGTTCGATCTGCGCGCGCGCGGCCTCCACCAGCTTCCCGTATTCGACGCCCGAGGGACACGCCGTCTCGCACGACCGGCAATCCAGGCACAGGTCGATGTGGCGGACGAAGCTTTCGCCCAGCTCCAGCCTTCCCTCATCCACCGCCACCATCTGATAGATGCGCCCCCGCGGCGAATCCATCTCCAGGCCCAGCTCCCGATAGGTGGGGCAGTGGTTCGAGCACAACCCGCATTGCACGCACCGGGAGTAGTCCTCCCACAGAGGACGGTCCGGGCCTTGAAAGCCGCTGGCGAACCCGCTGGCCGCGATCTGGTTTTCCGCTGTTTTCTCCAAAGTTTTCTCCGCCATCAGATTCCGCCGTAGAACCGCCCGGGATTCAGTATACCTGCCGGGTCCCACTCCCGCTTGATCGCCCGCATCCAGGGGAGATCGCTGCCAGTGGTTCCCCAAAGATTCGCTTCTTCTTTGGCTTCTTCCGGGCACCACTCGACGATTCCGCGGCCGCCCAGTTGCTCGGCCAGCTGTACAAGCTTCTCCACCGTATCGGCCACTTCCGCCGCACTTGTCTTGCCGCGACCGGCTCCCCAAATATGAAGATGGATGATCCCCGTGCCCGCCTGTGCGATCGTCGCCCTTCGCAGACCGGCCGGGTCCAACTGCTCCCGCGCCCGTTCACAATAGATCTCCATCCGGTTCAGGGGCAGGGATGTCTTTACCACCCATCCTTGTGGCCATCCCTCTGGCAGCGAGCGCAGGAAATTCGGCGTGAACTCCACCATCGCGTCCCGCAGTCTGTCCTCCTGTTCGCCTTCCAGGAATGCCACGCCATCCAGTCCGTCCCGTCCCGCCACTGCCGGCAATTCACTCCGGAACCGCTCCACCACCACAGCTTGTCCTGCGACCTCCACAACCAGGTGGCAGGCGCCGGATGGCATCATCGGCAACTGCGCGAACTCGGCCTGGCTTGTCTCCACGAGTTGCATCGCCTGCGGCTGGAACTGCGATTGCAATATGCGCTGTGCTGCCTGCAGGGCGCGTGAGGGAGTGGGAAATCCCAGTACCAGCGTTGCACGGGCTGGTGGGATGGGAAATGTTCGGAGGGTGATTTCCACGATCACGCCCAGCGTACCGAACGAGCCCACCATCAGCTTGGGAATATCGTAGCCCGCCACATTCTTCACCACGCGCCCGCCACCCTTGGCGCACATTCCGTCCGCCGTGACGAACTCCACGCCCAGCACAATATCACGCCATGCGCCGTAACCGAGCCGGCGCGGCCCGTTGGCGTTCGCGGCGATGGTGCCGCCGATGGTGGCCGTCTGCGCGAATGGGATCTCCAGCGGCAGCATCTGCCCGTGGCTGGCCAGCGCCTCTTTCAGCTTCCGCAGTGGCACGCCGGCCTCCACCGAGATCGTCAGGTCGCTGGCCGGAAAATCGGTGACGCGGTCCATTCTCGCCAGGGAAACGGCTATATTCAGCGGCTGCTGCGCCCCGCCCATGCGCTGCCGGGAGGCTTGCCCCACGGCGGCCAGCCGCAATTGATCCCGCCCTGCCAGCAGCACAACCTCTTGGATCTGCTCGCGGTTCGATGGAAACGCAACCACCTCCGGTACAGGGCCGGCCCAGTTTCTGTCGCGAAACCAGTCTCCGTCGCGGCGAAGGTTTTCTGCTCCGACAATCTGCTCCAACGCGGCTTGCCAGTCTGTTTGCATCATCTGTCCTTTGGCACCCGTCCTTTGGCGACTGTCCTTTATCCTTTGCGCCGCAAACTTTTGCGCCACGGGGTACCGTGAGCTTATGCGTAGGACGATTGCGGCGGGATGCGAATCTCACCGCAGCCCTTGGTTGTCGGGAATACCTTTCCGGGATTGAAATTGCCCGCCGGGTTGAAGACCGTCTTGATCCTTCCCATCACCGTCAGATCGTTTTCCGTGAACAGATAGGGCATCAATTCATTTTTCTCCATGCCCACGCCATGCTCTCCGGTGATCGACCCGCCGATCGAGACACAGAACTCGAGAATTTTCGCTCCAGCCTCCACCACCTTGCGCAGTTGCTCCGGGTCGCGGGAATCAAACAGAATGTTGGGATGGAGGTTGCCGTCGCCGGCATGGAAGACGTTGGCGATCTGGAGTCCAAAATCGGTGCTCACCTGGTGGATGAACCGCAGTGTCTCGGGAATTTTGGTTCGCGGAATGACGCCGTCCTGCACGTAGAAGCTGGGCGCCATCCGCCCCAGCGCGCCAAAGGCATTCTTGCGGCCGGCCCACAGGAGCTGGCGTTCGGTCTCCGACTGCGCCACGCGGACCGAGCGCGCCCCGTTTCGCTCGCAGACCTGCTGCACCTGCTCGGTTTGCATCTCCACGGCCTCCCGCAGTCCCTCCACCTCGATCAGCAGCACCGCCGCGGCATCGCGTGGGTAGCCGGCATTGGTGGCATCCTCCACTGCTTGCAGCGTGATCTGGTCCATCATCTCCAGCGCCGCCGGGGTGATGGCCCGGGAAGTAATCTCCGCCACCGATTCGGAAGCATCATCCACGCGGTCAAAGACAGCCAGCAATGTTTTCACGGCCTCGGGCAGTCTCGTCAGCCGCACCGTGATCCTGGTAACGATCCCGAGCGTGCCCTCCGAGCCTACGATCAGCCCGGTCAGATCGTAGCCCGGCGTATCCCATACCCGGCCGCCTGTTTGAATGACCTCGCCGTTCGGCAGTACCACTTCCAGTCCCAGCACATGGTTCGTCGTCACTCCGTAGGCGAGAGTGTGCGGCCCGCCCGCATTTTCGGCCACGTTGCCCCCCAGCGTGCAGGCTTTCTGGCTGGAGGGGTCCGGGACGTAGTAATAGCCCCGCGCGGCCACTGCCGCTGAAAGGTCCAGGTTCACCACACCCGGCTGCACCACGGCCCGCTGATTTTCGATATCGATCTCCAGGATCTTCTTCATCCGGGAGAAGCCGATCATGAGACCTCCGGCAACCGCCACGGCGCCGCCGCTCAGCCCGGTTCCCGCTCCCCGTGCCACGACCGGCATTCCATTTTCGCCCGCCCACCGGACCAGCCGCACCACCTGCTCCGTGTCGGTCGGCAGCGCCACCACCTGCGGCACAGCCCGTTCCACCGACCCGTCGTATTCGTACAGCATCAGGTCCTCGGGCTGGTAGAGCAGCCCGCCGGACCCCACAATCTCGGCCAGCTCCCGTTGCATGGATGGGTCGAAGGCCCGGTTCCCAGCCCCCTTCAAAGTCGAGTCCATCGATTGGGTCAACCCGCACCCCCCCGTTCCACCGATCGGTTTTCTGAGCAGCTTCGTGCGCCTATGGGACAAATCCACAGCCGAGACTCTATGTTATAATGAAAAATTCTTTTGTCGGCGCCATTCCTTACCGCCAATCGCTCCTACGCGGGGCGACCCTTTCATCTTATTCAGGAGGAAGCATTCATGTCAGAGCAGAAACGGCATTTTGTCGCCGTCGTCGGTGGTGCCGTGGCCGGTTCGGTTGCCGCGGAGATTCTTTCCGACCATGGGGTCCGCGTCGCCGTGATCGAGCAGAACACCCGGCCATACGGAAAAATTGAAGATGGCCTGCCCCGCTGGCACGTGGAACAGCGCAAGCAGGAATACGTGAAAATCGCCGCCCGGATCAAAAAATCCAATGTTGTTTTTGTTCCCAGCACCAAGATTGGCCGCGATGTCGAGTTCAATGATTTCATTGAGAAGTGGGGTTTTTCCGCCGTGGTTCTGGCCAACGGCGCCTGGCGCGACCGGTCCATTGGCATCGATGGTTCCGATGCGTACATCGATAAGGGGCTCGTCTATCAGAACCCCTTCATCTACTGGTACAACCACAAGAACGAAAAGACCTACGACGGCCCGCGCTACGACGCGGCCGACGAAATCATCGTGCTCGGCGGCGGACTGGCCTCCCTCGACGTCGTGAAAGTGCTGCAGTTGGAGAACTACGAGCGCGCCCTGAAGGCCCGCGGCATAGATGCCTCCATGCACGATATGGAAAAAAAGGGGATCGCGGCCTTCTGCAAGCTGCACGATGTGGACTCGGCCAGCCTCGGCGTAAAGGGCTGCCTGCTTCTCTACCGCCGCCGCACCCAGGACATGCCGCTGGCCCAGCCTCCCGACAACGCCACGCCGGAGCAGCTTGCGAAAACGGAGAACGTCCGCCGCAAGGTTCTCAAGCTCGCGCAGGACAAGTTCCTGTTCCGCTTCCAGGATTGCCGCCTGACGCAGGGCATGGTCATCAAGGACGGCCGTCTCGTGGGCTTGAAAGTCGCCGAAACCAAAGTGGAGGGCCGCCGGGCCACTCCCGTCCCGGGCAGCGAGCATGAGTTGCGCGCTCCTATGATTATCTCCTCCATCGGGTCGATCCCGGAGGTCATTCCCGGCATCTCCATGACCGGGGCCTACTACGATTTCACCGATGCGGAGGTTCCGCAATACAAGGGCAATGATCGCGTCTTCGGCGTCGGCAACGTCGTTACCGGCCAGGGCAATATCCGGGTCTCACTCGTTCACAGCCAGAAGGTAACCGGGAATTTGATCGCCGATTATCTTGGCATCGACGATCCGGAAGAGGGTGAACCGGCTAGCCGCGACCTCTCAGGAATTACTGCTCCAGCCGAGGCGCGCGGCGCCGCGCAGGCCGAAGCCGTCCAGCAAAAGCTGGCGACGATCCCAGAACTCACCGATGAGCAGATGGTCGGCATCGAAGCTCGTATACGCCAACATCACGAGCGCGTCGGATACACGGGCGATTACGATGCCTGGATCGAGAAGGTCACGCCGCCTGATCTGGAGTAGTTTCCGGTTGCTTGCATTCCCGAACCTTTGATTTTCCGTCAGGCGATGTCCATCAGGAAGGAGCGCACAGATGCCCGCCCGGATTCTGCGCGGTATTGAAATACGCGACCAGATCATGCAGGAGCTCGCCGGTGAGCTGGAACAACTCCGCGCGCGCGGTGTCCAGCCCGGCCTCACGGTCATCCTGGTCGGTCAGGATCCGGCCTCTGAGATCTACACTCGCAACAAAGTCAAGACCTGCCTCAGTCTCGGCATCGCCAGCGAGCGGATCGAGCTGCCCGATACCACCTCCACCGAGGAGTTGCTGGCCCGCATCGAGGATCTGAACGCGCGCGATGAGGTGGACGGCATCCTGGTGCAGCTTCCCCTGCCCGCCCATATCGATACCAAAAAAGTTCTTCTCGCCATCGACCCGGCCAAGGATGTCGACGGCATCCATCCGGTCAATATGGGCAACCTCGTTACTGGCAGGCCC
Organism: Terriglobia bacterium; assembly: GCA_963662495.2. GTDB lineage: Bacteria > Acidobacteriota > Terriglobia > 2-12-FULL-54-10 > 2-12-FULL-54-10 > SHUM01. Next base: position 601,736 of record CAXVYQ010000008.1, read on the forward strand.
GGTCTGGTGGCGTGCACGCCGTCCGGTATCCTGGAGATACTCAAGCGCAGTGATATTCCCATCGAGGGCCAGCGCGCGGTGATCATCGGCCGCAGCGACATCGTCGGCAAGCCGGTCGCTCTGCTGCTCATGCACGCAAACGCCACGGTAACCATCTGCCATTCGCGCACCCGGGATCTGCCCGGCGTCTGCCGCGAGGCCGACATTCTGATCGCCGCGCTGGGCAAGGCCGGCATGGTTACCTCCGATTTCGTCAAGCCGGGCGCCACGGTGATCGATGTCGGCACCAGCACGCTGACCACCCGCGAAGATGTCGAGCGCTTCTTTCCGGGAAATGAAAAGCGGCTGGCCACGTTTGAGAAGAAAGGCTCCACCCTGATCGGCGATGTGGACCCGGTCAGCGTAACGCCGGTAGCCGGCGCGCTCACTCCCGTTCCGGGCGGTGTCGGCCCGCTCACCATCGGGATGCTGATGGTCAATGCCGTCCGCGCGGCGAGGCTGCGGCGCGGCGCCCACGTCGTCCCGGCCACTTGAGGGCCGCTCTTTCCGGGATCATGCGCGATTCGTGAGGTCACACCAGTAAGAACCCACCCCCGCCCGGTGCTCCCGCGCCGCGCCCACCCTTTTCCGCTCTCTCTATGCGTTGCCGTTCCGCTGCTTTTCTCGCCTGCCTGCTCCTGTTGCCGCTCGTTATCCCGGCCGCCACTCCGGAGCAGATCCGCGACCGCGTTGGCATCTACCTTTGGGGACAGATGCCGGGCCTCGATGCCGCAATCATGGATGTCCAGAGCCTCGGTGCGGACCGGGTGGTCCGCGCTTTCATCGGTCCCTGGTCCGATATCGCCCCTTGGCGTTGGTGCATGAATCGGTGTAAGCGAGCACGCTAGCGGCGGGGGTGGGGTCCAGTCCATCATAGAGATCGGGGGGGGGGTAACGTCGTGGTCGCAGCGAAGTCGAGCCGAGTCAACCGCCAGTACAAGAAGAAGTACAGAATCCGGAACTGGAGGGAGTACGAGCGTGGCCTCAGGAGCCGCGGGGACGTCACGATCTGGCTGAGCGAGGATGCAATTGCCGCGTGGGTACCAACGAAGAACGGTCTTCGCGGAGGCCAGCGGCGGTACTCGAACCTCGCGGTCCGGACCGCGTTGACGCTGCGGGTCGTCTTCAGCCTGCCGCTCCGCCAGACCGAGGGGTTCCTGGACTCGCTGCTCCGCTTGATGGGCCTCAACCTCAAGGCCCCGGACCACACCACACTCTCGCGCCGGAACCAAATCGTTGCGGTGCCGCCCCTGACCCGATCCTACGACGGCCCGATCGACTTGATCGTCGATTCCACAGGGCTGAAGATTCTGGGTTGCGGCGAATGAAACGCGCACAAGCACAAGGCATCAAAGAAACGCCGGGATTGGCGGAAGCTGCACATCGGGGTGGATGCCGAGGGGTTCATTGTGGCGGCCGAACTCACAGCGAGCAGCCGGGACGACGCCTCCGCCCTGCCGGATCTGCTCGACCAGATCGAGGTTCCCATCCGGCGTTTCACGGCGGACGGGGCCTACGACCGCAGGTCGATCTACGATCGGGTCGGCGCGGCCGGTACAGAGGACGTCGTGATCGTGATCCCCCCTCGTCGCTGTGCGGTGGACGCGGGGCCCACGGACGGCCCGTGGGCGCAACGAGAAGCGGCTCTTCAGAGGATTCGTAAGATCGGACGACGAGAGTGGCAGAAGGAGTCGGGCTACCGACAGCAGGCGCGCGTTGAGAACACGTTCTTCCGATACAAGTCCGTGCTCGGAGGCGGATTGAAGGCGAGGCACGGCAAGGCACAAAGGAGAGAAGTTGCGATCGGGTGTCACATCCTCAACCGGATGGCCGAGCTGGGTAGGCCGAAATCCTGCGCTGTGGTGTCCTGAACGAGAAGTTGGAAAAACGCCCCCACTCGCGCCGCAGTTGAATCATGCAACAGCGCCCTCAGAGACGATCCTCAAGCCGGAAAAGGCCCTTTTATGGTGAAAACCGGGGAGATCGGAACGGATCGGTCTGACTCGCATTGGACAGCAGGACCGGGGAGGACCACAGGATGGAGAGACGAGAGAAAAAGGCTCGGAGAATAGCCGCAGGTAGTACACTGATGATCTGCTTGAGGTTGTCTTGCGGATAGTCTCCACAATGGTTCTGATGGCGCTGGTCAACAGCATGTTCTTGGCCGGATGCGCCAGTGTGCGTAGTCCCGCGCGCCTTGCGCGGCTTCAAGAAGCATCTGCCGTTGAACCCGCGAACCAGTCTTGGGATGCCGTGATCGCTATTCCATTAGATTCACCGCTTGAGGTGGACCTCGATTCCGGCGAGAGGATGCGTGGCCGATTTCGTGTGGCTGATGAACAGACACTTGTTCTCGGACAGGTCAACAGGGGGAATCGCAGCGTTCCGCGCACGGAGATTCAGCGCGTCGCCATAATCAGAGGTACTGATGCGGGTACTGGCGCGTTGTGGGGACTCGGCATCGGTGGCGTAATTATGTTTCTCACAGCCAATGATGAAGATTTTACTATAGCAGGACGCTTCTTTTGGGCCCTTATCGGCGGAGGCATAGGAACTGGAATCGGGGCCTTGATCGGTACTGCTTCTCGGGATCGGACAGTGATTTACGAGGCGCCGGTTCCTGGAACAACGAACTGATTTCAGAGTCGTCGAACATACGCGCCTCGGCGGCCCGAGTGGGGTTTACTGAGGCGTGGCTTGAGGCGAAGACTTTGTGAAGCCCTCGAACAAACCTTCCAGTCGGGCCATGCGTTCACTCAGGGCTGCGATATCCTTCCGCACACTCTCAATGTCCTTCTGCGTACTCTCACCAAGGGGCGTTGGTGCATGAATCAGCCTGGGCTCCCACGCTAGCATTATCTGGGTGTCCCGATCCATCATGGAGATCAAGGGGGGCAACGTTATGGCCGCAGGGAAGTCGAGCCGAGTCAACCGCAAGTACAAGACGAAGTACAGAATCCGGAACTGGAGGGAATACGAACGTGGCCTCAGGAGCCGCGGCGACGTCACGATCTGGCTGAGCGAGGAGGCGATCGCCACGTGGCTACCGGCGAAGAACGGTCTCCGGGGAGGCCAGCGGCGGTATTCAAACCTCGCGATCTTGACCGCGTTGACGCTGCGGGTCGTCTTCCGCCTGCCGCTTCGCCAGACCGAGGGTTTCCTGGACTCGCTGCTCATCTTGATGGATCTCGACCTCAAGGCTCCGGACCACACCACACTCTCGCGCCGGAACCAAATAGTTGATGTGCCGCCCCTAACCCGAGCCCACGACGGCCCGATCCACCTGATCGTCGATTCCACGGGGCTCAAGATCCTGGGTTGCGGCGAGTGGAACGCGCACAAGTACAAGGCATCCAAGAAACGCCGGGACTGGCGAAAGCTGCACATCAGAGTGGATGACGAGGGGTTCATTGTGGCGGCCGAAGTCACGACGAGCAGCCGGGACGACGCCTCCGCCCTGCCGGATCTGCTCGACCAGATCGAGGTTCCCATCCGGCGTTTCACGGCGGACTGGGCCTACGACCGCAGGTCGATCTACGATCGGGTCGGCGCGGCCGGTATACAGGACGTCGTGATCGTGATCCCCCCTCGTCGCTGTGCGGTGGACGCGGGGCCCACGGACGGCCCGTGGGCGCAACGAGAAGCGGCTCTTCAGAGGATTCGTAAGATCGGACGACGAGAGTGGCAGAAGGAGTCGGGCTACCGTCAGCAGGCGCGCGTTGAGAACGCGTTCTTCCGATACAAGGCAGTGCTCGGAGGAAGCCTGAAGGCGAGGAACAGCAACGCGCAAAGCAGAGAAGCCACGATTGGGTGTCACATCCTCAACCGGATGGCCGAGCTCGGGAGTCCTAAGTCCTACGCCGTGGTGTCATGAATGAGCGGTTGGGAATGCGGCTTGACTCGCGCCAAGGTTGATTCGTGCAACAGCGCCGCGTGCAATTATCACACCAGCCGAAATGGCTTGTCAACACGAGTCCCCGGCAGGATCGTCCATCACTTGAATGGCTTCTGTTAGAGAAAACAAGCCGAAACTCGGCAATGCCTCCGTCAGCGAGTAGAAGAGTGATCAGCTATTCTCATTAGGCTAATTCTTTCGATTCAGTAACAATTCTTTCGATTCGGTGAATGGAAACCTCCTGCAAGGTCCGATCCGAGATAAAATTTGTTGCTGATCCATTCTTCGGCTGTCTAATAGAAGAAAGGGAGAGCCCATGCCCGATGCGATAAGAATTGCGAGTGCCGCCACTGCCTTCCCGGAGCATTACTATCCTCAAGAGGCCATCACAGACCAGCTCAAACAGATCTGGAAGAGTGACTTGAAAAATCTCAAGATGCTGGACCGGCTACACTCCAGCGTGAGTGTCGATGGCAGGTATCTTGCCCTCCCGTTGGAATCCTACGAACACCTGACAGGCTTGGGACAGGCAAATTCTGTCTGGATTGAATGTGGCCAGCAATTGGGGTCCAGCGCCATCTGCAAGGCGCTGGCGGGGGCTCAACTGGAGAAACGAGACCTGAAGGCGCTTTTTGCCGTGTCCGTGACCGGCATTGCGAGTCCCTCGCTGGACGCACGAATCATCAACCGTATCAACTTACATCCCAATATCAAGCGGATTCCCATATTTGGACTGGGTTGTGTTGCCGGAGCCGCCGGTATCGCCCGAGCGGCTGATTACGTGCGCGCCTACCCGGACGAGGCCGCTTGCCTTCTTTCGGTGGAGCTTTGTTCGCTCACTTTGATCAAAGAAGATATCTCCGTGGCCAATCTGATTTCCTCCGGGTTGTTTGGTGATGGTGCTGCCGCCGTGATTGTTACCGGTGCCGAGGTGAGCGCCCGCGGACCGGAGATCCTGGATTCCCGCTCGATTTTCTACCCGGAAACAGAGTCCGTTATGGGTTGGGATATTTCGGAAAAGGGGTTCCGAATCGTACTTTCCCCGGAGGTGCCCACGATGGCAAAGGAGCAGCTGCCACGCGACGTCGATCTTTTCCTTGCAGATCATGGACTGAGACGAGGGGATATCGGAGCATGGGTCCTCCATCCAGGTGGACCCAAGGTACTTGAATCCGCAGCCGCTGGCTTGGGCTTGCCTGCCAGCGCTTTGGAACTTTCCTGGGAAAGCTTGAGAAAGGTTGGCAACCTTTCTTCTGCATCGGTGCTGTTGGTGCTGGAGCAATTCTTAGCGCGAGACTTCGCTCCAGGAACATACGGTTTGCTGGCGGCAATGGGTCCGGGGTTCTGTTCAGAGCTGGTCCTGCTGCGCTGGTAACAGTCCATTCGTCGAGGCCACGGCAATATTGGTTTTGTGGCGGGGATGGCAGGAAGGTCCAGATTGCTTATGGTGGACGTCCTGATAGCCGGGGGCGGAATTGCAGGTTCGGCGCTTGCGATCCTGTTGGGGCGATACGGGTTCCAGGTGGAGTTGTTTGAAAAGGAATGTTTCCCGCGAGAGAAGGCTTGCGGGGAAGGGTTGATGCCGGGCGGAGTTGCTGTCATCGAAAGAATGAATCTTCGGGAGGCACTGGGTGGTAAGCCGTTCAACGGAGTTCGCTACCACTTTGGAAGCCAGACCGCGGAAGGGAAGTTTCCCTCCGTTCCGGGTTTGCCTGCCGTGGGATACGGGCAGCGGCGCAAGCATATGGATGCAGTCTTGTTCCAGGCTGCCGCGGAAACCGCTGGTGTAACCGTTCACAGCGGTGTGAGCGTGGAAAGGGCGATTCTGAAAGATGGACGTGTGAGGGGGCTGTCCGTCCAGGGAGAATCCCTTACCGCCAAGCTGGTGGTTGGCGCCGACGGGGTTCACTCCCGCATCCGCAGCCAGCTTGGTCTCGATCAGCCGGCCCGACGAAAAAGACTGGGAGCGCGAGCTCATTTTCGACTGGCACGAGGCAGGCCGCAACCTTCCTGGGTGAATGTATTTGTCCGGCCCAGACGGGAAATCTATGTGACGCCATTGCCGGAGGACGAAATTCTGGTTGCCGCGCTGGTCAGTACCCATGATTTGAAATCCTCGATTGACCATCATTTTTACGGCTGGTGCCAGGATGAACCGGTGTTGCACTCATGGCTGGAGGGCGCGGCACAGGTTACTCCACTGCGTTGCGTCTATCCTCTATCGGGATCGGCCCGCCGATGTTCCGGCAGGGGCTTCGTTCTGCTGGGCGATGCAGCGGGTTTTCTGGACCCGATTACCGGTGGTGGGATGACGCAGGCATTGATGACCGCAGAGCTTCTGGCAGGCTATGTGCAACAGGGACTGGATGATGTCGATGACTGGCTGATGGAGTTCGAGAGAGGTCGCCGGGAGATGCTGCGCGATTACAGGATATTGACTCAAGGGGTTCTATGGCTGGCTGACCATCCGAAGCTGACTGAAAAAGCGCTATCGGTATTCCGAATCTCTCCTTCTTTGCTATCCCATTTCATCGGGGTGTCTGGAGGCATGAGACCCCTGCTGCGACGGCGCAGGCCGGAATGACTGGCAGCTGTAACAAAGAAGCCGGCCTAGTCCAGAAAGCGGTTTGATTTGCTCAGTCGAAACAGAGATTTTCCATCCATGGCATAAAGAGATGACACTGTGGTGAATTTGACAACCCGAGTGCTGAACCCGGAGTTACTGGATTCGGGAATGGTCTCCGACGAAGAGGTGCGGCGCAGCTTATTGGATCTGCGGCGAATAAACCGTTTCTTTGAAGGCAGGCGGATCCTGGTTGACGCGGTGATGGGGGAACTCAACCGACACCAGCTATCCACCTGCAGTATCCTGGACGTGGCCGCCGGTTCCTGTGATCTCCCCATCGCCATTCTGAATGCCACCCGACGCCAGGGAATCCAGGCGCAGGTCTATGCGCTGGAGTACCAACACCGCCATTTGGCACTGTTCCGCAGCGAGTTAAGATCCCATCAGAATCTGCACCCATTGTGCGCCGATGCGTTGTGTGCCCCATTTGCAGATCGATCCTTCGATATTGTTACCTGCTCTCTCTTCCTTCATCATCTGACGGAAGAACAAGCCGTGAGACTTCTTTCCCATCTTTGCCGTTGCGCGCGTCACGCGATCATCATCAATGATCTGGAGAGGCATTCGATCCCTTACTATTTCTTCAGGCTCTTTGGCCGGATCTTAACCTCGACCGCGGTAAGTTATTACGATGGATTGATCTCTATTCGGCAATCGTATCGAAAAGGGGAGTTGGCGGAGTTGGGAGCGAAGGCCGGTCTGAAAGAGCAGGTAGCGGTTCGACGCTGGCCATTCCGGCTTGTTATGACTGCCCAATGTTCATGAGGTGCTTCCGCAATCTAGTGTTGATAGTTCCTCCCTACTTCCAACAAATACATTGGCTTATTCCTCATTTTGCACTCTGCAGAACTGTTAAGTCCTTTTTTATTTACAACATATTGAATATTATAGAGTTATGCTGATTCCACCAATAATTGATTATGGAAGCACCAGAGGAGTTTTTGAAAAGGTGCCGGGCTCGGGTGTGTGGTGGATTAGATATGCAGACGCCACGGGCCGGATTTGTCGGGAAAAGGCAGGCTTGAAACAGGCTGCCCTTAACCTCTACCGGAAGCGCAAGACCGAAGTGCTCCAGGGCAAGAAGCTGCCAGAAACGCGGAAGCGGGTCGTGAGCTTTGAGGAGCTAACCGGAGATGCATTGGACTACTCCCGAGCCCAGAAGAGCCATGAGTCGTATCGGAATGACCAGTGGAATAGCGAGGTCTTGCTCAAATGGTTTGGGCGGCAAGAGGCGGCAGGGATCTCACCGCAAGAGATTGAGCGAAAGCTGGCGGAACTGGCAGAAGGGGGGCGTAGTCCTGCGACTATAAACCGCTACCGGGCGCTCCTGAGCCTCATATACTCGGTAGGCTGCCGCAATGGGAAGGTGTCCGTCAACCCTGCACGGCTAGTGCGCTTGCGCAAGGAAAACAACGCAAGGATACGCTACCTGACCGCTGATGAAGAAAAAACGTTCCGGAAGCAAATTCGTTCGCTCTGCCCTGATCGAGAACGGATTACTCCTGCCTAGTCGCGAAGTCCTATAAAAGGGGATGTCAAGAAAAAAGACCTCCCCGGCCACCGGAGAACACGGAAGTTCTCGTGCATCCAGCCCCCCCCCGGTACGTTCGGCTCGTGGTCCTGACCGTTCTGGCCTTTCGTGTTGCGACCAGCCGGCATGCTTCCTCCATCCCAGCAGTTTCATCTTTGCGGTTACGACGACGCCCTTGGTTTCCCGAAACCGGCAAGCGGGGTGGTTGCAGAGTTGGCAACCATGGTCCTATCGGAGACTCGTGGCCTATAGCTTTCTTGGGTTATCCGAGGGGGCATAGAGTGTTTATAGAGACTCGGTGCCGGTGGCACACAGGGCCTAACTACGCGATGGATGCTCTCCCTCGAACCCGAGCGTCTCAAGAACCCATTGGGCACCGCCGGAGATGATCCGGGGGATCGACGGACTCTTTACCCGAGACGCTCAAGCTGCTTGCAGTTTCAGATGTTCGGCGTCGAAACGTGCTCCTTTCTTCCAGACGATCCAAGTGATCGTCGCAATCTTGCGTGCCACGGTGAGTCGAGCCAGCACAGGCTTCATCCCCTTGGCCAGTAACCCTTCGTAATACTCATGCAACAATCCAGTCGAACCGCTGGCCTGCATGGCCGCGCTCTTGAAGATCCATTTCAGATCATGGTTGTGGTTCTTATTCAGACCCCGCAGCGCCACCGGTTTCTGGGAACGGCGCAGTTGTCCATCCACGTAACGGTATTCCCCACTACCACGTGTCTCGATCGCCAGGCCGCTGTAGGCCCATAGTTGCCGCTTCGTCCGGAACCGGTGTGGGGTCTGTAGCAGCGCGATTAACACCGCCGCACGGATCGGGCCGATCGACGGTATCTGGCGCAGCAATTTCGTCGCTCCATGCTTGCGGCTCTCCGCCAGTAGATCCCGGCGCACCGCCTGGCGTAATGCTTGCAGCCCGTCCAGTTGCTGATAGAGGAACTCAGCCCGACAGCGCACACCGGCTTCCGTGATCTTGCTCAACCATTCCGAACGATGTCGCGGTGCGTAGACTTGCGTGCCCGCGCAGGCAATACCCCAGCTTCGGTACAATGCCTTCAGCCGATTCATCACTCGCGTGAGATCTTTGCTCACCGTCAGATAACTCCGCGACAGCTCCTGCAACGTGCGTAGACCCTTTTCCCCATGGTAGACCGCCGAGAGCGATCCATTCCGCAGCAGTTCGGCCAGCTTCCTCGCATCAATCCGGTCGCTCTTGTTGCCCGATTTCAGCAACGCATTCTTTCGCGGATCGCACACGATCAGCTGCGACACGTGAGGCCGCAGCAAGTCATACAGCCAGGCAGCCCAGGTCCCCTCTTCCAACGTGACCTGCAAATCCCCCTGCAGTCCTTGGAGGAACTGCACAATCGTGGCTGCCTTCGTTTCTACGATCGTCTCCATCACCAGCTTGCCCGAAGAGTTCATGACCGCAATCGTTATCGCTTCTTGGTGCACGTCCATCCCGATATACTTTGTTCTATCCATTCAGGCTGCTCCTTTCGATAGGCGTTACCTTCGATACTGAAAACCTATCGCACTAGGGGCGCCCTTTTATAATGCGTGTTTATAGAGACTCGGTGCCGGTGGCACACAGGGCCTAACTACGCGATGGATGCTCTCCCTCGAACCCGAGCGTCTCAAGAACCCATTGGGCACCGCCGGAGATGATCCGGGGGATCGACGGACTCTTTACCCGAGACGCTCAAGCTGCTTGCAGTTTCAGATGTTCGGCGTCGAAACGTGCTCCTTTCTTCCAGACGATCCAAGTGATCGTCGCAATCTTGCGTGCCACGGTGAGTCGAGCCAGCGCAGGCTTCATCCCCTTGGCCAGTAACCCTTCGTAATACTCATGCAACAATCCAGTCGAACCGCTGGCCTGCATGGCCGCGCTCTTGAAGATCCATTTCAGATCATGGTTGTGGTTCTTATTCAGACCCCGCAGCGCCACCGGTTTCTGGGAACGGCGCAGTTGTCCATCCACGTAACGGTATTCCCCACTACCACGTGTCTCGATCGCCAGGCCGCTGTAGGCCCATAGTTGCCGCTTCGTCCGGAACCGGTGTGGGGTCTGTAGCAGCGCGATCAACACCGCCGCACGGATCGGACCGATTGACGGTATCTGGCGCAGCAATTTCGTCGCTCCATGCTTGCGGCTCTCCGCCAGTAGATCCCGGCGCACCGCCTGGCGTAATGCTTGCAGCCCGTCCAGTTGCTGATAGAGGAACTCAGCCCGACAGCGCACACCGGCTTCCGTGATCTTGCTCAACCATTCCGAACGATGTCGCGGTGCGTAGACTTGCGTGCCCGCGCAGGCAATACCCCAGCTTCGGTACAATGCCTTCAGCCGATTCATCACTCGCGTGAGATCTTTGCTCACCGTCAGATAACTCCGCGACAGCTCCTGCAACGTGCGTAGACCCTTTTCCCCATGGTAGACCGCCGAGAGCGATCCATTCCGCAGCAGTTCGGCCAGCTTCCTCGCATCGATCCGGTCGCTCTTGTTGCCCGATTTCAGCAACGCATTCTTTCGCGGATCGCACACGATCAGCTGCGACACGTGAGGCCGCAGCAAGTCATACAGCCAGGCAGCCCAGGTCCCCTCTTCCAACGTGACCTGCAAATCCCCCTGCAGTCCTTGGAGGAACTGCACAATCGTGGCTGCCTTCGTTTCTACGATCGACTCCATCACCAGCTTGCCCGAAGAGTTCATGACCGCAATCGTTATCGCTTCTTGGTGCACGTCCATCCCGATATACTTTGTTCTATCCATTCAGGCTGCTCCTTTCGATAGGCGTTACCTTCGATACTGAAAACCTATCGCACTAGGGGCGCCCTTTTATAATGCGTGTTTAGTAATCTGGAAAATCGCAGGAGTAAACGCGATGCAAAAATGCTAGCGAATTAGGGGTTTAACCATCTTTCAAAAGGGGTGCGTTGAAAACGATAATTCGGGTATTGAAAAGAAAGGAGTTACCAAGTCCGAAAACACTCTTGCAAAAGCTAAAGCTTTTGAAAGAAATTGGCTATTGAGGTTTACTCACGACTCTCCCTCAACACTTCGCTATATCTGCGATGAAGCAGGCTCTCCCGGCCACTTGTCCAAGACACTAACCTGCGGCCACAAGTTTTATTACTAGCGCGCCTCGCTGACCTCCACCCCCAACCGCTCCTGCATCGCCAACACCATCTGAAGCAGCTCGTTGATCTGTGCATCCTGATTTTCAATGATCTCCTGTTGCTCGTTCACTCTCACAGAAAGCGCGTCGGTTTTCGCCTTCAGCTCCCCAATCGCCTGAGTGTTCAGCAGCGGCAGTTTGCTATAGTTCACCGCTTTGTACCCATCTTCATCTTCGGTAACCAGTTCCGGCAGCACCTGCTCCACTTCCTGCGCGATTAAACCGAAGCTGCGCCCCTCGCCGAAAGACTTCTCTGGAAAATCCTCCACCCGCCAGTCAAAATGCACCGGTTGCAATGCTGCCACCTTGTCGAGCGTCGTCCCAAACAGGACAATGTTTTTCTTATACCGCGCATCCGAAACACAGACGCCGTGATACACCGTTGTCCCGTTCCAGATGCAGGCGGAGACGCGGATATTACCAGCCACATGCAGGCGGTCTGCTGGATCGCCCGTCCCCATCCCTACAAAACCACCCGGTTCGATCAACACCTGATCACCGTTGTTCTCCCGGAAGTATAGGTACCCGCCAGTAGGCCGGTTCAGGTAAGTGTTGACTCCATTGCCCAGCAGTGAATAAGTAGAGCAGCCGTCCATTCCGCTGGTTCCAAACCCAACGCCACCCCAAGCCTCACCGCATCCCGCCTCCCCGATATAGATATGTCCTCCTGTAGAAGTCGTGCGGATATCCAACTTCTCAGCCGGAGTTGCCGTTCCGATTCCCACATCCACATCGGCGACAGCGTCGTTGACGCCGTTGATGCTGCCTAAGACCAGAGAATTGTCCTGCGAGACTACTGCATTGGAGCCCAATGCCGTCGCGTTCGTTAACTGAGTTGGAGACCCAGGTCCAGACTCGTAGCCGATAAAAGTGTTATTCGAGCCAGTCACATTTCTATTATTAGATACGCTTGATGGACCTGCCGACCTTCCAATCCCTGTGTTATTTGAACCAGTTGTCGTTCCTGAAAGCGCTGATGCTCCCAAAGCTGAATTCCCGATCCCTTCGATATTACTGAGGAGTGCGAGCTGACCAATGGCGGTATTGAAATCACCAGTCGTGTTTTGTTGCATCACTCCTTCCCCGACCCCCGTATTTCTCATACCGCTTGTGTTTTGCCAAAGTGCTAACCATCCAATCGCGGTGTTACCTACCGTTGTATTTGCCTTTAGTGCCCGGTAGCCAACCGCTGTCCCAGCTTGGGCTGTACTCACCATTAACGCTTCAGCGCCAATTGCAACGTTCTGGGACTCTGTACTCAATTGCAGAGCATCCCGTCCGATTGCCACGTTGTCCGATCCGGTGGTATTCAACACGAGTGCCTGATCCCCGATAGCCACGTTGCCGGTGCCCGAGATATTGTCCTGCATGGTTGCTCCACCAATCGCAATATTCCTAGCCCCGGTCGTATTGCCTTGCAGGGCCGAGTTCCCCAGCGCAACGTTGTTGAACCCTTCTGTATTCGCCGTCAGCGCAAAGCCTCCTATCGCCGTATTGCTGTCGCCCGTTGTGTTGGATGTCAGTGCTAGATGACCGAAAGCGGAATTGCCAACTCCGCCCGCCGTAAAGCTGCCCGCACTATCGAGGAAGCGTCTGAGGAAGATTCGGACCGGCCTTCCGATGAGTCGGAGGATGCGCCACGGTGATGAAGAGTCTCTATCTTCCTATTGCGATGCTCGCACTTGCGGCCGCGGAAGCGCAAGGCCCACCAACTTATCTCGTCCGGAATGCAACGATTCATACACTTGCCGGCGAGACGATTGAAGGCGGATCTGTCCTTATGCAGGACGGCTTTATCACAGAAGTTGGGCCCAACGTGTCTGCTCCACCCTCCACAGAGGTTATAGACGCCCGAGGGAAACATCTTTACCCGGGACTTTTTGATGCCTATAGCGGGATCGGGTTGGTTGAGATTGGCGCTATTTCAGCTACTTTGGATCTCTCGGAAGAGGGAGATTTCAATCCGCAGTTGCAAAGTCTGATTGCGGTGCATCCAGACAGTGAGCACATTCCCGTTACACGGTCCAATGGCATAACTCATACTCTGACAGCGATGGGCGGGGGCATTATTTCAGGACAGGCGGCTTTGATTCACCTTGATGGTTGGACATACGAAGAAATGGCGCTGCAATCCCCTGGACCACTCGTTATTCAATGGCCTGAAATTGTAGTGTATGAACCGGATCCCGAAGAACCGTCTGAGTCCGAACCTGAGCGCCCGACCACGTTCACCCGGGCAAAGCAGATCTACGAGGAACGCGTCGCCGAGATTGCGGATTGGCTGGAAGCCGCAAATCATTACGCCCTCGCACAAGAAGCTGGACTACCGCCTGAAGACATCGATTCCAAACTGGCTGCTCTCGTGCCGTATGCAAGCGGGCAGAGGCCTGTACTGATAGTCGCGCAACGTGAACGAACGATTCGCAATGCATTGGAGTTTGCAGAGCAACACGGTCTTCGGATGATTCTTGCAGGTGCAGCCGAGGCTTGGAAGGTGAAGGAGCTCCTCTCTGAAAATGACATTCCAGTGATCTTGGGACTTACACAATCACTACCGTTGGAGGAAGATGATCCCTATGACCGAATTTTCACGCGACCGGGGGAACTTCATGAAGCCGGAGTTCTAATTGCGTTTGGAACTTCCGCAGGGAGCCCGTCTTCTCCGTGGATCAGTTCTCGGACCTTGCCCTACGAGGCGGCTAGCGCCGTGCCGTTCGGGCTTCCACGCGATGAGGCACTTAAGGCAGTGACGGTTAATCCTGCAAGAATATTTGATGTGCTCGATAAGGTGGGAACGATCGAAGAAGGGAAGGTTGCCAACCTGATCCTCACTGACGGTGATCCGCTCGAGGTAACAACGAAAGTAGAACGGGTGTTTATCCAAGGGAAGGAGGCTTCAACGGATAACCCGCATGAGCAACTCTACGAGCGGTATTTGAATCGGCCCTAATCACCATCTCCGGTGCTTCCGTAATTTAGTATTGGCGAGTCAATTGTAACCCGTTCGTGTGGTAGGAGTTAAGTCCACTCTTTGTGGTCATCACTGCTGCCGAACAACGGGTCCAATTGCCATGAAGCGCCTCCGCTGACCCAACCAGCAATGCCCCAGAAAGAAATCCAAAGCCAAAATCATTATTCGCTATGGTACTGTCAAGTTAAGTAGAACTATGCCGTTTTGGGGACGGAATCGGCCGAAGTCGTGCCAGGAATCAATGACTTAGAGGTGGTAGAGGGCGGCGAAAATACGACCAATTAGCTTAACTTGACAGTGCCGATTCCTCGCTTCGCGCGGAAGGACCTCGCGACCGCAACGGCAGTTGGGCGCGTCAGAAGCGATATCGGATCGAAAATTGAATCTGCCGGGAATCGTTAACAGTATTGAAGATTTTCCCGGCGCTCTCCGCGGCTACGTCGGAGGCATCCGGAAACACCAGGACGCCCTGGCTGACCTGCGCTCCGGTCGGATTGCGGGGCGTCGCAAAGTTGGGGCGATTGAACAGGTTGAACAGGTCGGCGCGGAACTTCAATTCACGAGTCCCGCGGGCAAATAGGGCCTTTGCGAAGGAAAGATCGATGTTGCTGAATCCGGGTCCGATGAGGGCGTTGCGCGGGACATTGCCATAGAAACCAGGGTCCGCAAGCTGGAAGGCAGCAGGATTGAACCATTGCGCGGGGTCGCCCAGGACGACGTCCCCGGAAAAGTCCGGGTTCCAGTCCGGGCGGTCGGCAATGGGATTCGGGGTTGACTGCAGATTCCGCGAACTGTTGAAGCCGTTGATGACGGTGAATGGGAGTCCGGAATTAAACGATGCAATTCCTGAGAAGGTCCATCCGCCCATCAGATGGTCCGCCGCGCCGGACAACCCCACAGACGGGACCTGGTAGATAAAGTTCAGCACCAGGCGGTGACGCGCGTCTAAGGCGGCGAGGGCCTTGTCCGAATAGATATCGTCGGGGTCCTGGGTATTCGAGGGCTGGCTGGGAAAAGCGGTGATGGAGGAGTCGTTGGTGCTCAGAGCCTTGCTCCAAGTATAGGATCCCTGGAAGGTCCACTGTGGGGAGTAGTGTTTTCCAAAACTCAATTGCAGGGAGTTGTACCATGAGTTCCCGTCCGAGGTACGGCCGCGTATGGGACCAAAATTGGAGTTCCTGCGAGAGGCGCCTTCCGGAAAGAACTTGCGGCCGTCCGGCAGCAGGGTAGGCTCCGCCGGATTGCCTTCCACGGCACGGATTATATGCACTCCCCGGTTTCCGACGTAGGCCAGCTTGGCGACCCAGTCAGCGGGGAGCGCCTGCTGCCATTGAAGGTTCCATTGGTGTGCATAGGGTTGGCTCAGATTGAAATCAATGGAATGTCCGGTCGTGGAGGGGAGCTGGAACCCTGGTCTTGCTAGCGCGTTGGGGAAGGGGGCCCCGGGAATCACCACCGTCTCCACGAAGGGAGGCACCAGGCGCGAGTTGCCGTACATATTGACCACTAACTGGTTGAAGAAAATCCCGTAGCCTCCCCGCAGCACCGACCGACTGTTTGCCAGCGGGCTCCAGGCGAATCCAAAGCGGGGAGCCCAGGAACGAGCGATGGTATTAAAAAGCTGCCCGCCCAAATTGATCTCCGCATCCCCAAAGGAGCGTAAATTCGCTTGCAGGCCGTTCACTTCACTCGGCGTGGTGTTGAATTCATAGCGAACTCCCAGGTTGAGCGTGAGGTTGGGGCGAACCGTAATGTCATCCTGGGCAAAGATATTGTAGGCAGTCCAGCGCCACCCGGCAGGCGATGCGGTTCCGGCAGCGTTGGTCCCTCCCAATACGCCGACGAATACAGCAGGCGTAGCTGCCAGAAACCGGTCTAGATTGTTAAATCGATATTGGCCGTTGAAGAAGGTGCCTCGAAATTCGTTGGCCTGGTAGCGCTGGAAGGAGCCGCCGTATTTTTGGGAATGACGTCCCCGGCGGGAGGAGAAATTGTCCACCAGCTCAAACAGGTTCTGGGCCACGCCAAAGGGGGAGAAGATCTGGTTGCCGAGGTTGGAGATTCCGCCGACCTGTATGACACCAACGGAGCGGCCCGGGACGGGGCTGGTGGCAAGACTTTCCGGGGCCGGGGGCACCAGGATATCTTCCCGGGTGCGGTTGAAAGCGAAGTGGATTTGGTTAACCGCGTTGGCGCCGAGAGCCGAAGTTGCTCCGAGCAGAGAGTAGATGTTGCGATGGAGCACTTCATTGGGGAAACCGGGAACCGGCGTGCTGGGGAAAGGCTGTTCGGCGAAGCTGTCCTGGATCGAGACTCGTCCAAAGAGAGTGGTGTGGCTCGCCAGCCGATGATCCACGCGCGCCAGACCAAAATCTTCGTTGGTCCGCTGGGTGGCGCTGCTGGTGAAGCCGGCGCTGCTGGCGTCCTCCGGGATATCCGGCTCGTTCGGCAGGGGGTAAATATTCAAGAAGGGAAGCACGACTTCGTCCGCGCCCGAGCGCACACCGGCGGTAGGAACGGTGGCGACACGGGTCAATCCCTTGCGCTCGCGCAGCCCTTCGTAGTTCAGGAAAAAGAACGTCCGGTCCCGGCGAATCGGTCCGCCCACGGAGCCTCCGAACTGATTTCTCCGGAAGGGAGGGATGGGCTCGTCCGGAAGGTCAAAAAAATTCTTGGCATCCAGGGCACTGTTGCGCAGGTATTCAAACAAGGAAACATGAACCTGGTTGGAACCGGAGCGGGTGACCACATGGACCACGCCACCGGAGTTCCGGCCAAACTCCGCCCGGTAGTTGTTCAGAAGCACCTGAAATTCCTGCACGGCACCCATGCCCAGCAAAAGGCCACTGGAGCCGCTGGGAGTACGGCCGGAAAAAACGTCGTTGACATCCGACCCGTCAATCAAGAACAGCGTGGCCTGGTCAATCTGGCCGTTGATGAGAAAGTTCGACCACCGACCACCGAACGGAGTCGGATTGGCTCCGTTGTGATTGGGCACCACGCCCGGCTGCAAGAGAACCAGGAAGCCGAAGTCGCGACCGTTCAGGGGAAGCTGTTCAAGGCGCTCCCGGTCTACCAGTTCCGAGATCGTTCCGCTGGCAGTGTCGAGCAACGGCATCTCGGTGCGGACTTCCATGGTTTCCCGAACTGTTCCCACCGGCAGGACGAAATCCGACGTCAAAGTCTGGCCCAGCGACAAGGAGATCCCCAATTCATTGGCGGTGGTGAAGCCGTCAGCGGACACCTCAATCTCATATCTGCTAACCGGAACGGATACCTGATACAGGCCGGAGGTGTCAGCAAGGGTTTGATAGACGATGCCTCGATCGGAATCAAGAACAAGAACTCTGGCTCCGCCAATGACGCCACCGGAGGAGTCCAGCACCTTTCCGCGGATGGTTCCGCCAAGCGATTGTGCGAGGAGTGATGCGCTGCCGAGAAACACCAGGCACCCCATGGCCAAAAAGAGTCGCGCCGTATTCCAAGGGAATAGCTGGTTGTTCCACATTTTCAACATGCTGCCTCCGGAGAATCCGAAAAAGTGGTGCTTCCGCAATCTAGTGTTGGCGAGTCAATCGCAACTCGTTCGTGTGGTAGGACTTGAGTCCACTTTTCGTGGTCATCACTCCTGCCGAATAACGGGTCCATTTACTATGAAGCGTCGCCGCTGCCTCAACCAACAGTGCCCTTAGTCAAGTTAAGGGAGAGTCAGGCACAATTGGCGGATGAAATCACGCCTAGCCAGATACTTCGTAATTCTTCACTTCCACCTTAGAAACGCCCATCAATTCACGCGTGTGCTTTATGACATCCTGATGGCCAGAACCAGCGCGGTATTGGTCAATGGCTTTTTGGTCCTGCCAAGTCTGGACCGAGATCAGCTCGCCGGAATTGTCGAGGTTGCGCAGGAACTGCTCGCTAATATAGCCCGGCTGCTGGATCATGATCGGAGCACAGTGCTGCTTCCAGATTTGCTCAGCCTCTGAGACCTTCTCTTTCGGGACCGTCACCATTATCATCCGAGTTATCAAGGTAGTTTCCTCCAATCAATGAGTTGAATTATGAACTTTCGGTGTGGCCATTGTACATTGGAAGGACCGATGCGGATGAATAGCGGTTGAGGTGCTTCCGCAATTTAGTGTTGGCGAGTCAATTGTAACTCGTTCGTTCGGCCTTGCCAGTCGAGCTTAATAAACACCAAGGGCAGCTTCTCAGCCGCCCTCGGTACACTTCCCGAATTGTCTTTGCCCAGAGTCCCTGTGGGTCGCTCTTGGACATCCCGGTTGCTGGGGAGAAGCTTGTCAATTAACCCATGACACACTTGCTACGTCCGCAACCGACCCGGCCAAACTTGATGCTCACTTCCAGAGGATTCCGGGGTTGTCATCTTTACCCCCATTGCACCTCCACTATATTAGATGCTGGCTGGAGGAAGAGGTTGCCGTTTCTCACCCCCGGCATTCCCGTCTCACATGAGACGGCGAACCTTTTCCCCTGTAGCGAAATTGGTGGTTAAGACACAGGCAGAGCGTCTAAACGGTCAGCCACGGTCCATACAGCGCGTCTATGGGCACGGTGGTGCACCCGAGGAAGACACGACCCCTGGCTGTGATGTAAACTGTCTCACAACCACTGGTACAAAAAAATCGGCATCGTCACCTCCATCCCCTTTCATCTGGACGCTAACAGTCGTGTGGCAAGGCCACATCGGAAAGCCAAAAACCAAGGGTAGTGTTGGAATCATCTTTCTCCCGCCGCAAGCCGAGCTGGAGCTGGCATGGTATCGCAAGAAGTGTTATAACCAGGAGCCAGAGGCGTTCATTTTCTCGGATAGTCCTCGGCCAGCAAGCAAGCGGGTCTGGCTCGAAGGGAAGCTGCGCCCGGTGTCCGACAGTCTCGGGATTCCGCTAGTAACGTACCAAGTGCTGCGCAGGACATTTGCTACACTGATGCAGAAGTGCGGTACGATTAAGGATGTTCAGGCGATGCTTCGGCACACCTCGCCGAATCTCACGCTCGGGACGTACACGCAGGCACTCCCGGAGAGCGTTAAAGAGGCTGTGAGGAACTTGGAGCAGATGGTTTCAATTCCTGATCCGAGGGGAAGACCAGTTTAAAACTCCGGATCGTTTTGAACACAAATGAACACAACTCCCTCCATAAGTTATTGAGGGCCGGTAGCTCAGTTGGAAGAGCATCTGACTTTTAATCAGAGGGTCCCGGGTTCGAGTCCCGGCCGGCTCACCATTTATCAGATTGATAACTGAATACTTGCGAGTCAGGGATAAGGGTAAACGGTTGGTTCCCCTTGTCAAATTGTCCGAGTTCTGTCCGAGTTTTGGCATAAAATATTTTCGCTAGTTGACCGTTTCCGAATCCTCGCTGACCTGAATTTCATCAACTGGGGGAACCGGTTCCACATTATTCTGACTGGCCTGTTGCTCTAGATATTGATCCATCCGGCGGGCTGCTTTCTGCAGATCGTCATTGCTCACGATGCAGTACCGGTCGAAAATCGCCCGGGTCTTGTGCCCGCTCAGGGTCATTGCAACCCGCTCCGGTGTTCCTGAGCGAACTCGGCTTCGTATGGACGTGCGGCGCAGGTCATGAACGATCAAATTCGGTAATCCTGCCGCTCTTATAGCGGTGTTCCAGGACTTACGAAAATAGCCGAGAGGACGCCCCTGCTTGTAATGGAATACAAATGGACATCCTTCGACCCGGTCCCGTCGAGCACGAAGGATGATCTCCTTCAGTTCTCCGCTCAGTGGATGCGTTCTCCCGGTCTTGTTCTTTGAGATTTCAGGTCGGAGTCGAATTTCATCTGCCAGGAAATCCACGTCCTGCCACTCCAGGGACCGCATCTCCGAAACCCGCCAGCCGGTTAGGTACAGGAAGTGAATCGGATCCCTCAGATATTCCGGCAGAGCAGAACGTAGTGCGAGGAAATCCTTGTGATCCAGAAATCCAGTGTGCTGATTGTTTTCTTCCAGCATTGGGACGTACGGTCGACGGGACAGTTTTCCGGCCTGAACTGCGAGAGTGAACATCCGCTTTAGGGCCGCCAGTTCCCGGTTGATAGATGCGTTCGCAGCACCCTCCTCTTGTCGCTCGCCGATGTATACCCGAACTCGGTCAGTGGTGATCAAGAGTGCCCGATTCCCGCCAAAGAACTCCCGCAGATGTCGGATCGACAGTTGGACCGCTGAGATGTAGCGTTTCTTGTTTGTTGTGTAATCGAGGATCAGATCCCTGGCGAGATCATCGAACAGGACTCGATCTTCCTGGGGTCCGATAAGTTTTCCAGTCCCGATCTCTCCGATTCGTTTCCTTAATAGTTTCTTGGCCTGCGATTCACTTTCGGACTTCGAGCTTTCCCGGTATTCCTTGCCCTGAAAGCTGTACGCAATCCAATAAACAGTTCCGCGCTTGAAAACGCGTCCCATATCTCTCATTTCCTACGTGCCTCCTTCTTGCGAGCCAGGAAATCGTCTATGGCTTCCCGAATCAGCTCCCGCATGCTAACGCCCCGATCCACTGCCATATGGCGCAGTTTCTTGTGAACATCCGGCGGTAGTGAAATGGTTGTGGTGAACAATGGATTTAGCTCCTGGCTAGGGATTTTCTTTCATAGGATGAATACTAGCGTATCAGCATACTAGGAGCCACTATTTATTAGAACCTTTCAGGGCCTTCATCCACTTCTGCATTCCCACCATGGAAAACCGCAAGGCTTTTGGTGATACTTTCTTTGCGAATGGAAGTTCCTGCCAGTGCCCATACAGCCACGGCTCAGATAAGTCCAAGATGCTGCAGGCTTCTTTGATGTTCACCCAGCGAGGGTATTGTCAAGTTAGGGACAATACTTGGTAGTGTCCTAATTTCAAACCACAAATCTTAATAGTAATTGAGGAGGTGACCGGTTCCCGGTTTTTAAGACCAGTTTGAAAGTGAGTATATGCGGCAAAATGAAGAGCTGAAGAAGGGGGTATTTGCCGTGAAGAGGAAGAGATTTGCAGTGGAACAGATCGTCGGAGTACTGAAGCAGGCGGAAGTGGGAGTGCCGGTGCGGGAGTTGGTGCTGAGAAATGAGATCTCCGCGAAGAAGTTCCGTCGGCAAAAGAAGCAGCACGCGGGTACCGTCAAGTTAAGCTGCTTGGCCCCGTTTTCGCCGCCCTCTACCACATCAAAGTCATTGATTCCTCGTCTCGCCTCCAGCAGATTCCGTCCGCAAATCGGCATAATTCTCCTTAACTTGACAGTGCCGCCAATTCTGCCTGACTTTGCCTTAAATTGACAATACCGAAGCACCAATATTTCAATAACTAGCCTCTGGACCTCCCAGTTCAACTGCAGCCCCCGTCGGCTTCATCCCGAGTTCATTAGCCAGCGAAGGAGCCGGATGTGTCACCTTGTCTCCGACCACCGTCATGAGAACGCGAACATCCGGTATCTCTTCCTCGGGAATGGTGAGATAGTCCCGGTCCAAGACCAGGTAGTCGGCAAACTTGCCTCTCTCCAGGGAACCCAGTACGTCCTCCTTCAAGACGTAGTGTGCCGCCCAGTTACTGGCCACTTTAAGGGCGATCTCGCGGCTAATCTTTTCTTTCGGCGCGGACACCTTACCATCCTCCGCCTTGCGGGTAATTACCCAGTACAATTGCAGGAAGAGATTGGTATCTGTGAGCTCGATGGGTTTGTCAACCTCGGTGCCTTGATAAATTCCCGCAGCTACCAAGCCTCCACGAGGCACGATATAGTCCAGCGTATTTTCCCCATAATTTTCCATCCATACACGCGACTTGTCATAAACGTACATGTCGCTTCCGCCTACATACATTCCCAGTTCCTTCAGGATAGGAATTTGATCCGGTCGCGGCCAGCCGAACATGTGGTCCGCCACGTGGTGCCGTGCACGGATTTCCTCCGGGGTCAATCCGCCGACTTTACTGGCGTTCATGATCATACTCGTAATCAAGTCAATGCTGACATCGCCCCATTGGTGGCCAGCCATATACCTTCCGACTTGCTTCACCAACTCCCAGGCAGGACTATCGGGCTGGAATGCGCCAGCACAACTGCCCGCGGGCGGAAGTTGCACTGCTCTTATTTCTTCCGGAGTCTTGTTACGGGGTTGGGCAGTGGTACATCCGCCGCCATCGGTATTGCCAAGCCCTGTGCCGATATACCACAGATTGTCGGTGCCGGTGCCTTCCCGGGTTGCTAAATCGGCCACTAGGAAGGGATCTTGGAAATCGCGCTTCTCCGCTTCGCCTGGTATCGCTCCCCATCCCCAAGCGACTCTGCTGTCCATCTCTCCTCGACGATCCAAATTTCGATACGCTTTGATGTTATTTGGATAGTGATAGAGAAAGCTTGCCCACGTGGTCTGGCCCTTAGCGGTCCACCATTGGTTATCGAGCTGCAACATTTTTTTCCACAAGTCTATACGATCCTTCAAAATGACCTCTGGCCACATCCATCGACGTACACTCCCGGCTGGAATGCCGTCTATTTCCGCGGCGTCTAGAGCACGCTTAATTCCTGCCTCGCGGTCCGGCAAGACAGCCTTGCGAAGTGCATCTACTGCTTTCTGGTTTAGCATTTCTTCCCGGCCTTGCCGCAAGATCGCCTCTCGCGACTGAACTATGAGGGGGTTATTCGAAGCCAGCCGATCCAACTGTTCCTTCGTAACGTGCTTCCCCACCCACCAAATGTCCGGATCATCCGACTTGACGTTGATATCCCACACAAACAAGATCTGAATCCAGGAGCCCGGCTTAGCGACCCGGACTGCCTCTCCGAGTACTTGGGGGAACTTCGCAAATTGTTCTAGCGGCTGCCCGTAGATCGCCCGGACCGTGGCGATGTCGGGAGAGGCTACGCTGTTTACAATTTGCGGAACGACCGGCGCCCAGTCTATGGGATGGTTATGCGTCATAATAAAGTCGGGCACGACCGTTCGGCCCTTCAGATCGATTAGTTTGGTATCCGGCCCTGCCAGCGCCCGAATATCGCTATTGCTACCAACGGCTAATACCTTTTTGTCCCGGATTGCCATCGCTTGTCCGATGGTGCCTAGGTTGGAAGTAAAGCCACTGTCGCTGACGGTGATGATCTTTGCGTTTACACGATCGTTTGGGGATAACCAAGCGTGGCTGCGATATCCGCTATGTTCTGGCCCCAAATTACCGCTGGAAACAACAACACAAACAGAAATAAATTGCATTTTTTTCTCATTTACTCTCCCTTAATCGAGCGCCCTGCGGGACAGGTGCTTCCGCATTTGACTGTTGATGGAATCAGCATATCCCAATAATCTTCACTATGTAGCTGGAAGAAATGGCCTTAGCAATTCTGAAGTATGGTAAATATAGAATGAACCACTTTGTTTATTGGAGATAGAAAATCTTTAACAACACTAGATTGCGGAAGCATCCCAGCCGCCTGGAGGAGGATTCATGCGCGTACCAGTACCGCTCGTCATCCAGATAGTCCTGGCGTTCTGGGCCACCGGCGCGATGCACGCGCAAATCAGCAATCCCATTGCGGAGCCGATCGTCAAACGTGGACTGATGGTCCGGATCCAGGACGTCGCGCGCCTGCCTGATACACGCGGGCGGCACCCTGCCGATCAGGACCGTGATGGGTGGGCACGCGTCAGCTACGTCCGCGACCTTGCGGACGGCCGGCGCTTCGCCAACGACTCGCGCGGTTTCCTGTACCTGCTCGACCGCGACAACCGCCCTTCCCTGTATGCCGACGTCGCTGCCGCCTTCCCTCTCAGCTTCTACAACACCTTGACGGGTGGGTTCATCGGTTTCGAGTTCCATCCGGAATTTGCGCGGAACGGGTTGTTCTACACGGCGCATATCGAGCGGGTGACGGGGAATCCCGCGACGCCGCACTTCATTCCGCCGGGGTTCACGCCAGCCGGTGTCAATTTTCACAGCGTCATCACGGAATGGCGCGCCACGAACCCCGCGGCGAACGTCTTCGGAGGCGCCCGGCGTGAGCTGCTGCGCGTCGGACTTGTCGTCGAAAACATGCGACACCCCTTCAGCCACCTCGAGTTCAACCCGACGGCGGAGCCCGGTGACTCCGACTACGGCTTGCTCTACACGAGCGGGAGCGATTTCGGATTCAGCAATGGCGGCGGACCGAATGCGAGCAATCCCGGCCAGACGCAGCGCCTTGATACAGTGGTCGGCTCAATCCTGCGGATCGATCCTCGGAGCTCGTCCGAGTCGGGAGGGACAGAAGGAGTCGGAGATTACACGATTCCACCAATCAACAAGTTTGCCGCGGATGGCGATCCCGAGACACTCGGGGAGATCTACGCCTACGGCTTCCGGAACGCCCACAGGCTATCGTGGGACCTCGTGGACGGGACGATGTTCGCCTCGGACATTGGCATGAGCCACATCGAGGAGATCAACATCGTTCGCGAAGGCCTCAACTACGGCTGGATGCAGCGCGAGGGGTTCTTCGAAAACGGCGTGTCGAGGCAGGACGGAGTGCTCAACCAGGTATTCCCGCTGTCGGCGGAGATTCTAAGCGGGCAGAGCCAGGACGGGTTCACCTACCCCGTGGCGATCTACGACCACAACGACGGGCAGTCCGTTGCGGGAGGATTCGCATACCACGGGCGCATTCCCGCACTCCGCGGCAAGTTCGTGTTTGGTGACATCGTGCGTGGACGTCTGTTTGCGGCCGACCTCGTTGCGATGAAAGAGGCTGATGACGGGATCCCACAGACTGTAGCGCCCGTCGAGGAGATCCAGCTTTACGTACGCGACGCCAGTGGCAACCGCACGTATGTCACGCTCCGGGAGCTCGTGGAGGCGGCGATGGGCGCGACTGTCACTCGCGCAGACCTGCTGATCAGTCGCAGCCGCGACGGCGAGCTCTTCATCACATCGAGGCAGGACGGCATCATCCGGATGCTCGTTCCGGATTCCGACTAACACTTGCGTGGTCGAGCCCTCCTTCGCCGATCTGGCCGGTGCGTATTGTCATATTAACGGAAAATCCCCCGTTGTCGAAGTGAAAACGGTCGTCCTGGCACTGTCAAGTTAACGAAACCAAGCCAAAAATCTCCCGAAAACGAAGGAAGTTCTGCGCTTCCTCAGCAGGCGCACGTCATCTCTTTCCAATCGGAAAAGTCCGGTCTCGGAGAAGTTGATTATGGTGCGATTTGAGATGATGACGACCAACTCGAAACAAGTTCTGAATGGGACCGTGTATTGATAGAAAACGTTGGGCCTGCTCTATTGATGTGAACCGCCTCATATGGCATTCTTGCTGATGCGTTGGTAGATGCGAGACTTCAGCCCGGGTGTTCTCGTATTGACCAAGTACGATGAACAACGGAAGGAAATATCTCCCGGTGCTTCAGCAATCAATTGTTGGTGGATTCAGCATAACTATATAATATTCAATATGTTGTAAGAAAAAAGGACTTGACAGTTCTGCAGAGTGTAAAAGTCTTGATAAACCATTTTTTTTTGTTGTGGATAGGGACGAACTACCAACACTAGATTGCAGAATCACCAAGACCGGCGGGAGATAACCAGAATGCAGACATTCAACTCCATATTGGCAGCCGTCAATAGCATCTTTTGGCACAACGTGGTTCTCTACATCATCCTCGGCGTCGGCGCGTTGCTGATGATCTGGACCCGGTTCGGGCCCCTGCGTTCTTTTGCGCACGGCGTCGCCATCATCCGCGGGAAGTACGACGACAAGCGTGATCCCGGAGCCATCAGCCACTTCCAGGCGCTCTCGGCGGCGCTTTCCGCTACCGTGGGGCTCGGCAATATCGGCGGTGTGGCGGTTGCGATCTCCTTGGGCGGACCCGGTGCCGTGTTCTGGATGTGGGTGGTCGGAATCGCAGGCATGGCGTTGAAGATGATTGAAGTAACTCAATCGATGATCTACCGGAACACCGACGATCCGAACAACCCGCATGGCGGGCCGATGTTCGTCGTGAGCCGCGGGCTGGCTGCCATGAACCCGAAATGGAAGCCGCTCGGGCAGTGGGTCGGCTATATCTTCTGCTCCACGTTGCTTCTCTCCACGGCCACGGGCGGCAACATGTTCCAGGCCTGGAACACGGGCAACGTTACGGAACTGAATTTCGGCGTTCCCGCGCTGGCAACGGGCCTGGTGCTGGCCGTCATCACCGCGTTGGTGATTATCGGGGGAATCCAGCGAATCGGGGCGGTTGCAGCGCGTCTGGTGCCGCTCATGTGCGGGCTGTATCTATCGGCCGGCGCCTACGTCCTGATTGTCAAGTTTTCAACGATTCCCGATATGATCCGCTTGATCTTTACTTCCGCGTTCAATCCCGTCGAAGCGCAGGGCGCCTTCCTGGGAGGCACCATCGGGTATGCGTTTCTGTGGGGGATGAAGCGGGCTCTGTTTTCCAACGAGGCCGGTCAGGGCTCCGCGCCCATAGCACACTCGGCCGCGCGGACCCACGAACCAGTGCGCGAGGGCATCGTTGCCGGACTGGAGCCGTTTATCGACACGATCATCGTCTGCACGCTGACCGCGCTGGTCATCCTTTCCAGCGGCGCGTGGAACCGGCCACCCGATGCGCAGTTAGCCAGTCCCGTGGTTGTCGCGCGCGGGGCCGGGGAGTGGACCATCGAATCCGGAGCGCTGCCGCCGGGCCCAGCCTGGCAGGCGGGGCAGGATGTGTTCCTGGTCCTGGACAGGGGCGTCGTGGATGAAAATACCGGAAGCTCGCTGATCGAGCTCTACGGCGTGGTGCAGGTGGACGCCGGGCGGTTCACCGTCGACTGGTTGAGTTACAGCGGCACCCGGGCTCCGACCATCCCGTCCGACGGCGTTTACATCAACTATGTGGGCGCCGCTCTGACCAGCCACGCCTTCGACCGCGTTCATGCGGGCCTGGGCCGCTGGCTGGTAACGATCGCTTCCTGGCTTTTTGCGGTGTCCACCATCATCTCGTGGAGCTATTACGGAGAGCAGGGGATCATCTTCATGCTGGGCGTCCGGTGGGTCCGGCTCTACAAGATCATCTACTGCCTGCTGATCCTGGTGGCCACCTCCGGGATCGTCAAGTCGGACGCTGAGCTGGATGCACTGACCGGACTCGGGACCGGGGTCATGCTGTTTGTCAATATTCCCATCATGCTGGTGTTCAGCCGGGAGGCCGTGGCTAAGTTTAACGACTACATGAATCGATACCGTGCCGGCAAGATAGCTCCGATCAGGTAATCCATCACCAGCCGACATTCCAGCCCGCGGCATAACACAAGCGGCTCGCGACGGGAGAATGGGGACCTGCGGGCTGATAATGGAAGTGGTACCGTCGGTCGATGGGACGGGAGCGGGCAGTCGGCGGGGTCGAGTTGACCCCGGATATGCTTGCAACCACCGGATGGATCGGTCTATCATCGGGCGGCAAAAAAGTCATGGAAACAGTTTTTTTCTCAGGAGGTACTTCATGAGGTCCAGAAATACGGTGGGGCGGTTTTCCGCATATATGATTGCCTTGGGCGTTCTGGTCATGGTGCATGCTGCCGCGGCAACTGCGCAGCAGGCCGATGTGATCTTCCATAACGGCAAAGTGCTGACGGTGGATGAAAATTTTTCGACGGCCGAGGCCGTGGCGGTCCAGGGAAATCAGATCCTCTCCGTTGGCGACAATGAAACAGTGCTGGCCAGCAGGGGGCCGGACACGCTGGTTGTCGACTTGCAGGGCAGAACGATGATTCCCGGACTGATCGACACGCACACGCACGTGCATAGCTATGCCGAGAGCGTGTACGGGGTCAACATGACACCGGAGGAGAGCCACCGCTACCCCATCGACTGGAGGGGCGTCCGCTCCAAGGACGACGTGCTGAATCAAATCAAGGGGACGATGGACAAGTACGACTTTGAGCCGGGCAAGTGGGTTTACTTTAAAAATCAACTGTCGTTCAGCGGATCGGGCGGCAGCCCGGATCAGGCCAAGATCCTCTATGACGACATGAACCGCTTCGATCTGGACAAGGTGGCCCCGGACAACCCGATCGCGCTTTCGCTGGGAATTCCGGACTTCAACGGATTCCTGCTGAACAGCGTCGCGTGGGACCTCATCTGGGAAGAGGAAGGATACTCCGATTTCATCCGCAAGTACGGGCGCTTCTGGATCGACCAGGGGGGGCAGCCGGACGGGCATGTGGAGCCGCCTGCCAGCCGGATTATAAACCCCTATACGCTGGACCGCGACCCGGCGGTGCTGGCGCCCATCTTCAAGAAATACAATGACGAGCTGGCGGCGACGGGTGTAACGACGATTTCGGGCCGCATCCCGCAGGAGGCCCTGAAAGCATATCAGCTGCTGGATTCCACGAAAGAGATGACCTTCCGCATGGCATATGGCCGGGAGGAAGTCTTCGGGACGCTGAAGAATCCCGCGGAGGACCTGAAGGCTTTTCAAGGGCTGGTGGGCACGGGAGGCGACATGTTCTGGATTACCTCCGTGGCGCCCACCGCCGTGGATGGCGCCAGCACGCGGGCCTGCACCAACCTGCAGCGCCTGGAATCCTACGGCGCGGTCGACGGATGGTGGCCGCTGGGCCAGTGCCATACGGACGGTGAGTTCACCGGGGCGGCGGGGCGCAGCGCAAGTATCTCTGGAAATTATTTCAAGGAATGGACGGTGAACCAGGGATTGCTGGGGATCCGGTTTGCGAACACACATGTGGCCGGCGACCGGTCGGTGGCCAACCTGCTGGCCATAGTGGAAGAGATCCAGCAGCAGAAGGGTCCGGAGGCGACCAAGGGGTGGGCATTCGATCACTGCTTCCTGGTCAACGTGAAGGACCTGCCGAAGGCAAAGCAGCTTGGAGTCGGCTTCAGCTGCGCGCCGAAGTATGTTCAGGGAGCAGCGAGCGTGGCGAGAGCCTACGGTGAAGAGGTGGGCCACAACTTCGTGGTTCCGGTGAAAAGCATGGTGGACAACGGTGTTCACGTGGTGTTCGAGTCGGACCGGGACATCTATACGTGGAACGATCTGGAAGTTCTGCTGAACCGGAAGGACCCCGACGGGAAGGTCTGGGGGGCGCATGAGGCCGTGGACAAGGAAACGGCGCTGAAGATGATCACGCGCTGGGCGGCGGAATATGTCCTGAAAGGCGACAAGCTCGGCTCCATCGAGAAGGGCAAGCTAGCCGATCTGGTGGTTCTGGACCGGGATTACATGACGATTCCGGATGACGACGTGAGCGAGCTGCGTCCGCGGCTGACGATGCTGGACGGAAGAATCGTTTTCGTGCACAGCGACTTCGCAGCCGAAAACAACCTGCGGCCGGCCGGGGCGGTGGTTTCCACCTACGAGGATCTGCAGGCGCGGCGTCCGGGAAGTGAGCGGCCGGACTTCTAGGAATCGTTCAGCAATCAGGTTATGGAAGCAATTGCCCCAGGCGGCTCCGGTTTCGGGGCCGCCGTTTTTTTGGAAGATGATGACGAAGTCGCGGTCAGATCTGTTTGCACTGCACGCTGGCCGGCGGCGTGGCGCTGCAGCGGAATCCCTCGGCGCGGCCGTTCGTAATATAAGAGCAGGCGTTATCCACCGCGGTTTGAATCGCCTGCTGCTCGCTTTCACCGCGCACGGTCAGGCACTTTCGTTGGCCTTCAAATTCCATGCAGACTTCACACTCATACTGGCGCAGACCCATGGTCTGGAACAGGATGAGACCGAACATCAGGACAACAAAGACGATTCCGGCGATAGCGGCCTTTGAGAGCGGTCGTTTTTGCTGCGGCACAAGTACCTCTGAGAGTGGCGGATCGTTTCGCGCAATTCACGGGGCAACGATCTGGAATGGAACTGCCTCTAATATATCCAATATAATGGAAACATCAGGTAATCGCACCTATTATGATCCAAATCGGATCATCCTTATGTCCAGAGGAGTCTGGCTATCGCCGGAACCCTTCGGGTGGCCGGGTGTCTCAAGAAAGGGTTCTGTCATGAGTGCAATGTACCGGGTCGGCCGGTCTGTGAGAGTAGTGGTTCTGTTGATGATGCTGGCAGCACTGGGAAGCGTTTCTGGAATTCCTTCCACGCAGTTGCAAGCGCAGGAAGTTCAATTAGAGGTCGTGGAGCACACGCTGGACAACGGGATGCGGATTCTGATGGTGGAGCGGCATGACGCCCCGGTTGCGACATTCTTCCTGCAGTTCAAAGTGGGTGGCGTGAATGACCCGAGCGGCCGTGCTGGAATCGCCCATCTGCTGGAGCATATGATGTTCAAGGGGACGAAAATCTACGGGACGACGAACTACGAGAAAGAAGTTCCCATCATGAAGAAGATCGATGAAGTCTATGCGGAGCTGGAACGGGAGCGCCGCAAACTGCAATCGCCGTTCGAGACCCCCGATGAGGCGAGGATCGGGCAACTGGAAGAAGAGATGGCCGCACTGCAGAAGGAGCAGCAGCAGTATGTGGTTACCGATGAGCTGTCGCAGACCTATGAACGGCTGGGGGCGGTGGGTCTGAACGCGTCCACCGGAGCTGATTCAACGCAGTACTTTGTATCGCTGCCCTCCAATCAACTGGAGGTCTGGGCCTACGTGGAGTCGGACCGGATCGCGAACCCGGTGCTGCGCGAGTTCTATCCCGAGAGGGATGTGGTTCACGAAGAAAGGCGGTTGCGGACCGACACACGGCCGGGCGGACTGTTGTGGGAAAACTTTCTGGCGACCGCTTTCCAGGCGCATCCCTACCGGAATCCCGTGGTTGGCTGGGCATCGGATATCGATAACATGACGCGCGAAGAGGTGCTGCAATACTTCAAGACTTTTTATGCGCCGAACAATGCGATTGTGGCGATCGTGGGCGATATCGATCCGGACAAAACGATTGCGATCATGGAGAAATACTTCGGCGAAATTCCGCCGCAGACGCAGCCGAGCCGGTACATCAGCAAAGAGCCGGAGCAGAAAGGCGAGCGGCGTGCGGTGGTCCGCTTCGATGCCCAGCCGGAGATGATGATCGGATATCACATTCCGCAGGTGGGCCACGACGACACGTACGCGTTGGACGTGATGTCGAGTTTGTTGACGGGCGTAACGCGCGGCTCCCGCACGGGACGGTTAACCAAGAGCCTGGTGCTCGAAAAGAAGCTGGCCCTCAATGTGAGCGCCAGACCGTTCACATCGTTGTACCCGCATCTGTTCGTCATCTCTGCGACGCCGGCGCAAGGGGTGAGCGTGGCGGAGGTGGAAGAGGCCATCTACGAGGAGGTGGAGAAGCTCCAGACAAGCCCGCCCACCGACGAAGAACTCACCCGGGTCCGCAACGCCGTGGATGCGCAGATGGTGCGTTCTCTGCGGTCCAATTACGGCGTGGGGCGGATGATCACCTATCTGGAATATGTAGCCGGGGATTGGCGGTATCTTTTTACCGAGCGGGACAAGATCAAGGCCGTATCGGCTGAGCAGGTCCAAGCCGTGGCAAAAAAGTATTTTACGGATGAGAATCGAACGGTGGCCGAGTTGCAACCTCTCGATGACGGCGGTGAAGAAATCGAAGCCCCGCCGGACGGGACGTCATCTGGCACCGCCCGTCAGGAGGTGCGGCAATGAGAGCGCGACTGGTTCTTTTGATCTGCGTGGCGATTGCCGGTACGAGCGCCCGGGCACAGGAGAGAGAAAACCTTGCCTCGGCATCGGGCCGTGGCGACCAGCATTCCGAGGGATGGGCCCAAGCCTTCCGGTTAAAGGGCGATCCGATACCGCCCAAATTTCCCACAGTCGGAAATGAGATCGAGCGGGTGGTCCTCGGAAACGGACTGATCGTCTATCTGCAGGAGGACCATCGCCTGCCGCTGATCGATGCGAGGGTGCTGATCCGGACGGGGTCCTATTACGAGACAGCGGATGAATTGGGAATAGCTGATCTGACCGGCAACCTGCTGCGAAGAGGCGGAACGAAAAATTACCCGCCGGATGAGCTGGAAGAGCGGCTGGATTTTCTGGCCGCCAACCTGAATGTTTCGATGGGTCGCGAGCAATGCATGGTGTCGTTGAATATCATGCAGAAGGACACCGCGGAAGGATTAAAAATACTGGCTGACCTTCTGCGATATCCCACCTTCGACGAGGAACGGCTCGAGTTGGCGAAACAGCAGACGATTCATTCTCTCCGATCCTCGAACGACTCGCCTGGTTCGATCTTGCGGCGTGAGTTTGCACGGCTCCTCTACACGGAAAATCACCCCGGCGGACGGACTCCCACCATCGCACGCATCGGTCAGATCGGAAGGGAAGACCTGGTGGAGTTCCACCGGAAATATTTCCATCCCAATCAGATCATGATCGGCCTGACCGGCGATTTCCAGAGAGCGGAGATGCTCGAACAGATTCACGATTATTTCGGCGACTGGCCTCAGGGCACTGTGAATCTCCCTCCCCTGCCCAGAGTGAACCCGGTCGATCAGCCCGGCGTTTTTTATGTGAACAAGCAAGTAACCCAATCCAACTTCTGGCTGGGACATTGGGGAACCAACCGCTACAATCCGGATCGTTTCGCACTGGACCTGATGAACGACATTCTGGGTGGCTCGGCGCTGAATTCACGCATCGGGGCGCGAGTCCGGAATGATGAAGGGCTGGCTTACAGCGTCGGGACGGCCTTCAACACGAACCAGCGGGATATCAATTTCTTTATCGCCGCGGCGCAAACAAAAACCGAGTCCACCGTGCAGGCGATCGAGTCGATTCTCGATGAAATCCAAAAGATGAAAACGACGCGGATCTCGAAAAACGAATTCGACACCGCGAAGGAGATGTTTCTATACAGCTATGTGTTCCGGTTCACCGAACCGGCGCGGTCGCTGGGGGCTGTGATGGGACTGGAATACGAGGGGCTGCCCGCGGATCATCTGGAAAAAGAGTTCGCCGGCTACCAGGCGGTTCAGGCAGAAGACATTGAGCGCGTGGGGCGGGAGTATCTGCAACCGGAGAAGCTGGCGATCTTTATTGTGGGGGACTTCGCTCCGATCACGGAACAGGCCGCCGGACTCGGAACCATTCATGAAGTCAGTCCCTTCGCCCTGGAATAGTCCCCGGCGCTTTCCTGTCAGCAATGGCTACAGTTCGTATTTCTTGGCGTAGTGGCGGAAGGAGCGATAACTCATCTTGAGAAGCTCGGCCGCGCGCGTCCGGACTCCGCCCGACTGCGCCAGAGCCGCTTCCAACATGCGGCGCTCGACCTGTTCAATATGGGATTGCAGATCGATGCCTTCCCGGGGCAGGTCCAAGGGCGCGTTTGCGGTGAGTGGCGCCTCCACGCCCTGAACGATGCGTTCGGGCAATGAATCGGCCGAAAGCTCCTCACCCTTTTCCAAGGCAACGGCCCGCTCAATGGCATTCTCCAGTTCACGGACGTTGCCGGTCCAGACATAGGCTTCCAGCAGGCGAACCGACTCGCTGGAGATGCCACCGATGGACTTTCCCATTTGCTGGTTGAACTTCTCAAGAAAATGGAAGGCCAGAAGGGAAATATCTGATGGGCGGTCGCGGAGTGGCGGGACCTCGACCGGGATGACACTGATGCGATAGAAAAGGTCTGTTCGAAATTTTTCTTCCCTCACCATCTGCTGCAGGTCCCGGTTCGTGGCGGCGATCACGCGAACGTCAATGTCGACCTCCTCGTTTCCCCCGATCGGACGGATCTTCCACTCCTGCAGGGCGCGCAACAATTTCACTTGCATCGGCAGACTCATCTCCCCGATTTCATCCATGAACAGCGTGCCGCCGGATGCATACTCAAACAGCCCCTTCTTGTTCGTGGATGCTCCGGTAAACGCACCCTTCATGTATCCGAACAGCTCGCTTTCGAGCAGCGTCTCCTGGAACGCACTGCAGTTAATGGATACAAAAGGATGATCGGCTCTCTGGCTGTATTCATGGATAGCCTGAGAGACCAGCTCCTTTCCCGTCCCGCTCTCGCCCAGGATCAGAACGGTGCTGTTGGTGGGTGCGATGCTGCGAATGAGCTCGAATAGCGCTTGCATCGGCGGACTCTGGCCGACAATGTTGTCCAGTCCCTTCTTCTTGTCGAGCTCGCGGCGGAGTATGACGTTTTCGTTCCGGATGCGCGAGGTTTCCAGCGCACCCTTGACGGCGAACTTCAGATCCTCGATGAATTCATGGGATTTTTCCACGTAAGAGATGGCGCCGAGCTGCCCCGCAAGCAAGGCTGTGTCGGTGGTCCCGTGAGCCGTGATTAGAATGACGGGAGTTTCCGGGGTGATCTCATGCACCTTGCGGAGCAGGTCGAGGCCGCTCGCAGTCGGCATCTTGATATCGGAGATGATCAGATCGAACTTTCGGACCTCGAGTTTCTGCAAGGCGCTGGCAACGTTGGAGGCCATCTCCACGCCATGGCCGAGCTTGCCGAAAGCGATCTCGAGCATCTCGCAAATGGACCGTTCATCATCAACAACCAGCAGGTTAGCCATGGACTTTTTCTTGCGAAACCTCCATGAGGGTGTCGCCGACACTCAGGGGCAACTCGATACGGAAGATCGTTCCCCGGTCGGCGGATTCAGTCCGTATGGTTCCGTGATGGGCCTGGACGATCTGAAAAGCGATCGCCAATCCCAAACCTGTTCCCTCGATGAAATCCGATTGAAATGGTTCGAATAATTTTTCGGACAGCTGCGGGTGGATGCCCACTCCCGTATCGCGGTATTGGATTTCAACGTGGTCTTCAAACTGCTGAAGCTCCACCGAAAGAGTCCCGCCGGATGGCATCGCCTTTACGGCATTATCGCCCAGATTCCAAAACACCTGCCGCATACGATCCATATCCATGGAAACGATGACCGGTTCTTTGGGGAAATATTTATTGATCTGGATGGAATCATCCACACGCGGATGATTCTGCAGCAGCGTAAGCGTCTCTTCCAGAATCTCCGTAAGATTGCTGGCCTTGAACTGGTAGGTCTTTTCTTTGGTATAGAGCAGAAAATTCGTGACGATATTATTCAGCCGTTCCGATTCCTTGAGAACGATCCCGATCAGCCGTTGTTCGTCCTGGTTGAGTTGCGCCATTCCGGAAAACAATTTTACAGAACCGGCAATGGATGCCAGCGGATTGCGAATCTCATGGGCAATTGCCGCAGCCATCCGTCCGATAGCCGCCATGCGGTCTTTCATTTGAATTTCCCGCTCCAGCTTCTTCAGCTGGGTGAGATCCTGAAAGTTGAAGACATATCCCACTGTTTCCCCGGCGCGCGTCAGGGGAGCAATGCTGAACCCCAGGAATTTATCCTCTCCGGGGGGAGTTTTCCACCAAATCTCCTGTCGGGCATTGGTGAGCTCCGGCCAGACGCCGGAGATCAAGCCCGGAATAATGGCTTCAATCGACTGGCCGTGCAAGCCGAGGCGCGGGATATTCAGAATTTCGGCGCCAGGCCCGTTCAGTACAAGGATGCGCCCGTCCATATCCGTCGTAATCAGTCCCCCGCGCATGCTTTCGATAATGTCCTGATTCAGCGCACGCAGATCCTCGATCTCTCCCGCCTGATCGCGCAACTCCATTCCGGATTTTCGCAGCAGTGCGGCCAGCTTTCCGCCAAGAAAGGCGATGGTGAGAAAAGCAACCAGATTCGTCGCGATCTTCCATTGCAGGCTGCGGAGGTCGGACTCCTCCAATGCATAGGTGGCAATGGTGCCCCAAAACGTCAGCAGCAGCAGAGTGCCCGCCTGAACGAAGCAGAAGGCCGCAAACTGAAAGGCGCCGGAACGGGAAAGTACGATGCTGCCCATCAGGATCGTAACAGGGTAGAGAAAGTAGAAAAAACTATCCAGTCCGCCAGTGAAATAGACCACGAGCGTTATCATCAATGAGTCGAAGACCATCTGCAGCACGGCTTGCAGGTGGTGGTCCACATCGATTTTATAGAGGATATGAAAGATCAGATCGAGCAGATACCAGAACACCAGTGTGGCAAGAAAGTATTTCATCGGCACCTGGACGACGATCAGTCCCTGTGCCTGAGCCACTTGCTGGAGGATCAGCTGGATGCCGAGCAGAAAGGTTACGATGATGCCGCGGACGCGGATCAGCCAGGAGAGCCATTGCCTGGTTTCCAGCAGTTCCATGTAGCACCGTCCTGGTCTTTGCGCAAAGAAGCTTAGCCGTTCCGGCTCGGAAAACACGCTGGGAAAAACTGTACCGGAATCATTCAGCTGGGGCAACCGCATCCTGGGGGTACGTGCTGAGTTTCTAACTCTCCCTGGATTCGTCAGTTCCCGGCGCCAGCCGTTCGATCTCCACCTGGGCGATGCGGTGATGTTCGGTTTCGAGCACTGTAAATTTCCAGCCACCGAACCGAAACGACTGACCAACCCGCGGTATGTGGCCCAGTTGGTAGAGAACGAAACCCGCGAGCGTTTCAAACCCCTTGTCGCGGGGTAGTTCCACATCGTACTGGTTTTCAAGATCGAGAATATTGATCTGCCCGTCCAGGACCAGTTTGCTTTCTCCCAAACGCAGCCCCGGCGGCCGCTCCCAATCGTATTCATCCTCGATCTCGCCGACGATCTGCTCCAGAATGTCTTCAATGGTTACTAACCCGACCGTATTCCCGAACTCATCCACAACCAGGGCAATGTGCCGCCGCTTTTGCTGGAACTCCTGGAGCAACTGGTCGATCGGCTTGCTCTCCGGCACCACAGAGATTTCCCGGACCAGTGTCCGCAGGTGGACCGGTTTCGAGGAACGGCCCATTTTGCGGTCCGCCTCCCGTTCCCGCCAAATGCGGAACAGGTCCTTTGCATAAAGGACGCCGATGATCTGTTCCGGCGCATTCTCATATACCGGCAGACGGGAATGGAGGTCCTCGGTTTCCACCCGGATCAGGTCATCCAGCTTGGAATCGACCGGTACGGAGACGATATTCGGGCGGGGCACCATGACCTCCCGCACGGAAACTTGACTCAAGTCGATCACGTTATGAATCATCTCCCGCTGATAGGCCGGCAGGGCTCCGCTCCGGTGGCTGGTGGTAACCAGCATCTTCAGTTCTTCACCGCTATAACTGTAAGCGGGGCTTCCGCTGGGGCTGGCGCCCAGGTGTCTGGCGATGGAATAGGAGCTGGCATGCAGCAATGCCTGTGGTCCCCGGACGATCTTCAGGAAGATATTCATCGGCCACGCGACCAGCAGCGACAGTCGTTCCGCCCGGCCCAGCGCGATCTGCTTCGGGACCAGTTCGCCCAGAACCACATGCAGGAACGTGAGGCCCACGAAGGTCAGCAATGTGGCGAGGGAATGGACGATCCAGACCGAATCAGCCGCCACCAGGCTGAGCGCCGGTTCGATGACCTGCGCCAAGGTGATCTCGCCCATCCATCCCAGCGCCAGACTGGTCATCGTGATTCCCACCTGCGTGCCGCTGACCACGGCGTTCAGATTGCCGATCAGTTGCAGCGCCGTTTCCGCACGGGCGTTCCCCTGCGCCGCGCGGGATTCGAGCCACGTCCTGCGGGCGCTGACCAGCGCGAACTCCACGGTGGCGAAGAACGCGTTGGCAAAGATAATCAGCGCGATTCCGATGAGATTGATGATGGGGAAGGCAGGCATAAAACATACCCGGTCCGGCGCACCGATGGGCTGGGCAAGGGGCCATTGTAGCATATTCAAATTCAGGAAGATGGTGGCCGCCGGGCGAGTCCCGAAAGAATATGCAGACCTCAGTTGCCCAGGCGCGACCGAATCTCTGACGGATAATTTTCCGCCATCGCATGCAGGTGAATGATCCTGCCTGCTTCGCGGGCCGCAATGGGGACTCCGTCGCGGAAAACGATTCTGTTGGTGGCCACGGCCGAAACCTTCGGCCCCGGTGTCAGGATGCCGGCCAGGTTGAGCGGGTCGGCGCCGGAAACGTGAAGAAACTGTCCACCGGGAGTCTTGCGCCGGATGGCTCGCATCTGCTGCACGGCTTCCGGCAGAGCGTACTGTTCGCCCGAAAAACCGGCCACGAACCGGCCTCCGCGAACTTCACCGCGCGCCTCCAGCCTGCGGAGGGAATAGATCAACTCTCTCCAGGCAGGCAGTCCGGACTCGCGCTCCAGCAACCGGTGGAATACGATCCCGTACCGGCGCAACAACTGCCGCGCGCATTGCTCTGCGATTGCAGCCGCCTCGCCACCTGCATCCGGTCGCGATGCCTGCCGGTCCACCACCGACCACCGGCCAGCCGTGGGAGGCAGCACAGGCAGCTTCCCGGGGATGCCGTTCTTGTGTTCGGACCGGCTCGTGCCCAGGGTTTTCTCCGAACCGATGGCCAGCAACCTGAGGCCCGCGAATCCATCGGCGGTAATCCGCCCGGCGGCGATCAGCTCGCGCAGTCCGGACTCCACCTCGGTTCGCAATAGTCCGGTTCCCGCAAGAAGTTCCTGGAAGAAGCTTGCTCCACGCAATTGCAGATATTCCAGAACCTGGCAGGCATGCGTCCCGAGATTCCCTCCATGGACTTGACTCCATTCCGGCGCAGTCCGGTTCCTCCAGTCCTCCGCCTGCGAGCGGTACAGCAGGGCGATGGGCGAAATACGGTTGGCGGCGGATTGCCTGCCGTTGGCCGCAGAGGCGGGCGGAAACAAGCGCAGCCACGTTACTTCACCAGAGAGGCAAAGCTGATCCAGCCACGCCGGATCATAGCGTTCCATCCGCGCCGGAAGCACCGCGGCTTCCCATGCCACCGCCGGAATCTCAAATCCCTGGAGGATGCCGACCAGGGCGGATACTCCCAGCGGCCCTTCCAGCCGGGCCTCGGGTTCCAGGTGCTGCCAGGTGAACAGGAATCGCAGGAAATCGGCGGCAGAGACCGGTTCAATCTCCTT
The DNA here is from genome assembly GCA_963662495.2 of Terriglobia bacterium. GTDB lineage: Bacteria > Acidobacteriota > Terriglobia > 2-12-FULL-54-10 > 2-12-FULL-54-10 > SHUM01. The sequence continues at coordinate 640,859 of CAXVYQ010000008.1, forward strand.
GCGCAACCGGTCCAGCGTGGCCCGGTGGATGCGGGCCAGCAGTCGCCGGTTGCACCATTCGGGCTCCCCGCTTCCGGAAAACTCGCCGCGGAAGATATCCCCCTGCTTCTCGAGCGCCGCCAACGCCGTTTCAATCCTCCCGGCTGGCAGCCCCATGGTTTCGGCCAGCACGGACGCTGTAACCGGTCCGAGCATCTCCATCCGCCCCCGGATGATCTCCACCAGAGCTTCCTCCCCCGGCCATTCGACTCTGCGCTCCCGTTCCGGCGCCTCGACCCGCGGAGTGCAGGCCGCGGCTGGAAACACCACATCGAACCGCGGTTTCCGCTCAGCCGCAATCCAGAGATCGGGTCCTATCTCCCGATGGAGGACCGCCGCCCTTCCGCTACCGGTCAGCGCGGCAAAATGCAACTCCCACTGCGGGCAATCCCGTTCTACCAGGAAAGAGTGGATCATCAATGCTTCGTGCAGCTCATCCGGATTTTCCACCTGCGGCGCCGCCTGCTGCCGCACCATTTCGATCGCGGCCGAATCGAGACGGCCCATCTCATCGGCGGACTGGTAATCGAGCGACCGCCGTGTCTGAACCGCGCGCGTGCGGCGTTCCTCAAGCGGCGCATCGTCCAGAAACGCATAGGGACGCGCATTCAGAATTTCGTGGGCGAGCGGAGACGGCTCGGGCGTATCGCGTGCCACCAGTTGCAGTTCCCCCTGCTCGATCCGCCGCAACAGCTCCAGAAACCCTTCGATATCCATCGCTTCCCGCAGGCAGTCCTGAATGGTCTGCCTGACGAGCGGATGATCCGGTATCTCGATGGGACCGGAGAGGTTTTCGGCACAGGCGGCGCTATCGGGAAAGACAGAGGCCAGCAGGTCATCGGACTTCATCCGCAACAATGCCGGCGGAACTCTGCGTCCCCCCTGGTGCCGCAGGATGGCGAGCGAACGTGTCGCGTTCCATCGCCAGCGGGTGGGGAACATGGGCGCGGCCAGCAACGCCTGCACCAGCAGGTCCTCGGCGGTATTTGGGTGCAGGTAGGAAAAAACTTCATCCAGCGGGAAGCTGTGCTGCAAACCCAGCGACAGGACAATGGCATCCTCATTGGCCGCAGCCTGCAGTTCGAAATTAAAACTGCGGCAGAACCTCTTGCGCAGCGCAAGGCCCCACGCCCGGTTGATCCTTCCGCCGAACGGTGAGTGGATCACCAGTTGCATTCCGCCCGTGGTATCGAAAAACCGTTCCAGCACCAGGGTGCTCTGAGTGGGCAGAACTCCCAGCACATTCCGGCTCGCCGCCAGGTACTCCACGATCTCGGACGCCTGAGCCGCGGTCGTCCCGGCCTCCTGCTGCAGCCAGCTCATCGCATCGGCCGGCCTGTCCAGCCGCCGCTCCACTTCTCCGCGCAGCGCGGCAACTTCCTCCGACAGCTCCTTTGTGCGCGCCGGCGCTTCGCCCAGCCAGAAGGGAATGGTTGGAGGCTCTCCGTGGGCGTCTTCCACACGCATGGTTCCCTGTTCCACCCGCAGGATCCGCCAGGCCGTATTGCCGAGCAGGAAGATGTCACCCGGAAGGCTTTCAATCGCGAAGTCCTCGTTGACGGTTCCGACGAACAGTTCCTCTGGCTCCTGTACCACCCGGTAGTCGGCATTATCGGGAATCGCGCCTCCGGAGGTTACTGCGGCGAGCCTGGCGCCGCGACGGCCGCGAATTCTCCTACCGATTCCGTCATAGTGCAGATGCGCCCCGCTGCGGCCCCGGCTGGTGGTGTAGCCCTCGGCCAGTACGTGGATCATCTCATTGAACTCTTCCCGCTGAAGATTCCGGTAAGGATAGGCCCGGCGGCACAACTGATAGAGCGAATCCTCCTCCCACTCTCCGGCTGCGGCCGCGGCGACGATCTGCTGCGCCAGAATGTCGAGCGGTTGCTGCGGAATCTGCAACCTGTCCAGTTTCTGGAGCTGGACGGCACGCAGCAGCGCTGCACATTCAATCAGCTCGTCCCGGCTCAAGGCAAAAACCTTTCCTCTCGGCGTGGCGCCCAGCGTGTGCCCGCTGCGGCCGGTCCGTTGCAGAAAAGTGGCGATCGAATGTGGCGAGCCGATCTGCAGGACCAGATCGACGGTGCCGATATCGATGCCGAGTTCGAGAGATGCCGTCGCCACCAGCGCCTTCAGCCGGCCGCTCTTCAGACGTTGCTCGGCCCGGAGCCGCTGCGTGCGGGAAAGGCTGCCGTGGTGCGACGTGACGAACTCCTCGCCGATCCGCTCGGAAAGGTGCATGGCGACGCGTTCGGCCATTCGCCGCGTATTGACGAAGACCAGAGTCGTTCGCTCGGCCTGGATCATGGCGGCGATGCGGTCGTAGATCTCCTCCCAGGTTTCGTTCGAGCAGACGGCGCTGAGTGACGTGGAAGGCGTTTCAATGCCGACGTCCATGCGCCGCGCGTGTCCGGTGTCGATGATGGTGCATTCGGGCCGCCCGGTCGGATTGACGCGGTCCGACCCCACGAGAAACCGCGCCACCTCTTCAATAGGACTCTGCGTCGCCGACAAGCCGATGCGAACCGGTTTCCGCAGCGCCAGGGCATCCAGCCGTTCCAGGCTGAGTGCGAGATGGGAGCCTCGCTTGTCGCGCGCCACGGCATGAATTTCATCCACGATCACCGTGCGGACTGAACGCAAGACCTCGCGGCTCTTCCGCGCGGTCAGCAGAATGTAGAGCGACTCGGGCGTGGTTACTAGAATGTGTGGCGGGCGGCGCAGCATCCGCACGCGCTCGGATTGCGGCGTGTCCCCAGTCCGGACCCAGGTGCGGATCTCCGGCGCGAGCAGGCCCATTTTCCAGAGCGATTGCTGAACTCCGGTCAGCGGAACTGCCAGGTTTTGATTGATGTCATTGCTGAGCGCCTTCAGGGGAGAGACATAGAGAACCTGCACCTCGTCGCGCAATGATCCGGCAACACCCTGGCGGACGAGAGAATCGATCGCAGCGAGAAAGGCGGCCAGAGTTTTTCCCGACCCCGTGGGCGCGGCGATGAGAGTGTCATTCTGCTGCTGAATCGCCGGCCAGCCGAGCCGTTGCGGCTCGGTGGGTGATCCGAATGTGGATTCAAACCAGTCTGCGACGGCGGGATGGAAGCTTGCCAGAACCATTCCATTACTCCAGGGGAATCACATCATTATAGCAGTGGCCGGTGCCCGGTCTTTCAGTCCAAGTGGACAGTGCGTTCTGTTCTGTTTGATCCGGACCCGGAATTTCCTGTCAATTTCAGCGGGAATTCCCGGTTGTTGGCGCAAGACCGAAATATATGGATGTTCTCACTGCTATTCAGCTTTTATAACGCTATGACTAACCGGATTCTGATATAGACTCTTACCAACAACACGAGCCAGGAAGAAGGGCCGAGCGAAGATGAACTTCACACCGAAGATACTCGTAGTGGACAGTGATCAGTCGTCGCTGGATCTGGTGGGTTCAGCGTTGACTCATGCGGGAGCCGAACCCCATTACGTGAACTCGAGTAACCGAGCCGCCGAGATCATGGATGAGGCCAAGTTCGACGGCGTTTTTCTGGAGTGGGGGATGCCGGAAGTGAATGGCATGCAGCTCGCCGGCCAGATACGCTCGTCAAAAAGCAACTCGCTCTGCCCGATGGTGGTTCTAACGGCGAGCAAGGACCCGGGAACGATGAAGGAATGTTTCCGTGCCGGAATCAATTTCTTCCTGCAGAAGCCGGTAACCCAGGATAAGATTCAATCCGTGGTAAAAAACGTGTAGGATCTGATGCTGCAGGAGCGATTGCGCTACCAGCGGGTGCCGGTGGAGGTCCCCGTGGAATGCTCCTATCAATCAGATGCAGGACCGCGGAAGGTGCGCGGCAAGTGCGTCAACCTGAGCACATCGGGGATGCGGGTGCAGTTGCAACCATCGCCGCCGACCGGATCGGTCATTCATCTGCGCTTCTGCCTGCCGGAGGACTCGGAGGTGCTGGTGCTCGACGCCGTGGTGGTGGGCAACTATGATATGAACCACATCGGTGTGCGGCTGATCAACCTGACGCGGGATGATCGCTGGCGGCTGATTAATTTTTCCAAGTCACGCTTCGCTTAGCGGGGAGCCTGGCCCTGGAAGCCGGGTGGGAAGAAATGAAAGAAGGCACGGGACCAGGACCGTGGCGGAGAATCAGTTCCATGACCAGGTGGCTGGAAAAACTGCGCGGGTTCGTGAACAAGACCTGGGTGAAGGAAACGCTGCTGGTAGTGCCCCGGATTGCGCTGCTGGTTCCGAAACTGCTGCAGGACGAGCGTGTGCCCAAACGGACCAAGCTGGCGCTGGCGGGACTGGCGATCTATCTGGCATCGCCGTGGGACCTGATTCCCGATTTCATCCCCGGACTCGGCCAACTGGACGATGCGATCGTGGTCCTGCTACTCGTGGACGGGATATTGAATCAGGTGGACGACCATGTGCTGCAAGGACACTGGACGGGAGAGGCGCCCACATTGCGCCGTGTGCAATCGCTCTCGCGGATGGTCTCGCATCTGGTGCCGGGCGAACTGAAGACATACCTCTATGGAAAAGCAGTTGCGTCGGGCGAGAAACCGGTCCAGCCGCCGCGAAGCGAGTCCGATCACCGCGATAACAACTCCGTTTAATCTCTCGTCCGTCGATTGCCCCTTCCGCAGCAAATGCCCACCGTTACTGAACGCCGGCTAAATCTCCCAATCAGGTCCAGGGATTTTCCCTTGTAATTGCTGCCCCAGTCTGGTACCCCTCGGTCAACATTTCCATTCCTTACGCACAGGGGGAAGAGAACATGAATACCAAAGAGCCGCAAGAACAACCGGAACCCGAGTCCGGCCGGAGAAATTTTTTGAAAGGCAGCAGCGCCGCCATGGTCGGCATGGCCGTGGGCGGCTTAACAACCGCGGAGGCACAGGAACCAGCCCCGCAGAACCCACGGCACCCCGCCGGGGTCCGTCCCCTCGGGGAGCGGTCGCCTTATGAAAAACCGTACAGAATCGGGGACATCGGCCAGGGGCTGACGCCGTTGCAGGATTCCTACGGAATCATCACCCCGTCCGATCTTCATTTTTACGTCAGCCACGAGTATGGCGTGCTGCCGGTGATCGATCCAAAGGCGTACCGGCTGATGCTGCATGGGATGGTGGACCGGCCGACCATTCTGACGCTTGAGGAAATCAAGCGGCTTCCGTCCATTTCGCGAACTTACTTCATCGAGTGCAACGGGAATGCGAGCATTACCAGGCGGACCAATGCGAAGACCCTGCAGCAATCGCATGGTCGGACCAGTTGCGCGGAGTGGACCGGCGTGCCGCTGTCGCTGTTTCTGAAAGAAGCCGGCGTGCAGACGGACGGAAAATGGGTGCTGGCAGTCTCCTACGATACGGCCAACCACGCGATCAGCATCCCGATGGCCAAGTGCATGGACGATGTCCTGGTGGCCTATGCGCAGAATGGCGAGCCCATGCGGCTGGAGCAGGGGTATCCGTTGCGGCTGGTGGTGCCGGGCTGGGGAGGGCGAATCCACGTGAAGTGGCTGAAGCAGATCAAGGTGGTGGACCGGCCCTACATGACCACGCAGGACCGGGCGTCATTTCTCGGTCACTCACCAGCGGGAGAGGGAGTCTTCTTCGCGTTGAGCGAACGCGGAAGAAACTACCGCTATGAAATGATGACCAAGTCCGTGATCACTTACCCATCCGGGGGCCATCAGCTCTCCGGTAAGGGGCTCTACGAAATCTCGGGCCTGGCCTGGTCCGGCGCGGGCCGGGTCCGCAAAGTGGAGGTTTCCACGGACAACGGCAAGAGCTGGCGGGAGGCGGAGCTGCAGGAGCCGGTGCTGCCCAAGGCCCACACCCGGTTTCGGATCGCCTGGAACTGGGATGGAGAGGAGACCGTGTTGCTTTCTCGCTCAACGGATGAAATCGGAGACGTGCAGCCCTCGCTCGAGGAAGCGGAAAAGAACTGGGTCGCTGACACCAGTGCGGCCTGCACGGAGGCCATCGGGCAAGAGGACTGCAGCCGTATGCCGCGGCGGGCCAACCGGGCGCTGATCCAGAGCTGGCGTGTGGCACGAAATGGGGCGGTCCATAACCTGTTCGATCCGCCGGCAGACATTCTGGAGGTGAATTGATGGGCATCGGGAAAACGATCCGGAGCGACCGGGGCAGAGTGAGCAGCCGGAGCGGCCTGAGCAAAGTGAGCGGAGTGATAAGAGCGGGCTTGCTGGCGGCGACGGCCAGCCTCACGATTAGCACGTTCCTTCCCGCACAGTTGCCCACCTATCATGTGGGCCGGACACCTACCACAGAGGAGATCGCAGCCGGCAACACTTATGTGAGTCCTTCGGGCAAGGGACTCCCTCGCGGGAAGGGGACCGCGAAGGACGGCGCGCAAATCTTCGCGGAAAAGTGCGCTCTCTGCCATGGGGCGACCGGAGTGGAGGGAAAATACCCCAAGCTGAAGATGGATCTGCTCCATCCATTCCCCACAACGATCTGGAGCTTTATCAACAGCTCCATGCCGCGCAGCGTACCCGATGTGGGCGCGCGGGCCGAGGAACTGGCTACCGATGATGTTTACGCGCTGACGGCGTTCGTCCTGCACCTGAACGATGTGATTACCGAAGAGATGGTGGTGGACCAGTCGAATCTGGCCAGGATCAGGATGCCGACGCGCGACTCCCGGCTGGACTTCATGGTGGAGGAGGAGTAACAATCAGGATCGGTAGCGCAGGCCAGCCAGAGGGAAATCATCTCTCGCTGACCGGGGCGAGAAGGACCGGAGGCGGAAAGGGGGGAATCCCTTCGCCCTCCGCTTATCAAGGGCTGTGTGTGACTCCCCGGGAAAGCGGAGCCGGTACGGGCTGCCCTGTGTCTGGGCGCCACCGGCAGGGTGGATAAATCCCGTGAATCGTTCTAACCGTTGAAAATTGCGGGATCGGACCGCTTAACAACAACATCAACGATGCTTTGCGGTATGCGGAGCCGGATAGAGCTCTCTGCGGAAAAACCCTCATTCACCTCAATGACTCCAGGCTGATTCCGCAGGGTCCGCACGATGATGCGGGGACTCACATTCCACTTGGCCGCGAGTTCCTCCACCGTATAATATTTTTCTTGAGTAGCGCCTTGCACCTGCTCCTGTTCTTTTTCCAGACTCTTCAGTTCCTCGCTCATAACTCCTCCCTCGGGGGCACTTTGCTGATCTCATCCTACAATGAAGTTTGTCAAATGCAAGCAGTATTATTCTTATTAAATCAGTAATTTGTAAGATGAGTCCTCCATCGCCTGGCGGATCATACCTTGTATTTTCTGTTCCAGGTGTGTTTTCAACGAAGCTAGACCCTCTTTTCTGGAAGATCCATTCAGAAGACGCCTCAGCGGAAGCATCCGGTAAAAATTGGCTGCCAACAGAAAAAACAGCCGTAACTGTATGAAACAAGCACAGGTGGGAGCCTTCCGGCTCGTTGTAGCATCTCCCGGCGATGATTCCCGGAGATGGCGCCGGGGACCAATCAGGAAGGAATCATTGAATGGATTTGGTGGTCCGTCCAAGGCCGCGACGGGCCGGCTGTAGCGAATATCGATCAGGCCAGGATTACTCTTCCAGATCGGGCGGGGTTCTTCGCTCCTGAGTATTGTGGCGGCGTTCGGCCAGTTTACGGCGGTTCGGCATTCGGCTGGAGCCTTGCATGCCTTCGGAAGACTGCTGGCCGCGGCGATCTTTGTCGCGGCGTCTCTCCTGTTTGATCCTCAAGATATGGATGCGACTTTCCACCGCCTTCGCATCGGCTGAGCGGTTCCATTTTCTCAGCAAATTAGCGTAGGCCTTCAGACTCTTGACGGTGGTGGGATCCATCGGGCCGAACCTTTTCTCGATAATGGCGATCGCCTGCTGGTAACTGGAGATGGATGCCTCTTCTTTGCCCATGGCGAGGTAGAGTTCGGCGAGATTGGCGAAACGCCGCGCCGCTTCCGGATGATCCTCGCCGAAATGGTCCTGGACGATGGCCAGCGACCTCTGGTAGAGCGGCTCGGCCTCCTGAAACCGTTCCTGGTCAAAGTAAAGACGCCCGATATTATTGAGCAACTGAGCAAACTCCGGAGTCCTGATGCCCTGGGACTCCCCCATGGAGATCAGTGCTTCCTGGTACAGGCGTTCGGCCTGCTCATATTTTTTCTGGGTGTGGTACCGGATAGCCAATTTCAGCGCGGATGCCGCCTTCCCCCCGGCCGCAGGAGGACTCTCAGCCGGAGTTTTTCCGCCGGCTTCCATTGGGAGTGAGTCGGCCGCGCGGGCCTCATATTCCTCCCTTTTCTCCCTCTCCTGGAGGTCCAGCCGTTTCAAGATTTTACCTGTCTGACCCCAATCAAAATCATCCGGAAGATCGCTCATCGCGAGTCGCCTTTTTCATAGGGAATATCCATTGTCTTTGTCAAAAAGAACCATCCGACGCGCACCGACTGTGATGATTTTCTCAACTACTACTTTCTCAGCCACTGAAGGGGAAGTCCACACCACGGATCCGCCGTCCGGAAAAGGAATTCCCCGGATACACAGGGGGGATCGATCTGGTACGAGCCACCAGGTTCGCGCACCCGGACCGCGCAACATCCACAATCGCCGGACGCGCATGACCGGCCCATACGGCGGAAACAGGACAGGCACCCGGCGCCTACTTTTTTCTACCCTAAACTCGGGAGTTGGGATATAAAGAAGTTGCAGAGAACAGGTCTGCAGCCGGAACGAACCGTTCGTCTTCCGGAGTCGGACCCAGAGGTTGGGCCTGTGTGCAAAGACCAGGAAAATGGGTCTTGGAGGCAGGGCTATTGGGTGAGGACCATTGTGTGAGGAAAGGACAAGCGAAATGAAGAATTTTTATCGGTATCTGCCGGGACTCCTGCTGGCTCTGGCAATGAGCTCGGCCGCCTTCGGGCAGGTGGCACAGGTCGCGGCCAAGGCGCGTGGCTCTCTCTGAGGGTCTTGCGCGGCGAATGTGCAAACCGCGATCCGGCACCTGGATGGTGTCTCAGACGTTCAGATCAATCAGCGCGCGAAGGTGATCTTCATCACATATGAACCGGACACGAGCTTTGACCCCTACAGTATTCGCGATGCCTGTGCCGAGGAAGATATCGGAGTCGAGATGTTCCAGGTAGTGGCAAAGGGACAAATATTGACGGAAGGCTCGGAGCATTACTTCATCGCGGGGGAAGACCGTTTCCAGTTGATCGCCCTTCCGGAGGAGCAAGTGGAAGGCACTCTGGAGGTTGTCGGGACGGTCGACGACCGGGAAAAGCCCTACAAGATGAAGATTGTCCAGTCCAAGCCGGTTGAGTTGTAGCTTCTTTTCCTTCAACCGCTCCTCAGATGACCGCGGGGCCTCGCATGTGATCAGGCGGACCTGCGTTCTGGCTGTTGGTGGCAGGAGATTACTTAGCAGCGCTCCCGTATCCGCCGCCACCGGGGCCGGTTGCCCTCCCGGAGCCTTGTTCATTCCGCATGATTTCCCTTTCGAATCGTTGCATATCCCGGATTGAGTCCCTGCCGACGTATTGCGTCGGGAATCTCGGTTGATTCCGGAGGAGCTAATCTATGATCGACAGCACGGTCCTTTCGCGCACGGCGGAGATACGCAGTGAATTTGAAAATGCCACGCCGTTTCCCCACGCAGTCATCGACGATTTCTTCGAGCTGGAATTGGCGGAAAAGCTCTTGTCTGATTTCCCGCCGTTCGCGCCCGCAAACGCGAAGAATGAATTCGGAGAAGTAGGCCGCAAGGCAACAGTCCCGGACATAGGAAAGATCAGCCCGTTTTATGCCGAGGTGGACCACTACATTCGGTCGCGGGAGTTTCTGGATACCATATCGCGGGTTACCGGAATAAAGGATCTTCTGCCCGATGAGAAGATGTTCGGCGGAGGGACCCACGAAAACCTGGAAGGCCAGGAGCTGGACCCTCACGTGGACTTCAACTATCTCGAGGACCGCAAACTACACCGGCGTCTGAACGCGCTCCTGTACCTGAATAAGGAGTGGGGGGTGGAATGGGGCGGGTGTCTGGAGCTGCACTCCAATCCGCGGCGACCGCTGGATAACCAGATCAAAATTGTGCAGCCCGTCTTCAACCGGTGCGTGATCTTCGAGACCAGCGAGCGGTCCTGGCACGGGTTCGAGCGGATCCGGCTTCCGGAAGACAGGAAACATCTTTCCCGAAAGATGCTCTCCATCTACCTCTACACGCGCGACAGGCCCGCTGAGCAGATCGCACCGCCCCACTCGACTTTCTATGTACAACGTCCCCTGCCAGAGTACATCGAGCCGGGCCGCGCGCTGACCGAAAAACAAGTGAGAACGGTGGAAGAGCTTCTGGGATGCCGCGACCGGTGGATCGAGCACTATCAGGAGAAAGAGTTGGAGTTTTCCCGGAGACTGCACGGTGGGGTATCGCTGGAGCAGGCGCAGGCGGCCGCCGCGCGGCCGGTGCAGAGGATGAAGTCGTGGATTGCGGGCGGGAGCCGGAAAGACCGGGCCGCTGAAACAGCCATACCCAGCCAGCCGGAACCACAGGTGCCGGTCGCTGGTTACGGGATGCGGGAGGGCGCCATCAGCGGCCTGTTCGACGATGGGTGGGCCGGCAACGGATTTGAAATGTCGATCCGGATTCAGAAACCCTGCGAGAGAATCGAGATCGAGGGTTTCCTGCCCGAACAGGCTCCGGAAAAGATTCCAGTTCGAATATCGGTAAACGGGTCGGTGGTATTGGAAGAGAAGATCAGCCGGGGCAATTTATCGCTGCGGGTGCCCGCGCAGGTGCGCGCGGGCGAACTGGTGAAGCTGGGCATCGCCAGCGACGCGCCCTACTGTCCGATGCGGAGGGCCACGGCGCCGATGGCCGGGAATTGGTTCCTGCTCTTGTGCGGATTCGTGTTCCGGGAGCGGCTTCCGCGGAGTAAGGGACAATCCGCCACAGTGTTCGCAGCCCGGCCGGAAGATTATCCGGATTGTTTCTGAATCAGATCGATCCGCCCGCGCAACTGCTCGACAGTTTGCCTCAGTTCCGCCACCTCGCTCTCCAGCGCCGTCAGACGGTCCTGCTTCTCTGTCTTCTCCATGCCGGTCCGGGCTCCACTTCGCCGGACAACAGATGCGCATAGCGGGCTTCCTTGGTGCCGGCCTGTCTAGGTAAAACCGCCACCAGCAAGGGCTCCCGGCTCATCAGACGCCCGAGGGCAAAATGCACCTGCTCCAGATCGTCGAACCGGTAAAGCCGCTCACTGCGGCTGCGCAGCTCACTCGGCGTCTGCGGGCCCCGGAGGAATAACAGGCAGAGCACGGCGGACTCCGGACGGTTGAAGTTGAAGATTTCTCCGAGGTGATGCTCGAACTTGGGAACGCGGCCGCTCAGGTTACTGGCCGGACCGGCCATTCCTTTTTCCTGCAAGCCAGCCAGGGCGTCTCGCACCCCATCCTCGTCGAGTGTCATGACGGGATCGCGGCTGGATCTCTGGTTGCACGCGCCCTGCAGGGCGTTCAGTGGAAGGGGATACTGATCCGGGGTGGTGGTCTCCTTTTCCAGGAGCGCACCCAGGACACGGACTTCGTTTTCTTTCAGCAGAGGCTGATCCACAACTTCTGATTATACAAGGCCGCGCGGCGCCAGGATCAAGAGAAGCCCGGAGAAGCCCAAAGAGGCGAGAAGACCCGTGGGAAATCAGGTCTTGCGCTGCGGCGGGCGCAGCGTCGCGATGATGGCCAGAGCGACCAGCAACAGGACGGCGGCAATGTCAAACGCGCGGGTATAGCTCTGGAACTGGTCATAGATACCCCCGCCCAGCTTGGGACCCATAATACCGGCCACGCCATAGGCCAGGAAAACAAAGCCGTAATTGGCTCCCAGATTCTTTGCGCCGAAAAAATCCGCCGTGGTCGTAGCATAGAGGGAAAGCTGGGTTCCAAAGCAGTAGTAGACAATGAAGATGAGCGACCACAGAATCCAGGGCGCTTCCAGCCGTCCAAGCAGAGGAAGCGCCAGGGCGGAGAGCAGCACCATGATGGAGATCGTGCGGATGCGACCGATGGAATCAGACATCCAGCCGGAAAAGACCCTCCCGGCCGTGTTGCCGATGGCGCCGACGGTAACGGCGGTTCCGGCCAGCGCGGCGCTCATTGTAGGCATGGCCTGCTGCGCGTAGGGAAGCAACTGGCTAATGACCATCAGCCCGGCACTGACGCCTAGCGCATAGGCGGTCAGCAACCGGTAGTAGTGCGATGTGCGCAGCATTTCACTGGGGAGATAGTCGTTTCCCGAAGAACTGGCGGCTGCCGCAGCCGTGGCTTTCCAACCTTCCGGCACGTAACCGGCCGGGGGATTCTTGAGCAGTTGCGCGGCGAGCATCGTCGCGGCAAAGTAAATAATGCCCTGCCAGAACATCACCGACTGCCAGCCCATGCGCTCGATCAGGCCCGGCAGAATCGGTCCCAGCAAAGCCGAGCCGGCGCCAAAAGCGCCCACGCTGATTCCCACCACCAGACCGCGCCGGTCCGGGAACCATTTCGCCACCACGCCGATCGGCGTTACATAGCCCACGCCCACTCCCGTGCCCAGCACCACCCCGTAGGCGAGATACATCTCCATCAGTCCGCTGGAACGGCTGGAAAGAATGAACCCCAACCCCACCAGGATGCTCCCGATCACAGAGACGATATAGGGACCTTTCTTGTCCTGCAGCCTGCCTCCCAGAAGAAAAGCGATGGCAAAAACGACAATGGAGATCGAGAAAATATTCGATGCCTGGGTACGGTTGATGCCCAGGTCCGCCTGCAGCGCGGGAACGTAAAGACTCCAGGCGTAGATCGAACCCAGCGAAAGATTCATCAGCACTCCGCCGAGCAGGGAATACCAGCGGTGCTCAGCTTTCATTCGATTCCTCCCGTCTTCATCTAGGTGCCTGGAGGATGATACGCTGATGGAGATTCTCGTTCAAGTCATCATGCGGCTGAAGAGAAATGCTGAATATCCGGTCCTCCGCGGGGCGGACCGTTCTGATCCCGGTGGGCCGCGGCGGAGCTAGTGATCGGCGGGAACCATGTGGAGGTTCTTGTCCGGAACGCCTTCCTGCCGAAGCAGGGCGAGCACTTCCTCCAGCGCCGGGTCGCCCGCGCCGGATGGCTTCACCCGCTCGAACATCTCCCGCTGCTTCGTGCGCCACAACGGAGGCTTGGTGGCATCGATGGCCATTTTCCCTCCCACGCGCATCACCGTCACCTCATCTTCCGTAACGCGCGGCACCGAGATATCCAGCGGATGAATGCGCTCGTGCGGGATCACAATCACGTCCCGCTCCGGATTCACCCGCGTGGAGATGGCCCAGAAGATATCCTTCGGATCGTGAATATCCACGTCCTCATCGACGGCGACCACGATCTTCGGATGCAGGTTAGGGCTCGACAGCGCTGCCAGCAGCACGTCGCGCGCCTGGCCGTCCCAACGCGGCGTCATCTGAATGAAGACCATGAACATCGTTACCCACTTGGGGATGTAGACCTCATGGATATCGGACTTTCCATGCACCTCCCTCAGGCGGTGGAACAGCGTGGCCTCCATGGGCAGCGACACCAGGTCCTGGTGGTCGGTAAACAGCGTGGACTGCACGTGCCGGAAAATGGGATCGCGGCGGTGCGTGATAGCCGTGATCTCCCACACCGGCACGGGACCCTCGGCGCCCTGCCGGTACGTGGTGAACTCGCCGAACGGACCTTCCTGCTCGCGGACATGGGGCCGCACGATCCCTTCGATGATCACCTCAGCGTGCGCGGGCACCTCCAGATCGATCGTCTCGCACGGGACCATTTCGACCGTCTCGCCGAGCACCCCGGCTGCCAGTTCCAACTCATCCCAGCCATCGTGCTGCCCGCTGTAGTTGACCAGAATTTCGTAGGCCGGGTGCATGCCAATCGCATAGGCCATCGGCATCGGCTCGCCGCGCTCCTGGTATTTCAGGTAATGGGCCCAGTTATGGCGCGCCGCCATCCAGAACGGAATCCGCCGCGGCTCCCGGACCATCGCCCGGATCATCGCTTCATTGCGCTGCCCGGTCTCCGGGTCTTTCGTAATGGTGATCCCGGAGCCGATATAGCGCCCGGCGTCGCCCTCGGAATGGATCGGCACGGGCAGCTTTGTTACGTCGGCATCCTCGCCGATCAGCTTCACTTCCTTGCACGGCCCGTCGCTCACCATCTCCGAGCGGCCCGGACCGGTGCGGAACATGCGCTCAGCGAGATACGCGACCAGGTTATCCGCCGAGGGAGCGCCCAACGCCTTGGCTTGCAACTCGCGATCCACCAGCAGGCGGTCGCAGAGCTTCCAGCCGGGAAACCCCTTCAGGTTGTGCAACAGGAACGGATGCTTGCTCTCTGAACTGAGGATGCCCGTCTGGCGCACCGGGTCGATCTCCTGATGGATATCCACCAGACGGTCGCCCAAACTTTCGAGATACGATCTCAATGTTGCTGGCATTGTGCCGCCTCCTCCCCGCCGTACGCCACCCCGTGCATCAGGAAAAATACTGCTGTAGATCCTTCCTGTCGCGCTCCACCCAGCGAACATTCGACCGGATTCGCTCCAGCGATTTATTCACGGCCCGCTCAATACCCGGCGCCCGGTGTGCCCGCAGGAACTTTTCCGCGTCCTGCATCTCGGCCCTCGTGGCAAAACCGCTGCTGATACTGATGAGCCGGGTCAGCAGGTTCAGTCCACCTCCGTGATAGCGCTCCAGGAACGTCTTCCAGTTCTTCTTCAGGAACCGCCAGGCCAGCGTGCGGCCCAGCGGGTGAGTCCCGGCGCTGGCCAGAACAATCCACGTATCCTGGAAGCGAACCTGCTCGGAAAGAGCAAACTCCAAAACCTCCTGGATGACGGCCTTGTCGTGAAAATGCCCGGCGGCGCGCAGGACGCGGGTCCGTTCTTCCTGCAGGTCGGTCTTGCGATAGATTTTTTTCAGATCCTCCCAGTCCTGCGCATCGCCGTTTTCCGCCACCAGCGTGAAAACCCCCATCCGCAGATTCGGGTCCAGCTCGCCTTTTTTCAGGAAATGCTTCAGCCGGTTTCGCGCCTCATCGATCGTCTCCGGGTCCCCGTAGCCGCCCAGATGGCGGATGGCCAGGGCGCGCAGCAGCATCTGCGGATGCCCGTCCTGAGGCCGCTTCTCCCACCCCATCTCGGAACCCAGCGGAGCAAACATCTCCCTTGCGGCGGCTATCACCTTCGGGTGGCATTTTTCACGCGCGAGCTGGTTGTTCTGCGTGGCCCACACGCCTGCAATCGCCAGCCAGACGCTGTAGTCCTGCTCGGACCGATATGCCTCCAGCATCCGCATCGCCGAGGACGTCTTCCAGTATCCGGCCCGTGCCAGCGCGAAGGCGTCATCCAGCAGCCCCAGCCGGTCGATGATCGGAACCTGTTGATCGCGGATGCCGGAGACAAGCCGGTCCCAGAGATCCTCCGGATAAGCCACGCGGTAGAATCCACTCTGGCCGGGATTGATCTTGACCCAGGTATCGTTCTCCACATCCAGGCTGATCCTGAGCTTGGAGCCGGTCATCGTCGAATAGACCGGCTCGGCCTGGTGGCCCACCTGCACGCCCACCGGGATCTGCCACTTCAATTTTTTCCGGTCGCGGCTCCCATCCACCAGGAACCGGCTCTGCTCCAGGTCGAGCTGCATTTTCCCCTTTTTCATCTTGCTTTTGACCGTCAGCACGGGGTAGCCCGGCTGGCGCGTATAGCCCACCATCATCTTTTTGATGGGCTTGCCGGAGACCTCTTCCAGCGCCTGCCACAGATCGACGGTCGACGCATTGCCGTAGGCAAACCGTGTCAGGTAGTGGTTCAATCCCTTGCGGAAATCCTCTTCTCCCAGGTAGTGCTCCACCATGCGGTTCACCACCGAACCCTTGCTGTAGGAGATGGCGTCGAAGACCTCGCGAATCTCGCTGGGATTCTTTACCGGCACCTCCACCGGATGGGTGTTCTTCAGGCTGTCCTCGTGCAGTGCCGCCAGATAATCCATATAGACATATTGCGTCCAGATCTCCCACGCCGGATGACTCTGGTCCGTGGCCTTCGGCCCCATGTAGGAGGCAAAGCCCTCGTTCAGCCACAGGTCCGTCCACCAGTTCATGGTGGTGTAGTTGCCGAACCACTGATGCGCCAGTTCGTGATCCACCACTTCGGCCACCCTCTGGCGTGCCGATGGGGCCGAGTTCACCGGGTCCACCAGCAGCGCTGTCTCCCGGTAGGTAACCAGGCCCCAGTTCTCCATCGCCCCGGAGGCGAAGTCCGGCAACGCCACCATATCCAGCTTCGGGAAGGCATAGGGAATCCCGAACCAACTGGCAAAATAGGCCAGCGTATGGATGGCCTGCTCCAGCGCGAACTGGCCCTGCTCTTTCTTCCCCGGGCTGGTCCAGACCCGGATGGGAACCCGGTTGGCATCCCGGCCCTCGATACACTCCAGCTCCGCCACCACAAAGGCCAGCAGGTATGTGGACATCCGCGGCGTCGTGTCGTACTGGATTCGTCTCCAACCCCGGCCGGCATCGGTCTCGGATTGCTCCGGCATATTGGAGAGCACCGTCATGTTGCCGGGCACCGTCAGGGCCACCTTGAAAGTGGCTTTGACGGCCGGCTCATCCCAGCAGGGAAACGCCCGGCGGGCATCGGTGGCCTCGAACTGCGTGGCCGCGCCCCAGTGCTTCTGGTTCCCCACCTTGTAGGAGGTTCGGTAGAAGCCCTGCATCTTGTCGTTCAACTCCCCGCTGAATTTCAGAAGCAGTTCCGCCGCGCCTTTTCGCAACCGCTTTGGAAACTCCAGCGTGATGGTTTCCCTGCGTGCGTTGCTGCGGATTTTCCGGGCCTTCAGAGTGGTCTCTTCCGGCAGCAGGAGAATCTCCGCCGTCTCGATCTGCAAATCCAGGGAGTGCAGCTCCACCGTGCTGGTCGCCCGATGAATGTTGATGGAGATGGTCTCGGAGCCGGAAAATGTAAAGCTCTTGATCTGGGGCCTCAGTTCGATCTCGTAATGGGTTGGCTCGATGTGCGTCGGCAGAAGGAACGGGTTCGTTTGCGGCATGGAAGAGTCTCCTGGAAAGGCCTGGAAATACCTGGAAATGATGGATCGGTAATCTGTAACCGCTGATTTTAACACAGGCTCGAATGATTTACCGGAGCGGTCGCCGGCAGCCGCTCCGGCCTGTCCGCCTGGCAACAGGCTTTCAAGAAAGGCTGGGGGGTGAGGCGCCGCGTGGTCTAAAATGCAGTTTCGGGACGGAACGTACTACCCCGGAATCTGGCCAGCGGACCATCCCGGCTCACCGGGACGCAGGGCCTCGACCGGACAACTCATTATGGCTCTTCGACTGATAGAAATTTTCTTGCCCCCGGTTTTGAGGATGATTTTTCCGAGCTGTTAAAGGACCAGCCCATCCTGCGTCTCTGGCAGCAGAAGGCCGGGCCGGCGACGTTGGTATATAAGATTTTGCTGGAGGCCAATCACACCGAACTGGTTCTGGATCTGCTGGAGCGCAATTTTTCCGCCGCAAAGGATTTCTGCGCGATCCTGCTCCCGGTGGAAACAGCCATCCCACGCCCCAAACCCGACCAGACAGAGCCTTCCGAGCGAGCCTCCTCCGCCATGAAGGGCGGACGGGCAGCAAAACAATCCCGAATCAGCAGGCAGGAGTTGTATGACGATATTGCGGACCAGGCCCGGGTCTCTAATACCTATCTGATCACCGTCGTGCTCTCCGCCGTGGTTGCCGCCATCGGCATCGTCAAGGGAAACATTGCCGTCATCATCGGAGCCATGGTCATCACGCCGTTGCTGGGTCCGAATGTTTCTCTTTCGCTGGCGACCGCTCTGGGCGACCTCTCACTGGCCCGGCAATCGCTTAAGGCCAACATCGCGGGCGTCTCCATCGCTTTTGCCTGTTCCGTCTCTTTCGGGTGGCTGGTCCCGGTAAATCCCTCTATGCCGGAAATTGCTTCCCGGACCGCGGTCGATCTTTCCGATATCGGTCTGGCGCTGGCCTCCGGAGCCGCTGGCGCACTGGCGTTCACTTCCGGCATTTCAACCGCCGTCATCGGCGTGATGGTGGCCGTGGCGCTGCTGCCACCACTGGTGGCCTGTGGCTGCTCATCGGCGCCGGATATTTTCAGGAAGCGATGCAGGCGGCACTGCTGGTGGGCGTCTACGTGATCTGCGTGAATCTTTCTGGCGTGGTAACTTTTCTTCTGCAAGGAATCCAACCCCGGACGTTCTGGGAGGCCGACCGCGCAAAACGCGCCACCCGGACCGCCATCGCACTCTGGACCGCGCTCCTCATCCTTCTGTTCATCCTGCATGTACTGGCTGCACGCGCTGTCTGATGTACTGGACTCCCGCTGAATCCGGCCGCCAGGCCATCCCCTCATCAGACGATCAAAAAACTGGCGGTCCGATGAATCCAGGCCCCAAAGCACCTGCCATCTGATGACCCGGGTTCCCTGTCTGGTAGCTTCAGGTAACAACGACAGCGGTTCCGCTGATGCTGACCATCAGCATGCTGCCGGACTGGCCGACCACTTCGTAATCGAGATCGATGCCCACAACAGCGTTGGCGCAGAACATCGCCGTCAAGTGCGGCGGCTGGCTCGGCGCGGTCATGTTCTGATTGAAGCAGGAGTAGGAACCTCCCATGGTGCCCACCTTCCCGGTGGCCCAGGGCTGCAAGGCGGCCCACTCGATGGTGTCGTAGCCATCCTGCGGGGCGTACCACCCCTCATCCACATAGTGGCGGAGAATGCCTGGGGAGCGGAAACGGCCCCGGACATCCTGAATCAGCACGGTGTAGCCACGCTCGGCCAGATAAGCGGCGTGGCCGCCGCGCCAGTCGCAGTTGTTCTTGTTGTAGGGCGTACGCTCGATGACGACTGGAAAAGGCCCTTCGGCCTCCGGCATATAGAGGTCCGCGGCCAGCTCCGCGCCATCCCGCATGGGGACCTTGATCTCCTGGCAACTGTAGCCGTATTCGGCGGGACGCTCCTCCGGCCAACTGGCCCCGGCGGGCACGGTTGACCCCACCAGGAAAATGATGGCGGACAATAACTGCGCGGCGCGTTTCATCGTGTTCATCGCTTTTCCGCTCCCTCCATTCCCTCCCGGCGTACCATCGAGACCTGCAAGATAACCACCCGCGAGCGAATAACATCTTACCAACAAGTCCACCCGGATTGGAGCGGCATTGTAGCTGGTCCACCGGGTTGTCCGACCGATTTCGCACCCGGCGCCAGCAACTGCAGGCGCCGAGGCGAGCCGGATAGTGGGGCAGTTTGATATGCGAGCCAGGGGGTCTCTAAATACTTGGCTACTACTCATTACCTATCCGGAAAAACACGCCCAAGCCCCTTTGAAATGCTGTGGTTGGGGCAGTCCTTCCCTCGCCGAAACCCAATTGCTTTGCTCTCTCAATGAGTGTACTCTGGGGCCAATTCTGGGGAAACACCAGATTACTGCATAATCGTTGAGTTCGAGAAGCAGGAACGAGATACACTTGACCCGTCAAAATATGTTTGCGGAAGCACCCCCAAAAGGAGTATGACTATGCGTCATGTTGTACCAGTACTTGCAATGCTGTGCGTGTTGGTTTCAGCCGCCGCCCAAGAGAGAGCGTTGGTTCCGGTGGCCATCATCACCTACCCGGATTTGATCCTTCACAACGGCAAGATAGTCACGATGGATGACACCTCCACTGGGCCGTCTCCGGGACGGATTGTCCAAGCGCTGGCGGTCCGCAACCAAAGAATTCTGGCGCTCGGAACAGACGCCGAAATTCTCTCCTACGCGGGGCCACTAACTGACAAAATCGATCTCCAGGGAAAAACAGTTGTCCCTGGTTTTGTGGATTCCCACACTCACATCCACAACAACGAGGTGAACTGGTGGGTCAGCCAGAATCCAGAGGCTTTTGACACCATGGGTAGAAACTTTGTGGTGGGAGGAAAGACTCACGAGGAGCTGAAAAAGGGTATCGAGCTGGTATTAAAGGAGCGCATGACTGGGACCGACCCTGACCAGTGGGCCTTTATCACATTGCCTACCAATGACCCCAACAGTCCGGGCTCCGGGACGGGGATTGGCGTCACATTCTTACAAGAAAATCAAATGGACCTCAAGGAGTTGGACGCGCTCGCTCCCAATAATCCCGTGTTTCTGCAATCGCACCCGGCCTATATGGTCAGTACTCGAGGAAAAGAGGCCATTGAAAAAATATACGGGGCGGTTCCGGAAGTAATCATGGACACCTCCGACGATGCCGGATACGGTGAGCTGACGCAATATCGGAGGGGTTTGCTGGTGGATGGCTACTTTCGCATCAGACCCCGAGAACTGGCCGAGATTGTGGAACAGGGTCTTCTGAAAAATGCGGCTGCGGGAATTACCTCTTTCTCCTCCCATATGATGGGCCTGCAATTTCTGAATGCCTACCAGATTCTCATTAAGGAAAACCGTATGCCGATTCGGTATGCCTACACTCATTACTTTGGGTTCCAGGGTAATCCCGACCCGTCTTCCTTCTACATGAGACTGGGGGACATGTCCGGGCTCGGCAACGACTACTTCTGGTCGGCCGGGGTGGGTCTGGGGAACCTGGATTCCGGGCCTCCAATGATTTGCAGCACCATGGAGGGTCCTCCAGAGCTTAAGGAGAGAGAATATTGCCGGGATACGCCAGGCAACGCTACCTCGAAGGCCGTTCTGACCGCTGTATTGGCGAAAGCACGAGTGGCAGCGGGCCACGCCTATGGCGACAAGAGTGTGGATTATTTCATGGATACGCTGGAGGAAGCCATGAGCCTCGATCCCACCATCACCTTGGACTATATCCGGTCTCGGCGCTTTAGCTCGGACCATTGCGGCTTTTACCCTCGGCCGGATCAGATCCCACGCATGGCCCGTCTCGGCATGATGATCAGTTGCGGCGGCAATGTCTTGAGCCGAAGCTATCCGTGGCTGGAACGCTACGGCATGCAGTATGCTAACTGGATTTCGCCGGTGAAAAGCCTGATCGAGGGCGGAGTGAAGACGGTCTACGAAAACGAAGCTGGAGTCAAAGGGAATGTGAGCGAAACTTACTTTCACCAGGGGTACGCCCTAATCACCCGGAGAAACGAGTACAACAAGTTGGTGGCACCCGAGGAGGGCATCGACCGGATGACCTTGATGAAGATGATGACCTCCTGGCCAGCCGAGTTCGTCTTGCGAGAAAAGCACATCGGCACGCTGGAACCGGGCAAATTCGCCGATCTAGTAGTGTTGAGCAAGGATTATTTCACAGTACCCGAAGAACAAATTCCTGACATTCACCCCCTGATGACTGTGGTGGGAGGGAAAATCCAGGTCATGCGAAGCGAATTCGCACGTGACTTAGGTCGGGAGCCAATCGGTCCCCAGCTTGAATTCAAGAACGAAAGTCGCTACTTGGAGGTGCGGGCAGAGTAGCGCCTGCCTGTTCTTCTCTCAGAATGGGGTGCTTCCGCAAACAAGTGTTTGCGGAAGCACCCTTCGCCGCAGAGTCACCGTAATTTAGTCCGAGCCACCGCCCCCACAAATTAGTCCTGTGTAACGGCGAAGGGTTTACCGGCCGCGCAGGCGACAATTCGACATACGACTCAAACTGACCCACGACCTGGATCTGTTAAATGGCTGTCTTTTCTCCCGATTCGTATATAATCTGTTGAACCACACGCTAGCCGGTTTAGAAACGGAAGGACGAACTCTTCTTTTTCTCAAAAGGCAGAGGAGGAACGAATCATGTTACGAAAAGCAGGACTGTTATTGATATTGCTGGCGATCGGCATTGCTGGCGCGCAGGAGGCAGCGGCCCAAGCCGACTATTCCGGGTTGCTGCGGACGCATTGGGCGCGGATTCGCAGGATGAATACCGCCATCGTGAAGGCGATGCCGGAAGACAAATGGGATTTCCGGCCGGTCAAGGAAGTTCGCAGCTTCCGGGAGATGGCCTCTCATCTGATTACGGACGGCATATCCCACACGGGCTGGGCGATGGGTATCAGCCGGGCCGAGTCAGGAAAAATTGCGGAGAAGTATGAGCACCTGAAGACCAGGGACGAGATCCTGAAGGGGCTGGGCGAGATGTTCGACTACGGCGACATGATTCTCTCCCAGATCACCGATGAAACCGCGAAGGATATGGTCGTTGGCATGCGCAGCATGCCCATGACGAAATTCGAAGCGGCGCTGGTGGCCTTCGAGGATCAGATGGACCATTACGGCAATATGGTGGTCTACCTGCGAATCAACGGCGTGGTGCCGCCCTCCACGGCGAACTCGGCCGCCGAGCGGGAAGAGAACCGGAAGAAAGCCGTCGAGCTGGGCCTGATGGAGCCGGACGAAAAAGCGGAAGAGCACACCCACTAGAGAGTTTTTCCCCGCAACAAGCAGGCCCCGTCCCCTCTCCAGCATAAAAGCCGGCATCGGGAGAGGGGGCGGGGTCTGTGTTTTTCAAGCCTGTTCCACAAACCCGTAACGATGTTCGCCCCAGACCCGCAAGATTTCATTCATTGGAATC
Source organism: Terriglobia bacterium (assembly GCA_963662495.2). GTDB lineage: Bacteria > Acidobacteriota > Terriglobia > 2-12-FULL-54-10 > 2-12-FULL-54-10 > SHUM01. The sequence continues at coordinate 663,516 of CAXVYQ010000008.1, forward strand.
GAACTTCTACATTGCATTCTTTCGAATAACTCTTCCTTGTTTCATTCATTAAAATAGAACTTCCATGCCCTGTTGCCCAACCTGTTGCATGACATGTTGCATGGCTGGCACGGACCTGGTGGCTCGTGAGCGGTTCTTGAGCCGCAAATAAAGAATTGGCCCGGGTAATGAGCCTGGGCAAAAAGTCCGAGCAAGGAGGCAAGGTGTTCGAAAAAAGTATTCGATTAATTGTTTGCGTTGTCATGGTTCTTGCCATGGCGCGGACGGGAATTTCTCAGCAGAGCACTGCCGGCCCCGGCGTTTTCACCGGGGAGTCCGCGATGGCCGGGGAGCAACTGCGCGAGAGCGTAGACGCATTGCGAGCCGAGTTGGAGCAGCTACGGCTGCTGGTGCGGGAACAGGGCGAGGCGCTCGAAGTGCAGCGGTCTCTTCTGTCCGAGCAGCAAGTGCGGCTGGCGGGACTGGCAATCGAGCCGGGCGGGAGGATTGTGGCCGGCGGGACGGGAGTCATCCGCCCGGCGAGCGCCAAGGCGCCGGGGATGGCCGCGCCGCAGAATGAAAACGAGCTGGCCGGGCGCGTCGCGCAGGTGGAGCAAGGCCTGTCCGACACGAAAAGCTCCGTGGAAGAGCGGGTGCGCGGTTTCGGACCGTTCACCTTCAGCGGCGATCTCCGGGTGCGTTACGCTCCTATCTTCGGCGGTGGCAGGAGCGATCAGCCCGCACCGGCCTCCCGGCAACGCAACCGGTTCCGGCTGCGGCTCAACGCTACCTCACGGTTCAGCGAGGAGATCGGCGGAGGCCTGCGGCTGGCGAGCGGAGAAGTGGGAGATCCCATCTCGACGAACCAGAACATAACGGGCTTTTTCACCCGCAAGCCGATAACGATCGACCGGGCCTACCTCAGCTACACACCCAATTGGCTGAAGCCGCTGAACATCACGGCGGGCAAATGGGGATACACCTGGCTCCGTACGCAGATGATGTGGGACGACGACCTGAATCCCGAAGGTCTTTCCGAATCGGTAACCTTCCGGTGGGATGATTCCGTCCTGCGGCGGTTTACGGCGGTGGCGTTCCAGTTGCCGTTTTTTGAAGTGAAACAGGGCAAGGACAGCGCCCTGTTTGGCGGGCAGGTGCAGACTGAGTGGAACCTCGGCAGCCGCGCACGCCTGGGCGCCAACGTCGCCTACTACGGTTACCACAATCCGGGTTCCATCGCCGCCAACCACAACGGCGGGGTGGCCTCCTTCAGCGGTGGCGCCGATACGGGATTCGGGGGCAACTTCGGGTTTAGCGACGGTTCAGTCACCAACGCCACCGGGACCATCGACGGCGTGAGGACCTTCGCGTCAGAGTTCGGAATCGTGGACGTGATCACGCGGCTCGACATCGATACGGGCGCCGAAAAATGGCCCCTGATGTTCCTGGCGGATTTCGCGCACAATACCGGCGTCTGCGAAAACCTGGACCAATTCACCGCGGCCGGCGTCGCACCGCCCGATTGCAACCCGGGGGACGGGCAGGCCTACTGGACCGAGGTACAGTTTGGCCGGACGTCCAACGCGGGCGACGCGCGGTTCGGCTACACCTTCCTGCATATCGAGCGCGACGCGCTGGTTTCCGTATTCAACTACAGCGACCTGCGGCAGCCCACGCATATGGTGGGACACCGCCTGGAGGCCCAATACAAGGTGAACGGGAAGACAACGTTCGGGCTGACGACGCTGATCGGCAGGAAGCTGGGCGGAGTGGGAACGGACACATCCGGTGAGTCGGTCAGCGAGCGCTACCTGAAACGCATGCAGCTGGACTTCGTCTATCAGTTCTAGCCATTTTCCCAAATAGAAAAAAGGCCCGCTCCTGCGAGGGGCGGGCCGAGCGGAGAGCCAACGGCCCTGATGAATGGCCGTTGGCTCCTCCGCAGGAATTAGTATGTGGAGCAACCGGGAACACTGATGACTCGACGGGGCGATGAACCAATGAGTCGATGACTCATGGATTTTCTTGACCCGCAGATCACTTAAGACGCAGACAGGCCCCGTCCGATCGACGCTTCATTACGTGCTCATTGCGTAATCAGGGCACGCTGCAGGTCCCGCTGCTATTACGGGTTACTGAAAATATCGAGCATGGGGACCGGCCCCCCGCTGGTGACGACGGTGGGCATAATCCCATTCCATTTTTCGATGGCGCTGCGCTGAACCTCAATGCGGCGCAACTCAAGCAACTGAGTTGTAATCTGCGCCTTCTGCAGCTCCAGGCCGCGGGCTTCAGCTTGGGCGCGAACAATCGCCTGCTGGGATTCAAACTCGACCCGCTGCAGAGCATTTTCCGCCTCCAGGGCCTGCTGGACCGCGCGCACCTTGGCCTCAATTGAGTCCTGGAACGCCGTGGTGAACTGAAAGTCCGTGATGGAGAGTTGCACCACTCCGATTCCGAGTGGTTGCAATCGATCGGCTATGACCTGTTGCAGATCAGTCCGGACACGCGGGCGCTGCGTGATGAGCTCCTCGGCGTTAAAGGTGGCCGTCGTAGACTTGATCGCCTCTTGAATGAAGGGCTGGATGACGCGGTTCTCGTAGTCCTGGCGCATGCTGCGATAGATCTGACCGACGCTGCTGGCCTCGAGCTGGTAGTTCAGCGTGACTTCGGTGGTGACGACCTGCAGGTCCTTGCTGGACGAACTGGCCGGAGCCGTATATTTCTGAATCTGCGTGGACATGAGAACAACTTCCTCGACGAAGGGAATCTTGAAATAGAGGCCCTCTTCTTTTTCCAACCCGGTTACGGCGCCGAACCGCAACAGGACGCCTCGCTGGCCCGCCCCGACAATTCCTGTGCTGCCAGACACAACTACAATGGCGGCAAGAATGATCACCACCACAATAGCTTTTTTGCCTATGCCCGGCGGCAAGCGAAACTGAGAAAACTCCTCGGGAAAACGATCTTCCATCGAATCCTCCTTCTTGAATCAAAATCGAATGGATGAAACCTTCGGACCCATTCTACGCCCCGGGACCCTCAAATATCAGTGAATTCTGGTCTGGGTGCGAATATAACAGGGTGCCGGGAGATCATTGGCGGCGTTACAGGCCATCGAGCAAATGGTGGACCTGAGGGGATTCGAACCCCTGACCTCTTCAATGCCATTGAAGCGCGCTCCCAACTGCGCCACAGGCCCACTTGGTCCCTGATCAATCCATTTTTGCATCTTTCAGGGGGAGTGTCAAACGGCCGCCGAGGTGTGTCCAGCTTCATCAGGAACCGGGAGTCGACATCCTGGTTCCTCGAAGACGGGAGAGCCAGCCGCGTCCGCGAGGATTGGAAATTTATCGCGACGCAAGCGATGCCGGCATCATCTATATATATAGCGGCGAGGCTGAAAGGCGTGTCCCCGTCGTTGAAACCGCTACTGGTGTAAACTGAAGCTATGCCGGAAACCAGAACGCCGGAACCTTACTGGATCGCCCCCCAACAGTTCCCGCCCTACCAGCAGGAGCCCGTGATGGTGAGCCCGCCCGTTCCGAAGCCGAAGATCTGGCTGCACGTGGGTCTGTTCCTGGCGACGATCTTCAGCACCATGCTGGTGGGCGGATGGATATTCTCGGCCGGTTTGCTGGGCATCCTGACGGCGCACGAGTTCGGACATTACTTTGCCGCCCGGTACTGGCGCGTTCCGGTCAGCCTGCCCTACTTCATTCCTTTTCCGATTTCGTTGTTCGGAACACTGGGAGCGTTTATCAGGATGTCGTCGCGCATCCCGAGTCGCCGCGCGCTGTTCGACATCGCCGCCGCGGGTCCGCTGGCCGGACTGGTGCTGGCGATACCGGCCACCTATCTGGGCATTACGATGTCCCGCATCATTCCCAGCACCGCGATTCCGGAAGGCTCTCTCACGCTGGGTGAGCCGCTGCTGTTTCAGGCCCTGAGCTGGCTGGCCTTTGGAGACATGGGCGAGACTTCCAATCTGGTGCTGCATCCGCTGGCGTTTGCCGGCTGGGCCGGACTGTTCGTTACGGCTCTGAACCTGCTCCCCATCGGGCAGCTCGATGGCGGGCACATCAGCCACGCGCTGTTCGGAGCACGCAGCCGGTTGATGGCGATGGCGATATTCGGCGGCCTGCTCGGCTTCAGCCTCTGGAATGAGTATTACGCCTGGGTGCCGCTGCTGATTCTTCTCCTGATCTTCGGCATCCGGCACCCGCGGCTCTACCATGACGAACGGCCGCTAGGCAGTACCCGGCAGGCGCTGGGCTGGCTGCTGGGAGCGGTATTTGTCACCTGCTTCAGTCTCGTCCCCATCAATCTGTAGACCGATCTCCCCAAACTCCCCCACAAACACACCATGGCGGGAGGGTTGCGGGAAAGCTTCGGCTGGCGATATGGTTACACGCGGGATTCATTTATGAGAATCATTGCGGGCCGGTATCGCGGCCGAAAATTGGAGACAATGGCGGGCACGCAACTGCGGCCTACCAGCGACCGGCTCCGCGAGACGCTGTTCAACGTGCTGGCGCCGGTCATCGAAGAGTCCGTCTTCCTCGATTGCTACGCGGGCTCGGGAGCAGTAGGGCTGGAGGCGTTCAGCCGGGGCGCGGGGGAAGTGATCTGGATCGAGTCCAATGAGCCGGCCGCCCGGTTGATCGAGGCCAACGCGGGCTTTCTGGAGCCGGAGGACAGGAGGCTGCTGGTTCGCAAGCCGGTTCGTTCCGGTTTGCGACAACTAGAGCAACGGGTGGAGCTACGGGGAGTGCGGGTGGACATCTGCTTTCTGGACCCGCCCTATGAAGAGACGACCGATGCCGTCCGGGCTCTTTTGTGGCTGGCGGGAAGCAATCTGATGCAACCTACGGGACTGCTGATTCTGGAACATTCGAAGAGGTTTCAGACGCCGGAACGGCTGGAGACGAACAAGACCATTACTTCCGTCGGCACTTCAGATGACGCTTCCGATGGCGATGATGCCGGGTGGGCGCGCAGCCGCCTGCTGGTTCAGGGCGACAGCGCCTTGAGTTTCTATCGCCGACAATAACGGACCAGAGCCGGACACGGCTGGGAAATGACTGGGCCGGAGCCGGGCCAGAGGAGAAACAGCATTGTTCGTTTGCCCCATTGTTCGTTTGCCCCACATGCAAAGACGCGCTGGAGCGGAATGAATCCCGTGCCGCCGCCTTCTGGGTGTGTCCGCGATGCGAGGGCCGCGCCGCCACGATCGCCATCCTGCGCAAAACCGTGGAACGCGCAGCGGTGAACCATCTCTGGGCCGCCGTGCGGGAGTCGACGCGGGAGGGCGAGAGGCCGTGCCCGGCCTGCGAGCGGCCGATGCGCCATGTCGCGCTCTCCCACCTCGCCCATCCGCTGCATCTGGACGTATGCCGGTCCGACGCGCTGGTCTGGTTCGATCCCACGGAATTCGAGTCGCTCCCGCCGCGACCCACGGATCCCGAGGACGATGAAGCGCTGCTTCCACTGGAGGCGCGCATGATCCTGGCCAAAGCACACGTGGACGCGATCTCCCGCGATGCCGATATCCAGCGGGGCGCCGAGCCGCCGGACGAGGCCTGGAAGCTGGTCCCCGCCTTCTTCGGGATGCCGGTGGAGCATACCGGCCGCGCGCTGGCCCGTCTCCCCTGGGCCACCTGGATGCTGGGTGCGGCTATCGTGATCTTCAGTCTGCTCTCCTACCTGGATCTCGGCAAAGCCGCGGAAGACTTCGGCCTGATCCCGGCCGATCCGTGGCGTCTAGGCGGGCTGACTTTTCTCTCTAGTTTTTTCCTGCACGGTAGCGCCGGACACCTGCTGACCAACCTTTATTTTCTGCTGGTCTTTGGCGATGACGCGGAAGACTATCTCGGCAGCGGCCGCTATCTGCTGGTGCTGTCTCTATCCACGGTGGCGGGCGCGGCCGCGCACGTGCTCGCCGGCCCGAATTCCACGGTGCCTCTGATCGGCGCCAGCGGCGGCATCTCGGGACTGATCCTCGTTTACGGACTGCAATACCCGCGCGCCCGCATCAGCCTGCTGTTCCAACTTCCCATGTTCATCTTCCGATGGATCCATCTGCGGGCGTGGGCATACTTGTTGTTCTGGATCGCGCTTCAGATCTTCGGAGCGTACCGGCAGGTGGAAGCCGTTACACAGGTCTCCTTCTTCGCTCACCTGGGCGGGGCGGTAGTGGGCCTGCTGTATTGGTTTCTGTGGCCGGGAATACGGAACGAGGAACCGGAACCAGAAACCAATAGAGCAGGCTGATTCAGCCTAAAATGGCGATAGAATGAACTGGCCGGGCGAATTCGGCGGGATTTTCACGGGCGGCGGAAGTTTTTGTGTCCTATCAGCGTCGCGGGGAATCCAATCTTTTGAGACCCATCCGGAGAGAGGCGGGCAGACTCATGGCAGGATATTACCACACGGAAGATTTACCCCATTTTTCCGACATGGGGAAGAACGCTCCGGAGCTATGGAACAAGTTTTCCGAATGGTATAACGCGGTATTCGCGGAGGGGGCGCTGACCGAGCGGGAAAAGTGCCTCATCGCCCTGGGCGTCGCGCACGCCGTGCAATGCCCTTACTGCATCGACGCCTACACGCAGGCCTCGCTGGAAAAAGGATCGAACATGGATCAGATGACCGAAGCCGTGCACGTGGCCAGCGCCATTCGCGGAGGCGCCTCGCTGGTCCACGGCGTGCAAATGCGCAATGTCGCCAAAAAGGTGAGCATGTGAGCAGTACGGCCAGTTTGCTGGAACAGCGTCACCCGCTGGCTTCAGCCACCGAGCAACTGCGCATCTTGGAAAACGGGAGTTCGCGGCTGCAACGCTTCTCCGATGCGTTGCGTTCATCGAAGCAGTACCCGCTGCGAGCCACGGGCGTCGAAGTCCTGCAGGTCAACGTCGGCAAGCTGTGCAACCAGACCTGCCGACACTGCCATGTGGACGCCGGTCCGGATCGCCGCGAGGTGATGACGCAGGAGACGGCCGAGCTTTGTATCGCCGCACTGGAGAAGACTGCGATCCCGACGCTGGACATCACCGGAGGGGCGCCGGAGTTGGCGCCTGTCTTCCGCTATCTGGTGGAGCAGGCGCGGGCGCGGGGACGCCACGTGATTGACCGATGCAATCTGACGATCCTGCTGGTCCCCTCGCAGTCTGACCTCGCCGGTTTTCTGGCCGCCAACCGCATGGAGGTGATCGCCAGCCTGCCCTACTTTCTCGCCGACCGCACCGACGCGCAGCGCGGCGAGGGCGTCTTCGACAAATCGATTGAAGCGATCCGCCTGCTCAACTCGCTCGGCTACGGCGACCCCGAGACGGGGCTGAAACTAAATCTGGTCTATAACCCGGTGGGGGCGTTTCTGCCTCCGGCGCAGCACGCCGTGGAGGCCGATTTCCGGCGCGAGCTGGACCGGCGATATGGCGTGCGGTTCAACTCGCTTTACACTATTACGAACCTGCCGATCAGCCGCTTCCTGGAGTTTCTGCTGGATTCGGGGAACTACGAAGCGTACATGGAGAAGCTGGTCGAGGCCTACAATCCCACGGCCGCCGAGGGCGTCATGTGCCGTACGATGGTCTCGGTGGGCTGGGACGGCACGCTCTATGACTGCGATTTCAACCAAATGCTGGAGCTGCCTGTCCAACCGGGAAACCCACGCCACATCCGGGATTTTACCCTGGAGCCACTGGCCGCCCGGGAGATCATCACCGGCCAGCATTGCTACGGCTGCACGGCCGGGGCCGGGTCGAGTTGCGGCGGCACCACCATCTGATCCGATCTCGCCACTGGCATATACTTGGTCCCGGATAGATCTCTCCGCCTTCATTCCGAGGAGGCACTGCTGGCGGGCGCCGCAACGGTTTCACGCCCGATGCGAGCATCTGAGGGAAGAGGATGACTCAGGAGCACCGTTTTGTTTTACATACGACCCTGGTCTATTTGCTCTTCTCCTCCCTAGCCGTCGTTGGCAACGTTGCAAAGCCTGCCGGGGGTGAATTCACCGACGCCTTGATGATGACGGGCTACCTCTGGCCCTTTCCGTTATTTCTGGCCCTCCATCATTGGATTCCCGATGCCGGTATGACCGGATTCCTGCTGGCAATTTCGGGAGGCCTGATTTTGGTTGCCCTATTTGCAATATATATTCCGAGGCGATTCCCCTACATACTGCAATCCCGATGGCGTGCGAACGTCTCTCCGTTGATACTCTGGTATGTACCGCTGTTCGCAGCCCAAGCCATCGCTATCGGCATTGTATGGGCGATGGGCTATCCGGTCGGTGAGTAAGCGGAACTACCCCGCTGGCTGGGATTTCCGAACCAGAAACCACGGCTTTCATGACGTGCGCGACTCGGCGCGCGCGGCTACATGGTCTCGTCCGCCGAGGGCCCGTACATGCCCGGAACGGCAACGTCGTTCAGCCGCAGATAGACGCCGAGCTGCGCGCGATGGTGGATGGTGTGGTTCATCAGGAAGCTGCGAATCACCGCGATGCGCGGCATGGTGAACATCGCCTCCCCAGCCTTGAGCAACGACCACGGCTTCATCAAGTCTTCGTCCTTCGCGCCGGCGAGCACTTCGCGGGTCGATGCCACGTGCTTGTCGAACTGGTCCAGAATCTCCTGCCGCGAGGAGAGCTTCGGACGCTCGTACTTCGGCCCGTCCTTCGGCGCCACATCGAAGCCGTCCTGCTGAATCGCGCTGGCCATCCAGCCGGGAACCTCGGCGATATGGGTGGCGAGATCCCCCATGGAAAATGATTTCTCTTGAGGCTTCCAGGCCAGCTTGTCGTCAGGAACCTGCTCCAGCATCTTTCGGGTATTGGCAAACTCCATCTCAAATTCGGGCAATAATGCTTGGCTCATCGCCATAAGCACCTCCTTGAATATTTTTTACTATCGCCTCGCCCCGCGCGTCCCCGGACATGTGGCGGCCAAAGGTAGCAGCATGACTGGCGGCATGCGCATTGGATGCGGCATTGCACCATAGCGAATCAAACTCTTCGCAACATTTTCCGGGCCAGCTCGGAAGGCCCGTTCGGACGAACAGTTCGGCACGCCGGATTCCGCAGGCTTGCCTAGCCTTGCCCGGACATTGGATTGACAGGCCATCCCCGATCTCTTACGCTCGAATGAAGTGCTCGGATGAGGGGCTATTCGATTCTCCCTCCGCCACTGGAAAGGTTCCCGATGTTTGAGAAGCGAACGAGACGCGGCGGCAAACTGAAGGCCGGGTTGCTCACCGTAAGTGTTCTGGCGCTGCTGGCGTTCCTGGTAAGGGGATTGCTCGGCGGCCCGCCGGAGTTGCGCCTCTCCCGCGATCTGAGGGGAATCGGGCTATCGACCACCGTGTCGCTCACCGCCACCGACGCTGGCGGACTGCGGTCGCTGGACATATCGCTGGAACAGAACGGACGGCGGATTCCGATACTGGCGGAAGACTATGCGACCCGCTGGGCACTGCGGCACACCGGCCCGGAGGAGCTTTCGCGGGAGCTGCGGATCGGCATCACGCATCAGCCGGGGCTCGCGGACGGCGAGGCCACGCTCCACATCCTCGCGCAGAATCTCAAGTGGTTCGGCGGCGAAGCCCGCCTTGATCTGCCGCTGGCGGTCCGGTCCCGTCCGCCTGTGATCGAGGTACTCTCCGGCCTGCTTCATGTCAATCAGGGTGGCAGCGAAATGGTGCTCTACCGCGTCTCAGAGACCGCCACGGAATCCGGCGTCCGCGTGGGCAAATACTTTTTTCCCGGCTACCGGCTCCCCGGTAGCGGATTGGGCGAGCGCGCCGCGCTGTTTGCCTTTCCATACGACCTGCCGGTTGAAACACCGGCTCAGATTGTGGCGCGCGACGATGCGGACAACGAGGCCCTCGCCAACTTCCCCCACCGGGTCGCAGCCAAGCGCTTCCGGAGTCGCGACATCCAGATCAGCGACTCGTTTCTGGAGACGGTCGTCCCGGCGATTCTCTCCAGCACGCCGGAGGCTCCGGACCAGGGTGGACTGCTCAAGAACTTTCTCTACTTGAATGGAACGCTGCGCGAGGTGAATCGCAGCCGCATCGCCGAGATCGCGCGGCAGACGGCGCCGGAACTGCTCTGGGATGGCCCCTTCCATCAGCTGGCCAACTCCGCCGTGGAGTCCCAGTTCGCCGATTTCCGCACTTATTTCAACAACGGAGAAAAAGTGGACGAGCAGGTGCATCTGGGTTTTGACCTGGCCTCCACGCAACAGGTCCCGGTCCAGGCCTCCAACTCCGGCCAGATCATATTCGCCGAATACCTCGGCATCTTCGGCAACACGGTCATCGTGGATCACGGCCTGGGATTGCAGACGCTCTACGCGCACCTGAGCTCGTTCGACATTGGGGTCGGAGACGGGGTCGCGAAGGGGCAGACACTGGGCCGAAGCGGCAGCACCGGCATGGCCGGCGGCGACCATCTGCACTTCACCACGCTGCTGAACGGGATCGAAGTGAACGCGATCGAGTGGTGGGACAAGCTCTGGATCGAACAGCACATCCTCGCGAGGCTCGGTCAATAAGGCGTCAAAATCCGGTCTCACTCATCGTGATTTCCCCATACTTGGACGGCCAGCTTGCGAAACTGAGCGACCAATGGATTTTTGTGATTCCGTTTCAACGGGATTCCGAGGTTGATCGACTCGCTGACCTGGTGAAAATCGGCCGGCAGACGGACAAAGATGGGGCGCTTGAGTTTCTTCTCCAGGTTCTGGAGTGTGTCGTCATCCCCCCGTGCGCATCGGTTGATGAGAATGTGGATCAGGTCGGGTTCAATGCCGATGGAGGTGAGGCTCGCTACATGCCGCTCCAGTGTCCAGAGCGCCGGACTGGTGGAGTCCGCCACAACCAGGATGGTCCGGGCGAGCCGCAGAACGGCGGTTGAGAGCCATTCGAGGGAATAGATGTTGCCGCAGTCCATCACGACGTAGTCGAATGCTTCGTGCGCCGCGTTGATGACAGCGGGCAGGGCCTGCTGCGAAATCTGCTCCCATCCTTCCGACTGAGTAACGCCGCCCAGAACTTGCAGCCCCGTTTTGTGCCGGGTGAGAAGGCTGCTGAAGAAATGTGTGTCCAGGCGTTCCGGGTTCTCGGTCGCGTCGGGCAGGGAGAACCTGGGTTGCATATCCAGCATCAAGCCGACGTGCCCGATGGGACGGGCAAAGTCGAGCAGAACCACGCTCCGCCGGGTGAGCTGGGTCAGTTGAACCGAAAGATTGACCGCGACCGTGCTCGCACCCACCCCCCCCTTGGAGCCCATGACCAGAATTAACTTTTGAGGAAGTCTCTCTTCTCCTGCTTCCGCACCGTAGGCGAAACGAGTCAGAGCTTGCTTCACGACAGCGACGGAAAGGAGTGAAGGGAGAAACTCTTGCACGCCGCTGCGCATGGAATTCGTCAGCAACTCCGAATCGGGTTGCTTCTCCGGAGAGTAGGCGATGATCCGAACGTTGGGGTGAGCCCGCCGCAGCTCAGCCGCGAATGGCAATTCCAATCCCGGGTTCCCATCCAGGATTAGAACGACCACATCGGCAGCCGTGGCCCGCTGCTCCCACGGGCGTTCCTGCTGTGACTTCAGATCCCACTCCTGCACGGAATCGATCAGGCCGGTCTGTTGCAGGCAGCCTCGCAACTGCACTGCTCTGTTTGGGTCTGCCCCTGCGATCGCCGCAGTCCACATGGATTGATTGCACTCCAAACTCTTCTCCGAAATTGCTCTGAGCAGAAAAAAGGCTTACAGGAGATAGAGTGAAGACAATGGAGATGCTGTTCAATAGGTCTTTAGTACTAATTTTTACCAAATAATCACAGGTGCAGACTTGTGCCGGATCAATCGGAAGGCATCATGACGTGCCGGCAGAGGGAATTGCGGACCACTCGGCTACTCTGGCTTAGGACAAGAGATGGGCAAAGAGGCCGGAGACGGGGTCGCGAAAGGGCAGACGCTGGGCCGAAGCGGCAGCACCGGCATGCCCGGCGGCGACTATCTGCACTTCACCACGCTGCTGAACGGGGCTGCTGAACGGGATCGCAGTGAACGCGATCGAGTGGTGGGACAAGCTCTGGATCGAACAGCACATTCTCGCCAAGCCTGGAGAAGCTCGTCCTGCCCACCGCCTGCCGCCTCCGTGATGTGGACGGTAGCGCCGGTTGGGATAACCACGACGGTGCCGTCGTCCAGTGTGATGACTACAGGTCCGGAGACGACCTCAGCGGTGATGGAGTCGTCAATTCCGCAGGCAAAGCGTGTTGACCGGCGAGGTCGGGAGGCTGTTCTGCCCAGCTTATCCCGATGGGCGCTCGTGGGCGCCGGTCCCCGGTACTACCCGGCTATCCGCCTGCAGCCAATCGCTCAGGCGGCGCCAGAAAGCCTCGACTGGTCACGGCGCTGAGTCCCCCTCGTCAGCAGGGGTGCTTGCCTCGATGCGCTGAGACTCTGTTCCGGATTCTCGGAACAGCTCCGGCGCATGGTACGTCAACACGGCGTTCAGCGTCTTGTCGGTCACAATGATGGCCTGGTTTTTCTGGTCCAAATCGACGCCACGGGGCTTGACCAGCATCTGATTGGGTCCGCCATAGGTCCAGCGCGGCGGCACGTTGCCTTCATCGTTGACGCTCCAGATCCCGACAAACGACAGGTTGTTGGGATTTTCAGCCTGCACTCCGTCGTGCGCAACCACGATCCAGCCATTCACGACTCGAATCCTGCTCGGATTGATCAGCATCGTCTTGGGCCCGCTAATGACCCGAAGCGGCTGACTACCGTCGGAGTTGCGGTCGAAGATCCTGAGTTCAGTTCCCCCATTGCGATTACGGGCGCTGACGTGAAGATCATTGTCCATGTCGACGGCAGCCACCGAGTAGTTGAGCGTGCGGCTCGGCGGGACGTTGCCGTTTGCGTCAATCGGGAAGACCTGCCGCTCCGTAATGATCTCATTGTGCTTGGTGTCGATCACAACGCCGGACGATCCTACCAATTGCGTACGATCGCCCTGAATGACGCGGATCGGTGGTTCCTCCCCATCGGCCGCGCCACGGAAAGTAAGAATGGCCTGTGCAAACTGATTCGGCACCACGATCTCGTCACGAACCTCGTTGTAGTGGATCGCGTGCATGGTTCTAGTCAGAAACGTCTTTTGCCCTTCAATCCGTCGAGTCGTTCCCTCTATGACCTCCGCCAGCCTGGCGAAGACCGCAATCTGCGGGTGGGCGACTCAGTTGGGCACCAGTATTTCTTCCCGTTTCGTGTCATAGGCTACTGCGCCCGGATTGCCGATCATCAGCGCCCTGCTTTCGAGGGGTCCGCTGCGAATCCGGCGGAGCGGTGCGGTGTTGCCGTCGGCGGTGAGATCGTAAACGTTCAGCGAGTGATTTCCGTAATTGGAGACCCAGAGCTCGTTGTTCTTGCTGTCCAGAAACACTCCTCCGGGGGCATCCAATTCGGTCTTGGGTCCCTGTATCACGCGGATCGGCGCCACATCGCCCGATGCATCGGCAGGAAACACCAGCACAGAATTGCCGGTGTCGTTGGCGACATAGAGCTCGCCTCGTCGCTCGTCGATCACGATTCCCGCAGGCCAGTTTAACTGTGTCTTGGGTCCTTGGATCACCCGCAGCGGCGGTGTGTTGCCGCTCGCCGTGCGGCGATACACGTTGATGGATGGCGCCTGAAATCTGCCCGAACCAGCCACCGCCGTCCTTCTTGGCAGAGGGACGTTGGGCCGCAACTCATCCGAATCGTCCACCTCCCCGCGATCCGGCCGGCTGGACACCTGGCCGTGGTTAGTGATGTAGACCAAGCCATTCTGTTTATCGAACGCAATGCCATGGGGGTTGGCCAGCCGCGTTCGGTCCCCCTGCAGCAGGCGGATCGGCGGCTCGTTCCCCTCGGCGTGCTGGCGAAAAACCACCAGCGCGGCATTGTGCTGGCTGGCAATGAAAATTTCTTCGTTCTCCGAATCGACAGCGATGCCGCGTCCCCTTGTCTCGTGGCCGGTGTTCAGCACCCGCGACGGTGGGACATTACCCTGCTGCGTGCGGGAAAACACCTGCATCTGCGCTGCAGTGTCAGCGTTAATTACGTAAACGTCTCCCGTCGTCTGATCGAGGTGCAGACCGCAGACGAACTCCAGTCCAGTCTGATCCCCGGCAATGATTCGCCGCGGCTCGGTCATCGTCGCCTCCGGCGGAGTGTTAGCAAGCCGGTCATACACCAGAAGCTGGAACATGTTCTCGTCGCCTGCCACCACCTCACCGCGCTCCATGTCCACTGCCACCGAACTGAAGCTGGGATAAGGATCGCGGATCACCCGGAGCGGATCGCGTTCGGCTGTTTGTTCGCTCGTCGGAATAGCCGACTGCTGCAACGCAGCCGACAAGCTCATGGTCGCGCTGGCCGGGACCCATTGGCACATGGCCCCGTCCATTTGCGGCAACTGTTCCCAGGATATGAGGCGCTCTTGTCCGAAATTTTGAGTGTCCAAAACACTCTGCTGGCTGCCACCAGAAATGAAAATTCCTGATGTCGCCAGAAATGCACCAATAGCAAGCAAAGCTACTCTTCGAGTCAGTTTGGATGATCGTGGCCTGTGAGGAAACATACTAATCTCCTTGGCAATCTTCGATTTCAGCCGGAACCTTTATCTAGAGCCTTCCGACCTCTTGGCAGGAGGAATTATACCTCAGCCGGGCTCGTTGCAACTGCATTATAGACTCTGCATGCCGACTGGAGCCTCAATAGCAGGTTCATAGCTGGGGGCCGCGTGACGACGGCTGAGGAGGCCGAAGTCTTGTACCAGTCGCTGTAAGAATTGCTTCACACCCTTTGAGCCGCCCTCCGCGCGGTACCCTCTCCAATCCTCATCTGACTCGCAATCTTGGCCCAGGAAAGCCACTCGCCCGTCTGAATAATCGACAGGATGCAATTCTGAAATAGACCGGAGTTTCATTTGTGCTTTACGATCTCCGACACACTTTCGCAACGCGGCTCGCCCAAACTGGAGTTGACCTGCCCACCATCGCGGCCCTCTTGGGACACTCAGGACTGCGGGTTGTGCAGCGGTATATCCACGTAACCCAGGAGCACCAACGGTCGGCCATGCTTCGATATGACGCAGTTATTCAAGAGGCCGAAAAGGCCCGGGCCAGTTTTGCATTGATTTAGCGTGATATTACGTGATGTGGGAGATGGCACGCAAGGCAATGAAACTGGGCGTATTTCGTTGATTTATATGGAGGCGCGGGCCGGATTCGAACCGGCGCATAAAGGTTTTGCAGACCTCTCCCTTACCACTTGGGTACCGCGCCCTGGCGAACTTGCCCGCGGGCGGCCGGATGCAACTCAGCCGCCTGGTCAAACATAAGATGGAGCGGGAGACGGGATTCGAACCCGCGACATCGACCTTGGCAAGGTCGCACTCTACCGCTGAGCTACTCCCGCGCGCCTAGGGTCAAATTATATACCACCCGCCAAATCCCCCGCAACCGTGGATCGTGGGACTTGAAGTGCCTCGGAACAAGTGCTAAAAGAGCAGCCCGGAGGGATGGGATTGCAATCGCCGCGTCTGCGAAGTGCCACTGGGCAGTTGCGGTGCTCCCAGATGATAACGACCAGCGAGAGGTAAAAGTTGGTTAGGTTCGTGCAATGTTAGAAATGATTTTTCCGGTGCAATGTATAGGAGAACCGGTTTCTCATGCTTCAGCAAATGAGCGATATTTTCAAAAGTACCTCGGCTTTTGCCATCCCAGAGCATCAAACCGTAATCTGCATCATCGGCCATGGCACGGTCCTTCGTGGAATAGTAATTAAACCCCTTTGCCCCTAATGCGGCTTTGATCTCCCGAACTGCCCATTTGCCTAACTTATTACGGCAGTTCCCGGCCATGCAATATACGATCACCCTTTCGTAGCACTTATTCGCAAGATACTGCTGGACAGCCTTATCTGCACCATTCGCATCCCCGACGACGACGGTGAAGCCTTTCTCGACAATGTTGTCGATGCGTTTCTTTACCTCTTTGCTGAGCCGCGCCAGCCTCCGCGATCCGGCGATGAAGACTTTTTCCATAGATTCTATTCTACGTCCGCCTTCTCGTTAATGCGAGGAGGTAAACTGCCGCCACTTGACCCTCTGCGATGAGGACCGTAGAAACCGCCCTCACTGTAGAACCATACTCGAATAAATCATCGATCAAAAGAACCGGACGGCCTCGAATTTCCTCCGATTCACAGCGAAACGCGTCATTTAGGGTCTCTGCACGTTCAGCTAGAGATTCAATGTTCTTCATGGGAGGAGTCGCCTTCACCTTGACCACTGCTTTTTCGCATGTCGGGATCGAAAGCCGCCTCGAAATCTCTTTGGCCACTTCGATTACTGGCTGTGTATTTCGCTGAAGGGAGGATGGAACCGCGACGATGTAGTCAATTTTCCAATCCGTGTTCTTGATGAACTCCTCGACCGTATCCACAATTAGGTGTTAGCGCTCCATGGTCAGAATGATACTTGAGGCGATTAACCAAGCCTCCAAGCTCCGTATATTCAGTATCAAATCGCGGATAGGGACCGTCATATCCCAAAAATGTGCTGCTTATGGAATGCAAATCGAGGGCGTATCCGTCAGTCCAAGGTCCGTCTAATCTTATTGGGTTAATCGGTACAGGAGGCACAAACCATTATACTCTCGTTGCTCACTGAGATTTTGAAATGTCAAAGGACAGCATGGAGGCAATCAACAGAATGATATAATTCTAGAGTGTCCATGCTGGCGAAGACATTTTACATTGAGACGTTCGGCTGCCAGATGAACGTCCACGACTCGGAAAAGGTGATCGGGACGCTGCGCCGCCGGGGTTACCAGCAGATTCAATCGCCCGCCGAGGCCTCGCTCGTCCTCTATAACACCTGCAGTATTCGCGAGAAGGCCGCGCAGAAGGTCTTCACGCGCCTGAACGACTTCAAGCGCGCCCATGCCAAGGGGCAGAAATTCGGCGTGCTGGGGTGCGTGGCGCAGCAGGAGGGCGAGGCAATCTTCGACGCCGCCCCGCACGTCTCGCTCGTGGTGGGCTCGGCCAGCTACTCTCGACTTCCCGGCCTGCTCCAGCGGCTTGAGGCCGGAGAGGACCGCGTTACCGGCCTGAGCCTCGATACCCAGGAGACCTTCGACACCCCCTACGCCAACCGCCACAACCCACACCGCGCCTACATCACCATCATCGAAGGCTGCGACAAGCACTGCGCCTACTGCGTGGTCCCCTTCACGCGCGGCCCAGAGCGCTCCCGCACCAGCGCCAGCGTCATCGATGAGGCCAGCCGCATCGCCGTGGCGGGACAAACCGAGATCCAGCTTCTCGGACAGAACGTCAACTCCTACCGCGACCCCTCGCCAGCCCGGCTTTCCTTCGCCGATCTGCTCATCCAAGTCGCCGATGTCCCCGGCATCCGCCGCGTCCGGTTCACCACCTCGCATCCGCGCGACTTCGGCCCCGATATCGTCCAGGCCATCGACTCGCACCCCGGCCTGTGCAACCACGTCCACCTGCCCGTGCAGTCCGGCTCCTCGGCCCTGCTGCGCCGCATGCAGCGCGACTACACGCGCGACGAGTATCTGGAACGCATCGGGTGGCTGCGGGCCTCGCGCCGCCCCATCAGCCTGTCCACCGACATCATCGTCGGCTTTCCCGGAGAAACCGATGCCGACTTCGAGCAGACCATCTCGCTGCTCGATGCCGTGGGTTATGATTCCATCTTCGCCTTCCAGTTTTCACCGCGTCCCAACACCGCCGCCCTCACGCTCGATGGCGCTCTGCCCGACGAAGTGAAACGACAGCGCCTGCGCATCGTCCAGGAACGCCAGCGGCAGATCCAGACCGAGCACTACCAGCGGTTCCTCGGCACTATGCAAGAGGTCCTGATCGAAGCCGCCAGCACCCGCGCAGAAAACCAGTGGAGGTGCCGCACCGCGCAGAACATCGTGCTGAACTTGACGGTCCCGTCCACGCTGGCCGCCCTGGCTGCACATTCCTTCCAGGCTGCGCCGGGGCAGTACTGGAACGCGCGCGTCATCCATGCCGGGCCGAGTTCGCTTGTGGGCGAGGTCGTCGGCGGCCCCGTCTTCATCCCGGAAAAGAACCCTCTCGCCGAGCCGGAGCCGGACGCCTACTTTGACGCGCCCGCTCCCGTAACGGCACCCGAGGCATCTATCTCCTCCGTGGCTGCTTCTTCCGGTACCACCCCCTTCCGCATCCTTTGACCGTCACCGGTAATCGGCACCAGCAACCGGCAGCGGCAGGAATTCCAATTGTTCCAGGAACCCGTGAACTCAACGGGCGGCGGCGGTCCCAGGGGAAAATGGATTCTTCGCTTTTATCTGGTTCGAAATTGAAACAAATCTGTTATAGACTCTCAACGCCGCTCGAGCGAGTTCGGGATGGCGGCTGAAGAGTTCATGCAAGGAGGGGAGCATATGAAGCAGTTAGCGATCAGTTTCACTATTCTTCTGGCACTTGTCGTCGCCGGATGTCAGGCCACCAACGACAGCAGTTCCGGTGAAGCCCCGGCGGCGGCGATGCCGGAGGGAACCGCAGCGGGTGAATGGACCATGCTGCTGGAGGGCACCAGCCTGGAAGGCTGGAACACGCTCGGCGATGCCGACTGGCACACTGCCGAGGACTACGTGGAGGCCAGCAGCGGCAACGGGTTTCTCATCACCCCAGACGCTTACAGAGACTTTCATCTGAAGCTCGAATTCTGGACCGACGCGGAGGCCAACAGCGGCGTATTCATTCGCTGCGCGGACCCGAATGATGTGGGCGCGGCCAACGCCTATGAGGTGAACATATACGATCAGCGTCCCGACCCGGCCTACCGCACCGGCGCCATCGTCAATGTGGCTGAGCCGTTGGAGCAGATCGATGCGGCCGGTCAGTGGAACACCTATGAGATCGAGGCCGTAGGCCCGCATCTGGTGGTCCGGCTGAACGGCACGGTAACGGTCGATACCGAGGACTCCCAGTTCAGCTCCGGTCCCATAGCGCTGCAGTATGGCGCGGGCATCGTACGCTTCCGCAACGTGCAGATCATGTCAATGTAAATCTTATGGCCCAGGTAAATCTTCCGGCCGGGCCGGTTCCGGGACTGGGACCGGGAAACGACACCGTTCCCGGTCCTCCGGACCCCGCTCCCATGGTGCTCTCGGGACGGTAACCGACTCCGCATCTCGCAGGTGAATACGGGTTGCTATGCGGCGGCAAAGGTGTCAAGATATTGATGCCGGGAGATGAAAATCCCCGGGAGCTGGTTACTCGAAAGCCGTCTGGCGGGAAAGGGAGAAATAGCCATGGAAGTGGAGATGAAGATTCGCGGGCTGATGATGGACCCGGTTACCAACATGCCCATCGTCATCCTCAAAGATATCAACGGCAATACGGTCCTGCCCATCTGGGTGGGCGTATATGAGGCCAACGCCATCGCGCTCGAGATCGAAAAAGTCTCCACTCCACGTCCCATGACCCATGACCTCATCAAGAACCTGCTCACCGGTCTGGACACCGCGGTGAAGAAAGTGGTCGTCAGCGACCTGCGCGAGGAGACCTATTACGCCATCATCTGGCTTGAGCAGGAGGGCGAGGTCATCAGCATCGATTCGCGTCCTTCCGACGCCCTGGCGCTCGCCTTGCGCCTGGACTGCCCCATCTTCGTCGAAGACCAGGTATTGAAAACCTCCAAAGTAGCCACCACCACGGCCGAAAAAGTTACCAACGAGGAGTTGCGCAAGTGGCTCGAGAACCTGAATGACGAGGATCTGGGCCGCTATAAGATGTAACCCGTCCGGTTCCCCGCCTGTTGATTCCGTTTCAAATCGCCTCCCTGGCATTTCCCTGTTCCGCGTAACTGTTCCGCCCCCTATTCCCCATAACGGGTGGCAGGTATATCCCATGTTCCCTGTCCAAAATAGCTGGATGCCCGTGGTTCATCGCTGTGCTAGACTGGGCGTATTCCGGTAAACCGGTTGGCAATTCGTTCCCCCGGTAGCTTTCCAGGCAATGTTGCTTTCTAAGCCCTGTTGCCTTCCAAGCACGGTCATTTGAGCCAGTTGGACAGCCATTTGGATAGGAAGATAGAAAGCCAATTAGAAAAGGAAGTCAGAAAGGAGACATTTCCATGCGCCCGCGACCGGCTCCATCGGTGGTCTTGACCGGACTGCTGTTTCTTGCCCCCGCCATTTCCGCCTTCGCCCAGCAACATTCCCCCGCTGAAGCCACTGAAACCGAAGCTGCCATGGGAGGCTCACTGATGGAACTTCAGCCCGCAGGAGAACCCGAAGCCATGCCCGGCACCCACAGTATCTTCTGACCGACCATGAATACGGGGCAGTTGTGCTCCCACGGTACACGCGATGCATTGGGCGCGAAGGATCAGAAGGCTGAACAGTGGGTGGCGGCGGCCCGCAAGTACAACGGCGCCGTGAAACAGGCCACCGCGCAGCTCATGGAAGATGCCGAACCGTTGCTCGACGCCGAGCAGATGGCACTGCTGAAAGCCTGGTTTGCCGAAGGATTCAACAAGGAGATCAACCAGCTTCTCTACTCCAAGGGTCTGGGCAGTCTCGGGGAGCAGGCGGCCGCTTCCGATACGGAGCAGTAGCGCTGATTCGCAGGCGCCCGGCAGAGTCTGGCGCGCATGTTCCGGAGGACATGTCCGCTGCAGGCCCGCTGTAGTTACGTCGCGTCCATTCGTCGTGTAGTCTGAGTCTATGATGAAAAGTCTGTTACCCATCCTAATGATTGGCCTGTTGTTTGGCCTGACCGTGCCACCGCCTGCCCGTGCGGTCGGCGAAGAACTCCTCTGGCACCCGGATGTAAAGGAAGCAATACGCATCGCACAGGAAGCGAACCAGCCCATTCTGATTGAGTTCTGGGCCACGTGGTGCGAAATCTGCGCCGCCATGGACGCGGAAGTCTTCAACCAGCCACCGGTCATCGGCCTGATCTCGGAACGCGCCGTCCCCGTGCGCATCGATTACGATAAACAGCCCGACTGGGCGCATCATTACGATGTCCCCGCCGTGCCCTACTTCGTCTTCGCCAACCCGGATGGCGTCGCGGTACATCAACACTCCGGCTACCTGGACGGGGAAGGCCTGGAGCGCATCTTCCAGTCGATTCCAGAGGATCTGACCGCCTGGAACCAGTTGATCCGGACCCTGGAGGAGGAAAAGAACCATTACGAAAGTCTCGTGGATTTTGGACGCCAGCTTCGCGCTGCTGGATTTTACGCAATCAGCAACGATTATCTGGAACGGGCTTCGAAGCAGAAGGCGGCGAAGCAGGACCCGGCCCGGATGGAGACGATTCTGTTTGCCATGGCCCGAAATTCGCTCGAACTGCAGGATGGCAAGAGCGCAGAGTCCTGGTTCAATCGGCTGGTAAAGGATTTCCCCGCCAGCGCTGGCCAACCCGGCTTTCTGCTCGGACTGGGCCGTGCTTATTCTCTACAGGGCAAAAGGGAAGACGCGGTGCAGGCGTGGAATACAATCCTGACCCGGTTCCCCGCATCGGAAGCCGCCACAGAGGCCAAAGGTTCCCTGGAAGCGAACCAAAAGTAATCCTGCTTCCGTTTCCGGCTACTGTAATTCGATCACCCGAACACTCCCCGACTTACCGGATTCCCCCCTCCAGACTTTCCACGAATTCCACCACCACCGCCATCGATCTGAGTTCCGCAGGTAAAATTCACTGTTTCTCTGCCGATGCCGGCGTCTGGTCATTCTCAGCAAAAAAACTGCCGACGCGTCCGCGCTCGTTCAGGAAACCCGGCACCCCTCTTCCTTTCTGCCCCCCGGCGCAGTTATAGTAGGGGTTCTTTATTTGCTCAAGGTGGACACAGGAGGAGCCGATCATTATGGAAGAACCGAATAGAGCCGTCACGTTGCGAGGAAACCCGCTGACGCTGGTAGGGCCGGAATTGAAAGCAGGGGACAAGGCACCGGATTTCAAGCTCATCAGCAACGACATGAAGCCGGTTACTCTGGCCGACACCACCGGCAAGGTGCGTATCATCGCCTCGGTCCCATCGCTCGACACGCCCGTATGCGACGCGGAGACCCGCCGCTTCAACGAAGAAGCGGCCAACCTGCCCGGCGTGGAGATCCTCACCATCAGCATGGATCTGCCCATGGCGCAGTCCCGATGGTGCGGGGCCGCGGAAGTCCAGAATGTCCGGACGCTCTCCGATTACCGGGAAAGAAATTTCGGCCCGGCCTACGGCGTACTGATCCAGGAACTGCAACTCGACGCCCGCGCCGTCTTCGTTCTGGATGCGAATAACACGATCCAGTATGTGGAGTACGTGAAAGAGGTGGCCGACCACCCGGACTACGAAGCCGCATTGGAGGCGGCGAAAAAACTGACGGCTTCATAAACGGCCCCGGGACGCAGCCTTAACCGTTTCTTTCCATGTTAGTTAGCCTATCGCGGCTTTGACACGGCTTGCTTGGCTCTGTTACTGTTTAGCGTTCGTAAATTGACAATGCCCGGCTACGGCTTCCTCTGTTTCGAGGGAAGCCCGGGCCATGCATCAGCATCCGCAACATCATCTGCATCAGGGAGGACAGCCACGGTGGCATACGCACGAAATTACCTTTATACATCCGAGTCGGTAACCGAAGGACATCCCGATAAGATCGCCGACCAGATCTCCGACGCTATTCTGGACGGCGTCATCGGACAGGATGAACACGCCCGCGTGGCGTGCGAAACCGTCGTAACGACCGGCATGGTCTTCGTTACCGGGGAGCTCACTTCCAACGCCTCGGTGGACTACCAGAGCGTGGTCCGCCGGACCATCGACCGCATCGGTTACAACCGCGCCAAGTATGGTTTTGACTGCCACACCTGCGGCGTGCTCACGGCCATCCACGAGCAGTCCGGCGATATCGCGCTGGGCGTGGACACTGGCGGGGCCGGCGATCAGGGCATGATGTTCGGATTTGCCTGCCATGACACGGAAGAGCTCATGCCGATGCCCATCATGCTGGCACACAAACTGGTCCGGCGACTTTCCGAGGTCCGCCGCGAGGGCCGTCTCGATTTCCTGCGCCCGGATGGAAAAAGCCAGGTCTCGGTCCGCTATGAAGATGGCAGACCATTGTTCGTCGACACCGTCGTCGTCTCCTCACAGCACAGCGACAGCGTAACGACCGAAAAGCTGCGCGAGGGCATCATGGAGGAGGTCGTCAAACCCGTCGTACCTCCGGCCATGCTGCATCCCAGCACCCGGTATCACATCAACCCCACGGGCCGCTTCGTTACCGGAGGCCCCATGGGAGACAGCGGCCTCACCGGCCGCAAGATCATCGTCGATACCTACGGCGGAATGGGCCATCACGGCGGCGGCGCCTTCTCCGGCAAGGACCCCACGAAGGTGGACCGTTCGGCCTGCTACATGGCCCGCCACATCGCCAAGAATCTCGTCGCAGCCGGCCTCGCGGGGCGCTGCGAAGTCCAGCTCGCCTATGCCATCGGCGTTGCCGACCCGGTCTCGGTCATGGTGGAGACCTTCGGCACCGGCGCGGTGAAGGAGCAGGTTCTGGAAAGTCTCATCCGCGAACACTTCCCGCTGACCCCGCTCGGCATCATCGATTACCTGCACCTGCGCCGTCCGATCTACGAGCTCACCGCCGCCTACGGGCACTTCGGACGCCGCGAGCCCAGCTTCACCTGGGAGCTGACCAACAAGGCGGAAGCTCTTCGCCAGGCCGCCGGCGTCGCCTCCGGGGTGGAAGCCTAGGCCGTGCCCCGCATCCTATTGCAATATTGCATGAACCCAAAGGCCTGCCGCCCGCAGGCCTTTTCCACCCTGAGGCTTCCGGCTCAGGCCACATGCCGCCCATCGGCGTGTACACCGATACGAATTGGAGAATGACCCATATGCCATCTGCTTCCCGAACGAAATACGATGTAAAAGACCTCCGGCTGGCCGGTGAAGGCAAGCGCCGGATCGAGTGGGCCGGGGGTTTCATGCCCACGCTCGCCATCATCCGCAAGCGTTTTGAGAAACAGAAACCGCTCAAAGGGATTCGCATCGCCGCCTGCCTGCACGTCACCACCGAGACCGCCAATCTCGCCATCACGCTGCGCGACGGCGGCGCCGAAGTCGCCCTGTGCGCCTCCAATCCTCTCAGCACGCAGGACGATGTCGCGGCCAGCCTCGTCAAGGACCACAATATCTCCGTGTTCGCCATCAAGGGCGAGAACAACAAGACCTACTATTCGCACCTGGAATCCTCTCTTTCCAACCGCGCCCAGATCACTATGGACGACGGCGCCGACCTGGTCTCGCTGCTCCACTCCAAACGCAAAGACTTGGCCGCGGAGATCATCGGCGGCACCGAGGAGACCACCACCGGCGTCATCCGTCTGCGCAGCATGGCCCATGAAGGCGTGCTGAACTACCCCATCATCGCCGTGAACGACGCCGACACCAAGCATCTGTTCGATAACCGTTACGGCACGGGCCAGTCCACCCTGGACGGCATCCTGCGCGCCACCAACGTCCTGCTCGCCGGCATGAAAGTCGTCGTGGCCGGCTATGGCTGGTGCGGCCGCGGCGTCGCTTCGCGCGCCCGGGGACTCGGCTCTCACGTCATCGTTACCGAGGTCGACCCCACCCGCGCCATTGAGGCCGTGATGGACGGGTTCGAGGTGATGCCCATGGCCGAGGCCGCGCGCGTTGGCGACCTGTTCATCACCGTTACCGGAGACAAGAACGTCATCGCGAAACAGCACTTCCCCAAAATGAAGGACGGTGCGATCCTCGCCAACTCCGGCCACTTCAACTCGGAGATCGACATTCCCTCGCTGAAGAAGATGGCCAAAAGCCACCGTACCGCGAGGAACATGGTCGAGGAGTATACGCTCTCGGCCAAACGCCGCGTCTATCTGCTGGCCGAAGGCCGTCTCGTGAATCTCTCGAGCGCGGAGGGCCACCCGGCATCGGTCATGGATATGAGCTTCGCCAACCAGTCGCTCTGCGCCGAGTACATGGTGAAGAACTCCCGGCGGCTCAAGAAGGACGTCTATCCCGTGCCGGTCAAAATCGATAAGCTGGTCGCCAGCATGAAGCTCGACTCCATGGGCGTCCAGATCGACAAGCTCACCGCCGAGCAGAAAAAGTACCTATCTTCTTGGACCGAAGGCACCTAAAAGACCGGACCGAAGGGACCGGGCCGGAGAGACGGAACCGGCCCTTCCGTGAGCGGCGTTTTCTGAGACTCTCCCTATGCGCGACTACGCGGAATCCGT